>NZ_CP032702.1:1252842-2505685 GCF_007833795.1 Candidatus Pantoea soli | reverse complement strand
CCTTTCGGTGCGGCGGCTTTCAGATCGCCGTCGATAAAGTCGATGGCGAAACGGCGGCACCATTTTTCCGGGAAGTGCTCGCCCGGCGCCCAGCCTTCCGGGAAACCGCCAATGCCGGTGCGGGTCGCATCCACGCGCGCCAGGTTGCTGCGTACGGGCGGCAGCTGGCTCCAGTAGAGCTTGTACTGGAAAGAGAATTCGCTGCCGGCTTTAACCGGTTCTGCCGGCTGCCAGAAGCAGACGACGTTATCCAGCGTTTCCCCGGTGGTCGGGATCTCCATCAGATTGATCGCCCCTTTACCCCACTTGCCAACCGGTTCAACCCACAGGCTCGGACGTTTGTCATACCAGCCAATCACGTCCTGATAATCGCGGAAGTCATGATTCAGCTGCAGCAGGCCAAAACCGCGCGGGTTCTCATCCTGATAGGCATTGAACTGCAGGCGCTGAGGATTGTTCAGCGGACGGGCAATCCACTCGCCGCTGCCGCTCCACATGGCCAGCCGATCGGAATCGTGAATCTGCGGATGATAGGTGTTGCACATGCGGCGTTCGTTGGTGCCGCAGCTGAACATGCTGGTCATTGGCGCGATGCCAAGCTGGCGGATCTCGTTACGCGCAAACAGGTGGTTTTCCACCTCCATCACCACGCGCTTCTCTTCACAATGGATGGTGAACTTATAGGCGCCGGTGAGGCTGGCACCATCCAGCAGGGCGTAGACCACAAAGGTGGTGTCTTCGGCTTTTGGCGTTTCAAACCAGAAGGCGGTGAAGTCGGGAAACTCTTCTTTGCCATTGCTGAAGGTGTTAACGGCAACGCCGCGTGCCGAAAGGCCATACTGATAGGTTTCGTCTACCGCGCGGAAGTAGCTCGCCCCAAGGAAGGAGACGATATCGCGGCGCGCCAGCTCCGGTTTTTTAAAAGCGCGGAAGCCGGCGAAACCGAGGTCGGTTTTGCCCACCAGCTGCTGCGTATCAACGTTGGCGTTGTGGTAATTAAACAGCTCCGGGCGGAAGTGAATTTCCCGCGCTTCGCGGCTGGCGGCATCCACGGAGAACATGCGGATACGGCGTTTGAAGCCCATGCCAACATGGAAAAACTGCACGTCCAGCTGACGGTCAGGCAGGGTATTCCACAGCGAGTGGCTGGCGTCGTACTGGATTTCGTTGTAGGCCTGCGGCGTCAGGTTCGCCAGCGTATCGGGCAGGGGGCCGGGTGCGCCGCCCCACGGCTGTTTTGCCAGCGCGGCGGCTTTCTTTTTCAATACCTCGAAATCAAAGCGCACAGCGGTTCCGTCGGCGATACCGTCATCGGCCCAGGCGGATTGCGCAAACAGCGAGGAGAGCCCGGTCATACCGCTGACGGCAGAGAGGGCCATGGACGCTTTCATAAATTTTCTACGATTCATGCCGGAAATCTTTTCCTTAGCTGCTCGGGTGTATTGAGTCTGTCGCCAGACGTTTAGCGTCAGGTTACAGGGGGTTACGACAGTGACGAGCCTGAAAAATTCAGTCTGCCGAAAATTTATCAGATTAATCGAATAAACGAAGCATAATTCCGCGCGCCGCGGCGGGAATGCTAACATTTCGCCGGCGAACCGCACGCGGCCACGCCGGGTCAGGCGCAGCGCGTCAGCAAAAACCTGATTAATGACTATAGTTAATCGACACCGCGTTTAAACATGGAGGCTTTTCTTATGTCATCTTCAGATCAATTTGATAATCGTTTTGAAACCCGTCTTGATGACGACCTGGCGCTGCTGACCGAGACGCTGGAAGAAGTTCTGCGCTCATCCGGCGATCCGGCCGATCAAAAATATATCGAACTGAAAGAGAAGGCTGAGCGTGCGTTGGAAGACGTGAAAAACCGCGTCAGCAATGCGTCCGATAGCTACTACTACCGTGCGAAACAGGCGGCTTATCGTGCCGATGATTACGTGCATGAAAAACCGTGGCAGGGGATCGGCATCGGTGCCGCCGCTGGCCTGTTTGTCGGTCTGCTGCTGGCACGCCGCTAACGGTATCGCGGGCGCGATGCCAGTCGCGCCCGGTTCTGCTGTTTCCCCGCTTTACTGCTTTTTACCGCGCGCCGTCGGTGTTTAATCCCCTCTGAATCATTGTGTTTCACCTGTGGGCTTTCTACAGTAAAGCGACAGGGATAAGGAGAACGCAACGTGATACGTGTCGAAATGCTCGCGACGGGCGATGAAGTGTTACATGGGCAGATTGTGGATACCAATGCCGCCTGGCTGGCGGATGTGCTGTTCCGGCACGGATTACCGATGACCAGCCGCACCACGGTGGGCGACGCGATGTCCTCTCTGGTTGAGGCGCTGCAAAGCCGCAGTCAGGTGGCTGATGTGCTGATTGTAAATGGCGGGCTGGGCCCGACCAGCGACGATCTCAGCGCGCAGGCGGCTGCGGTGGCAAGCGGCACCGAACTGGTGCTGCAGCAGGAATGGCTGGAGAAAATGGAAGCGTGGTTTGCCAGCCGCGGACGCGTTATGGCTCCGGCCAACCGCAAACAGGCAGAGATCCCTGCCGGCGCAGAACTGATCGACAATCCGGTGGGCACCGCCTGCGGTTTTGCCATGCAGCTTAATCGCTGCTGGATCTTCTTCACGCCTGGCGTGCCGTCAGAGTTTAAAGTCATGATTGAGCAGCAGATTATTCCGCGTCTGCAGGCGCGTTTTACGCTGCCGGAACCGCCGCTATGCCTGCGCCTGACCACTTTCGGCCGCGGCGAGAGCGATATTGCCGCCGAACTGGAGCCGCTGCCGCTGCCTGATGGCGTGGTAATGGGGTATCGCTCTTCGATGCCGGTGATTGAAATCAAACTTACCGGCCCGGCCAGCCAGCGGGTGGCGATGGAGCAGGTGTGGCAGCAGGTGAAGCTGCTGCTGGCGGAGTGCACCATTTTTGAAGGCACAGAAGGCCTGCCGGCGGTGCTGGCGCGCGAACTGGACCAGCGCGGCTTCCGCCTTGCACTTAGCGAACAATACACTGCCGGGTTGCTGCACTGGCAGCTGGCCGCCGCCCAGGTGCCGCTCAGCGCCGCCGAGCTGCTGCCGGCACGTGAGGAGTCGCTGGAGGCGCAGGTGACGCGCACGCGTCAGTTAGCCGCGCAGCAGGGCACGGTACTGGCCTTATCGGTGGGTGACCTGCAGGAAGGGGAAGTCTCGATTGCACTGCACACGCCGGAAGCCAGCTGGGGCCAGCGGGTGAAATTTACCCACGGGCGGCACAATGTGGAAACCCGTCAGAAAGTCGTGGCGATGATGGCGATGAATATGCTGCGCCGCTGGCTGCACGGCAGTGAAGTCAGTACCGGTCACGGCTGGATTGATGTGCTGGAGACGGTGAAGCGCTAACGCCATGGTGCTGGCGCTAATCTTCAGACAGGTCAGAGAGGAGGTTGAGCTCGCCCGAAACGGCAAAACCCTGCTCCCTGCCGGCCCCGACATGCGGCATCGCTGGCGCGTGTCGTTTGGTTTCGCTCAACATCCCGCTTCCCGTTAGCATCGGTGTTGCTGCGGGTTAGCGTTGTTGTGCCGCCATGACGAAGCCAGGGGCGCGTGGGGAGGCTGCCGCTTGCAGCCGCCTCTGCGCCAGGCGCCAGGGATGGATTTACGCCGGTACAGCAAGCGGCTACCTCTCTGACGACCTGCCGGGTTGTTGCAGCATGCAAGGGCTTTTGGATTTAGTGTAGCGGCAGGTTACAGCTCGATCTCAATCTCCCCTTTGGCTTTACAGCAGCAGGGCAGAATCTCGCCCTGCTGAATAAAGGCCAGTGGGGTCTCCGCATAATCCACTTCGCCTTTTAGCAGACGCATGCGGCACGAGCCGCAGTAGCCTTCACGGCACTGGAACTCTACGCACAGGTTGTGCGCTTCCAGCGTCGTCAGCAGATTAGGGTGATCGTCTGCGCACTCCAGCCGGTCGCCGGAGCTGCGCAGAATAACAACAGAACGGCTCATGCTTACAGCTGGAAATCGTTGAAATCGTCTTCGCCCACTTCCGAGTCAATCTGACCGACCAGATAGGAGCTCACTTCCACTTCCTGCGGCGCAACCTGTACGTTGTCCGAAACCAGCCAGGAGTTGATCCACGGAATCGGGTTAGAGCGCGTCTGGAACGGCAGATCCAGACCCACCGCCTGCATACGGATATTGGTGATGTACTCAATGTACTGGCACAGAATGTCTTTGTTCAGGCCAATCATCGAACCACCGCTAAACAGATATTCTGCCCACTCTTTCTCCTGCTCGGCAGCCTTGCGGAACAGATCGAAGCACTCATCGCGGCACTCGGCGGCAATCTCTTTCATTTCCGGATCGTCTTCACCGCTGCGCATCAGGTTCAGCATATGCTGGGTACCGGTCAGGTGCAGCGCTTCATCGCGGGCGATCAGACGGATAATCTTGGCGTTGCCTTCCATCAGTTCACGCTCTGCGAAGGCAAACGAGCAGGCAAAGCTGACGTAAAAGCGGATCGCTTCCAGCGCGTTCACGCTCATCAGGCAGATATACAGCTGCTTTTTCAGCGCGCGCAGATTCACGTTGATGGTCTTACCGGCCACCTGGTGCGTCCCTTCGCCCAGCAGATGCCAGTAGTTGGTCATTTCGATCAGATCGTCGTAGTACTTCGAAATGTCCTGCGCACGCGCGAGAATCTGTTCGTTGGTCACGATGTCATCGAACACCAGCGCCGGATCGTTCACGATGTTGCGGATGATGTGCGTATAGGAACGCGAGTGGATGGTCTCAGAGAACGCCCAGGTCTCAATCCACGTCTCCAGCTCCGGAATCGAAATCAGCGGCAGCAGGGCAACGTTCGGGCTGCGGCCCTGAATGGAATCCAGCAGCGTCTGATACTTCAGGTTGCTGATGAAAATATGCTTCTCATGCTCCGGCAGCGCCTGATAGTCGATCCGGTCACGTGACACATCGACCTCTTCCGGACGCCAGAAGAAGGAGAGCTGCTTCTCAATCAGCTTTTCAAAAATATCGTATTTCTGCTGGTCAAAGCGCGCGACGTTAACTGACTGGCCGAAGAACATCGGCTCTTTCAGCTGGTCATTTTTGTTCTGTGAAAAAGTAGTGTAAGCCATGACTTAGTCCAAAAGTAAAGGACCCGACAGCCGCGGCGGCCGGGCCTGACAGGATAAGGCACCGGACGGTGCCTTCTGATCAAATCTTACAAGCGCCGCTCTCGCAGCCGTCATCCTGGATAGAAGGTGCCAGGTCATCCTGCGCATCTTCCGCACCGTCACGGGTGTTCTGGTAGTACAAGGTCTTCACGCCAAACTTATAGGCGGTCAGCAGATCTTTCAGCAGCTGTTTCATCGGCACTTTGCCATTGGCGAAACGGCCCGGATCGTAGTTGGTGTTCGACGAAATCGCCTGATCGATAAACTTCTGCATCAGGCCAACCAGCTGCAGATACCCATCGTTGGATGGCATTTCCCACAGCAGCTCATACTGATCTTTCAGACGCTCATACTCCGGCACCACCTGACGCAGAATGCCGTCTTTCGACGCTTTAATGCTGATGTGGCCGCGCGGCGGCTCAATGCCGTTGGTGGCGTTGGAGATCTGCGAAGAGGTCTCTGACGGCATCAGGGCAGAGAGCGTAGAGTTACGCAGGCCGTGCGTTTTGATTGACTCACGCAGCGCTTCCCAGTCGAGGTGCAGCGGCTCATTGCAGACACTGTCGAGATCCTTTTTATAGGTATCAATCGGCAGAATCCCCTGCGCATAGGTGGTTTCGTTGAACCACGGGCAGGCGCCTTGCTCTTTCGCCAGTGCGTTAGACGCTTTCAGCAGATAGTACTGAATAGCTTCAAAGGTCTTGTGCGTCAGGTTATTAGCGCTGCCGTCAGAGTAGCGCACGCCGTGCTTCGCCAGATAATAGGCAAAGTTGATCACGCCAATACCCAGCGTACGGCGGCCCATGGCACCCCGTTTAGCGGCCGGAATCGGGTAATCCTGATAATCCAGCAGCGCATCCAGCGCGCGCACGGCCAGCGTGGCCAGTTCTTCCAGATCGTCCAGGCTGTCAATCGCGCCGAGGTTAAAGGCGGACAGCGTACACAGCGCGATTTCGCCGTTTTCATCGTTGACATCGTCCAGCGGTTTGGTCGGCAGGGCGATCTCCAGGCACAGGTTAGACTGGCGCACTGGCGCAATAGCCGGGTCAAACGGGCTGTGGGTGTTGCAGTGGTCAACGTTCTGGATGTAGATGCGGCCGGTAGAGGCGCGTTCCTGCATCATCAGCGAGAACAGATCCACCGCTTTCACGCGCTGCTTACGGATGCTGTCGTCTTTCTCATATTTGGTGTACAGCCGCTCGAACTCATCCTGATCGGCAAAGAACGCATCGTACAGGCCGGGCACGTCAGACGGGCTGAACAGGGTGATATCTTCACCTTTCAGCAGACGGGTATACATCAGCTTGTTGATCTGTACACCGTAATCCATATGACGCACGCGGTTGCCTTCCACGCCGCGGTTGTTCTTCAGCACCAGCAGACTTTCCACTTCCAGATGCCACATCGGATAGAACAGGGTGGCCGCACCGCCGCGCACGCCGCCCTGCGAGCAGGATTTCACCGCCGTCTGGAAATGCTTATAGAACGGGATGCACCCGGTGTGGAACGCTTCGCCGCCGCGAATCGGGCTGCCCAGCGCGCGGATGCGGCCGGCGTTGATGCCGATACCGGCACGCTGCGACACATATTTCACAATAGCGCTGGAGGTGGCGTTGATGGAATCCAGGCTGTCGCCACACTCAATCAGCACGCAAGAGCTGAACTGACGGGTTGGGGTACGCACGCCTGACATGATGGGCGTTGGCAGCGAAATCTTGAAGGTGGAAATCGCATCGTAGAAACGACGGATGTAATCCATACGCGTATCGCGCGGATAGCCGGAGAACAGGCAGGCCGCCACCAGAATGTACAGGAACTGGGCGCTCTCATAGATCTCACCGCTGACGCGGTTCTGCACCAGATATTTGCCTTCCAGCTGCTTTACCGCCGCATAGGAGAAGTTCATGTCGCGCCAGTGGTCGATAAAGCCGTCCATCTGTGCGAACTCTTCCACGCTGTAATCTTCCAGCAGGTGGCGGTCGTATTTGCCCATTTCGACCATTTTTACCACCTGGTCATAGAGCTTCGGCGGCTCAAACTGGCCGTAGGCTTTTTTGCGCAGGTGGAAAATGGCCAGGCGCGCAGCCAGGTACTGGTAGTCCGGTGCATCACGGGAGATCAGGTCTGCCGCCGCTTTGATGATGGTCTCATGGATGTCTGAGGTCCTGATACCATCGTAGAACTGGATGTGTGAACGCAGCTCAACCTGCGATACCGAGACATTGTTCAGCCCTTCAGCTGCCCAGTCCAGCACCCGGTGAATCTTATCGAGATCAATGCGCTCCTGGCGGCCATCACGTTTTGTAACGAGCAGACTTTGGTTCATGTCGCGTGTTTACCTGTCCATGAAATACAAAATTATCCCCCGACTATTCACAAGGCCTATGCACAAGCCGCTCTTGTGAGTAAGCCTGTGGATAAACACTATATATAGGGGGTGTGGGATGTTTGAACAACAATATGGTGAGTATTCTAGTCAGCAATCCGTTCTTAACAAGAGTTGATTTTCTGGAAAAATTACGCCCTGGCCGGGACGAAAAATCCTGGATCCGCATGCCGCAAGGCCTGCATCAGCTGTCAACGGATAACAGCTTTTTTTTCGATTTATGATCGAGCGCGTATTTATTGTTCAACCACTGCGGTTCAGGATTTTTCTTAGGCCAAAAAAGCCCCGACAGGGCCGCCAGCAGCGAACTTATCTGTGATTGCTTATGAATTATTTATGACCTTTCCAGCTTACAAAACCCGCGCAGCCGGGTCTAAAAGGAAATTGATCTGGATAGCTCCTGCGGCCGCTACAGCCGCAGTGCTTTCCGCTGCGGGAGATGAGTCCGCTGTTCAGCAGCCCAGGCTGATCGACATACACCTGCTGGCAGCGCACTTTCTGCGGCTTAAAAAAGGATTCTTCCGGCGGGGAAATAGCGGTGCAGACAGGCAGACGTGGAGAGGTTAGCCCGCCCGCACGGCGCGGACGGACGAGGCAGAGCGCAACCCGCCGGCGCGTTATGCCTGACGGTGCGTATGAATCATGTAGTTCACATCCACGCCAGGCCCGAGGCGGAATGTATTGGTCAGCGGATTGTAATGCAGGCCGATCATATTGCGCTCGCGCAGCGGAGTTTCATCCACCCAGTTCATCAGCTCTGACGGACGGATAAACTTTTTCACGTCGTGCGTGCCGCGTGGCAGCATACGCAGCACGTACTCTGCGCCAAAAATCGCCAGCAGCCAGGCTTTTGGATTACGGTTGATGGTGGAGAAAAACACTTCGCCGCCGGGTTTGACCAGCTGCGCGCAGGCCAGCACGACCGAGCGCGGATCGGGCACGTGCTCCAGCATCTCCATGCAGGTCACCACGTCATACTGACCAGCATGGCGGGCGGCGTGCTCTTCCACCGTCTGCTGCACGTAGTCCACTTCCACACCGCTCTCCTGCGCATGCAGACGCGCTACCGCCAGCGGTTCGGCCCCCATATCCAGGCCGGTGACCTGTGCGCCTTCACGCGCCATGCTTTCTGCCAGAATGCCGCCGCCGCAGCCGACATCCAGCACTTTTTTGCCGAACAGGCCATGGCTGTGCTGCGCAATCCAGCCAAGACGCAGGGGATTGATGCGGTGCAACGGCTTAAATTCACCTTCTAAATCCCACCAGCGTGACGCCACGGCTTCAAACTTGGCGATTTCAGCGTGGTCAACGTTCTGGCGGCTTTCCTGCGGTTGTTCATTCATTGAATCAAGACTCCTGACAAAATATCTTTTCAGTATAAACGTATAAACCCTGCGAGGCATCTCTCAGCCGCAAGGAAAAGCGGGATTAAACCCCGCTTTACGTTCACCGGCAGGAAGCGATGTGATATACTTTCGCACCTTTAAAATCCGGGATTAAGTAGAGGGATAGCGGCTCCATGAGCGACCTTGCGAGAGAAATTACACCGGTCAATATCGAAGAAGAGTTAAAGAACTCTTACCTCGATTACGCCATGTCGGTCATTGTTGGCCGAGCTTTACCCGATGTGCGTGATGGCCTGAAGCCGGTGCACCGCCGTGTGCTCTATGCCATGAGCGAACTGGGTAACGACTGGAACAAACCCTATAAAAAATCTGCCCGTGTGGTCGGTGACGTCATCGGTAAATATCACCCGCACGGCGACTCCGCTGTTTACGAAAGTATCGTGCGTATGGCCCAGCCGTTCTCCCTGCGCTATATGCTGGTCGACGGTCAGGGTAACTTTGGTTCGGTCGACGGCGACTCCGCTGCTGCAATGCGTTATACCGAAGTGCGCATGGCAAAAATCTCGTCCGAACTGCTGGCGGACCTGGAAAAAGAAACCGTTGATTTTGTGCCGAACTATGACGGCACCGAGCAGATCCCTGAAGTTCTGCCCACCAAAATTCCTAATCTGCTGATCAACGGCTCCTCCGGTATCGCCGTCGGGATGGCCACCAACATTCCGCCACATAACCTGACGGAAGTGATCAACGGCTGCCTGGCCTTTATTGACGATGAAAACATCAGCGTGGAAGGGCTGATGGAACACATCACCGGTCCCGATTTCCCGACCGCGGCCTTCATCAATGGCCGTCGCGGTATTGAAGAGGCCTACCGCACCGGGCGCGGCAAAATTTACATCCGCGCGCGCGGTGAAATTGAAACCGATGCCAAAACCGGCCGTGAAACCATTGTGGTTAACGAGATCCCTTACCAGGTCAACAAAGCGCGTCTGATTGAAAAGATTGCTGAGCTGGTGAAAGAGAAGCGCGTGGAAGGCATCAGCGGCCTGCGCGACGAGTCTGATAAAGACGGCATGCGCATCGTCATTGAAGTGAAGCGTGATGCGGTTGGCGAAGTGGTGCTGAATAACCTCTACTCGCTGACGCAGCTGCAGGTTTCGTTCGGCATCAACATGGTGGCACTGCATCAGGGCCAGCCGAAGATCATGACGCTGAAGGAGATCATCGAAGCCTTCGTGCGTCACCGTCGCGAAGTGGTGACGCGTCGTACGATCTTTGAACTGCGTAAAGCGCGCGATCGCGCGCATATCCTTGAAGGTCTGGCGATTGCGCTGGCCAACATCGATCCGATCATTGAGCTGATCCGCCGCGCACCGACGCCAGCAGAAGCGAAAGCGGGCCTGATTGCCCAGTCGTGGGAGCTGGGCAACGTGGCCGCCATGCTGGAGCGCGCCGGCGACGACGCCGCGCGTCCGGAGTGGCTGGAAGCCGAGTTCGGCATTCGCGATGGCCGCTACTACCTGACCGAACAGCAGGCGCAGGCGATCCTCGATCTGCGTCTGCAGAAGCTGACCGGTCTGGAGCACGAAAAGCTGCTGGATGAGTACAAAGAGCTGCTGGATCAGATTGCAGAGCTGATTCACATTCTGCAGAGCGCCGAGCGCCTGATGGAAGTGATCCGTGAAGAGCTGGTGGCAATGCGTGAGCAGTTTGGCGATGCACGCCGTACGGAGATCACTGCCAACAGCGCGGACATCAACATCGAAGACCTGATCAACCAGGAAGATGTTGTCGTGACGCTGTCGCATCAGGGCTACGTGAAGTACCAGCCGCTGTCAGACTATGAAGCGCAGCGTCGCGGCGGTAAAGGCAAATCGGCAGCGCGTATCAAAGAAGAGGATTTCATTGATCGTCTGCTGGTGGCCAATACCCACGACACTATCCTGTGCTTCTCCAGCCGTGGCCGTCTCTACTGGATGAAGGTCTATCAGCTGCCGGAAGCGAGCCGTGGTGCGCGTGGTCGTCCCATCGTCAACCTGCTGCCGCTGGAAGCCAACGAGCGTATCACCGCCATTCTGCCGGTGCGTGAATACACCGAAGGCTTCAACATCTTCATGGCGACCGCTGACGGCACCGTGAAGAAAACGGCCCTGCAGGAGTTCAGCCGTCCGCGCAGCGCCGGCATCATTGCCATTAACCTGCGTGAAGACGATGAGCTGATCGGCGTGGCGCTGACCAACGGCAGCGACGAAGCGATGCTGTTCTCTGCCGCCGGTAAAGTGGTGCGCTTCGCTGAGACGGCGGTACGTGCCATGGGCCGCTCGGCCTCCGGCGTACGCGGTATCCGACTGGCGGAAGGCGATAAAGTGGTATCACTGATTGTGCCGCGTGAAGAGGGCGCCATCCTCACCGTGACGCAGAATGGCTACGGTAAACGCACCGCCAACAGTGAATACCCCACCAAGTCGCGTGCCACCCAGGGCGTTATCTCGATCAAAGTCACCGAACGTAACGGCCCGGTGGTCGGCGCGGTCCAGGTGGTCGACAGCGATCAGATCATGATGATCACCGATGCCGGTACGCTGGTGCGTACCCGCGTATCGGAAGTCAGCGTGGTCGGCCGTAACACGCAGGGCGTCATTCTGATTCGTACCGCGGAAGATGAAAACGTGGTCGGTCTGCAGCGCGTTGCGGAGCCGGTGGAAGAGGAAGAACTCGACGCCATCGACGGCAGCGTAGCGGAAGGCGAGGAGGATATCGCGCCGGAAGTGGACAACGACGACGATGCGCCGGAAGCGGATGACGAAGAGTAACGGCGAATCGCCTCACGCCTGAACGTGAGGTGAGACGATCAGCGGCAGGTCAGGGTAACCGACCTGCCGTTTTTTTATCTGAGTTTTCGCGCCAGACCGGCGTGCTGTCTGGCTTTTTCGCAGCGATAAAGCTAGTGTATGAGAGCTTTTTGACAACCCGATAACCTTGCCGCCTGTGAGCCCGCTTTGAAATATCTCGTCTCGTTTCGCACCACGCTTCGCATCTCGCGCTACCTGTTTCGTGCGCTGGCACTGCTGCTCTGGTCACTGGGTGCGTTACTGACTACGTTTTACATCATCAACGTGCTGCATGAGAAAGAAAACGCGGTGCGTCAGGAGTTCGCCACAAACTACGGCCAGGCAGAGTGGTATGTCCGCCATTCTGCGGATGTCATGCGCGAGCTCAAATACATCACAGAGAACCGCCTCAGTAGCAGCGCCAGCGGTCTGGATATGCTGAATGGCCTGGCGGCCAGTAAAAGCACGCTGCCGCAGTTCACGCCACTGTTTTCCGACGGTGACTGCACCTCAATGAGCAATACCTGGCGCAATTCGCTGGATTCGCTCAGCTATTTCATCAATTACTGGAAAAGTAATTTTGCCTCCGCCTATGAGCTGAACCGGGTGTTCTTCATTGGCGGTGAAAATCAATGCCTGGCCGATTTCACCATTGGCAACAATAACTCTGTCGACCGTGAGCGCAGCCTGAAGGCGCTGCGCGAACATGTGCTGCACTATCGCAGCGCGAATGAAGAAGAGCGGCGCAATCCGATGTACTGGATCACCACCAGTGCCCAGCCGGGCGTCGGCAATTTCTATATGGTGGTGCCGGTGTATGTCGCGAATAAGCTGCAGGCGCTGCTGGGGATAGAACAGAATATCCGGCTGGAAGAGTTCATTCAGCCAGGCGGGCTGCCGCTGGTGGCCACCATCACAGACGACAACTACCGACCGCTGATCAGTTCGCGGCGCGGCGGGCCCGGCTATTCGCTGGACGATTTGCCGGATGACAGCACCTGGTTTGGTTACCTGGATGGTTACCGCCAGCTGGTGCTGAAAAAGCCGCTGCCGCCCTCCAGCCTCAGCGTGGTGTGGTCACTATCCACCGACGTGTTGGTGGATCAGCTCAGGCTGATGCTGATTAACGCGCTACTGCTGAACATCTTAAGCGCGCTGGTGCTGTTTACGCTGGCGTGGGTATTTGAGCGCCGCATGTTCCTGCCGGCGGAGGAGAACGCGCACCGGCTGGAGGAGCATGAGCAGTTCAACCGGAAGATTGTGGCCTCGGCGCCGGTGGGCATCTGTATTCTGCGTACCAGCGACGGCACTAATATCCTCAGTAATGAGCTGGCGCATAACTACCTGACGCTGCTGACGCAGGAGGACCGCCAGCGCCTCAATGAAATTATCGGCGGTCAGCAGGTGAACTTCGTTGATATGCTGACCGGCAGCAACACCAACCTGCAGATTAGCTTTGTCCACTCGCGCTACCGCAACGAAAACGTGGCGATTTGCGTGCTGGTTGACGTTTCAGCGCGCGTGCGCATGGAGCAGTCGCTGCAGGAGATGGCACACGCGGCAGAGCAGGCAAGTCAGTCCAAATCGATGTTCCTTGCCACCGTCAGCCACGAACTGCGTACGCCGCTGTACGGCATTATCGGCAACCTGGATCTGCTGCAAACCAAAGCGCTGCCCAAAGGGGTTGATTCGCTGGTTACGGCGATGAATAACTCCTCCAGCCTGCTGCTGAAGATCATCAGCGATATTCTCGATTTCTCGAAAATCGAATCTGAACAGCTGAAGATTGAACCGCGTCCGTTCTCGCCGCGTGAAGTGATTAACCACATCACCAGCAACTACCTGTCACTGGTAGTGCGCAAGCGGCTGACGCTTTACGTGTTTATTGAAAACGACGTACCGCTGGCGCTGGATGGCGATCCGCTGCGGCTGCAGCAGGTGATCTCTAACCTGCTGAACAACGCCATCAAGTTCACCCATACCGGTTGCATCATTCTGCACGCCTACGTCAAAGAGGGGTATCTGGCGTTTCGCGTGCGCGATACCGGCGTGGGCATTCCGGCGCGGGAAGTGACCCGCCTGTTTGATCCGTTCTTCCAGGTGGGCTCCGGCGTACAGCGCAACTTCCAGGGCACCGGACTGGGGCTGGCAATTTGCGAAAAGCTGATCAACATGATGGACGGCGATATTGAGGTCGATTCTGAACCGGGCATGGGCAGTCAGTTTGTGGTGCGTATCCCGATCTATGCCGGTCAGCAGCCCGCGCCGCCGCTGCTGGATGGCTTAAAAGAGAAAGCCATCTGGCTTGATCTGCGTAACGATTACCTGGCGACTTTCCTGCTGCGTCTGCTGCTGCAGCAGGGCATTCAGGCCGCGCGCTATCAGGGCCACGCCGGCAGCGATGACGTCATCATCGCCGATCACGATGAGCTGCCCGCGCAGGCGGTGCGCGCGCGCATTTGCATCAGCGGCGAACATCTGGATATGCCACAGGAAACCGCCACCGGACAGTGGATTCAGAGCAGCGCAACGCTGCACGATCTGCCGCTGCTGCTGGGGCGTATCTACCGTATCGCCATTGACAGCGACACCGTGACGCCGCTGCCGCTGCCTGCCTCGCAGGAGGATGCTAGCTACGAAGATATCATGGTGCTGATTGTCGATGACCATCCGATCAACCGCATGCTGCTCTCGGAACAGCTGGGCACGCTGGGGTACCAGACCAAAACCGCGCAGGATGGCGTGGATGCGCTGAACGTACTGAGCCGCAACCATATCGATATTGTGCTGAGTGATGTGAATATGCCGAACATGGATGGTTACCGCCTGACGCAGCGCCTGCGTCAGCTGGGACACGCGTTCCCGGTGATTGGCGTTACGGCAAATGCGCTGGCGGAAGAGAAGCAACGCTGTATGGATGCGGGCATGGACGACTGTCTGTCGAAGCCGGTGACGCTGGATGTGCTGAAAACCACGCTGGCACGCTATGCCGGGCGGGTGCGTAAAAGCCGGAAGGGGTAGGGCAGAAAGCAAACAGGCGCACCGGAGTGCGCCTGTTGCGGGATTACTCTTTGTCGACCTGAGACGCGCTGACGGAAGAGAGGTAGTTCAGTAGCGCGATATCATTATCCACGCCCAGCTTCATCATGGCTGATTTCTTCTGGCTACTGATGGTTTTGATACTGCGGTTTAGTTTCTTGGCAATTTCCGTCACCAGGAAGCCTTCAGCGAACAGACGCAGCACTTCGCTCTCTTTCGGCGACAGACGTTTGTCACCGTAACCACCGGCGCTGATTTTCTCCAGCAGTTTTGCCACGCTTTCCGGCGTGTACTTTTTGCCTTTCTGCAGCGCGGCCAGCGCTTTAGGCAGGTCGGTTGGTGCACCCTGCTTCAGCACAATGCCTTCAATGTCCAGATCCAGTACAGCACTCAGGATCGCCGGGTTATTGTTCATGGTCAGAACGATAATCGAGAGATCCGGATAGTGACGTTTGATGTACTTGATCAGGGTGATGCCATCACCGTACTTCTCACCCGGCATGGAGAGGTCAGTGATCAGGACGTTGGCGTCCAGTTTAGACAAGCTGTTAATCAGTGCTGTTGAGTCTTCAAACTCACCTACAACGTTGACCCATTCGATCTGTTCCAGTGACTTACGGATACCGAACAGAACAATTGGATGGTCATCGGCAATAATTACATTCAGGTTATTCATCTTATTGGTTACCTTGCTGCAGCAGTTGGTTGACGTAAGCGTCAATTTCACTGGTGGTATTTTTAATGGTTAAATCGTCACACACTTTAATGTGTTGTTCTAACTCTTCACAAAGCTGTTTACCCGGCAGTAAATTGAGCATGGCAAACACGCCTTTCAGGCGATGCGCTGTCTGAGCAAGCGAGGCATAGTCCTTCTCCGCCGACTCAGTATACAGTCTCTTCACATCAGGCGGTACTGTCTCGGTAAACAGCTGGAAATAGCCGCCGCTCAGCAATGGCGTGGCGGCGGCTTCCTCACCGGCACTGTCGTCCAGTTCATCAGAGGATAATTGCTTCTCGATCAGGGCCAGCAGGGCATCCAGCAGCGCATTGCTGAGATTGTAGTTTACCCGGAACTGCTGGTCGTTGAGCGCATGGTGACCCATCTCGTCACCGGCCAGTAACAGCGCCCAGCCGCTGAGGCGCGACGGATCGTCGGTGATCAGCACATCATGTTCCTGACCGGAAAGGCGCTCGTCGGAAGTGAGGCACTTGGCGCCCCAGTTTTCCAGATGACGGCAGACAATCTTGTAAACGTCCTCAACCGCAATATCCACCAGCGCGGTGACGCCCTCCAGCAGCTTCTCTTCCTGCTCATCCTGCTGTTCCAGCGCCAGCGCCAGCGGCAGCTGAATATTGTAGCGTGTACCAATATCGGGTTTGGCAACGATCTCCAGCTGGCCGCCCATATGTTTGCACAGCTGTTTACAGAGGAAAAAGGCCATGCCGGAAGCCTGACCGTAGCGATCCTGGGTGGTTTCACCCAGATACGGGAAATCAACGTTTGCCAGCTCATCTATCGTCAGCCCTGAACCGGTATCCACCAGCTGCAGCAGCACGGTGTTCGGTTTGCTGTCACTGGCGTTGACCTCAAGGGAGATCTTGCCCCACTGCGTGGTGGTGAGCGCGTAGTGCATCAGCGTGGTCAGCACCTTGCGCAGTGCGCGGCGGTCGCCAAAGCGCATCTCGTCGCTGGCCAGATGGTTATTCACCACCAGCGCCAGCCCTTTGCGGCGCAGCAGCGGCAGGCTTTCGATAGCGATCTCATCCAGCAGCTCCTGCAGGCTGAATACGCTGGCGTCTGGTGACCAGTCATGCGCTTCCAGCCGGTTCAGCAGTACAATATCATCCACCAGTCGCGCCAGTCCCTGACTCTCGTCAAGCAGATCCAGTACGCTTTCGTCATCGTCGCGCTGGCTCAGCTGCACCAGCTGCGTCACCATGCTTTGCAGCGGGCGATTCAGCGCATGCCCCAGGTTTTGCATCAGCTGCTGACGCATCTGGTGATTGCGATCCAGTACCTGCTGCGCTTTCTGCAGCTTTTTGTTCACCAGCAGTTCACGATCCTGATCGCGCATCATAAACAGCTGCGTGTGCGGCGAGAGCACGCTGCGTGCGTGCCGAATCTCATACACTTCGTTATTGATGGTCGCCTGTAATACGCCCTGATGCTGATCGGACATATTGATAATCTTTTGCAGATTCAGGTGCGGCAGCAGGTGCTCGGCAATCTTATTGCTGAGCAGCGTGCGGTTGGTGGCAAAATCATACACCAGCAGGCCGACCGGCAGGCTGGCCACAATCTCTTCATTCAGCATGCGCAGCGAATCCAGTTCCGCGCTCTGGTTTTCATTCGGGCGCAGCGACTGCTGACGCAGCAGGGTAATACCGGCTATCGACAGCAAAAACAGCAGCAGGTTAATCAGCAGCGGCCACATCAGATTATGCAGCGTATCCAGCGCCAGGCTGGTCAGCGGCACGCGGTACACCAGCTGCAGCGACGTGCTGGGCAGCGAAGCGGTAATTTCCAGATTCGGGTTTACCAGCGTGACGGCGGTGCTTTCACTGGTGGCATCTTCGCTGCTGGCGGTGGTCGTGGAGGTCAGCGCAGCATCCTGACGCAGCTGGAAGTTTTCCAGCGGCATGCTGCGCGGAATCAGATCGTTCACCGGCAGATCAAAGGCCACGACGGTGGCAAGGTGGCCGGGCTGATTAAAGGTGGTACGCAGCGTAAAGTAGTGATCGTTCTGCCAGGCAAAATGACGCAGCGGAGAGAAGCTTTCGCGCTCGTCCAGCGCGTTGGCCTGCTGCAGCATCTCTGCCCGGCGGCCATCCACCAGCGTGTTAATGGCGCTCTCTTTATAGCGCGTTGCCATATCCTTCAGCGGCAGGGTGGAGATCATGATCAGGCTGTTGTCCTGACCATTGAGGAAGTACATCGACCACGCCGGATTTTCTGCGCCCCACAGCGTATCGAGATAGTTCGACATGCGCATGGTCATATCCAGCGTGCTGCCATCGTGCGAACTGAAGATCAGCGCTTCGGTTTTGCGGCGGGTTTTTTCCAGATAATAAACATCCGGGCGCAGGCGCGTCTCCTGCAGGCTGCTGTTAGGCGTGGTGCCGGCCGCGCTGGTGGCGAGATTTTCGTAAATCTGCCAGGTGGCAAAGCGGTAAGCATCAATGCGTTTTTGCATGGCCCGTGCCAGATCGGTCATGGCGTAGCGCTTCTCCATCAGCCAGGCGTTGACGCTGTTATGCACCATGGCCCCCAGCGCCAGAAACAGCACCAGATTAAACACCACAAAGAAACGCGTTACGTTGCCGGATGTCAGCGGAAATTTATAAGGCAGCATAAAAAATCTCAGGAACCTGCAGTTAGCGCGCAACCCGCCGGGCGCTGGCGGCCACGGCCAGCAGCAGCACGGCAATCATTAAAAACGCGCCGCTCAGGCTGAGCCATTGGGAAATCAATCCGATTAAAGCCGGACCTGAAAGGATACCCGCATAGCCCAGGGTTGTCATGGCAGAAATCGCCAGGTTCGCCGGCATATCCTGCTGATTCCCTGCCGCATTGAATAACATCGGCACCGTATTCGCCAGGCCGAAGCCCACCAGCAGGAACGCCAGCAGGGCAATCTGCGGCCACGGCACCAGCACGGCCAGCGTCATGCCAGCGGCGGCGGCCAGCGCGCCGGTCAGCATCACCGGATAGCGGCCAAAGCGCTGAATGATTTTGTCGCCGGTGAGGCGGCCGAGCGTCATGGCAACGGAGAAGATGGCGTAACCCAGACCGGCATGCGCCACGCTGATTTCCGGGCTTTGCAACAGCAGCAGGGCGCTCCAGTCCAGCACCGCGCCTTCAGCGAGGAACAGAATAAAGCACAGCAGGCCAAGGAAGGCGACCCAGCCGCGCGGGATCACCAGCCAGGGCTGATCGGGCTGATGCAGGCGCTCGGTCATCAGCGTCGGCAGACTGATCGCCAGCAGCAAGACTATCAGCAGCAAAATAGCGCTGACGGCCTGCAGCGGGCTCAGGCCGGTGCCCAGCAGCAGGCTCACCGCGCCGGCCCCGACAATGCCGCCGAGGCTAAAGAAGCCGTGGAAGCCGGACATCATCGGTTTACCCGCGGCTTTTTCCACCTCAACCGCCTGCACATTCATTGCCACATCCAGCATACCCAGCCCGGCACCGAACACCATCAGCGTGGCGGCCATCAGCCATAACACCTCCAGCGTTGCCAGCAGCGGCAGCATGGCGAGGATAACCAGCGTAGAGCCGAGAATCACGCGGCGGCAGCCGAAGCGCGCAACCAGCGCACCGGTCACCGGCATGGCAGCCAGTGAACCGATGCCGAGGCACAGCAGCAGGCCGCCCAGCGACGCACCGCTCAGATGCAGGCGCTCACTGGCAAACGGCACCAGCGGAGCCCAGGCTGACATGCCAAGCCCGGCGATAAGAAAAACGAGGCGTGTTCCCGGATTGACACGCTGATGAAGGCGATGTGGCTGTTCGGCGTCCAGTGCTGTCATAAAGGTGCTTTTGTCATGAGTCATTCAAGCGACGAAGTTTAGCATCAAAGCGGGTATCACACCGCGAAATGAGGGGGCCGGTAAACCAGAAGCGTGACCCGGGAGCAGCATATTACCGATCTTTTACCCGACCGGAATTTTTTCCAGAACTTTCCTGGCAAAGTGCAGCCGGCCCTGTACGTCAGCCGCAGCATAATCGTGGGGTAATTTGCGTTAATACTGGCGCGAATAGCGGCTGGGCAGGAGGGTTAACTGGCTGAATCAACGGCAGTAAAAGAGAATACATCGCCGCGTAACCACGCCGGATATTTAAGCGGTAAACTTTGTTGCGCACGGGAAATAACTTGTGCCGGTTTAGCGATGGGCCGGTCATAATCTCCGTATAAAGCCGCGGAACCAGGCGGTTTTATCATCAGTTATTTTAAGGCAGGTAAAAAAGTTTACTTACTTTGACAAAGAAGAGGGAAATCGCAGGCAAAAAAATGCCGGACAATCATGTCCGGCGGGAATTAGGGTAAATATCTCATTCGGGGTGAATGAAGGTAATAATGAAATAAATGATGATAGCGGGGGTAATTGTATGCGCTGAAAGGCATCGGGTTTTGTCATTCAGTGCGGCAGGTTTTGATAATTCAGGTGATTGATATTAAAGGTTATAAATTCGGTTTATCAATTAGTGCGGTATTTTTTGAGAATTAGTGCTGATTATTAGTTCCGCGGAATTTACATCCAGAAATAACTATTAAATAAAATGAAACACTTTTGGAAATTTAGTATCATTTTCGTGATAGATTATTGCCCTCTATAAAATAACAATGGCTTGCCGGCTGAATTTTTAAGCATTCAGTTCGCAGTGGCATAAATAAAGGCACATTACCGAGGGTAATAAAATGAAACGTCGCGTTCTCTCCCTGATGATCCCTGCACTGCTGGTAGCAGGCTCAGCAAGCGCAGCAGAAATCTATAATAAAGATGGCAACAAATTAGACCTTTACGGCAAAGTTGACGGCTTACACTATTTCTCCGACAACGATGACCAGGACGGTGACCAGTCTTACCTGCGCTTTGGTTTTAAAGGTGAAACTCAGGTGACCGATCAGCTCACCGGTTACGGTCAGTGGGAATACCAGGCTGCCCTGAACACCGCTGAATCTCAGGGTACGGCTGACAGCTACACCCGCGTGGGCTTTGCCGGTCTGAAATTTGGTAACGCAGGCTCATTCGATTACGGCCGCAACTACGGCGTGCTGTATGACATCGGTGCCTGGACTGACGTTCTGCCGGAGTTCGGCGGTGACACCTACGGCGCAGATAACTTCATGTTCCAGCGCGGTAACGGTATGGCGACCTACCGTAACAACAACTTCTTTGGTCTGGTTGATGGCTGGAACTTTGCCGTGCAGTATCAGGGCAAAAACGACAATCCAACGGAATCCTCTTCCGGCCGCGATGTGCTGGGTGAGAACGGCGACGGCTGGGGTCTGAGCACCACTTACGATCTCGGTTCTGGCTTTGGTCTGGGTGCTGCGATGTTCCAGTCCGATCGTACCAACAACCAGAACGGTGGCGACGCCCGCATTCTGGGCCGTGGCGACAAAGCGGAAGCGTATACCGGCGGTCTGAAATATGACGCGAACAACGTTTACCTGGCAGCCATGTACACCCGCTCTTACAACGCGACCCGTTTTGGTTCCGTCGACTCGGCTACCTACGGTTACGCCAACAAAGCGGATAACTGGGAGCTGGTGGCACAGTATCAGTTCGACTTCGGTCTGCGTCCGTCTCTGGCCTTTGTTTCTTCACGCGGCAGCGATATCGAAGGTTACGGCAACCAGAACCTGAAAAAATACATTGATGTGGGCGCCACCTACTACTTTAATAAAAATATGTCGACCTACGTTGATTACCAGATCAACCTGCTGGACGACAACAACTTCACCGATGCGACCGGTATCAACACCGACGACATCGTGGCACTGGGCCTGGTTTACCAGTTCTGATGCCTGGAGCGTGGCCTGCGGGTCACGCTCTGCGTTGCAGCAGCCGCATCAGCGCAGCACGCAGCGCCTGCGTCACGGCCTCTGCCGCCTCACCGATCTGCACCTGCACTATCGCCCCTTCCACCAGTAGCACGCATGGCATCAGCAACGCCTGTTCACCGGCCGGCAGTTTTTCTGCGATAGCCGCCGCCATGGCCTGTTTATGCTGACGAATCAGCGCGCTGGCTTCTGCCAGACTCTCTCCCGGCTCGGCGGCCGTATTAATAAAAGCACAGCCGCGAAAATCCTCCTCGCGAAACCAGCTCAGCAGCGTTGCCGGCAGCGCATCAATAAGGCTGTCGTGCTGCGCCAGCGCGGCGCGAAAGGCGGCTATCCAGCGGTCGTGACGCTGCTGCAAAAACGCCACGACCAGGGCGTTCTTCGCCGGGAAATGGCGGTAAAAGGTCACTTTGGTGACGCCCGCTTCGGCAATTACTTTGTCCACGCCGGTGGCGCGGATGCCCTGACGATAAAACAGCTGCTGCGCCGTCAGCAGTATACGATCGCGTGCCGGGGCGCTGGCATCAGGCGTTAACGGATTCAGCATAAAAATTTCCTCTCCAGGCTGTAGACAACGCTGTCTGCCTGCAACATGTAGACAGAGTTGTCTACCTGCTAAGGAGATGAATGATGCTGATCCCCCCGTTTGATCACCAGAGTGCACAACAGAAAACCCGTCAGGCTGAGGATGCATGGAACAGTTGCGACCCGCACCGCGTGTCGCAGGCGTACAGCGAAGACACGCGCTGGCGGAATCGCAGCGAATTTATTCAGGGTCGGGAAGCGGTGGTGGCATTTTTACAGCGCAAGTGGGCCAGGGAGCACGAATACCGGTTAAGCAGGGAGTGATGGGCCTGGCACCACGACAAGCTGGCGGTACGTTTCGCCTGTGAGTGGCATGATGACAGCGGCAACGGGTTCCGCAGTGATGGCAACGAAAACTGGCAGTCTGGCGCTGATGGCCTGATGGTGCAGCGCTTCGCCTGTATTAACGATCTGCCGATTGCGGCGGCGGACCGGCTGTTTCACTGGCCGGCGGGGCGTCGCCCGGACGATCATCCGGGCCTCAGTGCATCAGGGCTTTAGTTTATTGTACCGTGCGCCAGCGTCTGGCTTTCGGTGCAGGCGGCTGCGCAGCCACGGCAGGCGGCGCACTGCCTTCCAGCGCCACGCCTGCCAGGGTGAAAGCGGAAAAACTCAGCCAGCGCTGCCACCTGTCACTTTGTGTTTTTACTTTACTCATCATCTGCACCTCATTGATGTTCAACCTGACATCAACGATGCAGAATTCATGCCACTCACCGCTCTCAGCGTCACGCCATCCGGTGACGGTTTGTTACACTGCGCCAGTGCGAAAGCGGTGCAGGCTGCCTGCTAATGGTGCAGGCGCTTAACGCCGGCGCGAAGGGTAGTGCTGAATCAGGCGATGGCGATGGTTGTGCCAGCTGCGATAGCTGCCATAAACAAACAGTCCGGCGGTTACCGCAATAATCAGATAAATCATCCGTCGCTCCTCCTGGGAATCGGGTGCAGGGACGACCATGCTGCGTCAGCCAAAAATGAACTTCAAGCTGCTTTAGGCAAATTTACAGGCTGTTTATGCTTTGTAATCAGCTGTAGTGATGCGTAACAAACGAGGATAAGATGTTTTTTAAGAATATTCTGCTGACAGGTGTGCTGGCGCTGATGCTTAGCGGGTGCGAACCCAACGATGCGCCACCGCCGCTGGTGCTGGAAGGCAAAACCATGGGCACCGTCTGGCGCGTGAGTCTGGCCGGCGTCGATCCGCAACGTAAGGCCGATCTGCAGCAGAAAATACAGCAGCAGCTGGATCGCGATGACCAGACGCTGTCTACCTGGAAAGCCGATTCTGTGCTGTCCC
This sequence comes from Candidatus Pantoea soli, assembly GCF_007833795.1. Lineage (NCBI taxonomy): Bacteria > Pseudomonadati > Pseudomonadota > Gammaproteobacteria > Enterobacterales > Erwiniaceae > Pantoea > Candidatus Pantoea soli. Next base: position 2,482,483 of record NZ_CP032702.1, on the reverse strand, counting down.
GCTTTAATCAGTATCAGGGCAGCGCCCCGCAGCCGGTCAGCGCGGATATGGCAGATATCGTCACGATGGCGCTGCGCATCGGCCAGAAAACCGGCGGAGCCATGGACATTACCGTCGGGCCGCTGGTGAATTTGTGGGGCTTTGGCCCGACGAAGCAGCCGGCGCATACGCCTTCTGACGCAGAGATCGCGGCGGCCAGGGCGCTGACCGGGCTGCAGCACCTGCGCGTTATTCAGGGCGCAGAAGGGCAGTGGCTGCAAAAGGACCTGCCCGGCCTGTATGTTGATCTCTCGACAATGGGCGAAGGCTACGCCACCGATCACCTGGCGCGCCTGATGGAACAGCAGGGCATCACGCAGTATCTGGTCTCAGTGGGCGGCGCGGTACTGAGCCGCGGCGAAAATGGTCAGCAGCCGTGGCGCGTAGCGATTCAGAAACCGACCGATCGTGAAAACGTGGCGGAAGCGCGTGTGAATCTGCAGGGACACGGCATCAGTACCTCCGGCAGTTATCGCAACTATTATGAACTGGATGGCAAGCGGATTTCCCATGTGATCGATCCCGCCACCGGCCGGCCGATTACCCATAACCTGGTCTCAGCGACGGTGATTGCCACCACGGCGCTGGAGGCGGATGGCTGGGATACCGGTCTGATGGTGCTGGGGCCGGAACGGGCCAAAGCGCTGGCGCTGAAAGCGCATCTGGCGGTCTATCTGATCACCCGGGAGGGCAACGGATTCAGCCACTGGATGTCACCGCAGTTCAAAACGTTTTTAATCGATCAGCACTAGTCTGAGGAGGCGTGCATGCTGGATTTATTTGGAGAAGAGGCGCCGTGGCAGGAGCCGCTGGCGGAAGGGGCGGTGATCCTGCGCCGCCGCGCCCGCGATGATGCCGAAGCGCTGCTGGCCGAAATCGGCGCGATTGCCGCGCAAAATCCGTTTGGACATCGCATCACGCCGGGCGGCCATCGCATGTCGGTCGCCATGACCAACTGCGGCAATCTCGGCTGGTCTGCGGATTCGCGCGGCTACCAGTATACGGAACAGGATGAGAGCATGGGTACGAAATGGCCGCCGATGCCGTCGCTGTTTCGTACGCTGGCACAGCAGACTGCCCGTGAGGCGGGCTTCAGCGATTTCGATCCCGATGCCTGCCTGATTAACCGCTACGAGCCGGGGGCTAAGCTGACGCTGCATCAGGATAAAGATGAGAAGGATCTGCGCCAGCCGATTGTGTCAGTCTCGCTGGGTTTACCGGCGGTGTTTCAGTTTGGCGGGTTTGAACGCGGCGATGCGACACAGCGCGTACTACTGGAGCACGGCGATATCGTGGTCTGGGGCGGCCCGTCGCGCCTGCGCTATCATGGCATTTTACCGCTGCGTCCGGGGATGCATCCGCAGACGGGCGCCTTTCGCTTCAACCTGACCTTCCGCCGCGCCCGGTAAGCAAAAACAAATGAGAATTATTCTTGCCTTCATCAGTTGCGCCATTAAACTGCAGGCTGCTGATTGATACGGGATAAGTTTAATGACATTGCTGCAGGTGGTTTTCCGCCAGTATCGCTGGCCGTTTACTGGCGTCATGCTGCTGACACTGCTCAGCGCGGCGCTCGGCATCGGCCTGATTGCCTATATCAATACCACGCTGATTGAGGCTGTCAGCACTTCGGCGGCCATCCTGCCGATGTTTCTCGGACAGTTGCTGCTGCTGATGGCGGTAACGCTGGGATCGCAGCTGGCGCTCACGCAGCTGGGCCATCATTTTGTCTGGCGACTGCGCGGAGAGTTTATCCGCCGCCTGCTGGATACGCGCGTGGAACGCATTGAGCAAATCGGCAGCGCGCAGCTGCTGGCGGCGCTGACCAGCGACGTGCGTGCCATCACCATTGCCTTTGTGCGCCTGCCGGAACTGATTCAGGGCATCATTATTACGCTGGGCGCCGCGCTTTACCTCGCGTGGCTTTCGCCGCAGATGCTGGCGGTGACGACGCTGTGGCTGGCGGTCACGCTGACCGGCGGCTGGCTGCTGGTATCGCGCGTGTATCGCCACCTGGCCACGCTGCGTGACATTGAAGATGAGCTGCACCGGGATTTCCAGACGGTGATTGAAGGGCGCAAAGAGCTGCAGCTCAATCGCGAACGCGCACAGCTTATCTATGACAGCGTTTACCAGCAGCATGCCACCGACTACCGCCGCCACATTGTACGCGCCGATACCTTCCATCTCAGCGCGGTTAACTGGTCAAACATTATGATGCTGGGTGCCATCGGCATGGTGTTTTATATGGCCAACGGGCTCGGCTGGGCCAATACGGCCGTAGCGGCCACCTATTCGCTGACGCTGCTGTTTCTGCGTGCGCCGCTGCTGGCGGCCGTCGGCGCGTTGCCCACGCTGCTGAGTGCGCAGGTGGCCTTTCGTAAAATCCACGCGTTTGACCTTGCCCCCTATCAGCCCGCATTTCCGGCGCAGACGCCGGAGCGCAACTGGCAAACGCTGGAGCTGCGCGAGGTCTGTTTCCATTATGGTGATAACGGCTTTGCCGTCGGGCCGATTAACCTGACGCTGCGCCGCGGCGAGCTGGTGTTTTTGATTGGCGGTAACGGCAGCGGTAAATCCACACTTGCCATGCTGCTGACCGGGCTGTATCAGCCACACGCGGGCAGCCTGCTGGTGGATGGTGAAGTGATTGAATGGCACGATGTGGATCGCTGGCGTAAACATTTCTCGGCGGTATTCACTGACGTACATCTGTTTGACCGCCTGATTCGGCAGGGCGGTGAACCGGCCAATCCGGCGCTGGTGCAGCAGTGGCTGGCGCAGCTGAAGATGCAGGATAAGCTGAAGCTGGAGGGGAACCGGGTGCTGAATCTGCAGCTGTCAAAAGGGCAGAGCAAGCGTCTGGCGCTGCTGCTGGCCGCCGCTGAAGAGCGCGACATCCTGCTGCTGGATGAGTGGGCCGCCGATCAGGACCCGCACTTCCGCCGCATCTTCTATCGGGAGCTGCTGCCGTGGTTACAGGCCTCCGGCAAAACTATTGTCGCCATCAGCCATGACGATCACTACTTTGCTCATGCAGACCGCCTGCTGGAGATGCGCGACGGGCGCTTAGCTGAACTGACCGGCCGCGAGCGCGAGCTGGCGACGCTGGATGCGGTGCAGCGCACCGACACCGGCCATTAACGCCGCGCGGCAAAGCTTAGCAGGATCCCTTATTGGGCAGACTGCGGGCGCAGCGATAAGCTGTCAGTCCGCAGAGAGCCGTCGCTCTGCACTGGCGGAACATTTCTGTCGTCTGTGTTGTCACCGGCCCGGGCCTTTTCCGCGCCGGTTTTTTATGGCTGCGGTAAAGGGTGCGTCAGCAGGGTGATCACCCGCTGCGGTGACAGCCAGAAGCGCGCCTGCAGCGGCGTGTGTGGGGTAAAGTCGGGGCTGAAACGCTGCGTCAGGCGCAGGCTGGCACACTGACGTCCTGGATCCACCGCCGTCAGCGTCGCCTGATGAAAATCCATCGGCTGGTGCAGCTGCGGCCACAGCGCTTTGTACAGGCTCTCCTTCAGTGAAAACAGCAGCGTAGCGGCCTGCGCGAAAGGCAGCGGCAGCGCCGCCAGCAGCGCACGTTCTGCCGGCTGCATCAGCAGCTCTGCGGTTTCCTGTACGGTGGCGTCGCACATGATGTGTTCCACATCGATCCCCACACACAGCGGTGCAGAGGTGGCCGCCATTACGGCGCAGCCGTGGCTGTGCGACAGCGACGCCTGCAGCCCGGCGGGCCAGCACGGCGAACGATCCGGCGCATTACCCAGCACAAACCCGGCGTGTCCCAGCGTTGCCAGCTGCTGCTGCACCAGCCAGCGGCTGGCCAGGTATTCCGCTTTACGGCGCACCGCCGCGTGCTGTAAGCCGGCGGGCAGCGGCAGTTGCCAGCGCTGATGCAGCTCAGCCTGCCAGGCCGCCGCATCAAAGGCGCACCAGGCCAGGGCGGGCAGCGAGGCCGTACTCATGGCCGCGGCAGTAATCAAGCCGCCCTCAGGGACGGGCAGGGCAGTTTCGTGGGTAAACATAGATGAACACGGCTGACAGAAAAGGGTGTTTTACCAGTCAGCCGTGGGCAGAGCAAGCCAGAGCGGCTTAGCCGCGATCAGTGATTAGGCGGGATGGCGAAGCTTTTCATCTGGACAACAAAATGCCGGTGGCCTTTGGTGATACGCGCACCGCGATCGCACCAGTGGGTGGCCAGGCGAAAGAAGTCGTCGCTGCCGATGTCATAGGCCAGTTCCACTTTACTGATACCCGAGTGCAGAAGCTCTTCGGCATCCTGCAGATTTTTAGCTTTGATGACCATTGTGGTTTCCCATCGCATGAAAAAGGGAGCTTCAGGGTAGGGGAACTCTGTGACAGTTTTGTTTCAGTCAGATGAATTGCTGTCATAAAACAGTAAAAATGTGATCGCGCTCCGCTTTGGTTGCGTCCGGTAAGTGACTGAACCGGTAAGGGATTACTGGAGAAGGTGCCACACTTTTGCCAGTCCGCCCGGGCCAAAGCGCAGCGTGGCGGGGCGAGGCTGCGTCGCCGTGACGCTGACATCTGCGTTTCATCTGGATCTGTTTATACTGTTGATTGTTTCGCATCTTCACTATTTTTTATGCGGATAATCAATGGAGAATCGCACAATGCAAAAGATGAGTGGCGTGGTATTACTGGCCTGTATCGGGCTGGGAGGTGCCCAGGCGGCCGATCTCAGTTTTCTCAATGCGCAGGGCAACGTTGAGGCCGTGCCGGGCGAACTGGTGTTCGTGCATAAACTGCACTATCGCAAACTCTATGAAGAGAAGCCGTTTCCGGATGCGGTGATCTACTACTACCGTAACGGCGTGTATAAAATCCTGTCGCAGGGCGAAAACCATTATGGGCTCTATGTGATGCAGGGCCACACGCAGGATCAAACCTATACCATTCGCTACATTTCCAGCCCTTCGCATGACTGGGGTGACAAAACCGCTTTTCATCAGCTCACCTTCGTTAATGGCGCGCAGTCAAACCTGTTTATTCAGAATGCGATTACGGAGAGAGGTGAACAGATTGCGCAGCAGAACGGTGAATTTATTACGCAGGAAAAAAATCTTGATCGTGTCGCCACAGAGTGGCACGACGGGCTGAAGATGGCACCGTGAGGCCAATAAAAAAGCAGCCGTAACAGGCTGCTTTTTCGGGATAATTTGGTCGGCACGAGAGGATTTGAACCTCCGACCCCTGACACCCCATGACCTGTAAAGGCATGGAATAGTTAGCTTACTCAATAAGATAGGTCATGATGCACACAGGAAATATTGCACATGGCTACAGTAAGACAGCTCCCTTCTGGTAAGTGGAACGCTCAAGTGAGAGTGAAGGGACACCCAACTAAGACGGCTACACGTTCTACCAGAGAAGAGGTAGAACAATGGGCTTCACAGCTTGAGCGTGAACTAAAGAAGGAAACGCCTTCTCTTTCTCATTTCACCACAGCCTATCTGGAAGAGGTGATGATGAAGGATGGCAAACGCAGAGGGGGCTACGAAGCCACCAGCTACAGGCTGAATACGCTTGTTCGTATGCTTGATGGCAAGCCCTTAGAGAGCCTGACAAGCGAGGATGTAGCAGCGTATAAGCTTAAGCGTAGCAAGCAAGTAGCAGGCTCTACAGTGAGGCTAGAGCTACAGCTATTGTCTCGTGTTCTTAGGTGGGCTAACAGTGAGAAAGGCGTAGCCTGTAGTGATGTGGTGAAGCCTGTGAAGCTCCCCAATGCTGGCAAGCCTAGAAGCAAGATAGTAGAAGAACATGAATACAAGATGATATTGGAACGCGTAAGCGAGAAGGCTAAAGCTATCATCATGCTTGCATGGGAGACAGCTATGCGTAGAAATGAGCTGTTAGCAATCACTCCCTCAATGGTGGATTTCAAGAAGCGTGTTATCCATCTGTCTGACGAACAGACAAAGAACGGGGAAGGGCGTGATGTTCCTCTTTCTTCTAATGCGTTAACGCTGTTACGTGAATTATGTGAAGGAAGGCAGGCTAATAGCAGGCTGTTTATTCTCACTCCCTACGCTGTTACACAGGCATTTAGAAGGGCAGCGAGAGAAAGCCATGTGTATGGGGTGTGCTTCCATTCACTGAGGCATACAGCTATCACCAGATACGCTGAGAAAGGGCTTAACACCATACAGCTGCAATGCATCTCAGGTCATAAGAGCATCAGCATGTTAGCCAGATACAGCCACATTAAGGCAAGCAGTGTGGCGGATTTAATGGGGTGAATTTGATGTATTTTTGTAGTTAGATTAATATGGTGCGTTATCAAAACAAAGAGAACGCGCCATGTTAACTCCTATTCAAGAATCAGTTTTTGTGTTGTCAGCTTTAAAGAATACTTTTGAACCTGCTCTTAAAACCTTTAAGAGATATATCAATGATGATGACGTGAAGTTTTTACTCCAAAGTAAGATGCTTATTGATTTATATTCCTTTCAGGAGGAGTGGGCAAGGCTAAGTGCTTTATGTGCCACTAATCCAGAAGTAGTGTTAACTCGTAAAATCTGTGAGCCAGCTCTGACAAGGCTGCATAAGTGGGGTGGGATAAGAGATTTTCGTAATAAGATTTTGGCTCACGGTTTTAGAGAAGAATTAAAGATTAATGGTGGCGGTAAAATTAACGCTCCTGCTGATTTAAAAAAGTGGTATTTTGATGCGGATGTGCCAAATTCATATGCGGAAGTTCTCTTGCTGGCAGAGATGGCTTATTTCTGCATGGCTATATTTATTACAAGGCATGGGGATAGCGCTAAAAATATAGATTTTAATCACAAGGAAGAAATAACACTTAAAGGAATTCAAACTGCTGAAGAGTTTGATGCGGAAATGGCAGAGTTTATGCGGCATATATCTACCATGGATAATTCAATTGCTAGTTCATGGCAGGGATATAGAACACTTAGCGAAATTGTGAGCAAGAAATGAGGGGGGAGAATGCTCCCCGTGTGGTTTACGAGACAAACCTGAAATACGTGAAGGTGGAGCAAGATTCCTAGCGTCTCCCTCTCATATCGTAACGTATTTTAAATTCCTTAACAGGGGTCATTCTCCGCGCTTCTATTATCTCCCAATACATTCCCCTCTCTTTTGCATCATCTCTTCTCCTGGTGTGTTCTAGGGGCATTTAAATGGCATGTATAGCTGTTGTTTGATATCAGCCTAACCAGTAACAGTAAAATGCTATCATCAATGCTGTTCCTCCTCCCTTTACCTGCTGGCTTTTCCTCACTTCGTGCGTGCTCATTTCTCAAGTTACTCAGAAAGGCTGAAAAATTTAATTCCTTTTCAATCAATGATTTGTTAAATGAGGTGATTTATTTTTGTCACAAAAAGCCGGTTATGGTACTGATATATTAATATAGGGGCATTATTTTTATAAGGCCTTTATGAAGATAATTTGTCACAAACAGTCCAAAAAAGGACTCTTTTATAGGTATAGAGGAATGATTTGTTGTTCTGTTATCAGAAGCAAACAAACAGAACGCACTAGCCGTGCAGGCTTAACAGCACGCAGGAAGCTAGCTCAGCCGGAAGCGGCTTCACTTAGCTCCTACAGAGAGCCTTTGATGTTTGAACGAATATGAGGCTAGCTATCTAGCCGAATAGAGTTCTCTGCGTAACGCCGTAGGCATTCTTTTGACTTTCCCCACATGGGCAGGCTCCGCAGGAAATGCCCATGACAGTTATCTATGCCTGATTACATAGCGCTTAATGACTACTTCGCTATTAGCCTTTAATACCTACCTCGCTATTAAACTCTCTATCAAGGATAAAAATTATAATGAAAATTGAATGGATTGAAATTGACGGCATGATGGTTGCTATTGATAAGTCAACAGGGGAGATTCTGAATGATTCACTGGATACCCTTCCTGCTGATTATGACATTAGCGAGAAAGTAATAGATACCTTAGAGGATATGTTTGGGAGATCTTTAAATACTACCTCGCTATTAGGCAAGCCCAAGACTGGGCCTAAGCCTAAGCAGGTATCTAACCCTTATGCCTCTTTCTTCTCTAATGTGCATTACAGTGAGGATACAGGAGCCAGCAACATGGTAGATGCACTGGATGATTTAGTTTATTCAGCAAGTACAGCTAGTACGGGTAACACCCGCATCCCTGTTAAACAGCTAGCGTTAGTGATGAGAAGCGAGCAACTATCTACTAAAGGAATTCAAGGGGCGCTTAGTAAGCGTCGACTCATTAAAGGGGAAAAGGCTCCCGGCAAACGCTATTGCCAGCATGACCTGCCCCCAGGATTAGATACAACCTTCAGTTAGTAATGTCGGTTGGTTTTTCTTCATATTTCCCGTCTCGCCAGCCTGCTGCAAATTCAGCTGGCGTCTGGTAATCCAGAGATGAATGTGGTCGACACTCGTTATAATCCTGCCGCCAGTCATTAATGATTTCCCGGGCATGAAGAATATCGCTGAACCAGTGTTCATTCAGACATTCATCCCGGAAGCGGCCATTGAAGCTCTCAATAAATCCGTTCTGCGTTGGCTTGCCTGGCTGGATTAAGCGCAACTCAACACCATGTTCAAAGGCCCATTGATCCAGCGCACGGCAGGTAAACTCCGGACCCTGATCAGTTCTTATCGTTGCAGGATAGCCACGAAACAGCGCAATGCTGTCCAGAATGCGTGTCACCTGAACGCCTGTAATCCCGAATGCCGTGGTGATCGTCAGACACTCCTTCGTGAAATCATCCACGCAGGTCAGACACTTAACCCGGCGGCCGCTGGCAAGAGCATCCATGACAAAATCCATTGACCATGTCAGGTTCGGCGCATCCGGACGAAGAAGCGGAAGCCGCTCAGTCGCCAGCCCCTTGCGGCGTCGCCTGCGCTTTACACCCAGGCCGTTGAGATGATAGATGCGGTATACCCGCTTGTGGTTGACGTGAAGGCCTTCCCGGCGCAGTAACTGCCAGATGCGCCGGTAGCCAAAGCGGCGGCGTTCAAGTGCCAGCTCTGTAATGCGTAGGGACAGCAACGCGTCAGCAGCCGGACGCTGAGCCGAATAACGGCAGGTCGACAGGGGCAAGCCTGCCAGCCTGCAGGCACGACGTTGCGACAGACCTGCGGCCTCACACATGACTTCCACGGCTTCCCGCTTCTGGTCTGTCGTCAGAACTTTCGGCCCAGAGCCACCTGAAGCGCCTCCTTATCCAGCATGGCTTCAGCGAGCAGCTTCTTGAGGCGGGCATTCTCCTCTTCAAGCGACTTGAGCCGCTTCACTTCGGGGACTTCCATGCCGCCAAACTTCTTGCGCCAGGTGTAGAAGGTGGCGTCTGAAATAGCATGCTTGCGGCAGAGTTCCCGGGCCGAAACCCCGGCTTCTGCCTCGCGGAGAATACTGATGATCTGTTCGTCGGAAAATCGCTTCTTCATGGGGACGTCCTCATGTGACTTATGAAGACATTACTAACATCACGGTGTATTAATCAACGGGGAGCAGGTCAAGCAAATTCTTGAGTCTGCTGAATCTCTGATTAAACGCATTGAGATGCATCAAGAGCGAGGAACTATTAACCTGAATGATTCTTCTGCCTTTCAGTTTGAACAAGACAGCATGGGTTATGAGCGCTCTGTTTGCTTGTCTAAAGCCATTCTATGCCCGGTTGAATTCACGGAGGGGGATAGGAGAGTTATATGCGCTCTGGCTAAAGCGGGAGAGTTAGGAGCAATCAACGATTATCTCCAGCGTATCACAGAGCATTCAGGGCGAATGCTGGAGCGTATTAAAGCGGGCATCCCTTCAATTGATTCAAAGGCTGCTTATTCTGCACTGGATGCTGAGTTTCCTTATGAGCCTTATGAATTAATTGATGAATATTTAACACTTAAGCAGGAGTTACCGGGAAGCGTGTTTATTATACCTGAGAAGGTTACTTCTCAAGAATGGATGTATCAAATAGAGAAGTATGTGGAATAGGAAGATCCCGCTATGGATGGCATTACTGCTAGTGTCGTTCTCAATTAAATTAATCATCCTCATTGGCCATCTAATGATGCATGGCCATCTATAACAATTATAAAAAGGTGTTCAATGAATAAAAGCTATCATCCAGAGAGTCAGAAGTTTTTTAATTCAAAGACGGGCAAGAACCACAGGGCATGGGCTGATGCAGCCGCAGCATATTACCGTTTGATTGGTGGGACGAATAAGAAATCAGCATTTGAGGCTATGGCTGCCTATTACGCTAAGGTTAATTCCGGGGCTATCCCGGCTCCTGTAATGCTCAATTCAAGTCAGGCGGTAGTAACAAGCTCTGGCACCTCTCCTGTTCAAAACTCAGCTGGGGCGGCTGTAGGCACAGGCACTTACACTGTGGCGTCTAACGCAGTGAGTAACATCCGTCTCCCGGCAACTGTGGGGGCTGTATCCAACTCAGGTACAGTTACCTGCACCGTCACTACTACCACAGCTCGTACAGCTGGGCAGAGTGACTCTAAAACAGTGACCTTCACCGTGGCTAACGGTGTTATCACTTCTATTTCTATTTAAATATAAAGGAAGGGTCTTATGTACGAAGAAATCCGCAAGAACAAAACAGCCATTTTCGATGAGAAAGTGAAGCCAGTGATTGAAGAGCTAATTGAATATGGTTATGGCTATACAGCACTTGCTAACGCGTTAAACACCCGTGGTGTGCTTAGTCGCTGGGGAACACCGTGGACAATTGATTCAGTAAAGAAAACCCTCAAGCGTTTAGAAATGAAAACGCTGTAAGCATTACGCCAATAACAATAAAAACAAAGAGGCAATAATATGGCTAAATATTCTAAAGCAGCTCGCGAAGCGTTTAACGAACATAAAGCAAGACAGGCTGCCTATTGGCTAGAACACTTAGAAGATAGTTTCCGCTCTCCGTTCAGCTGGACTAACAACATTAAAGGGAGCAAATACCGCCGCTCTCCCAAGCCTGCCAACGTACAACAATAAGGAAAATAAATATGACCCAGCTCTTCGAAAATGAACCATCAGCTCTGTTCCCTTCCACTTCTCCTGTTCCTCCTGAAACTTCTTCCAGTTACAACATCGAGCAGATGATTGAGCAGCTTGTAGCAGAAGGTTATAGCCCGGAAGAATCAGCGGCGGCTGTAGTGCGTTACATTGAGGGACAGAAGGCTGCTCAACATAGTGCTAACGGCTCTGCCATGAAGCTTCGCACTGACAAAGAGAAGGGGGAATATATGCGCCAGATTCGCTCTCAGGTAGCTCCTAACGTGTGGATTCCTCCACAGATGCAAGAACAGCACGCATCAGAACAGCGTGTTATTGACGCTCAGGAAGAGTTTAAACAGCGTATGAAAGAGCGGGCTACATCAGGGGGTATGATGCGCAGCACTCAGGCTGCTATTGATTTCTTCAAGCAGAAGCCTTGAGAGGTAGGGGGAGCATGTGAATAAGAATTTCAATCTGGCTTCACGCCAAAGAAAGCACAACGCTTCTCATTTTGACAGCAAGCAGAAGCGTGCAGATAGCCTACAGCCTTCCCCTTATTTCTCTACGCTAAACGGATTCTGTAAGTTCTCATACAGAGGCGTAGTTATTGAGCGGGGACAAGGAACCTACCAGATAGGGCGCAGGATAGTTATCTCCGGCTTTCCTGTAGACTCAGTTAGCGGGATATGGACTGACGCAAGGATGCTAAAGCTGGCTATTGATTTAGCGATTGAACAGGCTTGCCCTGAGAGGCACAAGGCAGTGATGGAGCAATACCGTAACTGGAAATGTCCCGCATGTGGCTCTGTTGCTCTAGTGGATTCAAAGGATATTCATACTAAGTGGAAGTACGTAACGGATAGCTGGGGGAATGAAGAAAGGATTGATACTGGCGTTAAGCTGCTTACATGCAACTATTGTTCAGAAGAGGTGGATTCTTCTGACATCTCCTATGTTTCCTCTGATGTGTTCCTCTGATACAGCTATTTTTCTGAGATAAATTTTAGGTGCATTATCCCCTCTAGCCCCTTTCCCCGACATTCCCTCACATAGCCCCCATACATCCCCGTATGCCTTCTATTACGCATACACTGGTGCGTTATCTACTGGATGCCCTGTTGCTGGGGCATCTGTTCATCCCCTCGTATACCCCTTTATCCATCCCCTCAGAACATCATAATTTTTGCTAGAAATTTTCGAGGTGCAGTTCGTATAGCAGCAAACCCCCGGTAGCCCCCCTTATAGCCCCCAAGCCTTTCCTCTCCAGAAAAGCAGCCAGCTTCCCTTTGCTCCCGTCTCACCAACAATTATTCCCTGTCCCTTGTCTTAGATAGACAGGGGGATAACTATCCCAATCAATCAGTTAGTTCTCAGCGTACACACTGCGTAATGTGTAGGGCGTCATAGCGTGCAGCTTGCTGCGTCAATAGAAGGCACGTAGCGCACCTGGGAGCAGCGTAGTAATGGAGCACAGCGACATTACGTCCTGTCATGGAAAGGAAAAGGCAGAAAGAGGATAGGGAGTGTGTGCAGTGGGGGATTGCACATGTGCAGAAAAGTACATAAAGTAAAAGGGCTAACCTTTCGATTAACCCTTTGACCTATTGGAGTAATTTGGTCGGCACGAGAGGATTTGAACCTCCGACCCCTGACACCCCATGACAGTGCGCTACCAGGCTGCGCTACGTGCCGAACGTGGAGGCTTATACTACTGGTTCCGTCGCCGATTGCAAGATGTGTCAGCGTTAACTGACTCATAATTAATCAGTTTGCCGTAAAGCGCTTCTCTTCGGTCAGTACCTGCAGCAGCAGCGCCAGCTGCGGTTTATGATCTTTCAGCGGATGGCCCTGCGCGTCCCAGGCGTTATAGCTGCCGTTGGTATTCAGCACCAGCGTCACGGTTGGCGTTGTGACCACCAGTTTGCCCTCTTCGCTGCTGGCAACCCAGTTATGGCTGCGCCGGGCAGCAAACAGATCTTCCCCCTGCGAATAGCTGGCCGGACTGGTCCGCACGTGCAGCAGACGCTGCATCAGCGTGGTCATCACATCCTGCTGATCGGTCAGCCGGTCAATGGTTTGCGCCGGTGTGTCCGGCCAGTGCAGCACCAGCGGCACCTGCAGCGTTGCGCGGTTGCCCGGATTATCACTGGCGTCAAAGGTCACCGCACGCTGCGCGGTGATCACCACCACGGTATTTTTCAGCAAATCGCGCTGCTGCAGCGTCTGCAATACTGCTGCAATCTGCTCATCCACGCTGCCCGCCTGACGCAGATAGTTGCGCTGGCGCGTTTTAACCGTGTCGCCGTTCGCCGCAACGCCGTTCAGCGCAATCCATGAGAACCACGGTGCACCGTCGCTTTTCTGGCCGTTCAGCCAGTTCTGCCATTGGCTCACGGTAGTGCTGTTGGGCTGCGGATCGGCATCCGGCAGGCTGTAGTCGGCCAGCAATGCCTGACGATAGAGCGGCTGACTGAAGCCATCCGAGGAGAACAGCCCGAACTGATAACCCTGTGCGTTCAGCGCGCTGAGCAGCGCCGAAGGCATGCGCGCCGCCAGCACGCCATCCATATAGCTGGAGGAGATGCCATAGAACAGGCCAAATAAGCCTTTTTCCGGCTGCAGTCCGGCACTGTAATGCTGCGTGAAGCGCACGTTATCGCGCGCAAACTGATCGAGTGACGGCAGCGCTTTGCTCACCGTGGCGTTGTTCAGGCCATCGACTGTCAACACCAGCAGATTGTGACGCGAACCGCCGTCGCGGAACGTGATATCGCTGAGCGGATACTGCACTGACAGCGCTTCCGGATCGCCCTGCTGCACCAGGCGGCGCTGATACTCCTGCGCATCCAGCAGGCCGTGACGCTCCAGAAAGCGGCGCGCCGTCATCGGATAGGAGAGCGGCAGATTGGCGCGCTGCATGGTAATCGGGCGATAGAAGTTAGCATCGGCCCAGATATACAGCAGATGGCTGGCAAAGAAGGCGCTGATAAACAGCGCGGCCAGCGGCTTGCCGAATGAACGGCGGTTGAGGCTGCGCAGCTTCTGCCAGCTCCAGGTGGCGAACAGCATCTCCACCAGGAAGATCACCGGCACGCTGATAAACATCAGCTGCCAGTCGCGCGCCATCTCGCTCTGATCCGGGTTGATTACCAGCTCCCACACCACCGGGTTGAGGTGCAGATGGAAGCGGTTGAACACCGCGCTGTCAACCATGATCAGCGTCAGCCCGGCGGTGGCCACAATGGCGGACAGCACGCGGAGCAGGCGTTGTGACATAGCGACAAACGTCAGCGGGAAGATGATCAGCAGATAAGCGGCGAAGACAATAAAGCTGAAATGGCCAATCCAGCTGGTGTACGCATAAATGCGGCCCGCAAGTGAGGCGGGCCAGTCGGCGACCAACAGGTAGCGGCTGCCTAAAATCAGCGCAAACAGAATATTAAACAGGGCAAACCAGTGCCCCCAGCTAATCATCTGGGAGACTTTTTCACGGTAGCGCTGCCGGTTGGTTACCATATTTATGACGTCAGATCTGCAAATTAATGGGCATTGTCATCGCGCACGGAAGACTGCAGGGCTTCCGCAAAGGAGCGGGCCAGGCTGCGGCGCTGGGCCGGCGCGACGTCCGTATTAATCAAATTGGTCACCATGTTCCCCAGTACCATCAGGGAAAGATCGGTGGGCGCTTTGTCTTTTTCGAGAACCTGCGCCAGCTGCGCAAGAAGCTGTTCAACGCGGGCGTCGCTGTAACGGGATGATTGTGGCATATCGTCGACTAATCAAGTGTGAAAAGGCGGTATAGTACCGTAACAAAGCACGTTTTTCCGCACTTTTATCGCAAGCAGAACGATCAGTTTGTGCGCGCAGTTGAAAGCGGCTGCGGGCGGTGTTTGAATACGCGCCTGAGCCAAAAGGAGAGTCTATCATGAGTCTGGATATCAACCAGATTGCCCTGCATCAGTTAGTCAAACGTGATGAAAACCAGCTGGAGCTGGTGCTGCGCGATACCCTGCTGCCCGCCACCCAGGCGGTGGAAGCGATGGCGGAAGAGCTGCACCGGGTTTACAGCGCAAAAAACAAAGCCTATGGCCTGTTTAATGCCGACAGCGAACTGGCAGACGCGCTGCGCAACTGCCGTAAAGGACAGGATGACTTTCTGGCGTTCAGCCGGGCGGCGACCGGTCGCCTGCGCGATGAACTGAGTAAATACCCGTTTGCCGAAGGCGGCGTGGTGCTGTTCCTGCACTATCGCTATCTGGCGGTGGAGTATCTGCTGGTGGCCGTTCTGAACAGTCAGGCGAGCATGCGCGTGAACGAGCAGCTGGATATCAGCAGCACGCAGTATCTGGACATCAATCACGCCGATATCGTGGCGCGTATCGATCTGACCGAATGGGAAACCAATCCGGAATCCACCCGCTATCTGACCTTTCTGCGCGGACGCGTAGGGCGCAAGGTGGCTGATTTCTTCATGGATTTCCTCGGTGCCAGCGTCGGTCTGGATACCAAAGCGCAAAACCGCGGCCTGCTGCAGGCGGTGGATGACTACTGCGCGGAGTCAGGGCTGGATAAACAGGAGCGGCAGACTTACCGTCAGCAGGTTTACACCTACTGTAACGATCAGCTGCAGGCGGGAGAGGAGATTGCGCTGGACGATCTCTCCAGTGAACTGCCGCCGCTGGGTGAAAAGACCTTTCAGGCGTTTACCCAGGAGCAGGGATACGAACTGGAAGACCACTTCCCGGCCGATCGCAGTACGCTGCGCCAGCTGACCAAATTTGCCGGCAGCGGTGGCGGACTGACGCTGAATTTTGATGCGATGCTGCTCGGGGAACGGATTTTCTGGGATCCGGCTACCGATACGCTGACGATTAAAGGCACGCCGCCGAATCTGCGCGACCAGCTGCAGCGCCGCACCGGCGGCAACTGAGCCGGCAGCGCGCCATAAAAAAACGCCGCATAAGCGGCGTTTTTTCCTCAACTCGTCAGCACTTATGCGCGAACGAAGTCGATGTGGTGCAGTTTTGGCTTGAACGGGTGACGCTGAACAGCCTGAACTTTTACTTTGGTTTCTTTACCGTCAACAACCAGAGTCAGCACTTCGCTGTAGAACTCAGGCTTAACCTGCATGTTCATCACAGAGTCGTGGTCCAGTTCGATAGCAACCGGTGCTTCGTTACCGCCATAGATGATGGCCGGGAATTTGTTTGCTGCACGCAGGCGGCGGCTCGCACCCTTACCCTGCTCTTTACGTACTTCGGTGTTAATAGTAAACATTTGGTATCTCTTCGATAGTTCCTGCTACAGGCGACCCAGCAGCAGGACGGTTATTCAACAGGCTTTTACGGATGCAAAAGCGGGCAGCATTATAGCCGGATTGGGGCAGCGGGGCAAATCATTCCGCCGCTTAGCGCAACTCGTTCGCACGGCGATAACGTCCCTGATAATCGAACATTTTTTCCCGCACCTGCCAGAAGTGGCCTTTGGCACGCGCCACGACAAAATCGGGGTGGCGCAGCAGGGGGTGCAGGGCGACCACATCGGCGGCGGTTTGCCAGCCCAGCTCCACGCCTGGTGCCCGCTGGTGCGGACGCATAAACAGCTGTTCAAACGCTTTACGCTGCGCCGGCGTTTGCAGCCGGAAGCGCTCGCTGACGCTGGTGCCATCTTCGTCGAAATAGCTGGCTTTCAGCCATTCCCCCTTATCATCGCGGCCGTGCGCCAGCGTCATACCGCTGCAGCGCAGCACGCGCGCATCTTTTAGCTTCAGCGCCGCTTTCAGCATGTCATCCGGATCCACCAGCACGCGGTCACACTGGTGGCAGCGGCGGGCGGCGATATCGTTCTCTGCCCCGCAGTCCGGGCAGCTTTTAAAGCGGAAGCGATAATCGCACTGCGCGCGCTGGCCTTCATCATCTTCCAGGACGCCCTGACAGCGACGACCAAAATGCTCAATCACCTGACCCTCTTCAGTGGCTTTGCCCCAGAAGGTGTTGGCAAAGCCGCAGGCGGGGCAAAACACCTGCACCGGCTGGTTATCGCTGGCCCCTTTGGGCGCGCCCACTTCCGGCGTGAAGAGATCGTGAGGATTGCCGGCGTAATCGAGGATCAGGCAGTCGGTTTTACCCGGTGCCAGACGCAGGCCGCGTCCGACAATCTGCTGGTACAGGCTGACCGATTCGGTCGGGCGCAGAATGGCAATCAAATCCACATGCGGAGCATCAAAACCGGTGGTCAGCACCGCTACGTTCACCAGAAACTTAAGCTGCTGCGCTTTAAACTGCTGAATCAGACGATCGCGCTCCTTTACCGGCGTTTCCGCGGACACCAGCGCGCTGGTGTCCGGCAGCAGGCTGAGGATCTCCCGCGCGTGCTCCACCGTGGCGGCAAACACCATTACGCCGCGGCGATCCTGCGCGAACTCCACAATCTGCCGGATAATATGCGGGGTAACGCGGTTTTGCTGTTTCAGCTCGCGGTTCAGATCGGCCTCGCTGAACAGCCCGTTGTTTTGCGGCACCAGGCGACTGAAATCATACTGCACCACCGGCATATCGAGCCGTTCAGGCGGCACCAGAAAGCCGTGTTTAATCATGTAGCGCAGCGGCAGCTCATAGATACAGTCGCGGAACAGCGCCCGATCATCGCCGCGCACCATGCCGTGATAGTGATACTGATAAATCCAGCCTTTACCCAGCCGGAAGGGCGTGGCGGTTAATCCCAGCAGGCGTAACTGCGGATTGTGCTGGCGCAGATGGGCGAACAGCTGCTGATACTGGCTTTCATCGTTATCACTGATGCGGTGGCACTCATCCACAATCACCAGCGAAAAGGCGCTGTCAAAGCGATCCAGATTACGCGCTACCGACTGCACGCTGCCAAACACCACCTTGCCGGTGCTCTGTTTGCGCTGCAGACCGGCCGCAAAGATATCGGCCTCCAGACCATACGCCTGATATTTGCTGTGGTTCTGCTCCACCAGCTCTTTGACATGCGCCAGCACCAGGACGCGGCCGCGTGCCAGGCGCGCCAGTTCAGCAATCACCAGGCTTTTGCCGGCACCGGTAGGCAGCACGATCACCGCAGGCGTGGCGTGGCGACGAAAATGGGCAACGGTGGCATCCACCGCCTCCTGTTGATACGGGCGCAGAGTAAAAGACATGACACACATTTTTTTCCGGAACGGACGCGCATTATGCCATGAAAGTGGCGGAAACGCAGGATCGCCACTATTAGCAGGCGAAGGATCAGGCTATACTGCCCGCACTTTTTCAGCGGTTAAACAGCCGTTTTCAGTTCCCCCCGCAGTAACAGGCAAAAGCGAATTCATGCGACTCGACAAATTCATATCTCAGCAACTGGAAGTTAGCCGTGCAATTGCCGGCCGCGAAATCCGCGCCAGAAAAATCACCATTAATGGCGAAGTGGTACGTGACACCGCCTGCAAAGTGTTGCCGGAAGACCAGGTCGAATACGACGGTCATCCGCTGGCAGTACAGCAGGGCCCGCGCTACTTTATGCTGAACAAACCGCAGGGCTATGTCTGCTCCACGGACGATCCGGATCACCCGACCGTGCTCTACTTTATTGATGAACCGGCAGCGTTCAAACTGCACGCCGCAGGCCGCCTGGATATTGATACCACCGGTCTGGTGCTGCTGACCGATGACGGCCAGTGGTCGCACCGCATTACCTCTCCGCGTCATCATCTGGAAAAAACCTATCTGGTTGAGGTGGAATCGCCGCTCGACCCGGCACTGGTGGAGAAGTTTGCCGCCGGTATTCAGCTGCACAATGAAAAAGATCTGACCAAACCGGCGCTGCTGGAGATCCTGGATGAAAAAGCCGCACGCCTCACCATCAGCGAAGGGCGTTACCATCAGGTCAAACGCATGTTTGCCGCACTGGGGAACCACGTCAGCGCGCTGCATCGTGAAAGTATCGGCAGCATTGTGCTGGACGAAGACCTGGAAGAGGGGCAATACCGTCCGCTGACTGACGCCGAAATCGACAGTATCGGTTTGCCAGACGAACTCAAACAGCGCAGGTAGCGGGAGACGGCGGTGCGAAAGGAGAAAAATTCACCGGCCGGGCTGGTGGTCATCCTGGGATTGCTGGCTATGCTGATGCCGCTCTCTATCGACATGTACCTGCCGGCAATGCCGCAAATCGCCCATGAATTCGCGGTGTCGGCCGGCAGCGTGCAGATGACCCTCAATCTCTACATTCTGGGCTTTGCGCTGGGGCAGCTGGTGTATGGTCCGCTGGCGGACAGCTATGGCCGCAAGCCGGTGATCGTGCTGGGCACGCTGATTTTTGCCTGCGCGGCCGCCGCCTGTGCAATGTCGCAGTCGATCGACCAGCTGATTTTGATGCGCTTCCTGCACGGGCTGTCCGCCGCCGCGGCCAGCGTGGTGATCAATGCCCTGATGCGCGATAGCTACTCGAAAGAGGATTTTTCCCGCATGATGTCATTTGTCATGCTGATTACCACCATCGCACCGCTGCTGGCACCGGTGATCGGCGGCTGGTTGCTGCTGCTGTGGAACTGGCACGCCATCTTCTGGACGCTGGCCATAGCGTCGCTGATCACCACCGTGCTGGTGGTGACGCAGGTGCGGGAAACCCTGCAACCGGCGCAGCGGCAGCGCTTTCATCTGCGCACCACGCTCAGTAACTTTGTCGCGCTGGTGCGCCACAAACGCGCCTTCAGCTATATGCTGGCCAGCGGCTTCTCCTTTGCCGGACTCTTCACCTTCCTCAATGCCGGGCCGTTTGTATACATTGAAGTTAATCACGTCTCGCCGCAGAATTTTGGCTACTACTTTGGCCTCAACGTGGTGTTTCTGTTTGTCATGACGCTGATTAACAGCCGCGCGGTGCGCCGTTTCGGACCGCTGGCGATGTTTCGCTTCGGCCTGCTGATTCAGTTTTTCATGGGGGTGTGGTTACTGGCGGTAAGCGCGCTGAACCTCGGCTTTCTGCCGCTGGTGCTGGGCGTGGCGATGTTTATCGGCTGCGTATCCACCGTTTCGTCAAACGCGATGGCCGTGATCCTGGATGAATTTCCGCACATGGCTGGCACCGCCTCCTCGCTGGCCGGCACGCTGCGTTTTGGCGTTGGGGCGCTGGTTGGTGCGCTGCTGTCGCGGGTCAGCATCAGCAGCGCCTGGCCGATGGTGACCACCATTGCGCTGTGTGCGACCCTTTCCATTCTGCTTTTTCGCTACGCTTCCCGCCCGCGCCGCGCCTGATGTGACGGCGCGCCTGGCCTGCCGCGCGCGCCGTCATTCTCTGTCCGTCAGCGCTTTATGCTGAAATTCCCCGCGCAGACTCGCCATTCTCCGGACAGTCGCTATGATTAATGTTTCCATAATGTGAAAATTAAGCGATAAAAAAGTAACGGTAATGCGTCTGAAATGATTGTTAACGCGCGTGTAACGCGGTACACATAGGCGTAAATGCGAGCCCGCTCGCAAAGCGAATCTTTACTGATGCTTTGTACTGAAAACGAGAAGGCCATCCTTGACGTCCGTCTTCTGCGTTTGCCAGGTGGGGATTCACTGCGCTGAGGCTGTCCGTTGTGAATGAAGTTAACGTCTCCGGGGATCAAAACACTATGCTGCAACTTTCGGTGGTGCATCGTTTGCCACAACACTACCGCTGGTCTGTTGATCACGTGGGAGAAATTGAACGTCAGGAAACGGTGAACGGGGGACACGATGAAGACCTCGTCGCCTTGCGCCTGCTTAGCCATGACGGGCATCTGGCGCTGGAGATTCTGCTGCAGCTGCAGGAGACGCTGACGCAGATTCAGGTCGACAGCAAAATTGCCCAGTGTGAAGGGCAACCTTGTCTGCTGATCCCGCGCGTCGATGAAAGCGCCGCCAGCTGCTGCCTGAAAAATCAGGGCGTGGCCATTGCCGAGACGTTTGAGGGCAAATAGCTACAGCGCACCCTGTGCGGACGCCAGCAGCTGCCGCGTATAATCTGACTTCGGCGCGTTAAACAGCGTTTCCGCCGCACCCTGTTCAACCACTTCTCCCTGCCGCAGCACAATCAGCTGATGGCACAGCGCCCGCACCACCTGCAAATCGTGGCTGATAAACAGATACGCCAGCTGATGCTGCTGCTGCAGACGGCGCAGCAGCGTGAGGATCTGTTTCTGCACTGAGCGATCCAGCGAAGAGGTCGGTTCGTCGAGGATGATCAGCTGTGGCTGCAGGATCAGCGCGCGCGCAATCGCAATGCGCTGACGCTGACCGCCGGAAAATTCGGCCGGATAGCGCGTCCGTGACGCGGCGTCCAGCCCCACCTCCTGCATAACCGCAATCACTCTCTCTTCCTGTTCGCGCGCGCTCAGCTGCGGAAAATGCACCTTCAGCCCTTCAGCAATCACCTGCTGCACCGTCATGCGCGGATTCAGCGAGGAGTTCGGATCCTGAAAAACCACCTGAATGCGCTGGCGCAGCGGCAGCAGCTGCTGGCGCGTCAGCTGATGCAGTGGCTGATCCCCGAACCAAATCTCACCGCGTGCGGCGATCAGCCGCAGCAGCGCCAGCCCGGTGGTGCTTTTCCCGGAACCGGATTCGCCTACCAGACCCAGGCTCTCTCCGCGGTGCAGGGTAAAACTGAGGTCATGCAGCGCCGTTTTCTCCCCTACCACGCGCTTCAGCAGCCCGCGACGCAGGGGAAAGCCCACCTGCAGGTGCTGCACCCGCAGCAGCGGTGCGGCATCAGTGAGCGGCACCGGGACACCGTCCGGTTCGGCAGCCAGCAACTCGCGCGTATAAGGCTGCTGCGGCTGGCTGAACAGCAGGCTGCAGCGCTGGCTCTCTACGGCGCGTCCCTGACGCATCACCGTGACGCGATGCGCCAGCTGCTGCACGATATTCAGGTTATGCGTAATAAACAGCATGCCCATGTTCAGCTCCTGCTGCAGTTCGCGCAGCAGCCGCAGAATCTGCGCCTGTACCGTGACATCCAGCGCGGTGGTGGGCTCATCAGCAATCAGCAGCCGCGGTCGGGTCAGCAGCGCCATGGCGATCATCACGCGCTGGCGTTCGCCGCCGGAGAGCTGATGCGGATAATCCTGCAAGCGCGTGGCTGCCTGACGAATGCCCACGCGATCGAGACAGCTGAGGATTTCGCCGCGTGCCGCTTCCTGCCGCATACCGCGATGCAGCGACAGCACCTCATACAGCTGTTTTTCCACCGTATGCAGCGGGTTCAGCGATACCATGGGCTCCTGAAATATCATGGCCATCTGATTGCCGCGCAGGCCGCGCAGCGTGCGTTCGCTGGCCTGCAGGATGTTGTGTCCGTCAAACAGAATCTCACCCTGCGGATACTGCACCAGCGGCTGCGGCAGCAGGCGCATAACAGAAAGCGCGGTAACGCTTTTGCCGGAACCGGATTCGCCCACCAGCGCCAGCGTTTCACCGGCGTCGACCTGCAGCGAAATGTCTTCCACCACGCGACGTTGCTGAAACGCCACCGCCAGATTGTTTACCGTTAACAGACTCATTCAGACTCCCCGGGCGGGATCAAAGGCATCACGTACCGCTTCGCCAATAAAAATCAGCAGCGACAGCAGCAGGGCGAGGGCGAAAAAGCCGGACAGTCCCAGCCATGGCGCCTGCAGATTGTTTTTCCCCTGCAGCAGCAGCTCTCCCAGCGAGGGTGACCCCACCGGCAGACCAAAACCCAGAAAATCCAGTGACGTCAGCGTGGTAATCGAACCACACAAAATAAACGGCAGAAACGTCAGCGTGGCGACCATGGCGTTGGGCAGCATGTGGCGCAGCATAATGTGACGGTCGCTGACGCCCAGCGCGCGGGCGGCGCGAATGTAATCAAAGTTGCGCGCGCGCAGGAATTCCGCCCGCACGATGCCCACCAGACTCATCCAGCCAAACAGCACCGTCAGCAGCAGCAGCCACCAGAAGTTGGGCTGAATCACGCTGGAGAGCAAAATCAGCATGAACAGCGTCGGCAGACCAGACCACACTTCAATCAGGCGCTGCCCCACCAGGTCGAGACGGCCGCCGAAATAGCCCTGCAGCGCGCCCATGACAATGCCAATGACGCTGGAAAACAGCGTCAGCAGCAGACCAAACAGCAGGGAGATACGCGTGCCGTACAGCAGGCGTGCCAGCAC
Source organism: Candidatus Pantoea soli (assembly GCF_007833795.1). Classification (NCBI taxonomy): domain Bacteria; kingdom Pseudomonadati; phylum Pseudomonadota; class Gammaproteobacteria; order Enterobacterales; family Erwiniaceae; genus Pantoea; species Candidatus Pantoea soli. Next base: position 2,459,296 of record NZ_CP032702.1, on the reverse strand, counting down.
GTCACCGCCGTTGGCGTCAGTGCCCAGCCAGTTCTGGCGCGAAGGTGGCGACGGAAACGGCACCGCGGTGGCAAAGTTGATGGTGCTGTCGCTGAAGCGAATCGGGGCCCACAGCGCCCAGCCCTGCTGCGCGATGCGCTGCTTCAGCCACGGATCCTGATAGTCTGCCGGGGTCGGGAACGCACCGCCAAAATCACTTTCGCTGTAATCTACCAGCAGCGGCACGTACCAGCGCTGCTGATAGTGCACCAGCAGCGGCTTCTCATTGGCCAGCAGCTCCGCACCCAGTGAAAGCACAAAAATGACCAGAAAAATCCACAGCGACCAGTAGCCGCGGCGGTTGTGACGAAAGCGCTGCCAGCGCTGCTGATTAACCGGAGACAGACGCATCAGCGGCCCTCAAAATCAATGCGCGGATCGACCAGCGTATAGGTCAAATCGCTGAGGATATTCATCAGCAGGCCAATCAGCGTGAAAATATACAGGGTGCCAAACATCACCGGATAGTCGCGCTGAACGGTGGCATCATAGCCCAGCAGGCCAAGACCGTTTAGCGAGAACATCACCTCAATCAGCACGGAACCGGTAAAGAACATGCTGATAAAGGTGGCCGGAAAGCTGGCAATCACCAGCAGCATGGCGTTACGGAAGACGTGGCCATACAGAATGCGTTTCTCATCCACGCCTTTGGCGCGGGCGGTCACGACATACTGTTTGCGGATCTCATCAAGGAACGCGTTCTTGGTCAGCATGGTCAGCGTGGCAAAGCCGCCAATGACTGTCGCCAGCACCGGCAGGGCGATATGCCAGAAGTAATCGCCAATTTTGCCGTACCACGGCAGCGCGGCAAACTGCGGTGAGGTCAGGCCGCGCAGCGGGAACCAGTCGAGATAGCTGCCACCGGCAAACAGCACAATCAGCATGATGGCGAACAGAAAGGCCGGAATGGAGTAGCCGATGATAATAAAGATGCTGCTCCAGACATCAAACACGCTGCCGTTGCGCACCGCCTTTTTGATACCCAGCGGAATGGACACCAGATAGATAATCAGCGTGCTCCAGAGCCCGAGGCTCACTGACACCGGCAAACTCTCTTTAATCAGCTGCAGCACAGAGGCGTTACGAAACAGGCTGTCGCCAAAATCAAAGCGCAGATAGTTCCACAGCATTTCGCCATAACGCTGCAGCAGCGGCTTATCAAAGCCGTAGCGATGTTTGATTTCAGCAATCACTTCCGGATCCAATCCGCGCGCACCGCGGTACTGGCTGTCTCCCGGATTGTCGCGCACCAGCGCACCGCGCGCGCCCTCGTCGCTGGCCGCGCTGCCGGGCAGACCGGTGCTGCGGCCAAACTGAATGTTGGCCAGTGCCTGATCCACCGGCCCGCCCGGCGCGATCTGCACAATAAAGAAATTCAGGGTGATGATGGCCCACAGCGTGGGAATAATCAGCAGCAGCCTGCGCAGGAAATAAGCACTCAAACCGCTCTCCTCAGCGTCGGTCGGCCGGCAGGCGGCCGGCTTTATTGACATCGTACCACCAGTTCTCCAGCCCGGTGGCATAGGCGGGTTTTATGGCCGGATGGGAGAATTTATCCCAGAAGGCCAGCCGCTGCTCGCCGTTGTACCACATCGGGATCATATACGCATTCCACAGCAGAATGCGGTCCAGCGCCTGACCCAGCGGTTGCAGCGCGTTCTCATCACCCTGATGCGCAACAATCTCTTTGACGAAATGATCAACCAGCGGATCTTTCACCCGCGCAGAGTTCCACGAGGAATCGATGTAGTCGGACTGCCAGACAAACTGCAGATCGGCGGAGGGCCACGGCATCGCCAGATAGAGCGTTGGGATCATGTCATAGTCACCCGCGCGTAACCGGCGCAGGAACTGGGAGCTGTCCACCTGACGCAGCGTCATCTGAATGCCCAGCCGTGCCAGACTGTGCTGAAACGGCAGCGCCCAGTCGTTCTGCGAGCCGCTGCGCATCAGCAGCTCAAAGCGGAATGGCTGACCAGTGTTGACATTAACCAGCTGCTGATGGCGGATCTCCCAGCCCGCCTCCTTCAGTAATGCCATTGCTTTCAGCAGGTTGTCACGATCAAATCCGCTGCCGTCAGATTCAGGCGGCGCGTACGCCTGGTTAAACACTTCCGGCGGCAGCTGGGCTTTCCACGGCGCCAGCAGCACCAGCTGATCGGCCAGCGGATAGCCGGTTGCCGCATAGGCGGTATTCTGGAAATAGCTGCGGGTGCGCTTGAAGGCATGGTAGAACAGCGCCTTGTTCATCCAGCGGAAGTCAAACGCCAGCGTCAGCGCCTGACGGACCCGGCGGTCAGTAAACAGGGCTTTTTCATTATTGAAGGCCAGCCAGCGCGTGTCGGTTGCCGCGGTCGTGGGCGTGGTGAATTTGACGATCGCCTGATTGTCAAAATTGCGTCCGCGATACTGCGTTGCCCACTTTTTCGCGGAGCTTTCCTCGCGCAAATCGTAAGCGCCGGCTTTAAAGGCTTCAAACGCCACGTTGTCGTCCAGATAGTAGTCGTAGCGCAGGGTATCGAAATTGAAACGCCCGCGGTTTACCGGCAGGTTCGCCGCCCAGTAATCTTTTACCCGGCTGTACTGAATGAACTGGCCGGATTTATAGGCAGTAATGCGGTAGGGGCCGCTGGCGAGCGGCGGATAGCCAAGCGGTTCGCTGAATTTTTTGTTCTGCCAGAATTTTTCTGGCAGCACCGGCAGCGTCAGCCAGCTCAGCAGGCGATCTTTGTCCGGGCGGGGCAGGTCAATGCGCACCGTCAGACGGTTCAGTGCCTTCACCGTCACGCCGCGATAGGCGACACGAAACTGCGGCACGCCCTCGGTCATAAACTTCTGAAAGGTAAACGCCACATCTCCAGCGGTGACGGGCGTACCATCCTGAAAACGCGCGTGCGGATTCAGGGCGACTTCCATCCAGTGAAAGTCATCGGGATAACGCGCGGATTCAGCAATCAGCGGGTAGTAACTGCCAGGTTCGTCGTCAGAGGTGGTGAACAGCCCGTCATACAGCGTATCCGTGCCGACACCGGGATTGCCGCGTGAGGCATAGCGGTTGAAGTTATCAAACGTGCCGACCACCGCCAGCGTGATTTTACCGCCTTTGGGCGCGGCAGGATTGGCGTAGTCATAGTGGGTAAAATTTACCGCGTATTTCGGCATGCCCAGTTTGGCAAACGCATAGCTTTCGTTGATGGTGGCGGCGTGTAGCGGTGCAAGCAGGCTGCAGGCCAGCAGCGCGATACTAAGACGAAGCAGCATAAATGGGCCCTCCCTGACAAATCTGCACGGTGGGTTAACCGCTAATCCGGCACCCGCATGACGTTAACCTAAACGCGCCTGGTTTTGATAGTAGCTCAGCAGCTTTTCCGGCCGCAACGGGCGGCTGAACAGGTAACCCTGCAGATGCGTCACGCCGCGTTTGACCAGCCACGCGGCCTGATCGCGGGTCTCGACGCCTTCGGCCACGGTCTTCAGGTTCAGCTTTTTCGCCAGCAGCAGCACGGCGTCCAGCACCGGTGAGGTAAGGGTCTCGGTGCCAATACTCTGCACAAAGCCGCGATCGATTTTCAGGTAATCAAAGGGATACTTTTCGAGGTAGATAAGCGCACTGTGGCCGGTGCCAAAGTCATCAATGGCAATTTTGACGTTATTTTCGTGCAGCCAGGCGAAGATCTCACCGGCATTTTTTTCGCGTACCATGCTGCGTTCAGTGATTTCAAACACGTAACTGAAATGGTCGGCGGGCATGTCGGCAATCCACGCCTGGACGTGCTGGCGGAATTCGCTGCAGGCCAGATGCAGCGGCGACAGATTCAGGCTCAGGCGCGTGCCGCGGGGCAGTTGCTGGCACAGGGCCTGCGCATCGCGTGCCACCAGGGTAAACAGGTGGCGCGTCAGCGGGATAATCAGGTTTTGCGCTTCGGCGTAGCTGATAAAGGCGTCCGGAGGAATCATGCCCTCAACCGGATGCGTCCAGCGCAGCAGCGCTTCAATGCCGTAAGGCCTGCCCTCGGGCGCGGTCACCAGCGGCTGATATTCAACGTGAAACTCGCCGCGCCGGATGCCCTGCAGAATTTCACGCCCGGGGTGCCGCCGCAGCTGGAGTATCAGCCAGCTGGCGGCGCTAATCAGCAGCGAAAACAGCAAGCCGGTAAGCAGGGCCAGATGGTAGTCGCGCGGGGCCAGCGTGCTGCCATAGAGCCGGAACTGCAGCGTGTGGCCGGGCAGCTGCAGCGCGGCCAGTGCCGGGGGCAGATCGCGCACGTGAACCACCTGCTGCGTGCCGCTCAGCAGCGCATTGTCACCGATCACCAGCGCCATACCGGTGATTTCAGGATGATAGGACGCCAGCAGCTGATAGGGCGTCAGGCTGATATTTATTGTCGCCAGGATGCCGCTTTCCTGCGCGCCCGGATTTTTCAGCCATAGCGCCACCGCGGGTCGGGTGGGCAGCAGCGGCGTGCCCGGCAGCAGCTGAATATCGCGATCGCGACCCAGTTCCGAAGCCGGGGTGATGTTACGTGCCGGCAGCAGAAAAGCGCCGGTGGCGGATGAGCAATAGGCGTTGCCATCCCGCACCAGCAGGATGGCGCGGATATTGTCGGCAAAGGCGGCGCGTGAGGTGAGTTCCCGGCTGACGCTGCTGCAGCTTAGCTGGGTGTATTGCTGCAGCGGAAAGAGCGTCTCCTCCAGCGTGGCGATCACCTGTTGTAAATCCTCGCTGCTGCGTAACAGCAGCTGCTCATGTTGCCGGACGCGTTTCTGCCAGGTGAGCATAAGCAGCACAAGGACAAATAAGACAAAAAACACGACCCCAATTATCGCGCTACTCCAGGCGATGCGTCGCGAGTAGCTGGCATGACGTTTTAACGTCCCCGACAGTGGCATGGAGTTTGTTCCCCTGATCTCGCCATTTTTATTATTAAAACTGCATACAACTGTACTGGTGCAAGGCAACGAGAATATAACGAGGCCAGGCGAAAAGTCTCGTTATATTTCTGATTCGCAATTGCATTTTGACGCGCGCCGCCGGCGGGACAAAACGCAGGCAAAAAAAAACGCTGCGAGTGCAGCGTTTTCTGATTCTCTGGCTGAGAGGATCATCGGAGCAGGTTACGCGCCCGGGTGTTTTGCTAATACCCGACGCGCTTCACGGTAGCGTGATTTCCAGTAGCTGTCGTTCAGACTGGAGATCATGACGCCACTGCTGGTGGACGCATGAACAAAGTTGTCGTTACCAAGATAAATGCCGACGTGACGCCCGGTGGAACCGGCGCGGAACAGCACTAAATCTCCCGGACGCAGTTTACTGCGTGAAATTTCTCTGCCGGTATCCTGCTGCTCAGAAGTGGAGCGGGGCAGTTCTAAACCAAACTGTTCACGAAAGGTGCGCTGAACAAAAGCAGAACAATCAATGCCGCGTTTGGTGTCACCGCCTAAGCGATAACGGACACCTTTCCAGTCACTGTACTGTTCCATGATGCGGGACTTAACGTCCACGTTCTGCACCATTTGTTCAAATTCATCCTGAGACGCCTGAAGTAAAAAACCATTCTGGTTGTTAACTTCATGATTCTCGTTATTCGCGTTTTGTCCGTTATGGGTACTGCTGCATGCTGATAAAAGCGTTGCTAATGCTACTGCGGGAATTATCCGCCTGAGGTATCTCAGAATTGGTTGAGACTTGACCATTATACGTGTGTTCCTTCGATGTCCTTACGACAGAATGTCGCCAGCCAGATGACAAAACGGGTTGAGATTAATAAGTACGACGGACTAAGACAATTCCTTAATTACTAAAATGTGTTAATGCACACAATTTTGCTGCTTAAGGCACCGCATATTATGCTGCACTTTGTTAACCGGAGTTGAGGTTAACCGATTACAGACCGCGTGGCGAGTGCTTTTCTCTAAATTTTTATAGGTTTTTTTGATATGAAATCAATCTTTAACAGAGTGGTTACTTTATCAACAACTGGCAGTGATTTAAACGTCAAATAGCGGGGCGATCAGGGGCTAATTCTGGCGCTAAGGCAGATTTTAAGAGGGTTCTGGCTGGACAGCCCTGAAAACAGGCCCGTGTTAATGCTTTTTTGTCATTATGTTTTCTTTTTACAGAAAACGATTAGGCGGCTAATAATTAATTTAAGGATTAAATAAGCGCGGGCAAGTCAATTCAGGTTTTATAATCACCCGCGCTAAATAATTACGCCTGCGGCTTATATTTGCCAGGCAGCGAGCGGTATAGCCAGTTAACCAGCGCATCGCTGGCCGGCGTTAATAACCACCAGCTGAGTCCCACCAGCACCACGGAAAGGGAGCCGACAGCGATATCGGTAAACCAGTGGGCACCCGCCATCACGCGCGGTAAAGCAAACAGCACCACGATCACCAGCCCTGCCAGAAACGGACGCAAGCCAAAATAGCGCCACATGAAGCAGGCAAAGATGATCAGCATCATGCCGTGGTCACCCGGGAAGCTATCTTTGGACGCATCTTTGGCCGGAATACCGGTCAGTTCGCTGACGCGGTGTACGTTGTCAAAGAACAGCGTCGGGCTGGCGTGCTTAACGGGCAGCAGGTGGCCCAGCTGGTTGAGGACCACCGCCGTCAGCAGCATGGTAATGCCAATCGCCAGCATGCGGCGGCGGCCCGGCGGCGTTTCGCGGCGCCAGAACCACAGATACAGCAGCCCCATCGCCAGCAGGGAAACGGCGTCAAAGCCGCGAAAGTTGGTCACAGCCACCAGCAGAGCGAAAGCGTGGTGGTCCACCATCTGGTCGTTAAAACCAAAGAAAATGCTTTTATCAATGGCAAACCAGAACCCGTGATCGGGTGGCAGATACCATGACAAAAACAGCATCACACCCAGCGCGTTAAGCAGCAGGATGGTGATCAGTCGGAAAGCGTGCATAAGAAAAAGACTCAAAAAGAAAAAATAACGGGCAAACTTAACGCAGCTATTTTAAACGAACCTTCAACAACGCCGTCTGCAAAAGGTTCCAGTCAGCCGCCTGATGATGGATTAATTCAATGCGGCTGTCCGGCGGTGTGACAGGCCGCGTTTCAATAAACAGGTCTTCACCCTGACGGTTAATGCTGACCAATCCATCCGGCGTACGCAGCACCCCCTTCACCCGATCAACCGGCGCAAGCCGCGCCCACTCTAAGGCGGGGATGGTATCGAATACGGTATCGCCATCGAAAATCCAGCCACAGGAAGCATAGCCCTGACCTTCATTCAACGCACGCCGCCAGCGCACGGCGCCTTCCAGTTTCAGCGCCGCCAGCCCCTGCGGACGGGAAGGGTGATGATGATGGGCAGCCTGCGGCACCGCACGATCGGCTAATGCCGGCTGGCTGAGCAGCGCCGGATCGATATTGCCCCAGGCGGCTTCAATCAGCTGACGATCGCCAAGGTGCTGCTGTTGCCATTCCAGCAGGCGCTGGCGATCCTGCGCATGCCAGGTATCGCTTTTGCTGGCAATGATGATGTCGGCTGCCGTGAGCTGGTCGCGGAAATTTTCATTTTGCATGATGCGCGTATCGGCCAGCTGGCGTGGATCGAGCAGCGTCAGCGTGGCATCCAGCTGGATCCATGGCTGATACACCGCCGCGCGCAGCATATTGAGCAACTGGGCGGGATGGCCAAGGCCGGTGGGTTCAATGATCAGACGATCGGGTCTGGCCTGCTTTAGCAGCATATTCAGCCCGACCTGCAACGGCAGGCCGTTGACGCAGCACATGCAGCCGCCAGGGATCTCTTTCAGCGTGGCACCGCGATCGGCAAGCAGGGCACCGTCGATACCCACTTCACCAAACTCATTCACCAGAATGGCCCAGTTCTCACCGGCGGGTTTGTGGGCTAACAGATGCAGCAGGGTGGTGGTTTTGCCGCTGCCGAGAAAGCCGGTGATGATATTTACGCGCGTCATTGTCTGCTCCTTGAAATAAGCGCGCCGGACAACAACAGCCGGCGCACGCCGTTGTTATACTATAACAATCAGCGGCGGCCGGATAAAATCGTGCGATCAGTCAGCGCGTCCCATATAGCGACGTTCAGCGATATGAATGCGGATGCGATCGCCGTTGCTGAGATATTCAGGCACCTGAATCGACAGGCCGGTGCTCATGCCGGCGGGTTTGGTGCGCGCGCTGGCGGACGCGCCTTTGATGCCGGGCGAAGTATCAACAATCTCCATATCCACCGTCTGCGGCAGCTCCAGCGCCAGCACCTGACCTTCCATCGTCAACACCTGAATACCCGGAATGCCGCCTTCAGGAATAAACAGCAGCTCGTCTTCAATCTGATCTTTTCTGAAGGTATACGGCGTGTAATCCTCGTCATCCATAAAGACATACTCGTCACCGTCTATATAGGAAAAGGTCACCGGGCGGCGGCTTAGCTGGATGGCATCAATAATGTCATCTCCCTTGAAGCGCTCTTCCACCTTCATGCCGGTGCGCACATCGGTAAAGCGCATTTTATAAAGCGTGGCGGCACCGCGCGCGCTCGGGCTTTGCACGTCAATATCTTTCACCAGCAGCAGCTTGCCGTTCCAGGTGACGGCCATCCCTTTTTTGATTTCGTTTGCCTTTGGCATCTGTGTGTCTCGCTCAGAGAGGATTGATGCGCGCCACGTTACCCGCGCGCTGAAAAACAGGCAAGTGAGGCAGTGTAAAATTGTCGGCCGGGCATGGCATTCGCGTCAGCCTGCTGCTATTGTCGCGCGATAATTCTGCAGGAGCGCATAATGTTATGTCGTGAACAGTGCGGTGCCTGTTGCACAGCCCCCTCTATTTCTTCCCCGATTCCCGGTATGCCGCATGGTAAACCGGCCAATACCCGCTGCGTGCAGCTGGATGATCAGCAGCGCTGCCGCCTCTTTGGTTCGCCGCTGCGCCCGGCGGTGTGCGCAGGCCTGCAGCCGGACGCTGAAATGTGCGGACGCAGCCGGGAAGAGGCAATGATCTTTCTGCTGCAGCTGGAAGCGGACACCGCGCCCTGAGCGACGCTGACGCAAAGCTGAACCTGGCGGCTCTGTTCAGCGTTGCATACAGCAACGATGTCAGCGCCGCGCCAGCGAAAAATCCGAAATCCAGCCTGAAGTGTGCGGGACATCAAAAATCTGCTACATCGTTCGCGCATTTACTTGCCTGCGCAGGCTGGCTGTACCATATTCCCTGAAACGTTTCAGCGTTGTACTTGCGGCTAAGTCCGTGACGCGCAGCGTATTTTTTCGCCATTAAGCTGAAACGATTCACTTTCAGCAAGCGAGGAGAGATATGTTCCAGCTCGAAGTTCAGGCCATTCATACAGGTGCCCACGCACAAAATAAAGAAGAGGCCATCCGACAGGTTGCCGCTGCGCTGACCGCAGCCGGAAACGTCGCAGAAGGCTACGTCAACGGTATGCTGGCGCGCGAGCAGCAAACCACCACCTTCCTTGGCAACGGCATTGCCATTCCGCACGGCACCACCGATACCCGCGACCTGGTTCAGAAAACCGGCGTGCAGGTGTTCCAGTTCCCGCAGGGCGTGGACTGGGGCGACGGTCAGATTGCCTGGGTGGCCATCGGCATTGCGGCGAAATCGGATGAACATCTCGCGCTGCTGCGCCAGCTGACGCATGTGTTAAGCGACGACAGCGTGGAACAACAGCTGAAAAGCGCTTCTGCAGAAGAGCTGCGTGCGCTGCTGATGGGTGAAAAACAGGCAGCAGAATTCAAATTTGATACCTCGCTGATTGCCACAGACGTGGCGGCCAGCGATCTGATGACGCTGCAGGCGCTGAATGCCGGCCGGCTGCAGGCTGCCGGTGCCGCAGACGCCAGCTTTGTGGCGAACGTTGTCTCTGCGCCGCCGCTCAGCCTCGGGCAGGGCATCTGGCTGAACGACAGCGCCAGCGGCAACCTCGGCAGCGCCATCGCCGTCAGCCGGAGCGCCACGCCGTTTATCCATCAGGGCGAGCAGGTTGCGCTGCTGATTACCGTAGCGGCGGTTGATGATCGCCCGCTTGAAGCGCTTGGCTACCTGAGCAACCTGCTGCTGGCAAACAAAGCTGACCGCCTGCTGAAAGCCGATGCGGCGGGCGTGCTGGCGCTGCTGACCAGCGAAGTGGATGAAGCCGCTGAGGTGCTGACCGCCGAATTCACCATCCGTAACGAACACGGCCTGCACGCGCGTCCGGGCACGGCGCTGGTCAGCGTCATCAAACAGTTCAACAGCGATATCACCGTAACCAATCTCGACGGCAGCGGAAAACCGGCCAATGGCCGCAGCCTGATGAAGGTTGTGGCGCTGGGCGTGAAGAAGGGCCATCGCCTGCGCTTTACTGCCAGCGGCGAAGATGCACAGCAGGCGCTGAACGCCATTGAAGAAGCCATCAACAGCGGTCTGGGCGAGGGGGTAGCATGAGCCGTCGCGTTGCCACCATTACGCTGAATCCCGCCTACGATCTGGTGGGATACACGCCGGAAATTGAGCGCGGTGAAGTCAACCTGGTGAAAACCACCGGGCTGCACGCGGCCGGTAAAGGCATCAATGTGGCCAAAGTGCTGAAAGATCTGGGGATTGATGTCACCGTGGGTGGCTTCCTCGGCAAAGAGAATCAGGATGGTTTTCAGCAGCTGTTCAGCGAGCTGGGCATAGCTAACCGCTTTCAGGTGGTGCAGGGCCGGACCCGCATCAACGTCAAACTGACGGAAAAAGATGGCGATGTGACCGATCTGAATTTCTCCGGCTTCGAGGTGACACCGCAGGACTGGGAGCGCTTTACGGCGGATTCACTGACCTGGCTGGGACAGTTTGACATGGTTTGCGTCAGCGGCAGCCTGCCGTCGGGTGTTGCGCCCGAAGCGTTCACCAAATGGATGAGCGACCTGCGCACGCTCTGCCCGTGCATCATCTTCGACAGCAGCCGCGAAGCCCTGGTTGCCGGACTGAAAGCCGCGCCGTGGCTGGTCAAACCCAACCGCCGTGAGCTGGAAATCTGGGCTGGTCGCCGGCTGCCGGAACTGGAGGATGTGATTAATGCAGCGCATGAACTGCGTGAGCAGGGCATTGCGCACGTGGTGATCTCTCTTGGCGCAGAAGGCGCGCTGTGGGTGAACGCCTCTGGCGAATGGATCGCCAAACCACCCGCCTGTGAGGTGGTCAGCACCGTAGGTGCTGGCGATTCCATGGTAGGTGGCCTGATTTACGGCCTGCTGATGCGTGAATCCAGTGAACATACGCTGCGTCTGGCAACGGCAGTGGCGGCCATGGCCGTCAGCCAGAGCAACGTTGGCGTAACCGATCGTACCCAGTTGGCCGCGATGATGGCGCGCGTCGACTTACACCCCGTTAACTAACAGCAGGAGAGCGATAATGAAAACGCTGCTGATACAAGACTCTTCACTCGGCCTGGCTTCCGGGCATTTAGCCATGGAACGTCTGCGCGCTGCGGCGGCGCAGTCCGGGCTGGAACTGGTCAGCTCCGCCGCCGAAGCGGAACTGGTGCTGGTGGTAGGACACACGGTACCGGAGCAGGCCGCTCTGGCCGGAAAATCGGTCGCGCAGGTGGATGTGCAGCAGGCGCTGCGCGATCCGCAGGCAACGATCGCCCTGGCGAAAGACGCCGCCCGCACCTGGCAGCCTGCCAGCGCGCCGGTGGCTGCACCGGCTGCCGCAACCGGCGGCGGGCAGAAGCGCATTGTCGCGGTGACCGCCTGTCCAACCGGCGTGGCGCACACCTTTATGGCGGCAGAAGCGATTGAAGCCGAAGCCACCAAACGTGGCTGGTGGGTGAAAGTGGAAACCCGTGGCTCTGTGGGGGCCGGCAATCCGATTACGCCTGAAGAAGTGGCCGCGGCCGATCTGGTGATTGTCGCTGCGGATATTGACGTGGACCTGGCGAAATTTGCCGGTAAGCCGATGTACCGCACCTCCACCAGCCTGGCGCTGAAAAAAACCGCGCAGGAGCTGGATAAAGCGCAGGCAGAAGCCAAAACCTATCAGCCGGCCGGTAACGGATCGGTGGCCAGCCAGAGCGACAGCAAAGAGAAAGCCGGTGCCTATCGTCATCTGCTGACCGGCGTGTCTTATATGCTGCCAATGGTGGTCGCGGGCGGTCTGAGCATCGCGCTCTCCTTTGCTTTTGGCATCACCGCGTTTAAAGAGCCGGGCACCTTAGCCGCGGCGCTGATGCAGATCGGGGGCGGCAGCGCCTTTGCACTGATGGTACCGGTGCTGGCAGGCTTTATTGCTTTCTCCATTGCCGACCGTCCAGGCTTAACGCCGGGTCTGATTGGCGGCATGATCGCCACCAGCATTAACGCAGGTTTCCTCGGCGGCATCATTGCCGGTTTTATCGCCGGTTATGCAGCCAAACTGCTGAGCAGCAAAGTGAAGCTGCCGCAAAGTATGGAAGCGCTGAAGCCGATCCTGATCATTCCGCTGGTCGCCAGCCTGATCACCGGCCTGCTGATGATTTATGTCGTGGGTAAACCGGTGGCTGGCATCATGAGCGGCCTGACCAGCTGGCTGTCGAATATGGGTACCGCCAACGCAGTTCTGCTGGGTGCGATCCTCGGCGGCATGATGTGTACCGATATGGGCGGTCCGGTGAACAAAGTGGCGTACGCGTTTGGTGTTGGCCTGCTGAGTTCACAAACCTATGCGCCGATGGCGGCTATCATGGCGGCCGGTATGGTGCCTCCGCTGGCGATGGGTGTGGCGACTCTGGTGGCGCGCCGTAAATTCAATAAAGGTCAGCAGGAAGGCGGCAAAGCGGCGCTGGTGCTGGGTCTGTGCTTTATCTCTGAAGGCGCAATTCCGTTTGCCGCACGCGATCCGATGCGTGTTCTGCCTTGCTGTATCGTCGGCGGTGCCATCACCGGTGCCATCTCGATGTCGATTGGCGCGAAGCTGATGGCGCCGCACGGTGGCCTGTTCGTGCTGCTGATTCCGGGAGCCATCACGCCTGTGCTGGGTTATCTGCTGGCGATTGTCATCGGTACGGCGGTGGCCGGCCTCGGTTATGCCATTCTGAAACGTCCGGAAGAAGAGCTGGCCAAAGCGGCATAAGTACGCGCAGCCAGAAAAAAAGAAAGGGAGCCGCGGCTCCCTTTTTTACGTTACGTTCCGGGCGTAACGCCGTGCAGCGCCGTTACGCCTGCTGTTCCGACTTGAGCCACGCAATTTCATCGCGCCAGATATCCGGATTGATGGTCTCCAGAATCATCGGGATGCCATCAAAACGCGCATCCTTCATCAGCCAGCTGAACGCGGTTTTACCGATATTGCCTTCGCCAAGACTGTGGTGCCGGTCAACCCGGCTGCCGAGCGTGCTTTTGGCATCGTTCAGATGCATACCACGCAGGTAACGGAAACCGACGATGCGCTCAAATTCAGCAAACGTCGCCGCGCAGGCTTCCTCAGTGCGTAAATCATATCCACCGGCAAAAGCATGGCAGGTATCAATACACACGCCAACGCGTGATTTATCTTCCACGTGCGCAATGATGGTCGCCAGGTGCTCAAAGCGGAAGCCGAGGTTGCTGCCCTGACCAGCGGTATTTTCAATGACGGCCACCACATTGCGGGTTTTATCCAGCGCGATATTGATGGATTCCGCGATGCGCTTCAGGCAGGCTTCTTCATCAATCTGCTGCAGATGACTGCCGGGGTGAAAATTCAGCAGCGTCAGACCAAGCTGATCGGCGCGCTGCATTTCATCAATAAACGCCTCACGCGATTTCTCCAGTGCGTCCATCACCGGATGGCCCAGGTTTATCAGATAGCTGTCGTGCGGCAGAATCTGTGCCGGTGTGAAGCGATACTGTTCACAGGCGGTTTTAAACGCATCAATCACCTGACCTGACAGCGGCGCGGCTTTCCACTGACGCTGATTTTTAGTGAACAGCGCAAAGGCTGTGGCTTCCAGTTCATGGGCCCGGATAACTGCCTGGTCTACGCCGCCAGAGGCACTGACGTGTGCGCCGATATATTTCATGCCGCTCTCCTGAATGGGCGGGGGTAATAGCGAAGCGCACATAATAGCGGATGCGCCCGCAGCAGGAAATGTTGTGGCCGGACAATCGCGGCGTCAGCTTGGTTAAAACTCAGATTGCTAATATATTAGTTATCAACCGGAATAAGTAATAAAAGAGGGAAACCATGTTCATGCGCCTGCGCCGCTGGGCACGGCTTATCAAACGCGATGTGCTGACGCTGTGGTTCGCCTGTCGCGACCCGCGCACGCCCGGGTGGTTTAAAGTGCTGGCGTTCGGCATTGTCGCCTATGCGCTCAGTCCGATCGATCTGATTCCGGATTTTATCCCCATTCTCGGCCTGCTGGATGATGCCATTATTGTGCCGCTGGGCGTGATTATCCTGCTGCGGCTGCTGCCGCGTGAAATCCGTATCAGCAGCGCAGAGCGCGCCGAGGTACAACGCGCGCGCGGCAGGAAGATCGTCAGCTGGACCGGCTTTGGCCTGACACTGCTGATCTGGCTGGCGGTGGTGATCTATCTCGTGCACCGTTACGCACTGTAAGGAGGGCGCATGCATATCACTCTGCGTCAGATTGAAGTCTTTACCGAAGTGCTGAAAAGCGGCTCAACCACCCAGGCGTCACAGGTGCTGGCGCTGTCGCAGTCAGCGGTCAGCGCCGCGCTGGCGGATCTGGAGAGCCAGCTTGGCGTGCAGCTGTTTGATCGCGTCGGTAAGCGGCTGGTGCTGAATGAACACGGTCGCCTGCTGTATCCGCGCGCCGTCGGCCTGCTGGAGCAGGCGGGAGAAATTGAGCAGCTGTTTAAAGAAGAGAACGGTGCCATCCGCCTGTTCGCCAGCAGCACCATCGGCAACTATATGCTGCCGGGCATGATCGCGGCGTATCGCCGGGACTTTCCCGCGCTGCCGCTGGAGCTGAGCGTGGGTAACAGCCAGGACGCCATTCATGCCGTCGCCGATTTCCGGGTGGATATCGGGCTGATCGAAGGGCCGTGCCATGAACCGGAGATTGTCAGCGAGCCGTGGCTGGAAGATGAGCTGGTGGTGTTTGCCGCCCCGGATGCCGCGCTGCTGCAACAGCCCGTCACGCTAAGCAGCCTGGCCGCCGCGCCGTGGATTTTGCGCGAGCGCGGTTCCGGCACGCGTGAAATTGTCGATTATCTGCTGCTGTCGCATCTGCCGCAGTTTCAGCTGGGCATGGAGCTGGGCAACTCTGAGGCGATCAAACACGCGGTGCGCCACGGCATGGGCATCAGCTGCCTGTCACGCCGGGTCATTAGCGATCTGCTGGATGCCGGTACGCTGGTGGAAGTGGCGGTCCCGCTGCCGCGTCTGACGCGAACGCTGTATCGCATCCATCATCGGCAGAAGCACATTTCCCGGGCGCTGAGCCGCTTTCTGACTTACTGCCGCGAATGATCGTCGCCGTGCGTGCGCTGTGGCTAATAATCGCTGGCCGATTATGAAGGTAACTTATAACCCGTGGTGAATGCTATACAGCGCAGGCTTTGCTGCTACAATCGCGCCTTATTTTTATCCGGCATAGCGTTTACACATGCATAATGACTCAAAAACAACACAACAACCTGGGCTGCGCCGTGAATTAAAAGCGCGCCATCTCACCATGATCGCCATTGGCGGTTCCATCGGCACCGGCCTGTTTGTCGCCTCCGGTGCCACCATCTCTCAGGCCGGCCCCGGCGGAGCATTACTCTCCTACGCGCTGATTGGCCTGATGGTCTATTTCCTGATGACCAGCCTCGGCGAGCTGGCGGCTTTCATGCCGGTTTCCGGTTCCTTTGCCACCTACGGCGCAAAATATGTGGAAGAGGGCTTTGGCTTCGCGCTGGGCTGGAACTACTGGTACAACTGGGCGGTAACCATCGCCGTTGACCTTGTCGCCTCACAGCTGGTCATGAATTACTGGTTTCCGGATACGCCGGGCTGGATCTGGAGCGCGCTGTTCCTTGGCCTGATGTTCCTGCTGAATGTCATTTCGGTAAAAGGCTTTGGTGAAGCCGAGTACTGGTTCTCGCTGATTAAAGTCGCCACAGTGATCATCTTTATCGTGGTGGGCGTCCTGATGATCGTCGGCATTATGCGCGGTGCAGAGCACGCCGGCTGGCATAACTGGACCGTTGGCGACGCGCCGTTTGCCGGGGGCTTTGCCGCCATGATAGGCGTGGCGATGATCGTGGGCTTCTCGTTCCAGGGCACTGAGCTGATCGGCATTGCCGCCGGCGAGTCGGAAGACCCGGCTAAAAATATTCCACGCGCCGTGCGTCAGGTGTTCTGGCGTATCCTGCTGTTTTACGTCTTTGCCATCCTGATTATCAGCCTGATTCTGCCGTATACCGATCCGCAGCTGCTGCACAACGATGTCACGGATATCAGCGTCAGCCCGTTCACGCTGGTGTTCCAGAATGCCGGACTGCTGTCAGCGGCGGCAGTGATGAATGCGGTTATCCTGACCTCCGTGCTCTCTGCCGGCAACTCCGGGATGTATGCCTCCACGCGCATGCTGTTTAACCTGGCACAGGAAGGCAAAGCGCCGCGCATTTTTGCCCGGCTGTCGAAAGGCGGCGTGCCGCGCAACGCGCTGCTGGCGACGACCGTGGTTGCCGGGCTCTGTTTCCTGACCTCAAAGTTTGGCAATCAGGAAGTGTATCTGTGGCTGCTGAACACCTCAGGCATGACCGGCTTCATCGCCTGGCTGGGCATTGCCATCAGCCATTACCGCTTCCGTCGCGGCTATGTGGCGCAGGGGCGTAACCTGGCCGATCTGCCCTACCGGTCAGGCTTCTTCCCGCTGGGACCGATTTTTGCGTTTGTGCTGTGCCTGGTGATTACGCTGGGGCAGAACTATCAGGCCTTCCTCGCCGACCGCATTGACTGGTACGGTGTGGCCGCAACCTATATTGGTCTTCCGCTGTTCCTGATTATCTGGTTCGGTTATCGCCTGGTGCGCGGCAGCCGCGTGGTGAAATACAGCGAGATGGAGTTCCCGACGTTCCGCCAGTAAGCCTTACCGGACACGATACCCCGCGCCGCTATCATGGTGTACTGACCGATAGCGGCGCCCTTTATTGCGCCTTGCGCATGACACCCATCCCGCCGTACAGCTCCTTAGTCACCGCCGCGCCATGCCCGTCCCGCCTGATGCCGGGAGATTTCATTCGGGCTTTGTTACAGAGATAAAATTGATAATTATTATCACCTGCTCTATTGTGGCAACCGTTATGGTTGCAATTAGAAAAACAGGTTGAAACATGCGTATCACGGACTCCGCGCTGGTGGCGGAAAACGGCACCGAAGCCGATACCCTGACGCGTTATCGTCAGGTACTACGCCAGCGCCTCATGCTGATTGCGGGACTGGTGCTGGCGATCGTCGCATCAGTCATACTCGATTTTACGCTCGGTCCGGCCGGGCTCTCGCTGGAAACCCTGTGGCAGACCCTGACCCATCCGGCGTTAATGGATGCGGGCACACGCGTCATTGTCTGGGACATTCGCTTACCCTATGCGCTGATGGCGGTGGTGGTCGGGTGTTCCCTCGGTCTGGCCGGCGCCGAAATGCAGACCATCCTCAATAACCCGCTGGCCAGCCCGTTTACGCTCGGCGTCTCGTCCGCGGCGGCGTTTGGTGCCGCGCTGGCGATCATTGTCGGCATCGGCATCCCCGGTATACCCGACCAGTGGTTCATCTCCGCTAACGCCTTTATTTTTGCGCTGCTTGCCGCGCTGATGCTGGATGGCATTACCCGCTGGTCAAATGTCTCTACCTCCGGCGTGGTGCTGTTTGGTATTGCGCTGGTATTCACCTTTAACGCGCTGGTCTCGATGATGCAGTTTATTGCCAGCGAAGACACGCTGCAGGGGCTGGTCTTCTGGACCATGGGCAGCCTGGCGCGCGCCTCGTGGGAAAAGCTCGGCGTGCTCACCGCCGCTTTCGCGCTGCTGATTCCGTTTTCCATGCTCAGCAGCTGGAAGCTGACCGCGCTGCGCCTCGGTGAAGATCGTGCCGTCAGCTTCGGCATTGACGTGCGCCGCCTGCGGCTGGCCACGCTGCTGCGCATCAGTATTCTTTCCGCGCTGGCGGTGGCTTTTGTCGGGCCGATTGGCTTTATCGGTCTGGTGGCGCCCCATATCGCGCGCATGATGTTTGGTGAAGATCACCGCTATTACCTGCCGGCCAGTGCGCTGACCGGCGCGCTGGTGCTGTCACTGGCCTCGGTCGCCTCCAAGAACCTGATTCCCGGCGTCATTATTCCGGTAGGCATTGTGACCTCGCTGGTCGGCGTGCCTTTCTTCCTCAGCATTATTCTGCGTCATCGGGGGACGGTGTAATGGAACAGGGATTACAACTTAAGCATTTTTCGGCCGGCTATCCAAAGCGACAGGTGATCAGCGACCTCAACGTACCTCAGCTGCCGCGCGGCAAAATTACCGTGCTGCTTGGGCCCAACGGCTGTGGCAAATCCACGCTGCTGCGTGCGCTGGCCGGTCTGAATAAAGGGCAGGGTGAGCTGTGGCTGAACGGCGACGAGCTGATGACCCAGCCGTTTGCACGTCGCGCACAGCGCGTGGTCTATCTGCCGCAGACGTTACCGGCAGGGGTTCATCTGCACGTGCTGGAGTCGATTATCGTCGCCCAGCGCGCCTCTGGCGGGCTGCACAGCGCTGCCGGCGAGGCGGAGATCATGCATCTGCTGCAACAGCTGGGTATCGGTCATCTGGCGATGCGTTATCTGGACCAGCTTTCCGGCGGGCAGAAGCAGCTGGTCGGGCTGGCGCAGTCGCTGATTCGCCGTCCGGAACTGCTGCTGCTGGACGAGCCGCTCAGCGCGCTGGATTTGAACTACCAGTTCCACGTGATGGATCTGGTACGGCGTGAGACGCGCCTGCGCAACATGGTGACGGTGGTGGTGGTACACGATATCAACATTGCGCTGCGTCACGCCGACCATGCGCTGATGTTGAAAGAGGGCAGGCTGCTGGCCGATGGCGCACCGTCCAGCGTAATCACCCCGGCAACGCTGGCGCAGGTTTATGGCGTGCGTGGCCGCATAGAGCACTGCTCGCAGGGCATGCCGCAGGTGATGATTGACGGGCTGGTCGCGGAGTCGCTGACCTGAAGGAGAGCCCGGTGCACGGTGGTGCACCGGGAAAGGATTACACCAGCAGATGTTTTGCGTGGAAGCGCAGATGATCTTCCACAAAGCTGGCGATAAAGAAGTAGCTGTGGTCGTAACCTGGCTGAATTCGCAGCTCGAGCGGGAAGCCCTGCGCCTGCGCCACGGCTTCCAGCTGCTCAGGACGCAGCTGGTCGGCGAGGAACTGATCGCTATCGCCCTGATCGATTAGCACCGGCAGACGCTGTTCAGCCTCAGCCATCAGCAGGCAGCTGTCCCACTCGCGCCATGCCTGACGATCGTCACCCAGATAGGCCGTAAACGCCTTCTGCCCCCACGGCACCTGTGTTGGATTCACAATCGGCGCAAAAGCGGAGACCGAAGCAAAGCGGCCGCCAGGCCGCAGTGCCAGCAGCAGCGCGCCATGACCACCCATCGAATGCCCCATGATTGACTGCCGATCGCTCAGCTTGAAATTGTCGGCCAGCAGCGCCGGCAGCTCCTGGCTGAGATAATCAAACATGCGATAGTGCGCCGCCCACGGCTGCTGCGTGGCATTGAGGTAAAACCCGGCACCCTGGCCAAGATCGTAGCTGCTGTCATCCGCCACTGCTTCACCGCGCGGGCTGGTGTCCGGCATAATCAGCACCAGCCCCAGCTGGGCGGCTATCCGCTGCGCGCCGGCCTTGGTGGTGAAGTTCTCATCGGTACAGGTTAGTCCGGCCAGAAACCACACCGCCGGCGGCGGGGTATCATCCTGCGGCGGCGGCAGGAAAATGCTGAACGTCATCGGACAGTTCAGCACCGATGAAAAATGACGCCAGCGCTGCTGCCAGCCGCCAAAGATGCGGTGCTCTTCCAGCAACTCCAGAGTGGATGCCATAACGCCTCCTTGCTTATCGGGTAAAGTGCACCACAGAACGGATCGATTTACCGTCGTGCATCAGGTCAAACGCCTCGTTGATCTGCTCCAGCGGCATGGTGTGCGTGATGAAATCATTCAGCGCAAATTTGCCGTCGAGATAATCCTGCACAATGCCTGGCAGCTGGCTGCGGCCTTTCACGCCGCCGAACGCAGAGCCGCGCCAGACGCGCCCGGTCACCAGCTGGAACGGACGGGTCGCGATCTCTTCACCGGCACCGGCAACCCCGATAATCACCGACTCGCCCCAGCCTTTATGGCAGCACTCCAGCGCAGAACGCATGACATTGACGTTGCCGATGCACTCAAAGGAGAAATCGACGCCGCCATCGGTCAGTTCCACAATCACATCCTGAATAGGCTTGTCGTAATCTTTGGGATTGATCAGATCGGTGGCACCGAGCTTACGCGCCAGATCAAATTTGCTGGTGTTGATATCAATACCGATAATGCGGCCCGCTTTCGCCATTTTGGCACCAATGATGGCCGACAGGCCGATGCCGCCAAGACCGAAGATGGCCACGGTATCGCCTTCTTTCACTTTGGCCGTATTCATCACCGCACCCATGCCGGTGGTCACGCCGCAGCCCAGCAGGCACACTTCTTCCAGCGGCGCTTCTTTGCTGATTTTTGCCAGTGAAATTTCTGGTACCACGGTGTATTCGGAGAAGGTCGAAGTGCCCATGTAATGGAAAATGGGTTTACCGTCTTTGAAGAAACGGGTGGTGCCGTCCGGCATCAGCCCTTTGCCCTGGGTGGCGCGAATCGCCTGACACAGATTGGTTTTGCCGGACAGGCAGAATTTACACTTGCCGCATTCCGGGGTGTAAAGCGGAATCACGTGATCGCCGACTGCGACGCTGGTCACGCCTTCACCCACGGCTTCGACCACGCCACCGCCTTCATGGCCCAGAATCGCCGGGAAGACGCCTTCCGGATCTTTGCCGGAGAGGGTATAGGCATCGGTATGGCACACGCCCGTGGCGACAATGCGTACCAGCACTTCGCCTTTCTGCGGTGGCATCAAATCCACTTCTTCAATCTTCAGTGGTTCGCCAGCGGCCCAGGCAACAGCGGCGCGGGTTTTAATCATGTTCATGTCGTTCCTCTTCCTTCGGGTGTGGTGATGTAAATAAAGACCATTATTCGGCGGCCTGCAGCGGATGCAGCAGCTCGTCGTTAAGCGGACGGTCGTCAAACATGTCAATAATCAGGTATTTCAGCGCTTCGACGTTGGGGGTAAAGGCATCCCGTCGCCACATCAGCCAGGTAGCGGTATTGCGCCAGGCCGGGGGAAGCGTGTGTTCCTGTACGCGCGCGCGTGCCGGCATCTGCGCCAGCACCGAAGCCGGAATCATCGCCACGCCGGCACCGCCAGCCACGCAGGCCACCATGGCGTGGTATGACTGAATCTCCATCACGTTATGCGGTGCGCACTGGCTTTCGCGATACCAGGATTCCAGCCGGGTGCGATACGAGCAGCTGTGACCAAAGGCAAACAGTGTGTCGCCCTGGGTATCACGCGCGCTGTGGATCGGCGCGTGTTCAAGGCTGGTGATCAGCACCATCTCTTCACGAAAAGCGATGCAGCCGTTGAGATCATCATGGCTGGCCGGGCCGTCGACCAGCGCCGCCGCCAGTGTACCGGCGCGCACTTTTTCGATAATGTCGCCGGAGGTACCGGTAATCAGCGACAGGGCGACCGTCGGATAGCGCTGGTGATAAGCCGCCAGCAGGCCGGGCAGGCGGGTGGCGGCGGTGCTCTCCATCGAACCAAAGGCAAAATTGCCGCCCGGCTCGCCCGCGCGGGCCATGTTCAGCGCTTCGTCGCTGAGGGCCAGAATGCGCTGCGCATAATTGAGGAAATTGTGGCCCATTGGCGACAGGCGAATGCGCTGCTTCTCACGAATAAACAGATCAACGCCAATTTCTTCTTCCAGCTGGCGCAACCGCGTGGTGAGATTTGACGGCACGCGATGCAGCACTTCGGCAGCACGTGCCAGCGAGCCGGTTTCGGCCACGGAACAGAACATGCGGAGCTGTACTAAATCCATATTCTCTTCTCGTAAACAACTTGGTTAATAATATTCACTTTTCGTGAGTGTAAACCTCATGCATGCTGCTGACAAGTGATAATCGGTGAGCTCTGGAGTCAGGATGGCATTACGTGTCGCGCTGAGCGCATTTTTAAGTTTAGTGGTTGCGATGGGAATTGGCCGGTTTGCGTTTACCCCGCAGGTGCCGCTGATGATTCAGGATCATCAGCTGTCGCTGACCAGCGCCAGCCTGGTGGCAGCGCTCAACTATCTGGGGTATTTGTGCGGATCGTTTGACGCGATGCGCGCGCACCGCCGCGTGGAGTGGCGCCTGCAGTCCGGCGTCTGGGGCGCGGTGGCGCTGACGCTGCTGTCAGCCTGCATCAGCGGCCCGTGGCTGCATGGTCTGGTGCGCTTTCTGATTGGTGCGGCCAGCGGCTGGGCCATGGTGCTGGTGGCGGCCTGGAGCAATGAGCAGCTGCTGCACCATGGCCGTCCCGGCTTATCTGCCGCGGTGTTTGCCGGCCCCGGTACCGGTATCTTTATCAGCGGCATGCTGGCCGTCGCGCTGCATGCCAGCGGGGCCAGCGCGGCGGCGGCCTGGGCCGTATACGGCAGCGTGGCGCTGATCTTTATCGCGGCGATTGCGCGTTTTCTGCCGCGCAGCGGCCAGCTGCACCGGCCGGACCAGGCACCGCCGGCGCTGGTGCTGAACGGCACGCTGAAGCGGCTGGTGCTGAGCTACAGCCTCGCCGGATTTGGCTACATATTACCGGCGACCTTCCTGTCACAGATGGCGGCGGCCCGCTTTCCCCACAGCGCCTTTGCGCAGTTTGTCTGGCCGGTGTTTGGCGGGGCGGCGGTCGCCGGGATTGCATTGGGCATTGTGACACGGCACTGGGGCAGCACGCCGCTGCGCCTGGCGCTGGTGCTGTGGGCGCAGGCGCTGGGCGTTATCGCGGCGCTGATTTTACCTGGCCTCAGCGGTCTGCTGCTGGCCGCGCTGCTGATTGGCGGTGGCTTTCTGTGCGTGGTGCAGCTCTCGCTGCAGTACAGCCGCGAACTGGCACCGCAGCACGCACGCTATCTGGCCGGCCTGCTGACCACCGGGTACGCCATCGGTCAGCTTGGCGGCCCGCTGCTGTCGTGGCTCGCCAGCCTGATCTGGCAGCGGCTGGATCCGGCGCTGTGGGTCGCAGGCGTAGGGTTAGTGCTGGCGGGCGCGCTGGTGCTGCGTCGCCCGGCGGCATGAAACGCTTTCATCTTCTATCGGATTGATTGCTGGATTAAGCGCGCGTTGTGTTTCACAATACGCGCTCAGAATTTCCCCCGCAGGCGCAGATCTGCGGGCGCACCACCTGCCGGAGAATGAGTACGATGAGCACCCTAAGTCAGGAAGCCGCCCTGGTTCACGAAGCGCTGCTGGCGCGTGGCCTGGAAACGCCATTACGCGCCCCGGTGCGCGATATGGACGACGAAACGCGTAAGCGCGAGATCGCCGGTCACATGACGCAAATCATGCAGTTGCTGAATCTGGATCTGGAAGATGACAGCCTGATGGAAACGCCACACCGCATCGCCAAAATGTATGTGGATGAGATTTTCTCTGGCCTCGATTACGCCAACTTCCCGAAAATCACCGTCATTGAAAACAAGATGAAAGTAGATGAGATGGTGACGGTACGCGATATCACCCTGACCAGCACCTGCGAACACCATTTTGTGATCATCGATGGCAAGGCCACGGTGGCCTATATTCCAAAAGACAAGGTGATAGGCCTGTCGAAAATCAACCGCATTGTACAGTTCTTTGCGCAGCGTCCGCAGGTGCAGGAGCGCCTGACCCAGCAGGTGCTGGTGGCGCTGCAGACACTGCTGGGCACCAATAACGTGGCGGTTTCCATTGACGCAGTGCACTACTGCGTTAAAGCGCGCGGAGTGAAGGATGCCACCAGCGCCACCACCACCACCTCGCTGGGCGGCTTGTTTAAATCCAGCCAGAACACGCGTCAGGAGTTCCTGCGCGCGGTGCGTCACAGCTAATCCCGCAGGCGGCTTCCCGGCCGCCTGTGCTTTTTCCCGCTTAAGGCCTGCTCAATGCAACGCTATCCTGCGCTGGATTTCATTCGTGGTTGCGCCATTCTCGGCATCCTGCTGCTGAACATTACCGGCTTCGCATTACCCTCTGCAGCCTATCTTAACCCGGCGTGGCAGGGCTCAATCGCGCCTGCGGACGCCTGGACGTGGGCGATTCTGGATGCCTTCGCCCAGCTGAAGTTTCTGACCCTTTTCGCGCTGCTGTTTGGTGCCGGACTGTACCTGCAGGCGCCGCGTGGCAGCCGCTGGATCGCTTCCCGCCTGACGCTGCTGGTGTTCATGGGGTTTATTCACGGCGTGTTTTTCTGGGAAGGCGATATCCTGCTGGATTACGGGCTGATTGGGCTGATTGTCTGGCGCATGCTGCGCGACGCGCCCGCAGAACGGGCGCTGTTGCACACCGGCATCCTGCTCTATCTGGTGGGCTGTGCCGTACTGCTGATATTTGGTTTGCTCGCCGGAACGCAGACGACGCGCTCATGGCTGCCGGGCGCGGCCGATCTGGAATACGAACGTTACTGGAAACTTACCGGCGGCTGGGAAGCGATTCAGAATCGCCTTGACCATCTCTCATCCGGCCTGATGGCGCTGGCGTCGCAGTATGGCTGGCAACTGGCCGGGCTGATGCTGATCGGCGGTGCGCTGATGCGCAACGGCTGGCTGCGCGGCCAGTTCAGCCTGCCGCACTACCGCCGTGCGGCACTGCTGCTGCTGGGCACCGGCTGGTTGCTCGCCATTCCGGGTATCGTCGCCCAGTGGCAGCTGGGATGGGATTTCCGCTGGACCGCCTTTTACCTGCAGATACCGCGCGATCTCGCCAGTCCGTTTATCAGCCTGGGGTACGCCGCGCTCTGTCTGGGCTTCTGGCCTGCCATTGCCGCCACGCGTATCAGTCATGCCCTTCAGTGCGTCGGTCGCATGGCGCTGAGTAACTATCTGCTGCAGACGCTGATCTGCACCACGCTGTTTTACCACATGGGCTTGTTTATGAGTTTCAGCCGCCTGCAGCTGCTGGCATGGGTACCTGCTATCTGGCTGGTCAATATCCTGTTCTCGGTACTCTGGCTGCAGCGCTTTCCCCAGGGGCCGCTGGAGTGGCTGTGGCGCAGGCTGACCCGGCTGGCGGCAGGTAAACCCGGTAATTCCTCCGTCATCAGATAATGATGTTCATCACAAAGGCGACAGAAAGCGATGTAACCGTTTTCATCCCTGTGACGTAATTCACGCAGCGCAGGGCAGCGCCCTGCCAGAATAGCGCCGTTACGCGCCAGGCGCGCCTATTCTTCCTCTGTGGAACAGCTGCATGATAACGATCCGTGATGTCGCCCGTCAGGCCGGTGTGTCCGTTGCCACCGTCTCACGTGTGCTCAATAACAGCAGTGCAGTGACCTCTGAAACCCGCGACGCTGTGCTGCAGGCGGTTGAATCGCTGGGCTATCGTCCTAACGCCAACGCCCAGGCGCTTGCCACTCAGGTCAGCGATACGATTGGCGTGGTAGTCATGGATGTCTCCGATCCCTTCTTCGGCGCGCTGGTCAAAGCGGTGGATACCGTGGCGCAGCGCGTGCAGAAGCATGTGCTAATCAGCAACTCCTGGCATCAGGAGGAGAAGGAACGTCATGCGATTGAAGTACTGATCCGCCAGCGCTGCAACGCGCTGGTGGTGCACGCGAAAACGCTTTCAGACGCTGAGCTCACGCAATTTATGGATCAGGTGCCCGGTATGATCCTGATAAACCGGGTAATTGCCGGTTACGCGCACCGCTGCGTCTGTCTGGATAACGTCACCGGCGCACAGGTGGCCACCCGCATGCTGTTACAGCAGGGCCATCAGCGCATCGGCTATCTCAGCTCCTGCCATCCGATAGAGGATGTCACGCAGCGCCGCGACGGCTGGCTGCAGGCGCTGGCAGAGCAGGGTATTCGTCCGCCAGAAGCCTGGATCGCCCATGCTGAACCGGATATGCAGGGCGGGGAAGCCGCAATGGTGGAACTGCTGGGGCGCAATCTGCATCTTACGGCAGTCTTCTCCTATAACGACGGCATGGCGGCCGGGGCGCTGACAGCGCTGAAAGACAACGGCATTCAGGTACCGCAGCATTTCTCCGTCATCGGCTTTGATGACATTCCTATTTCGCGTTACACCGATCCGCAGCTGACTACGGTGCGCTATCCCATTGTTTCAATGGCAAAACTGGCCACTGAGCTGGCGCTGCGCGGCGCGGCGGGAGAGCTGGATCCGCACGCTTCACACTGCTTCATGCCCACCCTGGTGCGGCGTCATTCCGTGGCGCAGCGGCAAATTGTGGAGTCGGTCACTAATTCAGGCGATGGCGCCATGTAACCGTTTCCAATCTGTGATTGTATTCACAGTTAATTAACAGGGCGCTCACTATGATGGCAGCGTCTTACCGGACTGAAACATTATGTAACGCCGGCATCTCCTCTTCCGGTCAGGTTTCAGTAGCCGATTGAAATGGTTCATAACACTCTTCAGGAAGCGTTTACGTACAGGGAAGTCAGGATAGCCATGGTGGTCCGGCTTTGCGTTAGCGCCAGCCCCATACAATAGCGTTTCAACCGACTGCGCTGTCTGCCCGCAGGCAAGATGGTGCGATGAAATACCCTGCATAAAAAACCGGAGATACCATGAATAAGAAGGTTTTCACGCTCACAGCACTGGTTGCCAGCATGATGTTTGGTGCAACCGCGCACGCCGCTGATACCCGCATTGGCGTGACCATTTACAAATATGACGACAACTTTATGTCGATGGTGCGCAAGGACATTGAGAAAGAAGCGAAAGCCATCGGCGGCATTCAGCTGCTGATGAATGACTCGCAGAACGACCAGTCCAAACAAAACGACCAGATTGACGTGCTGATGGCTAAGGGCGTGAAAGCGCTGGCCATCAACCTGGTAGACCCGGCCGCCGCTGCGGTCGTGATCGACAAAGCCAAAGCCAACGACGTACCGGTTGTGTTCTTCAACAAAGAGCCTAACGCACGCGTCCTGGCCAGCTATCCGAAAGCCTACTATGTCGGTACTGACTCGAAAGAGTCCGGCATCAAACAGGGCGAGCTGATTGAGAAGCACTGGAAAGCCACCCCGGCTTGGGATCTGAACAAAGATGGTCAGATTCAGTTCGTGCTGCTGAAAGGGGAGCCGGGCCATCCGGACGCTGAAGCCCGTACCAAATACGTGATTGATACCCTGAACAAAGACGGCATCAAAACCCAGCAGCTGGCTATGGATACCGCCATGTGGGATACCGCACAGGCAAAAGATAAAGTTGATGCCTGGCTCTCTGGCCCGAACGCCAACAAAATTGAAGTGATCATCGCGAACAACGACGCCATGGCGATGGGTGCGGTTGAAGCCCTGAAAGCCCACAACAAAACCAGCATTCCGGTGTTCGGTGTCGATGCCCTGCCAGAAGCGCTGGTGCTGGTGAAATCCGGTGCGATGGCCGGTACCGTGCTGAACGATGCGGAAAACCAGGCGAAAGCCACGCTGGATATTGCTAACAACCTGGCAAACGGCAAAGAACCTACCGCTGGCACCAACTTCAAGATGGAAGATAAAGTCGTACGCGTACCTTACGTACCGGTTGATAAAGATAATCTGTCTCAGTTTGTGAAGTAATTCGCAGCAGGCGCGGCCTTTTTGCCGCGCCTTATTGCATCTGACCAACGCAATTTTTAGCCAGGTAAATTATGGCCAGTGAGAATCCGACCACACAGCGTGAATATCTGCTGGAGATGACGAATGTCTCGAAATCATTTCCAGGGGTGAAAGCCTTAGATAATGTGAATTTAAAAGTGCGGCCGCACTCCGTCCATGCCTTAATGGGTGAAAACGGCGCCGGGAAATCCACGTTATTAAAATGCCTGTTTGGAATTTATAAGAAGGATGCGGGGAGCATTCTTTTTCAGGGTAAAGAAATCGATTTTACCAGTTCGAAAGAAGCGCTGGAAAATGGCGTATCGATGGTGCATCAGGAATTAAACCTGGTGCTGCAGCGCAGCGTCATGGATAACATGTGGCTTGGCCGTTATCCACGCAAAGGCGTATTTGTCGATCAGGATAAAATGTATCGCGATACCAAAGCGATTTTTGAAGAATTAGATATTGATATCGATCCGCGCGATAAAGTGGCCAATCTGTCTGTTTCTCAGATGCAGATGATTGAGATTGCCAAAGCATTCTCCTATGACGCAAAAATCGTCATTATGGATGAGCCCACTTCCTCGCTGACCGAAAAAGAAGTTAATCATCTGTTCACCATTATCCGTAAGCTGAAAGATCGCGGCTGCGGCATCGTGTATATCTCACACAAGATGGAAGAGATTTTCCAGCTGTGCGACGAAATCACCATTTTACGTGACGGACAGTGGATCGCCACCCAGCCGCTGGACGGGCTGGACATGGATAAGATCATCGCCATGATGGTCGGCCGTTCGCTGAACCAGCGTTTCCCGGACAAGTCCAACGTGCCGGGCGAAGTGATTCTGGAAGTGCGCAACCTGACGTCGCTGCGGCAGCCGTCAATCCGCGATGTTTCGTTTGACCTGCACAAAGGGGAGATTCTCGGCATTGCCGGGCTGGTAGGGGCAAAACGTACCGATATCGTGGAAACGCTGTTTGGCATTCGTGAAAAATCGGGCGGCACCATTAAGCTGCACGGTAAAGCGATCAATAACCACAGCGCCAACGAAGCCATTAACCACGGTTTCGCGCTGGTGACGGAAGAGCGTCGTTCGACCGGCATTTATGCCTATCTGGATATTGGTTTCAACTCGCTGATCTCCAATATCAAGAAATATCGATCCAGTATCGGCCTGCTGGATAATAAACGCATGAAAAGTGATACCCAGTGGGTCATTGATTCGATGCGCGTGAAAACGCCGGGACATCACACCCAGATTGGATCGCTTTCTGGCGGAAACCAGCAGAAAGTGATTATCGGACGCTGGTTATTAACGCAGCCGGAAATATTAATGCTGGATGAACCGACGCGCGGAATTGATGTGGGTGCGAAATTCGAAATTTACCAGCTGATTGCTGAGCTGGCAAAAAAAGAAAAGGGCATCATCATTATCTCTTCTGAAATGCCAGAACTGCTGGGCATTACCGATCGTATTCTGGTAATGAGTAACGGCCAGGTAGCGGGCATTGTTGATACTAAAACGACCTCGCAGAATGAAATCCTGCGTTTAGCGTCATTACACCTTTAATGAAGCAAGGGCTTTAACATGAAAGCGACTACTAAAAAGAATGCGCTAACCTGGTTAAAAGAGGGCGGTATTTACGTCGTCCTGTTTGTACTGCTGGCAATTATTATTTTCCAGGATCCAACCTTCCTCAGCCTGATGAACCTGAGTAACATCCTGACGCAGTCTTCCGTGCGTATTATCATTGCGCTCGGCGTGGCCGGTCTGATTGTTACGCAAGGTACTGACCTGTCAGCAGGGCGTCAGGTGGGGCTGGCGGCGGTGGTGGCGGCCACGCTGTTACAGTCAATGGATAATGCCAACAAGGTGTTCCCGCACCTGGAAACCGTACCGATTCCGCTGGTTATTCTGACCGTGTGCATCATTGGTGGCGTGATTGGTCTGGTTAACGGGGTGATTATCGCTTATCTCAAAGTGACGCCGTTTATCACCACGCTTGGCACCATGATCATCGTGTATGGTATCAACTCACTCTACTACGATTTCGTGGGTGCTTCGCCGATTGCCGGTTTTGATGCAGGCTTCTCTACCTTTACCCAGGGCTTCCTGCGCTTCGGTGATTTCAAGCTGTCGTTCATCACCTTCTACGCCATCATCGCGATTCTGTTTGTCTGGATTCTGTGGAACAAAACCCGCTTCGGCAAAAACATTTTTGCCATTGGCGGCAACCCGGAAGCGGCGAAAGTCTCTGGCGTAAACGTGCCGCTGAACCTGATTCTGGTCTATGCGCTGTCCGGCGTGTTCTATGCCTTCGGCGGTATGCTGGAAGCCGGACGTATCGGCAGTGCCACCAACAACCTCGGCTTTATGTATGAGCTGGATGCGATCGCCGCCTGCGTGGTGGGCGGTGTCTCCTTCGCCGGGGGCGTGGGTACCGTGGCAGGTGTGGTCACCGGTGTTATCATCTTTACCGTTATCAACTACGGTCTGACTTACATCGGGGTTAACCCCTACTGGCAGTACATTATCAAAGGCGGCATCATCATCTTCGCCGTGGCGCTGGACTCGCTGAAGTACGCGCGCAAGAAGTAACGCAGTCTGCATCTGCTCCAGCAAAGCCGCGGCAACGCGGCTTTGCTGTTTCTGTGCCTCTCCGTGCTTATTTCTGCAGCTTCTCTTCCAGTTCCAGCAGCTGTTCCGGCGTCACCGCCGGGTAACTCTGCGCATCCTCCGGTACTTCATGCACCGCCGGAATCGGCACCAGCGGGCCGAGAAAGCGGGGTTCGCGCTTCATCAGATAGAGATCCGCCAGCGCCCCGAGCCGCGCACCTACCTCGCGGAAGCGCACGGACAGCATGTTTTTTGGTGACGGCACTGCATAACACTGCGCCTGAATGCCCAGATGCTGAGCAATATACAGCGCACGCTCACAGTGGAAGCGCTGGGTAATGATGATGAAATCATTGGTATCAAACACTTTGCGCGTGCGCACAATTGAGTCAAGCGTGCGGAAGCCGGCATAGTCCAGCACGATGTCAGCCGGATCAACGCCCGCTTTAATCAAATCACGGCGCATGGTCATGGGCTCGTTGTAGCTTTGCTGCGCATTGTCGCCGCTCAGCAGCAGGTAATTGACTTTGCCGCTGTTATAGGCGTTCAGCGCGCCCTGAATACGGTAAAGGTAATACTGGTTATACACACCGGTGCGGTAGTACTTGGCGGTGCCCAGCACCACGCCAACCTGACGATGCGGCAGCGAGGCCACATCATCATAAATAAACGGAGCGGTTTTCCAGCTGATCCAGCGATCCAGGCCGAGCGCCGTCGCCATCATCAGTAAAATGATGATAAACAGAGCAAAGAAGACGCGTTTAATCATGCGCGCAGGCACTCGGTTGGCGAAAAAAAGAATGGATCAAGGCTACTTGAGGCGGGGCGGCTAAGCAAGTTTACCCCGGCTGGCTGGTGCATATTTAACCACCGGCAAATCGCTCATCCGTGGCGCTGCCAGCCAGCGCAAAAATCGCGTGGCTGACAGCGTCGCGCAGCGGGCTGACAATCAGATCGATGTGCGGCGATAGTGACGGTACTGCGGCAGCCAGAAGTTATTATTGACTGACTTCGACAGCACATCTTCCGAGGTCACAACGGCCACGCCGGCCAGCTGGGCCGCTTTACCTACTTCCATAGCGATCACTTTGGAAACGCCCTGAATATCTTTGATCTCCGGCAGTACCGGGCCTTCACCGTCATTGACCAGCGGCGAGCAGTCGGCCAGCGCACGGCTTGCTGTCATCAGCATCGAATCCGTCACGCGGGTGGCACCGGCGGCAATTACCCCCAGACCAATGCCCGGGAAGATATAGGAGTTGTTGCACTGGGCGATCGGATAGGTTTTGCCTTTCCAGGTAACAGGCGCAAACGGGCTGCCGGTGGCCACCAGCGCGGCACCGTCTGTCCAGGCGATGATATCGGCCGGCGTTGCTTCTACGCGTGAGGTTGGGTTAGACAGCGGCATCACAATCGGACGCGCGCAGTGCTTGTGCATCTCACGGATGATCTCTTCGGTGAACAGGCCAGGCTGGCCAGAGACCCCGATCAGAATATCCGGCTTCGCGTTGCGCACCACATCCAGCAGCGAAATGGAATCGCTGGTGGTATCCCAGCTTTTCAGGTTTTCACTTTTCTGCACCAGCTTGCTCTGGAAATCGAGCAGGTTTGGCAGTTTGTCGGTCAGCAGGCCAAAGCGATCCACCATCATCACGCGGGCGCGCGCTTCATCGTCGCTCAGCCCCTCGGATTTCATCTGGGCAATGATCTGTTCGGCAATGCCGCAACCGGCAGAGCCGGCACCAAGGAACACCACTTTCTGTTCACACAGGCGGCTGCCGGCGGCGCGGCTGGCGGCAATCAGCGTGCCGACGGTGACGGCGGCGGTGCCCTGAATGTCATCGTTAAAGCAGCAGATTTCATCACGATAGCGTTCCAGCAGCGGCATGGCATTTTTCTGCGCAAAGTCTTCAAACTGCAGCAGGACGTTCGGCCAGCGGCGCTTGACGGCCTGAATAAAATCATTAACGAAGGATTCGTACTCTTCACCGGTAATACGCGGATGACGCCAGCCCATGTAGAGCGGATCGTTCAGCAGCTGCTGGTTATTGGTGCCGACATCCAGCACCACGGGCAGGGTATACGCCGGGCTGATGCCGCCGCAGGCGGTGTAGAGTGACAGTTTACCAATCGGGATGCCCATGCCGCCGATACCCAGATCGCCCAGGCCGAGAATACGCTCACCGTCAGTGACCACAATCACCTTCACGTTTTGCTTGGTGGCGTTCTGCAGCATGTCTTCAATGCGGTCGCGGTTGTTATATGAGATAAACACGCCGCGGGCGCGACGGTAAATTTCGGAGAAGTGTTCGCAGGCGGCGCCGACCGTCGGGGTATAGATGATGGGCATCATCTCTTCCAGATGGTTGTCCAGCAGGCGGTAAAACAGGGTTTCGTTGGTGTCCTGGATATTGCGCAGATAGACATGCTTGTCGTTGTTGTTTTTGAAATCCAGGAACTGGCGCCAGGCGCGTTCGGCCTGCTCTTCGATAGTCTCAACGGCATCAGGCAGCAGGCCGTTGAGGTTAAATTCGTTGCGTTCTTCCAGGGTAAAGGCGCTGCCTTTGTTCAACAGCGGAAATTCCAGCAGGATCGGACCCGCGTAAGGAATATACAGCGGACGTTTACTTTCGTACTCGAGTTCCATGCAGTGTTTGCTCCGGTTGCAGTGATTTCTGGCGCAGCGCCGGCAAGCGGGGACGCCAGAGCCGATTATCGTGAGGTTCTGGCGACCGATCCTATGAAAATTCCTGCGGATGTACAGCTTTTGTTAATAGAAGGTCACAAAAGCGGTAAAAGGATCACTAAACTGTTGGTTTCGAAACTAAAGTAACTGAAAAGTCTGTGCAGCCCAGCGCCGCCAGCGTGGCGCGCGTGGCGTCAGCCTGGCTGAGCATGGCCTGCTCAGTTTCTGCCAGCACGCCGCGCTGAATATCCTCCGGCGCAAGATTGTGCATATTCAGTAAAATCAGCGCCGCCTGCAGCGGGGGCAGGCCTGGGTTAAAGGCGGCGTTTTCTGCGTAGCGTCCACTGACGATCTGGCCGCTGCGGCTCTGCAGCGCTACGCCGCTGTAGCTCTGGCTGTAAGGCGCATGGCTGCAGTTTGCCGCCGCGATGGCCGCCTGCTGCAGCGCATCTCCCTCAAGCGTGAAGCCGTGATCCACCGGCGTCATCAGGCGCTCGGCGATGTTGAGATCGGCCGGGCCAAACGCATCCGGCAGATAATCCCCTAATGTCTGCACCGCACGGCCGGGCAGGCTGATACGGATCGCCGTGCCGCTGTTCAGTTCATTCATAAATTGCCGGCAGTGGCCGCACGGCGTGTAGTTAACGGTGATGGCAGCCAGCTGCGTTTCTCCGCGCAGCCACGCGTGGGTGATGGCGCTCTGCTCGGCGTGCACGGTCTGCTGCATCGGTACCCGTAAGAACTCCATATTGGCACCAAAATACCAGTGGCCGCTGACGCCGCGCGCAATTGCCCCGACGTTAAAACGTGAAACGGGTGCGACGGCGCAGCAGGCGGCAACCGGCAGCAGCGCGAGCGCCAGCGCATCATCATCCAGCCCGCTGGCCTGCTTCAGTTGCGCCACATCCTGCGGGCGCAAGACGCCATGAAAATCGCTGGTATCCAGTAAAGGCTGTAATGCGGTTTGCAGCGTGGCAGGCAGGGCAGAAAACGCGGATGTGAATCGTGCATGCATGATGTGATGGCCTCATAAACTCGTGAGCGGCGAAGCGCCGCCTCAGGGTTTATATGTGATCCATGTCGCTATGACAATGCAAGCTGATTGCCTTGTTTCAACTTTGCGAGATCTCTCGCAAGTTTCAGCCCAGCCAGTGCAGCAGCACAGGAAAAATAAACGGCGCCAGCAGGGAGGTAATGATGCCGCAGATCACCAGCGCCAGCGAGCTGAAGGCGCCTTCCTGGTAATCGATCTCCGCCGCACGTGCGGTGCCGAGCGCGTGCGAAGCATTCCCAATCGCCAGGCCGCGCGCGGCTTTACTGCGTACGTGAAACAGGTTAAGCAACAGGTGGCCAAACACCGCGCCGAGCACGCCGGCAATCAGCACGCAGATGGCGCTGATGGCCGGGATACCCTGCAGCGAGCCGGAAACCGCCATCGCAATGGGTGTTGTCACCGATTTGGGCAGAATGGTGGCGGCGATTTGCGGCGTCGCTCCCATCCACAGGGCAATCGCCGTGCCGGAGATCATCGCCGTCAGGCTGCCGATAAAGCAGACGCTGATGATGGTTTTCCAGCGTGCCCGTATCTGATGCATCTGCTCATACAGCGGCAGCGCCAGCGCCACCACTGCCGGTTGCAGCAGCTGGTTCAGCAGCGCGCTGCCGGCGAAATAGCGGCTGTAGGGCAGGTGTGTCAGCAGCAGAATGGGAATGATGATCGCCATCGCTACCAGCAGCGGATTGATAATCGACAGTTTTACGCGCGCGGCGAATGCGCGCGCCAGCAGATAGGCCAGCACGGTAAGCGGCAGAGACCACCAGATATCACTCATCGTGCGGCTCCTCCGGGCGCTGCAGGTGCTCGGCGCTGAGCCCGACAATCAGCAAAACCAGAAAAGTACTGACCACACAGGAGATCACGATTGGGCCAAACTGCGCGGTAAGCACATCGGTATAGCTCATCACGCCAACGCTTATCGGCACAAACAGCAGCGCCATGTAGCGAATCAGCAGATGACAGCCCGGTTTCACCCAGGCCACCGGCAGGATTTGCAGCGCCAGCAGCGTAAACAGCAGCAGCATGCCGATGATGCTGCCCGGTAGGGTAAACGGCAGCAGCGCAGCAAGGCCGATACCGGCATAGAGCGCGGCGTAAATAATCGCAAAGGCGCGCAGATAGCGCCCGCAGGCAGATAACACGGTGGGCATGTCAGGCTCCTGTTTTCACCGGGCTTTATCATACGCATTCAGCGCAAAGCGTGCCAGCGATCACATTCAGACGCAGCGCGTCGCGCAGGGTCGCGCGGAGAATAAAGCGATGTGCGCGACCGCCGGTGGCAGGAACGGCGCGGGCGCATCAGGCCAGGCAGTGAACAGGACGAAAAAAAACCCGCGATGTGCGGGTTAAATCAATCAGGGGAAACCATTTTTAGACTCCGCACACAACGCATTTCGTTGCGTGTGGCGGCATAATGCCTGTTGCGGCTTAGGTTAACCTTAACAAGCCGGTTTCACAGTGACATCCGGCCTGCGGCAGAAGCGCACCGCAGGCGCGGCAGCATTATTTCACCGGCATCCCGGGCTGGGCGCCGCTGTCTGCCGAAAGCACAAACAGATCTTTGCCACCCGGGCCGGCAGACAGCACCATCCCTTCGGAGAGGCCAAAGCGCATCTTACGCGGCGCCAGGTTGGCCACGATGATGGTCATTCTGCCGACCAGCACCGACGGATCCGGATAGGCCGCGCGAATACCGGAGAAGATCTGACGCTTCTCGCCGCCCAGATCCAGCTGCAGACGCAGCAGCTTGTCGGAGCCTTCCACCAGTTCCGCCTGCTCAATCAGCGCCACACGCATGTCGACTTTGGCAAAATCATCAATGGTAATGGTGTCACCAATCGGCGCATCGGCCAGCGGACCGCTTACCGCTGGCGCACTAGCCGCGGCGGCATCCTCTTTCGACGCCGCAATCAGCGCTTCAACTTTGCTCATCTCAATACGGCCATACAGCGCTTTGAACGGTGCCACGCTGTGATCAAGCAGCGGCCGGGCGATGCCATCCCAGCTCAGTTCACACTGCAGGAAGGCTTCAGCGCGCTCGCTCAGCGAAGGCAGTACCGGCTTCAGCCAGGTCATCAGCACGCGGAACAGGTTAATCCCCATCGAGCAGATGGCCTGCAGATCGGCATCGCGGCCTTCCTGCTTCGCCACCACCCACGGAGCCTGCTCATCCACATAGCGGTTGGCAAGGTCGGCCAGCGCCATGATTTCCCGGATCGCGCGGTTATATTCGCGGCTTGCCCAGGCTTCACCGATCTTCTCCGAGGCATCAACAAAGGTCTGGTACAGCGCCGGATCGGCCAGCTCGCTGGCCAGTCTGCCGTTGAAGCGTTTGGTAATAAAACCGGCGTTGCGGGAAGCCAGGTTGACCACTTTGTTCACGATATCTGCGTTCACACGCTGCACAAAATCTTCCAGATTCAGGTCGATATCGTCGATACGCGATGAGAGCTTGGCCGCATAGTAATAGCGCAGGCTGTCGGCATCGAGGTGCTGCAGCCAGGTGCTGGCTTTGATAAAGGTGCCGCGCGATTTCGACATCTTCGCGCCATTCACCGTCACATAGCCGTGCACGAACAGATTGGTCGGCTTACGGAAGCCGCTGCCTTCCAGCATGGCCGGCCAGAACAGGCTGTGGAAGTAGACGATATCTTTACCGATAAAGTGATACAGCTCGGTGGTGGACGCCTGGTGCCAGAATTCGTCGAAATCAATGTCGCCGCGCTTGTCGCACAGGTTTTTGAACGAGCCCATATAGCCGATAGGCGCATCCAGCCAGACATAAAAATATTTGCCAGGCGCACCGGGGATCTCAAAGCCGAAGTACGGCGCATCGCGGGAGATATCCCACTGCTGCAGGCCAGCTTCGAACCACTCCTGCATCTTATTGGCCACCTGCTCCTGCAGCGCACCGGAGCGGGTCCACGCCTGCAGCATCTCGCTGAACGAAGGCAGATCAAAGAAGAAGTGTTCGGAATCACGCATCTCCGGCGTCGCACCGGACACCACGGATTTAGGCTCAATCAACTCGGTCGGGCTGTACGTTGCGCCGCACACTTCACAGTTATCACCGTACTGATCCGGAGATTTGCATTTCGGGCAGGTGCCTTTAACAAAGCGATCCGGCAGGAACATGCCTTTTTCCGGATCGTAGAGCTGCGAAATGGTACGGTTTTTAATGAAGCCGTTCTCTTTCAGACGGGTATAGATCACCCCGGCCAGTTCGCGGTTTTCATCACCGTGCGTCGAATGGTAGTTGTCGTAGCTGATGTTGAAACCGGCAAAATCCGTTTCATGCTCCTGCTTCATCTCTGCAATCATCTGCTCCGGCGCGATGCCCAGCTGCTGGGCTTTCAGCATAATCGGCGTGCCGTGAGCATCATCCGCGCAGATAAAGTAAACCTGGTTGCCACGCATTCGCTGGTAACGCACCCACACGTCAGCCTGAATGTGTTCAAGCATGTGACCGAGATGGATAGAGCCGTTTGCGTACGGCAGGGCGCAGGTTACCAGTAATTTTTTAGCGACTTGAGTCATAATTTGCGTAGCTTTCCGTAAATGAAAAATCGGGCTTAGATGTTAACCGAAGGACCTCCTGGCGTAAACACAGCAGGACAGTCGCGTCACTTTTCACGCCGGTCTGATATGATTGACAGCACACCGCCGTAATCCGGCGTCATGACAAAATAAGGAGTAGGGATGACCGCACAATCCCGCGAACAGCATTCACCTGAAGCGTTGCGCGCCGTGGTTATCGGCGTGCTGAGTGGCTTTGAACATCCGACACTGCATCACAATCTGACCACCCTGAAAGCGCTGCGCCACGTCGCGCTGCTGGATGAGACGCTGCATATTGAACTGGAGATGCCTTTTGCCTGGGCCAGCGCCTTTGAAGCGCTGAAAGCGCAGACCAGCGCCGAACTGCTGCGCCTGACCGGCGCGCGGGCTATCGACTGGCGGCTGCGCCACGACATCGCCACGCTGAAGCGCGTGAAAAACCACCCCGGCGCCAGCGGCGTGAAAAACATCATTGCGGTTAGTTCCGGCAAAGGCGGCGTGGGCAAGTCCAGCACGGCGGTCAATATGGCGCTGGCGCTGGTGGCTGAGGGTGCCCGCGTTGGCATTCTGGATGCCGACATATACGGGCCGTCGATCCCTAACATGCTGGGCACGGAAAAACAGCGCCCGACCTCACCGGACGGCACGCACATGGCGCCGATCATGGCGCATGGCCTGGCGACTAACTCGATCGGCTATCTGGTCACCGATGACAATGCGATGGTGTGGCGCGGCCCGATGGCCAGCAAGGCGCTGATGCAGCTGCTGAATGAAACCCTGTGGCCGGAACTGGACTACCTGATTCTGGATATGCCGCCGGGCACCGGCGACATTCAGCTGACGCTGGCGCAGAACGTGCCGGTCACCGGTGCGCTGGTCGTGACCACGCCGCAGGACATTGCGCTGATTGATGCGCGTAAAGGCATCGTGATGTTTGAAAAAGTCGAGGTGCCGGTGCTGGGCGTGGTGGAGAATATGAGCGTGCACATCTGCAGCGAATGCGGCCATCATGAGCCGATTTTCGGCACCGGCGGCGCGCAGCAGCTGGCGCAGGATTACCATACGCGGCTGCTGGCTCAGCTGCCGCTGCATATCCATTTGCGTGAAGATCTGGATGACGGCGAGCCAACGGTTATCCGCCGTCCGGATAGCGAATTTACCGCACTGTATCGCCAGCTGGCTGGCCGCGTGGCCGCGCAGCTTTACTGGCAGGGCGAAGTGATCCCGGGCGACATCGCTTTCCGCGCGCTGTAAGCCGCTATTTCCCGCTGGCGCGCGCCGTCAGCGGGAAGTGCATCAGCACATATTTTCCCTGTTCGCTTTCACCCAGCGCTTCCCGCTGCCAGCCCTGGTTTTCATAAAAGGCCAGGGCGGCTTCATTGTTCAGCAGGCATTTCAGCGCACCGGTAGAGGTAAAACGCTGCTGTACCGCTGCCAGCAGCGCACGACCGACGCCCTGACCCTGAAACGCCGGGTCGACATACAGGCTGTGCAGAAAATTATCGTTTTCCAGCAGGCCGGCAAAGCCCGCACGATGGCCGTTCAGCTCGGCCACCAGCACCGTCTCGCCGAGAATGACCGCATCCAGATCCTCCAGCTGCCACGCATCGCCATCCAGCCATGTCCAGCTGTGGCGGCGCGCAGCCAGGAACAGCGTGCGCAGAAAAGGGCGATCGGCTTCCTCAAAGGGACGAATTTTCACGACCAGACTCCATTGTAAAAAGCGGGACGATGACGCAGCGCGGTGATATCACGCCGCGCCTGACAGGCCGGGCACGAGAAAGGCGTGCGCCAGGCTGTTGTCTCACCCTTCGTCCGGCAAAGGTGAATGAATGTTTATAAAAGTAGCAGCGGCGCGGCGAAAAGATAAAGCCTGTCACAGGCATGGGTTTTATGTGTAGAATGCCGCGGCAAGCCGCATGATATCTGGCCTCAGGCTTTTGATAGCTTTTGATTATCTGATTGATAACGTCTGCATATTAGAAGTTGGCCCGGAAATTATGTAGCCTTCATCACATCTTTTAACGGAGGTCACCATGTCTATCATTAATACCAAAATCAAACCGTTTAAAAACGCAGCATTCAAAAACGGCGAATTTATCGACGTAACCGAGAAAGACGTTGAAGGTAAATGGAGTGTTTTCTTCTTCTACCCGGCTGACTTCACCTTCGTTTGCCCGACTGAACTGGGTGACGTAGCAGACCACTACGAAGAGTTCCAGAAACTGGGCGTAGACATCTACTCCGTTTCCACTGACACGCACTTTACCCACAAAGCCTGGCACGGTTCTTCTGAAACCATCGCGAAAATCAAATACGCGATGATCGGCGACCCGACTGGCGCACTGACCCGTAACTTCGAAATCATGCGTGAAGCAGAAGGTCTGGCTGACCGCGGTACTTTCATCGTTGACCCGGAAGGTATCATCCAGGCCATCGAGATCACCGCAGAAGGCATTGGCCGTGACGCATCCGATCTGCTGCGCAAAGTGAAAGCGGCTCAGTACGTGGCGTCTCACCCAGGTGAAGTCTGCCCGGCTAAATGGAAAGAAGGCGACGCAACGCTGGCACCTTCTCTGGACCTGGTTGGCAAAATCTAAGTCTGTTCAGGCCCTTCGATCTTTCTTCTATCGGGTGCTGCGGCACCCGATTTTCTTCACAGGAACTCACTATGCTCGACACTAACTTAAAAACCCAGCTCAGGGCTTACCTTGAGAAATTAACAAAACCGGTTGAGTTGATTGCCACGCTGGATGATGGTGCGAAATCCGCAGAGATCCGTTCGCTGCTGACGGATATCGCCAGCCTGTCTGATAAAGTCAGCTTCCGTGAAGAGAACGATCGCCCGGTCCGTAAACCCTCTTTCCTGATCACCAACCCAGGCAGCCACAGCGGCCCGCGTTTTGCAGGTTCGCCGATGGGCCACGAATTTACCTCACTGGTACTGGCACTGCTGCAGACCGGTGGGCATCCGTCGAAAGAAGCGCAGAGCCTGCTGGATCAGGTGGCGGCGCTGGATACCGACCTGCATTTTGAAACCTATTATTCGCTCTCCTGCCACAACTGCCCGGACGTGGTGCAGGCGCTGAACCTGATGGCGATTCTGAACCCGCGCATCAGCCACACGGCAATTGACGGCGGTATGTTCCAGAATGAAATCACCGAGCGCAATGTTATGGGCGTGCCGGCGGTGTACCTGAATGGCAACGAGTTTGGTCAGGGCCGCATGAGCCTGGCAGAAATTGTCGGCAAGGTTGACACCAATGCGGATAAGCGCGCCGCGGAAGAGCTGAACAAGCGTGCCGCTTACGACGTGCTGATTGTCGGCAGCGGCCCGGCAGGTGCAGCGGCAGCCATTTATTCTGCGCGTAAAGGCATCCGTACCGGCCTGATGGGCGAACGCTTCGGCGGCCAGGTGCTGGATACCGTAGACATTGAAAACTACATTTCGGTGCCGAAAACCGAAGGGGCGAAACTGGCAGGTTCACTGCGCGCACACGTCGACGACTACGATGTGGACGTGATTGATACCCAGAGCGCCATCAAGCTGATTCCTGCGGCGAAAGAGGGCGGCCTGCACGCCATTGAAACCGCCTCTGGCGCGGTGCTGAAATCACGCAGCATCATCATTGCCACCGGAGCACGCTGGCGCAACATGGGCGTACCGGGTGAGGAGCAGTATCGCACCAAAGGCGTAACCTACTGCCCGCACTGCGATGGCCCGCTGTTTAAAGGCAAGCGCACCGCTGTCATCGGCGGCGGTAACTCCGGCGTTGAAGCTGCTATCGACCTGGCCGGGATTGTCGAGCACGTTACGCTGCTGGAGTTCGCAGGTGAAATGCGCGCCGACAAAGTGCTGCAGGATAAGCTGCGCAGCCTGAAAAACGTAGATGTGATTCTGAATGCGCAGACCACGGAAGTAAAAGGCGACGGCAGCAAAGTCACCGGCCTGAGCTATATTGATCGCACCACGCAGACCAGCCACGACCTTGCCCTCAGCGGCATTTTCGTGCAGATTGGTCTGCTGCCGAATACCGGCTTCCTTGAAGGGGCAGTGGAGCGCAACCGCATGGGTGAGATCATCATCGATGCAAAATGCGAAACCAGCCTGAAAGGGGTGTTCGCGGCCGGTGACTGCACCACCGTGCCGTACAAGCAGATCATCATTGCCAGCGGTGAAGGAGCGAAAGCGTCACTCAGCGCCTTTGATTACCTGATCCGCACGCAACCGGCTGAATAAGATTTTGCGATAGCCACGCAACCGCCCCGCAACCTGTGTTGCGGGGCTTTTTTTTATCCCAGCCAGCGCCGCGCCTGCGCATCACTGATATCGCGATAATAGATTTTCTCTATCCGCGCCCCGCAACGCTGGCAGCGTGCGGTGATGTGCGTGGCAAGGCCGGCGCGGCTGCCGGGACGCAGGGCGCCTTTGCGGGAAATCCTGATGCGATGCCAGCGGTGGCCATGGGGAATCAGACTAAACAGTTTTGACAACATGCAGATATCCGGAGCAGTGAGGCCAGTGAAGAATGTCCGGAGAGGGATTAGGCCGTTTTCTGCCGCGCCGCAGTTTGACGCGCATCAAACCGAGAGCAGGTGAGGAAAAAATAGCCGGTTTTGCCCCTGTTCAATCACAATAGCGCTGCGGAGACCCCTCTGCGCAGACAGGCTTTTTTGATCGGCACCGCGGTTTACGCATTTCCGGCGCACGCTTCAACCTGATCTGCGCCCGCTTTCTGGCCAGCACCCACATGATTTACAAGCCGATTCGCTGCGATTATGCTGGTGACGCGCGCGCATTGCGTGCATGACTCGGGGTGCCCTTCTTTGTGAAGGCTGAGAAAAACCCGTATTACCTGATCTGGATAATGCCAGCGTAGGGAAGTCAGATGCCTGACCGCATTCGCCTTCTTGATCGCCGGTTAGGAGCGTTATGACACAGCCTGACCTTCTCTCCTCCGCGCAGCTTGCGCACTCACTGCTGCTGCTGCGTCAGCAGGCACCGCTGGTGCACTGCATGACCAACGATGTGGTACAAACCTTTACCGCGAATGTGCTGCTGGCGCTGCGCGCCTCACCCGCAATGGTGATTGATGCGCAGGAAGCGGCGCAATTTGCCGGCTTTGCCGATGCGCTGGTGATCAATGTCGGCACCCTGACGCGGGAGCGCAGCGCAGCGATGCTGACCGCCGTAAAGGCGGCGCAGCAGGCCGGCAAGCCGTGGACACTGGACCCGGTCGCCGTGGGCGCGCTGACATTGCGCACGGAATTCTGCCAGCAGCTGCTGCCGCTGCAGCCCGCCGCCATTCGCGGTAACGCCTCAGAGATTCTGGCGCTGGCACAGCAGTCGGCTGGCGGGCGCGGGGTGGACAGCGTGCACCAGGCGGATGCCGCACTCGATGCCGCCGCGGCGCTGGCGCAGCGTTACCGCACCCTTGTCGCGGTAACCGGTGAAGTGGATTACGTCACCGACGGCAGCCGGATGCTGGCTATTCCAGGCGGCAGTCCGCTGATGACGCGCGTGGTGGGCACCGGCTGTGCGCTATCGGCTGTGGTCGCCGCCTTTGCCAGCCTGCCGGGCGACAGGCTGCAGCATATCGCCGCCGCCTGTGGCGTGATGGCGCTGGCCGGCGAACAGGCGGCTCGCAGCGTGGCCGGGCCGGGCAGCTTTGTT
This sequence comes from Candidatus Pantoea soli, assembly GCF_007833795.1. Classification (NCBI taxonomy): domain Bacteria; kingdom Pseudomonadati; phylum Pseudomonadota; class Gammaproteobacteria; order Enterobacterales; family Erwiniaceae; genus Pantoea; species Candidatus Pantoea soli. Next base: position 2,415,814 of record NZ_CP032702.1, on the reverse strand, counting down.
GCGGCCTTTATCGACGCGCTGTGGACGCTGGAGGTAGCAGTATGAAACGGATCAACGCGCTGACCATTGCCGGCACCGATCCCAGCGGCGGTGCCGGGATCCAGGCCGATCTCAAAGCCTTCTCCGCGCTGGGTGCGTACGGCACCAGCGTCATCACCGCGCTGGTGGCGCAAAACACCTGCGGCGTGCAGTCGGTGTATCGCATTGCGCCGGAATTTGTCGGGGCTCAGCTGGATTCCGTGCTGGACGACGTGCGCATTGATGCGGCGAAAATTGGCATGCTGGCGGAAACGGCGGTGGTGGAGGTGGTGGCGGAGAAGCTGAATCGCGCCCGTTTGCCGTTTGTGGTGCTGGATACGGTCATGATTGCTAAAAGCGGCGATGCGCTGCTGGCACCGGAGGCGGTTGCCGCTATCCGCGAACGGCTGCTGCCGCAGGTGTCGCTGATCACGCCGAATCTGCCGGAAGCCGCCGCGCTGCTGGGGTGTGCCGTGGCGCAGGATGAAAAGAGCATGCTGCAGCAGGGCGCTGCATTGCTGGATCTGGGCTGCGAGGCGGTGCTGATGAAAGGCGGCCATCTGCAGCACAGTGAGAGCCCGGACTGGCTGATCACCCGCGCCGGCCGCCAGCGCTTCACCGCGCCGCGCGTCAATACCCGGCACACGCACGGCACCGGCTGCTCGCTGTCGGCGGCGCTGGCTGCGCTGCGACCGCGCCACAGCGACTGGGCCGCCACGGTGGAAGAGGCCAAAGCCTGGCTGCAGGGCGCGCTGCTGCAGGCGGATTCGCTGGAGGTCGGGAAAGGTATCGGACCGGTGCACCACTTTCACCGCTGGTGGTAGCGCTGCTGCCGCAAGGCGGACAGGGCTGTGGCGCGGGCGGAGGTCAAAACGCGTAACGCGCCCGCTGCGCTGCAGGCCGGGCAGCGTTCGCAGCTGTCCGGCAGAGCAGGGCGCGGCGCGTTACAGCCCCTCAAACCAGGCGCTGTTGCGCTCAGCAATCGGCGTGATGGTCAGGATCATCTCCTGCAGATGTCGCCGCATCGCCGCTTCCGCACCGTCGGCATCCTGCGCTTTCAGCGCCTGATAAATCTCTTCATGCTGCTGGATCAGGTTTTCCGGGGGTGACACTTCGCTCAGCGTCAGAAAGCGCACGCGATCCAGTGTCGCTTTGATGTTTTCTACCGTCTCCCACGCCAGCAGGCAGTCGATGCCTTCGGCGATCAGGCGGTGAAACTCATCATCCAGCGCCAGAAAGGCCTGGCTGTCATGGCGTTCGGCGGCCAGACGCTGCAACTGCAGATTGTGCTCCAGCGCCATTAAACCCGCGGGCCCGATCTCCAGCGCGGCGCGGCGCACTACGGCAATCTCCACCGCTTCGCGGATAAAGCGTCCGTCAGCCACGCGCTGCGCTGAGATTTTGCGCACAAACGTGCCCCGCTGTGGCAATACCTGCACCAGACCGGCTTCCGCCAGCTTAATAAACGCCTCGCGTACCGGCTGACGCGAAACGTTGAAGCGCGCAGACACTTCTTTCTCTGAAAGCAGTGAGCCCGGATGGATGACGCAGGTCACGATGTCCTTGCGCAGGTAGCGGTAAATCTGCTGATTCACCGGTTCGCTGGTGGTGATGGTATAGGCAATCGACATGCAGCAATATCCGTATTACGGCTGGCGCTGACCAGCCCGATGAGAAAGGCTCAGTCTAATCAGCACGCTGCGTCCGCGCTACACATTTGTGCAACCGCCTGACCCTTCTGTGACAAGGGCCTGGACCGTGGCGCGCGCGCCGGCGGTGCGCAGTTGCTGATAGAGTTCGGTCAGCCGCGAGACAAAGGCGGTGTGATAGCGCAGGTCGTCGCCGAACACCGTCTGCAGTCGCAGCAGTGCGGCAACGCGCTGTGCGCCATCCTCGCTGTTCGCGACAATGCCTGCCAGCTGCGCGCTCAGCGGATCGCGCACGGTAATCGGCGCGCCCTGTTCATCCACACCGCTGATAAAGCGCATCCAGCCTGCCACACCCAGCAGCAGAAAATCGCACGGCGTGCCGTTGCGCAGATGCCAGCGCACGCTGTCCAGCAGACGCTGCGGCAGCTTTTGCGTGCCGTCCATGGCGATTTGAGCGATGCGGTGTTGAATGGCGCGGTTCTGATAACGTGCCAGCAGCGCATCGGCATAAGCTACCCGATCGACACCCTGGATACGCAGGGTGGGCGCCTGATCCTGCAGCATCAGCCGGCGGGCGGCGGCCCGAAAATGGGCGTCAGCCATGCAGTCGCTGATATGTGTATAACCGGCCAGATAGCCCAGATACGCCAGAAACGAGTGACTGCCGTTCAGCATGCGCAGTTTCATCTCTTCAAACGGCAGCACGTCGCTGACCAGCTCCGCGCCCGCGTTTTCCCAGGCCGGGCGACCCTTCACAAAGTTGTCTTCAATCACCCACTGGAAAAACGGCTCCGCTTCAACCGCAACCGGATCGTGGCTGCCGAGGCGCGCCGCCAGGCGGGTAAACGCCTCGTCGGTCATGGCCGGCACAATGCGATCCACCATGGTTGAAGGGAAGGTCAGGTGCGTCTGAATGTACTCCGCCAGCGCCGGGTTGCTGCGCTGTGCCAGCTGCGTCACTACGTTGCGCGTGACCTGGCCATTCTCCGGCATGTTATCGCATGACATCACGCTGAACGGCGGCAGCTGGCGCTCGCGACGACGCGCAATCGCGGCCAGAATCAGGCCGGGCAGCGAGCGTGGCGTCTGCGGATGCGCCAGGTCGTGCACGATATCCGGATGGTCCCAATCCAGCTGCCCGCTCGACGGCAGCGCGCAGTAGCCTTTTTCCGTTACCGTCAGCGAAACAATGGCTACGTCTGGCTGACACATGGCCTCTGTCACTGCCGCGCTGCCGTCGCTGCGCGCATGCAGCGCCTGAGTAATCACGCCAATCACGCGCGTTTGCAGGTGGTCGTCGGCCATTTCCGTCAGGGTATAGAGATGGTCCTGCTGGCGCAGCGCGCTGATCAGCGCGCCGCTGTTAAGGTTGACCTCACAGTAGCCCCAGTCGCTGCCCTGTGCGGCCAGGCGATCGGCCGCCAGCGCCTGATGGGCGCGATGAAAAGCACCAAAGCCGATATGCACCATGCGGGTAGTCAGGCTGCGGCGGTCATAAGCGGGCTGCTGCACGTCGGCCGGCAGGCGATCGGGTTCTAACATGGCTATTCCTTTCAGCAGACCGGGCGGCGTACGCCCGGTCGGTCAGTGGATTAAACAGAAACCGGGGTATCGCCCGACTTCGGACTGCGAATCACAAACAGCACCAGCAGCGCGCCCAGTGCGGCGACGCCACCCGCCAGCACGAACGCGCTGTCAAATTTGCCGGTGTGCTGCACGATAAAGCCAGTGACAATCGGGCCGATGATGCCCGACAGGCTACCCGTCAGGTGGATGAATCCGCTGATACTGCCGACGCGGCTCGGATGCACCACATCCTGAATAATTGCCCAGTAAATTGCGCCGGTGATATAGAGGAAGAAGATAGAGATCGACATCATGATGACCGCCGAATTGACCTCTTTAATGGTGCCCGCCAGCGCCACGCACACCGCCGCCGCCAGCAGCGAAACCACCAGCACAATCTTGCGCGACAGCAGCAGTCTGCCGGTAACCTGAAAAATTTTGTCTGAAATCCAGCCGCCCAGCGCCAGGCCGATAAAGCCGACGATCCACGGGATCATGGTGGTGATGCTCATGGCTTTGATATCCAGGCCGTGCGCCTGCACCAGATAAGCCGGGAACCAGCTCAGGAAAAAGAACAGAATATAGTTGTAACAGAAGAAGGCGAATGCCGTGACGAGGATTATCGGCTGACGCAGATAGCTCCCCATGCCGTGCGCGTGCGTGCGGGTATTACTCACCTCAGCCGGCTCTTCCGCTTTCAGCGCCTGCACCTGCGCCCGCTCCTGCGGCGATATGCGTTTGCTTTTAGCCGGGTTATCCGCCGCAAAGAAGAACCAGAGGCCCATCCACACCAGTCCAATCAGGCAGATCACCACAAACGCCGGACGCCAGCCGAATGACAGCGCCAGATAACCTACAATCGGTCCGGCAACCGCGCCACCCAGCGGTGACCCGGCGCTGAGCAGACCCATAGCGGTGGCGGCCTGTTTTTTCGGGAACCAGCCGTTAATCGCTTTGTTGGCGGAGGCGCAGATCGGGCCTTCCGCCATGCCAAATAATACGCGCAGGATCATCATTGACCAGAAGCCGGTGGCCAGCGCGGTCATGCCACAGAACAGGGACCACAGGCCCACCGCCGTGCCCAGCACGAGGGTCGGGCCGAATTTGTCGGTGGCAAGGCCGCCAATAAAGTTAAACACCGCATAGCCAAAGAAAAAGCTGCCGAAAATCATGCCGAACTGCTCGGCATTGATCATCAGGTCTTTTTCCACCAGCGGCACGGTGAGCGAGAGGGCAATACGATCGAGGTAGTTGATCATATAAACCAGGAACAACAGCAGTACGAGGGTCCAGCGCAGGTTCTTCAACATAGCAACTCCGACTCCGTTTTCCCTGTCATGCTGCAGGGAATTATTGTCATGGCCGGCGGGTACGTACCGGTCGGGGGAAACACCTGGTGTGGCAAAGCGGTTACGCCATCTGCAGCATCACTTTGCAGCAGGTGCGCGGATCCTGTTCAAACAGCGTCATGGCGCGCGCCGTTTCCGCCAGCGGGAAAAAGTGCGTCACCAGTTTCTGCGGCTGAATCAGCCCCTGTTCCATCCACGCGATCACCTGCGGGAATCGATGACTGTTCAGGCGTGAGGTAAACAGCGACAGCTCTTTACTGGTCAGCGCCTGCTGCGTGATGCTGCAGGGCTCGCCGGAAAAGCCGAGCAGACCAATGCGGGCAGCCGGAGAGGCAAGCGCCGCTGCCTCGGCGAGAATGGCCGGATGGCAGGCGGCGTCAATGATAAGCGTTGGCTGTACGCCTTCCAGCTGGGCGGCCAGCGCGATCTCACTGTTATTAAAGACGCGATCGGCCCCGTTTTCCTGCGCCAGCGTCAGTCGCTCCGGCAGCCGATCCACCACCAGCACCTGCTGCACGCCGTAAACGCCTTTCAGCACCTGGATCGCGGTCAGCCCCATCGGGCCGGCACCGTAAATCAGCGCCACATCCTGCGGCTGCGGCTGCAGAAACGCGGTGATGTTTGCCGCAATGGTGAAGGGCTCCACCAGGCTGGCGAGTTTATCCGGTACCGAAGGCGGCAGTGGATGCGCATTGGCCGCCGGCGCAAGCGCGTATTCGCTGAAGCCGCCGTCGCGGTGCACGCCAATCACCTGCAGCGTCTGGCAGACGTTCGGACGGCCCACGCGGCAGGGATAGCAGTGGCCGCAGCTGACCACCGGATCAACCGCGACGCGCTGGCCAAGCCGGCGGGCATCCGTATCCGGCCCGACGGCATCAATGACGCCAAAAAACTCATGACCAATGACGCGCGGATAGCGGGCAAACGGATTGTGGCCCCGCCAGATATGCACATCGGAACCGCAGATGCTGGCGTAATGTACCTTAATCCGCACCTCACCCGCTGCCGGCTGCGGAAGCGGACGGTCGGCCAGCACCAGCTCACCCGGTTGTTCAATCACCACACTTTTCATCATCAGCTCCTGAAGGCTGGCGGCGGTTTGCGCCGCATATCAGCGAAAATCATGGTGAAAAACTACGCGCAATAATACTACCATACAAGTCTGCATGCAGGAGTTGTGAAGGCAATCACAGAGGCGTGCGCGACGGGTTGCGCTGGCGGCAGGTCAGAGGCGGGCAGGATGTTTCCGGCCGCAGCCGCCGGAGTGGCTGCCACGGCCGGCAGTGCTTTCACGGGCGCGTCAGAGTGATCGCGCTGAGTGTGTGCCACAGTAACGCCTTGTCCTGCGGGGTGACGTGCGGTTGCTGGATCGCCTGCATAAAGGCCGCTTCTTCCCGCTGGCTGACAGGCGTACCCTGTTTCAGCCGCAGCGAAACGCTGCGCAGAATCGCGTCGCTGTAAGCCCCAATCTGTTGCCTGACCACCTCCAGCGGGCGCGGCTGCCAATCTTTTTCCGGCACGGCCAGCCAGTCGGCCCGGTAGCGATACTGCACGGCTTTTGCCACGTCCATCTGCGCCTGAATAAACGGCTGCACCGTGCGGCTGTCCAGCCCCAGCTGGCGCGCCTCCCCAAGCGCTTTTTCCAGCACCTTGTGTTCCTGACTGAGATCCTCAATCGGCTGATGATGCTGCGCTTTATAGCCCGCGACATCTTTCATCCAGCCGAGACGCAGATTGATCAACTCGCCTGGCGTGGCGTCAGCCGGTATCTCAGCGGCGGTGGCGGAAAAGCTGCCGATAGCCAGCGCCAGCGTGGCGCTGCGGAGTGACATTTTCATGGTGATATCCCCGGTGCAGATGAAAACAGAACACGATACAGGATGATAAATACGGAAAAATGAACGCCTGGCTAAAACAGGGCCAGTGTTTCGTGAGTGACTGTACGCAACTGCCTGGCGGATTTCCACTTTCCGCGCCGGGCGGGGCAGCGCAAAGCATCAGGCTGAAAGAGGGAACGCAGCGCAGAAAAGCAAAAAGCCCGCTCGGTTTTCCCTGAGCGGGCTTTTCTGAATCTGGCTCCTCTGACTGGACTCGAACCAGTGACATACGGATTAACAGTCCGCCGTTCTACCGACTGAACTACAGAGGAATTGTTTGGAACGGGGCGCATATTATCGGGGTGGCCGGGGCTTGTCAAAGCCCTTTTTCACAAATTTTTCTGACTGCTGAATAATGCAGCGATTTCACTGCAGCGCGCACTGCGTGCCGCATTTCCCGCACTCAGTTGTGATGGTTATCACCAACGCTATGCAAAATTACATTCTGATTTGTCGGTTTTGTCAGATACCTCGCATGTATGATCACAGATATTTCATTTCACCGTTGTCGCCGCAAAAAACGAAACATATATTTCGCCAAAACCCCTCCCATGAATTTCAGGTGCAGCATGAACAAAGTCAGAATCGGTATGATTGGCAGTGGATATATTGGGCGTTGTCACGCGATTGCTTACGCACAGGCACCGACGGTGTTTGCGCTGAAGGGCGAGATCGTGCGCGAAATGCTGGCAGAGGTGAACCCGGCGCTGGCGGCGAAGCAGGCTGCCGCCTTCGGCTTTGCCCGCGCGACCGGCGACTGGCGCGAACTGGTGCGCGACCCGAATATTGACGTGGTGGATATCTGCGCGCCTAACTTTCTGCACAAGGAGATGGCGCTGGAAGCGATTCGCCACGGTAAACACGTCTACTCGGAGAAGCCGCTGTCGCTGTCGGTTGCCGATGCGGAAGAGATGGTGCAGGCTGCAAAGCAGGCGGGCGTAAAAACGCTGGTCGGATTCAACTACATGAAAAACCCGACCAGCCAGCTGGCGCGGGAGATCATTGCGCGCGGCGAGATTGGCGACGTGGTGCATTTTTATGGCACCCACAACGAAGATTACCTGGCCCGGCCGGAGACCCCGCTTGACTGGCACTGTCAGAAAGCGTTGGCCGGACTGGGCGCGCTCGGTGATCTCGCCGCGCATATTGTCAATATGGCGCACTATCTGGTCGGCGATATTGAGGAGGTCAGCGGCGATATGATGACGGTGATTAAGCAGCGTCCCGATCCGCACGACGCCACGCGCATGTTGCCGGTGGAAAACGAGGACCAGGCCAGCGCACTGCTGCGTTTTAAAAACGGCGCGCACGGCGTGTTTGAAACCTCACGCATCGCCTGCGGCAGTAAGATGGGGCTGACCTACGTGGTAACCGGCACCAAAGGAACACTGCGCTATACCCAGGAGCGCATGGCGGAACTGGCGCTCTACCTGCACGACGATCCCGCCGGACGTCAGGGGTTTAAAACCATCCTTACCGGCCCGGCGCATCCGGACTATGCCAGTTTTTGCGTCTCCGCCGGGCATGGCATCGGCTTTAACGACCAGAAAACCGTCGAAGTGCGCGATTTGATTAACGGTATTGCGGCAGGCGATCGCATGTGGCCCGATTTTGCCGAAGGGTTGCAGGTGCAGAAGGTGCTGGAAGCCGTGGCGATCTCTGCGGCGGAGCGCCGCTGGATGAAAGTATAAGCTGCGCCAGCCGTGCAGACATTCACCGGGTGCAGCTGCACCCGGTAACCGCGATTACGCCAGCAGCGCACACTGCGGCGGCAGGCGGCAATTCAGTGCGCCTGGCATCACTTCAATGGTGAATTCACTGCCGGTCAGCGGCTCGCCGTCCAGATTAAAGGTCATCTCGTTAGGGGAACGGATCGCCAGCGAGGTCAGCTGCGCGGAGACAATATTGGGATTCTCATCGTCACGCGTCAGCGAATGCAGCAGGGTAGGTAACAGCTCCTGTGCCGTAACGATGCTCAGGTTCAGCTGGCCGTCATTGATCAGCGCCTCCGGGCACAGCTTCTGCCCGCCGCCTGCCTGACGACCATTGCCGATACCGATTACCAGCGCATCGCCCTGCCAGTGAAAATCCGGTCCGCTGATTTCACAGCTGTCCGGCTTCAGGGCATCCACACGCATCAAACCGTGAATGAAATAAGAGACGCCGCCAAGGGCAGACTTCAGCTTCTCCGGCGTTTCTGTGGTAATGCGTGTCCCGAAGCCGCCGGTCGCCATATTGATGAAATAGCGATCGCCGTTCACGCAGGCGAGATCGATAGCGGTCTGCTTGCCGACAATGGCGAGCCGCAGCGCCGGCTCCATCTCCGCCGGGATACCGACGCTGGTGGCAAAATCATTGGCGGTGCCCAGCGGCAAAATGCCCAGCACCGGACGCTGCCCGGCCGGCAGCGCGGCCAGCGCGGTGGCAATCTCATTGATAGTGCCGTCACCGCCACCGGCCACCACCGTGGTGGCCTGCAGGGCAACCGCTTCCTGCACGTAGCGTTCGCCGTCGCCTTTCTCCCAGGTCACACGTACTGCCACGTCAAAGCCTTCTTCGCGCAGTGTGGTCACCGCTGCACGCAACTCTTCATTGCCTGCGCCTTTCCCGTTCAGGATCAGTAAGGTGAGGGGGGTGTTTTGCATTATCCGTTCCTTGATCAATGAGAGACTGCTGAGGTTATAGCATAGCTGCGGCGGGAACTTTATCGGCGGGCGATGAAAAAAGAAAACCCGCACGGGGGAGCCGGGCGGGTGAATGAGGTGGTTCCTGGTACGACCTGCCGTTTGTTGTTACTCATTAGCAGCAGGCGCGATTCTAAGGCGCGGCGCGGCGGCGGTCTGTGATCCTGTTCTAACTTCGCCGTTTTCTTTTCATTCTGTGCGATTTTTGCCGTGTGGATCGCAGGTAGTGTGACCCTCCGGGAAGTTACGCAGCAGCAGGGCAAAAGCCAGATCGACGTTCTGTGGCACGGCGATCCACACGTGATGCCCGTCGCCGGGTGCCACCGTCACTGCGGCACCCTGATCGTTCTGCATCGCTTCTAGCGTGCAGTGCAGATTGCCCTGCGGCGTCATGATCTCCACCGAGTCGCCGGTGATAAACTTATTTTTAACCGCCACCCGCGCCTGGTCGCCACGCCGCTCACCGGTGAACTCGCCGACAAACTGCTGGCGATCCGAGACCGAGAAACCCTGCTCGTAGTTCTGGTAGCTGTCATGGGTATGGCGGCGCAGAAAGCCTTCGGTATAACCGCGGTGCGCCAGGCCTTCCAGCGTTGCCAGCAGGCTGGTATCAAAGGGTTTGCCGGCGGCTGCATCGTCAATGGCGCGGCGATAAACCTGAGCAGTACGCGCGCAATAGTAGAAGGATTTGGTGCGGCCTTCGATCTTCAGCGAATGCACGCCCATCTGGCTCAGCCGTTCGACATGCGCCACCGCGCGCAGATCCTTAGAGTTCATGATGTAGGTGCCGTGCTCGTCTTCAAACGCGCTCATCACTTCACCCGGTTTCATCTTTTCTTCCAGCAGGAAGACGCGGTCAGTGGGGGCGCCAGCGCCCAGCGTCGCGGGCTGTACTGCAACCGGCTCATGGAAGCCGGTGATATTACCGATCTCATCCTGACGGCCTTCCTGCACCTTGTATTCCCAGCGGCAGGCGTTGGTGCAGGTGCCCTGATTGGGATCGCGTTTGTTCAGGTAGCCCGAGAGCAGGCAGCGTCCGGAGTAAGCCATGCACAGCGCACCGTGCACGAAAATTTCCAGCTCCATCGCCGGCACCTGCGCGCGAATCTCTGCAATCTCTTCCAGTGACAATTCGCGTGACAGGATCACCCGCGTCAGCCCCTGCTGCTGCCAGAACTTCACCGTTGCCCAGTTAACGGCATTGGCCTGCACGGAAAGGTGGATCGGCATGGCAGGAAACGCCTCGCGTACCAGCATAATCAGACCCGGATCGGACATGATGAGCGCATCCGGCTGCATGGCCACCACCGGGGTCAAATCGCGAATAAAGGTTTTCAGCTTGGCGTTATGCGGCGCAATGTTCACCACCACGTAGAATTTTTTACCCAGTGCATGGGCTTCCGCGATGCCCTTCGCCAGGTTTTCATGGGTAAATTCGTTATTACGCACGCGCAGGCTGTAGCGCGGCTGGCCGGCGTAAACCGCATCGGCGCCGTAGGCAAAGGCGTAACGCATATTTTTCAGCGTTCCCGCCGGAGAGAGCAGCTCGGGTTTGAACATAGAGATCTCACTGATATCAGGTCAGCAGGCCATCGGCGATGGCCGGAGCAGCGGCCGCGCGCGCGGCCCTGCAAAAGGTGGGGAATTGTAGGCAGGCTGGCTGGCGAAGTAAATTGATCGGGATCAATGCCGGCGGCTACAACAGGCGGCAGAGATCCGCTTCCCAGCGATAGCCCATGCCATAGACGGCGCGGATAAACGGCTGATCGGCATCCAGCGCCTCCAGTTTGCGCCGCAGATTTTTGATGTGGCTGTCGATGGTACGATCGGTCACGACGCGGTAATCGTCATAGAGATGGTTCAGCAGCTGCTCGCGTGAAAACACCTTACCCGGCTCCAGCGCCAGCGTTTTCAGCAGCCGGAATTCTGCCGGCGTCAGCTCCAGCGGCTGATCGCGCCAGCTGGCGTGGAAACGCCCCTCATCAATCAGCAGCGGCGAGCTCTGCTGCACCTCCTCTGGTGATTTTTTCACCCGGCGCAGAATGGTTTTCACCCGCGCCACCACCTCGCGCGGGCTGAACGGTTTACAGATGTAATCATCGGCACCGATCTCCAGCCCCAGCAGGCGATCGATCTCTTCGGTGCGCGCGGTGACCATAATGATCGGCAGCTCAGAGACGCGGCGAATCTCGCGGCACAGGGTTAAGCCGTCGCGGCCGGGCAGCATCAGATCCAGCAGCATTAAATCGGGCGGCGTATGCTGAATGTATTCCAGCACCGCGTTGCCGTCGGCAATGTGGTGCGTACGATAGTTGGAAGCCTGCAGATAGTCGATCATCAGCTGGGCCAGTTTGGGTTCGTCTTCAACCACAAGAATCAGGGGATCGCTTTTTTCCGTATTCATAGAGATGTCTGGTGAGGAACATACGGCAAGTTTAGCGTGATTTGCAGACCACCTAAATCAGAGTGCGCCGCAGAAATCGTGCCGCCGTGCGCTTCGACAATATTTTTGCAGATCGCCAGTCCCAGACCGGAGCCGCCGCTGGCGCGGTTACGCGAGCTTTCTGCGCGGAAAAAACGCTCAAACAGCCGGGCCTGCTGTTCACCCTCCACCCCGGGCGCACTGTCGGCAAAATGCAGCTGCCACTGTTCGCCCGACTGCTGCATGCTGACGCGCACCGTGCCACCGGCATCGGTGTAGCGCAGGCTATTCTCCAGCAGATTGGTAAACAGCTGCATCAGCCGGTCCGGATCGCCAAAGCTGCTGGCCGCCGCCGGCAGCGCCAGGCTGAGCGTCAGATCGCGGCTGCGATAGCGCGCGCCGAAGCTGCCGGCCACCACTTCCAGCAGGTTCACCAGATCGAGCGGCTGCTTGCGGTAGGCGAGGGCACCGGCATCGGAGAGCGACAGCTGATGTAAATCCTCAACCAGTTTGGTCAGCACCACGACTTCACTCTGCAGGGACGTAATGGCTTCCGGCGTCAGCCGGCGGACGCCATCCTGCATCGCTTCCAGCTCGCCGCGCAGGATCGCCAGTGGCGTACGCAGCTCGTGGGAGATATCCGCCATAAAGGCGCGACGGTTGCTTTCGTTTTTTTCCAGCGATCGGGCAAGCTGGTTGAAGTCGCGCGCCAGCTGGCCGATCTCATCGCTGCTGCCCACCTCCACCCGCGTGGCAAATTTGCCCGCCGCCAGCTGGTGGGTGCCGTCTACCAGTCGTTTGACCGGGGCCAGCAGCCCGCGCGCCAGCAGCCAGGTGACCAGCGCCGCCAGCAGCGTGGTGAGGCCGACGATCATCCAGTTGGTTTGCCGCTGCTGGCGATCAAAGTTGATATCGGTGCTGCGCGTCAGCCGCTCGGCCGGGGAGGCGATGACCCAGCCCACCACCTTGCCGTTGCTGGTGGTGATGCTGCGCCGCGATCCCTCCGGCGGCACCGGCGCGCGCGGCCCGGACAGCACCTTGTACTGCTGATCGATAATCCAGAACTGGGTGCGCCAGCCGTGCGGCGGGAGCTGATTGTTGCTGCCGGGATTTTGCTCCAGCGAGCGCAGAATGGTGAAAATCAGACGGTCGTTGTGGCGCAAAAAATCCCAGCTGCCGTGCTGTTCATACTGATCGGCCAGCGCATCGCTCAGCAGTGTCAGCCGCTGTTCGTTGCCTTTTTTAATGTAATCCACAAAGCCGTGTTCAAAGCTCAGACGCACGCCCCAGTGCATGGTGATGATCACCAGCATGCAGGTTGAAAAGATTGCCATAAACAGTTTGGCACTGATGCCGAGTCGGAGCGGCTGCTTCATGATTTTTTCCTGCTTCTGAGATCGACATTTTTACTGACGTCGCCGGGCACGCGCCAGAACACCAGGGCGGGCAGCGCGATGACCAGCGCCATGCATAGGTAGGTGTACATAAAGATTTGCCGGGTATCGGTGCCATCGGTGAGGGCGCCGTGTCCGAAGGCCCCGAGCAGCAGGCCGGCAACCGTGACCCCTATACTCATGGAGAGCTGCATGATCATAGACAGCAGGCTGTTGCCGCTGGAGGCCAGCTCATCCGGCAGCGCCTTGAGCGTCAGGGTATTCATGGAGGAGAAACGGATGGCGTTAATCATTCCCTGCAGCAGCAGTACCGCCGGCAGCAGCCAGAGGCCGCCGAGCAGCGCGACCGCCGGAAACAGCAGCACCACCAGCGCCAGCGCCAGCGTGCTGCCCGTCAGCGCGTTACGGTAGCCAAACAGATTGACGATACGCACCACGATGCGCTTGATCCCCATATTGCCCAGCACCATGGGGATCATCATCAGCCCGGCGTGAAACGGGCTAAAGCCCAGCCCGACCTGCAGGAAAATCGGCGTCATAAACGGCAGCATGCCGCTGCCGATGCGGCCGGTAAAACTGCCCAGCAGGCCCAGCGCGTACAGACGGTTATCAAACAGTTTCAGGCTGAACAGCGCGTTGTCGTTGTTGCGCCCATGCAGCAGATAAAACAGCAGCGCCAGCACGCCGGTGAGCACCAGCAGGGCGGGCAGCCAGGCCGGGCTGCCGCTGCGCGAACCATCCAGCGCCAGCGTGAGCGTCGCCATGCCCGCCGCCAGCAGCAGAAAGCCTGTGAAATCAAAGCGTCGCGTTTGCAGGGTGTAGTTGGGCATCAGCAACAGCGTGGCGATCGCGCCGATAATGCCAACCGGGATGTTGATCAGAAAGATCCAGTGCCAGCTGGCATACTCCACCAGCACGCCACCCAGCGCCGGGCCCAGCAGCGGCCCAATCTGGCCGGGCAGGGTGACAAAGGTCATGGCCGACATGTACTGCTCCCGCGGCACGATTTTCATCACCGTAAGCCGGCCCACCGGCACCATCATCGCCCCGCCGATGCCCTGTACCACGCGCGCCAGCACCAGCTGATCAAGGGAGGCAGAGAGGGCGCACAGCAGCGAGCCGAGACTGAACAGCACAATGGCACTGAAGAAGATGTTGCGCACGCCAAAGCGGTCCGCCAGCCAGCCGCTGAGCGGCAGCATCACCGCCACGGTGAGCACATACGACACAATCACCGAGTGCATATGCAGCGGACTGACGTGCAGATCCTGTGCCATAGACGGGATGGCGGTATTGACGATGGTGGTATCCAGCGTCTGCATAAAAAAGCCGAAGGCAACAATCCAGAGCTGCCAGCGGACCGTGGCGGTTTGCGGGTTCATGGGCAATCCTGTATTAACGCGGTCATACCGGCTGCCGCCGGCGCTGGCGCAGGGCAACCTGCGCGGCACCGGGCAACGGCGACGTTATGACTCAGTGAGTAACCCCGGTTGCTTTTTACGCCGGCGCAGCTTATCCATCATCAGATAAACCACCGGCGTGGTGTAGAGCGTCAGCAACTGACTCATCACCAGCCCGCCGGCAATCGTTATACCCAGCGGCTGACGCAGCTCGGCGCCGTCGCCGCGGGTCAGCACCAGCGGCAGTGCGCCAAACAGCGCCGCCAGCGTGGTCATCAGAATCGGGCGGAAGCGCAGCTGGCAGGCCTGGAAAATCGCTTCACGTGGCGTCAGGTTAGCGTTGCGCTCGGCCTCCAGTGCAAAATCCACCATCATGATGGCGTTCTTTTTCACGATGCCAATCAGCAGCAGAATCCCAATCAGCGCAATCAGGCTGAACGGCGTGCTGAACAGTTCCAGCGCCAGCAGCGCACCTACGCCGGCGGAGGGCAGGGTAGAGAGAATGGTCAGCGGGTGCACATAGCTTTCATACAGAATACCCAGCACGATATACACTGCCGCAATGGCCGCCAGCATCAGGTAGAGCTGGTTGGATTGCGAATCCTGAAACACCTGCGCCGTACCGGCGAAGCTGCCGCGCACGCTGGATGGCACGCCAATCGCGGTAATGGTGCGGTCGATTGCCTCAGACGCCTGCGACAGCGAGACCCCTTCCGGCAGGTTAAACGAAATCGTTGAGGCGGCGGATAACCCCTGATGGTTCACTGCCAGCGGCGCATTGGCCGGCTGCCAGCGGGCAAACCAGCTCAGCGGAATGGCTTTGCCCGCGCTGTTAATGACGAACATCTGGTCCAGCGCGCTGATATCCTGGGTATAGCGCGGATCGACTTCCATCACCACTTTGTACTGGTTAAGCGGCTGATAAATTGTGGAGATCTGGCGCTGACCAAAGGCATTGTTGAGCAGCGCATTGGCGGCAGACACATCAATGCCGAGACGCGCCATGCTTTCCCGGTCATAGGTCAGCGCCATTTCACTGCCGTTATCCTGCTGATCGGAGTTAACGTCAGTCAGCTGCGGCAGGGCGGAAAAGGCCTGGCGGATTTTGGGTTCCCATTCGCGCAGATCGGCCAGGTTATCAGACAGCAGGCTGTACTGGTAGCTGGCGTTAGATTCCCGACCGCCGACGCGAATGTCCTGTACGGCGTTGAGATAGAGATTCGCTCCCGGCTCGTTTGCCAGCCTGGTGCGCAGCCGGGCAATCACCTGCTGTGCGCTCTCATGACGCTCTGACAGCGGTTTCAGCGACACAAACATCATGCCACTGTTGGTGCGCGAGCCGCCGGTAAAGCCGGTTACATTCTCTACTGCCGGGTCGGCCTTGATGATGTTCATGAAATCTTCCAGCTTGCCGCGCATCGCCTGAAACGAAATGCTCTGGTCGGCAGAGATAAAGCCGCTAAGCCGGCCGGTATCCTGCTCCGGCAGAAAGGTTTTCGGGATGGTGATAAACAGCCAGATGGTCAGCCCCACGGTGCCGAGCAGCAGCAGCAGCACCCAGCGGGCGTGCTGCAGCACCCAGCCGAGCGAACGGGCATAGCCATTTTGCAGCGCCAGCAGCAGGCGGCTGAACCCGCGTGGCGGCGGCGGGGTGTGCGCGGGCTGCGATTTCAGCAGGTAAGCACACATCATCGGCGTCAGGGTAATGGAGATAAACAGCGAGATCAGAATGGCAACGGAGAGCGTAATGGCGAACTCTGAGAAGAAACGCCCAATCAGGCCGCCAATCATCAGCAGCGGCAGAAAGACGGCAATCAGCGACAGGCTCATCGACAACACGGTAAAGCCCACTTCGCGCACGCCGGTCAGCGCCGCCTGCAGGGGTTTCATGCCGGCTTCCACGTGACGGGCGATGTTTTCCAGTACCACAATGGCGTCATCTACCACGAAACCGGTGGCGATGGTCAGCGCCATCAGCGACAAATTGTTCAGACTGAAGCCGCACAGATACATGGCGGCGAAGGTGCCGATCAGCGACACCGGCACCGCGGCGGCGGGGATCAGCGTAGCCCGTCCGTCGCGCAGAAACAGGAACACCACCAGAATCACCAGCCCGACGGCAATCACCAGCGACTGCTCAACTTCCTGCAGCGAGGCGCGAATGGTGGGGGAGCGATCCTGGGCAATCTGCAGGTCGATGGCAGCCGGAATAACGTCATGCAGCAGCGGCATTTCTGCGCGAATACGATCAACCGTATCAATGATGTTGGCTTCCGGCGATTTACGCACCACCAGCAGCACCGCCGGCTTGCCGTTGGTCATCCCGGCGTTACGCACGTCCTGCACCGAATCCTGCACGGTGGCGACATCGCTCAGCCGCACTGCCGCGCCGTTGTTGTAGTGCACAATCAGCGGCTGATAGACCGCCGCGCTCTGCAGTTCGTCGTTGGTACGCACCTGCCAGCGCTGGCTGACATCATCAATTGCCCCCTGCGGGCGGCGCTGATTGGCGTTACTGATGGCGGTGCGCACCGCATCCAGCGACACCCCCTGATTAAACAGCGCCTGCGGATTGAGGTCCACACGCACCGCCGGCAGCGAACTGCCGCCGACCGTCACATCGCCGACGCCGTCAATCTGCGACAGCTTCTGCGCCAGCTGCGTCGAGGCGTAGTCATACAGCTGACCGGGATTATAAATATCCGAGGTCAGGGTAAGGATCATGATCGGCGCATCGGACGGGTTGGCCTTGCGGTAGGTCGGGCGGCTCGGCATGCCGCTCGGCAACAGGCTCTGCGCGGCGTTAATGGCCGCCTGGACGTCGCGCGCGGCGCCGTTGATATCGCGGTCAAAATCAAACACCAGAATGATGCGCGTGCTGCCAAGCGAACTGGTGGAGGTCATTTCACTGACGCCGGCAATGCGCCCCAGCGAGCGCTCCAGCGGCGTGGCGACCGAGGAAGCCATGGTTTCCGGCGACGCACCCGGCAGCGAGGCGGAGATCATGATCACCGGAAAATCGAGCTGCGGCAGCGGCGCCACCGGCAGCAGGCGGAAGCCAAGTATTCCCGCCAGCGCAATCGCCAGCGTCAGCAGGGTGGTTGCGACCGGCCGGTGAATAAACAGGGCGAAGAATTTCACGGTTGCGCCTCCGGCCGCTTGACGCGACGGCGGGTTGCCGCGGCCAGGCGATCAAACAGCAGATAGATCACCGGCGTGGTAAACAGCGTCAGGATCTGGCTGAGAATCAGGCCGCCAACCATCGCGATACCCAGCGGGCGGCGCAGTTCGGCACCCACGCCGGTACTGAGCATCAGCGGCAGCGCGCCCAGCAGCGCCGCCAGCGTGGTCATCAGTATCGGGCGGAAGCGCAGCAGGCACGCCTGATAGATGGCGTCACGCGGGGCCATGCCCTGTTCCCGTTCGGCTGCCAGCGCAAAGTCGATCATCATGATGGCGTTTTTCTTCACGATACCAATCAGCAGAATGATGCCGATGATGGCGATAATATCCAGCTCGTTACCGCTCAGCATCAGCGCCAGCAGCGCGCCTACGCCAGCGGTCGGCAGCGTGGAGAGGATAGTGATGGGATGAATAAAGCTCTCATAGAGCACGCCAAGCACGATATACATCGCCACCACCGCCGCGACAATCAGCCAGACGGTGCTGCTCAGCGCAGCCTCAAAGGCCAGCGTGCTGCCCTGGAACTGCGTCATCATTTCGGCAGGCATGCCAACCTGCTCTTCAGCGCTGCTGATGGCCTGCACCGCATCGCCCAGCGAGTAGCCGTCGGCGACGTCAAACGAGAAGGTCGCGGACGGGAACTGGTCGAGGTGGTTGATACTGAGCGCGGCATGCCGCTCCTCTACCTGCGCAATGGCGCTCAGCGGGACGCTGCCGCCGTCGCTGCTGCTGAGGCGGATGCCTTCCAGGCTCGCCAGTCCGGGGGTGTGCTGATTATCCTGCTCCAGCACCACGCGATACTGATTCGCCTGGGTGTAGATGGTTGAAATCAGGCGCTGACCAAAGGCGTTGTACAACGCATTGTCGATATCCGCCATGCTTATACCGAGCCGGCTGGCGCTGTCGCGATCCACCCGCACAAAGGCTTCCAGTCCCTGATCCTGCCAGTCGCTGCTGACGTTTTTCAGCGACGGTGAGGTGGCCAGCTGGTTCAGCAGTTTGGGCACCCAGGTGCTGAGCGCGTCCAGCGAGCCGGACTGCAGCGTAAACTGATACGGCGTGCGGCTGGCCTGGGTTTCAATGGTCAGATCCTGCACCGGCTGCAGCCACAGCGATACGCCCGGCACCTGTTGCAGCGCCTGCTGCAGACGCTGCTGCACCACCGGTATACGATCGGCCCGCTCATCCAGCGGTTTCAGGTTGATCTGCAGCCGCGCGCTATTCAGGGCGGCATTGGTGCCATCCACGCCCACAAAAGAGGAGAGGCTTTGTACGGCCGGGTCCTTCATGATGATGGAGGCGACATCGCGCGTGCGCTGAGCCATGCTGGCGTAAGAGACCGACTGCGGTGCCTGCAGCGTGCCCTGAATGATGCCGTTATCCTGCTGCGGGAAAAAGCCTTTTGGAATGGCAATCCACAACAGAATGGTCAGCAGCAGGGCACCCAGCGCAACCGAAAGCGTCAGCCACGGATGGCGCAGCACGCGCGTCAGCCAGCGGCCATAGCCGGCAATAATGCGGTCAAACAGCGCTTCGCTGGCGCGCGAAAAGCGGTTCTGCTTACGCAGCGATTCGGCGCTGAGCATGCGGGCACACATCATGGGCGTCAGCGTCAGGGAAACCACGGCGGAGATCAGGATCGCCACCGCCAGCGTAACCGCAAATTCGCGGAACAGGCGGCCAATCACATCGCCCATGAACAGCAGCGGAATCAGCACCGCAATCAGCGAGAAGGTCAGGGAGATAATGGTAAAGCCAATTTCGCCAGCGCCTTTCAGCGCGGCGGTCAGCGGCTTTTCGCCTTTTTCGATGTAGCGCGAGATATTCTCGATCACCACTATCGCATCATCCACCACGAAGCCGGTGGCAATGGTCAGCGCCATCAGCGTCAGATTGTTGATCGAGAAACCAAGAAAATACATGGCAGCAAAGGTGCCGATCAGCGACAGCGGCACCGCCACGGCCGGGATAATCGTTGCCGGCACATTGCGCAGGAACAGGTAGATGATCATCACCACCAGCCCCATTGCCAGCATCAGCTCATGCTGGGTATCGGTCACCGAGGCGCGGATGTTGGTGGTGCGATCGGTCAGCAGTTTCACCTCCACCGATTTCGGCAGGGTCGCGGTGAGCGACGGCAGCAGGGCACGGATGCTGTCGGCGGTGGCGATAATATTGGCACCCGGCTGGCGCTGCACGTTCAGCACAATCGCCTGCTGTCGGTTGGCCCAGGCACCCAGCCAGCTGTTCTCTGCGCCCTGTTCAATAGTGGCGACATCGCCCAGCCGCACCGGTGCGCCGTTGCTGTAGCTGATGATCAGCCGGCGATAATCCTCTGCCGAGGTCATCTGATCGTTGGCGGATAGCGTAATCGAACGCGTCGGGCCATCCAGGCTGCCTTTCGCGGAATTAACGTTGGCGTTACTGATGGCCGTGCGCACCGTTTCGCTGGTGAGCCCCAGCGCCGCCAGCGCCTGCGCGTTCATTTTTACCCGTACAGCCGGGCGCTGACCGCCGGAAAGGGTCACCAGTCCGACGCCGGAGACCTGGGAGATTTTCTGCGCCACGCGCGTCTCCACCATATCCTGCACCTGCGTCAGCGGCATGCTGGTGGTAGTGACGGCCAGCGTCATGATGGGCGGGTCCGCCGGGTTCACTTTGCTGTATACCGGCGGATTGGGCAGATCGCCGGGCAGCAGATTGCTGGCCGAGTTAATGGCGGCCTGCACCTCCTGCTCGGCGACATCCAGCGGCAGCGTCAGCTGAAACTGCAGCGTAATCACCGACGCGCCGCCGGAGCTTTGTGACGCCATCTGCTTCAGGCCGGACATCTGGCCAAACTGGCGTTCCAGCGGGGCGGTAATCGAGGAGGTCACCACGTCGGGGCTGGCGCCGGGATAGAGCGTGACCACCTGAATGGTCGGATAATCCACTTCCGGCAGCGCCGAGACCGGGAGAAAGCGATAACCCAGAATGCCCGCCAGCAGAATGGCGATCATCAGCAGCGTGGTCGCCACCGGGCGCAGGATAAACAGGCGCGACGGACCGCCGCTGGCGTCGGGAGGCATCACCTGCATTATGGACGTTCTCCGTGCGCTGGCTGCGCGGCGCGACTATTGGCTGGCGCGGTGCTTTGCGGCGCGACGACGTCTACCGTTGCCCCTTCGGTCAGGCGATCCAGCCCGTCGGTCACCACGCGCTCACCGGCGGCAAGGCCAGCGGTGATCACTACTTTCTGGCTGTCCTGCAACCCGGCGGTCACCTGTTTTTTACTCACTTTGTTGTCGCTGTTCACGACCCAGACAAAGTGGCCATCGTTGCTCATCTGCAGCGCGGCGGTCGGGATCACCACCGCATCCTGCAGCGTATCGACTTTCAGCCGCGCGTTCACAAACTGATTCGGGAACAGGGTGTCGTCCTGATTGCTGAAGCGGGCTTTGAGTTTGATGGTGCCGGTTGTGGCATCAATCTGGTTATCCAGGCTGAGCAGCGTTCCCTGCGTCAGCAGGGTCTTATTGCTGCGATCCCAGGCTTCCACCTGCAGCGGCTGGCCGCTTTTCTGCGCCCGGAGAATGTCGCCGATGTGGTTTTCCGCCACGCTGAAGACCACATCGATGGGATGGGTCTGGGTGATCACCACCAGGCCCGTGGTATCGCCGGTGGTGACGTAGTTGCCGACATCGACCTGTTTCAGCCCCACGCGGCCAGCAATCGGCGCGGTGATGCGGCTATAGGTGAGGTTAAGCTGCGCGCTGGCAACGTTACCTTCATCCGCCTTAAGGGTGCCAAGCGTCTCGCTGACCAGCGAGCGCTGCGTATCCAGCTCCTGCTGTGAAACCAGCGAGGTTTTCGCCAGTTTTTCATAGCGGCTGAGGTCGCGGCGGGCGTTCGCCAGCGTGGCCTGATCTTTGGCCAGTTGCCCCTGCGCCTGGGTCAGCGCCACCTGGTAGGGGCGCGGATCGATCTCGGCCAGCAGCGCACCGGCCTCGACCTGCTGGCCTTCGGTAAAGTGCAGCGCCATCAGCTGGCCTTCCACGCGGCTGCGCACCGTCACGGTACTGGCAGCGGTCACGGTGCCCAGACCGCTCAGGTAATAAGGCACGCTCTCGGTGGTGGCAGTGGCGGCCTGCACCGGGGCCGGCGGACGATGCCCGGCGGCGCGATTTGCGCTATGTGGCTGGCCGTCGGTCTGCGACGGGCGATCCGGCTGTGCCGGATGCTGCCACAGGTAAACGCCAGCCGCGAGGGCCGCGAGGATGACCATGCCGGTCAGGCTGAGTGTTAATCGACGATTCATTGCTCTGTGTGCTCTCCGGCGGTTTCGTTTTCCTCAGATGCGAAAACAAAAGGGGGCGTTTCGCAAACGAAATGATTGTAGACGCCCGTACCGGGCAGAAATTGAAGGAAATAAGAATATCGCCCCGGCGAGGCTAAGTATTCATATTCAGTAAATATTTTGGCAGGAATACGCATAAGCGTGTTTTTTTCCTTTGCTAAGCTGAAAGACAGACCTGTCTCGTGCAAATAAGGAGAGCTAAATGAGTCAACATAAAACCCGCCAGCTGGGCGACAGCGGTATCACCGTGCCGTTACTGACGTTTGGCGGCAACGTCTTCGGCTGGACAGTGGATGAGAAAACCTCGTTTTCGCTGCTGGATGCGCTGGTGGAGAAGGGCTTGTTCTTTATTGATACAGCGGATGTTTACTCGCGCTGGGCACCCGGTAATCAGGGTGGCGAATCAGAAACCATCATCGGTAAATGGCTGAAGCAGAGCGGCAAGCGCGACCGGATCGTGCTGGCAACCAAAGTGGGTATGGAGCTGTCACCGGAAAAAACCGGCCTTAAACCGGCCTATATTCGCCAGGCCGTAGAGGATTCCCTGCGCCGGCTGCAAACCGACGTGATCGATCTGTATCAGGCGCACCGCGACGACGCGCAGACGCCGCTGCATGAGACGCTGCAGGCGTTTGATTCGCTGATCAAAGAGGGCAAAGTGCGCGCTATCGGCGCATCCAACTACAGCGCAGCGCGTCTGCAGGAGGCGCTGGATATCAGCAAGCAGCACGGGATTGCCCGTTACGAAACGCTGCAGCCGGAATACAACCTTTACGATCGGGCTGAGTATGAAGGCGGACTGGAACAGGTGGCGGTGAAAAACGGGCTTGGCGTGATTAACTACTATTCGCTGGCCAGCGGCTTCCTCAGCGGGAAGTACAAAAAACCGGAAGATGCCAGCAAGAGCGCCCGCGGCCAGGGGATCGTCGAGAAATACCTCAATGCGCGCGGTAAACGCATCATTGAAGCGCTGGAGGATATCGCCGCCTCGCATGACGCTTCGGCGACGCAGGTTGCGCTGGCGTGGCAGATTGCCCGCCCCAGCATCACCGCGCCAATTGTCAGCGCCACCTCGCTGCAGCAGCTGGATGAGCTGGTCAAAGCCACCGAACTGCAGCTGAGCAAGCAGGAAATTGAAGAGCTGGCCCGCGCCAGCCAGCCGTAACCCTAAGCGGGGCGCGACAGCGTCCCGCAGCCAATCCTGATTTTTTGCCTCGCAAAAAATGCCTTTCTGGCAAAAACAGATTCATTCATCGATCCGCGTCACAATTGCGTTAAGTCACTGTCACCTTTACCTTCCCAGCGCACAGATTTGCAAAAACTGACACAACCCCAGCACTATCCTCTGCCTGTTTCTTCCGATCACTTACAAAAGAATAACGATCATGAACAGAAAAAAAGCAGTGCAGTCTGTCCCCCGTCTGGCAGCGGGTACCCTGATGTTCGCCATGCTGAGTGCCTCTGCGGTGGCAGCCGATGCGTTCAGCTATGACTCCCCTTATATGTTTGGTGACTGGGGCGGATACCGAACGCAGCTGGAGAATGACGGCATCAAATTTGATGTGAACTACACCATGGAAAGCGCCGCGAACCTCGGTGGCGGCGCGGATACCAATACCTCCATGCGCTATAGCGATCAGTGGGCGTTTGGCGCAAATTTCGACCTGCAAAAGCTGCTCGACTGGCAGGATGCGCAGTTCCAGATGACGATCACTAACCGCGATGGCCGCAATATTTCCGATCAGGTCGCAGACCGCCGCAGCGGTATGCTGTCCTCGGTGCAGGAGGTGTACGGCCGCGGTCAGACCTGGCGTCTGACGCAGTTCTGGCTGAGTAAAGGGCTGTTCGATAACACCGTTAACCTGAAAGCCGGCCGCGTAACGGTAGGCGAAGATTTTGATAATTTTGACAGCAAGTTCCAGAACCTGGCATTTGGCAGCGGCCAGGCCGGTAACTGGCGCGGCGATCGCTGGTTCAACTGGCCGGTATCGCAATGGGGCGGTCGCGTGCGGGTGAATTTCACGCCGGAGGTGTTCTTCCAGGTGGGCTTCTATAACCAGAACCGCGCCAACTACGACCGCGGCGACGGCTTCCGTCTCGACACCAGCCATTCCGAAGGCAACCTGGTACCGGTCGAGCTGGGCTGGAAACCGACGCTGGGGCCGGATAACCTGCCAGGTAATTACCGCATTGGTTATTACTACTCCTCGGTGAATGGGGATAACTACGGCAGCTGGCGCGACGGCGCGTACCAGAGCAAAGATCACGCCTATGGCGGCTATGTGCTGTTACAGCAGCAGCTGACGGCACAGGGCGGCGATGCCAGCCGCGGCCTTGGCGTGATGGTGCAGGCGGTGATGAATGACCATAAAACGTCAAAAACGGACAATTATCAGTCGATCAGTTTCACGTGGAAAGGGCCGTTTGACGCACGTCCGCAGGATGAAATTGGCGTAGGTGCCGCGCGTATCCACGTTAACAGCGCCTATACCCGCGCGCTGCGTGAGCAAAACGCCGCCAGCGGCGAAACCGATTTCAACAGCCCGACCTATCTGCCGATTCAGGATGGCTCAGAGTACAACTATGAGATCTATTACAACGCTCAGCTGACTAAATGGCTGCAGCTGCGTCCTAACCTGCAGTATGTGGTGGCACCGGGCGCGGTCAGCGAAGTGAAAGATGCTTTTGTGGGCGGGATCTCCGCAAACATCAACTTCTGATCGGCGCCAGCAGCAAAAAGGCGGCCACCGGGCCGCCTTTTTTATTTCTGCACGCTGCGCGCCTGCTCAGCGGAACATCACTTCAGCCCAGCGCGCCAGCCCGGCCGTCACCGAGCCGAAATCGTCACCGCCGGCAATCGGGGTGCCCGGCAGCGCCTGCTGCAGCGCCGCGCGCAGCACCGGCGAACGGGCGCTACCGCCGGTAAGGTAAATGACATCCGGTGCGGTGTCGCTACTGGCCAGCGCCAGCTGCACCTGCTCCAGCATGCGTTCCAGCGGCTGGGAAATGGCTTCTTCCAGTTCGGCAGCCGCAATCTCCGCTTCAAGCAGTGGCGCGATGAACGCCAGCGACGCGGCGGTGGTTGGCCGATCGGACAGCGCAATCTTGCTCTCTTCCGCTGCACGCACCACGCGATAGCTGAGCTTCTGCTGCCATACCTTCAGCAGATGCGCCACTTTGTCGCTCTGTTCGGCATCACGCACCAGATCGCGCAGCAGTTTTCCGCTGGCCGCCGAGTAGAAGTCGCTCTGCGCCGGCACGTCGTTAATGGCGACGGCGTTCCACCACGGCAGCGCAGGCAGGGCGGTCCCTTTTAAGGTATTGCCACCCAGGCCAAGCAGCGGCATCAGGGTTTTAAACGCGAGCATGATGTCGAGATCGTTCCCGCCGACGCGGCAGCCGCTGTGACCCAGCAGGCTGGCATGGCGGTCGGCCTTGTTACGCCACGTCGGGCCCATTAACAGCATGGAGCAGTCAGTGGTACCGCCGCCGATATCCACCACCAGCACGCGCGTCTCTTTCTCCAGCGTGGCTTCAAAATCCAGCCCGGCAGCCACCGGTTCAAACTGGAATTCCACGTCGCGGAAACCGGCGCGGTGAGCGGCGCGCAGCAAAATACCCTGCGCCTGCTGGTTGGCGTCTTCGCCGCCCAGCCCCTGGAAGTTAACCGGCCGGCCAATCACGGCCTGGTCAATCGGGCTGTCCAGCTGGCTTTCGCCCTGCTGGCGGATATGCAGCATCATGGCGCAGACCAGATCTTCAAAAAAGGCGATCTGCTGCGGCTTCAGGCCGCTGGCGCCAAGGAACGATTTTGGCGATTTAACGAACCAGACGTCTTCCGGATCGACCATGTACTGCTGCAGTGCGGTAAGGCCGAACTGCACGCTGCCTGGCGTGACCTCAATATCTTCTTCGCGGTTAAAGCGCAGCGCGCGCTGCAGCAGCGCGGTGCTTTCGTGATCCGGCGTGGCGACCTGATGATGGCGATGCAGCCATTCGCTGATCGCTTCACGCGTTGGTGCACAAATCATGGAGGGAAGCAGGCGCTGACCCTTCTCCAGTGTCAGCATGCGCGGCGTGCCGTTGTCGCTTACCGCAATGGAACAGTTAGCCGTGCCGTAGTCGAATCCGATAAACATGTTGATCCCCCATGCCAGAAAAAAGGGGGCGACTTTAGCGCAGCCAGGGCGGGCTGGCAATGGGTAAGGCGGGCGATTACATCTGCACTTCCTGATAAACGCGATACTGACCGCGTCCGGCATGTTTGGCGCTGTAACAGGCCACATCCGCCTGTGACATCACCACGTTGCTGTGGCAGTTATGCGCATCAATCTGCGTGATACCGGCGCTGGCGCCGACGTGGTATGGCTCGCCGTGCCAGTAAAAGGTGTATTCATTCACCGCGCTGACGATACGCTGCACGCCATCGCGCACCTGATCCACCTCGCTATCCGGCAGCAGCAGGCCAAACTCATCGCCGCCAAGCCGCGCCAGCATATCGTTGCTGCGCAGATGCTGCTGCATCAGCCCGGCCAGTTCGCGCAGCAGCGCATCGCCGGCAGCATGTCCGGCGGTGTCGTTAACCGCTTTGAATTTATCCATATCAAGGAACACCAGCACGTGCTGGCTCTGCCCGGTTGCCGCCTCACTGACCCGCTGCCTGAGCTGCTGTTCAAAACTGTGCCGGTTGGGCAGGCCTGTCAGCATGTCATGTGACGCGCTGTAGCTCAGCCGCTTCATCATTTTGCGCGACTCGCTGACGTCCTGAATAACCATCACCGCCCCGATGCTGTGACCGGCAAGGGTTTTCAGCGGCGTGATGCTGTAGTGGATTTCCACGCGACCGCCCTCCGGCGTGTGCAGCACCAGCTCCTCTTCCAGATCCGGCGTGGTTTTTTCCGACGGCAGCTGACACAGCAGCAGGTTTTCCACCCGCGGTCCGCTGGCACCGCGGGTGATGTTGAGCAGTTCGCTCAGCGCCATCCCGGCCGCTTTCTCCTGTGACCAGCCGCTCAGCGTCTCGGCCACCGGGTTCATAAAGGTGACGCGCATTTCATCATCGGTACTGATCACCGCTTCGCCAATTGAATCCAGCGTGATCGCCATACGCTCTTTTTCCTGAAACAGCGCGTCGTTCAGCGCGCGCAGCGGCGTCATGTCCTGGCAGATGCCCAGCATACGTTCGATCTGGCCATCCTGGCTGAGAATGCGATTGGCTTCGCTGCGCAGAAAGCGTGTGCCCTGCGGCAGGTTAACCCGATACTCCAGATGAAACGCGCTGCGGCGCTCAATCGCCTGCTGAATAATCAGCGCCACGGTTTCGCGCTCGGCGGGATCGACCAGATGCAGCCAGACGTCATAGGTGGGCGTGACGTGTGGATCCAGCCCAAGCAGCGCATACATGCGCTTATCCCACAGCATTTCGCCGGTCAGCAGGTTCCACTCCCAGACGCCAATGCCACCGGCTTCATTGGCCAGCGTGATGCGCTCCATCAGGCGACGGTTTACCTGCTCGCTCTGTTTGAGCTCAGAGATGTCAATGATCTGCGAAATAAAGTAGAGCGGCTGGCGCTCTGCGTCGCGCACGGCGGACACCGTCAGCCGCGCCCAGACGATTTCGCCGTCTTTGCGGAAATAGCGCTTCTCCAGGGTATACGTCAGGATGTCACCCGCCACCAGCCGCTGCAGCTGCTGCAGATCGCTGTGCAGATCGTCCGGATGCGTGATCTGCTGGAAGGTGAGCTTTTTCAGTGCTTCCGCCGGGTAACCCAGCGTGTTACACAGCGACTGATTCACCTGCAGCCAGTTGCCCTGCGGCGACACCAGCGCCATGCCAATCGCTGAATACTCCATGGCGTTACGAAAGCGGGTTTCACTTTCACTGATATGCTGTTTCTCACGCAGGAAAGCGTCCATGACCAGCGACATTGCATGACCTGGCAGCAGCACCAGCAGAAACGGCAGCCAGCCGCTGATCTGGCCAAACAGCATCTCATAGCGCGCCAGCTGCACCCAGTTCAGCGCCAGCAGCAGCGACATAAAACTGGCATTGAGAAAGAACAGCAGAAACGCCTCGAACTTCGGCAGGCGCACGGCGCACCAGAACAGGATGACCACGATGAAGGTAAACGGCCACGGCATAAAGCGCAGCACCAGATAGCTGGCAAGCAGGGTGCCTGCCAGCGTCAGCGCCGTCTCCAGCTGTCTGCCGGGGGTAATCAGCTGGCGCAGCGGTCGCCGCGGCCACAGCAGCAGCACCGGCCCAAGCGCCAGCACGCCAATCACCTCGGAAATAACCCAGGTAAAAAAGAAAGGCAGGGCGGCGCCGCTGCCGACATGCAGCATCCACAGCGCGACCACGCCGCCAGTCAGCGGGGCGATGAGCCCGGCGCAGAGGGCAAACCGCGCCCAGTCGGCCAGCGAATCCAGCGGCGCGTGGCGGTCGAGCAGCGCCCGCAGCATCAGGCCGGCGATCACCGCCTGGACCATATTAAGAATGGCAAACTTCACGTTGCTGAGCGCCGGGCCAATCACCAGCAGGTTAGCCAGCGTGGTGCCCAGCACGCAGCCGGCCAGCAGCAGCGGCACCTGTTTTGCCGGCGCGCGGAACACCACCACCGTCATCAGGGCGGTGGCGTACCAGAGCGGCGAAATCCGCCCGCTGACAACAATCAGTTCCAGACAGAATAAGGTCAGCAGGAAAGCCAGCCCACCCAGCAGCAGAGCATGCTGCCACGGCCGGGGCGACGTATCCTGAGGGGTTAACATCTCAACGGTCATGCACGAATCCAGCAGCGCGCACTCGATACACGACGAAAAATGCGCCAGTCAATTTCTGACTGGCATGCTAGCACATCTGGCGGGCGCGCTGCGCGGAAATAACCTTTAACAAAGATGACAGGGCGGCGGTGTGGGGTCAGCGGAACAGATCGGCGCGGGTAAACGGCTTTTCCAGCCCGGCGAGGTCGGCGGAAAAGCGTTCAAGGAACTGCTGCGTGGTGGCCACGCGCCCGTGGCTCAGCAGCAGCACCGGGACCAGAAAAGCAATCGCCACCTGAATAGCGCTGAAGCCTTTTAACGCGGTGTCACGCTGGCTCAGCAGGAAGGCGCTGCTGAGAGTAAAGCCCAGCAGCAGCCCCGCCAGCACTTCGCTGACCGAATGGGCGTGAATCACCAGGCGGGAAAATCCCACCATCAGCGGAATCGCATAGCCGATACCGATAGTCAGCATCCGCCAGCGGCGCGGCCAGCGGCCAGAGATCAGCCACATCATGACCGGCCAGAGCGTGGCAGACATCGCGCTGTGCCCGCTGAAGCCGGTGAAATTAAAACGGGCGCTGCCGATGCCAAAGCCAAGAAACAGAATTTTCGACAGGCTGACGATCAGCCCAGCCAGACCAAACGCCAGCAGCCAGTACCAGACGGTACGGCGGTTGTCGCTTTTCCACGGCAGCACCAGGGCGATAATCACCGCTGTGGGGATCAGCAACATACTGTCGCCAAAATAGGTCAGGGTTCTCCAGCTCATAGGTTTCCTTGCAGCAGCTATCCGGGACCCGCATTTAACGTAACGCGGGCAGACGCACAGTGTATCGGTTCAGCGGCAGGCTGCAAAACGGGATAGTCTGAAAAGGCCGCGTTCCGCATTTCTCTGGCATCAAACCGGTGAAATCCCTATAATTGCCGCCAACAAACCCTCTCATTCGGCCCGTGACTGCTCAGGCAGAAACCGGCTCCAGTTATCAGGTCTTGAAAAAAGTATGACTGACAAGTCCCATCAGTGCGTGATCGTTGGCATTGCAGGTGCATCTGCATCCGGAAAAAGTCTTATTGCCAGCACGCTCTATCGTGAAATCCGTGACCAGGTCGGTGACGAGCATATCGGTGTGATCCCCGAAGATGCCTACTATAAAGACCAAAGCCACCTCACCATGGAAGAGAGGGTCAAAACCAACTACGACCATCCCAGCGCAATGGACCACGATCTGCTGCTGCAGCATCTGCGTGCGCTGAAGGCGGGCGAGGATATCGATCTGCCGGTGTACAGCTATGTGGAACACACGCGTACCGATGAGTCTATTCACCTGAAGCCGAAGAAGGTGATCATCCTGGAAGGCATCCTGCTGCTGACCGATGCGCGTCTGCGTCAGGAGCTGAACTTCTCTATCTTTGTGGATACGCCGCTGGATATCTGCCTGATGCGCCGTATGAAGCGTGACGTGAATGAGCGCGGCCGCTCCATGGATTCGGTCATGAGCCAGTATCAGAAAACCGTCCGTCCGATGTTCCTGCAGTTCATCGAACCTTCCAAGCAGTACGCCGACATCATCGTGCCGCGCGGCGGTAAAAACCGCATCGCAATTGATATCCTCAAGGCGAAAATTAACCAGTATCTTTGATTCCGCGTCAGAGGGACGTGGACGTGACGGGCTGCGGTGGTCACCACGACGGCAGCCTTTCGCTACACTTAAATCATGGAGTTTGCGATGAGATTATGCGATCGCGATATTGAAATCTGGCTGGACAGCGGCAGACTGGCGATTGAACCCCGTCCGCCGGTGGAGCGTATTAACGGCGCGACCGTGGATGTGCGCCTCGGCAATCAGTTCCGGACCTTTAGCGGCCACACCGCGCCGTTTATCGATTTGAGTGGTCCCAAGCACGAAGTGAGCGCGGCGCTGGATCGCGTAATGAGTGATGAGATTGTGCTGCCGGAAGGGGAGGCGTTCTTTCTGCATCCCGGCGAGCTGGCGCTGGCGGTTACGCTGGAGTCGGTGACGATTCCGGACGATCTGGTCGGCTGGCTGGACGGTCGCTCGTCGCTGGCGCGTCTGGGTCTGATGGTGCACGTCACGGCGCACCGTATCGATCCCGGCTGGCAGGGCCGTATCGTGCTGGAGTTCTATAATTCAGGCAAACTGCCGCTGGCGCTGCGCCCGGGCATGCTGATTGGCGCCCTGAGCTTTGAGCCACTGTCCGGTCCGGCGGCACGTCCCTATAACCGCCGCGAAGATGCCAAATATCGCGGCCAGCAGGGGGCTGACGCCAGCCGTATTGATAAAGATTAACGTGTTTGCCTGAACGCATCAGGACGCGGCAGGGCGGCAGCGGGAACGGCCTGGCAGACGCATGCCGGGTGAATACGCGCAGCCGATGCTGCTGCACTTCAGGGTTGACGGTGAAGAGGATGCAATGAGAAGAGTGATAACGACGCTGGCCATCCTGTTGGTGGTGGTGGTCGCGGGCATGACCGCGCTGGTGTTGCTGGTTAATCCCAACGACTTTCGTACCTATATGGTCCGGCAGGTAGAGCAGCGCAGCGGTTATCAGCTTGAGGTAAGCGGCGACCTGCGCTGGCACGTCTGGCCGCAGCTCAGCATTCTCGCCGGGCGTATGAGCCTCACCGCACCCGGCGCCCGTCAGCCGCTGGTGACGGCGGAAAATATGCGGCTGGATGTCAACTTATGGCCGCTGCTGTCGCACCAGCTCAGCGTCAGCCAGGTGATGCTGAAAAACGCCATCATCCGCGTGACGCCCGACAGTGACGCACAGAAACCCCAGGGCGCACCGGTCGGCCCCGGCGACAGCGAACCCACTCTTACCCGCAACAACGGCTGGACCTTCGACATCAGCAAACTGCGCATTGCCGATAGCCTGCTGATCTGGCAGCAGCCGGGCGGTGATGAATACAATTTCCGCGATCTGAACCTCAGCATGAATCAGGACGCCAGCCGCGAGGCGCGCATTGAGCTCAGCACGCGCGTTTCGCGCAATCAGCGTAATGCCAGCGTGCAGCTGGCGGGGCAGATGAATGTGGCGCAGTATCCGCACCGGCTTACCGGCAAACTGGAAACGCTGAACTACACGCTGGATGGCGCCAATCTGCCGCCACAGGGCATCAAAGGCTCGCTGACCGGGCAGGCCGAGTGGAATGACGATAAGCAGCAGTTTTCATTATCGGACATGCAGCTGACCGCTAACGACAGCACGCTGGATGGCAGCGCACAGGGCCGGCTGGCACAGCCGCAGCAGCTTACGCTGGCGCTGCATGCCGCCTCGCTGGATCTTGATAATCTGATGGCCAGCGCGCCCGCTGACGCCAGCGCCCCGGCACAGCGCGCTAACGTGGTGCGCACGCCGGTGATTGCCGAGCCGCGCAGCCATGACAACGCGGATTCGCCGCTGAATGCGCTGGATTTGCAGCTCAGTCTGAAGGCGGACAGCAGCGTCTGGCGCGGTCTGACGCTGGCCAATCTGCAAATTGATGCCCGCAATCAGCAGGGGCTGATGACGCTGGACAAGCTGCAGGGCAAACTCGGCGACGGCCACTTTTCTATCCCCGGTTCGGTGGATATCCGCCAGCCGGTGACCGCCGTGGCGTTTCAGCCAGAGCTGGAGAACATTGCACTGGCGCCGCTGCTGAAAGCGCTGGAACTGCCGGAAACGCTGCAGGGCACGCTGTCGCTCAAGGGCGACGTCAGCGGGGCCGGACTGAGCGTGGCGGAAGCCAAACAGAACTGGCAGGGAACAGCGGATATCGAGGCCACCAACCTGCAGCTGGCTCAGCTGAATCTGCAGCAGATGGTGCGCCGCGCGGTGGCGCGTGTCAGCAACCGCGTCAGCAACGATCAGCCTGACGATCAGGGCATTCAGCAGCTGAGCGGCCATCTCAGTCTGAAGCAGGGCGTGTTACAGCTGCCGGATCTGCAGGGCGGCAGCAGCCGGCTGGCGGTACAAACCCGCGGCACGATTGACGTGGTGAAACAGCAGATGGATGTCACCATCAATATGCTGCTGCGCGGCTGGCAGGGCGATGACCGCCTGGCGGCGGTGCTGAACGATCAGACCATTCCGCTGCGAATGTACGGTGGCTGGGATAATCTGCAGTACTCACTGCCGGTTGACGATGTGGTCCGGCAGCAGCTGCAGAGCGAAGCCAAATCACGACTCAATCAGTGGCTGGATCGCCAGCAGCCGGCAAAAGCGGCGCAGTAACCGGCGCCGCCGCCGCTAGCGCAGATCGCGCTGCGCCAGCGGCAGAATCTCCACTTTCTGCACCCGATGATGCTCAACCTGCAGCGTGCGCAGCAGATAATCACCGACCTGCAGGGTTTCGCCCTCGGCCGGCACATGCTGCAGGCTATCCATCAGCAAACCGGCAAGGGTGTGGTAGCTGCGTTTATCCTCCAGCGGCAGCGGGACATACGCCGCCAGATCTTCCAGCGGCATATGACCATTGGCAATCCAGCCGCCGTTGTCGGTGGGCTGGATATCGTAGCGCGCATCAACCTCTTCTCCTTCATTTGGCAGATTGCCGGCAATGGTTTCCATCACATCACTCAGCGTCACCACGCCTTCGACTGAACCAAACTCATCCACGACGAAAGCAAAGTGGGTCCGCGCCGTGCGAAACTGCTCCAGCGCCTGCAGCAGGGTCAGCCGCTCAGGGAATATCAGCGGCTGGCGGATCAGCGAACGTAAATCCAGCGCCGCGCTGTGCAGCGACTGGTGCAGCAGGTCAATGACGTGCACCACGCCCAGCGGGTCACGACCCTGATCGGTGATCAGAATGCGCGTGTGCTGATTACGGTCGAGCTGCGCCATAATGGTTGCCGGGTCTTCGCTCAGATCGATGTGCTCCACATCATGGCGCGAGGTCATGATGCTGCTGATCTGCCGCTGGCCAAGCCCGAGCACGCGGGCGATCATGCGCCGTTCCTGAGGATTAAACAGCGGGCCGCCTTCATGATCGCTCAGCAGCGAGGCGGTTTCTGCATCCAGTTCCGCGCGCTGCGCTTCGCCACGCAGTAAACGCAGCACGGCTTCCGCCGTTCGCTGACGCAGCGGCCGGCCGGCAGAGAGAAAGCGGCGGCGGTTAAACATCGCCAGCTGATTAAACATCTCAATCACAATCGAGAAGCCGATAGCCGCATACAGATAGCCTTTGGGAATAGTAAAGCCCAGCCCTTCGGCCACCAGGCTGAAGCCAATCATGAGCAGGAAGCTGAGGCAGAGAATCACAATCGTGGGATGACTGTTAACGAAGCGGGTCAGCGGTTTACTCGCCAGCAGCATCAGCAGAATGGCCACGGTGACGGCGGCCATCATTACCGGCAGATCGTTGACCATGCCGACGGCGGTAATAACGGCATCCAGCGAGAAGATGGCGTCCAGCACCACGATTTGTGCCACCACTGGCCAGAATTTAGCGCCGCTTTTATTTTGACCAACCTCTTCATCGCGACCTTCCAGCCGGGTGTTCAGCTCCGTTGTGGCTTTAAACAGCAGAAAAATTCCGCCGCATAAAAGAAGCAGATCGCGCGCGCTGAAGCTGTGCTGCCATAGCGTAACAAGGGGTTGCGTGAGCGTAACCAGCCAGGAAAGTGAGGCCAGCAGCGCCAGACGCGACGCCAGCGCCAGCAGCAGGCCAAAAATGCGGGCGCGATCGCGCAGCGCGGGCGGCAGTTTTTCTACCAGAATGGCAATGAAAACCAGGTTATCAATACCCAGCACCAGCTCCAGAACGATTAGCGTGACTAATCCTGCCCAGAGCGACGGATCGGCGATCCCCTCCCACATACTTTCATCACCATAATGTCTGAAAATGAGCTAAGTCTGATGATAGTTAATCGCCAGAGCGTGTACAAATAACCCTCGTGCCGCGCCGATATTAGCGCGGACAGCCCGGTTAGGATTAATCTCAGGAACGGCATTGCCCGCTAAGAAAAAAGTATGGATAAACATCCTGCATAAGTGATGATCACGCTTAATTCTTATCACCGGCTGAAAACGACTGTTTTTAAGACGCCATAATCTGACGCTGGATATGGAATAATTCTGAATTTGAGGTGGCGTATGCCGGGCGGGCGTGGCTTCAATACTAATGGCTGGTAGTCTTTTTCCTAAAATAGTGCAGGGAACACGGGGCCTACTTGTAAACAAGCCAGTAATAACTAGTATAGCAACGTGTTAGTAAATGTCTGCGCCAAAGTTGTATATTGCGCGCTGTTTAGCTTCTTAATGTTGTGAATTGTGATCGTGAACGAGTTAAGCCAGGAATTTTCCGCTGACTGCCGTTTCACTGACAGAAAAAGGTGATGAAGCGGTATTGGCAGCGACAGCCAAGGGCGGTAGCGTGCCTGAAATGCTTTTCACTGAAAGAGAATTGTCTGGCTTTGCGGCAGGGATAGTCAGACTAATCTGTTGGTATTTATCACAATTTTCTTGCTTTACTGGCAAGTGAATTGGCCTAAATGCCGGAGAGTTCGCCGCAGTTTGCCTTCCAGGGTCCGGTTGAAATATCGCTCATTTATTACACAGGCTCAAGGCGTAGGGATTAGGGAAATAAAATAAAAGAGTTAAATATGCGCGATAACGAATTTACATATAAAAGTCTTCTCACAAAAATCTTACTGGCGTGTTCGGATTTAATTTGTTTTAACGCAGCACTGTTTATTGCGCTTGCGTTGATTAATTCGTTCACGAATTCTCCACTGGCAGATATTTCTGAAAAAGATCTCAATTTAAAAATAGCCACACATGTATGCCTGTCACTAATTTGTACTGGCTGGTTCTGGGTGCGCCTGCGGCATTATACCTATCGCAAGCCATTCTGGTTTGAGCTGAAAGAGGTCTTTCGTACCATTCTTATTTTCTCGGTCATCGATCTCTCAATTTCCGCACTGTCACAGTGGCAGATGTCGCGTTTTGTCTGGGTATTAACCTGGCTGCTGGCGCTGATATTGATTCCCCTGGCGCGCGCAATTTCTAAACGCGTCCTGAATCATTTCGGACTGTGGAAAAAGCAAACCATCATTATCGGCAGCAGCCGTAATGCGCAGGAAGCCTGGCAGGCGCTGCAGAGCGAAGAGGTGATGGGTTTTGATGTTATCGCCTTCTTTGATGTTGACGGTACCTGTCCGCAGGCCAGCATCTCCGGTGTGCCGGTGCTGCACAACGAGCAGGAGCTGTGGCAGCTGACTAACAGCGAAACCCAGTTTATCGTGGCGGTGGAGTTCGAGCAGAGCCAGTATCGCGACCACTGGCTGAAAACGCTGGCGATGCACAACTGCCGCTCGGTCTCGGTCATTCCAACGCTGCGTGGCGTGCCGCTCTACGGTACCGACATGGCTTACATCTTCAGCCACGAAGTGATGATTCTGCGCGTGAATAACAACCTGGCGAAACGCACGTCGCGCTTCCTCAAACGCGCATTTGATATCGTCGGCGCACTCAGCATTATTATTGCGCTGTCGCCTGCGCTGCTGGTGCTGGGCTTTATGGTTGGACGCGATGGCGGCCCGCCGATTTATGGCCACGAACGTGTGGGTCTGAACGGCCGCAAATTCAAATGCCTCAAATTCCGCTCGATGGTGATCAACTCGAAAGAGGTGCTGGAAGAGGTGCTGCGCACTGACCCGGTCGCCCGCGCCGAGTGGGATAAAGATTTCAAACTGAAAAACGATCCACGTATCACCAAAGTTGGTCACTTCATCCGTAAAACCAGTCTGGATGAGCTGCCGCAGCTGTGGAACGTTGTCCGGGGGGATATGAGCCTGGTTGGCCCGCGCCCGGTCATTGAAGATGAACTCTGTCGTTATGCCGGTGATGTTGATTATTACCTGATGGCAAAGCCAGGCATGACGGGATTGTGGCAGGTCAGCGGTCGTAACGACGTTGACTACGAAACGCGCGTCTATTTCGATTCGTGGTATGTCAAAAACTGGTCGCTGTGGAATGACATCGCGATTCTGTTTAAGACAGTCGGCGTAGTGCTTAAGCGCGACGGCGCTTATTGATAGACAGCGAGGGCAGGGAACGGAATAAGGTTCCCGCCTGATAACTGCCGGTGCTGGGAGTGTCTTTACCTGATAACTGCCATTATCGAGCCTGACCAAAGTGGTTTATTTAGCAATTTTTAAATATTCCACTTTAATTGATGTCGTCTTAGAGCACGGTGACAACATAAAAACCAAGGGAGCATAAGATAATGACCCACAGTTTCAGTGTTTAATCCGTCATATTAATTTTTGTAAGACGCTTACACAGCGGCGTTTTCGCCTCTATCAATCATTAACTGATAGCGAAGAACCAGATGATAATGAAAACTAAATTGATACCGTTACTGGTATCCGCGACTTTTCTCTCCGGGTGCACCATCGAACCAGGTTCGCACCTTTCCACCAGTGGAAAAGATGTCATTGAGCAACAGGATAGCAACTTTGACATCGACAAATACGTCAACGTTTTCCCGCTGACGCCGCGTCTGGTTGAACAGATGCGTCCGAAGCCGCTGGTCGCGCAGGCGAACCCGCTGCTGCAGAACGAGATTCAGAGCTACGAATACCGTATCGGTATTGGCGACGTGCTGAACGTGACCGTCTGGGATCACCCTGAGTTAACCACGCCGGCCGGTCAGTACCGTAGCGCCAGCGACACCGGTAACTGGGTACAGGCAGATGGCACCATCTTCTATCCGTATATCGGAAAAGTGCGCGTTGCCGGCCGTACCGTCACCGAAATTCGCAGCGAGATTGCCCGCCGTCTGGCGCAGTTCATCGAAAGCCCGCAGGTTGACGTTAATGTGGCGGCGTTCCGTTCACAGAAAGCCTACATCACCGGTTCGGTGACCACCTCCGGTCAGCAGCCGATCACCAACGTCCCGCTTACCGTGCTGGATGCGATTAACGCCGCAGGCGGCCTGGCGGCAGATGCCGACTGGCGCAATGTGGTGCTGACGCACAACGGCCGCGAACAGCGTATTTCGCTGCAGGCGCTGATGCAAAACGGCGACCTGAGCCAGAACCACCTGCTCTATCCGGGCGATATTCTGTTTGTGCCGCGTAACGATGACCTCAAAGTCTTCGTGATGGGCGAAGTGAAACAGCAGTCAACGCTGAAGATGGACCGCAGCGGCATGACGCTGGCGGAAGCACTGGGCAACGCTCAGGGTATGGATCAGACCACTGCGGATGCCACCGGCGTGTTCGTGATTCGTCCGATTCGCAGTGCAAACCGCACCAAGATTGCCAACGTTTATCAGCTGAATACCAAAGATGCGGCATCCATGGTGATGGGTACCGAATTCCAGCTGGAACCTTACGACATCGTCTATGTCACCTCCACGCCGATCACGCGCTGGAACCGTGTGATTTCAGGACTGCTGCCAACCATCGTCGGTATCGATAACGCAACGTCGGCGGCGCAGCGTATCCATAACTGGTAGAAGTAGGGTTTCACCATGATTAAGTCCGTGTTAGTCGTCTGCGTCGGCAATATCTGCCGCTCCCCCACCGGGGAGCGCCTGTTTAAACGCGCACT
Source organism: Candidatus Pantoea soli (assembly GCF_007833795.1). Classification (NCBI taxonomy): domain Bacteria; kingdom Pseudomonadati; phylum Pseudomonadota; class Gammaproteobacteria; order Enterobacterales; family Erwiniaceae; genus Pantoea; species Candidatus Pantoea soli. Next base: position 2,377,616 of record NZ_CP032702.1, on the reverse strand, counting down.
TCCGCACACCCGCGTCGCCTCTGCCGGTTTAGCTGCCCTGGAAGGGCATCCGGCGGATAAGACAGCCAGCGCAGTCGCCGCCGAACATGGCGTGTCACTCGAAGGTCATGAAGCTCAGCAGTTAACGGCCAGCCTGTGCCGTGACTTTGATCTGATTCTGGTGATGGAGAAGCGCCACGTTGAGCAGGTGAACCGCATCGACCCGGCAGCCCGTGGCAAGACCATGCTGCTGGGGCACTGGCTTAATCAACAGGAAATTGCGGACCCGTACAGAAAAAGCCGTGAGGCATTTGAAGAAGTGTACGGGTTACTGGAAAACGCTACCCAGAAATGGGTCAACGTATTAAGCCGATAGTTGGGATTATCCATGAATATCAAAAACAAGGTTATGACCGCGCCAAAAGAAGATTCGAATGGATGGGATCTGGCGCATCTTGTGGGACAGCTGATTGATCACCGCTGGATCATTGTGGCCGTTACCGCTTTCTTTATGCTGATGGCAACGCTCTACACGCTGTTCGCGACGCCGATTTACAGCGCCGATGCGATGGTGCAGGTTGAGCAGAAAAACACCGCTTCCGTCCTGAACGAACTGCAGGACGTGCTGCCACAGACGCCAGCGTCAGATACGGAAATTCAGATCATCGAATCCCGTATGGTGATCGGTAAAACCGTGGACGACCTCGGTCTCGACACCGTGGTGCAGCAGAAGTACTTCCCGGTTATCGGTAAAGGCCTGTCGCGTCTGATGGGTAACAAGCCGGCGCAGATCGCCATTTCGCGTCTGGAAATTCCACGCACCATTGATAAGCGTACCGTTGAGCTGGAAGTGACCGGTCCGCAGACCTACACCGTCAGCAAAGATGGTGATGAGCTGTTTAAAGGCCGCGTGGGCCAGCTGGAGCAGCACGGTGATGTCACCATGCTGGTCAGCGGTATTCAGGCGGACGAAGGCACCAGCTTCAGCGTGACCAAGCTGACCGATCTGCAGGCCATCAAAAACGTGCTGGGCGCGCTGACGGTAGCGGATAAAGGCAAAACCACCGGCGTGCTGGGTCTGGAATATCAGGATGAAGATCAGGAGCAGGCGAGCCGCGTACTGAACCAGATCGTCAACAACTATCTGCTGCAGAACGTCGAGCGTAAGTCAGAGCAGGCAGAGAAGAGCCTGCAGTTCCTGCGCACGCAGCTGCCGCAGGTGCGCAGCAACCTGGATGAAGCCGAAGACAAGCTGAACACCTTCCGCCGTCAGAACGAATCGGTTGATATGTCGCTGGAAGCGAAATCTGCGCTGGATTCCTCTGTCAGCGTGCAGAGCCAGCTGAACGAGCTGACCTTCCGTGAAGCCGAAGTGTCGCAGCTGTTCACCAAAGACCACCCGACTTACCGCGCGCTGCTGGAAAAACGCAAAACGCTGGAAGCAGAGCAGGCTCAGCTGAACAAGAAAATCTCTGGCATGCCACAAACCCAGCAGGAAATTCTGCGTCTGACCCGTGATGTGCAGGCTGGCCAGGAAATCTACATGCAGCTGCTGAACCGTCAGCAGGAGCTGGGCATTAGCAAAGCCAGCACCGTCGGTGATGTGCGTATCATTGATAAAGCCGAAACCGGTGCCAGCCCGGTAGCACCGAAGAAGGCGCTGATCATCGCGGCCGGTCTGATTCTGGGTCTGCTGCTGTCAGTGGGTCTGGTGCTGCTGAAAGCGCTGTTCCACCACGGTATCGACAACCCGGAGCAGCTGGAAGAGCTGGGCATGAACGTCTATGCCAGCGTACCGCTTTCCGAGTGGCAGCGTAAGAAAGACACCGAAGCCCTGGCGCGTCGTGGTCATAAAGAGAAGGCTGACCCGCACAACACGCTGCTGGCGCTGGGTAATCCGACTGACCTCTCCATCGAAGCGATTCGTAGCCTGCGTACCAGCCTGCACTTCGCCATGATGGAAGCGAAAAACAACATTCTGATGATCACCGGTGCCAGCCCGGGAATCGGTAAGACCTTTATCTGTGCCAACCTGGCCACACTGGTGGCGAAAGCCGGCCAGCGCGTGCTGTTCATCGACGGCGACATGCGCCGCGGTTATACCCACGAGCTGCTGGGTGCAGATAACAAAGTTGGTCTGTCCAACGTGCTGTCCGGCAAGAGCGAGTTCTCGCCTGCGATGATTCAGAAGGGCGTGTACGGTTTCGACTTCCTGCCACGCGGTCAGGTACCACCAAACCCGTCTGAGCTGCTGATGCACCGTCGCATGAGCGAGCTGCTGGACTGGGCAAGCAAAAACTATGACCTGGTGCTGATCGATACGCCGCCAATCCTGGCCGTCACCGATGCCTCGATTATCGGTAAGCTGGCCGGCACCTCCCTGATGGTGGCGCGCTTCGAAACCAACACCACCAAAGAACTGGATGTCAGCTACAAGCGCTTCGCGCAGAACGGCATCGAAATCAAAGGCGTCATCCTCAACGCCGTGGTACGTAAAGCGTCAAATGCCTACGGTTATGGCTATGACTACTACAACTACGAGTACGGCAAAGAAGTGAAAAGCTAAGCAACACCTTAACGGGGCGGTCTAACCGCCCCGTTTTCATGATGAAAGCCTGCAGCGGCACCGGTGATGGCGCAACAGCCGATCTCTCGTGCGCTGCCAGCAGGCGTGCAGACATTTTCTGTGTTGCCCGGGCGCAGCCCGTGACCGACGGCAACCGAATTTTTCCGGTGCGTTTTGCACCACAAAACATACACACAGCACAATCTTGGGTATTTCCGTGACGGTAAGAAAAGCCTTTATGAGAAAAGAAGCTAACGGCATGATTTTTCGGAACAAAGCCGATTCCTTTCCTGTAGCTGCTCGCGTTACCGTTGAATCTGGAACAGCTGTTTAAGAGGTGCTGGCAATGCAGGACATCCGCTTCTCAATTGTAATTCCCGCTTACAATGCGTCGAAATCAATTGTCTCGACGCTGGATTGCGTCAGAGCGCAAACCTATCGCAATTTTGAAGTCATCATCGTGGATGACAAATCAGCCGATGCGGCTGAGCTGGCGCAGGTGGTGCGCAGCGAGCGCTATCAGGAGCTGGACATTACGCTTGAGCTGTCTGAGGTCAAACTCAACGGCGCAGGCGCGCGCAACAAGGGCATTGCGCTGGCCACCGGGGACTTCATCAGCTTCCTGGATGCGGACGATGAGTGGCATCCGGATAAGCTGCTGGAAGTGCGCGATACCATCGCCAGACTGGAGGCGCAGGGCAAATCACGTTACGTGATTTTCAGCCAGGTGAACATCCATCAGGATGGCAGTTTCCTGAAAGTGATGCCGATGCAGCCGCCGGGCAAAAATGAGACGGTGGCAGAGTATCTGTTTGGCTGTTATGGCTTTATTCAGACCAGCACCATTGTGCTGAAGCGTGAAGATGCCGCCAGAATCCAGTTTGATGCGCGCTATATTCGCCATCAGGATTACGACTTCTGCATCCGCGCCGATCGCATGGGCTATGAGTTTGTCATGATTGCCAAACCGCTGGCGACCTACCATCTGGTCACCAAATTCGGTTCGAAACATAAAGGGGAGTCGGTCAAGTATTCGTACTTCTGGCTGGACACCATGAAGCCGCATCTGACGGCACGCGATATCCATACCTATAAAGCGTTCAAGCTGCCGCTGCGCTACAAAATGGATGGGAATTCGCTGATGGCCAGCGTCAGTTTTGCGCGCTACTTCTTCCTGACCAACCGCGATAACCGGGCGTACTTCATGAATCGTCTGTTCGATAAGGTGAAGTCGCGCTTCAGCGGAAAACGGGCGGTCTCCTGACCGTCACTCTCTTTCACTTGCTCCCGCACCGGGAGCAATTTTTTGCTATCTGAACTTCCGGGTAAATAAATGACAAATCATATTGGCACCATCGGTATCGTGATGCCGATGTACAACGCGCGCAAAACGGTGATGCGCGCGGTCGAGTCGATCCTCAACCAGACTTACAGCGACTGGCACCTCTACCTGGTCAACGATAAATCCACCGACGATTCGCTGGCCTTTGTGCGCGAGCACTGTCAGGACCCGCGTATCACCATCCTCAGCAATGACGTCAATCAGGGCGCGGCTGAAACCCGTAACGTCGGGCTGCGGGCCGCGCAGGAAGAGATCATCGCGTTTCTCGACAGCGACGACGAATGGCATCCGGAAAAGCTGGCCGAACAGGCTGCGGCGATCGCGGCAGGCGATGACTTTGTTATCACCCACTATCACTACAAAACCAAAACTGCCGATCACGACATTACCTACAGCAAACCCTGGCTGCAGCAGGAAAACTTTGTGAAGAAGCAGTATCGCGTCTGCTTCTCATCGGTCTGCTTCCGCCGTCCTCCTCAGGGCATCTTCTTCCAGCGTAAAGGTCACGAAGATTTCCTGTTCCTCTATGAACTGTTCCTTCGCTACAAACAGGCCCGGGTGATCCAGAAGACGCTGGTGAACTATTACGAGCTGGGCGATTCGCTTTCACGTAACAAGAACAAAGCGGCGAAGTGGCACCTCGAATTATTAAGAATTATCTATAAAAACAATCCTTTAAAAATCTATTACTATTACGGCTGGTATATGGTGAATGGGGTTCTTTTCACCCTTAAGCATCGTTAATAACCGTGATCGCTTGCGCTGCAGCGGCGCTGGCTGCGCGTGCCCGTTACTGACGCAGATAAGCGTCTGACGCGGGCCGCTTGCCGGCAGGCTGCAACGCAAACACGCAGGTTATTGAAATCGCCATTTGTTTGAGGTGGAAAGCGTTTCATGAAAAAGATCGTTTTGGTCATTAAGGATGCCTACTCGTACGCGGGCACAGAGAATATCTGCAATTTTATGTCGGAGTGCCTCGGCGAGCAGCACGCCGTCACCATCTATTCGCTGGAAGGCCACGGCAAAACCTTCTATCCGTTTGAACGGGTCAAAGAGATTGTCAGCTTTGAAGGCCACAGCAACCCGATTAAAAGCGCCGTGGCGCGCATCCATCAGGAAGGCTTCGACAGCGTATTCCTGATCAGCATGGGCCGTCTGAGCGTCATGTTCGCCTTCTGGAACCTGATGGCCATGAAGAAAAAAACCTTCAAAGCCTACGCCTGCGAGCACATCGCGATTAACTCGTTCAGTAAACCCATTCGCCTGCTGAAGTGGCTACTGCTGCGCTATTACGATCGCGTCATTGTGCTGACGGATAAAGATCATCAGGTGTTCAGCCGCTGGCATATCCCCAGTCAGCAGATCCCGAATCCGGTGGTGTACAAATCCTGGCAGCGGCAAACACGCAGCCGTCAGGCGCTGGCGGTCGGCCGTCTGGATAACCAGAAAGGCTTCGATCTGCTGCTGGATATCTGGGCGGATTTCAGTAAAACCCATCCCGAGTGGCAGCTGGTGATTGCCGGTGACGGCGAGCTGCGCCAGCAGCTGCACGATCAGGCGGCTGCGCTGGGCATCACCCACAGCGTTAACTTCGTGGGCAAAGTCAGCAACATTAACGATTACTACCGCGACAGCGACATGGCGCTGATGACCTCCCGCTATGAAGGGCTGCCGCTGGTGCTGCTGGAAGCGAAATCCTGGTCGCTGCCAGTGATTGCCTACGACTGTCCGACCGGCCCGCAGGAGATCATCAACGACGGTCAGGATGGTTTCCTTGTGCCAATGAATGATAAAGCCACCTTCCTGGCGCGAATGTCGCAGCTGGCCAGTGATGATGCGCTGTTCTACGCCATGAGTGAAAAAACAAAAGAGACTGCGCTGAAGTTTGACGGCAATCAGATCAAACAAAGCTGGCTGGCCCTGGTTTAACAACCTGATTCATGCCGCAGGATGCGGCATCGCCTGCGCTCTGCCGCGCCATCCGCGCGCAGGGCGAACAGGCCGGCAGTGCCCCTGCGTGATGACGTATCACGGCTGAATACCTCCGGGATCACACGTATAGCTGTCAGATGGCTCAAATTGACCACGGGAATAGATGCATGAAAAGAAGAGAAGTCTTGCAAACCGCAGCCTCCTCCATTGTTGCCGCGCTTTCAGTCAGCGCGTTTTCCAGCTACGCCGCCAGAAATGGCCAGCCGGCGCTGAAAAGCGTGGACCCGTCCAGCGTGCCTCAGAGCGATGTACCGATCCTGACGCCGGAAAATGTCTACACCATGCCGCCACAGTTCTGGCAGAACTTTGAAGGCAAGCTGTGGATCGGCCAGCCGGGCAGGGACGCCAGCCAGCCGGGCAATCAGATCCCGGTTTATCTGCGTGACGCCAGCGGTAAGGTCTCCCAGATCAGTCAGCCGATCGCCCTGAACAAGGGTAACTTCGCCCAGTTTATCCACGATAACGCCGCGCTGATTGCCAATCCTTCGCACTCCATGGTGGTTGAGGATAATCAGGGCAACACGCTGTTCTCCATCAGTGACGTCTCCCGCCCCAACCAGACCAACTTCAGTCAGCGTCTGGCACAGCCCAATGGCTACCAGCTGATTGGTGAAATTCCCTCTGTTGATGAACTGCGCAAAACCCGCCCGCTGTTTGCCGGAGCCAAAATCAAGCTGAAAAGCTGGCATGAAGGGCTGGAAGTCGGCGGCGGGGAATTTGTCGGTGCCTACGGCGAAGGCAAAGACGATGGCGGGGTGATCATCAGTGGCAACGGCTTTTACTGGCGGCGCGTGGTGGAAGATTATAACCGCCTGACGCTGTTTGATTTCGGCGCCATCGCCGACGGCAAAACCGACGCCGCGCCGGCGATCAAAGCGATGTATCAGTGGTCGCTGGATGCCAATCAGCAAATCTGCGTGCAGTTCCCGGCAGGCACCTTTTTCGTCACCGGCTGTGATTTCGGCGACGCGCAGCAGCGCTTCTTCCGCATTTCCGGCGCGATGGTGAACTTCGGCTACTTCCCGGCCACTACGCTGGTCTCTGATGGCCGTTCTGAATTCCTCTTCCAGGTGAATGCGCGCTGGACGGAGATCTCCAATCTGATCTTCAACGGCCAGAACGACAAGCATCCGAACAAGCAGGGACTGTTCCGCAACAGCTGTCCTGGCGGCCAGTTCTTCCGCGGCGCCTGCCTGCGCTTTAACCGCGTGGGCGGCACCTGCATCAGCCTGCTGGATACGCTGGATTGTAAAATCGACCAGTGGTACGCCGACACCTGTACCGGCGATGTGATTAAAGCCGGCTGGTCCGGGCAGAAGCAGGGCGTCTGGGATCACAGCACCGCCATTGAGCTGTCGAACTTTAATGCTCAGCGCTGTACCGGCGGTATGGTGCTGAACCTGCCGCGCTGCAGTCAGTCGATTATCCATAATGGCTGGATTGAGCACAGCGAGCATCCGGGGGATATCTCCAACGGTCAGTGGATCATTGATGCGCTCAGCCTGGAGGATTGCAAAAATCCACTGATTGCCCATAACTCGCGCCTTAATATGCGCCAGACCAATCTGCAGTCCGGCAGCTGGATTGATAACTCCCTGCAGGGTGACCGCTGGCTGAGCATCTGGGAAATGGGCTCGACCCGGGTGGAATCTTATGGCGTCGCGATCGACGGCAGCCTGAAGTACAACTACATCACCTCGCGCTATCGTCTGACCAACAACACCAACCAGGCGACCTGGTTTGAGCTGGGCAATTTCTATTCGCCGGATGTGGGTGACAGCTGGGAGATCGAGCTGTTTGGTCAGTCGCAGTTCAACAACGGCACGGATAATCAGCCGCTGATGGACGTTGCGGGCGGCAGGCAGACCGGCGGGCGGGCCGTAATCCATCTGCAGCGTAAGACGCACAAAGCGGAAGCCAGCTGGTCAGCCGAGGGCAGTTCGCCGGTGCTGGAGGTGCGCGTGGAACCGCGTTCCGACACCGACAGCAAAGTGTTCGTCAGGCTGGCAGGCTGGACGCCGGCCATCGCAGTGCTGATTAAAAGCACCGCGAAAGACCGTTTCCTTACCGGGCGCTGCGCACGCGTAGACGCCACGATGGTAGCGGGACAGCCATCCGGCAGCAGCCAGCAGGCACCGCAGCGCTTCAGTCTGCACAACGGCAAAGCCGGCGTGGGCGGCAACGAGCAGGGCGATCTGCTGCTGGCCTCCCGCGCGCTGAAGCCGGAGCAGGTTGATACGCGTGCGCCCAAAGGCTTTGTCTCTGTGGTCATCAACGGTGAGCAGGTGGCGTTGCCCTATTTCGCGCTGAAAGGGTAAGGGCGGCAACGCTGCGGGATATCGGGTGGCGCGCGGTTTCGCGCCACCCACAGCTGCATCCTGCCCGACTGACAGGGTGCAGCTGTGGGTGGTTTCCCCGGTTTTAGGTCAGATAACAGGTGGTAGCAGTCCTTTTCGGGCCACTGGCCCCTTATGCTGTTTTTTTTATTACAGAGTTCACTTAGCCAGTCTGGACCTGGCAGCTTGTAAAAATTAAAAAAATTTTTCTGGAGTAGTTATGAAGATTTTATTGGTGGGTAACCATACCTGTGGGAATCGTGGTGATGGCGCGATTTTACGTGGACTGATTGATTCGCTGCAGTCCGCGCGTGGGGATTTGGATATCGATGTCATCAGTCGTTATCCGACAAGCTCCGGATACTTACTCCAGCAGGACATTCAGCAGGACTCACTGTTTCTGCATAACAGCAAAGGCGGTAAAGGACTGGTCGGCAGCTTAAAACGCAAAGTGGCGAATCGCCTGATGCCGGACATCATGATGGCGCACCTGGGCAAGGGCGGCCTGTATAAATCCTTTTCTGTGCCTCCGCATCTGGCCGCATTCACCCGCAGTCTGGAAAAATACGATGCCATTATTCAGGTTGGCGGCTCGTTCTTTGTTGACCTGTACGGCGTGACGCAGTTTGATCATGCGCTCTGCGCCCTGATGGCAAAGAAGCCCCTGCACATGATCGGCCACTCCGTCGGGCCGTTCGAAAACCCGCGCGTCAACGCGCTGGCCAATTTTGTCTTTGACCGCGTGGATAGCCTGGTGCTGCGCGAAGAGGTGAGTCTGGAGCGCCTGAAACAGGATGGCGTCACCACCCGTCGGGTTAAACAGGGCGTGGATACCGCTTTCCTGGTCAAAGCCCGCAATATTGATAATCCGGGCCATAACCTGCTGCACTGGCAGAAGGTGATTGGCGCGCGCAAAACCATCGCCATCACCGTGCGCGAACTGGCGCCGTTCGATAAACGGCTCGGTGTCACCCAGAAAGAGTATGAAGCGGCCTTTGGTCGCGTGATTAACGCCATGATTGCTGCAGGCTATCAGGTGGTGGCGTTTTCCACCTGCACCGGCATCGACAGCTACGGCAAAGATGACCGCATGGTGGCGCTGACGCTGCGCGATCACGTTGCGCAGCCGGACCATTACCACGTCATCATGGATGAGTTTAATGACCTTGAGCTGGGGATCCTGCTCAGCCACTGCCATCTCACCATTGGTACCCGTCTGCACTCGGCGATCATTTCCATGAACTTTGGCACGCCCGCAGTGGCGATTAACTATGAGCACAAATCGCTGGGCGTGATGAAGCAGCTGGGGCTGCCGCAGATGGCCAGTGACGTGCAAAGCCTGATGGACGGCTCGCTGATCGACAAGGTACAAACCGTGCTGGCAGATTACGACAACGTGAAACAGAAAGTGGATACCGCGGTGGCGCAGGAGCGCGAAATCGGCAACCGCATTACCGAAGAAATTCTTAACGTGCTGGGGTAAGTGATGAAGTTAACCTTTTTCACCATGCGTTTTCCGGTTGCCTCTGAGACGTTTGTCCTCAATCAGGTAACGCATTTTATTGATGCCGGCTATGACGTCGAGATTATATCGGTGTTTCCGGGCGACATGATTAACCGTCATGCGGCATTCGATGAGTACAATCTGGCGGCAAAAACGCACTATCTGCTGCCGGAAGAGAAGGTCTCGAACCTCGACAAACTCACCCAGCGTATCGGGCTGATGCTGCCGAAGATCGCCAAACCGGCGCTGCTGAAGTCGCTCAATGTTGGCCGCTATGGCGCGCAGTCGAAAAAACTGCTGCTGCCGGCGATTGTCGCCAACGCAAAGCAGACGTTCACCGCCGATGTGTTCCTGGTGCATTTCGGCTATGCCGGCGCGCTGGCGAACAAGCTGCGTGAACTGGGCATCCTGAAAGGCAAGCAGGCGACGGTGTTTCATGGGGCCGACATTTCACGCCGCCATATTCTGGAAGAGCACAAGCAGGATTATGTGAATCTGTTCCGCCAGAGCGAACTGATGCTGCCGATCAGCCACCTGTGGGAGAACAAGCTGATTGAAATGGGATGCCCGCGCGAGAAAATTCGCGTGACGCGCATGGGCATCGAGCCGGAGAAATTTAACTTCCGTCCGCGGGAAGCCTTTCATCAGCCGCTGCGGATTGTCTCTGTGGCGCGCCTGACAGAGAAAAAAGGGCTGGACGTGGCGGTTAAAGCCAGCGAGATCCTGCGCGATAACGGCGGCCAGTTCCGCTTTACCATCATTGGTAACGGTGAGCAGGACGGCATGATGCGCGAACACATTGCGCGCGCCGGGCTGGAAGAGTTTGTCACCATGCCGGGCTTTAAGCCGCAGGAGGAGATTCGTCAGGCGCTGAATGAGGCTGATATCTTCCTGCTGCCGTCAAAAACCGCGGCCGACGGCGACATGGAGGGCATTCCGGTGGCGCTGATGGAAGCGATGGCGGTGGGGCTGCCGGTGGTCTCTACCTACCACAGCGGCATACCCGAGCTGATTCAGAACAACGTCAGCGGCTGGCTGGTGTCGGAAAACAACGCCGATGAGCTGGCCGAAACGCTATTGCGCCTGTCACGCGGTGATGTGGATGTCGCGCCGGTCGTGGCGGCTGCCCGCCAGAAAGTGGAAACCGAGTTTAATCAGCACATCGCCTACGGTGAGCTGGCGAAGATTCTGGAGCGGATGGCGTGAGTGGATTGAAAAAACAGGCCGTCTGGCTGTTTGGCAGCACCTGTTTTGCGGCACTGTTACAGGTGCTGCAGCTGGCGGTACTGGCCCGCAAACTGGAAACCCATGAGCTGGGGTTACTGGCGATCATCAACGCCATTCTGGCGGTCGCCACCGTGCTGCAGGATATGGGCATGAGCAGCTACATTGTGCATCGTCAGGACATCACGCGCCGTGAGCAGAGCACCATCTACTGGGTAAACGTTTCGCTCAGTTTCTGCACCGGTTTGATCATGCTGGCCATCGCCTGGCCGGTGGCGTGGTTTTACCATCTGCCGGAGCTGACGGCGCTGATCATGCTGACCAGCCTGAACTTCCTGGTGCTGGGGCATCTGTCGCAGTATCAGGCGCACTATGTGAAAACCAAACGCATGGTGACGCTGGCGAAGATCGAGATGGGTACCAAGCTGTTTGCCTTCCTGTGTACCGTGGCGATGCTTTACTTCACGCCGCTGACGGTTGCTGCGGCGATCCTCGGGCTGTTTATCAACGCCTTCACGCGGATTCTCTGCATGATCTACTTTGGCGAGAAAGCCTGGCGGCCCACCTGGGAGTTTGACGGCAAAACCTTTGTCAGCGCGGTACGTTACGGGATTTATCAGCTGGGGTCGCAGACCATTAATCAGCTGCGCACCCAGGCCGATGCGCTGATTGTTGGCAAAGTGATGGGCGCGGAGATGCTGGGCATCTACTCGCTGGCGAAAGAGCTGATCCTGCAGCCGCTGAAACTGGTCTCGCCGGTGATTAACCGCCTGGCGCTGCCGCGTTTCGCGGAGAAACAGCACGATCCGGAGCAGCTGAAAAAACTGTTCCTGAAGGGCACCTTTGTCATCATGCTGTTCAGCAGTGCGATGTATCTGGCGATTGGCATTCTCTCGCCGGTGATTGTACGCCTGCTGTATGGCGCGTCGCATGAGCAGGTGTATCAGCTGATCCCGCTGATGCTGCTGTTTGGCATGCTGCGCCCGATGGGCGGCCTGACCGGCGCCATTTCCCAGGCCAACGGACGCACCAACGTGGAATTCTACTGGAACATCGTTGCCAGCCTGGTGGTGCTGGTGGTGCTGGCGACAACCTGGATCTGGCCGAATGTGATTTACGTTGCGCTGACCCTGTCGATTTCACAGGTGCTGATCTCGGCGTTTGCGCATCCGTTCTTCATCAAACCGGTGATTGGCATCCGCTTTCTGCCCTATGCGCGCCAGTGGGTATCGGTCTCGGTGGTGTTTGTCGGTTTAATGCTGCTGGTGAATCACTTTAATCTGTTTGTGATGCCTGAGTGGTTTGCCGGCTGGTTGTAAGCATGCCCCCCCGGTAACGCGCCAGCCTCCCGCACGGCCGTTACCGCAGCGGCGCTGTTTTACCCGGCAAAGTAGCGCCGCCCGCTCTTCCGTTGCCGCTTTTTCTGCCCTGAAAAACCCTGGCCTTATACGCCAGGGTTTTTGCCTGCGCCTTGCGCTGTTTTTCAGCCAGTTAGCCGCAGTCAGCGGCCGATTTATGCCCGGGATTCAGCGGGGCATTTTGACGATTTTTGATGTTATGACAGAGAGTTAGTGTCGGTTTTTCAGATAAAGATTATACTTGCCCAACCGGCCGATCCTGCATAATCGACCCCACGTATTCACTTCATGAAATGGAATAAATATGACCAAGCTTAAAGCAGTAATCCCGGTTGCGGGTCTCGGTATGCATATGCTCCCTGCAACGAAAGCCATTCCGAAAGAGATGCTGCCAATCGTTGATAAGCCGATGATTCAGTACATCGTTGACGAGTGCGTGGCGGCGGGTATCAAGGAGATTGTGCTGGTCACCCATGCTTCCAAAAATGCAGTGGAAAACCACTTCGATACCACTTATGAACTGGAAGCGCTGCTTGAAGCGCGTGTTAAGCGCCAGCTGCTGAGCGAAGTGCAGTCAATCTGCCCGCCAGGCGTAACCATCATGAACGTACGTCAGGCCAACCCGCTGGGTCTGGGCCACTCTGTGCTTTGCGCACGTCCAATGATTGGCGATAACCCGTTTGTGGTGGTGCTGCCGGACGTCCTGCTGGATGACTCTACCGCTGACCACCTGCGTTATAACCTGGCGGCGATGGTCGCGCGCTTTGAAGAGACCGGCCGCAGCCAGGTCCTGGCAAAACATATGCCGGGCGAAGACCTGTCTGAATACGGCGTGCTGACCACCGAGCAGCCGCTGGAAAACCCGGGTGACATGAGCACCATCACCAACTTCGTGGAAAAACCCGAGCATCCGTCAGAACTGAACTCCGATCTGACCGCCGTAGGCCGCTACGTGCTTTCGGCTGATATCTGGGAAGAACTGGAACGCACTGAGCCAGGCGCGTGGGGCCGTATCCAGCTGACCGATGCCATCGCTTCACTGAGCCAGAAAAAACCGGTTGATGCGCAGCTGCTGACTGGCACCAGCTACGACTGCGGGCGTAAACTGGGCTACATGCAGGCCTTTGTTTCTTACGGCTTGCGTAACAACACCCAGGGTCGCGATTTCCGCGAAGCAATCCAGAAAATCCTGGCGAAATAACCTTTCTCACGCCGCGCGGCGTGCGCGGTTTTAAAGGAGCACACATGGCTATTTTGGTAACGGGCGGCGCTGGCTATATCGGCTCCCATACGGTGCTGGCGCTGTTAGAGCGCGGCGACGACGTTGTAGTCCTGGATAACCTTTGCAATGCCTCACGCGAATCCATCAATCGCGTAGAGAAGCTGGCGGGAAAAAAAGCCGTATTCGTGGAAGGGGATATCCGCGATCGCGCCTGCCTGCGTGACCTGTTCGCCGCAAACAACATCACGGCGGTCATTCACTTTGCTGCGCTGAAAGCAGTGGGTGAATCAACGCGTATGCCGCTGGAATATTATGAAAATAACGTAGCCGGCACCGTAGTCCTGCTGGAAGAGATGCGTGAAGCGGGCGTGTGGAACTTTATCTTCAGCTCATCGGCGACCGTCTACGGTGCTGATGCGCCGGTTCCTTATGTGGAAACCACGCCAATTGGTGGCACCACCAGCCCGTACGGTACTTCCAAGCTGATGATCGAATTCGTGATGCGCGACTTCGCCAAAGCTGAGCCGAACTTCAAAGCCATCGCGCTGCGCTACTTTAACCCGGTTGGCGCCCATGAATCTGGCGAGATCGGTGAAGACCCGACCGGCATCCCGAACAACCTGCTGCCGTACATTGCACAGGTGGCGATTGGCCGTCTGGAAAAGCTGGGCGTGTTTGGCAACGATTATGATACGCCGGACGGCACAGCGCAGCGTGACTACATCCATGTGGTGGACCTGGCAGAAGGGCACCTGAAAGCGCTGGATCACCTGCCGAAAGTGGAAGGCTACAAAGCCTATAACCTCGGCGGCGGGGTCGGTTTCTCTGTGCTGGAGATGATCAAGGCATTTGAGAAAGCCTCTGGCAAGCCGATTCCGTTCGAGTTCAAACCGCGTCGTGACGGCGACCTGCCGGCGTTCTGGGCCGATGCCAGCCTGGCGAATGAAGAGCTGGACTGGCGCGTGACGCGCGGCATCGATGCGATGATGCGCGACACCTGGAACTGGCAGTCGAAGAACCCGAATGGGTTCGAATAAAAAAACATCGCTAAATCATAAGCCTGTCAATGGACAGGCTTTTTTGCTTTTTAGAGACGAGCAACAGAGATAATCATCTGATGCTCTTCTTCCACATAGATTTGTTAGGTGCTAGGATTTCATCAAAAAAAATTGCACTAACAAGCATGTTTTAGAAGTGTAAATTGTAAGCATTAAATCAAGAGCATATGCTTGCAGAGAGGGAAAATGAGCATTTTGGTTGCTAAAGCCAAGGGCGGTAGCGTGTTCATTAGGTTAAAAAATTGAGGGTTTGATGAGGATAATTTTCTTTGTTAACACTGCATGGTATTTCAATCTTCACTGGATTGAGCGTGTTAATAAATTAGTGGATGATGGGCATGAGGTACACCTTGTCACAAGTTTAAATGATGAGAAAACCCGAAACGCGATTGAGCAGCAAGGGATTAAATGCTGGCATTTAGACATTGATAGATTTTCTTTAAACTTATTATCGAATTTAAAAGTACTTTTTGGATTCTATGCTCTCATCAGCCAAATAAAGCCGGATCTAATACATACAATAACTATCAAGCCAAACATCATTGGTGGAATGATTTCCCGTTTAAAAGGGGTTCCTCAAATAATAAGTATTGTAGGACTTGGCAGAGCATTCCAGGATGATGGGAAACTAAAGAAAATAGGCGCCATTTTATACAAGGCTGTGCTTTATAAGAACGAAAAGGTGAGGATGATATTTGAACATAATGCTGATAAAGAATTTTTTCAACGTTTATCATCTATCAAAAATAATGATCTTTATGTGATAAACGGCGCAGGTGTAAATACAGACAAGTTTTTTTATAAACCAGAAGTGGTAGGAAAAGAAACAAAAATACTGTTTGCAAGCAGATTACTAAAATCGAAAGGGCTTGAAATTGTTGTAGACAGTATAAGAGAGCTGAAAAAAGAAGGTGTTAATGTGGAATTAATGGTGGCGGGCATTGTTGATAATGACGATCCTGATCACATACCGCTAAATCAGCTTTATGAATGGCAGAGAGAAAAATTAATAAATTGGTTGGGCACGCGGGATGATATTAATCTTTTATTGCAGGAATGTAATATAATGATCCTGCCGACCAAATATGCCGAAGGAATACCCAGAATTATTCTTGAAGCATGCTCTGTAGGCAGAGCTTGCATAGTTGGAAATATGCCTGGTTGTCAAAGTATTATAACTAATGGAGTAAATGGGATGATTTTAGAGTCTCATAACACTGATGATTTATGTATGAAAATAAAATACTTGCATGACAATCCAGAAGTAAGAAGAGAGTTTGGTATCAACTCTGCAAAGAAAATAAGAGAATTTTTTTCTACGGAAATAGTCGTCAATGAAACGCTGAAAGTTTATCAGAGTGTAATTCTTGATAAGAAATATAATTGAATAGGTAAAAAAATGCTACTTTCAAGTAAAAATATGCTGGCTAGCTTTCTAAAAAATAGAGGGCTTATTTGGCAAATGACTAAGCGTGAAGTGACGGGCAGGTATAAGGGATCTTTTCTGGGCTTAGCATGGTCTTTATTTAACCCGCTGATGATGTTAACGGTTTATACTTTTGTTTTTTCGGTGGTTTTTAAGACAAGATGGGGAGGAGATCCTAATGCTGGTAAAGCTGATTTCGCAATAGTGTTATTTACAGGGCTGATCGTATTCAATCTATTTTCGGAATGTGTCGGGCGCGCTCCAGGTTTAATCACTTCAAACGTAAACTATGTTAAAAAAGTAGTTTTCCCATTAGAAATATTATCTTTTGTAAATTTCTTCGCCGCTTTGTTCCATGCACTAATTAGTTTTGTCGTGTTATTAATAGCCATTGTTGTTTTTAAGCATCAAGTTCATATTACGATTCTACTATTACCTCTTATTGTTCTTCCATTGATGCTGGCAATCTTAGGCGTGAGCTGGTTCCTGTCGGCCTTAGGGGTTTTTGTAAGGGATGTGGCTCAGACAATTGGCATAATAGTAAGTGTATTGATGTTTATGTCACCTGTATTTTACCCGGTTGCAGCTTTACCAGCTTCTTTTCAAAAAATAATTTTACTTAATCCACTAGCATTTATGATTGAGGAAGCCCGCAAAGTTGTATTTTGGGGAGTTGAGCCTAATTGGGCTATGCTAGGTGTGAATATCATTATAGGGCTATGTATATGTGTACTTGGATTTGCATTTTTCCAGAAAGTAAGAAAAGGGTTTGCTGATGTCTTATAATGATAAAGTGATTTGCGTCGAAAATATCAGTAAATGCTACCAAATTTATAACAACCCTCGTGATAGGCTAAAGCAATTCATTATCCCCAGAATAGAGAGCGTGTTTAAAAAAGAGCGTACCCAATTTTTTAATGAGTTCTGGGCTTTGCAAGATATTAACTTTGAGATAAAAAAAGGTGAAGCTGCAGGTATTATTGGTCGTAACGGATCCGGAAAGAGCACGCTCTTACAAATTATAACTGGAACTTTAACACCTACAAGTGGAACGGTTACTACCAATGGCCGTATCGCTGCCTTGTTAGAATTAGGATCTGGATTTAACCCGGAGTTTACAGGAAGAGAGAATATTTATCTTAATGGCGCTGTGCTTGGATTAACCAAGTCAGAGATTGATAATAAATTTGATGCAATAGCAGGGTTCGCAGATATTGGTTCGCATCTGGAACAGCCGGTTAAAACGTATTCTAGCGGTATGATGGTCAGGTTAGCATTCGCCGTTCAGGTACAACTTGAACCAGACATTTTGATTGTCGATGAGGCTCTGGCAGTTGGAGATGCCTTATTTCAAAAGCGGTGCTTCAGGCAAATCGAAAAGTTAACCAGCAACGGTGTAACACTGCTTTTCGTTTCACATGATCAAGAGTCTGTGCGTACTTTGACCAATAAATCCATACTGCTTGATCGTGGCAAGCAGATTATGACTGGATTATCTTCGGAAGTATTATTGGAATATCGCAGGTTGCTGCATGATGAAGAGAATAAGTTTTACGCCAATTTAACTGATGAAATAAGCGCAAGAACGCAACACGAACATAAAACAGATCTGGTGGCAAACAAAGAAGAGCATCAGGATGAAATTAAAAATGAGGATGAAATAAAGGAAACGCTACGTTCAGATAAACTGTCTTTTGGTGAAGGCGAAGCTACCATAGACGGCGTTGAGTTATTCAACGAGCAAAATGAAAAAGTGAATGTTTTTAATCCGGGTGAGAAGATAAAGATTAGAGTACATTTCACTGTTCATAAAGAAACAGATAAGCTTAATGTTGGCGTTAGAATAAGAAATAAAGAGGGCGTAAAAATATATTCCTGGGGCACTTTAAATCAAGATATGTTTAAAAGAAGCAAAAATATCCGCCAAGATATTTTCTGGGCTAAAAAATTCAGCCGAGGCGATAAGCAATTTGTTGATTTAGAGTTCGAGTGCACATTGGGAAGTAATTTATATGAAATTCAGGCGTCTGTTTCTTATGAAGAAACTCCTGATTATTTTTCACAAAAAATATTGCATTGGCGGGATGAAGCGGCATTTTTCCATGTGCATGTCTTACGTGATATTTATTTCTTTGGTGGCTTAACAGATTTGAAAATGATAGCCAAGTGGTGATTGAATGATAAATGCGTTTGCTATTGAAAAATCATTTGGGATTGGCAACTACATCTTGGTTGATAGTACAGATGATTTCAAAAGCCATTTTTTAATGACAGGATATCAGATCCTGCTCATTAGTAAGCAGCAGTTAGAAAAAAATTGTAGTATTGCTGATGAATATGATTTTATTTTTATCAATGTGAGCCAGCCATGGCTTGAGTCAGACTGCTATTACCTCAGTGAAGTACTAAAGAAAAATATAACAATTAAAAAAGTCGCACTTTATACCGGGCTGGGTGACGCAGAAGAAAATAAAGCAGAAAATGTATTGAAGGTTTTAAATGAAACCTTTTTTATAAAGGATGAATTCTCTATTGGTGAGTTAAAAGTATCTGATCTGTTTTTCTTCAAACGGATAATGAAAAAAAACAAACATAAATCAGAACGTGCTTTGCAAAGTGTATTGGTTAATGAATTAAATAAATATATAAGATCAAACGAAAATGTTGCGATTATTGGAGAAGGTTTATCTTGCCTGAGTGATTTTTTAATAAAAAGCTCAGAGGCTCAAAATATCAAAACATTCCCCTCTTTGAATGATTACATTAAGCATTTTGAGCTGCTGAATCACGATAACCTTATAAATTATGAGAAAATAGATGACTATTATGATTGCATCATTCTTTTAGACGAGTTTTATCCGGTAAAAGACTTTTCTTCGCTGCGGCATGTAGGGAAAAGTTTATGTCCGGGAGGAAGAATTATATTCACATCTGATGATTTTTACAGTGAAGAATTAGATGAATGCTTTGAGATAGAAGTTACATATCATTCAAAGGAAAATAATTATTTTGCATCAAAATTTGGCAGTGTGCAGAATATTGGCGAACTTGATAATTATTATGTAGTTATGAAGAGCCCTTTAGAAGATACTCACTTATTCAAATTTAAAGAAAAAACGTACTTATATAGTTCCCCCCCTCGCCATTTATTATCATTCGAAAACGATTATCATAATCCCTGGTTGATTAAAGCCATGGTTGAGTTCCCGACCAGGAATAAGAATAAATTTTCTTTAGAACGATATGCAAATAAGATCATTGAATACTACCAGGATGATACTCCTGATTATGGCTCGGCTTTGGCAATAATTGGCTATCAAAAATTAACATATGGTAATAGATATCAGATTTTAAACTTAATTGATGGTTACGTCTCCAGAGTAGATGCCTTAGAAAATAAAACGCCCCATCAAATAAGATGGTTAATATCACTTTCTGTCTTAGGTGGGGAGTTATTAAAAATGGAAAATAAGAGCCAGGAGGCCCTGATTAAGTATTCTAAAGCTGTGTCTTATGATTATAAAAAATTCAGCCCTACAATTGGAACTAAGGTGCTGCAAGCTTATTATAATATTGCCATTATAAATTTTTGCAGAAAAGAAAAAAACTTATCACTTATAGCCATAGATAAAGGGTTAGAAGTAG
The DNA here is from genome assembly GCF_007833795.1 of Candidatus Pantoea soli. NCBI lineage: Bacteria > Pseudomonadati > Pseudomonadota > Gammaproteobacteria > Enterobacterales > Erwiniaceae > Pantoea > Candidatus Pantoea soli. The sequence continues at coordinate 2,357,964 of NZ_CP032702.1, read as the reverse complement.
GTATTAATCTTTTAAATATTGAAGAAACTGAGTTGATTGGCGATAAAAATTCGCCTTTAATTTTTACAATGTATATTTATCATGATATTTTAGATTGGGCAATAAAATTAGCCAATCTTAAAAATCATTTAGGTAAAAAGAACAAGTTGTTACCTAAACTTAATGGTTTAACCTGGTCTGGCATGTTGAGAGAGCGCATGGATGCGATCAATAACATGGAAAGCATGATCAAATCCAGAGATGACGTAATTTTAAGTCAGGGAGAAGTGCTTGAGGAAAGATGGGATGCTATAAATAAGATGAACAGGGAAATCGAAGCTCAAAAGTTATTAATCGAAGAAAGATGGAATGCAATGCAGGAAATGGAACAAATGATTATTGAAAGAGATAATGAAATTTTAAATCTCAAAAAGATATTAGCATTGCAATAAAATGAATTTCATTATTTAGGTTAAAAATAATTATGTCTAATATATCATGGTTTATCCCAAGTTTGATTAAAGGTTCTGGCGGTCACAGAACGATTCTACAGCATGCACATTATTTAGAAAGTAAAGGCCATAATTGCCACATATATCTTGAAGATGAACATGGGATTGGAAGCGCATCAGATAAAATTAGTGCATTATTTAATTTGAATTTTAAAAATGTGTTTTATGGTTGGAGAAATGCTACTTCCTGCGATGTTGCCATTGCAACCATCTGGTATTCATCTCCATTTGTTGCTTCTCTTCCTTTTAGTTGTAAAAAAGTTTACTTCGTGCAGGATTATGAAGCATGGTTTAACCCGATGGGTGACGCCTATATTATGGCCGAAAACTCTTACCAGTATGGTTTGACGCCGATAACTATCGGCCGTTGGTTAAGGCATACGCTTAAAAATAAATTTGACGTCAACGGATACCATTTTGAATTCGGTGCTAATCTGGACGTCTATCGTAAGCTGCCAAAAGTAAAGAAAGAAAACTCAATTTGTTTTATTTATCAACCAGATAAGCCCCGCAGATGTGCGAGGCTAGGCTTGGAAGCATTAGGTATAGTCAAACATCGATACCCTGATGTGAAAATTTATCTTTATGGGTCAGAGGAGAAAGATAATGTCTGGTTTGATCATGAGAATCTGGGGTTATTGGACTTAGAAAAATGCAATGAGCTCTATAATAAATGTAAAGTTGGTTTGTGCTTAAGCTCTTCCAATCCATCTCGAATACCCTTTGAGATGATGGCTTCTGGATTGCCAGTAGTTGAATTATGGCGTGATAATAATTTTTACGATCTACCTAATGGTGCAGTATCTTTAGCTAAACAAACACCAGAAAGCCTTGCAAAAGCAATTATCCAGATTTTGGTAAATGATGAACTGGGCGAAAGAATGTCCCGATTTGGTCTGGAATTCATGTCGCAGAGAGATCTAAAAATAGAAACCAATCAATTTTATAATGCTATAAACAACATACTCGTTGATGGTGAATATAAAGAACTGCAAATTTCTAAGATCTATAGCGGTGAAATTATAGAAGAAGAGTTTACCCGTGAGGCAACTCTTTCAGCATTACATATTGCTTCACCATCTCGATTAAAAAGAATTGCCATGTTGCTTCCGTTAGGCGTCAGAGAGCCTTTGAGAAAGGTTTATAGAATTATTAAAGGTATGTGATTAAATGTCCGTAAAAATTAAAACTGTTGATGTATGGGATACTTTGCTCAGAAGAAAATGTCATCCTGATGTCATTAAAATAGCTTCTGCCAGATATTTCTATTTCAAATACTATGATCTCCATAAACAATCAGATTTAAAACAGCTTTTCCTAAAGCGAGTCGATATTGAAAGGCAAATAGGGAAGCGTAATGTCGAGCAGGGGTTTGACGACGAATATCTTTTTGAAGATGTCATTTTTGAATGGTGCAGTTCTTTATTAGTTAATTGCTCACAAGAACAGGTTGCAGCCATTCGAGATGAGCTATGTGAGTATGAATTCAATTTAGAGATTGCATTAACGGAAGCAGATTCTGATATTGCCTCGTTACTTGAGGATAATCCCTCTGAAATGACATATTTTTTATCCGACTTTTATATGTCTGATGTACGATTGAAGAAACTGATAGACAAAAATGGGCTCGGTCATTTGGTTTCAGAAGGTTTTTCTTCCGCAGATATAAAATTAAATAAAAGGTCCGGCCGTCTCTTTGACTTTTTAAAAGAAAAATACCAAATTAATAGTAATGAATGGTTACATATAGGTGACAATGAATGGTCTGATAAAATTCAGCCTGAAAAGCGTGGCATCAAAACTATTCATTTTATGCCTGCAAAAGCTCATCAAACCAGACAAGAACATGAATTGCAATTTAACGATAGTAATATTCTTTATGAGAATATCCTTTTAAAGATAGAGTCTGAACTGACAAGCTTTGAAAAGGGTAGCTCGGATGATGTGTTTAAGCTTGGTGTTAAGTGTTCACCATTTATATTAGGTTACGTTCTCTTTATTCTTGAAAAGGCAATTGAAAACAAATGTGATAAAATCTTCTTTTTTACTAGGGAAGGTGAGTTTTTTATAAAAGCATTCAAAATAATCCTTGCTAAATTACAAGTGGATTTACCGGGTATTAAATTTCCGGAATATAACCTCCTCGAGGTTAGCCGATTAGCTACATTTTCAGCATCTGTTACTACGGTTAGTATCAATGAAATGATGCGAATATGGAATCTTTATAGTTCACAATCGATGAACGCTCTGTTCAAGACGCTGGACATTGAGCCTGACCTATTCAGGAATCTATTGAGTAAGTATTCCATACAGCCAGAAGAAATTATTCGTTATCCATGGCAGGATGAGAGAGTACAAAATTTATTTAAAGACAACGATTTTATTCAAATAGTAGCCAGCCATTGTTCAGATAAAAGGGAACAACTAATTTCATATTTGTCTTCCAAAGGCTTACGCAATGAGATGCAGAATGTTTGTGTCGTAGATGTTGGCTGGAGAGGGACTATTCAGGATAATATTGCTCTAGTTCTACCTAACGTTAATTTGCATGGTATATATTTAGGTTTGGCAAAGTTCTTAAATGACCAACCATCCAATAGCATCAAATACGCATATGGCCCCGATCTTAACATTTCTAATGAAATGCCACATTTCCTTGATTCAGTTGCACCAATAGAGATGATAACTAATTCACCTTCAGGTAGCGTTATTGGTTATAAATCTAAAGATGGAGTAACTGAAGCTATCAGGAAGGTTGACAATGAGGAAAATAAGGCTTGGGAAAACTTTACTGAAAGTTTCCAGCTCGGTATTCTCTCATCTCTCGAACACTGGAAAGAAGCTGTTGCTATAAATGTTATCACCAGTAAAGATCTAAGACCTTTAGCTATGAAAATCTGGGAAGATCTTATTACTGGTACAAGCGATAAGCTTAATGACACGTTCAGTAATCTTACTCATAACGAAACTTTTGGTCTCGGCGGTTATGTTAACAAGAAGCTTGCGCCTTCAGTTTCTGATATTGCCAGAGCTGTATTTAACTGGCAAAAAAGGCGCGAGCTAATTAGTTTTATTATTGCAAATCAATGGAGTGATGGGGTCAGGAAGAGAAAAGATTTATCTTTTTTAAATCGAAATTTTCTTGCTCTTATTATTGATATAGCAATGATTTATAAACGGCATTTTATGCGTAGATAATATATGTCGATGCAGGTGATGTTTTTTTGTGCTCTTAGAAATCCTTTCATTGAGGTTTTTATATCTTAATGTTAGAAAAGGTATATCAGTTTCCATTAGACAGGAGTATGTAATGTCCAAGCAACAGATCGGCGTTGTAGGTATGGCAGTGATGGGCCGCAATTTGGCTCTTAACATTGAGAGCCGCGGTTACACTGTTTCCATTTTCAACCGTTCTCGTGAAAAAACGGATGAAGTGATTGCTGAGAATCCAGGCAAGAAACTGGCCCCTTTTTATACTGTTGAAGAGTTTGTTGAATCCCTGGAAAAACCACGTCGTATCCTGCTGATGGTGCAGGCCGGTGAAGCAACAGATAAGACGATCGCTTCCCTGACGCCACATCTTGATAAAGGCGACATCCTGATTGACGGTGGTAACACCTTCTACAAAGACACGATTCGTCGTAACAAAGAACTGTCCGATCAGGGCTTCAACTTCATCGGTACCGGCGTTTCCGGCGGTGAAGAGGGCGCACTGAAAGGCCCATCCATCATGCCTGGCGGCCAGAAAGAAGCCTATGAGCTGGTTGCTCCGATCCTCGATCAGATCGCCGCACGTGCTGAAGACGGTGAAGCCTGCGTTACCTACATCGGTCCGGACGGCGCGGGTCACTACGTCAAGATGGTGCACAACGGGATTGAATACGGCGATATGCAACTGATTGCAGAAGCCTACGCTTTACTGAAAGGTGCGCTGGGTCTGAACAATGAAGAGCTGGCCAAAACGTTCACCGACTGGAACAACGGTGAGCTGAGCAGCTATCTGATTGACATCACTAAAGATATCTTCACCAAAAAAGATGAAGAGGGTAATTATCTGGTCGATGTCATCCTGGATGAAGCCGCCAACAAAGGTACCGGTAAATGGACCAGCCAGAGTTCGCTGGACCTCGGTGAGCCGCTATCGCTGATCACAGAATCCGTATTTGCCCGTTACCTCTCTTCTCTGAAATCGCAGCGTGTAGCCGCGTCTAAAGTGCTGAGCGGCCCTCAGGCACAGGCCTTTAGCGGCGACAAAGCGGAATTTATTGAGAAAGTCCGCCGCGCGCTGTACCTCGGCAAGATTGTCTCTTATGCGCAGGGCTTCTCGCAGCTGCGTGCGGCTTCTGAAGAGAACAAATGGGATCTGCACTACGGTGAAATCGCCAAGATCTTCCGCGCCGGCTGCATTATCCGCGCCCAGTTCCTGCAGAAGATTACCGATGCCTATGCCAAAGACGCCAACATTGCGAACCTGCTGCTGGATCCTTACTTCAAGAACATTGCAGACGAATACCAGCAGGCACTGCGTGATGTCGTGTCTTACGCTATTCAGAATGGTATCCCAACGCCAACCTTCTCTGCCGCTATCGCTTACTACGACAGCTATCGCTCAGAAGTGCTGCCTGCCAACCTGATTCAGGCGCAGCGTGACTACTTCGGTGCGCATACGTACAAGCGCATTGATAAAGACGGTGTGTTCCACACTGAGTGGCTGGACTAAGTGTAAAAAGGCTTCCTTCGGGAAGCCTTTTTTCTTACATCACCAGCAACTCACCCTTACGCCCCGCGTTCTCTCCCGCCAGTCGCACCACCAGCATCCCGGCCGTGACAAACTTAGTCAGGTTTCTGGCGTACAGCACCCCGCCATACTCAGCCACCAGCGGCGTAACGTAGTCCGTAATCGGATCGACGACTTCGGCGACCACTTCACCGGCATTAATCCACTCTCCTAACGCCCTGCGGTTGAACAGTAAGCCGGAATAGGGCGCATGAATATATTCGCAGCCCGAGAGCGCCGTTGGCGGATGGATCAGGGCAGGAGATTCACCCACTTCACCGGCCACGTAGCCGCCTTCAATCAGCGCGTTGATAATATTGTCGGCATCTTTCTCTGCCTGTTCAGGTGAAACGTCCGCCACACCGCGCAACTCCAGCGTCACCGGCAGCAGGCCGCGCGGCATTGGGTAGTCCTTGCCAAAACGCTCAGCCAGCGTCAGCCAGGGTTCGCAGCACGCTTCGTCGAAAGGCTCGCCGCCGGAGATTTGAGCCAGCAGCTGCACTTCACTGCCCAGCCAGCGCGCCAGCGGTTCAATGTCGGGCCACGCGTGCGGCGTGGTATAGAGATGTGGCAGCGCATCCCAGTCGCAGTGCAGGTCAATCATCAGGTCCGCCTGGCTGGCCATGCGCATCAGGGTGAAGCGCTGGGCTTCCAGTTCGCTCCGGGCGATGGTATCGCGATAGTAGCGATCGATGGCGTCACGGATCAGGCGTCTGTTTTCATATTCGCTCTGCGTCAGCGAGCCTGCCAGCTCGGCGGCCAGTTTGTCACCCAGCGCCGGGAAGCGGCGGTTGAAGTCCTGACCAGAGAGAGTATGAAAACGTCCCAGATGCGTACCGTGCCAGTGCTGGCCCAGCGCTAACGGATTGGCAACCGGCACCAGTGTCACCTTGGATTTGAGCCGGCCGGCGGATTCCAGCGCCAGCAGTTTCTGCTTCAGATACCAGGCCACCGCCATACCCGGCAGCTCATCGCCGTGCAGGCCCGCCTGGATGTAGACGCGCTGTTGAGAATCAGAACCAAAATGAAAGCTGACGATTTCGCGCTGGGTGCCTAGCGTGGCACTCAGCAGGGGATGATGTTGTTGTTGCATAACGCTGTCCTTGTCCTGTAGTACGGCACACGTTTTGTCGTGCCTGACGTGATGAAGAAAATTATAGTTGTCGTCAAAAAAAGAGCGACTTAACGATAAATACTCTCTCTCAAAGACCTGAAACGCATGCTGCGTGCCTGCTATCGGCGCAGCCTGGAGCACGCGATAAAGCGCGCCGCGCGGCAACAGACGCTATGCCAGTTCAGCGCGGGTCTGAACGGCATAACGTCCCTGAATCACTCACTGCCGGATGGAAATATCCGTGGCGAAGTATTTTTTCTGCAACTGATCGAAGGTGCCATTCTTTTTGATTTCTGCGAAGGCGTTATCCAGCGCGGTTTTCAGTTCGGTATCGCCTTTACGCAGTCCGATGGCGGTGCCGGGGCCGATAATCGGGTCCTGAACAATCGGGCCAGCCAGCTCAAACGCTTTGCCCTGCGGATGCTGCAGGAAGCCGATAGCAGCCTGCGCGGCATCGGTAAACACGGCGTCAAGACGGCCGGAAACCAGATCGCTCTCCACCTGTGCCTGGTCACCGTATGGCACCACGTTCACGCCGTGCGGCTGCCATTTCGCCAGCGCATAGCGCTCCTGCACCGTGCCCTGTTCCACGCCCACGGTTTTGCCTTTCAGCGATTCCGCAGTTGGCAGCAGGCCGGAACCCTTACGCGCAATCAGCTGCGTATGAGTGTCGTACAGCGGTACGGTGAAGTCGATCTGCTTCAGGCGCTCTTCGGTGATGCCCATGTCAGAAAGGATGGCGTCGAATTTACGCGCTTTCAGCGCCGGGATCATGCCGTCAAACTGGCTCTCCACCCAGACGCAGCGGGCCTGCATTTGTGCGCACAGCGCGTTGCCAAGGTCGATATCAAACCCCACCAGCTGGCCCTGCGGCGTTTTGGATTCAAAAGGGGGATAAGTGGGATCGACGGCAAAGCGCACCTGATCAATCTTTGCCTGTGCAGCAAAGGCGCAGCCAGCCAGCAAGGCCAGCGCCAGCGTGTGGCGCAGGCGGGTAGTCAACGGGGAAAGTGCCATAGTCTCGGTCTTCTTTTGTCATGATGTTGAATTCCGAGAGTACCGCTCAGTCTGGCGCAAGGCAATTAGAGGATTATTTTCATCACGTTACCATTATGCAGCCGCTGATAATCCGCCACGTTGAGCACCACCGATCGTTCCAGCAGCCCGGCATTAAAGGCGATGTCGTCGTAGCGCGTAAACAGCAGCGGGTCGACCACCAGCTGTAAATCCGCATGAAAGCTGAACGGCGGGATGGCACCGAACACGCAACCGGTCAGCGCAGCCACCTCCGCCGGGGAAGCCAGCGACGCGCGACGTCCGCCGACGGCGGCGGCCACTTTGCTCAGGTCCGCCTGCTGGTCAGCCGGCAGCACCGCCAGCACATGCTGTTTACTGCCGTTGCCCTTGACGTGACACACCAGCGCTTTGGCACCTTGTCCCACTTCCGTTCCCCGGATGGCGGCCACGGCTTCACATTTACCGATCGCTGCATGTTCCAGGATGCGATATCTGGCGTTGTGCTGGTCGAGCAGGGCAATGAGTTTTTCATGAGTGGTCATGTTTTTTTTCCATCCTGATTAAGCGCGATACATTGCGCAGCGATATAACAGGTACCGCGTGTGACAAGCGCAGAGAAGGGTAGCGACGCGTTTTCTCGCGTTCTTACGAGAAGTATGCTGCTCAAAATCGCGCGAAAAAACCCGTTTTGAGCAGCATGATGCACAACCGTTATTTATGGCGTGCGCGCAGGTTGTTGATGATGGTGCTGAGGTCCAGATCCTGATCCTGCAGCAGCACCAGCAGGTGATAGAGCAGGTCAGAGGCTTCGTTGGTCAGCTCATGGCGATCGTTCACGGTGGCAGCCAGTGCGGTCTCCACACCTTCTTCTCCCACCTTCTGTGCGATACGCTTGGTACCGCTGGCATACAGCTTCGCGGTGTAGGAGCTGGCCGGGTCGGCGCTTTTGCGCGAAGCCAGTAACTGCTCCAGCTGATACAGGAACGTCCAGTCCGGTGCCGCAGGCGAGAAGCAGCTGGAGGTGCCCAGATGGCAGGTCGGGCCAATCGGGTTAGCCAGAATCAGCAGCGTATCGTTATCGCAGTCCGGCGTGATGCTGACCACCTGCAAAAAGTGGCCGGAGGTTTCGCCTTTGGTCCACAGCCGGTTTTTTGTGCGCGAGAAAAAGGTGACATTGCCGTCCGCCAGCGTTTTCTGCAGCGCCTCCTCGTTCATATAGCCGTGCATCAGCACTTCGCCGGAGACGCTGTGCTGAATAATGGCGGGCATCATGCCCGCGGTTTTGGCCCAATCCAGGCTGGCCAGTTGTTCTGCAGTTAACACGCGCGAATCTCCACACCGTTGTCGATCAGGAAGTTTTTTAACGCCCCGATATTGATAATTTGTTTGTGAAACACCGAAGCGGCCAGCGCACCGTCAACGTTTGCCTGTTCAAAGGCCTCCAGGAAGTGCGGCAGGGTGCCCGCGCCACCAGAAGCGATCAGCGGCACGTGACACACTTCGCGCACCTTTTTCAGCTGCACCAGGTCGTAACCGTTACGTACGCCATCCTGGTTCATCATATTCAGTACGATTTCGCCGGCGCCCAGCTTCTGCACTTCCTGCACCCAGTCGAGGGTTTCCCACTGCGTCACCCGGGTACGCGCTTCATCACCGGTATACTGGTTGACGTGGTATTTCCCGCTGGCTTCGTCGAACCAGGTGTCAATGCCCACCACAATACACTGCACGCCAAAGCGATCGGCCAGCCGGGTGATCAGGGAAGGATCGGCCAGTGCAGGCGAGTTAATAGAGATCTTGTCCGCGCCGAACTGCAGAATGCGTGCCGCATCCTCTTCGCTTTTGATACCGCCCGCCACGCAGAAGGGAATGTCGATCACTTCTGCCACGCGTGACACCCAGCTTTTATCCACAACGCGACCATCCGACGAGGCGGTGATATCGTAAAACACCAGCTCATCGGCGCCTTCCTGCGCATAACGCTGCGCCAAGGGCACGATGTCACCGATGATTTCGTGATTGCGGAACTGCACGCCTTTGACCACCTGACCGTCGCGCACGTCCAGACAGGGAATTATCCGTTTTGCCAGCATGTGATTGCCTCCGCCACTGTAAATTTGCCTTCCAGCAGGGCGCGACCCACGATCACGCCCTGTGCACCACTGCCGCGCAGCGCGGCGATGTCCGCCAGCGAGCCAATGCCGCCGGAGGACTGAAACGCGATGGTCGGGAAGGCAGCGGACACCTCCTGATACAGCGCCACGTTGGAGCCGCTGAGGGTGCCATCGCGTGAGATATCCGTACACAGCACGTGTTTCAGCCCCACCGGCTGATACCAGCTAATCACCTCTTCCAGCGTCACGCCGGCCGCTTCCTGCCAGCCGCTGATCGCCACCTCTTTGCGGTTGCCGGCATCGATGCGCACATCCAGCGCCAGTACCATCGCGTCAGCGCCAAATTCGGTGAACCAGGCCTTTACGGCTTCCGGCTCTTTGACGGCCGTAGAGCCGACCACTACGCGCGTGGCGCCGGCTGCCAGCAGCGCCGCCACATCGTCACGGCTGCGGATGCCGCCGCCAACCTGCACCGGCACGCTGACGCCGCGCAGCAGCTGGGTCAGCAGCGGGATCTGGCGCAGCGCCGGGTCTTTTGCACCGGTTAAATCCACCAGATGCAGCAGCTCCGCGCCCTGACGTTCATAATCCTGCAGGCGCAGCAGGGGGGCGTTGCCGTAATCACGCTGCTGGCCATAGTCGCCCTGATGCAGGCGAACCACGTTGCCGTCAATTAAATCTAAAGCGGGGATAATCATCACATCTCCAGGAAGTTTTTCAGCAGCTGCGCGCCGGCTTTGCCTGAACGCTCCGGATGGAACTGCACGCCGAAGAAGTTATCTTTTTGCAGCGCGGCGGTGAACGGCAGGCCATAGTCGCACTGGGCGATGGTGGCGGCATTAACCGGCATAGCGTAGCTGTGCACGAAGTAGAAGTAGCTGCCGTCCGGAATATCGCGGAACAGATGGTGACCGGCCCGCGCGGTGATCTGGTTCCAGCCCATGTGCGGCAGCGGCAGACCCTGCGTATCCATCAGCGTCACCGGTTCATCGACAATGCCCAGCGTGGGCACGCCGCCGTTTTCATCGCTGCCGCGTCCCAGCAGCTGCATACCCAGGCAGATGCCCAGCACCGGCTGCGTACAGGCTTTGATCAGCTCGATCAGCGCGCGCTCCTGCAGCTGGTTCATGGCGGCCTGCGCGGTGCCCACGCCCGGCAGCAGCAGCTTATCGGCGCGCAGCACAACATCCGGATCGCGGCTTACGGTGGGCGTGTAGCCCAGGCGCTCAATCGCCCACTTCACGGAAGAGAGATTGGCGCAGCCGGTATCAAGGATCACCACATTCATCACAGCACTCCTTTCGAGCTCGGCAGGGTGTTGCCCTCAACGCGAATCGCCTGGCGCAGCGTGCGGCCAAAGGCTTTAAACAGGCTTTCCACGCGATGATGATCGTTGCGGCCTTTGGTTTTCAGGTGCAGCGTGCTCATCATGGCGTAAGAGAGCGAGCGGAAAAAGTGCTCGACCATCTCGGTGCTCAGATCGCCCACGCGCTGGTAGCTGAACTCCGCTTTGTACTCCAGGTGCGGCCGGCCGGAGATATCCAGCGCGCAGCGCGCCAGACACTCATCCATCGGCAGGACAAAACCAAAACGGCCAATGCCGCGCTTGTCACCCAGCGCTTTCAGCAGCGCTTCGCCCAGCGCCAGGCCGGTATCTTCCACGGTGTGGTGATCGTCAATGTAGAGATCGCCTTTAACATCAATGTTCATGCGGAAACCGCCGTGTACCGCAATCTGATCCAGCATATGGTCAAAGAAGCCGACGCCGGTGTTGATTTTGCTGCCGCCTTCGCGGTCCAGCCACACTTCAACCTGAATCTGCGTCTCTTTGGTGTTGCGGTTAACCCGGGCATAGCGGTCGCGCCGGGTCAGCTGGGTCTGAATAGCATCCCAGTCCAGGCCTTCTGCACCGTAGCGCAGGCCCTGAATGCCCATGTTCTCTGCCAGCTGCAGATCGGTCACGCGATCGCCAATCACATAGCTGTGCGCGCTGTCCAGCACGCCGTCTGCCAGCCAGGCTTCCACCATTTTGGTCTTCGGCTTGCGGCAGTCACAGTTATCTTCCGGCTTGTGCGGGCAGATCAGCACATCACTGAACTGCACGCCCTGCGAGGTCAGAATCTGCATCATCAGGTTGTGCGGACCGTCAAAATCAGCCTGCGGGAAACTGTCGGTGCCAAGGCCATCCTGATTGGTGATCATCACCAGCTGATAGCCGGCGTTTTGCAGCGCCAGCAGGGCCGGGATCGCGTTTTTTTCAAACGCCAGCTTCTCCATGCGGTCCACCTGGAAATCTTCCGGTGGCTCGGCGATGATCGTGCCGTCGCGATCGATGAAAAGGGTCTTCTGACTCATGCTTGCTCCACTGATAAGGCTTGCAGCGCGGCGATCAGGCGCTCGCACTCTTTACGGGTGCCGATAGAGATGCGCAGACATCCCGCCAGGCCAGGGTTTTTATTTTGGTCGCGCAGAATAATGCCCTGATCCCACAGGGATTTAAACACGGCGGGTGAATCCGTGAAGCGCGCGAGGATGTAGTTGGTCTCGCTCGGGAATACCTGCTGCACCACGCTCAGCTGCGGCAGCTGCGCGCATAACCAGTCGCGGCTGGCATTGAGCTTAGCGACGTGCTGACGCATCAGGGCGATACCCTGTTCGCTCAGCGCCTGGGCAGCCACATCGGCCACCGGCGTGGCCAGCGGATAGGGGGCAATCACCTTCATCAGCAGATCGATTACCGGCTTGTTCGCCAGGGTAAAACCGCAGCGCAGGCCGGCCAGCGCGAACGCTTTTGACAGCGTGCGCAGAATGACCAGGTGCGGATAGGTTGCTAACCAGCCGGCCAGCGTGGCCTGCGGGCAAAATTCAATATAGGCTTCATCCGCTACCACCAGCGCTTTGCCGGCCGTCAGCGTCAGCAGCTGGCGGATATCGTCCGGGTTAATCAGGTTGCCGGTCGGGTTATTCGGGCTGCACAGGTAGACCACTTTTACACCGTCAAGCTGCTCCGCAATCGCCGGCAGGTTGAGCTGCCAGTCATCGCGGGCCGGTACGGTACGGTATTCAATGCCGATGGTTTCCGCACTGACGCTGTACATGCCATAGGTCGGCGGACAGAACAGAATGGCGTCTTTGCCGGGCTCGCAGAAGGCGCGCATCAGCAGCTCGATGCCTTCATCGGCGCCGCGGCTGACCAGCACCTGCTCAGGTGTCACGCCGGCATAGGCCGCATAGCGTTCAATCACCTGTTTCGGCTGGCACTCCGGATAGCGATTCAGCGTCTGCTGCGACAGCTCAAACGGCACCGGCAGCGGAAATTCATTGGCGTTCAGCCAGACGTCGCCATTACCGCCGAGGCGACGCGCGGACTGATAAGGGGTCAGCGCGCGCACGTTAGCGCGGGCCAGATCTTCCACGTTGTTGCTCATGCTTGCTCCTTCAGTGCGGCGACGCGCAGCGTCACGGCGTTTTTGTGGGCATCCAGCTGTTCTGCCGCGGCCAGCGTCTCAATGGTCGCGGCCAGGTTCAGGAAGCCCTGCGGGCTCAGCTCCTGGACCGTCATACGCTTCTGGAAATCCGCCAGGCCGAGGCTGGAGCAGGTGGCGGTATAGCCATAGGTTGGCAGCACGTGGTTGGTGCCGGAGGCGTAATCACCGGCGGATTCCGGTGACCAGTCGCCAAGGAACACCGAGCCGGCGCTGGTGATATCGTCCACCAGCGCGCGCGGCTGGCGCGTCTGGATAATCAGGTGCTCCGGGCCGTACTGGTTGGAGATCGCCACGCACTGCGCGAGATCGTGCGCCACAATCAGGCGGCTGCTTGCCAGCGCCTGGCGGGCGGTTGCCGCGCGCGGCAGCTGTGCCAGCTGTTGTTCCACCGCCAGCGCCACCTCTTCGGCCAGCTGCGGGGAAGGCGTCAGCAGGATCACCTGCGAATCGGGGCCGTGCTCGGCCTGCGACAGGAGATCGGCGGCAACAAACGCCGGCGTGGCGCCGTCATCTGCGATCACCAGGACTTCTGACGGACCGGCCGGCATATCAATGGCGGCCCCGTCGAGACGCTGGCTGACCTGGCGCTTGGCTTCCGTCACCCAGGCGTTGCCCGGCCCGAAAATCTTGTCCACTTTCGGCACGGTTTCCGTGCCAAAGGCGAGGGCGGCAATGGCCTGCGCACCGCCCACCTGAAACACTTCTTCTATGCCGCACAACTGTGCCGCATAGAGAATTTCATCTGCCACCGGCGGGGGTGAGCAAAGCACCACTCGACGGCAGCCGGCAATGCGCGCCGGCGTAGCCAGCATCAGTACCGTAGAGAACAGCGGGGCGGATCCGCCGGGAATATACAGGCCAACCGAGTCTACCGGACGCGTGATTTGCTGGCAGCGGACGCCGGGCTGCGTTTCCACATCCACTGCTGGCAGAATCTGGGCGTTGTGGAAGGTTTCAATATTGCTGACGGCGACGGCCATTGCCTGCTTTAGTTCATCGCTGAGGCGATCTGCGGCCGCCTGCATCTCTGCGGCGGAGACGCGCAGGTTCTCTGGCTGGGCTTTATCAAAGCGCGCGCTGAACGCACGCAGCGCGGCATCGCCATCCTGCTTCACGCTAACCAGCACGTTTTGCACGGTTTCGCTGATGCTGGCGGAAGCGGAAATGGCCGGACGCTGCAGCAGCGCCTGCTGCTGTTCGGGGCTGCACGCCTGCCAGCTGATTGGTTTCATCAGAGTGCTCATCGGCTTACTCCAGCATTTTTTCGATTGGCAGTACGAGAATAGAGCTGGCACCCAGCGCCTTCAGTTTTTCCATGGTTTCCCAGAACAGGGTTTCACTGCTCACCATATGCATCGCCACGCGGCTGACTTCACCCGCCAGCGGCAGCACGGTTGGACGCTCTGCGCCGGGCAGCAGCGCAATCACCTCTTCCAGCCGTTCGCTCGGCGCGTGCAGCATGATGTATTTGGATTCACGCGCTTTAATGACGCCCTGAATACGCGTCATCATTTTGTCCACCAGCTCCTGTTTTGCCGCCGGCAGCTCGCCGTCACGCTGAATCAGCACCGCTTTGGAGCGGTAGATCACTTCAACTTCGCGCAGGCCGTTGGCTTCCAGCGTGGCGCCGGTGGAGACCAGATCACAAATCGCATCGGCCAGACCGGCACGCGGCGCGACCTCCACCGAGCCGTTAAGCAGGCAGGATTTGAAGGCGACGCCTTGTTTATCAAGATATTTCTTCAGCAGGTGTGGATAAGAGGTGGCGATACGGGCGTTATTCAGGCATTGCGGGCCGGTGTAGGTTTCGTCAACCGGCATCGCCAGTGACAAGCGGCAGCCGCCAAAATCCAGGCGACGCAGCGTGAAGTAGCGTGGGTCTTCGCCCTGGGCGCGGCGCGTCAGCAGCTCTTCTTCCAGCACGTTTTCACCGACAATCCCCAGATCAACCACGCCATCCATCACCAGGCCGGGAATATCGTCATCGCGCACGCGCAGGATGTCGATAGGCATGTTCTCCGCAAACGCAATCAGACGCTGCTGCTGAAGGTTAATTTTGATGCCGCAGCGCGCCAGCAGTTCGCGTGATTCATCACTCAAACGGCCGGATTTCTGCATAGCTATGCGTAAACGGGTGTTATCTAACATGGTTCCTGTCCTCTTATTCAATCCTGTCTGAAGCGTTTTGGGTTGCGTCAGCCTATAAAAAAACCCCCGGAAGACGATCTTCCGGGGGCTCTCTTTGCGCTCGCACCACTGGAAGATCCTGAACGTCTTCCAGCACACATCGCCTGAAAGACTAGTCAGGGTGATGGTGGTGATGATGGTTGAACTGAACGCGTGTCATAAAAAATTCCGTTGCTGAATGAGTATTCATTTGCGTGCTGATTAACCTAACGAATCTGGCGAAAGCTGGCAACCCTTTTTTAACGTCAGTTTCCGGAATTTTTCGCAACAGTTTGCGCTGGTCTGGCAATCCTGCCCGCACTAAGATGGGCTTAATAGCGCTGGAGAGCAGGAGTGAATATGAAGAGAGTCGCGATTGTGGGGCTGGGATGGCTGGGTATGCCGCTGGCGATGGCGCTGACGGCGCGCGGCTGGCAGGTATCGGGCAGTAAAACCACGCCGGACGGCGTTGACGCCGCACGCCGCTGCGGCATTGAGGCATTTCAGCTGGTATTAACACCCGAACTGGAGTGTGAAGCGGAAGATCTGGATGCGCTGATGGCGGTGGACGCGCTGGTGGTGACGCTGCCCGCCAGCCGCACCGTGCAGGGTGGTGAAGCCTATATGCAGGCGGTACAGAATGTGGTGGACACCGCGCTGGCGTATAAAATCCCGCGGATTCTCTTCACCAGTTCAACCTCGGTATACGGTGGTGGCGCCGGGACGATGAAAGAGAACAGTCCGCTGCAGCCGGAAACGGTCGCCGGCAAAACGCTGGTGGCGCTGGAGCACTGGCTGCATGACCTGCCCGGCACCAGCGTGGATATTGTGCGTCTGGCCGGTCTGGTCGGCCCGAACCGCCATCCGGGACGCTTTCTCGCCGGTAAAACTCAGCTGGAAAACGGCAGCCATGCGGTGAATCTGGTGCATCTGGATGATGTGGTAGAGGCCATCACGCTGCTGCTGCAGACGCCGAAAGGCGGCCATGTCTATAACCTCTGCGCTTCCAGGCACCCGACGCGCGGGGAGTTTTATCCGTTTGTCACGCGTAAACTTGGCCTGACACCGCCCACCTTCGCAGAAGAGACGGCCGCGACCGGCGGCAAGGTGATTGATGGCGCGAAAATCTGTCACGAACTGGGGTTTGAGTACAGCTACGATGACCCGATGAAGATGCCGCTGGCATAAAACCTGCCCTGGCCCTCCCGGCGTCGGAGGGCGGGCAGGGGTAACGGCTCAGACCCCCAGCCGATCCCTTAACGCATACCAGGCCGCACCCATTGCCGTTAGCGGCACTTTAAAGCGGCGACCGCCAGGGAAGGGCAGATGCGGCAGCTTCGCAAAAGCATCAAAACGCTCGGCATGGCCGCGCAGCACTTCCGCGATCAGCTTGCCGGCCAGATGCGTGCAGGTCACGCCGTGCCCGCTGTCACCCTGCATGAAAAAGGCATTTTTCTCCAGCTGGCCAAACTGCGGCATGCGCGACAGCGTCAGCAGGAAATTGCCGCTCCAGCAATGGCTGAACGTCACGTTGCGCAGCTGCGGAAAGGTGCGCAGCAGCTTCGGACGGATCAGCGCATCAATGTCCTCCGGTTCGCGCGCGCCATACACCACGCCACCGCCATACAGCAGGCGGTTATCCGCCGTCAGGCGGAAGTAGTCCAGCAGATAGTTACAGTCTTCAACACAGTAATTATTCGGCAGTAAGCCCAGCGCCTGATCGCGACTGAGCGGCTCGGTGGTAACGATCTGCGAGCCGCACGGCATACTTTTACGGCTCAGGCGCGGCTCCAGCTGCGCGGGCAGATAGGCGTTGCCGGCAAAAATCACAAACTGTGCCTGCACTTCGCCCTGCGCCGTAGTGATGCGATGCGGCGCGCCGTACTGCACCTTCAGCGCCGCCGACTGCTCATAGATGCGCCCGCCGTGACGTCGGATCGCTTCGGCTTCGCCCAGCGCCAGGTTAAGCGGATGCAGATGGCCGCCGCGCTTGTCCAGCAGCCCGCCGACATAGCGATCGGTTGCCACTTCGCGGCGGATGCCGCGTTCATCCAGCAGTTCAAGCGCGGTGTTGCCATAGCGCTCCCAGTTGGCCTGCTGGCTGCGCAGGTGGCCCATCTGGCGCTGATTCAGGGCGGCAAAGATACCGCCGGGACGGTAATCACAGGCGATTGCATAGCGATCGATGCGGTCGCGGATGATGTCCGCGCCTTCAAACATCATGCTGCCCAGCATACGCGCGGTCTCTTTGCCGTAGCGCTGCTCAATCACATCCACGTCGCGGCTGTAAGAGTTCACCACCTGACCGCCGTTACGGCCGCTGGCGCCAAAACCTATTTTCGCCGCTTCCAGCAGCACCACATCATAGCCGGCCTCGGTAAGAAACAGCGCCGAGGAGAGGCCGGTAAAACCGCCGCCGATGATGCAGACGTCACACTGAATCGCATCCTGCAACACGGGCCACGCCTCATGCGCGTTGGCCGTTGCAGCGTAATAGCTTCCCACGTGGTGCATCACAACCTCCTTAAGCGAGCCGTCAGAACGTCGCGGGCGTATGCGCGCTGACAATGCGACACGGCCGATCTGACGTATTAGTAAAACTGTGCGGCAGGCCGGTATCAATCACGTAGCTTTCGCCGCAGTTAAGGTGAAAACGCTGCCCGTTGACCACCAGCGTGATCTCACCTTCCAGCACCGTTCCGGTCTCTTCGCCCGGATGCCGCAGCTTCTCGCCGGTGCTGGCACCCGGCTCGTAACGCTCCAGCAGCATCGCCAGCGCCCGTTTGGCTGCGCCATTATCCACCAGCTGTAATGAGACGCCGAGGCTGCCGATTTCAACGCACTCTTCCGGACGAACGACAATGCGCGGCGTGGTGTCGGTTTTGGGCTCGGAGAAAAATTCCGACAGCGACAGCCCGTAAACCTTTAGCAGCTTCTGCAGAGTGCTGAGCGCCGGGCTGACTTTATCCTGCTCGATAGTGCTGATGGCGCTGTGGGTGATGCCGGATAACTCCGCGACGCGGCGCTGCGACAATCCCAGCGCCTGACGGATTTGCGATAAGCGTCGTCCGGGTGCCAGCGCGGCCTCATTCATGACTGTTTTTCCTTTTGATAAGCGACGGCGGCGTGGATAAACGCGGCGAACAGACGGCGGGACACCGGATCTTCCGCGGCGCGCCATTCCGGATGCCACTGCACCGCCAGCGCGAACGGGTGTTCCGGCAGGCTGACGGCTTCAATCAGGCCATCCGGCGCGCGTGCCTCGCAGCGCAGCCGCGGGCCGGTTTCGCGGATGCCCTGACCATGCAGAGAGTTCACCGCAAAAGCGGCGGAACTGTTTAACAGCTGGCTCAGCAGGCCTTCAGGCTCCGGCTGCACGCTGTGGGCGGGGGCGTACTGCTGCTCCAGTGGCTGCGTGTCATCTTCGCGATGCTCACCGAACTGTCCGGTGGTATGCAGCTGGCGGTAGAGTGCGCCGCCGTTGGCAACCACCAGCTCCTGCAGGCCGCGACAGATGCCGAACAGCGGCATTTTTTTACCCACAGCGTGAGTAATCAGAGCAAAGGAGAGGCGATCGCGTGCCGGATCGGCATGCGCTTCTTCCCCGGTTTCGCCGTAATGCCAGGGTTCAATATTGCTCGGGCTGCCGGTCAGCAAAATGCCATCCAGCAGCATCATACTGTTTTCTAATAGATGAGGAGCGTGCATCAATTGATGGGGTAACGGCAGCGGCAGCCCGCCGGCCAGGACAATGGCATCCAGATATTTATTATGCACCGTCTGCCCGGGATGATGGCCGATGTGATTCTGACACATCACTACGCCAATCAAGGGCTTGTCAAAAATAATGCCCATCCAGACCTCGCATCGCTGTTCAATATTTTCGCCAGTTATGCCCGCACAGAGGAAAAAGTGTGCAATATATTGTCAATCTAGCAACCCGCTGCGGCTTCTTCAAACAGATTTGTTACATTTGCACACTATTTGCGTTAGCGCTATGTTAGAACGGTGGCTGTTATTTTGAGCAATATCCGAACCTCATTAAACGGTAAAGGGTGGGTGGGAAAATGACGAACCTGGTGGAAGTAGAAGACTTCACGCGACACAGTGAAGAAAGACGAACCAGCGCGTTCCAGCTGGAGGTGAAAGCCTGGCTGGAACGCCATCCGGAAACGCAGTATGTCGATATTCTTCTTAACGATCTCAACGGTGTTTTTCGCGGTAAGCGCATTCCGGTCTCCGCGCTGATGAAACTGGAAAAAGGGTGTTATTTTCCGGCCTCTGTTTTTGCCATGGATATTCTGGGTAACACCGTCGAAGAAGCCGGCCTCGGACAGGCCTTAGGCGAACCTGATAACCTTTGTCTGCCAGTGCCTGGCACCTTAATTCCCTCTGCTGCTGACCCCCAGCGCATTGCCCAGCTGCTGCTGACGATGTGCGACCAAGATGGCACTCCCTTTGACGTTGAACCCCGAAATGTGCTGAACCGGCTGTGGCAACAGCTGCGCAATCGCGGCCTGTTTCCGGTGGTAGCGGTAGAGCTGGAGTTCTATCTGGTCGATAAAAAGCGTGATGCGGAGGGCTATATCCAGCCGCCGTGCGCACCGGGCAGCGATGAACGCAACATGCAGAGTCAGGTCTATTCGGTGGACAATCTTGACCACTTCGCCGACGTGCTGCGTGATATTGACGCGCTGGCGAAGCAACAAAATATTCCGGCCGACGGTGCGCTGGCGGAAGCCTCGCCCGGCCAGTTTGAGATCAACCTGCACCACTCACGCGATATTCTTAAAGCCTGCGACGATGCCATTCTGCTGAAGCGTCTGGTGCGCCAGGTGGCTGAAAACCACGGCATGACCGCGACCTTTATGGCGAAGCCTTATGAAGAGTACGCCGGCAGCGGCATGCACGTGCACATCAGTATGCTGGACGCCGCCGATCACAACGCCTTTGCGCTGGATGACGGCAGCGATTCGCCGCTGCTGAAACGGGCGCTGGCCGGCATGATCGATCTGATGCCCGCTTCAATGGCGCTGCTGGCGCCCAACGTGAATGCCTACCGCCGTTTTCTTCCGGAAGCCTTTGTGCCGCTGCATGCCTCATGGGGCCACAACAATCGCACGGTCGCGCTGCGCATTCCGTGTGGAGATAAGGAAAATCATCGCGTGGAGTATCGCGTTGCCGGGGCAGACGCCAATCCTTATCTGGTGGTGGCAACGATTCTTGCCGGAATTTTGCACGGTCTGGATAATCAGCTACCCTTACCTTATCCGGTGAAGGGCAACGGGCATGAAGCTGAAGGGTTAGCCTTGCCGATTCGTCAGAGCGATGCGCTGTACGAATTTGAGAACAGCTACCCTTTGCAAAAGCTGCTCGGTGAACGCTTCAGCAGCGTCTGGCACAGCTGTAAACAGTATGAGCTGCGCGAGTTTGAACGCCTGATTACCGCCACAGAAATTGACTGGATGCTGAAGAACGCCTGATCGACAGAAGAATTGCACTAACGTCTTGTGTCGATGGCCGGAGTTGGGGCAAAATACGCGCCCTGCAAAAGACAAAACATAACCGACGCTTATTACGTCGGTTATTTTTTTGCATGGTGCTTTCACTACATGAACGAGGCCGGACACGCATCCGGATAGATAGACACTGAAACACGCCTGGGCGTGAGAATTGAGGAACAAAGATGGGACTGTTTACAATTGCACCAGCACTGGCTGGTTCTCGCTTCCGTGATGATTATGGCGCGGCGACAATCGCAAACATCAATATCACTTCTCACTGCAGCACACTGCGCAGTATCCCTGTGGTACAACTGAATTCAGTTGCTGCTGTAGGGGGCCTGAACAATGTCGCTTAATACCTCTGCCGCACCACAGCGTGCACATCTGAAAAAATCACTGACCCTGATCCCGGTCGTCATGATGGGCCTGGCGTATATGCAGCCAATGACCCTGTTTGATACCTTTGGCATCGTGTCAGGTTTAACCGACGGCCACGTCGCCACCGCGTATGCTTTCGCGCTGATCGCGATACTGTTTACTGCCGTGAGCTACGGCAAGCTGGTACGCCGCTTCCCATCTGCGGGCTCCGCTTACACCTATGCTCAGAAGGCTATCAGTCCGCACGTCGGCTTTATGGTGGGCTGGTCATCGCTGCTGGACTATCTGTTCATGCCGATGATCAACATCCTGCTGGCAAAAAGCTACTTTGAGTCGCTGGTGCCGGGGATTCCGTCGTGGATTTTCGTGGTGCTGCTGGTGGCCTTTATGACCATCTCCAACCTGCGTGGCATTAAAACGGTTGCGAACTTCAACAGCGTCATCGTGGTGCTGCAGGTGGTCGTCATGGCGGTGATTACCGGCATGGTGGTCTACGGTGTGGCAAACGGTATTGGCGCAGGCACGCTGGCCAGCACGAAGCCGTTCTGGTCGCCGGACGCGCACGTGGTGCCGATGATTACCGGTGCGACCATTCTGTGCTTCTCGTTCCTGGGCTTTGACGGTATCAGTTCACTGTCGGAAGAGACCAAAGATGCAGAGCGCACCATTCCGCGCGCGATTTTCCTGACCGCGCTGATTGGTGGGGTGATCTTTATCGCCGTGTCTTACTTCCTGCAGCTGTACTTCCCGGATATCTCGCGTTTCCAGAATCCGGACTCGTCGCAGCCGGAGATCATGCTGTTTGTGGCCGGTAAAGCCCTGCAGATTGGCATCCTGATCTTCTCGGTGGTGACGGTACTGGCAAGCGGTATGGCGGCACACGCGGGCGTATCTCGTCTGATGTATGTGATGGGCCGCGATGGCGTGTTCCCGCAGCGTTTCTTTGGCTTCGTGCATCCTAAATACCGCACGCCGTCGCTGAACGTGCTGCTGGTCGGTGCGGTTGCGCTGCTGGCGATTAACTTTGACCTGGTGACCGCAACGGCGCTGATTAACTTCGGTGCGCTGGTGGCGTTCACCTTTGTGAACCTGTCGGTTATCGCGCAGTTCTGGATCCGCGAAAAGCGTAACAAGACGCTGAAAGACCATCTGCACTATCTGGTGCTGCCTGTCATGGGCGCGCTGACGGTGGGTGCACTGTGGATCAACCTGGAAGAGACCTCCATGGTGCTCGGTCTGGTGTGGGCGGCAATTGGTATTGTCTACCTCGCCTTTGTGACCCGCACCTTCCGTAATCCGGTGCCGCAGTTCAGCGAAGAAGTATAAGGGGTTTCCCCTGAGCGTCACCCTCTCCCGCACGCGGGGGAGGGATGGCCTCCGGCGAGGACGGAGAGATCACCGTTTTTCCACCCGCTGTGCGTCGTTTAGATAAAAAAGGCAGACCCTTGTGGTCTGCCTTTTTTATGGGGTGCTTGCCCGCGTGGCTGCGGCACACTGTTTTTCATACGCCCGCTGCGCGGCAGCGTGCCACCTGACTGGCTGTACAGAACGGCAGGGCCTGTCAGCGGACAGGCAGGCCGCCGGACGGTCGGGCGGCAAGCGGCCTCAGTTTATGACACCAGCGCCTGCGCATAGAGATACAGCGCTTTGAGCTGCGCCATTTTCTCTGCATCCCCTTCATGCAGGCTGGCCAGCGACTCCAGCTCCAGCAAAAAGGCCTGCACGCGCTCCGGGTTCAGCATCTCGCGGCGATGCTGCAGCCAGCGCTGCTGTTCGCGGTCGTCCAGCGTGCCCGGGAAGTTACGCGCGCGATAGCGGAACAGCAACTTCGCGATGCGTTTATCCTCAAAGGTCAAATCCAGCGCCGGTAAATTCTGCGGCGGGGTCTGACGGATAATGTTCATGCCCGCGCGGTCGGCATCGCTGAAGAAACCGTCATAGAGCTGTGCATCCACGTCGTCAGACGGCGTAAACGGCTCAGCTTCCGCGAACAGCGCCACCACCTTTTCACGCACCTCCACATGCTGACGCAGCAGGGCCAGATTATCCAGGCAGTGCTGACGGTCGATATTCAGCCGTGCCGCGTCTTCCGGACGCAGCGTACTGGCGGGCGCCAGCACCGGACACTTATTGATATGCACCAGCTTCACCGGCACCGCTGCCGCGCCGGCCAGATCGGCATGGCGGGTATACAGCCGCTCGCGCAGCGCATCGGCTTCCAGCGTCAGCAGCGGTGACATATCCCCGGCCAGATCCACCACAATCAGGGCGTTTTTGTTATCCGGATGCCAGGCCAGCGGCACAATCCAGCTGGTGTTGCCGCGCGCCGCGCCAAACATGCCGGAGACGTGCACCAGCGGTTTCATCTGCGGAATATCAATCAGCGTCATCAGCTTCTGCTTGTGACGGTGACTGAACAGAAAGTCAAACAGCTTTGGCTGCTTCTCTTTCACCAGTTTTGCCATGGCCAGCGTCGCGTACACATCGGACATGGCGTCGTGCGCCTGTTCGTGCGCCACGCCGTTGGCTTTGGTCAGGTGCTCCAGCCGGAAGCTGGGAAAGCCGTCGTCGTTTTCCGGCCAGACAATGCCCTCCGGACGCAGCGCGTAGCAGGCCCGCATGACGTCCAGCAGGTCCCATCGTGAATTGCCGTTTTGCCAGCTCCAGCCGTAGGGATCAAAGAAGTTGCGATAGAAAATATTGCGCGTCACTTCATCGTCAAAGCGCACGTTGTTATAGCCAACCACGCAGGTCTGCGGCTCGCTGAACAGGCCGTGGATGCGTTCCGCAAACGCCGCCTCGCTGACGCCGCGCGCCTGCGCGGTTTGCGGCGTAATCCCGGTGATCATTACCGCTTCCGGCTGAGGCAGATAATCGTCCGCAGGCTGGCAATAGAACACCTGCGGTTCACCCACGGCATTGAAATCTTTATCGGTACGCAGGCCAGCAAACTGCGCCGGGCGATCCAGCGAAGGGCTTTTGCCGAAGGTCTCATAATCATGGAACAAAAAGGTGAACTCAGAGGCGGGCACGGCATTATCCTGGCAGTGAAAATTCAACGCACAGAATAGTCGCGCCGCGCAGGCAGTACAACCCTGATTGCCCGCGCTGCGAGCAGACGCGCAGCATTCCGGCGCAGTTCATACTTTTTTTCAATTTATTCAGATATGAAAGCGCTATTTGCCGTAAAACGTGCGGCGGTAAATTCATTTTTTGATTTCGAGGAAGAAGTGTTGAAAAGGCGTCTGTGGGTAACTGTTTCTGGAATGATTGTTTGGGCGTCGCTGGCGCAGGCTGACGACAGCATGCCATTTCCCATGACGGCGCCGGCGATTGACGCCGCGTCATGGGTGCTGATGGACGCGACCACCGGGCAAATCCTCACCGCCGGCAATCCGGACGAAGAGCGTAACCCGGCCAGCCTGACCAAACTGATGACCGGCTATGTGGTGGATCGCGCGGTTGATCAGAAGAAAATCACCCGCGACGATGTGGTCACCGTTGGCAAAGACGCCTGGGCCGCAGGCAATCCGGTATTTAAAGGCTCTTCACTGATGTTCCTCAAGCCGGGCGACAAAGTCACGGTGCGCGACCTGATGCGCGGCGTCATCATTGATTCCGGCAATGATGCCTGCGTGGCGCTGGCAGACTATGTGGCCGGCAGTCAGGAGAGCTTCGTCAATATGATGAACAGCTATGTGCAGAAGCTCGGCCTGACCCATACCCATTTTGAAACCGTTCACGGCCTGGATGCGCCGGGGCAGCACACCACCGCACGCGATCTGGCGGTGCTGTCACGCGCCATCATCAACGGCGAGCAGGATTTCTACGCGATGTACAGCGAGAAAACCCTCAGCTTCAATGGCATCACGCAGAACAACCGTAACGGCCTGCTGTGGGATCAGAATCTGCACGTCGACGGCATGAAAACCGGGCATACCGAAAGCGCGGGCTTTAACATTGTGGCGTCGAACGTGGTTGGCCGGCACCGCCTGATTGCGGTGATCATGGGCGGCAAGAGTTCAAAAGGGCGTGAAGAGCAGGCACGTAAGCTGCTGGTGTGGGGCCAGAATAACTTCGATACCGTGCAGCTGTTCCACGCCGGTAAGAAAATCGGCAGTGAAAATGTCTGGTACGGCAATCCGCACAAGGTGGATGTCGGCACCACGCAGGATATCTATCTGTCCCTGCCGCGCAGTGAAGTCGCGAATGTCATGGCGAAATACGTGATTGATCGTAAGGATCTGGAAGCCCCACTGAAAGCCGGTGAACAGATCGGTGAGATTCAGGTCCTGGATAAGGATAAGACGCTGGCAACCTATCCGCTGTATGCACTGCAGGCCGTTGACCAGGCGGGCATCTTTACCCGCCTCAGCGACTATGTGAAACAGAAGCTGTAATCCGCGCGGGTGCGTTACATAATTGTTTTCATGGCTGAAAATGTTTGTAGCGCACCTGTTATAACGGGCCCTCTGCGGCAAAAAAATCTGCAAAAACCTGCGGCGGGCGCTAAAGGTTCCGCTGGCGCCAGGGTAACATAACGCGCAAATTTTTACCGTCTCCGGATCATCATGTTACGCGCTGACAAGCCCATCTCACCGATTGAATTCTGGTTTTATCGTCACTATCGCGCCGTGCATGGCGTGCGCATCGCCATCGCGTTTGTGCTCTGTTTTCTGTTTGTCCGGCTCACGGAAATTCCGGAAGGCACCTGGCCGCTGATTACGCTGGTGGTGGTGATGGGGCCGATCTCCACCTGGGGCAACGTGCTGCCCCGCGTCATTCAGCGCATCAGCGGCACCTTTGCCGGGCTGCTCTCCGGGCTGATTGCCCTGAAGCTGGAGCTGTACTCGCTGCCGCTGATGCTGGGCTGGTGCTTTATTGTCATGATCGTCTGCGGCTATCTGACGCTGGGCAGGCACCCTTACATGGCGCTGCTGATTGGCATCACGCTGGGCGTGGTGGTGGGGGCGCCAGCGGGCGATTTCACCGTGGCGCTGTGGCGCGGGGGTGATGTGATTCTCGGCTCGCTGATGGCGCTGCTGTTCAGCGCTATCTGGGCACAGCGCGCCTATACGCACTGGCGTATTCAGCTGTCCGATGCGTTCATCAACATGGCGAAGATTCACCATGCCGGCTTCTCACCCAACCTGGTGGAAAAACCGCGGCTGAATCCGCGGTTTCAGAAGCTGCTCAGCAGCGTGATCAAAATGCGCGCGCTGCTGGAGCCGGCCAGCAAGGAGACGCGTATTCCGAAATCGGTGTTTGAAGCCATTCAGACCATTAACCGTAATATGGTTAACACCATGCAGATGCAGATTGAAGCATGGTGGTCGTCACGCGAAAGTCACCTGATTCTGCTTAACGCGCCGGCGCTGCGCCGTACGCAGCAGATGACGGAAAACACCCTGAATGCGCTGGCTACGCTGATGGTGAAAGGGGAGACTGAGCGGGTCACTGCCAACAGCCACGAGCTGGAGACCATCGTGCAGGAGTTGGAGGCGCTGATCGCCGGCGGCAGCGAACGTCTGGCGACCACGGCCATTTACGGCTACGTCTGGCTGAGCCTGGAACAGGCGCGGCAGCTGGAGCGCATGACCGACCTGGTGCGTCTGGCGCTGCGCAAATAGTTTTCTCTGGCAACGACTTATCTACGAATTGCCCTTTCTTTGCGCTAAGATAAGTGCCAGTCCGAATTTAGCTGTGAGAATTGCGAATCCGGCGCATTAGCCGCTAAGCTGAAACTCTTTTCGCTTTATGACTATTCCGCCTGCTGCGGCAGGCCTCAAGAAAGGTGCCAACATGGAAAATGCCAAGCAATCATTTCAGGACGTTCTGGAGTTTGTGCGTATGTTTCGTCGTAAAAACAAGCTGCAGCGCGAAATCACGGACAACGAGAAGAAAATCCGCGATAACCAGAAACGTGTGTTGCTGCTGGATAACCTGAGCGAGTACATCAAACCCGGCATGAGCATTGAGGCGGTGCAGGAAATTATCGCGTCAATGCGCGTGGATTATGAAGACCGCGTTGATGAGTACATCATTAAAAACGCTGATCTGTCGAAAGAGCGCCGCGAGCTATCGAAAAAGCTGAAGGCGATGGGCGAACCAAAAGCCCACTAAGCGCTGCTCCCTCTGAGGTCGCCATTATGGCGACCTTTTTAATGCCCGCGCCAGCTGCTGCAGCTGCTGCGCAATCTCTGCCACGTCCGGCTGCTGCTGCAGCGGCGGCGCGGTGGTCTCGCGCAGCACCAGCGCGGTCTCCAGCGGTGGCGTTGCCGGCGTTTCTCCGGCCAGCTGCGCCAGCAGACGGTCCACGCTTACCGCCCCCAATTGCTGTAAATCCTGCCGTACCGTGGTCAGCGGCGGCTGATACCACGCGCTCTCGGCCGTATCGTCATAACCAATGATCGACATCTCTGCCGGAATGCGCACGCCATGCTGATGCAGGGCGCGCATTGCGCCCAGCGCCATCTGATCGTTGGCGACCAGCAGCGCCTGCGGCAGATGGTCGGGCAGCAGCGTCAGCAGCGCCTGATAGCCGGCTGCCGCGCTCCAGTCGCCGCTCAGCACACACGCGGGCGCCAGCTGGTGCGCTGCCAGCGCCTGCTGCCATGCGCTAAAGCGCGCACGCGCCGAGGCGGAGCTGGCCGGACCGTTCAGCACGCCAATCCGGCGATGACCCAGCGCCACCAGATGATCCACCGCCTGACGCGCTCCGCTGGCGCTCTGATACTGACACTGGGCGACCGCCGCGCTGCTTTCCACATCCAGAAACAGCGTGGGCTTACTGCCGCACTGCTGCTGAATCTGCGCCGCCTGCGCGGCATCCAGCGGCAGGTTAATCAGCAGGCCATCCACGCGCTGCGCCAGCAGCTCGTTAACGGTATCCTGCGGGGCGGATGCGGCGCTGGCCATCGCAATCACCAGATGATAATCCTGTGCCGCCGCGCGCTGCTGAATGGCAGAGGCGATCTGCGCCGGCGCCATCAGTGCCAGATCGCTGGTCGCCAGCCCCAGCGTGCGCGTCGCTTTGCCCGCCAGCTGCTGGGCAACGCGGTTTGGCACATAATTGAGCTGCTGCATCGCCGCTTCCACTCTGGCGCGCGTGCTGCCGGATACCTGAGCGGAGTGATTGAGCACCCGCGACACGGTCTGATAAGAGACGCCGGCCAGCCGGGCGACGTCATCAAGGGTTACAGATCGCGCTGTCATTGATCTCTCCTGAATAAGCTGCGGCGAGTGTAACAAATTTTTCCCTGCCATCGCGCGATTACGCCAGCCTGCGGCAGCATCCGGGGCGGTCAGCCGCAGGTGACGTCAGGCGCTCAGCGCGTCTGCTGATAAACCTGCAGATTGACATACACCGCATTCAGCAGCGGGGTGGCCAGCGCATGGCGCGCCGCGCGCACCCGCAAATCGCCGATGATCTGATCAGCTTCAATGGCATATCCCTGCATCAGATCGCGATACAGCGAGGAGGTCATGGCGGTTCGTTCATCACTCAGCGTGGCCAGAATCTTCGCCGTCACGGCCGGGCGCGGCTGATAACCTTCCGCAGTGATAACCGCCAGCACTTCGGCAAACACGCCCTGCAGCAGCGCCTCGCCGCCCTGCGAGCGCAGCACCTGCTGCGTATTGCCGCGCGCCAGGCAGCAGACCGCGCCGAGCGTGCTCAGCAGCAGCCACTTTTCCCACAGCTCGCTCAGAATGTCAGGGGTAAACACTGCCTCAAAGCCTGCATCGCGCAGCACGTTATCGATCTGCTGCAGAGAAGGCACGTTATTGCCGTCCAGTGCGCCGTAGCACAGCACGTGCAGCGGCGACATCTGCTGCACCTCGCCGTGTTCACCCAGCGTGGCGTGAATTTTACACAGGCCCCCGATCACCCTGTCGCCGAAGCGCGCCCGCAGGGTATCGATATGGCGCATACCGTTCAGAAGCGGCAGGATGCGGGTCTCCGCGCCGGTCACCGGCGCAATATCCTGCAGGGCCTGCTCCAGCGCAAAGCTTTTCACCGCAAGAATAATCAGGTCATAGTGTCCGCTCAGCGATTCAGCCTGCACCAGCTGTGGCGCGATCGCCGTGGTCCCGCTCGGTGATTGCAGCACCAGGCCGGTCTGCTGCAGCTGCTGGAAGCGGCGTTCACGTACCAGAAAGGTCACATCTCGCCCGGCCTGTGCCAGACGTCCGCCAAAATAGCCGCCGGTTGCGCCGGCGCCAACTACCAGAATGCGCATAGTGTGTTCCCTGCAGATGAAAGCCTTTTACCTTAAAGCGCGCGGCAGCGCGCCGCAATGGCAAAACGCGCGGCAGCGGGCGGGGGGGTGATGAAAAAAAGCTCAAACTGTTCGTATTTATTCGTACAATAATGACAGGATGTGGGCAGCGGCAGGCAATGGTGCCTGCCGGTCAGCCGTCATTATGACTAAGGATCCCGCATGCCCCGAACCCTGCCAGCCGAACGTTATCGCAACATCGGCATCTCCGCGCACATTGATGCCGGGAAAACCACCACCACTGAGCGCATCCTGTTTTATACCGGCATGAGCCACAAGCTGGGTGAAGTGCACGATGGTGCGGCAACCACCGACTGGATGGCGCAGGAGCAAGAGCGCGGTATTACCATTACTTCGGCCGCCGTCAGCTGCTTCTGGCCCGGTATGGATGGCAGCTTTGCGCCGCACCGCATCAATATCATTGATACCCCTGGCCACGTGGATTTCACCATTGAAGTGGAACGCGCAATGCGCGTGCTGGATGGCGCGGTTATGGTTTACGACGCCGTCGGAGGCGTGCAGCCGCAGTCAGAAACGGTGTGGCGGCAGGCCAACAAATACCACGTGCCGCGCATTGCGTTTGTGAACAAGATGGATCGGCAGGGCGCTGACTTTTTCCGCGTCGTGCAGATGATGAAAGATCGTCTGCAGGCGCATCCGGTGCCGGTGGTGATACCCATCGGGGCCGAGTCGCGCTTCAGCGGCGTGGTCGATCTCAACCGGATGCACGCCATTTACTGGGATGATGCCACCCAGGGCATGACGTTCCGCTATGCGCCGGTGCCGGACGATCTGCAGGCGCTGGCCGCGGAGTGGCGCGAGCACATGGTGGCGGCAGCGGCGGAAGCCAGTGATGCGCTGATGGATCGCTACCTGACGCAGGGCGATCTCAGCGAGGCAGAGGTCACCGCCGGGCTGCGGCAGCGCACACTGGCCGGTGAAATTCAGCCGGTGCTGTGCGGCAGCGCGTTTAAAAACAAAGGGGTGCAGCGCATGCTGGACGCGGTGATCGAACTGATGCCTTCGCCGCTGGACGTGCCGCCGGTGACCGGTATCGATGCGCACGGAGAGCAGGCGGTGCGTTACGCCGATGATGACGCCCCCTTTGCCGCGCTGGCGTTCAAACTGATGAGCGATCCTTACGTCGGCCAGCTGACCTTTGTGCGGGTTTACGCTGGCGTGCTGCGCAAAGGCGACAGCGTATGGAATGCGGTAAAGGGGCGCAAAGAGCGCATCGGGCGCATCGTGCAGATGCAGGCTAACGCGCGTATTGATCTTGAGGCGATCCGCGCCGGTGACATTGCTGCCTGCGTCGGGCTGAAAGAGGTCACCACCGGAGAAACCCTGTGCGATCCCAACGCGGTGATTACGCTGGAGCGCATGGTATTCCCTGAGCCGGTGATTTCCCTGTCGATTGAGCCGAAAACTGCTGGCGATCAGGAGAAGATGGGGCTCGCGCTGCAGCGACTGGCCGCCGAAGATCCGTCGTTCCGGCTGCACACCGATGCGGAGTCCGGCCAGATGCTTATCTCCGGCATGGGAGAGCTGCATCTGGAGATCATTGTGGATCGCCTGCAGCGTGAATATGGCGTGGAAGCGCGTATCGGTCGTCCGCAGGTAACCTACCGGGAAACCCTGCGCAGCACGGCGCACGACGTGGAAGGCAAATTTGTCCGTCAGTCCGGCGGCAAGGGGCAGTACGGGCACGTTGTGCTGACGCTGGAGCCGCAGGCGGCGGGCGCGGGAGTGGCTTTTACCGACGCCACCAAAGGCGGTGTGGTGCCGCGTGAGTTTATCCCGGCGATTGAGAAAGGGATTCGCGAAGCGCTGAACGGCGGCGTGCTGGCGGGCTATCCGCTGGTGGATATCCGGGCAACGCTGACCTTTGGTTCGTACCACGAAGTGGACTCTTCGGAGATGGCGTTTCGGATGGCGGCAATACTGGCCGTTAAAGCGGCGGCAAAACAGGCTGACCCGGTGCTGCTGGAACCGGTGATGCAGGTTGAAGTGGAAACGCCCGAAGCCTATGCCGGCAGCATTATGGGCGATCTGTCCGCGCGGCGCGGCACGCTGCAGGGGATGGAGGAGCGCGCGGGTATGCAACTTATTCGCGCCGGCGTGCCGCTGGCGGAGATGTTTGGCTATGCGACCACGCTGCGCTCGCTGTCGCAGGGCCGCGCCACCTTCAGCATGACGTTCGCCCGTTACGCTGCGGTGCCGTCCCACGTGGCGCAGACGATTGTGGCGTCGCGCGCGTCATAAGCCTCATGCGGCAGGGAAGCCGCATCTTTTACAGCCGGGTCACGCCGTAAGCCGCGGCCTGTGCTTCCCATTTTTTCACTTCATCAAAGAAACTGCGCTGCGGCACGGCAAATCCGCCGATCAGGCAGGCATCCAGCAGCGGCCGGTATTTGTCATCCATCGTCAGTTCAAACAGGACGCTGCGCAGTTTCTCCATCAGCAGCGCATCGGTCTTGCGCGAGGTGATCAGCGGCAGGGCGGCGCACAGCGGCGTTTCGCCGATTATCTCCAGCCCGGCCAGCGCCTGCGGCGCATAGCGTCGCAGCAGCGCCCACGTAATACAGTCTATGGCGGCGATATCCGCCTGCTGCTCGCGCAGGGCCGTCAGCGACGCGCGGTGGCTGCCGCTGAACAGGGTTTCGCGGAAAAAGCGCCCCTGCACGGCCAGCGGGGCGATGACATAGCGCAGCGCGTTATAGCCGGAGTGCGAATCGGCGCTGTTACACACCGCACGACGATCGTAAAAGTCCGCCAGCGTCCGGTGAGCCTCCTCGCCGCGCACCACCAGCCAGCTGCGATAGCGCAGATCTTTACACCCGGGCGCGACAGAGTGAAACGCCCCCACCAGCTGCACCTCCGGCAGCAGTTCCGCCAGCGGATAGCCGCAGGTCTGGCTCAGCAGCAGGTTGTCGTCACGCCAGTGCGGCAGCAGATCGTCATGCCACTCCACGTCAGCCTGCACGTCGCGCTGCGCCAGCAGCGTGGTAAGCGTGGCGGTCAGACGCCGGGTGCTGGCATGATCGATATCGTACATCGGTAACGAAAGGATAGGCATAGGTGCGTCCTTGTGTCAGTCCTGTCAGTGTCCGTAGCCAGTCGGGCACTGACGCAAAACAGAAGCCTTAAGCGTAACCAATAATAAGCGACACGGCTACGCCGCGCTGTGATTTACCCGTCAGCCTGCTGCAGCGGATGTTGTGCAAAAAAGTTGAAGAAGCGCACGAAAACTATTGGCTATCAGTGGCATCGCGGCTGGCGTAACCTTTGGGTATCGAATCCAGATTATTACGTCCGGGCCGGCCAGGCCCGCGAGGAGCACACACGATGAAAAAGATTGGCTTTTTATCCTTTGGTCACTGGACCCCGTCACCGCACTCCGCCACCCGTTCGGCGCAGGACGTGCTGCTGCAGTCGATTGACCTTGCCGTTGCCGCAGAGGAGCTGGGGGCAGATGGCGCCTATTTTCGCGTTCATCACTTTGCGCGCCAGCTGAGTTCACCGTTCCCGCTGCTGGCTGCGGTCGGCGCAAAAACGCAGCGGATTGAAATCGGTACCGGCGTGATCGACATGCGCTATGAGAACCCGCTGTATATGGCGGAAGATGCCGGCGCGGCGGATCTGATCGCCAACGGACGCCTGCAGCTGGGGCTCAGCCGCGGCTCGCCGGAACAGGTCATTGAAGGCTACCGCTATTTCGGCTTTGACCCGCGCGACGGGGAGAGCGACGCCGATATGGGGCGTCGTCATACCGAAGAGCTGCTGGAGGTGCTGCGCGGCGAAGGTTTTGCGAAACCCAATCCGCAGCCGATGTTCCCGAACCCGCCGGGCCTGCTGCGGCTGGAGCCCTTCTCCGAAGGATTGCGTGAGCGCATCTGGTGGGGTTCCGGCTCCAACGCCACCTCGGTGTGGGCGGCGCAGCAGGGCATGAACCTGCAAAGCTCTACCCTGAAAGATGACGAAACCGGCGAACCGTTCCACGTGCAGCAGGCGAAGCAGATCCGGGCCTATCGTGAAGCCTGGGCAGCCGCCGGCCACGCGCGCACGCCGCGTGTTTCCGTCAGCCGCAGTATTTTTGCGCTGATGAACGACACCGACCGCGCCTATTTCGGCCGCAGCGGTCAGGAGCGCGATTCGGTCGGTTTCCTCGACGAGAAAACCCGCGCCATCTTTGGCCGCAGCTACGCCGCGGAACCGGATCAGCTGATCAAACAGCTGGCGCAGGATGAGGGGATTGCGGAAGCGGATACGCTGCTGCTGACCATTCCGAATCAGCTTGGGGTGGATTACTGTGCGCACGTGATCGAAAGCATCCTGACGCACGTGGCGCCGGAACTCGGCTGGCGCTGATGCGCAGTGGGTCTCGCTCAATCTGGCGGCCGGATGGCCGCCATTTTTTTTGCCCGCGGGCGGGATTATCCGGCGGAAACCGTCCCGGCCCCCAGTTCCCACCACAGCTTATCCAGCGCATAGTAGCGGTCGCGTTCCGCTTCCGGCTGGCGGAGATCGCGCTTCCACGGCTTGGCGAGGATGTAATGCAGATTTTTGACCTCCTCCTGCCGCCATAGCGCGGGGTGCTGGAAGGGCAGGGTCTTCAGCGCATTATAGATATAGGGTAGCGGCAGCCAGCGTCCGGCAAACACTTCATTCAGCAGATCCTGCTCCGAGAACGGGTAACGGCGCAGATCGTCGATCTCCAGCACCTTCTGCTGCAGCCAGTCAAACACCGCCCGATCCGGCTTCAGCACCAGGAAACCGCCGTTAAGGTAGTTATCCAGCGTGGCCGGCGCGGCTTCACCGCGCGCCTGCCAGGTGTAATGACAGTTTTCCGGCTGCCAGCTGGCCGGGTAACTGGCAATCTGGTTCGGGTTACAGCGGCAGGCGTGACAGGCGGCCAGCGCGTGTTTACCCAGATCCAGCGTAAACAGCTCGTCCATGTTGCGCAGCACCAGCATATCCGCATCCAGGAACACCACCCGTTCGCAGTCGGTCAGCTCCCAGGCGCGCAGCTTACTCCAGACTTCGCCAAACTGTGCAGAGGCGTAGTGCTGCTCCAGCTGCGTGTCCGGCATCAGCGGCTCAACCGGATGCACCACGCAGCCGGCCTGCTGCAGCGCTTCCCGCGTTGCGGTGTCAATTGCGTCAGTCACCATCACAATCAGCGGCCAGCGCGTGCCGCTGCGCTTCAGTGAGTGGTGCAGCGCTTTCACGCCAGTGGTGTAATCCGGCTGCGTCAGCAGCGTTACCCAGGCAAACATAATTTCTCCCTGTCAGGCTTTAATCGAACAATGCAGTGACGTAGTCATTGCTGAAACGGTGATGCGGATCGAGCTGCTCACGCACCGCGCGGAAGGCATCCCACTGCGGATAGATTTCCCGCCAGGCGTAACGCTGCGGGTCATAATATTTCCCCCAGTGCGGGCGTCCGCCTTCTGCGGCCAGCAGTTTTTCCACTTCGCTAAGGAAATGCAGACCCTCCTGCGACAGCGAACCATCGTCGGCGTAATACACCACAAAGCCAAAGAAACAGGTGGGCTGCTGGTGAGAGGGACTGAGCCAGGCCTCAGACGCGCCGGTGCAGCGCAGGATAATGGGGTAGTGCATATGCGGTTTATTCTCCGCATACCAGGCTTTGATTTTGCGGATAATCTGCGGCGTCTGCGCCAGCGGCACGCCGATTTCGACGTTGATTTGCGGCACGGCGATCCCGCGGCAAAACAGTTGATAAATATCGCCGCTGATGTCGGTAAAATCGCGAAAACGCGTTACCGTGCGAAACTGCTTGCCGCCTTTACCGTGAATTTGGGTGTCACGATGCATGTGCGCCAGCGTCTGATCGATGGTGTCGTTCAGACTGCTGTCCGCGTTGTCGCCATGTTCAATCACTTCCCGCTGGTTGGCATACCAGGCCTGCGTGTCCTCTGCGCTGGCTTCGTCGGCATTCCAGACGTGCATCAGATTGTCATCCACAAACCACCAGGCTTTGCTCATGGCATGCTGCGTGTTCCACGCCGGCAGATCCTGCTCCAGCGTATCGGCGCTGGCGGCAAACTTATGGCAGCTGAACAGGCGGAACGGCCCGGTGCGCAGGGTGACAGCGGTGACAATCCCCAGCGAGCCCAGTGAAACCTGCGCCGCCGGGAAATCCGCCTCGCCGCGCACAAATTCGCGCACGCTGCCGTCGGCAAGCACCATACGGATGCGTAGCGCTTCGTCAGCCAGCGAACTCTGCTGCAGGCCCTGACCGTGCGTTCCGGTGGCCATGGCACCGGCCAGGGTTTGAATGGCGATAACTCCCGGCGCCGAAGCCAGCATGCGATCCATGCCGGTCAGGGTGTCGTAGACCTCCTGCATCGGCGTACCGGCCGCGAAGGTGACGCTCGCTGCATCCTGTGCCAGCACCCCGCGCAGCGCGCTGAGGTCCAGCGGCACGTCGTCCGGCTGAACACACAGCATCCGCCCGGGTGACAGCCGGCTGCCCAGCACGCGCACTTTGCCATGTGAATCACGCAGTAACTGCTGCAGCGCCGCTTCATTCTGCGGCTGATGCAGCTGCTGTCGTTGCCCGACCACGCTGTTCTGCGCCCAGTTCAACAGGCTGGCATCGGCTTCAGTATGGCTGGTGTTGCGTAAGGGATAGAGCAGGGTGTCTCTGTTCACTGCGGCAGTCCTTAATCTGTGGTCGGTGACGGTCCCGGTTATTTATTCAAGCGTAGACCATCATAGCGAACCCGCAGATTACGGGGCTTTGCGCACGTAACGCAGCGTTGCCGTCACCGCCAGCTGACGATTGCGGCGTATGCTGTCCTCTTCGCTATCCCCGGGGGTAAACAGCGTATGGAAGGTGTAGCGATTGGAAACATGGTGAACGCAGATACTGCTCAGCAGGCGGTGCACGTCCACGGTGTTGAGATCGTCGAGGAACAGGCCCTGCTGCTGGCCGCGGGTGAGGATATTCTCCAGCAGATCAAGGGTGCTTTTGTTCATGGCTTTGATGCGTGCCGACTGCATGATATAGCGTCCGCGCAGCAGGTTTTCGCTGCACACCAGACGCATAAAATCCGGATGCGAGACGTGATAGTCAAAGCTGGCTTCCACCAGTTTTATCAGCGCTTCCTCCGGTGGCAGCGTGGTCAGGTTCAGACCGGTTTCATGCTGACGGATTGCCTGGTACACCTGCTCCAGCACTTCAATGTAAAGCTTTTCTTTGTTCACAAAGTGATAGACCACCATGCGTTTGGTGGTGTTCGCCAGCTCGGCGATCTGCTCCATGCGGGCTCCTTGCATACCGTGTTCGGCAAAGGTTTGCAGCGCCCCGGCAAGAATGCGTTTTTTCAGCCCTTCCGGGTCATTTTTCCGTTTTGGTGTGGTTTCCGACATAGTGCTCAGTCATGGTCAGTCAAACAGGCAGGGTAACACAGACGATGTTATCCGGTGGCGCGGCGGGAGGCGATCAGGGCCAGGTTCCGGCCGCCGCGCTCTCTGGCGCGTCCTGGCGCAGTTTGCGCCGCGCGTCAGCATAGCATTCCGCCGCGGCACGCGCACCGATCGCGGCTTGTTCCGTCATCTTCAGCGGCTATGGTTAAAGGGCGGTTTTTTTCCTCATGGAGATGCACATGAATGAGCAAGTGAAAGCCCTGATTGCTTCCCGGCTGGCGCTCACCGCCGGCCAGCGCCAGCAGACGCACGCCGCCCTGCGTGCAGGGCAGCAGGCGGAGCCGGATGCGCGCCGCGCACAGCGTTATGCGTTTCAGGCGCGGCTGCGGCAGGGGGTGCTGATCGGCAGAAACGATTTACTGCCGGTGGCGTTTCTGCAGCAGGGGATGAACGCCGCGCGCGGCGTGGCGCTGATCCGGGAAGACGGCGTGCCGAAAGGCAGCGGCTTTCTCACGCACGGCAACCTGCTGGTGACCAATCACCATTTGCTGCCGGATGCGGAGGCGGCCGGGCGCGTCACCGTGGAGTTTGGCTATCAGCAGAACGCGGCGGGTGAGATCGTCAGCGGGCCGCGTTTCCGGCTGGATGCGGCGCGCTTCTGGATCACCAGTCCCACCGGGGAGCTGGATTGCACGCTGGTGGCGCTGGGTGACGCGGCTGGCGGCAGCGGCGACGCACCGCGACCGCTGACGCTGGACGATCGTCACGATAAACATGCGCTGGGTATCAGCCTGAACCTGATTCACCATCCGGCGGGCGCACCGCAGCAGGTGACGCTGCGCAACAATGCGTTACTGGCGCGGCATGAGCAGTTTCTGCATTACGAGGCGGACAGCGAGGGGGGATCGTCCGGTGCACCGGTGTTCAATGACGCCTGGCAGCTGGTGGCGTTGCATCACGGCGCCACGGAAGAGAACGGCAGCCTGGTGAATGAGGGCATTCGCCTCAGCGCCATTACCGACTGGCTGAAAGCGACACTGCCGTCCCTGCCGCTGCCGCAGCAGTCCCTGCTGATGCAGGCGCTGACGGCACAGGCACCGCCGCTGACCTCTGCCGCCCGCGC
This sequence comes from Candidatus Pantoea soli, assembly GCF_007833795.1. Taxonomy (NCBI): domain Bacteria; kingdom Pseudomonadati; phylum Pseudomonadota; class Gammaproteobacteria; order Enterobacterales; family Erwiniaceae; genus Pantoea; species Candidatus Pantoea soli. The sequence continues at coordinate 2,320,118 of NZ_CP032702.1, read as the reverse complement.
CGCGCCGCCGGACACCGATTACGGCAACCGCAGCGGTTTCCAGGCCGGTTTTCTCAGCGGCACCCATATTGAACTCGCTGATATCATCGCACCGCGCGTCAGCGAAGTGGCGCCGCTGCTTGATGGCCGTCAGGGCGCGGCTGCCCGGCTGGATTATGAGCACTTCTCGCTGCTGATGAGCGCAGAGCGGCAGCTGGCCTTTTTCACCGCCACCAATATCGACGGCGCGCGGTACATCACCATCGATCGCGACAGCGGCCAGCCCGCTTTGCTGCCGGAAGGCGACCGCTGGTATGAAGACAGCCGTATCGATCGCCGCTACGTGACCGGTCAGTCATTTTACAGCGAGTTCAGCCGCTGGTTTGATCGCGGCCATCTGACCCGCCGCAGCGACCCCACCTGGGGCAGCGCAGCAGAGGCGGTGCGCGCCAACAAAGACACCTTTCACTTTACTAACTGCTCGCCGCAGCACTTCCGCTTTAACCAGAGCATCCAGTACTGGCAGGGCGTGGAGCGCTACATCCTCGAATCGGGCGTGTTACAGACTAAGCAGCAGATCAGCGTGCTCACCGGGCCGGTGCTCAACGATCAGCACCGGCAATATGGCACGCTGCAGGTGCCGCTGATGTTCTGGAAAGTGGTGCTGCGCATCGGGCCACAGGGCAGGCCGCAGGCGACAGCCCTGCTGGTGAGTCAGGATAAATTGCTGGACGAACCCCGGCGCGTTCTGCCGCCGGTGCAGCCACAGGCAGTGCCGCAGGTGGATGAGTACCGCGTGGCGGTCAGCGCGCTGGAGAGCCTGACCGGGCTGAATTTCAGCGCCTTTCGTGACTGGGACAGCTGGCAGCCGGAGCCGGCTTTGCGGGCCGAACCCCTGCCGGCGAAGCTCATCATGACGTGGGAGGATTTGCTGTAACCGCCGGCCCGCCAGCGTAAAAAACAAAAAAGCAAAAAGCCCGCTCGGGTTTCCCTGAGCGGGCTTTTCTGAATCTGGCTCCTCTGACTGGACTCGAACCAGTGACATACGGATTAACAGTCCGCCGTTCTACCGACTGAACTACAGAGGAATCGTGTGAACGAGGCGCATATTAACGATGCCGATCCCCGTTGTCAAAGCCCGACTGCACACTTCTGGTTTAAGTGCGCGGAAAAGCAGCGGATTGCTGCTTTTCTGGCGCGGGCGTACAGATTTCAAACTGCCAGCAAGATCTCACTTTAAACGCATTTCCTTTGAGATGTTAGATGCGTGTCAAAGTTTTGTTATTTGCTGATTTTAAAACAGGCGTTTCAGTGCTTTTATGATGAAAATTTCAAATGAAGTATTTATGAAACAAATAAACTGCTTATCGTCACGCACGAAATCAGTTTCGCAGTCTGAATACGTCACCTGGAATTAACCTGTTGATTAGAAATAAATTGCACGATGCCGTTGCCGTAAACCAGAAGAGCTGAAGCTGTACCTCTACAGAGCAAAAAAAAGCGCCAGCGACGTTGAGTGAATGTAAAAGATATTTTTCATTCGTCGTATCAGCCAACCTGAGCACGTTAACAAATAAGAAGGGTTACCTATGAAATTCAAAAAAGCGTTAGTGACTTCCCTGTTAGCTTGCATGTTACCTGCCGCCGTGATGGCAAAAGATATTCAGGTGGGCGTTTCTATGGCGCTGTTTGATGACAATTTCCTCACCATCCTGCGCACCGCAATGCAAAAAGAGATGCAAAAAGACAACGTCAAAGGGCAGGTGGAAGATGCCAAAGGCGACGTCTCCCAGCAGCTGCAACAGGTTCAGAACTTTATTGGCCAGGGCGTGGACGCCATCATCGTCAACCCGGTGGACACCAACGCGGTGAAACCGGTGATGGATGCCGCCAGTAAAGCCGGTATCCCGCTGGTGTTCGTTAACCGTAAACCGGCGGGCGAGCTGACGGCGAAAATGGCGTATGTCGGTTCCGATTCCGAACTGGCCGGCCGTCTGCAGATGGAAGCGCTGGCAAAAGCCATGAACGGCAAAGGCAACGTGGCGATTCTGATGGGTGACCTCGCCAACGAATCCACCCGTGATCGTACCAAAGGGGTGGAAGCCGTGGTGGCCAAATATCCGGGCATCAAAGTGGTTCAGAAACAGACCGCGAAGTTCACGCGTAACGACGCCGTCGACGTGGTGAGCAACTGGATGACCGCCGGTGACGACATTCAGGCCATCGCCTCCAACAACGATGAGATGGCGATTGGTGCACTGCAGGCGCTGGGTAAAAACCCCAATCACATCCTGATTGCCGGCGTCGATGGCACGCCTGATGCGCTGCAGATGCTGAAAAACGGCAAGATGGTGGCCACCGTGTTCCAGGATGCGAAAGGGCAGGGTGAAGGCGCGGTTCAGACGGCACTGAAACTGGTGAACGGCGAGAAAGTGGAAAAAATCATCAATATCCCTTACCAGCTGATCACCAAAGACAACATGGCGCAGTTCGAGAACCGTAACCAGAAATAACCGAACCCGATAAAGCCGTACGGAGGTGATGTATGACCGCTTTTGCGCTTGAAGCCGAAGGCATCAGCAAGTTCTTCCCCGGGGTGAAGGCACTCGACAATGTCTCACTGCGTATTAAACCGGGGTCGGTACATGCCCTGATGGGCGAAAATGGCGCGGGCAAATCCACTTTAATGAAGTGCCTTATCGGGATGTATCGTCCCGATAAGGGCACCATCCGCATTAAAGGGGAGCCAGTGCAGTTTCAGGACACCATGGACGCGCTGCGTTCCGGCATCTCCATGATTCACCAGGAGCTGAATCTGGTGCCGTACATGACCGTCGCCGAGAACATCTGGCTCGGCCGCGAACCGATGAAGTACGGCTTTGTCGACCACGGTAAACTCAACCGGCAGACGCAGGAGCTGCTGAACAACCTGAATATCCGGCTGAAAGCGGATCGCCTGGTCGGCGATCTCAGCATTGCCGCCCAGCAGATGGTGGAAATTGCCAAAGCCGTGTCGTGGAACTCCGACGTTGTGATAATGGATGAGCCGACCTCCGCCCTGACCGAGACCGAAGTCGCCCACCTGTTCAATATCATTCGCGATCTGCGGGCGCAGGGCAAAGCCATCATCTATATCAGCCATAAAATGGATGAGATCTTCGCCATCACCGACGAGATCAGTATTTTCCGTGACGGCACCTGGGTAGGCAGCGACAGTACCACCGCCTTTACCCGCCAGTCGCTGATCACCCAAATGGTGGGCCGCGAACTGACGCAGCTGTTCCCGAAATTCAACAGCGCCATCGGCGACGAAGTGCTGACGGTGCGCAACCTGACCTGTAAAGATCGCTTTACCGATGTCAGCTTCAGCGTGCGCAAAGGCGAGATCCTTGGCGTGGCCGGGCTGGTGGGCGCCGGACGCAGCGAAGTCATGGAAAGTCTGTTCGGCATGGAGCGGTTCGACAGCGGGGAAATCCTCATTGACGGCGTGCCGGTCAACATTGATTCGCCCTCCACCGCCATTGAGAAGGGCATGGCGTTTCTGACCGAAGACCGGAAAAAGTCCGGCCTGTTCCTCGTGCTGTCCGTGCTGGAGAACATGAGCATCGTCAATATGCCTGACTACATCGGCAAAAGTGGATTTGTCAGCCATGTGAAGATGGCGCAGGACTGTATGGAGCAGATCCGCAAACTCAATATCAAAACGCCAACCATGGATCAGATCATCAACAACCTCAGCGGCGGCAACCAGCAGAAGGTGCTGATCGCACGCTGGCTGCTGGCGCAGCCAAAGATCCTGATTCTCGACGAACCGACGCGCGGCATCGACGTCGGCGCCAAAGCCGAAATCTACCGCCTGATCAGTGAACTGGCTAACCGTGGTGTCGCCATCATTATGGTCTCTTCGGAGCTGCCGGAAATTCTCGGCATGAGTGACCGCGTGATGGTGATGCACGGCGGACGTATTACCGGCATCCTCGATAAAGAAGACGCCGACCAGGAAACCATTTTGTCGCTGGCATCAGAGTGAGGCGCGAACCCTTATGAACAATGTAAAAGCTACGGCTCCCCAGGCTACCGAACCGACGTCGTTTTTTGCCAGTCTGCGGCATAAGCTGCCCAAAGACACCGGCATTTTTGTGGTGATGGTCGGTATCGCCCTGATTTTTGAAATTGCTGGCTGGTACGTGCGTGACCAGTCTTTTCTGCTCAACACCAACCGTTTAGTGCTGATTGTGCTGCAGGTGGCCATCATCGGCATCATCGCCGTCGGCGTTACCCAGGTGATCATCACCACCGGCATTGACCTCTCTTCCGGCTCGGTCATTGCCCTGACCGCCGTCGTGGCCGCCAGTCTGGCGCAAACCTCTGACAGCCTGACGCCGATGTTCCCGTCGCTGGTGAACCTGCCGGCGGCCATTCCAATTGGTGCCGGTATCGGCGTCGGTCTGCTGTGCGGCCTGATCAACGGCGTGCTAATTACCCGAACCGGGATTCCGCCCTTCATTGCCACGCTGGGTATGATGGTCTCCGCGCGCGGCCTGGCGCAGTACTATACGCAGGGTAACCCGATCAGCTTCCTCTCCGACGGCTTTACCGCCATCGGCCAGGGCGCGATGCCGGTTATCATCTTCCTGGTGGTGGCTTTCCTGTTCCACATTGCCCTGAAGCACACGCGCTACGGTAAATACGTGTATGCCATCGGCGGCAACATGACCTCGGCCAAAGTTTCCGGCATTAACGTCAACAAATATCTGGTCATTGTGTACACCATCGCCGGTGCGCTCTCCGGTCTGGCGGGTGTGGTGCTGGCGGCGCGCGTCAGCAGCGGACAGTCCAGCATGGGGATGGCCTACGAGCTGGATGCCATCGCCGCGGCGGTGATTGGCGGCAGCAGCCTGATGGGCGGCGTCGGCCGCATCACCGGCACGCTGATTGGTGCGGTGATCCTTGGCCTGATCAAAAGCGGTTTCACCTTTGTCGGCGTGGATGCCTACGTGCAGGACATCATTAAAGGGATGATCATTGTGGCCGCGGTTTCTATCGACATGCATCGCAACCGCAAAAAACGCTAAGCCTGACCCGTCCGTTTTCGCTGCGCAGAGTACGCTGTGCGCAGCGTTAAACGGATGGCCGCACCCGCCTCACCGGCTGATAAGTTTTCCCACTGGCTGAGCCACTGCCGTTACCCCGCTGACGCTGTCGTTTGCCCGCTCTTCCGCCTGTCTGCCGCCGCCGCGCCCGCAGCGTCATCACTTTTTTGCACATCAGCCTTGCGCGGTTGCACCATCGGAGTGCGTAACGGCGCTGCCGGGCGGGTAAAAGCGCCTGTCTGCCGCGCCATAACGCTTCCGGGGTAATCAGAAAGGCTTATTTTCCCGCCTGTTAGGAAAAACCGTATGCAGCGACCGCGTCGGCGATATAAAACTGGCCTGCATATTGCAATTTACTCTGCACAAGCCAGCAGGCTGAACACTCAATCCTGGGCATTCAGGGAATCCTTACCGGAGGCAATATGAACTTAAGACGACTGAAATACTTCGTGAAAATCGTCGATATTGGCAGCCTGACTCAGGCAGCAGAAGTGCTGCACATTGCACAGCCGGCACTCAGCCAGCAGGTGGCAACGCTGGAGAACGAACTCGACCAGCAGCTGTTAATCCGCACCAAACGCGGCGTGACGCCAACCGAAGCCGGCAAAATTCTTTACTCACATGCCCGTACCATTCTGCGCCAGTGCGAACAGGCGCAGACCGCGGTCATCAACGCCGGGCAGGCGCTGAACGGTCAGGTGTCGATAGGGCTGGCGCCGGGAACGGCGGCCTCTTCGCTGACCATGCCGCTGCTGCAGACGGTGCGTGAGCAGTATCCGGACGTGCTGGTCTATTTGCATGAAAACAGCGGCACCACCCTTAATGAAAAGGTGCTCAGCGGTCAGCTGGATATGGCCGTGCTGTACGATCGCGCCCCGACGGCGGGCATCAACAGCATTCCGCTGTTAAAAGAGGAGCTGTATCTGGTGGGGGCGACCGCCTGTCTGGGCGCAGCGGTGGATCTGGCGGACGTGGCAGAGATGAACCTGTTCCTGCCGCGTGATTACAGCGCCGTGCGCAAGCGTGTCGATGAAGCCTTTTCACTGCGTCGTCTCAGCGCAAAAATCATCGGTGAGATTGAATCGATCGCCACGCTCACGGCCGCCGTTTCCAGCGGCATGGGCGTGACGGTGCTGCCGGAGTCGGCCGCCCGCGCGCTCGTCAGCTCAACGCACGCGTGGATGGCGCGCATCAACAGCCCGTCACTCAACCTGCCGCTGTCGCTGAATGTTGCCACGCGCCTGCCGCTGTCACCCTCAGCCCAGGCAGTGAAAAATATTCTGCTGTCGCTGCTGAATAAACCGCTGGTGGAGGAGCGTCCGCTGATGCTGGTGAGCTGACCGCGCCCGGGTTCCTGCCCGCCGCGTGCCTTGCGTTCTTCATCCCTTTTGCCTGTCATGCTCTCCCGCCTGCGGGAGAGTCTTCCCTGATCCTGTCGTTATCCCGACGCAATAGCGGATTGCGTCGTCCTGCCGCCGTGGCTGCCATCCGCAAGCCCGCCTCTGCGCCGCTTCTTATTACTATTACGCATAACAAGCGGTTTTTTATTATTTGTTGCAGGGGTAGCAACTTCATAACATGGCGTAAACAGGGGCAGGAAACAGGAGAAAGGGTGTGAATTTCCAGCAACTTAAAATAATACGTGAAGCGGCCCGTTGCGAATTCAACCTGACCGAAGTCGCCAATACGCTGTTCACGTCACAATCCGGTGTCAGCCGTCATATCCGCGATCTGGAAGATGAACTGGGCGTGGAGATTTTTATCCGGCGTGGCAAACGTCTGCTGGGCATGACCGAGCCGGGCAAAGCCCTGCTGACCATTGCTGAACGCATCCTTGACGAAGCCGGTAAGGTGCGGCGTCTGGCGGATGTGTTTACCAATGAGACCAGCGGCGTACTGACGGTTGCCACTACCCATACGCAGGCACGCTACAGCCTGCCGCGCGTGATCAAAGCGTTTCGCCAGCTCTATCCCAACGTGCGACTGGAGCTGAACCAGGGCTCACCGCAGGAGATCGTCACCATGCTGCTGGCCGGCGAAGCGGACATCGGCATTGCATCAGAGCAGCTGGTCAATCACAGCAGTCTCGCCGCGTTCCCGTGGTTCAGCTGGCACCATTCGCTGCTGGTACCGCACGGCCACGATCTGCTGCAAAACCAGCCGGTCACGCTGGCCAGCCTGAGCCGCTATCCGCTTATTACCTATCGTCAGGGCATTACCGGGCGTTCGCGCGTCGATCGCGCCTTCCAGGCCGCAGGTCTCAAGCCGGATATCGTGCTCAGCGCACAGGACTCCGATGTGGTGAAAACCTACGTTGAGCTGGGGCTGGGCGTGGGCGTGCTGGCCGATCAGGCCTGCGACACCGGTGAAGGCGACGATCTGGTGAAAATGGATGCGCGTCACCTGTTTGAAGCCAGCACGGTGTGGCTCGGGCTGAAACGCGGTCAGCTGCAGCGCAATTATGTCTGGCAGTTTCTGGAGCTGTGTAACGCGAATCTGTCGCTGGAAGAGATCAAGCGCCAGGCGCTTTCGTACGAAACCGAGGATGAACCGGCGATCGATTTTCAGATTTGAGTTGCTCTCTGGCCCGTATCGGGCCTTTTTTATTTGCATCCCGCCCGCGCCATGTCACTCTGATTGCCCTCACAGCCGCAGGGAGAACAGGATGAGCATACAGATACGGGCCATGACGCCGGCCGACAGCGCCGCCGGCCTGGCACTCACGCGCCAGCTGGGCTGGCCACATCGCCTTGAGGACTGGCAGCAGCTGATTGCGCTGGGCGAAGGCGTGGTGGCGGAAGAGCAGGGGCAGCATCTTGGTGGCGCGCTGGGCTGGCGCTGGGGCGAGCACGCCGCCACCATCGGTTTGGTGATTGTGGCAGAAAGCGCGCGCGGGCGCGGCGTGGGCCAGCAGCTGATGCGTGCGCTGCTGGCCGCCTTTCCTGGCTGCCGGGTGCTGCTGCACGCCACGCCGTTGGGCAGGCCGGTTTATGAAAAGCTGGGCTTCCGCGTCTGCGGACGCGTCTGGCAGCATCAGGTGCGCGCGCTGCCCGCTGCACCGCCGGTTGAGGTGCCTGCCGGCCTGCAGCTGCGCGCGGCCACGCCGCAGGACAGTGCGGTGCTGAACGCGCTGGATTACCGCGCCAGCGGCATGCAGCGCGATCGCCTGCTGCAGACGCTGCTGAGCGAGACGGTTGTGCTGACCGATCGCACCGGCACGGTCACCGGCTTTGCCAGCGTGCGCCGCTTTGGTCATGGCTATACCATCGGTCCGCTGGTGGCAGCGGATCGGGCCGCGGCGCAGGCGCTGATGGCACACCGCATGCAGGGGCTGCAGGGCCAGTTTGTGCGCATTGATACACCCGACGCGGCGCTGGCAGCGTGGGCTCAGCAGCAGGGGCTGCCACAGGTTGACGATCCGGTGGTCATGGTGCACGGCACGCCGTGGCAGGCCGCCGCCGGTGACGCGCGCACCTGGCTGCTGGTGTCACCGGCGCTGGGCTAAACTAAGCCAGACGGCGGGGAAAGTCCGCCAGCGGCGGTGATTGTCGGCAAACAGGCCGATTTCTGTCAGTTCCCCATTCGTCGGCTACCCTTAACATCTGCAAATTGCATTTAAGGGAGAGCCCGGCATGAGTAAAAAAACCAGTGATTTCTTCGTCGAACGCCTGCAGGCCTGGGGCGTTACGCGTATTTATGGCTATCCCGGCGATGGCATCAACGGCGTGCTGGGCGCGATCCAGCGCGCCAATAAAGCGGGCGCGGGCATCGAATTTATTCAGGTGCGCCACGAAGAGATGGCGGCCTTCATGGCGGCCGGGCACGCCAAATTTACCGGTGAGCTTGGGGTCTGTCTCTCCACCGGCGGGCCGGGAGCCACCCATCTGCTGACCGGGCTGTACGATGCCAAAATGGATCATGCCCCGGTGCTGGCCATTGCCGGCCAGGCGGAAGTGACGGCGCGCGGCGCCAGCTATCAGCAGGAGATGAACCTTGACCGCATTTTTGCGGACGTGGCGAACTTTGTGCAGGAAGCGGCCGCCCCGGCGCAGATCCAGCATCTGGTGGACCGCGGCGTGCGTATCGCCAAAGCGCAAAACGGCGTAGCGGTACTGATTCTGCCCAAAGACATTCAGGATGAAACCTGGCAACCGCCGCAGCACGCGCACGGTTTTACCCACTCCGGACCGGGCTATCAGCGGCCTAAAATCGTGCCGTATGAAGAGGATCTGCGTCGGGCGGCCGATGTGCTCAATGCCGGCAACAAGGTGGCGATCCTGATTGGTTCCGGCGCGCGCGGCGCGGCGGTGGAAGTGGTACAGGCCGCGAACGTGCTGGGCGCGGGCGTGGCGAAAGCGCTGCTCGGCAAAGATGTGCTGCCGGATGATGCGCCCTTTGTCACCGGCTCAATCGGCCTGCTGGGCACCAAACCCTCGTGGGATCTGATGCAGCACTGCGACACCCTGTTGATGATTGGCAGCGGCTTCCCGTGGACCGAGTTCCTGCCACCGGAAGGCAAAGTGCGGGCGGTGCAGATTGATATCGACCCGGCGATGCTCGGTCTGCGCTATCCGTGTGAAGTCAATCTGCACGGTGATGCCGCCGAAACGCTGCGCGCGCTGCTGCTCCTGCTGACGCACAAAGCGGATCGCCAGTGGCAGGAGCAAATTGCCGTCGGGGTGCGTGACTGGTGGCAACTGATGGAAGAGCGCGCCATGGCACCGGCGAACCCGATCAACCCGCAGCGCGTGGTATGGGAGATGTCGCCGCAGCTGCCGGATAACGCCATTGTTACCTCCGATTCCGGCTCCTGCGCCAACTGGTTTGCGCGTGATTACCGCGTCAAACAGGGCCAGCGCGCCACTCTCTCTGGCGGCCTGGCCTGTATGGGCGCAGCGGTGCCCTTTGCCATTGCGGCCAAGTTCGCCTGGCCGGATCGGCCGGTGGTGGCGCTGGTCGGCGATGGCGCGATGCAGATGAACAATATGGCAGAGCTGATTACTATCCAGAAATACTGGCAGCAGTGGCCTGATGCGCGCCTGATCGTCTGCGTGTTCAATAACCAGGATCTCAACCAGGTCACCTGGGAACAGCGCGTCATGGAGGGCAATCCGCGCTTTGAAGCCAGCCAGCAGCTGCCGGATGTGCAGTATGCGCGCTTTGCCGAAAGCCTGGGCCTGCAGGGCATTTTTGTCGATCGTCCGGACGATCTGGCGGCCGCCTGGCAGCAGGCGCTGAATGCCACGCGGCCCGTGGTGCTGGAGGTGAAAACCGATCCGGAAGTGGCGCCGCTGCCGCCGCATATCACCTTCAAGCAGGCCAAAGCCTTTATGTCGTCGATGGTGAAAGGCGATCGCGGCATGGCACAGGTGATCGGCGACACCGCCAGCCAGCTGCTGCGACCCAAACGCTAGCACAAAGTGCCAATTGCACCGGGAAGCGATCAACCAGGCTTGCCGGTGCGGCGCACAGAGTGCCCGCGTTTTCGCCGGGCCCGGGAGTCCGGACCGGCAGAACCTTTCTTTTCACAGACAGGAGTACTCCCATGGCTGACAGCCCGGTGTGGTTTATTTCAGGTTGCTCTACCGGTTTCGGGCGCGAGCTGGCGCAGCAGGCGATTGCGCGTGGCTTTCGCACCGTGGTGACCGCACGCGATCCGGCCAGCGTGCAGGATCTGGTGAACGGACAGGATCATGCCGTGGCGCTGCGGCTCGACGTGACCGATCAGCGCAGCATTGACGATGCGGTGCAGGCGGCGCTGGAAAAATTTGGCGGCATTGATGTGCTGGTGAATAACGCCGGTTACGGCTATCAAAGCTCGGTGGAAGAGGGCGAGGACGCTGAGATCCGGGCCCAGTTCGATGCTAATGCGTTCGGCCTGTTCGCGCTGACCCGGGCGGTGCTGCCCGCCATGCGTCAGGCGCGCCGGGGGCATATCATCAATATCACCTCGGTGGCGGGCTTTATTGGTTTCGCCAGCTCCGGTTATTATTCGGCGAGCAAACATGCCGTGGAGGGCTGGTCTGATTCACTGGCCGCAGAAACCGCCCCGCTGGGTATTCACGTTACCTGTGTTGAACCGGGTCCTTTCCGCACCGACTGGGCCGGCCGTTCGCTGCATCAGACACCCAGCAGGCTGCCGGAGTATGCTGAAACCGCTGCCGCACGCATGAAGGCCACGGCGGAATACAGCGGCACGCAGGCTGGCGATCCCGCCCGCGCCGCACGGGCCATGATCGCCGTGACTGAACAGGATAACCCGCCACGTCATCTGGTGATGGGAGCATGGGGATTTGATGCGGTGACCAGCAAACTCAAAGCGCGTCTGACCGAAATAGAAGCCTGGAAACAGACGTCGCTGGATACGGATTTCCCGGCGTAGCGGCGACGGGTGCTGACCGTGTGATGCCCGGGCGGTTAACGCTGCGCTTCACAGCGTTATCCGTTCAGGGCCGATCAGGGCCGTTAACACCGGCGCTGCCGTGTCATGCGGGGTTCACTGCCGGCAGGCAATCCCAACCCCGCTCATACCATTTTCAGGATCTCACTCAGCGGCACGGCCTGACTGAATAAATACCCCTGCAGCTGATTGCAGCCCGCGTCGGCCAGTGCATTTTTCTGGCATTCGGTCTCCACCCCTTCGGCGGTCACCGTCAGGCCCATGGCATGGCCCAGCCGCACCACCGATTCCACAATTGCAGCAGAGTTCTGCGCCACGCCCAGCGACTGGGTAAACGAACGGTCAATTTTAATTTTGTCCACCGGGAAGCTGCTGAGATAGTTCAGGCTGGAGTAGCCGGTGCCAAAATCATCCAGCGCAATGCGGAACCCTGCAGCGCGCAGCGCAACAATGCTGTCGCGCGCCGCATGCTCATCTTCAATCAGCACCCCTTCGGTGATCTCCAGCTCCATACGCTGCGGATCGGCGCCTTCCTGCTGCACAATCTCAATAATGCGATCCACCACGCCGGCGGTGCGGAACTGCACCGGCGACACATTTACCGCCACAATCACCTGCGGCAGCGCGATTGCGGTGCGGCAGGCTTCCCGCAGCACCCACTCTCCCAGCGGAATGATCAGGCCGGTCTCTTCGGCGATGGCGATAAAATCGGCCGGTGACACGCTGCCGCGCACCGGATGCTGCCAGCGCAGCAGCGCTTCCAGCCCGACCACGCGCTGACCGCTGATCTCCATCAGCGGCTGATACCACACTGCCAGCCCGGCAAAATTCACCAGCGCCTGGCGCAAATCGGCCGCCATCTGCTGGCGCGAACGCAGCGATTCATCCATCGCCTGTTCAAACTGGCGGTACTGACCGCGCCCGTTGTTTTTCGCCTCATACAGGGCGATGTCCGCTTTGCGCATCAGCTCCTGGCGATCCAGGCCATCCGCCGGGGCCAGCGTCAGCCCGATGCTGACGCCAACCCACAGCTCATTCTCCGCCAGCAGATAGGGCTCGCTCAGGCGGCTGATAATGCGCTTTGCCAGCGCCTGCACCGCGTCGAGGGTTCCGGCATCCGGCAGCACAATAATAAATTCATCGCCGCCGAGGCGTCCGACGGTGTCGCTGGCGCGCACCATCTCGCTCAGGCGGCGCGCCACCTCAATGATCAGCGCATCACCGGCATGGTGGCCGTAGGTGTCATTGATATTTTTGAACCGATCCAGATCGAGCAGCAGCGCCACGCGCTGATCGTGCCGCACCGCCGCGGCCAGCGCCTGAGTGAGGCGATCGTCCACCAGCGCCCGATTGGGCAGACCGGTCAGCACATCATGAAAAGCCAGATGCTGCGCCTGCGCTTCGCTGGCCTCCAGCTTCAGCAGCGACTGAGACAGACTGAGAGAAGAGGTCCAGATACGCCGCACCATAAACAGACACAGCAGGGTAATCAGGGCGACGGAAAGCAGGGTGAAAGGGCCAAGCGTGTGCAGCATCTGGCCGCCGGGCTTATCGGCGTCCCAGCTGACATATCCCAGCCTGTCACCCTGTCGGGAGGTCAGTGCATACCAGGACTGGCGATCGGAAGGCGGTGCGTCAGCGCTGAACAACAGCTGCCGCAGCTGGCTGCGTTCAGAGAGGCTGCGCAGATAACCATCGTCGAGAAAGGTAATGCTCACCAGCCGCCAGCGCCCGGCGGCACTGGCGATCTCGCCAACAGCCAGCGCGGCAACACGCTGGCCGATGCGGACGAAATCGGCGCGTTCGCGGGCATCGGCCGCCTCCGCACGGCGGCGCACCAGCGGCCCCTGCAGCAGCCGTTCCAGCGCCGGGTCCACGTGCCGATCCGCCACCGACTGGCCGTTACGCCATACCGCCACCCGCCGGTCACTGTCGTCCAGCAGCACCACCAGCGGATGGCGGAACATCTCGTACAGCCAGCCGCCGGTATTGCGGTCCAGCCACTCCCGATCGGGCGTGGCGCTCAGCTGCTCCGCCAGCGGTGTCCAGCGCGTCAGGCTGCGCAGCTGGCGCAGGTGTTCGTTCAGGCTCTGCGTAAACGAGGCTTCAATCATGCGCTGCTGCTGCTCGCGTGCGCCGCTGTTGGTGACCGCGCTGCCCCAGTAGAGGCCAACGCCTGCGCCGGCAAACGTCAGTAGCAGAATCGCCAGCAGGGGCAAAATCACTTCCCGCACAAAAGTACGCCGAAAACCGGCGGACAGTTTGATGCTGTTAATCATTTTATGGGTCCGCGTAACGTGAAGGGCGTACAGATTACGTTAGCAGATTTTGCTCAGGCTGCACGGCGCAAGGCAAGCGGTAAGGCGATGAAAAGCCGTGACAATTTTATGCGCCGTATCACACGAAAAAACCCTTTAGCCTTTTTTATTGAATGTGGCCGGCTGCGCTGCACGCGCGCTGGCGCATCAAATTCATGCTTACGTCACCCCGTCGTCACGGCGCTGTCATCTGGCGCGCGCACTGTAGTCGCCATGCCGCAGCGCCCCGTGCTGCGTCCCCACTCAGATAAGCATGAGGTATTGCGCGTGATGGAGATATCCAGACATCCGACCACTGTCTACCAGGCCGTTGCCGCTCAGCTGGAGCAGGCGCTGCAGGAGCGTTACCGCTGCGGTGACTATCTGCCGCCCGAGCAACAGCTGGCCGATCACTATGCGGTGAATCGCCACACCCTGCGCCGTGCGGTGGATGAACTGGTCAACAAAGGGCTGCTGCAGCGCCGGCACGGCGTGGGCATTCTGGTGCTGATGCGTCCGTATGACTACCCGCTGCATGCACAGGCCCGTTTCAGCCAGAACCTGCTGGAGCAGGGCAGCCATCCCACCAGCGAGCGGCTGCTGGCCGTGCTGCGTCCGGCCAGCAGCGATGTTGCCAGCGCGCTGGGCCTGGGCGAAGGCGAGAGCGTGATTCACCTGCGCACGCTGCGCCGGGTTAACGGCGTGCCGGTGTGCGTGATTAACCACTACCTGCCGGATCTCAGCGTCTGGCCGCAGCTGCAGCAGTTTCACAGTGGATCGCTGCATGATTTTTTGCAGCAGCAGCTGGGCATGACCCTGACCCGCAGCCAGACCCGTATCAGCACGCGCCGGGCGCAGGCGAAAGAGTGCCGGCAGCTGGAGATCGCGCTGCATGCGCCTCTGCTGTGCGTGCGTACCCTGAACAAACAGCACAACGGCCAGGTGGCGGAATACTCCGTCAGCCTGACGCGTGGCGACATGATTGAACTGACCCTGGAGCATGAATGAAACAGCAAACTGCCCGACAGCACTGGCTTTCGGTGCTGGCGCACAGCGAGGCCAGCACGCTGGAGGCCCACTGGCAGCCGCTGCAGCTGCAGCCGGCGTTTGAACGCCTTCGCCCGGCGGAAACCGGCCTGACCCGACTGCAGGCGCGCATGGGGGGCAACGGCAGGCGCTTCGTGATGGGCGATGCCACCGTCACCCGCGCCGTGGTGCGTTTGTCCGACGGCACGCTGGGGTTCAGCTATGTGCTGGGACGCGATAAAGCCCACGCCGAACGCTGTGCCCTGATTGATGCGCTGTTGCAGCAGCCGGAAACCCAGGCGCTGCTGCAGGAAAAGATCATTATCCCGCTGGCGGCCCTGCGTGAGGAGCAGCAACAGCTGCGCGCGCGCGAGATCGCCAGCTCAAAAGTCGATTTCTTTACGCTGGTCCGCGGAGATAACGCATGACATTACTGGCAAGTTTTAACCATCCGGTGGCCGATGCGCAGCGCGCGTTCCGCCGCATTCTCAAAGCCATGAGCGAACCGGGGGTCATGGTTTCGCTGCCGCTGGCTCAGGGCTGGGGTGAACTCTCCCCGGCTGCCACCGCCGTGCTGCTGACGCTGGTCGATCAGGAGAGCGCACTGTGGCTGGATCCGCGCGTGGACAGCGCGCTCCTGCGCAGCAATCTGCGTTTTCATACCGGCGTGCCGGTGGTCGAGGTGCCGCAGGCCCCTTTTGCGCTGACCCACGCTGCAGCCAATCCCGATCCGGCGCAGTTCGCGGCCGGTGACGATCTGGCGCCGGAAAAAAGCACCACGCTGATTGTCGAGGTGCCGGCGCTGAATGGCGGCCTGACGCTGCGCCTCTCCGGCCCCGGCCTGCGTGAGCCGCGCGCCATCGCGCCCCAGTTGCCCCAGGCGATTCTGACTTACCTGCGTGACCGTCCGCATCCGTTCCCGCAGGGTGTGGATCTGATCTTTACCTGCGGCGAAGCCATGATGGCGCTGCCGCGCACCACCGTCGTGGAGGTGTGCTGATGTACGTTGCCGTGAAGGGGGGCGAGAAGGCCATCGCCAGCGCCCATCAGCTGCAGGCGGATTTGCGCCGCGGCGATCGCCGCGTGGCAGAGCTGGGTTGCGATCAGGTGGCAGAGCAGCTCGGCCTTGCCGTGGACCGCGTGATGACCGAGGGCGGCATCTGCGATCCCCAGCTGGCGGCGCTGGCAATCAAACAGGCGAGCGGCGACCTGGTGGAAGCCATTTTTCTGCTGCGCGCCTACCGCACCACGCTGCCGCGCCTGGCCGACAGCCTGCCGCTTGACACTGACAGCATGCGCATCGAGCGCCGTATTTCGGCGGTATATAAAGATCTGCCCGGCGGGCAGGTACTGGGGCCGACCTATGACTACAGCCATCGCCTGCTGGATTTCACCCTGCTGGCTAACGGTGAAACGCCGGCAGCCCCGCGTGACGACCAGGCGCTGCCGGCGCACTGCCCGCACGTGTTCAGCATGATGAGCGCCGAAGGGCTGGCGGCAGCGGAAGAGGACGATGGCAGTGAACCCAGCGATATCACCCGTGAGCCGCCAGGCTATCCGGCGTCGCGCGCAGCGCGTCTGCAGCAGCTGGTGCGCGGGGATGAGGGGTTTCTGCTGGCGCTGGGTTACTCAACGCAGCGCGGCTATGGCCGCAACCATCCGTTTGCCGGCGAGATCCGCACCGGCTGGCTCAGCGTCAGCATCTGTCCGGAAGAGCTGGGTTTTGAGATTGAGATCGGCGAAATCCTGCTGACTGAATGTGAAATGGTCAACGGTTTCACCACCCAGGGAGACACCCCGCCGCACTTTACCCGGGGCTATGGTCTGGTGTTCGGACGCGCTGAGCGCAAAGCGATGGCGATGGCGCTGGTTGACCGCGCGTTACAGGCGCCGCAGTACCAGGAGCGGATAACCGGGCCGGCACAGGACGAAGAGTTCGTGCTGGCGCATGCCGATAACGTAGAAGCCGCGGGCTTTGTCTCCCATCTGAAGCTGCCGCACTACGTCGATTTTCAGGCCGAACTGGCGCTGCTGAAGCAGCTGCGCCAGCAGCATCAGGAGCAGCGCGATGAGTGAGTTAAGCGGCTACAACAACGGATATCTGGATGAGCAAACCAAGCGCACGCTGCGCCGCGCCATCCTTAAGGCCGTGGCGATTCCCGGCTATCAGGTGCCGTTTGCCGGACGCGAGATGCCGATGCCCTATGGCTGGGGCACCGGCGGCATTCAGCTCACCGCCAGCCTGATTGGCGATAGCGATGTGCTGAAGGTGATCGATCAGGGGGCAGATGACACTACCAATGCCGTCTCCATCCGGCGCTTTTTCCAGCGCGTCAGTGGGGCGGCCACCACCGAATCCACCCGCGATGCCACGCTGATTCAGACGCGCCACCGCATCCCGGAGACGCCGCTGGTGGAGGATCAGGTGCTGATTTTCCAGGTGCCGATCCCCGAGCCGCTGCGCTTTATTGAGCCGCGCGAAACCGAGACGCGCACCATGCATGCGCTGGAGGAGTACGGCATCATGCAGGTGAAGCTGTATGAAGATATCGCCCGCTATGGCCATATCGCCACCACTTACGCCTATCCGGTGAAAGTCAACGATCGCTATGTGATGGATCCCTCACCGATCCCCAAGTTCGACAATCCGAAAATGCACATGATGCCGGCACTGCAGCTGTTTGGCGCCGGGCGAGAAAAACGCATTTATGCGCTGCCGCCTTATACCAAAGTCGAGAGCCTCGATTTTGACGACCATCCGTTCAGCGTGCAGCGCTGGGAGCAGCCCTGTGCGCTGTGCGGCTCACACCATAGCTACCTCGATGAAGTGGTGATGGATGACGCCGGTACGCGCCTGTTTGTCTGCTCCGATACCGATTTTTGCCACCAGCAGCAGGAACAACAGCATGCACAGTGAACAGCCGCTGCTTGCGGTCAGCCAGCTGACGCACCTTTATGCGCCAGGCAAAGGCTTTGAAGCGGTCAGCTTTGACCTCTATCCCGGCGAAGTGCTGGGCATCGTCGGAGAATCCGGCTCCGGTAAAACCACGCTGCTGCGCAGCCTGTCAGCACGGCTGGCACCCCAGCAGGGGCAGATTTGCTATCGCGGGCAGGATCTTTATCAGCTGAGCGAAAGCGCGCGCCGCCGGCTGTTGCGCACCGAGTGGGGCGTGGTGCACCAGCATCCGCTGGAAGGGTTGCGTCCGCAGGTTACCGCCGGCGGCAACATCGGCGAACGCCTGATGGCGGTGGGCCAGCGTCACTATGGCGATATCCGCCAGCAGGCAATGCGCTGGCTGCAGGATGTGGAGATTCCCGCCAGCCGCATTGACGATCTGCCCACCACTTTTTCCGGCGGTATGCAGCAGCGGTTGCAGATTGCCCGCAACCTGGTCACGCAGCCGACGCTGGTGTTTATGGATGAGCCTACCGGCGGTCTGGACGTGTCGGTACAGGCGCGCCTGCTTGATCTGCTGCGTACGCTGGTACGCGAGCTGAATCTGGCGGTGGTGATTGTCACGCACGATCTCGGCGTGGCGCGTCTGCTTGCGCACCGGCTGCTGGTCATGAAGGAGGGCCGGGTGGTGGAGAGCGGGCTGACCGATCGGGTGCTGGACGATCCGCACCATCCTTACACCCAGCTGCTGGTGTCGTCGGTACTGAGTTAATCGCCGGCGCTAAAGCGTGAGGCACGGCGCCGCCTGCTGCGCCCGAACGGAACGCAGCGGCGCTCGCCCGGCTGAAAACAGGTCCGGTGAACTCAGGCGCGCGGTTGCGCGGTGAGACGGCCGGACAGCGGTTTGGATCACTTTCAGGATATCCCCATGCAACCTTTACTGCGGGTAGAAAATCTCAGCAAAACTTTTGTGCTGCACAACCAGGGCAGCGCGGCGCTGCCGGTGCTGGAAAACGCCAGCCTCACCGTCTGCGCCGGTGAATGCGTGGTGCTGCACGGGCGCTCCGGCAGTGGCAAATCCACGCTGCTGCGCGCGCTGTACGGTAACTATCAGGCCAACAGCGGCCATATCTGGCTGCAGCATCAGGGGGCGTGGATGGATCTGGCGCAGGCGCCGGCGCGGCAGATCATTGCCGTGCGCCGTGACACCCTTGGCTGGGTCAGCCAGTTTCTGCGCGTGATCCCCCGCGTGCCGACGCTGGAGATCGTCATGCAGCCGTTGCTGGAGCGCGGTGTGGCACGAGCCTTCTGCGAAAAGCGCGCCCGGGATCTGCTGACGCGTCTCAACGTGCCTGAACGCCTCTGGTCGCTGGCGCCGTCAACCTTCTCGGGGGGTGAACAGCAGCGCGTCAATATCGCGCGTGGTTTTATCGCGGACTATCCGGTGCTGCTGCTGGATGAGCCGACGGCGTCACTCGACAGCGCGAACAGCGCGGCGGTGGTGGAGCTGATTGAACAGGCGCGCGCGCGGGGCGCTGCCATCGTGGGCATTTTCCATGACGCGGCGGTGCGCGAACGCGTGGCCGATCGCCTGCACGTCATGCAACCGGTCAACACAGGAGCAGAAGCATGATCGTGAATAATGTCCGGCTGGTGCTGGAAAATGAGGTGGTCAGCGGGTCGCTGGAGATGCGTGACGGCCGGATTGCCAGCTTCAGCGACAGCGGCAGCCAGCTGCCCGGTGCGCTGGAGGGGGAAGGCGCTTTTCTGCTGCCGGGGCTGGTGGAGCTGCACACCGATAATCTGGATAAATTCTTTACGCCGCGCCCGAAAGTGGACTGGCCGGCCCATTCGGCGATGAGCAGTCACGATGCGCTGATGGTTGCCAGCGGCATCACCACCGTGCTGGATGCGATTGGCGTCGGCGATGTGCGTGACGGCGGCCACCGGCTGGACAACCTGAGCAAAATGATCGGCGCGATTCAGCAGAGCAACCGCAAAGGCGTTAACCGCGCCGATCACCAGCTGCATCTGCGCTGCGAGCTTCCGCATCACACCACGCTGCCGCTGTTTGAAGCGCTGATGGACACGCCGGAGCTGGCGCTGGTCTCGCTGATGGACCACTCGCCGGGCCAGCGTCAGTATGTATCGCTGGAAATGTACCGCCTCTACTATCAGGGCAAATACCAGCTGAACGATGCGCAGATGGATCAGTTTGAACGTGAGCAGCGGGCACTGGCGGCGGAGTTCTCCACGCCGAACCGCAATGCCATCGCCGGCTTGTGCCGCGCGCGCGGCATTCCGCTGGCCAGTCACGATGATGCCACCGCCGCACACGTGGCGGAGTCACACGCGGCAGGCAGCGCCATCGCGGAGTTTCCGACCACGCTGGCCGCCGCACGCGCCTCACGCGATTGCGGCATGCAGGTGCTGATGGGCGCACCGAATATCGTGCGCGGCGGGTCGCACTCCGGCAATGTGGCGGCATGGGAGCTGGCAGGTCACGGCCTGCTCGACATTCTCTCTTCCGACTACTATCCGGCCAGCCTGCTGGATGCGGTGTTCCGCCTGGTGGACGACGAACGCAACAGCCTGACGCTGCCGCAGGCGGTGGCGCTGGTGACGCGCAACCCGGCGCGTGCCATTGGCCTGCACGACCGCGGCGTACTGGCCGAAGGGCTGCGCGCCGATCTGGTGCTGGCGCATACCGATCACGGGCACGTTCATATCCGCCACGTCTGGTCGCAGGGCAGGCAGGTATTCTGATGGCGCGCCTTATCTGGCTGACCGGCGCCTCCGGTGCCGGTAAAGACAGCCTGCTGGATGCGCTGCGTGAAGCGCCGCCCGCCCGTCTGGTGATCGCCCATCGCTACATCACGCGCCCGGCCGATGCCGGGGGCGAAAATCACATCGCGCTGAGCGAAGCCGAATTCCGCCGGCGGGCGGCGCTCGGGCTGTTTGCCATCAGCTGGCAGGCGCACGGGCGGTATTACGGCCTTGGTGAGGAGATCGACCACTGGCTGGCGCGCGGGTTAAACGTGCTGGTTAACGGTTCCCGTCTGCACCTGCCGCAGGTGCAGCAGCGCTACGGCCCGCGTCTGCTGCCGCTGGTGCTGCAGGTGTCGCCGGCCGTCCTGGAAGCCCGCCTGCGGCTGCGCGGACGCGAAAGCGAGGCGGAAATCCGCCAGCGGCTGGCGCGCGCTGCGGAACCGCTGCCGGCCCGCTGTTATGCCCTTAACAATGACGGTGCGCTGATCGATACGCTCGGCCAGCTGCGCCAACTGCTGGAGCATCCGCCATGCAACTGACCTTTCTTGGTACCGGCGGCGTAACGGCCGCGCCGCTGTTTGGCTGTGACTGCGCCGCCTGCGAATGCGCGCGCCGCGATCCGGCCCGTGTCCGGCGCGCCACCAGCGCGCTGATCGACACCGGCCGCGAACGAATTCTGCTTGACGCCGGCTTAACCGATCTGCAGCAGCGCTTTCAGCCCGGCGCGCTGAGCCGCATTCTGCTGACCCACTTTCACATGGATCATGTCGCCGGTCTGTTCAGCCTGCGCTGGGGAAAAGGCGCAGCGATTCCGGTCTGGGCGCCGCCGGACGACAAAGGCTGCGACGATCTGCTCCGCCATCCCGGCCTGCTTGATTTTCGCCCGGCGCTGACGCCCTTTGTGCCATACCGCTTTGGCGAACTGCAGGTGACGCCGCTGCCGCTGCAGCACTCCCGGCTCACCTGGGGTTATCTGTTTGACTGGCACGGCACGCGGCTGGCATGGCTGTGCGACACCTGCGGCCTGCCGCCGGACACCGCCGATTTTCTGCAGGGCCAGCCGCTCGACCAGTTGATCATCGACTGCAACGATCCGCCGCGCGAGACGGCCCGTAACCACAACGATCTCAGCCGGGCACTGCAACTTGTGCTGCAGCTGGCACCGCGGCAGACGTGGCTTATCCATCTCAGTCATGAAATGGATAACTGGTTGCTGAACAATGGGTTGCCGGAAAATGTGCAGGCCGCGCGCGACGGACAGACGCTTTGCGTCGGTGCGCGTCTCGCTGTCACGGTTTAATCACGCGGCTGTCATCAGGCGTTCATCGGTGATGCCCGTAATAACGGGCAATCAGCATCACAGAAGAGAGGAAGTGCAACATGGCACAGGCGTTACTGAAAACCGTGGCCGACAACCCACACGTAGCGGCGCACAGCAGCGGCCACAGGGTGCTGTCGGTGCGGGGATTGAGCAAATCCTGGGGCGAAAACCGCGTGCTGGATAACGTCAGTTTCGATCTGCATGCGGGCGAGTTGGTGGCGGTGATTGGCCGCTCGGGCGCAGGCAAATCGACGCTGCTGCACATGCTCAATGGCACCATTGCCAGCAGCGAAGGGCAGATCCTCAGCCTGCGCCAGGGGCAGGCGGAGCGCGACGTGGTAACGCTCAACAGCCGCCAGATGCGCGAATGGCGCAGCGAATGCGGCATGATCTTTCAGGATTTCTGTCTGGTGCCGCGCCTCGATGTGCTGACCAACGTTCTGCTGGGCCGCCTGAGCCAGACCTCCACGCTGAAATCCTTTTTTAAAATTTTTTCAGACACTGACCGCGCGCGCGCTATCGAACTGCTGCAGTGGATGAACATGCTGCCGCAGGCGCTGCAGCGGGCGGAGAACCTCTCCGGCGGCCAGATGCAGCGCGTGGCCATCTGCCGTGCGCTGATGCAGAACCCGAAAATTCTGCTGGCTGACGAACCGGTTGCCTCGCTCGATCCGAAAAACACCCAGCGCATCATGGAGGTGCTGCGCCAGGTCAGCGGGCAGGGCATCAGCGTGATGGTCAACCTGCACTCGATCGAACTGGTGCAGCAGTATTGCTCACGCGTGATCGGCATTCAGCGCGGGCGGGTGCTGTTCGACGGTCACCCTTCAGCGTTAACCGACAGCCTGCTGCATGCGCTGTACGGCGACGAACTTAACCAGCTTCACTAACTCCCACGGCAAGAGAAAACGCAATAATGAAACTGACTTCTATCGCTTTATTGACTGGCGCTCTGATGGCTTTTGGCGTTAACGCAGCGGATGCACCGAAAGAACTGAATCTGGGGATCCTGGGCGGGCAGAATGCCACCCAGCAGATCGGCGATAACCAGTGTGTTAAAACTTTCTTCGACAAAACGCTGGGCGTGGACACCAAACTGCGCAATTCGTCTGATTACGCCGGCGTGATCCAGGGCCTGCTGGGGAAAAAAATCGATCTGGTTCTGAGCATGTCACCGGCCTCGTTTGCCTCGGTCTATCTGCAGGACCCGAAAGCCGTGGACGTTGTCGGCATCGTGGTGGATGACAAAGACGGTTCCCAGGGCTATCACTCCGTGGTGATCGTGAAAGCCGACAGCCCGTACAAGAAACTGGAAGATCTGAAAGGCAAATCGTTTGGCATGGCCGATCCGGACTCCACTTCCGGCTTCCTGATGCCGAACCAGGCGTTTAAGAAAGCGTTTGGCGGCAGCGTGGATGATAAATACAACAACACCTTCTCCAGCGTGACCTTCTCCGGTGGTCATGAGCAGGATATCCTCGGCGTGCTGAACGGCCAGTTTGACGGCGCAGTGACCTGGACCTCGCTGATTGGCGACCGCGACAGCGGCTACACGTCGGGCGCGTTCGGACGCCTGATCCGCATGGATCACCCGGATCTGATGAAGCAGATCCGCATCATCTGGCAGTCGCCGCTGATCCCCAACGGCCCGATTCTGGTCAGCAACGCGCTGCCCGCTGATTTCAAAGCGAAAGTGGTGGCCGCCATCAAAAAGCTGGATAAAGAAGACCACGGCTGCTTTGTTAAAGCGGTCGGCGGTGCGCAGCACATCGGCCCGGCGACCGTGGCGGATTACCAGAATGTGATCGATATGAAGCGGGATTTAATGAAAGGATCGCGCGGCTGAGTCTGGCGCGCAATCCGCTAAACGGGCGCCCGCAGGCGCGCCCGTCAGGTTGCCACGGAAGGCACCGCTGACCGCCGTGCGCAGGCAGCCGCCGCCATCCTGGCAGGTTCATACCGCACTTCCGATCGCGCCAGGCGGCTTCAACGCCACGGCGCAACCACCACAGGACATCACCGTTGACCGATTTCGAACACTACTACCAACGTATCCGCCGTCAGCAGAAGCGCGACACGCTGCTGTGGTCGCTGCTGCTGGTGGCGCTCTATCTCGCCGCCGGAAAGGTGGCGGAATTTAACCTTGTCACCGTCTGGCAATCGCTGCCGCACTTTTTTGATTACCTTGGCCAGACGCTGCCGGTGCTGCATCTGCCGGTGCTGTTCGCCGATGGCAAAACCGAAGGCTCGCTGGCCTGGTGGGGCTACCGGCTGCACTTTCAGCTGCCGCTGATCTGGGAGACGCTGCAGCTGGCGCTGTCGTCAACGCTGATCGCGGTGGGCATCGCCGGCGTGCTGGCCTTTTTCGCCGCCGATAACACCCAGACGCCGCGCAGCCTGCGTATCGCCATCCGCGCCTTTGTGGCCTTTCTGCGCACCATGCCGGAGCTGGCGTGGGCGGTGATGTTTGTCATGGCGTTTGGTATCGGCGCAATTCCCGGCTTTCTGGCGCTGGCGCTGCACACCATCGGCAGCCTCACCAAGCTGTTCTATGAAGCGATTGAGAGTGCATCGGACAAGCCGGTACGCGGGCTGGCCGCCTGCGGCGCCAGCAAACTGCAGCGCATGCGATTTGCCTTCTGGCCACAGGTTAAGCCCGCGTTTCTCTCCTACAGCTTTATGCGGCTGGAGATCAACTTTCGCTCCTCCACCATTCTCGGGCTGGTTGGGGCAGGCGGCATTGGCCAGGAGCTGATGACCAATATCAAACTGGACCGTTACGATCAGGTCAGCATGACGCTGCTGCTGATCATTGTGGTGGTGTCACTGCTGGATACGCTCTCCGGCTGGCTGCGCCGCCGCGTAGTGGAAGGAGTAAAAGCATGATCAGCTTAGCGCCGGATGTGGCCCATCTGAAACAGCAGCACGCCGCCCTGTTTGCCGCGCAAAACCGCTACCTGCGTCGCATTGCGCTGCTGGCGCTGGCGGTGCTGCTCTATTACCTGTTCTTTTTCGCCGTCTACGGCATTGAGTGGAGCCGGTTTTTGCTGGGCTGCCAGCAGCTCGGGCGCTACTTTCTGCGCATGTTTGTCTGGCAGGATTTCCGCAACTGGCCGTTTGGTTACTATTTTCAGCAGGTGGGGATCACGCTGGCGATTGTGTTTGCCGGTACGCTCACCGCTTCGCTGCTGGCGCTGCCGCTGTCGTTTCTGGCCGCCCGCAATGTGATGCACGATCGGCTGACGCGCCCGGTTTCGCTGCTGGTACGTCGCCTGCTGGATGTGCTGCGCGGTATTGATATGGCGATCTGGGGGCTGATTTTTGTGCGTGCCGTCGGCATGGGGCCACTGGCGGGCGTGCTGGCGATTGTCATGCAGGACATCGGGCTGCTCGGCAAGCTCTACGCTGAAGGGCACGAAGCGGTCGAACGCGGACCGGGGCGCGGCCTGAGCGCGGCCGGAGCCAACAGCCTGC
The DNA here is from genome assembly GCF_007833795.1 of Candidatus Pantoea soli. Classification (NCBI taxonomy): domain Bacteria; kingdom Pseudomonadati; phylum Pseudomonadota; class Gammaproteobacteria; order Enterobacterales; family Erwiniaceae; genus Pantoea; species Candidatus Pantoea soli. Next base: position 2,294,863 of record NZ_CP032702.1, on the reverse strand, counting down.
AGAAATACCGCTTCGGCATTTTTACGCAGTCCTTCCCGACCTTTCTGGCGCTCAGTCTCTATCAGATAGAGTCCAACACCCGCTCGGCGGCGGTGCTGGGCTTTGTTGGCGCGGGCGGTGTCGGGCTGGTCTACGCCGAGAACATGCGCCTGTGGAACTGGGACGTCGTGATGTTCCTTACGCTGATCCTGGTTGCAGTGGTGATGACGATGGATGCGATCTCCAGCCGGCTGCGCAGGCGCTATATCAGCGGGAAAGCGGTGCCGCTGTGGCAGCCTGCCGCGCGCGACTGAGGCGTTCGCTGCGCTGCCAGGCGCGCGCCAGCGCCTGCTCCAGCTGCGCCTGATGCCAGGGCTTTGCCAGCCGCTCACACAGCGGCAGCATCACCTGGCTCTGGCGCAGATCCTGTCCGCTAATTAACAGCGTCGCCAGCTGCGGCCACTGCTGCTGCGCCTGGCGAATCACATCGGCCCCGTTCAGTGCACCGGGCAGCATCAGGTCGCTGATCAGCAGATCGATATCCGGCGTCTGGCGCAGCAGCGCCAGCGCGCTTTCGCCGTCGCCGCACTCCAGCGTCAGGTAGCCCAGCTGGTGCAGATGATCGCATAACGTCTGGCGTACCGCCGGTTCGTCATCCAGCACCAGCACCAGACGGTCCGGCCGGAGAGGCGGCACCACCTGCGGTGCCGGCGTCAGCGGCTGCGCCGCTTCCGGTGCGCGCGGCAGACGCAGGCGCACCGTGGTGCCCTGACCCGGCGCGGTTTCCAGTTCAATCTGCCCGCCGGACTGGCGCACAAAGCCATACACCATCGACAGCCCGAGGCCGCTGCCGCTGCCGGTGGCTTTGGTGGTGAAAAAGGGTTCAAACACCTGTTCCCGCACGGCGGCAGACATGCCACAGCCATGATCGATGACCTCAATGGTGACGCAATCGCGTTTACCCGCCGCTTCCACCGTCCGCTGATTCCAGATACGCAGACGGATTTCGCCGCTCTGCTTTTCCATGGCATCGCGCGCGTTCACCACCAGATTCATCAGGGCGTTCTCCAGCTGACCGGCATCAATCCACGCCGGCCAGCCGGGGCGCTGCGCATCCACCACCAGCTGCTGACCTGGCAGCAGCGAATGCTGTAACAGCGACTGCAGATTTTCCACCAGTTCCACCACCGACACAGCGCGCGGATAAAGGGCCTGTTTGCGCGAAAAGGCCAGCAGGCGCTGGGTCAGTTGCGCCGCGCGGTCAGCGGCCTGCCGCGCCCGTTCAATGCGGGTCGCCAGCGTGCCGGGCGGCAGCTGATCGACGGTCAGCGCCAGGCTGCCGATGATCACCGCCAGCAGGTTATTAAAATCGTGTGCCAGACCGCCGGTCAGCTGACCCACGGCCTTCATTTTCTGACTGTGCAGCAGGGCGGCTTCCAGCGCTTTACGTGTGGTGCGTTCCAGCACGGTGTTCACCATTCCGCGCCGCGGCACCGGGCTGAAGCGCAGCTCCAGCGTGCGGCCGTCCGCCAGCCGCACTTCCTGCGCATCGTGCAGGCTGCTGAGCCGGACGCCCATGCGCGTCAGAAGCTGCTGATAGTGCAGGCCGCGGTGCAGTTCACGCGGGGCAATGCCCAGCAGTTCGGCGTACTGCGCGTTCCATACCACCAGCTGGCCGCTGTTATCGAACAGCGCAAAGCCGTCGCGCATGGCAAGGAAGGTGGATTCCAGCTGTGTGCTTTTCTCGCGCAACAGCTGTGAGGTGTGGGCCAGCGAGGCGGTGTTGCGCGCAAAGACGTTGAAGGCGCGAGCCAAATCGCCCAGCTCATCCCGCCGGGCCACTCCCGGCACGTTAACGCTTTTTTCACCCTGCGCCAGCTGCGTCATCGCCTGCGCGATGGCCGTCAGGCTGGAGCCCAGATTGCGGTAAATGTAGAAGCCGGCGTAGCCGGTAATCAGCAGCGCCAGCAGCATAAACAGGCCGATAAAACCGATAATAGAGTCCAGCTCATGATGGGCGGTGGCACTGCGCGTCTCGCTCTGCCGCGCCACCAGCTGCACATAGCGGGTGATGTCCTCGTTCAGCATCGCCACCAGCGCCTTGATGCGGTAGGTGGCATACGCAATGGCGATATCGCTCTGCTCCAGCTGTCCGGCCACCGGCTGCAGCTGTTTCAGCGTGCTGAGCAGCCGGTCGCGCTGCACCCCCAGTGTGTCCGGCAGCGGCAGGGCCGCCCAGACCGGCAGCACGCGGCTGAGCTGCTGCACCGCCGCCTGCGGCGCGGCGGAGTGGATCGCCACGTTCAGCAGCGCTTCGGTCTGCTGGCGCAGCGGCAGAAAGGCGGCGTCGCCGGTGAGGTCATTGATATGGGCCAGTAACAGCTGCGCCTGCCACAGACCGCTCAGCATGTCGTTGCGCTGCAGGTGGCGCTGATGGCCCCGGAGCAGCAGCTGACTGATGCTCTGCTCCAGCCTCTGGCTGCCTTCGCGAATGTGGCCCAGCAACACCGGCTGCTGCGCCGCCAGCGGTGCGCGGCCCAGCTGTGCCAGCGCCTGCTGCAGTGCCTGCTGCGTCTGCTGCAGGCGGGCGGATTCGCTCTGATACTCCAGGGCGCCCACCACCTGGGAGAGCCGCACCGCCGCCGTGGCAACGTTGGCGGTATCGCGCGCCAGCGCCAGGCTGCCGTTCATATCGGCCAGCGTCTGCGCCTGCGCCTGTTCCTGAATGTGACCCGCGTGGCGAAAACCAAAAATCGCCACCAGACTCACCGCCAGCGTAACGCTCACCACCAGCAGGTTAAACAGCAGCAGACGACCGCGCGCGCCTGCGTGCCAGTGCAGACTGTGCCGCATGGCAGCCTCCTTATCACGCTCATTGTCCGGCGAGTATAGAAGCGCCGTCCGGGCGAACTATGACAAATATGAACGGCCGCTGACATTTTCCATTTATCTGGCGTTGCTTAACTCGCTGGCAACTACAGGTGGCAGGAGCATGGCGATGGCGGCGACACCGATATTAGAAATGCGGGGCATTACCCGACGCTTTGGCAGCTTTTATGCGCTCAAGGGCGTAGACCTGACGGTCTGGCCCGGTGAGGTGCATGCGCTGATGGGCGAAAACGGTGCCGGAAAAAGTACCCTGATGAAAATTCTGGCCGGTGCTTATACCGCCAGCAGTGGAGAGATTCTGATTGCGGGCCAGCCTTACGCCATTAAAGGGCCAAAAGAGGCGCTGGCGGCGGGCATTACCCTGATTTACCAGGAGATCAATCTGGCACCCAATCTCACGGTGGCGGAGAACATTTTTCTCGGCAGCGAGCTGACACGCGGCGTGCTGGTGAGGCGCCGCCAGATGGCTGAAGAGGCGCAGCAGGTGATCAACCGGCTGGGGGCGCAGTTCAGCGCGACCGATCTGGTCAGCCGGCTGAGCATCGCCGAGCAGCAGCAGGTCGAGATTGCCCGTGCGCTGCACCGCAACAGCCGCATTCTGGTGATGGATGAACCCACCGCCGCACTCTCCAATCGCGAAACCGAACAGCTGTTTGCGCTGATAAAGCGCCTGCGCAGCGAAGGCATGGCCATCATCTACATCAGCCACCGCATGGCGGAGGTGTATGAGCTTTCCGATCGCGTCAGCGTGCTGCGCGATGGCCAGTACGTTGGCAGCCTGACGCGCGATCAGCTGAACGCCAGTGAACTGGTGCGCATGATGGTCGGCCGTCCGCTGAGCGATCTGTTTAATAAAACCCGCGATATTCCGTTCGGCGAGATCCGGCTGGCGGTTAATCATCTGACCGACGGCCGCAAAGTGCACCCCAGCAGCCTGGCGGTACGCGCCGGCGAGATTGTCGGGCTGGCGGGACTGGTCGGGGCCGGCCGCAGCGAACTGGCGCAGCTGATTTTTGGCGTCAGCAAGCCCACCGGCGGCGACATCTGGCTGGATGGCAGCAAAGTGCAAATCCGTTCACCGCGGGAAGCGATCGCGCATGGCATCGGCTTTCTCACCGAGAACCGCAAAGAGCAGGGGCTGTTCCTGGAGATGGCGGCGCAGGAGAACATTGTGATGGCCACGCTGGAGCGCGACGCCAGCTATGGCCTGCTGAACCGGCGTAAAGGACAGAAGATTGCCAGCGAGGCAATCAGCACCCTCAATATTCGCGTGCCGCATGCCCAGGTGCGGGCCGGCGGATTATCCGGCGGCAACCAGCAAAAGCTGCTGATCTCGCGCTGGGTGTCGATTGCGCCGCGCATTCTGATTCTGGATGAGCCAACGCGTGGCGTCGACGTCGGCGCGAAAAGTGAAATCTACCGCATGATGAACGACATGGCGCAGCAGGGCGTGGCCATTCTGATGATCTCCAGCGAGCTGCCGGAAGTGGTGGGCATGAGCGATCGCGTTTATGTGATGCGCGAAGGCACGGTGGCCGGGGAGCTGAGCGGTGAAGCAATTAGCCAGGAAAATATTATGACACTGGCCACCGGCGCGCAGCCGGCTCAGGCCTGAGGAGAGCGCAATGACCAGTGAAACCGCACGCGTAAAAAGCCCGACGCTGAAACGGGCCTTAATGAGCGATCTGCTGCAAACCGTCGGCATTTTACCCATCCTGATTCTGATTGTGGCGGTGTTTGGCTTTGTCGCCCCGAACTTCTTTACCGAAGCGAATCTGCTGAATATCACCCGGCAGGCGTCGATCAATATCGTGCTGGCGGCCGGCATGACCTTCGTGATCCTGACCGGCGGTATCGATTTATCGGTAGGTTCAATGCTGGGCACCACGGCGGTGGTGGCGATGGTGGTCTCGCTCGATCCGGCGTTTGCCGGGCTGACCATTCCTGCCGCGCTGGGCGCCGGGCTGATCATGGGGCTGTTTAACGGCCTGCTGGTGGCCGCGGCCGGCCTGCCGCCGTTTATTGTCACCCTCGGCACCTATACCGCGCTGCGCGGCGCGGCTTATCTGCTGGCTAACGGCACCACGGTGATTAACTCCGATATCAACTTCGAATGGATAGGCAATGGCTACCTCGGGCCGGTGCCGTGGCTGATTATCATCGCCTTCGCGGTGATTGCGCTGTGCTGGTTTATCCTGCGCCGCACCACGCTGGGCGTGCACATCTATGCGGTCGGCGGCAACATGCAGGCGGCACGCCTGACCGGGATTAAAGTCGGCGCAGTGCTGGTGTTCGTTTATGCCATGAGCGGCTTGCTCTCCGGGCTGGGCGGGCTGATGAGTGCGTCGCGGCTTTACAGCGCCAACGGCAACCTGGGGGTTGGCTACGAGCTGGATGCGATTGCGGCGGTGATCCTCGGCGGTACCAGCTTTGTCGGCGGTATCGGCACCATTACCGGCACGCTGATTGGTGCCCTGATCATCGCCACGCTGAATAATGGCATGACGCTGATGGGCGTTTCCTACTTCTGGCAGCTGGTGATCAAGGGCGCGGTCATCATCATTGCGGTGCTGATTGACAAATATCGCACCCGCCATCATGTCGGCTGACGGCACGCCGTCTGGCAAAAGTGTGTTTTATAACGGGTTGCCAGCCATGGCGGCCATAAAAACCAAAAAGCAGGAGAACATCGACTATGCGTTTTAATCCGATTATTACCGGACTGCTGGCGGCAACGCTGTTCAGTGCGCCGCTGGTGCAGGCCAAAGAACTGAAAGCCATTGGTGTCACCGTCGGCGATCTCGCCAACCCGTTCTTCGTGCAGATCACCAAAGGGGCGGAGCTGAAGGCGCGCCAGCTGGCCGGTGACAAGGTCAATGTGACGCTGGTGTCCAGCGGCTACGATCTTGGTCAGCAGGTGGCGCAGATTGATAACTTCATTGCCGCCAAAGTGGACATGATTATCCTCAATGCCGCTGACTCCAAAGGCATTGCCCCGGCGGTGAAACGCGCGCGCGATGCCGGCATTGTGGTGGTGGCGGTGGACGTGGCGGCCGAGGGGGCGAATGCGACCATCACCTCGGATAACACCCAGGCCGGTGCCATGGCGTGTAAATACATTGCCGATCGCCTGAAGGACAAAGGCAACGTGGTGATCATCAACGGGCCACCGGTTTCGGCGGTGCAGAACCGTGTGGAAGGCTGCATGAACGAGCTGAAAACCCATCCGGATATCAAACTGCTCTCCTATAACCAGAACGCCAAAGGCAGCCGTGAAGGTGGCCTGGAAGTGATGACCGGCCTGCTGTCGGCCAACCCGAAAATTGATGCGGTGTTTGCCATCAATGACCCGACCGCCATCGGCGCTGACCTTGCCGCCAAACAGGCGCAGCGCAGTGAATTCTTCATTGTCGGCGTGGATGGATCGCCGGATGGCGAAGAAGCGCTGAAGCGCAAAGGCTCGCTGTTTGTCGCTACCCCGGCTCAGGACCCGCAGGTGATGGCAGCCAAAGCGGTAGAGATTGGCTACGACATCCTGCAGGGCAAACCGGCACCGGATAAGCCGGTACTGATTCCGGTGACGCTGATCGACCGCAACAATGTCGGCAGCTACAAAGGCTGGACGGTGAAATAACCCCGGCTCACGCTTCGCCACTGCGGCGTACGGGCAGCCTGGCTGTTGCCCTGCGCCGCGCCATCACCGGAGACGCTGAGATGCGACGATCCGACGTAAACGCCATTCTGCAACTGACCCGTGAATTTTTTATGCGCCAGGACGTGCATCTGCCGCCGTGGGCCGATTACGGCCTGCCGCAGTGGCGCGCGCTTGACCGGCATGCCGCCGCTGAACTGCTGGAGCTGCACCTCGGCTGGGACGTGACCAGCTTCGGTGCTGACGACTTTACGCAGAGCGGCCTGACATTGTTTACCCTGCGCAACGGTTCGCGCGGCGGCCAGCCGTGGCACAAACCCTACGCGGAGAAAATCATGCACGTGCGCGAAGGGCAGGTGACGCCGATGCATTATCACCCGCACAAGATGGAAGACATCATTAACCGGGGAGGCGGCAACCTGATCGTCACGCTGCACAACCGCGACGGCGATCGGCTGGCGGATTCGCCGGTGCAGGTGACGCTGGACGGCCTGCGCCAGACGCATGCTGCTGGCTCACAGCTGCGGCTGTCGCCGGGCGAAAGCGTGACGCTGCTGCCCGGTATCTGGCACAGCTTCTGGGGCGAACCCGGCTACGGCGATGTGCTGGCCGGGGAAGTCTCGATGCCCAATGACGACGAGCACGACAATGTGTTTCTGACGCCGCTGGCGCGCTTCAATCCGCTCGACGAGGATGAAACGCCGCGCTGGCTGCTGTGTAACGAATATCACCGCTGGCTGGCTTAACAGGAGGTTTTTCATGGCACTGATTTCTCTGGCGCAGGGGCTGGCCCACGCGCAACAGCAGGGCTACGCGCTTGGCGCGTTTAACGTGCTGGACACCCACTTTCTGCGCGCGCTGTTTCAGGCGGCGCAACAGCAGCGCTCGCCGTTTATCATCAATATCGCCGAGGTGCATTTTAAATATGTCAGCCTCGAATCGCTGGTGGCCGCGATCCGGACCGAAGCCGCGCGTCATGCCATTCCGGTGGTGCTGAATCTCGATCACGGCCTGCATTTTGAGGCGGTGATGCAGGCGATTCGCCTTGGCTTTACCTCGGTGATGTTTGACGGCTCCGCCCTCAGCTATGAGGAAAACGTGCGGCAGACGCGGGAAGTGGTGAAGATGTGCCATGCGCTGGACGTGTCGGTGGAAGCCGAGCTGGGCGCGGTAGGCGGCGATGAGGGCGGCGCGCTGTTTGGCGAAGCGGACAGCGAGAAATTTACCGATCCGGCGCTGGCGGCAGAATTTGTGCAGGCCACCGGCATCGACTGCCTGGCCGTGGCCATCGGCAATGCGCACGGCAAATACAAAGGCGAACCGAAGCTGGATTTTGCCCGGCTGGCGGCGATTCGCGCGCAGGCCGGTATTCCGCTGGTGCTGCACGGCGGCTCCGGCATCAGCGAGGCAGATTTCCGTCACGCCATCTCGCTTGGCATCCATAAAATCAATTTCTACACCGGCATGTCGCAGGCCGCGCTGAACGCCATTGAACAGCAGATGGGGGCGCGCGATGCGCGTTATGACGCCTTTGCCGAGCTGTTAATGGCGGCAGAGCAGGGCATTACGCAGGTCGTGGCGGAGCAGATGCAGATTTTTGGCAGCGCCGGGCAGGCCTGAGGTGACGGCGCGCAACGGTATTCTTGCCGCCGGCACGCTGCTGGTAGACCACGTCCAGCGCATCAGCCACTGGCCACAACAGGGCTGGCTGACGGAGATCACCGCGCGCGAAGCGTGCAGCGGTGGGGCGGCGCTCAATGTGCTGTTTACCCTGGCGCGGATGCAGGTGGGCCTGCCGCTGGCCTGTGCGGGCATGATCGGTGAAGACAGCGACGGCGACTACCTGCTGCAGCTGATGGACGCGCATCAGGTGGAGCGCCGCTTTGTGCAGCGCACCGGGCAGGCAGGCACCGCGATGACGCAGGTGATGACTGCGCCGGACGGCCAGCGCACCTTTTTTCATGCGCGCGGCGCCAACGCGCTGCTGGATCTGCCGCACTTTGACGCAGTGATCACCCCGCACCGGATCTTCCATCTTGGCTATCTGCTGCTGCTGGACCGTCTGGACGTGCCGGATGCGCAGTTCGGCACGCGCAGCGCGCGGCTGCTGGCACAGATGCAGCAGCGCGGCTATCTCACGTCGCTGGATCTGGTCACGCGCCCCGGTGAGTATCGTCCGCTGGTGGTGCCGGCGCTGCGCTGGCTTGATTATCTGGTGATTAACGAACTGGAGGCGCAGTCGCTGACCGGCGTGACGTTACGCCATCAAAACCAGCTGGCTGCCCCGGCGGCGTTTGGCCGCGCGGCTGACTGGCTGCTGACGCAGGGCGTGCGGCAGCGGGTGGTGATTCATGCGCCGGAGGGCGCGTGGGGGCAGGAACGTGACGGTGAGGCACACTGGCAGCCCGCATGGCGGCTGCCCGCAGAAGCGATTGTCGGCAGCGTCGGGGCAGGGGATGCTTTCTGCGCGGGCGTGCTGTACGCCAGCCATCAGGGCTACCGATTGCAGGAGACGCTGAGGCTGGCGCATACCTGCGCCTGTTTCAACCTGCGCGCAGCGAACGCGCTGGACGGCACGCGCCCGCTGCGCGAGATGCAACACTGGATGAGTCAGGCAATCTGCGTCTCACGTGCGGCGGATGGCGGGCGCACGACGTCGGCGGAAAACACATAGCCCAGCCCGCGAATGGTGCGGATCAGGCTGGGCTGGTGCGGGTTAGCTTCAATTTTGCGGCGCAGCCGCATGATCAGGACGTCAATGGTGCGATCAAACACATCCAGCGTTTCACTGTGGGTTAACTCCAGCAGCTGGTCACGCGTCAGCACTTTACGCGCATGCGCGACCAGCGCGCGCAGCAACGCATATTCGCCCTGCGTCAGCGGCACGCTTTCACGCTGCGGATTAAACAGCTGACAGCGGCTGTCATCCAGGCGCCAGCCGTTAAACTGCCAGCCCGCGTCTGCCATGCCCTGCGGCTGCGCCAGTCGGCCGCAGCGCCGCAGTGCGGCCCGCGCCCGTGCCACCACCACGCGCGGGTTAAACGGCTTGGCAATGTAGTCGTCGGCACCCATCTCCAGCCCTACCACCATATCCGCCTCCGATCCCATGCCGGTGAGCATGATGACCAGCAGATCGGGACGCTGCCGCTGCATCTGCTGTAAAACCAGCAGGCCGTTGGTGTCCGGCAGCATCATATCCAGCATCACCAGTGAGATCTCCGGATGCTGTGCCAGCAGCGCCAGCGCGTCGCGTCCCTGGTGACAGCTGTAGACGGTAAACACATGTTCACTCAGTACATCGTGCAGCAATGCACAGATGGCACGATCATCATCAACGACCAGAATCGCGGGCTTCATGGCTCTGCCTCTTGTCAGGGCGAAAGGGTTAACAGCAGTGTAACCCGGCGTTTTTACGCCGCTTATTCACACTTCAGAAACGTGAGCGGTATCGCCTGGCAGTGTCTGAAAGCGTGCGTTACCGCAATATTTGCCGCGCTTTCTGCTGGCCGGGGGAAAACGATTGCGCAGATCAGGTGCAATGCACCATAATCGCGCCTCGTTCTGGTTCAGAATTTTCCTAACCACAGCGGCGCCCGGAAACGTAAACGATTGCGCAGGGGAGTGGCATAGCAATTGCTATGTGGACAGGGGAAAGCGGAAGGTGACCAGCCTTACGTCCGGCGAGCTCGCTTTCATCAATACAATAATCAGCGAATTAACCACATTGGCAAGTGAGAACCGGCCCTGTGCCGTCTCCGCTTATGAGAGATGATGATGTTAGAAAAACTGTTCAAACTGAAAGCGCATCACACCACGGTGCGCACGGAAATCATCGCCGGGATCACCACCTTCCTGGCCATGGCCTACATCCTGTTTGTCAACCCGAGCATTCTGGGTGCGACCGGCATGGATAAAGGCTCGGTGTTTGTGGCGACCTGCCTGGCGGCGGCGATCGGCTCGATACTGATGGGCCTGATTGCCAACTATCCTATCGCTTTAGCGCCGGGGATGGGGCTCAACGCGTTCTTTACCTACACCGTGGTGCTGCACATGGGTTATACCTGGCAGATTGCGCTGGGTGCGGTATTCCTGTCAGCGGTGATTTTCTTTGCCCTGTCAATTTTCAAAATCCGTGAGTGGATCATCGCCAGCATTCCGCTGCCGCTGCGTGCCGGCATTGCGGCGGGAATTGGTCTGTTTCTGGCGCTGATTGCGCTGGAAGGTGCAGGCATCGTGGTGGACAACCCGGCCACGCTGGTGGGCCTGGGCGATCTGACGAAACCCGGTCCGCTGCTGGCGCTGCTGGGGTTCTTTATCATTGTGGTGCTGGAAGCGCGCCGCGTCACCGGGGCGGTGCTGATTGGCATTCTGGTGGTGACCTTTATCTCCATGGGCATTGGCCTGACGCCGTTTGGCGGCGTGTTCTCTGCACCGCCTTCTCTCGCGCCCACCTTTATGCAGCTGGATATTGCCGGTGCCTTTAACGTAGGCCTGGTGAGCGTGATCTTTGCTTTCCTGTTTGTGGATGTGTTCGACAACACCGGTACGCTGCTGGGTGTGACCAAACGCGCCGGTCTGGCGGATGAGCAGGGCAACGTGCCGAAGATGGGACGCGCGCTGATCGCCGACAGCGCCGCGGCGCTGTTTGGTTCGCTGCTGGGCACCTCTACCACCACCAGCTATGTGGAATCGGCCGCGGGCGTGAGTGCCGGCGGCCGTACCGGTCTGACCGCCATCGTGGTGGCGATCCTGTTTCTGCTCAGCCTGTTCTTCTCACCGCTGGCAGGCAGCGTGCCGGTTTATGCGACCGCGCCCGCGCTGCTGTTTGTCGCCGTTCTGATGGCGTCCGGGCTGGCAGAAATTGACTGGAAAGATGTCACCACCGCCGCGCCGGTCACCGTAACCGCGCTGACCATGCCGCTGACGTACTCTATCGCCAACGGCATCGCCTTCGGCTTTATCACCTGGACCGTGGTCAAGCTGCTGAGCGGGCGCACCCGTGAAGTCAACGCCGCGCTGGTTATTCTCTCCCTTCTGTTCGTGATCAAGCTCGGCTGGCTGAGCGCCTGATAAAAAAACGGAAGCCCGTCCGGGCTTCCGTGTCTGAGGTTGTCGTGGGGCAGAAATGCGCAATCCCTGCCCGCGGCCGGTCCGCGCTAGCGGAACGGCGGCTCGTTGAAGGTGCGCAGCTTGCGTGAGTGCAGCTTGTCGCCCTCGGCGCGCAGCAGCTCTACCGCGCAGATGCCAATCTGCAGGTGTTCAGAGATGGCGCCTTCATAGAAGCGGTTAGCCTGGCCGGGCAGCTTGATTTCACCGTGCAGAGGCTTGTCGGACACGCACAGCAAGGTGCCATAGGGCACGCGGAAGCGGTAGCCCTGCGCCGCGATGGTGGCGCTCTCCATATCCACCGCCACGGCACGGCTGAGATTAAAGCGCAGCGCGGAAGCCGCGTAGCGTAGCTCCCAGTTACGGTCATCGGTGGTCACCACCGTACCGGTACGCAGCCGTTGTTTAACCTCTTCGCCCGGCATACCGCTGACGGCTTTGGTGGCGTCATACAGCGCGCGCTGTACTTCAGCGATGCTCGGAATCGGGATATCCGGCGGCAGCACGCTGTCCAGCACGTGATCGTCACGCAGATAGGCGTGCGCCAGCACATAATCGCCAATGCTCTGGCTTTCACGCAGCCCGCCACAGTGACCAATCATCAGCCAGGCGTGCGGACGTACCACGGCGAGGTGATCGCAGATGGTTTTCGCGTTAGAGGGGCCGACGCCGATGTTAACCAGCGTAATGCCACGGCGATTAGGTGAGGTCAGGTGCCAGGCGGGCATCTGATGTTTCTTCCACGCCAGGTCTGACATCAGCGCCGTCGGGTCGGCGGTCTCAGCGGTAATTACCACGTCACCGGCGCAGGCCAGACTGTCGTAAGGCGTATCCGGATCCTGCACCTGCTCAATCGCCCAGCGGACAAACTCATCGACGTAGCGCGTGTAGTTGGTAAACAGAACAAACGGCTGGAAGTGATCCACCGCGGTGCCGGTATAGTGGCGCAGGCGCGCCAGCGAGAAGTCGGTGCGCAGCGCATCAAAGTGCGACAGCGGGAACAGCGCATCGGCATTAAACAGCCCGTCGGCGGTTTCATCGCCAATCTGCGACAGCTCGGTGGTAGGGAAGTGGCGCGCAATGCTGGCGCTCATGGAGCGATCCAGCGACAGGTCAGAGCCGTCAATCACATAGGGATAAGGGATCTCCTGCTGCGACGGGCCCACCTCGATCAGCACGTCGTACTCTTTTTCAATCATCTGCAGCTGCTCGCTGAGATAGTGACGCAGCAGCGCCGGACGCGTAATGGTGGTGCTGTAGCGGCCGGTATGGGTAAAGCGGCCCCAGGCGCGGGTACGATTCTGCTGCGGGCCTTCACCCTGCCAGGTAATGCGCAGTTCAGGATAGACAAACAGCCCCTGACGCCGGGCTGTTTCATCAGGCAGCGTGCCCTGCTCAGTGAAGTCACGGATGGCGTTGCGCAATGCGTCAACGGCAGCGTCATACAGCCGCTCCAGTTCATCCAGCGCCTGCCGGGTAGTTAATCCGTTCCGTTGCGTATTCATAGGTTCTCCTTGGGAAACACAGACCAGGTTGACCAGAGCATAGCGGATTCCGCTCGCATCACGATGAATATTCTGCGATCGGCTGCTTTCTGCCCGGCAGCCGATCGTCAGCGGACAGGCGCGGCAGCATAACCGAGCAATGCGCCGGGCTTATCCGGCGAGGCCGACGAGAAAAGTTTGTAATAATGATTAAATGGTAAGGGTAAACACTTTGCATAATTGTCAGTGGCCTATCATCATTATTACTCCTCTTCTTCTCCAAAGTGATTTGGTATTCCCTTGCAAAATCCTGGCGTAGCAGTGATGCGGGCGGTAAGAAACACGGCGTGGTATCCGAAGCGCCGCGCTTACCGCACGCTGTTCTGGCGTGAGATTACCCCTCTGGCCGTGCCCATTTTTATTGAAAACCTTTGCGTGATGCTGATGGGGGTGCTCAGCACCTTCCTCGTCAGCTGGCTGGGTAAAGAGGCGATGGCGGGCGTGGGGCTGGCAGACAGCTTCAATATGGTGGTGATCTCCTTTTTTGCCGCCATCGATCTCGGCACCACGGTGGTGGTGGCCTTCAGCCTGGCAAAACGCAACGGCAAGCGGGCGCGTGCCGCCACGCGGCAATCGCTGGGGTTAATGACGGTGCTGGCGTTTGCGCTGGTTATCGCCATTGAATTCTGGGGGCATCTGATCATTGATGTGATTGCCGGAAGCGCGGAGCCCCAGGTCAAACAATTGGCGCTGAGCTATCTGCAGACCTCCGCGTGGAGCTACCCGGCGGCGGCGATTGCGCTTATCGGCAGCGGGGCGCTGCGCGGGGCAGGCAACACGAAGATCCCGATGCTGATCAACGGCGGCATGAACATCCTGAATATCGTTATCAGCAGCGTGCTGATTTATGGCGCGCTGGGCTGGGAAGGGATGGGCTTTGTCGGGGCAGGTCTGGGACTGACCATTTCACGTTACATCGGCGCGGCGGCGGCCATTTATGTACTCTATCGCGGCATCTCGCCGGCGCTGAAAATTACCCTCGCCAGCTACTTTCGCCGCTGGGACCGCACCATTCTGATGGAAGTGCTGGGCATCGGCGTGCCGGCCAGTATCGAATCGGTGCTGTTCAACGGCGGTAAACTGCTGACGCAGATTTTTGTTGCCGGCATGGGCACCAATGAAATTGCCGGGAATTTTATTGCCTTCTCAATCGCCACCCTCATCAACCTGCCAGGCAATGCGCTGGGCTCGGCCTCGACGATCATCACCGGCAAACGGCTGGGACGCAATCAGGTGATGCAGGCAGAACGGCAGATCAAGCATGTGTTCTGGCTGGCGATGATTGGCTTGTGCACGCTGGCGCTGATTACCGTGCCGCTGGCGGGCACGCTGGCGAAATTCTACACCCGCGATCCGGAGGTGATTGAGGTGACTAAGCACCTTATCTGGCTGAACGCCGCGTTTATGCCGATCTGGACCGCTTCCTGGGTGTTACCGGCGGGCCTGAAAGGCGCACGCGATGCGCGCTACACCATGTATGTCTCCATGTTCAGCATGTGGGGCGCGCGCGTGGTTGCCGGCTACCTGCTGGGGATCGAACTTGGTATGGGGGTGATTGGCGTCTGGCTGGGCATGTTCCTCGACTGGACGGTGCGCGGGGTGTTTTTCTGGTGGCGGCTGAACAGCGGTAAATGGCTGAATAATTATCGCCGCATGCTGGCAAAGATGGGCGGTGAGCGGGCCTGACGCGGCGGCCGGCATATGCGTTTTTCGCAAATGGAAAGCAGAAGGGATCGTTTGGTGTGGCGGCGGATGTGCGTTTAACTGTCCGCATTCCCCCAAACGGAGAGCCTGATGATGAAACAACGCATGCAGCAATGGTGGCAGCGCGTGACCCTGCGCAGTGCCCGGCCAGCCGTACCGCATGATACCGAAGCCCCGCAGCCCGCGGAACTGCTGCTGCCGTTCAGTCAGCTGTACGGTATCGAGCTGCCTCCTTCCGCCTGGCGCTACCATGAGCGCTGACGCTTTTTGCCACCCGGGCCGCTGACGCTGCCCGCGGGCACCTGCAGACCCGCTTCCGGCCGAAGCGGGTTTTTTTATGGCAAATCTGCTGACAGCAAAAAGCCCGCCCGGTTTTCCCGGCGCGGGCTTTTCTGAATCTGGCTCCTCTGACTGGACTCGAACCAGTGACATACGGATTAACAGTCCGCCGTTCTACCGACTGAACTACAGAGGAATTGTCTGAACGGGGCGCAGGATAATCGAGCCGGGCAGCGGAGTCAAAGCGAGTTTGCACCCGGCGCGGCTGTTTGCTGAAGGTTTCAGCAGCCTGCGCGTTTATTCCGCAACCGGGCGAAAAATCTGCCGTTTCCCTTATCGATTCCCATCGCCGTTAACGCCTTATTTTACCGGGATTTTGGCAAAAATAGTTTCCACTCAAACTGTTACCGCCGGCAACCGCCCTTGCGATTTCAGGACGGCTGCTACACTTAGTGACGTTGCTGGTAACGATTCAGCGCCCATTCATACAGGCAGCGCGCGCCAGGTGCCGCGTGGCCTTCTAACCAGGAGACAGCGTATGACAGACCGTCCACAACATCCGCAACAGGCACAACAGCAGGCATGGCCCGGCAGTTTTCTGCAGATGGAACCGAAACCCGATCACGGTGAAACCCGCTACCAGGGTTCCGGCCGCCTGAAAGGAAAAACCGCCCTGATTACCGGTGGCGATTCCGGTATTGGTCGCGCCGTGGCTATCGCCTATGCCCGGGAAGGCGCCGACGTGGTGATTTCCTACCTTGATGAGCATGATGACGCCCGGGACACCGCGAAGCTGGTGGAAGAAGCGGGCCAGCAGGCGCTGCTGATTGCCGGCGATATTACCGAAGCGGCCCACTGCCGCAGCATTGTGGCGCAGACGGCGGAACGCTTCGGTAAAATCGATATCGTGGTCAATAATGCAGCGTTTCAGATGACGCGCCAGTCGCTGGATGAGATCAGCGATGATGAGTTTGACCGCACCATGAAGACCAATCTCTACGCGATGTTTTATATCTGTAAGGCTGCGGTACCGCATATGCCGTCCGGCGGCTCCATCATCAATACTGCGTCCGTGAATGCCGACCAGCCGAAACCGAAGCTGCTGGCTTACTCGGCGACGAAAGCGGCGATTGTGAATTTCTCCGGCAGCCTTGCCGCGCTGCTGGCGGAAAAGGGCATCCGCGCCAACGCCGTCGCCCCAGGGCCTATCTGGACGCCGCTGATTCCGGCCACCATGCCGCCGGAACAGGTCGAGAGCTTTGGCGGTGAAGTGCCGCTGCAGCGTATGGGACAGCCGGCTGAACTGGCCCCCACCTACGTGATGCTGGCGAGCGATGAGGCCAGCTATATCTCCGGCGCGACCATTGCCGTTACGGGCGGTGTCGCGGTTATCTGAGCAGCTTAAGGAGGTGACGATGCAGGCTTATCCTCTGAAGCTGACCACGCCGCTGGCCACGCATATCTTTGGTGGTCAGCGCATTCAGCAGCAGCTTGGTAAGGCCGGGCTGCCAGACACGCGCGTGGCGGAAACCTGGGAAATCAGCGATGTTGACGGCATGATTGCCTCGGTAACCAACGGTGCGCTGGCAGGCAGGACGCTGCGCGAGCTGGTTGAACGCTATCCGGATGAGATGGTTGCGCCCGGCTGGCGCGGCCCGCATTTTCCGCTGCTCAGCAAATTTATCGACGGAACCGGCATGCTGCCGGTCCATCTGCACGCGAATGATGCGCTGGCGCAGCAGCGTGAACAGCAGCCGAACGGCAAAACCGAAGCCTGGCATATTTTGTGGGCGGCGCCGGACGCGACCTGCCTGCTGGGCGTGCGTGACGGCGTGGATAACGCGCAGCTGAAGGCAGCGCTGCTGGCGGAAGAGTATGACGCGGTGATGCATCGCGTGCCGGTGAAAACCGGTGATACCTTCTACGTGCCTGGCGGTCTGCTGCACAGTTTTGGCCCGGACACGCTGATTTATGAAATCGAGCAGACCTCCAATATCCAGCAGCACGCGATGCCGTGGCAGATGGAGGATGGCGCGCCTATCCCGCGCAACGTGCAGGAGAAAAATATCGACGCGCTGCTGGCGGAACTGCGTCCAGAACTGCGCGCCCGGCCGCAACGCGGTCTGACCCTGCAGCAGCAGGATTTAACGCGGCTGTTCTGCTGCGCCGGGCCTTACTTTGCGCTGGAGCGCTGGCGTTTTCAGCAGCCGCAGCATGTCCATTTCAGCAGCGCGCGTATTCTTTCTAACCTCGGCGATCCGCTAACGGTGGAAGCCAATGGCGTCAGCGTGGAACTGGGTCGTGCTGAATCGCTGCTGCTGCCTGCCGCGCTTGAGGCGGTGACGCTGCGCGAGGCCGGTGAGCTGCTGGTTGGTTACGTGCCGGACCTGGCGCGTGAGGTGATTGCGCCGCTGCGTCAGGCGGGCTATGACGAGGCGGCGATCGCACAGCTGGGCGATCCCAGCGGCACGCTAAAATAGGAGGTTTTATGCTGCCATACAGCATACAGGGGCAGGGCGAAACCACCTTTGTATTAATGCACTATCTGGGCGGGTCACACCGCACCTGGTTTCCCACGCTGCCGTATCTGGATCGCGACTATCGCTGCGTGGCGATCAACACGCCCGGCTTTGGCGATGCGGCACAGGCTGAAGGTTATGATGTTGCCGCCATGGCGCGACAGGTGGATGAAACCATTCGTGCGCTGCAGTTGCGGAAAGTGATTCTGGTCGGCCACTCAATGACCGGCAAAGTGGCGCTGGCGCTGGCGGCGCAGCAGCCCGACTATCTGACGCGGCTGGTGCTGGTAGCACCGTCGCCGCCCGGCCCGCAGCCGATGAGCGAACAGGATCGCCAGGCGCAGGCGGCCTATCAGGGCACGCGGCAGGAGGCAGAAGCCTTTGTCGACGGTGCCTGTTCAGCGCGGCTGCCGGATGCGCTGCGCGAGGTGGCCATTGCCGATGCGCAAAGCGCCAGCCTGACGGCGTGGCACGCCTGGCCGCTGTACGGCAGCCGTGAAGCGTGGGGCGACCGCATCGGCCGTCTTACTCTGCCAGCGCTGATGGTGCTGGGCAGCGAGGATGGCAACGTACCGGGAGTGGAGGCGCAGCGTGACATCATGCGCACGCATCTGCCACAGGGCGAACTGGAAATCATTGAGGGTGCCGGACATCTGATGCCGATGCAGACGCCGCAGGCGCTGGCCGAACGTATGCTGGCCTTTGCACGTCGCCGTTTTTAACCCGGGTGAGCGCCAGCCCGGAAGACGTGCCCGCCAGTGTGAAAAGCAAAAAGCCCGCTCGGTTTTCCCTGAGCGGGCTTTTCTGAATCTGGCTCCTCTGACTGCACTCGAACTTCATTTTCATTAGTGAGTCAGAGCTTAACCTTACAAAAAACTATCTGAAAAAGCAGATATCAGAAATAGGTTTCCACCATCATTATAGGCGAATGAAATCATACCTATAAGATTAGACCAATCTTCTAACAGTTTTTTGTGGCGTTTCTCAAGTGAAATTTCCCCATGGAAAAAAAGAAAAGCCACCAAGTAAGAAAGGTTTTTATTCATCTTCTTTGGGTAAATAAATGCCATTATCTTTCAAATAAAAAATCAATAAGATCCTTTGGTAAAGTAAAATGGTTATAATTTTCATGGCGTTACATGTCTTATAAGTTAATGTTATTTTATAATTATTCTAAATGGTATTCTGGAAACAGGATTAACAGCCAATCCAGGTTAATCAATCCATTTTAACGGATTCGGCGCATATCGATAAAGGTTCCAGACTCCCATTAATCTTATCGGGTCATGCATCGTAAACCGCCCAATCCGCGGGTCGTAATAGCTGAAAAAAATTGTAGTGCAGCCCGGTTTCACTGTCAGTGTAATGCCTGGCGTAGCGCAGCAGCTGATGAGCCAGGCATATCGCTAAATTTGCCTCCATGAGAAAGTTAACTATTATTTTTCCAGTGCGAGATGGAGATATAATGTTCATCAAGGAGTAAGCATAATCCAAAATTTAAATTTTTACTGTGAATGATAATATCATGATAGCTTGATTTATTTTTTATTTTCTCATAAACACTTAAAAAAACAGGTACAGAAGTTGTTACATCGTATATTTTTTCGCTGAAAACAAAAAACGATATATCTGAGAGATTTGAGCTTGACAAATCAAACACCATCAAGTCAAATTTTTTGATGATATCATTTGATTTGTCGTCTTCTTTTTTTATTCTGGTTATGATGTTTTTGTATGCTATTTTATCGGCTTGTAAAATAATTTCCCTGGATGAAATGCTATCAAGAAAGATGAAGTTTCCTTCTTTTTCTCCAAATATATCTAACGCAATTTTCTTTTGATCAATTTTTTCTTTTAGTGCCTCAATTCTTGATAATTCTTTTTTCATGAGCAGCTCATCTTTTTTTTAGAATTAAATCCATTAACATCTTCAGGGTGATGGCTTGGGTATTGATTGTATTTTCCTTTTTCCATTGGATTGTTTCTCAGGTCATCCGCAGCATGGAAATGTGGCCCTCGCCCAAATTTATCCTCTTCGTGGAGGACAACATATTTTTACTACTATTAACATCAAATTCGCAGACAGTCCTGTTTTCAACATCGTTATCGTAAACATATTTGTGTGTTGTAAACTGGCTACTTTTAGGAATTTTTGCCTGTTCTTTTGCCGTTCTGAATGCCGCTCTCCGTGATGTTAACCCCCACGGATCAATCCAACCCAGCGGATTCGGAGCATACTGATAAAGATTCCAGCCTCCCTGTAATCCTATGGGGTCCTGTACCGTAAAGCGTCCAATCTGAGGATCGTAATACCTGAAAAGATTATAGTGCAGACCCGTTTCACTGTCTGCGTACTGCCCGGCATAGCGCAATGGCTGATGAGCGAGGGCAGTTTGTTGCGTGAATCTGTGGAAACCTTCCATCTGTGATGCAACCTCGCCAAAGCCCACACACTGCCAGCTCCACAGGATCTGTCCCAATTCACAATACACGATTCATTGCCACCTTTTTTGGGCATGAAAGAGGATTTATGATGATGCTAAAAAATCAAAACCATTTTTTAATTCGGTTTATAAAAGCATGACAGGCATCATTTTCGCTTGCAAAATATTCGGGTTCCGTACGATGTCCTTTCTCACTATAAAAAATACACCACGTCAAGCCATCAAAGATCATACACAGGGCTTCGTCCTCAATGCTTCCAATAGAATAGCTATCATTTGGGATGCTCAATTTATTCAGATTTTTTATCAATTCTTCTTTATCCACAAGATTTTCCTTTATTTTTTTATTTCTTTCAGGTGTCCAGAATCTACGTATTTCCGCACTGATTGACATAATTTATACTGCGTCCCCAAGCCGATTTCACCAAACCAGGGAGCAATTTTGCTTTTCTGTACATTTGTCATGGGTTTAAGAAGTTCATAAACAGTATAATCTTTATTATTATTCGCAACGGGCAATGCACACATCGAATATGGTGTACCAACCGGTGAAGTATATGTACCCCCCGGATATCCATAACGAAAAATTATTTTTCCAGGCTCCAAAAATGAAATTTTGGTTTCACCATAAGCACCATCATTTGGTGGCCAGTATGAAACGAGTTCGGTACTCAGCCCTTACAGGTCAATTTAACCCAGCGGATTCGGTGCATACTGTAAAGGTTCCAGCCGCCCGGCAATCCTATAGGGTCCTGTTCCGTAAAGCGACCATTTTGAGGATCGTAATTCCGGGAATGATAGCTGGCGATTTGTCTTTTTGGCGAACATGGACTGGTGCAGATACCTGATGCACCAGTTTAGAATGAAATAAATCAATTTTTTTTTCAGTTTATTGATGAATGATGAAAACGACGCTGAGACTATATCTAACTCATTTTCGTCAATGAGCCAGATTTTCACTTCACCATAACTTTCTGAAACAGTAGATATTAGAAATAGGTTTTCACCATCATCATATGCGAATGGAATCATACCTAAAAGATTAGGCCAATCTTCTAATAATTCTTTGTAGCGTTTTTCAATTGGGAGTTTCCCATGGGAAAATGACAAAAAGCCACCAAGCAGAAATGGTTTAGGCTCATTTTCTTTGGGCAAATAGCCACTATTATTTCTCAAATAAAAATCAATAAAATCTATTGGTAAAGCTATCTTATTAGAAGTTTCAAAACTTATTATATCATCTAAAATAATTTTTTTTCCGATTCTTCCAAAACTAAGAATATGATTTTTTTTCTCCGAATTTCGCTGGGGGTGTATAGCTTTTTCCAGTAGCAGCTTTATATTGAATTACACCGCCGCTATGGGGAATTCCTGAATGCGCATTCTGTTCTACAAGTTGCCTCGTACCTGTGTTGATTTTAGGGCCATAATCATCTAAATGGTGCCATACATAGCCTTCTGGAGTAGATTTTTGAATAAGATCGGCGATTTCATTTGCTGACTGAAAGTCAAGAACGGAATCACCAGAATAACTTATAGTTACATCCGGATTGACATCCAATGTTAAAAATTATATTAAATGCGAATCGAAAAATTTCAACTCTAACAAAATCTGTTGTTAATGTAAAAACTGTACCTTAATATATTGTCTATATTAAGGTACAGTTCAATTTTCTACGATATTTTATTTATTTTATTGAATATAGAGATATTTTACAAAAATGCCGTTTCACTACTGCCAATTTTTTCTATATTTCCATTTATCATTTTTACACCAACTCCATGCTCACTATCAATTTTTGTGGAGAACATAAAACCATATTCATTTTCTTTATCTGGGAAGATGTAAATTTTTATAAGTTTAAGATCAGACGGCTTTTGATTGTAAATTTTAATACAATACTCATGAGCTGCTTTTTGAATTTTTTGTGAAAATTCATTTTGGTGATTAATTAAACAGAGTATATCATTTTCCATCTTTTTATCTGATAGTTCAGATTCAAGATTAACACATTGTACTTCATCCGGACCGAATGCTTTCAACTTCAAATCGACAGCAATGCCTTCATCATCTTCATAAAATTTTAAGTCTTCTGATTGCATAATGTACCTCACTATTTACAATTCAATGATTTTGCAGTTTTCTTGGCTTCAAGTGATTCATATTTAACACCATGATACTGTTCATATTGGCTCACTGAGCCGGAGTGAGGGAAAGTGGCTTCATGAGCGCTTGTCTCTACAAGTTGCATGGTAGAAGTATTCGTTATGGGATCATAATCATTTAAATGGTGCCAGGTATAGCCATCTGGATGTGATTTACCTGTAATATTCCCAACTGAGTTTTTGTAATTTGCCAATTCGTTTGCTGCCTTAAAGTCGCCATAACGACTGCCTGTCATTGGTATTTTTACAATATTTTCACCATGAGGATAAAGTGCATCGCTTCCTGAGAAATCGACCCCAGGATATCTTGACAGTCCCCACGGATCAATCCAACCCAGCGGATTCGGAGCATACTGATAAAGATTCCAGCCTCCCTGTAATCCTATGGGGTCTTGAACCGTAAAGCGTCCAATCTTAGGATCGTAATACCTGAAAAGATTATAGTGCAGACCCGTTTCATTGTCCGCGTACTGCCCGGCATAGCGCAGTGGCTGATGAGCGAGGGCAGTTTGCTGCGCGAGTCTGTGGAAGCCTTCCGTCTGCCGTGCAACCTCACCAAAACTCCCGTAATGACCGCTCCATCGGAGCTGTCCCTGTTCATCAGTGATATCCAGCGGTGCACCGTTCAGATCGGTTGTGAACCACAGAACCTCCCCACTATTTTCGTCACGCAAATGGTCAATACGCGCCAGCGGGCTGTATGTTTCGTTCGGGTCGTAAACATAGGTCTGGCATTGCCCGTTCTGCTGCTGTTCCTGCAACAGTCGCAAGCCCTGCCAGAGGAAGCGCGTCTCCGTGGTGCCGTGTTGTGTGGTGATCGTCTTGCGGGTGCGGCGGCCCAGTCCATCATAATGGTAGTGTGCGGTAAATCGGCCTTCCGGTCCGGTGCCTTCTGCCCGTATCAGCCGGTTTTCCGCGTCGTATTCATAATGCTGTTCATACAGACCACTTCGGCGACTGACGAGGTTACCCCACCAGTCATATTTCATAAACAGGTTCTGCCAGTGCGTCAGGCGGTTATCCCTCAGCGGCAGGGCAGGGAGGTCATTATCCGGCAGCAGGTTATCCGCAGCGTCGTAGCGGAACGTCCTGTTAGTGTGGTCCGGGCGGGCTTCGTAGTGCCTGAGAAAACGGCCTTCCTCATCATAGCCATAAATTGTATTGCCACGCAGGGTGTCACTGACGTCTGATAGTTCCCCCCGCCCGGTGTAGCTGAAGGCGCGTTCGAAGATTGTCTGTTCCGGCAGGTCGGGTGTGAAGCTGCGCTGCCGGGTACGTCTGCCGAGACTGTCATACTGGCGGGTCTGTTCACGGGTTCCCTGAGTGCGGGCCACCTCCCTGTGAAGGCGGTCGCGGGTCAATTCGGATATGATTTGCTGATTAAAGCGGATGGCACTGACGTGGCCGGAACCGTAATGCAGCCAGCTTATCTGCTGGCCGCCGGGCAGGGTCAGCGCAGTAAGATTACCCAGAACGTCATACGCAGAATGCAGTTCACCGTTGGCTCCCTGTTCAGCGAGCAGGTTTCCTGCCGCGTCAAAGGTAAACTGAATTTCATCTGCTTCAATTCCCCGCGCCATGCCATCGGCGGTTGGCTTGCGGGTCAGGCCGGTAAGCTGCCCGCTGTTGTTACGCTGGTAATGGTACTGAGCATCACGGGTAGTGCGTGTGGTCAGCAGGCCGCTACTGTCATAGCTGAACTGCTGAGCGCGTCGCGGGATGCCGCCATCGTCGTCCGGCCTGCCGCTTTCCATCAGCGTGGTGAGCAGTCCACGCGCGTTCCATTCCATCTGACGGATGGTGTCGTCCGGGCGGTCTTCGCTCAGAGGGTGGCCTGTCGGGTCATATGTAAAACGGTACTCGCCACCGTTGCCGTTTTCCAGACGCAGCAGATTGCCTCTCGGATCATAGTGCCAGCGGCGGGTTCGTCCCGTGCGGTCGGTAACGCTTTCTGGCAGTCCAAGCGCGGAATAGTGCCAGCGAACCTCACTTTCCAGCGGGTCTCGCCAGGCCGCAAGTTGCCCATGCTCGTTCCATCGTAACGTTTCATGACTGCCATCAGCCCGAATGACGGCGGTAAGCTGTCCTGCATCGTTCCATTCGCGGCGTGTGAGGTTGCCTTCGGCGTCCTCACTGGTGATAAGCTGACCGAACCGATCATAGGTAAAGCGGGTCACGCTGCCGGAGCAGTCAGTGCGTTGCGTCAGCAGTCCCTGATGGTTCCACACCAGCAGCACGTCTCCGCCCCTCGCATCGGTGATGCGGTCAGGCAGCGTTTCTTCTTCATCAGGGTAGTGATACGTGGTGGTGTGATTCAGTGCATCGGTTTCCGACAGCAGGCGACCGTTCAGGTCATATACAGACTGAGTGGCTGTTGAATCCGGGAAAACTGTTCGGGTAATGCGATCAGTGTTTCTGAACCAGTAATACTCAGTGGTGCGTCCTGCCGGGTCAGTTTCTGACGTGAGACGGCCATAACGGTCCCACTGACTGCGCCGCATGGCTCCATCGGGCAGGATAATGTCGCACAACTCGCCATCACGACAGACGAAGCCGGTCTGGCGACCGTCATAATCGGTGAAACGTGCAACATCGTCATCGTCGTCAACCAGCCAGTGTGCCTGTGCGCCATCTTCGCGGATGGCGCGACGGGTGCCGTTCATAAAATCGTATTCAAAATCAAGCTGCTCGCCCGCGCTGTTGCGATATGCTACCACGCGCGGCAGACCATCAATGTTCCGCCACAGGTATTCATTCAGAAGCCCGTTGCTGTCCTCATGGCTGCGCAGTAAATCCGTACCGTCCCCGTCGTCATACCAGCTGAAACGGCGGCGTACCTGACCGCCGCGTCCGGTGACGCTCATCAGCCTGGCCTTGTCATCGTAGCGGTAGCTGACCAGGCAGATTTCATCATCCAGCCAGACTCCGGCAAGGCGGTTTTGGCCACTGGCGGTCTGATAATGGCAGACTACGCGCTGCCCGGCGCTGTCGGTGAGTGCATGCAGGGTATGGTCGTCATTCCAGTCAAAAAGAATATCGTTACCACAGGGTTCGGTGAGTCGCAGCGGCAGGGAAGGGGAATTGTTACGCAGAGGTGAGTAACACCAGCGTTCGCCGCTGATGTCATACACTGACCAGGTATCGTCCTGATGGTGTTCCAGCCAGCGCTTCTCCGGTTCACAGAAGGTTCGCTGTCCTTTCGGCACGAGAGGAAAGGGAACGTAATCACCGGACGGTGCACGCCACACCAGCCCGTCGTGATATTTTTCAAGTCGGGTTTCCCAGAAAAGTGACCAGCCACGGCCCAGCACGCTGTCGCCGGGATTACCACTGCGCCAGTAACGCTGCCAGACAACCGGCAGACGGGACAGTAATACAAAGTCCAGTTCGTCATCACCGGCGAGAAACTTCTGCCCGCTGACAATGTCGACCGGGCGGGCGATAATCCCCACGGCGGCGGCACTGGTCATCAGCACACCAGCGCGACAGGCGACGCGGGCCAGTTTGTTGATACCCGGAATTTTACTGAGCAGTTTTCCCAGCGCCCCGACTTTGCCTGCTGCTCCGCCCGCGCCACCGAGCAGTCCGGCAAATAACAGCGTCATGTCAGAGGCTTTATAGAGCCATTCCGGGACTTCTGACTGTATTGGCAGGGTCTGTTCCGGCTCACCGCCGATAATCACATCTGCGGAACCGGTCATGACCTTACCACCACAGGTGGTCTGATCGCCGAGGCGGGCAGCAGGCAGGCCATTGATGTAAACGCGTGAGGAGCCTTCAGCCATCTGCTGAGAGCCAGCATCCCGGGCACATTCCACCATGCTATTGGTGGCAAGGGCGGCAGGTCTGCCATTAATGAACACGTTATGCGAGCCGGTGGCGATAATGCCTTCCTTCGCCATACTGGCGGCCCCGGCATCCGCAATGCTGTCTCTGGCCTTCGTTGCCAGTTCGCCCGTAAAATACCCCACCGCCAGGCTGGTGCCGACCAGCAGCACACCTATACCCAGGCATGACGCACCGATACCGGCAATCATCAAGGCCCCGGCGGCAATACCCCCTGCTGCGGCAATCAGTCCACCGACAATCGTACCGGCAATCATCCCTGCCAGCGCATGAGAATGGCCAATATCATCACCCACGCGTGCCGCTTCAAACATAACAACGTTCCTTAATTGTCAGGTGTTAAAAGAAAAGCTGGCAAGCAGAGCCTGGAACTGTTGATTGTTCCCGGCCGTTAGTATCGCGGTGCAGGTCATTGTGAATACCAGAACGTGGTTTTCAGAGGTGTTGAATACCGCCTGTTGCTGGAAAATCCGCTTACCGTCACGCAGGTAGCTGGCATGCACACATTCACCCTGCAACAGGTTATTGCCTAGCACAGCAGGCACCCGTTCGGTTTGCTTCCAGCCTTTCAGATGCTTCTGCATCAGCGTTAACTGTCGATCAATGTAAGCAGACAGCGTTTCGACATCATTCAGCGAATCGCGGGAGATGTTAAAAGCAGGCGTATTCTCACCGGGAAAGGCGAAGACATTAACGGTGCGATCCTGATAGTGATCGGGAAGGGTGATGCGGCCTTCGGTAAAAACGCAGAGAGGGAGATTTTCAGACATTAAGCAGCTTCCGTATGCTTCAGGACGGTTTAAGTGTGCCACAGGGGCAGACGGCTTGCTATACAGAGGTTTTATTTGCCTGCGGAAGCTGCGTGTTCTGAGTCAGACACCTTTTCAGAAGCAGGCTGGTTGAGCAAATATCTGCCCTGAAATACAAAAGCAGTCGATTAATCACACGACTCATCGAATTATCGATCTGTAAAATCGATCGATACTTACATTTTGATGAAAATTAACGATTCAGTTTCAACCGTATTTTTACCTGCAAAAGGGTATAGCTGAGGGTTTTTAAGAGCCTGTGCGGACAAGCTTGAAGGGTTAACCAATTGACAGAAAGCAAAAAGCCCGCTCGGGTTTCCCTGAGCGGGCTTTTCTGAATCTGGCTCCTCTGACTGGACTCGAACCAGTGACATACGGATTAACAGTCCGCCGTTCTACCGACTGAACTACAGAGGAATCGTGTGAACGAGGCGCATATTAATGGCACCCCTGTGGTGTGTCAACAGCAAAAAACACATTTGTATTCAACTGGCTGGCAATAATACAAAGCGATCGCGATTTAAGCAGATTCCGGTGCTGAACGCGCCAGCCGGGCGCCGGGATCCTGCCGGTAAAACTGCTTCAGATGCTGGTACATGGCCGGAAAGCGCTGCATCAGCAGATCGGGCGCGCTGAAAAAATATTCTGACAGCACGGCAAAACACTCCGCCGGATCGCTGGCGGCGTAAGGATCGATAGTGGCCGCCTGTTCTCCGACACTGTCCACTTCGGCTTCAATCTCCTGCATCGCCTGCAGCAGATCTTTTTCCCAGCCGGCGACGTCCCGCAGGGGAATCGCCGGAATGCCGCTGGTATAGCCGCTGCCGCGCGCATCCAGTTTGTGCGCCACTTCATGAATCACCAGGTTGTAGCCGGAGAGGTCAAAGGCATCGAGAATATCCAGCGTGTTAAGCACTATCGGCCCCTGGGTCCAGCTTTGTCCCGCATGCACCGCGCTGGCCTGATGCACCAGGCCGTGGTCATCCTCCCAGCGGTCATCCACGCTGAACGGGGCCGGGTAAATCAGCACCTCATGAAAACCGTCCAGCCACTCCAGGCCCAGTTTCAGCACCGGCAGGCAGAACAGCAGCGCCAGCCGTGCCAGCAAAAGCGCATCCGGCTCAGGGCCCTGCAGCGGCGTGATTTTTTTCTGCTGCAGAAAACGCCGGGCCAGCGCGATCAGGGCCAGCTGTTCATCATCCGTCAGCAGGGAAAAAATCGGCTGCGCCAGCGCCGCTTGCCACGGCAGCGCGGCAACGGAAGCTTCAATCTGCGCACTCCACGGCCATCTGAACATTGGGTTTCTCACTGGGCTGGGCGAAAAGGAATTCTGGTGCAGCGCCGCCTGCACGGTCTGCGCGAAACAGGAGCGCAATATTCAACCTGTAAGTGTCGGATTTGTCTGTGACTGACGTGGCAAAGCGGAGATTTGACCGGCAGATAAAACGCAGGCCGCGTCACGGCGCGGCCTGAAGAGGGCAGGCAGTGGCCGGTTAATCAGCTTTCACGCGCAATGCGCTGAAACTCAATAACCCACACCCACGGGTTCACTTCCCAGCTGGTGGCGCCATACTGCTTCTGCCACGCTTTGCGATAGGCTTCTTTCGGCGATTCCGAATTCATATTCATGGTAAAGAAGTTGTTAAGGAAGTGGGAGTCAGTCTGTACACCTTCCGCCATGATGTCATCTTCGCTGATGTCCTGAATCTTCTCAGCACGTACTGCGGTAATTTCCAGATCGATACGGCTGGCCCAGCGCGGCATGTGGATGGCGGTCTGCCAGCCAAACTGTTCGGCATCCTGCAGGTTTTCGTCCAGCTGGCCCAGTTCATTGCTGTCAGCACGGTACTGGCAGTACGCCGGATTGCGAAACGGTTGCGCATCGCGGTCATACTCCGCCAGCTGATCTTCCGGCACGATTGGGCCACGCCAGGTTTCACGCACCCACAGGCGATCGCCCACCTGTCCGAACGGGCAGTGCGCGCTGATATCGGACATCGACATCAGCTTATAGCCGTGCAGATGGTTGGCTTTAACGTCAAACGCGTGAACACCTTCGTGATGATCCTGACCCGGGCCAAAGGCCTGAGTCTTCATAATGCGCCGGGTCTGTGTTTGCTGGCCAACCAACAGGGCGCGGACCCGCTGTTCGGAAAAAAGAATCGGCCGTTCTTTCATTATTTACCTCTTGTTATGTCACGAGCCCGGAAAACCTCAACGCCACATCCCTGACAGCGGGCGTGTGTGAGCATCATTGCTTTAAATCAATTTGCTTAATTATTTATCGCCTCAGTATCAGGCACGTCTGGCAGTTTCCGGTGTAAAAAATGGCTCATAAAGAAAATGCGTGTTGCGACATGCAGCACAGTAATGAGTAAGCCGGAAATTTCTCCTATACAGTACGTTATAACGACCGTAATGGGAATCTTTTCAGAATATGTCGCTATACTTTAGCCCGGTTTAATGCTTGGGCACAGCCGCATTTACTGGAAAAGCGGCTTTTCTGACAACCGCAGCGGCAAATAAATACATAACCATTATTAAACATTATCAATTATCCCGAATGGAATAAGGAAATACCGAAAACACACGCCACGCTGGGCTTTCCTTGTTAACAGCGCTATAACATGATCGGGATCGCATTTTCTCACTTTGCACACGCCGGAAGCGTGTCAGGAAAGTGTCATCATCCGGCCGCTATGATGCAGACAGGATGGCGCACTTTTCCCGGTGCGAGATAACAGCAACAACAGGAGAAGCACGATGTCACTTACTCACTGGCAACAACGTTATGAGCACTGGCTGCAGCTGAACTGGCTGCATGACGATAAAGCCCATGATATCGCGCACCTGCGCCGCGTCTGGATGAGCGCAAACCGCATTATGCAGAACACGGAAGCCGATCCGCTGGTGGTGCTGACCGCCTGCTATTTTCACGATGTCGTTAACCTGCCGAAAAACCATCCCGAACGTCATCTCGCCTCTACCTATGCGGCAGAGGAGACGCGCCGCATTCTGCAGCAGGACTTCCCGGATTTCCCGGCGGCGCTGCTGGACAGCGTGGCGCACGCCGTGCAGGCCCACAGTTTCAGCGCGCGCATTACGCCCCATACGCTGGAAGCGAAGATTGTGCAGGATGCAGACCGGCTTGAATCCCTTGGGGCAATTGGTCTGGCACGGGTGTTCTACACCGCCGGCGCGCTGGGCCGGCCGCTGTTCGATAATGACGACCCGCTAGGCAGGGATCGGGAGCTGGATGACGTGAAGTGGACGCTGGACCATTTTCAGAAGAAACTGCTGCGCCTGCCGGAGACCATGCAGACAGAAACCGGCCGCCAGCTGGCGGAGTATAACGCCGATTTTCTGGTGCACTATATGGCAAAACTGTGCGCTGAACTGCAGGGCAATCTCACCACACCCGACGAATCGGTGTTAAGGGATTTCAGTGCCATACACGCGTAGTATTAAATTTTTATGACAGTCTGTTAACTTTCGGTCTCTTCCGCTACGTTGTGGTAAATCAATAGGGAGTATGAAGATGACCGAGACTGTTAACTTAACCATTAAAATTGACCCGGCGCTGAAAGAGCAGATCAAACAGTTAGCCGCCGATAATCAACTCTCGATGAGCCAGGAGATTGTTAACCGCCTGCAGGCCAGTCTGGATACCGTTGCGGAACCGGCGGTCGACAATCTGCATACCGAAGAAGCGGACGATAAGCTCTCCGCTACCGAGCTGAAGCAGGTGCGAGCGCTGCTGAAGAAAAGTAAAAAGAAAAAATAAGTCTCTGAAAACCCGTCGCCTGACGGGTTTTTTTTTGCCAGCCTCACGCAGACGCGACGCGGAACTGCCGGGCGTGCCCGGCCAGCCGCTCAGCCAGTTCGCGCAGTTGCGCTGCCGCCTGTACCTGACGGGCCGTCAGTGCTTCATTTTGCTGCAGCTCATCGCTCATTCCAATCACCTCCTGCGCAATCCGGCTGACGCGATGACTCTGCGCGCTGCTGTTGGCCTGCAGTTCGCTGAGCTGGGTAACCACCCCTGATACCGCGCCGCTGATCTGCGCAAACAGCATCTCCAGCGCCTGCACTTTTTCAAAGCCGTCATCCACATGCTGACGGGTATGCTGGATCAGCCCGTCGATCTGCCGCGTGGAGGCACCGCTCTGCTGTGACAGCAGTCCCATCTCTTCGGCCACCACGGCAAAACTGCGGCCCAGGCTGCCGGCATGGGCGGATTCAATCGCCGCATTCAGCGACAGCAGGCGCGTCTGGGTTGAGAGGTTATCCAGCATGCCGACAATGCCGGCAATATCCCCTGCGGCCGCCACAATCTGCTGCATCTGATTTTCCACGTTCGCCACTTCCTGCGCGCAGTGGCGCATCAGGGTATCGGCCGATTCCGCTTCGCGGGCAGCCTGCTGCGAGAAGTGCGCGCCGTTTTCCACCTCTTCCGCAACGCGATGCAGACGCTGTGACAAATGATGAAAGCTGGCATTCTGCGCCTGGTGCTGCTGCATGACCTGCTGATTATGCTGCTGCATCGCTTCTGCGCCGGCAGCGACGCTGACCGCCACCGTGCTGATATCGCTGACAATCTGCTGCAGGCCGAGGCGCATGGTATCCATTGAGTGAAACAGCTGCCGCGTTTCCAGCGACTGACGGCGTGGCATCGCCTGGGAGGCCAGCAGATCGCCGGTGGCAATCTGCGCCAGCTGCGCGTTGGCCCGGCGCAGCGGCAGCAGCACGCCGCGCATCAGCAGGCCGGTGGCCAGCATCAGCAGCAGCGTCAGCACCGCGCTGACCACCAGTGACAGATTGCGGCTCTGCCTGAGCATATCCAGCGTGGTCTGGTTTACGGCGCTGAGTTGCTGATTGGCCTGCGCGATTTCGCTGAACCAGGCGTCGTTAAACTGCTGCTGGAACGCCTGCATCGGCACCATAAAAAAGGCGTTGATGTCGTTCGCTGCCAGGCCTTTTAACTGCTCCTGCAGGCCATCGGTCAGCAGCGCAAAGCCCTGAGCCAGCCCGCTTTCCGGCCGGGCATGATAGGCGGTAAACAGCGTCCGCGCCTGATCAAGCGAGAGGCTGGCTGCGGCCGCCAGGCTTTTCCAGCTATCCACCGAGCCACTTTGCTGATCCTGCATCAGATAGATTCCGGCGCGGTGACTGTTATCACTCGCGGTCAGCAGTTCTATCCGCGCTTTATCGAGCAGCGTCAGCCGTTCCCGCAGCTGACCGGCCTGCTGCAGTGAAATCTGCGTCTGATTAACGTGTTGGTTTAACAGTAGGACACCGGCAAACTGCAGCAGGCAAAACAGCAGGATAAACAGCAGGAACTGATTGCGCAGACTGGTCAGCCACAGGGGCAATGTGAAGCGGCCGCGCAGGCGCCGCGGCAGGGTGATCAGGGTAAGGAGAGACATCAAAACAGCTCCGGAAAATAAAAACAGGAGTATTGGTTTGATGAGTGACAGTTTGGTGACAGGGCGCACGCCGGCCGGTAAAACAGCACAACGCGCGCCCCTAAATAAAACTGGAGCCCTGAATCACTGGCCGTTCTGTTGCTGATAGCGCTCAATCAGCGGCAGCAGCAGCCGCGCCACCGCAGCAAACACCGGCACCACCACGGAGTTGCCAAACTGTTTGTACGCCTGGGTGTCGGAAACCGGAATGCGGAAACGCGCTTCGCCCGGTGCTTCAAACCCCATCAGCCGGGCGCATTCGCGCGGCGTTAAGCGGCGTGGACGGCGTGCCATATTCTCCGGCTGGCGGAAATCAGTTTCGCCCAGCGCGTAATCCCAGCCGCGATCGATAAGAATTTCCGAACCGTCTTTGTAATAGCGCGCCGAGAGCGTGCGCACGCAGCAGCTAAGATTGCGCGGGTCGTTAAGGCCGAAGCCAAAGCCGTTGCCTTTGGCTTTGTGCTTTTTGGCATACTGATAAAGGTAGTGCCAGAGCGTTGGGGACAGGGTGTATTTGGCATCCGGCTCAGGTTCCAGCAGCAGGTGCAGCGCAGGCACCTGCGCCGGGTAGAGCGCCGGCAGCGCGCGCAGTGAAAAACCGGCGCTCAGACCGGTATCGCGGCGGATGCCCACCAGCACGATGCGTTCGCGGTGCTGCGGCAGGAAATGCCGTGCGTCAATCACCTTCGCGTCAGGCAGACCGTCGTCCTGCGCATTGGCCACGTCGTAACCCAGCTCGTCCAGCGTGGCCATGATCACCGCAAAAGTACGGCCTTTATCGTGGCTTTTGAGGTTTTTCACGTTCTCCAGCACAAAGAACGGTGGCTTTTTGGCAGCCAGAATGCGCGCCACGTCAAAAAACAGCGTGCCCTGCGCTTCACATTCAAACCCGTGAGCGCGCCCGAGGGCGTTTTTCTTGCTGACGCCGGCCAGCGAAAAGGGCTGACAGGGAAAACCAGCCAGCAGCACCTGGTGATCCGGCAGGGTGCGGTCGATGTGCTGATAAATGGCCTGCTCATCCTGCAGCCCGGCAGGCTGCGTCACCAGCCGGATATCGCTGTTGAACTGGTGCTGGTACGGGTCGCAGTAGTGATTAGCTTTATACGTGCGCACCGCCTCTTTATTCCATTCGCTGGTGAACACGCACTGACCGCCGATCTGCTCAAACCCGCGGCGGATACCGCCAATGCCGGCAAACAGATCGACAAACTGAAACGCGGGTGCCGCATAGTGGGCCGGCCGGGACGGCAGCAGCGTCTGCAGGGTGTTGACTTCCGCTGCGGAGAGCGCCGGTGCTGCGCTTTTGCCGCTGCGGATGCGGGTCAGCTTCGGCAGGCTCCAGTCGCGTCCGCCGGCGGCCTGCAGCACGCTGAGCACATCGCGCGGCGCATAGATATCAAGCACCTGAGTAAGCAGCGACAGCGCGTCGTCCTGAGCAGCAGTGAGCGGGGAGGGCGAAGCCGGTGCGGCGGGATCAAGTGCAAGCATGCGTTTTTCCTTAACTGTGAAGCGGCTATGCTACCACTCCTGGCGCGGCGTGGAAATTGGCGCGGGATGCCATCACGCGGAAGCCCGCTCGCACTCTTTTACCCGCTGGCTTTCGCTTTTGCCTCAAACCGCTAAAGTTGAATAAGTCCCGAAAAAAGGAGACGCCATGGCAGACGTCCATTCACACGCGATTCGCAGCAAAAATATGCGCGCCATCCGCAATCAGGATACGGCGATTGAGCAGCGTATAGCGCTGATCCTGAAAGATCGTGGCTTTAGCTACCGGGTGCAGGATAAAGCGCTGCCGGGGCGGCCGGATTTTGTGCTGCCGCCGCAGAAGGCGATCATTTTTGTGCACGGCTGTTTCTGGCACCGCCACCACTGCTATCTGTTTAAAATGCCCGCCACGCGCACCGAATTCTGGAAAGGCAAAATTAACAGCAACGTGGAGCGCGACCAGCGCTACGTGCAGCAGTTGCAGGAGGCAGGCTGGAAGGTGCTGATTGTCTGGGAGTGCGCGCTGCGTGGCCGGCTGCGGCTGGAAGATGGCGATCTGATTGAGCGGCTGGAAGAGTGGCTGCTGGCCGCCTCGCACAGCAGCGAAATGGATCATCAGGGGCTGCATCACTACCGGGCAGCACCCTGAAACGGTGTTGCTTTTCAGGGCGATAACCGTTTAGATCGCCTCTTTCTCTGGGACGCGGAACAGAACCATGAGCAGTATCAAACTGACGGTCAAACGCCTGTATCAGCTGCGCGACGAACGCATGGTCAACACCCAGGCCACCGCGCGCATTTATGTGGGTGATCGGCTGGTGGCCACGGAGGCAATCAGCGGGATGACGGAAAGTCCGGTAAGCAAATATCTGCATGCCGGCGATCTGCACGGGAAAACGTTGCGCGTCGAATGGGACTGTGCGGGCATTGCTGACATGACGGTGACGGCCGTTGAGCGCTGCCCCTGTTGTCAGGATCACGAACCGGAATAAGGAAGATTACTTTGGCAGGAACCAGTTTACTGACGCTTCTGGATGACATTGCTACGCTGCTTGATGACATTTCCGTCATGGGTAAAGTGGCGGCGAAAAAGACCGCTGGCGTATTAGGCGACGACCTCTCTCTGAATGCCCAGCAGGTGACCGGCGTAAAAGCCAACCGGGAACTGCCGGTGGTCTGGGGCGTGGCAAAAGGCTCTTTTCTCAACAAGCTGATCCTGGTGCCGCTGGCGCTGGTGATTTCAGCCTTTGCGCCGTGGCTGATCACGCCGCTGCTGATGCTGGGCGGCGCCTACCTTTGCTATGAAGGGGTAGAGAAGGTGCTGCACAGCCTGAATCACGATAAGGCGGAAAAAAGCCCGGAAGCGCGCCAGCAGCGGCTGGATAAGCTGGCGCAGCAGGACCCGCGCCAGTATGAAAAAGATAAAGTAAAAGGGGCGGTACGGACGGACTTCATCCTTTCTGCCGAAATCGTCGCCATTACGCTGGGTATTGTGTCAGAAGCCCCTTTACTGAATCAGGTCCTGATCCTCGCCGGCATTGCCATTCTGGTGACGATCGGCGTCTACGGTATTGTGGCGATGATCGTGAAAATTGACGATCTGGGCTACTGGCTGCGGGAAAAATCCTCCGGGATGGCGCAGGCGCTGGGCAGTGCGCTGCTGGCAATGGCCCCCTGGCTGATGAAGATTCTGACGGTAGTGGGCACGCTGGCCATGTTTCTGGTGGGGGGCGGGATTATCGTGCACGGCATTACGCCACTGCATCACGCCATCAGCGAATACAGCAGCGGCTTTCCGGGCATGGTGTCCAGCCTGCTAAGCAACGGTGCCAATCTGGTGCTGGGCTTTATCGTTGGGTCGATCGTGCTGTTGGTGGTAAATCTGGTTGCGAAGCTGCGCGGGAAATCGGTATAAAGCGCAGGAAATTTTAATCACGGGTCAGGAGAACGATGATGAACGACGATATGTTTGAGTTTGATATCGATGCACAGCTGGAACAGGCGGAAGCCAAAGCGGCAGAAAAAGCCAGCGAAGTGCCCGCCGATCTGAGCGACGAAGCGGATTGCGAAGGGTGCAAAATCTGATTTCCCTTTACCCGGGAAAGCGTTCAAAGCCGATAATAATTTTTATCGGCTTTTTTTATTTACGACATTTTTAACTACTTATTCCGAATTTGTCACAGTAATAACATTATCCTATAGGCACAAACCCGGCGCAGCTGCTATACCTTGATCTGTTCATTCAACGGTTAAAAGGGAGGGCGCGGTATGACCTTTGCGATCAGTGACGAAGTTCAGCACAAAGAGGGCGGACCCACTATGGTGGTGACCGGCTATGCCAGCGGAATGGTAGAGTGTCGTTGGTATGATGGCTACAGCGTGCGCCGTGAGGCGTTCCATAGTGACGAGCTCAGTCACGTGTCGACCGCGCATCAACTGGCCAGCTAAACGCGTCGGGACGGTGCCGCCGTCCCGCTGCCCTTCAGGTTTTTCCTGCTTTTCCCGTTTCGTTCTGCTGTACGTGCATTCACCGGCTGGCTACACTTTCCGCATTCATTGCTTTCCGGAGCCTGGCTGCCGATGCCTATCCCGCACCGCCGCATTAACCCTTATTTGCGCGTTCATCTCTGCTTTCTTGCGGTGTTTCTGTTCTCGGCATTTCTGACCGCGCATGAAGCGCTGGAGCTCAAAAATAGCTATGCAACCCGACAGCAGGCGCAGCTTGCTGCGGTACAGCAAACCCTGGACAGCCAGTTTCAGGAGAGCATGGATGAACTGAATTACTACCAGAAGATGCTGAGCTATGCGCTGACGCATCCGCTGGATGCCGACTACGGTCGGGCTGCGTTGCAGCGCATGCAGCAACTGCGCCAGCAACCGGTGTGGCAACTGCAGCTGCCCAACGCACGCAGTATGCCGGTGAACGGCGTAGGCGATAGCTGGCTGGCACGCGATCCGCTGCTGGCGCGCGATGACGCCCGGCTGGAGCAGGAGCTGCGGGCTGCGCTGGAGTTCAGCTTTATTATGCAGTTTGGCGATGAAACGCAGGATTTCCATTCGCGCTTCTGGTATCTCTCCCGGGCCGGATTTTTTATCAGCTCGCGTCCGCCGCAGAGCGCGCAGGCGCTGGAACAGAGCTATGCCACCATGATCCGCCGCCCCTATTTTCGCGATCAGAATCCGGCGAATCCGCAGCACGCCCGGCAGCGCTGGACGCAAGCCTATCAGGGCGGTTTCGGCGAAGGGCTGATGCTGACGGTGAGTTCTCCGGTTATCAGCGAAGGCTACTGGTACGGCGTGCTGGCGATGGACTTCACTCAGGCCCGCATCAGAGCGCTGCTGATGCACGCCCGCCAGAACCTGCCGCAGGGCAGTTTACTGCTGCTGGATCGCCGTCAACAGCCGGTCACCGGGCTGACGGCACCGGATGACCCGGTGCTGACACCGGCGCAGCAGGCACAGCTGGCACAGCAGATACGCCAGCAGCCTGCCGGCGTGCTGCGGCTCGGTACCCGGTTTGCCAGCTGGAGCAAACTGAAAAACGTCGATGCCTGTCTGGTGAATATTCAGAGTTTGCCTCAGGGGCTGTCTCAGGAGCTGGGGCGTGTCGCCCTGTTTGTGCTGGGCAGCTGGGGGCTGTTTATCCTGCTGCTGGTCGTGGCGCATCAGGTCATGTTCCGTCTGGTGCGCCGGATGGACGATCTCTCCGCCCGGCTGGCATGGCGGGCTAACTACGATGGCCTGACGCGGCTGCTGAATCGCAGCGCTTTTTTTGAGCAGTTTGTGGCGCTGGCCGCGCGCTGTCAGCAGCAGCAGCAGCCGATCGCCGTGATACAGCTGGATGTGGATCATTTCAAGAAAGTGAACGACACCTGGGGACACCACGCGGGCGATCAGGCGCTGATGCGGGTGGCGGCCGTGATAGGTCATACGCTGCGCCGCTATGATGTGGCGGGCCGCATTGGCGGCGAGGAGTTCTGTATTGTACTGCCGGAAACCACGCTGGCAGAGGCGGTTCAGGTTGCGGAGCGTATCCGTGCCCGGCTGGCAGCCAAAACCATCCTCGTGAATGCCAGCACGACCTTCAGCGTGACGCTCTCCGCAGGCGTCAGCAGCAGTGAAGAGCAGGGGGATTACCATGCGGAAAGCCTGCAGGCGGTGGCGGACCGCCGCCTGTATCAGGCGAAAAGCGGCGGCCGCAATCAGGTGTGCGCTGCGGATTAAACCTTGCCGTCGTTGTCCTCTTCCACCGCCTGATAAATGCGCTGCAGGATATCCGGAAAAGCGGACTGCACGCGGCTCCAGCTGGGGATAAAGGGTTTTTCATTTGGCCGTTCAATAAATGACTGGCCGGCATCCAGAATCGCCTGGGTAAACATCTCCACGGCGGCCTCCTCAATGTGCTGATCGAACTTCAGCCCGTTCATGGTGGCCTCGTGGTTGTAAATCTCCATCATGTCCAGCGCATTGCGATAGTAGGTGGCTTTCAGCACGCGGAACGAGTCACTGGTAAGCGGCACCCCCATGGTGGCCAGCTTACGCAGCAGCGACTGCACAATGTCATTACTCATGCGTTTCAGGCCGCCGGTGCCGTCATCCTCGGCCAGCGGCTGGTGTTTGTGATCGTAGTTGTCAGCGATCTCCACCTGACAGGTTTGCCGGGTGGTGTAGTTACGGTAGATCTCCGACAGCACGCCAATTTCCAGCCCCCAGTCGCCGGGAATTTTGATGCCGTTGAGCACGTGGGTGCGCATGGCAAACTCGCCGGAGAGCGGATAGCGGAAGCTGGTGAGATAATCCAGATATTCGGAATGACCGTACACTTTTTGCAGCGAGCGCAGCAGCGGCCCGACCAGCAGACGCCCGACGCGGCCATTGAGCTTGCCGTCCGCCACGCGGGCATAAAAGCCTTTGCAGAACTCATACTGGAACGCCGGGTTCGCCAGCGGATAGAGCAGGCGCGCCAGCATACCGCGTTCATAGGTGACGATATCGCAGTCGTGCAGCGCGACGCACTGGCTGCGATCTGATGCCAGCGTATAGCCGGTACAGAACCACACGTTGCGCCCTTTGCCCGGCTGGCTCGGGGACAAGCCCTCTTTATCCAGCTCCGCATCCAGCGCTTTCAGGCGCGGACCATCGTTCCACAGAATGCGGTGCCGCTGCGGCAGGCGCGAGAAAAAGTCGCGGGCGAACAG
Organism: Candidatus Pantoea soli; assembly: GCF_007833795.1. NCBI lineage: Bacteria > Pseudomonadati > Pseudomonadota > Gammaproteobacteria > Enterobacterales > Erwiniaceae > Pantoea > Candidatus Pantoea soli. Next base: position 2,255,781 of record NZ_CP032702.1, on the reverse strand, counting down.
AAACTGATCGCGATCGGCGCGATCGAGGCCAATGACGATCTCTTCCAGGTAAGGCACTTTCGCCAGTTCATTGACGATATTATCCAGCGCCGGGCCTTCCAGTTCAGAGAACAGCGAAGGCAGAATCAGCCCCATTTTGCGCTTGCGGGCAAAACGGACCATCTCTTTTTCCAGCGATTCCACGCTGCGGTGGGTGAGATTATGAAAGTTAGTAATGACGCCGTTCTGGTAAAAATCACTCATCGTCTCATCCTTCTGATCGGTTGCCGTTAAGCGGATTGGGCAAGAAAGTAATCAAGGCCTTCACGCCAGCCCTCAGGGCCAGTGTGCGTGGTGTAATAGACATGGGCAGTATCGGTGCGCTGCAGGACAACCGGCGTTTTGCTGAAGCCTTTGATCACCACGGCATAATCAACCTGCTCCAGCATGGGCGCGTCATTCGGACCATCGCCCAGGCCAATGGTGGTGCGCCTGCCGCCGTGCTGCGCCATGTGCTGCTGGATCTGCTGCAGGGCCACCCCTTTGCCGCTGCCAGCCGGCATCACGTGCCAGAAGCGACCGCCCTGCGTCAGCGCCAGCTGATGGGCCGCCAGCGCCGCGCGGAAGTCATCAAGCCGCGCTTCCTCATCGCGCCACAGCACCACTTCGGAGGCATCGCGCCGGCGGCTCTGACTGGCTTCAGTCAGCGTCAGGCCGGTAAAGCGCGCAACGTCGGCATCGCTGAACTGATGAAAGCCCTCAAAGCGGAAGTCGGCCTGCAGTTCTTGCAGCGTCTGGCACAGTGCGCGGTAGGCCTCGCCCGGTTCATCGGCAAGCGGATAGTCGCCGTCAGGCGAGACGCAGGCCCCGTTTTCGGCAATAAAGGGGGCACCGCTGATACCCAGTTTTTTCTGCAGCGGAACGATTTCAGCAGCGGTCTTGCTGGAGCAAATGACCAGCGGAATCTGATGTTGTTTAAGGCGTGCCAGCCACTCGCTGGCGGCATCCCAGTTATAGTCATGATGGTCCAGCAGTGAACCATCAAGATCGGTGACGACCAGCAGGGAAGAATCAAGCGGGATCATCATCACACTCCTCAAGCCCAAAGGCATCCTTAAAAACGATGTGATATCAGTATAATAACGTTATCGCGATCGCACTCCGGCGGGCGCGGCGGGCTGCTGATATCCAGGATAATTCTTAAAAAAACGGTCAGGCGCGCTGCATGTTGCCTGCCTTGCGCAGGGGTTTTATCAGCCGCGACGCGATGTTTTCGGTAACAGTCACGCATGATTATGCAGATTTGTTCGGTTAGCGTGCAGAAATGAGACTTGTCTTAATGTGGCGAAAGCGTACTCTGACCGGGTGTCAGGAATATCCTGGTGTAACGAATTCACTGTTTTATTTTACCCGGCCATCACGCCGGGTATTTTTTTGTAATCGATTTCACCGGTTGACTTCCGCGATCGTAAAGTCGCGGATGTCCATTTCAAACGCCTCGGCGAGTTCGGTGTAAGAATCGAACGCCCGGCCGTTAACGTGCACCCGGTGTGCATCTTCCGCATCCATAAACTCTTTAACTTCCCCTGAGGTTTTGCGCTGGATCGCGTCCAGCAGCGCGTCGACGTCGATGCTCACTTCGCGCTGAACATTTTCGCTGTACTCTTTTGCCGTCGTCATCGTGGCCTCCCGGAGGCGGATGGGTTCTCTGCAAGTATAGACGGTGGTGAAAAGTGGGGGAGGCAGGGGACAGCAGGCAAAAAAAAGCCCGCGCTGCGCGGGCAAAAATCCTTGTTACTTTTAGGTTGACTGCCCCTTTGGGGTTGGTGCAGTGCTGGCAGTGTACGGCGTCGCGGCGTCAGAAATCTCTCTGTGAAGTGTTAAGAAAGTGAAAAGCCCGGCTTTGACACATCTTTACGTCAGGCGGGCAGCATCCGCACGGAAAGCAGCTATGCTTAGTTCTGGTTGATAATGATGAATATCAGGGAGTTAGTATGGATATTATCCGCATTATTGTGGCGATTTTACTGCCACCGCTGGGGGTTTTTCTGCAGGTTGGTTTCGGCGGTGCGTTCTGGCTGAACATTTTACTGACGCTGCTGGGTTACATTCCGGGCATTATTCACGCCGTGTGGGTAATCGCCCGACGTTGATCGCGATCGGGCAGCGACGGGTATCTTCCGTTACACTGTGCGCAGGACTTTTTCCGGAGAGAAATCAATGAAGGTGAACGATCGCGTTACGGTGAAAACCGACGGCGGCCCGCGCCGTGTGGGAACGGTGCTGGCCGTAGAAGGCTTTAACGAAGGTACGATGTATCTGGTCGCGCTGGAGGATTATCCCCTCGGCATCTGGTTCTTTAATGAAAGCGACCATGCCGAAGGGGTATTTGTTGAGCCTTATCGCGACGAATAGCCTCTGCCCGGCGCGTTGATCCGGCTCGCCGTGCCGTCAAGCGCGGGCCATCACCTCGTATAGCGGCGGCCCGCAACTGGCGTGCGCCGGGTATCAACAGGCAGCTGTGCCTGCCGTTCCGGCACCGTTGTTCAGCCCATGTCCGGGCAGCGGGCGCGGCGCTTAAAAAGTTTCCCAGTTGTCATTACCCGATGTGGCTAACGCCGGGCGCGGGGCTAAAGCGGATGCTTTGCTCACCGTCTGCGGCGCGGCCGATGTGCGCAGCGGCGCACTGTCATTCAGCCGGAAGGCCGCCACGGCCTGGGTCAGCCTGCCTGCCTGATCTTCCAGCGAAGCGGCTGCCGAAGAGGCTTCTTCCACCAGCGAGGCGTTCTGCTGCGTGACATTGTCCATCTCGGTGACCGCCAGGCTCACCTGCTGAATCCCCCGGCTCTGCTCATCGGACGCGGCAGCGATCTCCGCCATGATATCGGTTACGCGGCGCACGGCCTCGACAATTTCCCCCATGGTGGCACCAGCGGCACCCACCTGCTGCGAACCGTTATTGATCAGCGCCACTGATTCCGCAATCAGTGAATCAATCTCTTTTGCCGCCTGTGCACTGCGCTGGGCCAGATTACGCACTTCGCTTGCCACCACGGCAAAACCGCGTCCCTGTTCACCGGCGCGCGCCGCTTCAACCGCGGCGTTCAGCGCCAGAATGTTGGTCTGGAAGGCGATGCTGTTAATGACGTTGGTGATCTCCGCAATCTTTTTCGAGCTGCCGGAAATGTTATTCATGGTTTGCACCACGCCACTGACCAGCTCACCGCCGCTGTGTGCTTTCCCGGAGGCGTCGGCCGCCAGCTGACTGGCGTGATGCGCGTTTTCCGCATTCTGCTTCACGGTCGCAGTCAGCTGTTCCATACTGGCAGCGGTCTGCTCCAGCGCTGACGCCTGCTCTTCTGTCCGCGAGGAGAGATCGGTATTGCCGGCGGTAATTTCGCTGGAACCCTGATAAATGGCGACGGCACCTTCACGCACAGTACCAACGGTGCGCACCAGCGCGGCCTGCATCAGCTGCAGGTTATGCAGCAGGCTGCCAATCTCACTGCGCCCGCACGCCTGATCAGGCGCCGTGAGGTCGCCCTGCGCGATGCGCTCAATGCGGGACACCGATTCGCGCAGCGGCTGAATCACCACCCGGCGCAGGAAGATAAAGGTCAGCGCAACCAGCACCAGCGCCGCGACAAAAGCCACCGCCATCGCGATAAAGCCTAAGCGGGCCTGATGCGCCGCGCCGGCGTTAATGGCTTCCGCCCGTTCGGTACGGATCTTAATCGCCTTCAGCAGCACGTCGTTGTAGGCGTCGTCGAGCTTACGCGTCACATCCGTTTCCTGCGCCACAATGCCTTCAAAACTGCCCTGTTTGGCCGATTCAATCATCGGCTTCAGCCCTTTATCAACGTACTGATTGAAGCTGGCAGTCAGCGGCGCGTCCAGCGCCAGGTCTGCGGGCGTTTTTACCTTGCGGTTCATATACAGATTAAATCCGTCGCGCGCCTGCTGAATGCGCAGCTGGCTGCGCGCCAGATCGGCACGGTAGCCATCCATTTCGCCAATACGCGCGGCGGCTCCCGATTGCAGTACGTTCAGACGTGCCGTGCGCAGGTGGTTTGAGCTGTTTGAAATGCCCATGCGTACCTGGATTTCGTCGGTCGCGTCATTCAGGGAGTGATTGCTTTGAATCAGAAAGTAGCTGGCGAGTCCAATGCACAGGGCAAAAAGCAGCAGAATGCCACCGAAGATCATGCTGAACAGAGGCATCAGGCGCAGGTTCTGCCAGATGCTGAGCTTATGTTGCCCCTCAATCGATGCTGTTTTCATTTCCTTGCTCTCATAGTGGTAGGTGTTCTGAAAACAAGCATCGGCAGCGAGGCGTAAACACTTAGGCAGGGAAGTGGGATCGCGCTCGCAAAACGCGCAAAAACAACAGGGGCCAGCGCGATGCTGGCCCCTGCAGGCAATGCCAATCAGTGAAACGTGAAATTATCGCACGTTGACATAAATGCCGGAGGTCACGTTATCCGTCAGACGCACCACATGATAAATAACCTGTTTATTATGGGTTTTGATCTTACGTTTAATATTGCCTTTGTGAGACGAAACGGTTTTGGCTTTAATTTGCATCTTGTCAGAGATCTGAATGGTATCATGCCCTGACATCCACATTTTCAGCATGTTTGATTCAGTCTGACTTAATGTCAGCGGGTGAATATCCAGTCCGGCAGAAATACGCGGGGACGCGTTGAGTTTCTTTTGCAGGTAGGTCCCCAGCAGCGAGTCCAGAGTCGAAGTTTTTATCGATTTTGACGTAATAATCAGGTTTTTACGAACGTAGAGGTATTCCTCAAAATGGATATTCGAAATCGCCATAAAGATGAAAAATAGCGTATCGGGATGCTGCATAATAATGGAACGAATGCGATCGCTGGAATCGGATTCATGAATGAAGCACTCTTCATTAATAAATACTACGCCCGGTTTCAATTGCTCACAGCGCTGCTGCAATTGCTCGATATCCGACACGGAGGTAATATTTTTCTTTTTGACTCCTTTTGCAGACATATAGTCTGACAAACCCAGGCGTGTGTAGTTACATGAATCCATAATAATCGTTGGCATTATAGCGACCCTCACCAATTTGTTATCCGTTTAAATCAACGATGAATACGCGTTTGCGGTACGAGAGAGATTTCCAAAGACACTTTTTTATTCTGCTCGGCAGCCTGGCGAATTGTATCCGTACGCCATCATGACTCGTCCCTGACCCGTTCTGCGAAGTTTTTTGTGTTACTTACACGTCACTCTTTACCCGGCGACAGTGGGAATCGCCAGGAATTTGTTTTAAGTATGCAAATCACTCTGTTTTTGAGAGCCATGTCACTATCGCGCAAGTCACAGACAAATCTGATAGGACAAATCTTAAAAACATTTGTTTCGCGAAAGTGTGACGTTTCAGCGAGCGTTGACAATGCCGGAAAAAAGGGATTTAGACAAGAAAAATCGTTGTGAAATTTTTTCTGTTTAAAAACAGCCCTTTGAGCATTTAATCAACCAATTCACTGGCTTAATCGCCTTAGGAATCGTCTGACTAAAATACGCGAAGCGCCGTTTAATAAGAATATTTTTCACCTGAAATGCGCATTTATCAGAATAACCTCAGTTGATTTCTGAGAAATATGGTTCGAAAAACAGGCAGAATGATTTTGAAAGCTTAACTATCGCATAAGGATGCTAACAGTATCGTTAATCAACGGGTAGGGGAAAGTTCTGACACAAACTGCGCGAGTAAATCAAAGACTTCCCCGAACAGATGCTCACAGAAGGGAGCAAGTAACGGCATCATCATACTCAGGCTCAGGATCCCGACCGTTAAGGTAATCGGGAAGCCGATGGCAAAAACCGACAGTTGTGGTGAAACACGGTTTAACAAACCTAGTGCCAGGTTAAGCGTGAGAAGCAGAATTATTAAGGGTAGGGCTAACATCATGCCATTAAGGAAAATTAAACCCGCTGAGCGGGTTAGCGCCATGAAGGCGTTGGCGTTCAATGGCTGAGCGTTAATCGGCAGCGTATGAAAACTGTCCACCAGCAGGGAGATCAGCCACAGGTGACCGTTAAAGGTCAGAAACAGCAGCATGGCCAGCATGTCGAGGAAGCGTGCCGTTAACGGCATGTTCATCCGGGTGTTCGGATCAAGCAGCGTGGCAAAGGACAAGCCCATCTGTAAACCAATCAGCTCACCGGCGAGACGTACCGCGGAAAAAGCAAACTGCATGGTCAGGCCGATGCCAATACCAATCAGCATTTGCTGCAGCAGCATCCAGAAGCCGGCCGGCGTAAACAGCGTCACCTCTACCGGCGGCAGCAGCGGCATCAGTATCCAGGTGATGACCACCGCCAGTCCGATTTTGACCCGCTTGGGGATATTTCGTTCATTTAAAACCGGCGCGCTGGCAAATAAAGCCAGTAAACGCGCCATGGGCCAGAAGAACTGCGCGACCCAGTGAATCAGCTGACTGCTGTCGAGGGTAACCATTAGCCGATGAGATAAGGCAGGTTGCTGAACAGGGTACGGATGTAATCCAGCATCAGATTCAGCATCCACGGACCGGCGACCACGGCGGTCGCCGCCACCGCGAGAATTTTCGGGATAAAGGATAACGTCTGTTCGTTAATCTGCGTGGCGGCCTGCAGAATACTGATGATCAAACCGCTGACCATAGCGACCAGCAGCAGCGGCGCGGCCATCATCAGGGCGACACGCATCGCTTCCTGGCCCATTACCATTACGGATTCAGGTGTCATGTTACGCTCCAGCAGGAAGAAGGATGAGGGCGGAGGCCACTCAGGAGTAAAAACTCTGTGCCAGTGAACCCACCAGCAGCTGCCAGCCATCCACCAGAACAAACAGCATCAGCTTAAACGGCAGTGAAATCGTCGCCGGCGGCACCATCATCATCCCCAGCGCCATCAGCACGCTGGCGACCACCAGGTCGATAATCAGAAACGGAATAAATACGGTAAAACCAATCTGGAAAGCGGTTTTCAGTTCGCTGGTGACGTAAGCCGGCAGCAGAATGCGCATGGGTACCGCTTCCGGCCCCTGAATCGGCGTGCTGTTTGCCAGCCGGGCAAACAGCGCCAGATCCGCTTCGCGCGTCTGGCGCAGCATAAATTCACGCAGCGGCTGCGCGCCTTTCTCGAGCGCCACATCCATGCTGATCTTGTCCTGACTGAACGGCAGGTAAGCGTCGCTGTAAATTTTATCGAAGGTCGGGGCCATGATGAAAAAGGTCAGAAACAGCGCCAGGCCCAGCATTACCTGATTCGGTGGCGCTGACGGGGTGCCCAGCGCGTTACGCAGCAGACCAAACACAATAATGATGCGCGTAAAGCTGGTCATCATCAGCAGTACGGCCGGAATAAACGTCAGCGCGGTGATAAACACCAGCGTCTGTACGGGGAGCGTCCAGCTCTGTCCGCCATTGGCCAGCGGCTGGCTGATTAAGCCCGGCAGCTGCGCATGGGCGGCTGGTGCCAGCAGCATCAGCAGCGGCAGAAAAGCAAGGGATCGACGCATCATTGAGGTTTTCCGGGACGTTTGACCAGGGTGTTTAATAACTGACGAAAATCGGCTGGCGCCGCCTGCTGGCTGGCCTGCTCTTCCGGCGAGACCGGCGGCAGCGAATGCAGATGCGTAATCTGCTGCGCGGTCACGCCCAGCACCAGACGGGCATCGGCGGTATCCACAATCACCACGCGCTCCTGCCGGCCAACCTGCACGCTGGCGCTGACTTTCAGCGCCTGGCCGCTCACGGCCTTCGGTGCAAAACCCAAACGTCTGGCAATCCAGCCACACGCCAGAATCAGCAGGACAATAACCGCCAGCACGCTGCTGACCTGGCCCACTACCGAACCGGTGGAGACCACCGGCTGGGCATGAACCGGCTGGACGGTTTGCGCGTTTTTTAACATTGTTAGCGACTCAGGCGACGCATACGTTCAGAAGGGGTGATGATGTCGGTAATGCGCACGCCATATTTGTCGTTCACCACCACCACTTCACCCTGCGCAATCAGATAGCCGTTAATCAGGATATCCAGTGGCTCACCCGCCAGGCCATCCAGCGCCACCACCGAACCCTGCGTCAGGCGCAGCAGCTCTTTGATGGTCATTTTGGTGCGGCCAAGTTCTACCGTCAGTTTGACCGGGATATCCATGATCAAATCGATATCCTGCAGCGCACCGCTGGCCGCGCCGGCGTCAAAGGACTTAAAGACGTTTTCCGTCGGGTCCGGCGCGCTGGTGCTGGTTGCTGCCTGCTCGTTCATCGCCTCAGCCCACAGATCGTCCGCAGAAATATCATCGGACGGTTTTTTGCTGTCACTCATTGGGCTGTTCCTCATTCAGCGAATTCAAAATCGGGTTAATCAGGTGTTCGACACGCAGCGCATACTGGCCGTTGATCGTGCCATACTGGCTCGTCAGGACCGGTACACCATCCACGTGGGCAATAATGCGGTCCGGCTTCTCAATCGGCAGGACGTCACCAGGTTTCAGTTGCAAAATGCGCGACAGACGCAGCGATGTTTCAGCGAAGTGGGCAATCAGCTCCAGCTCCGAGTGCTGCACCTGTTTCACCAGATTGTCACGCCAGTGGTTATCTTCCTGACGCGAGTTCTCCAGCGGTGGATTGACCAGCAGCTCGCGCAGCGGCTCAATCATCGAAAACGGGATACAGATGTTAAATTCACCCACCAGGTTACCAATCTCCACCTGGAACGGCGTGTTGACCACGATGTCGTTCGGTGAAGTGGTGATGTTGGTGAACTTCACCTGCATCTCAGAACGCACGTATTCCACTTCCAGCGGGTAAATGGCTTTCCATGCATCGCTGTAGCCTTCCAGCGCCAGCTTGAGCATGCGGCGGATCACGCGCTGTTCGGTGTGCGTAAATTCACGCCCTTCTACTTTGGTCGGAAAACGACCGTCGCCGCCAAACAGGTTATCCACGGCGATAAACACCAGGCTGGGCGAAAACACCACCAGTGCGGTACCGCGCAGCGGCTGCAGGTGGATCAGGTTCAGGTTGGTTGGCACCGGCAGGTTGCGGGCAAACTCATGGTACGGCTGAATTTTAATCGCGCCCACGCTGATGTCCGGGCTGCGACGCAGCAGGTTGAACAGCGCCATACGGAACTGACGGGCGAAACGCTCGTTGATGATCTCCAGCGCCTGCAGACGCTCGCGTACCACGCGACGCTGGGTATTGGGATCATAGGGGCGGATATCGCCATCGGCCCCTTTGGAACTGTTCTCTACTTCCGCGCTGTCACTGTCGCCATTGAGCAGCGCGTCAATTTCAGCCTGGGAGAGAATGCTGTCGCCCATTAAGTCACCTCAAAATGAAGGCGGTAAACAATACGTCATTGACTACCTGTGCGGGCTGACCTTTCACCAGCGGCGGCGCCAGCACCTGTTTGATTTGATCAATCAGGGCCTGTTTGCCTTGCTCGCTTGCCAGCGCGTTCGCGTTCTGGCGCGACAGCAGCAACAGCAGGCGGCTGCGGACTTCCGGCAGGTAGTCATTCATCCGACGACGGGTCTCCTCGTCCGGCAGACGCAGCGTAAAGCCAACGTACAGCACGCGGTCGGGATCGTTATCGGGGTTGACCAGGTTAACCGTAAACGTATCCATTGCAAAAAATACGGGGGCCGCCGGTGGCTCAACTTTCGCCGCTTCAGGCTTGTCACCCTCGTGTTTGTTCATCATTCGCCAGACTGCATAGCCTGCCACGCTGCAAGCGGCCAGCGTTACAATCAGTAACACCGGGATCAGTATTGAACGTTTGCGGCCTTTAGCTTTCGCGTTATCAGACATGGTTGCAGTTACTTCCTGTGAATTATGGGTCAGGCTTTCGTCTGACCCGGGACAGATTATCCCGCGTCTTAAGTCAAACAATGGGAAGAAAAGACGCGGGTTTTACGCTTACCTTCAGCGTTTAGTCGCTGTCAGGCAAAGATATCGACAGCGCCATTGCCTGCCGCGCGCGCCTGGAGGGCTGCCGGGACGGCAATAGGCGTTATCTCGTTGTCACTGTCCTGGGAGAGGGTAAAGCTGCCGTACTGGCCGTCACGCCGTCCTTCCTGCTGGCCCTGATAACTCTGGCCCTGCGCGAAGGCGTCACTGCTGACGTTACTCTGTCCCAGGTTAATACCGCTTTCCGCCAGCGCGCTACGCAGCTGGGGAAGCGCGGCTTCCAGCGCAGCCCGCACGTGGCTGTGACCGGAAACCATATTCAACTGTGCCTGATCTTTATCCAGCGTCAGGCTGATCTGGATGGCACCTAAATCTTCCGGATGCAGGCGTAACTCGGCGTTTTGCTGTCCGTTACGGCTGAACATCACAATCTGCTGACCCAGCGCCTGCTGCCATTCATGGCTGCCCAGCTGGGCATTCAGCATCGGCGTGGAAGGGGCTGCGTTGCTGCTGCTGGCCGCAGGGCTGACCAGCGGTGCCGTGCTGCTAAGCATGTTATGCACGGCGTTCAGGCTGCTGTTACTGCTGCCGCTATCGCTGTGCCGCTCTTCCGGCTTGCTCAGCGTGTTCAGCACCTGCTGAAACTGTGCGTCCAGCGTCAGTCCGTTGCTGCTGCTGGCGCTTGTGCTGGCACTGGCGGTATGCGCAGTGCCGGCGGTCGCGCTGGTGCTGGCGTTACCGACAAGCGAGGCCAGCGCGCTGCTGCCTTTTTTCGCGGTGCCGTCACCTGGCGTGGCGTCTTCCTGCACTGCGCTCTGCAGCGTGCCGCTCAGCGCTGCGGTCAGCGAAGCACGCGTCCCGGTCAGCGTGGCAGTATTGTTTTCCGCCACTGCCGGCTGCGCGCTGCGGTTTTCCACCGCGACGGGCAACATCGCAAACAGCGCCTGCACATTCTGTAAGTCGCTGGCAGTTAACGAAGTTGCTTCAGACTTATCTGTATCATCGGCTGATTTCAGCCCGGCTTTAGCCTTTTCAGGCTGTAAAAGTGCGTTTAGCGCTTCTGGTTTGTCCAGCGCCTGCAGCAGCGCCGCCAGCGACGCTTTTGTCAGGCCTTTTTCCTGCATTTCTGCAGCAGGATCAGTGGACTGCACGTCCGTACCCTGCTGTCTGGCCAGCGTCAGCAGGCGGTTACCCAGTTCCGTGATAAACCCCTGCGGCAGGGAGTCACCCGCCAGCAGGCTATCCGTTGCAGCGGCAGGTGCCGCTTTACCCGCTTTGGTGGCGGTGTGCGTCAGCAGTGTTGGCAGCGTATTCATTCGCCTTTCCTCAATGCGGCCCGTTGGGCAAATTCATCCATCCGTTTCTGATCGAGACGGCTTTCCTGTCGTAATGCGTTTTCTTCAGCGCGGGTGATCAGCGTCTGATAGGCATTCAGCTTTTTATGCTTGTCGCGCCAGTTGCCCAGCGCCTGTTCCAGCCGCTGATTCCACTGGTTCAGCTGCTGGCGGTGCTGTTCAATGGCTTTTTCCAGCGTCTGAATAAACTGGTGGTAGTTACTCCAGCGCGTGCTGGCAATGCCGCCGCTCATGTCCTGATTCAGCTTGTTGCGGTATTCATCCTGATAGTCGAGCAGCATGCTGAGCTGCTGGTCGGCCTGCTGCTGACCGCGCCGCATATTGCCTAAATGCACCACGGCCTGTTCCAGGTCCTGTTCAGCCAGATCGCGTAGCGTGTCAATTGCGTTCGCCGTTTTCATCGCTCACCTCGCTTTGCGGGTTAACCAAACATCGCCTGCAGATGCAGACAGGCATTGTCATAATCGCTGCGCTCAAAGATGCCCTGCTGCAGGAAGGCTTCCATCTGCGGATAAAGCGAGATGGCCCGGTCCAGCATCGGATCGCTGCCTGCGGCATAGGCGCCGACGCTCACCAGATCGCGGTTACGCTGATAGCTGGAGAGCAGCTGCTTAAACTGACGCACGCGTGCATAGTGCGTTTCATCAATCAGCGACGTCATGGCACGGCTGATTGAGGCTTCAATATCAATTGCCGGATAGTGTCCGGCCTCGGCGAGGCGGCGCGACAGCACAATGTGGCCGTCCAGAATGGCGCGCGCGGAGTCAGCAATCGGGTCCTGCTGGTCGTCGCCTTCGGTTAATACGGTATAAAACGCGGTGATCGAACCGCCGCCGTGGATGCCGTTACCGGCGCGTTCCACCAGCGCCGGCAGCTTGGCAAACACCGACGGTGGATAGCCTTTGGTGGCCGGCGGCTCACCGATCGCCAGGGCGATCTCACGCTGCGCCATGGCGTAGCGGGTGAGGGAATCCATGATCAGCAGGACATGCTGACCGCGATCGCGAAAATCTTCTGCGATACGCGTAGCATAGGCCGCACCCTGCATACGCAGCAGCGGCGAGACGTCCGCCGGTGCAGCAATAACGACGGAACGGGCACGCCCCTCGGCACCGAGAATATTCTCGATGAACTCTTTCACTTCACGGCCACGCTCACCAATCAGCCCGACCACGATCACATCGGCTTTGGTGTAGCGCGCCATCATGCCGAGCAGCACCGATTTCCCCACGCCGGAGCCGGCAAACAGGCCCATACGCTGGCCGCGACCGACCGTCAGCAGCGCGTTAATGGCGCGCACGCCGGTATCCAGCACATCGTGAATCGGCGTGCGCTGCAGCGGGTTAAAGGGGGCGGTAATTAATGGCGCGCGGTAGCCGGTTTCCGGCGCGGGCAGACCATCCAGCGGTTTACCGCTGCCGTCCAGCACGCGACCCAGCAGTTCCGGGCCCAGCAGCAGCTGTTTGCCGCTGTGGTCGCCGTTCAGGCGCGCATAGACGCGCGCGCCCGGCAGAATGCCGTCCACTTCTTCCAGCGGCATCAGAAACAGCTTCTGCCCGTTAAAGCCCACCACTTCACTTTCAACTTCATTGATGTTGCCGTTGTCGTGACGCTCAATAATGCAGGTGGCGCCCAGCGGCAGCTGTAAGCCGGTGGCTTCCAGCACCAGGCCGGTGGCGCGCGTCAGCCGGCCGTAGCGGCGCACGGTCTGAACCTGACTGATACGGGTTTCGAAGGCGTCAAGCGCCCCGAGCCAGCGTGACAGGCGAGAGGTCATCACAGCGCTCCCGGAGCGGCCAGGCGGCACAGCTCCTGCCAGCGCGTTGCCACGCTGGCATCAAGGTCACCATCTTCGGCGCTGAGTTTGCAGCCGCCGGGGTGCAGCGTGCTGTCCGCCAGCAGACGCCAGCCGTGCAGATCCAGCGTCGGGCCAAGCGTCTGCTCAACCCGCTGTAAATCGTCCGGGTGCACGCGCAGCTGCGGTTTGCCGCTGAACATCGGTTCCTGCTGGATCAGCTGCTGGATCTGGCGCAGCAGGGCGCTGCCGTCCACCTGGGTGGCCTGGCCAATCACCGTGCGCGCGGCTTCCAGCGCCAGCTGCATCAGGCGGGAGGCAATCACGCTATCCAGCGCTTCCAGCGTATGGTGGAACTCGGTCACCAGCTGCTGCATCCGCGCCTGCAGCGGCGCCTGCTGCTGCTGGGCATCGGCAAGGCCCTGCTGAAAACCGGCGTCATAGCCGTTTTGCTGCGCTTCGGCGAACCCTTTCTGATAGCCTTCGCTGTAGCCCTGCGTCTGGGCATCTTTACGCATCTGCTGCTGCATACGCTCCAGCAGCTGCTGCTGTTCGTCTTCCTCGCTCAGCACCAGGTCAGCTTCAGGTTCTTCACTCAGTAACGGTTCAGCCGGCAGGTCCAGCGGGCGGCCGAGATCCTCAGGCTGCCACAGTTGCCAGGCACGGGCTGAGAAGGCATCAGACATAGGTTTCCTCGCCACCACCAATTACCATTTCGCCTGCTTCGGCCAGACGGCGCACGATAAGCAGAATGGCTTTCTGTTCGTTCTCGACTGCAGACATCCGTACCGGACCGCGGTTGGCCAGATCGTCGCGCAGAATATCGGCCGCACGGGCGGACATGTTCTTGAGGAACTTCTCGCGCAGTGGCTGATCGGCACCTTTCAGGGCAATCAGCAGCTGCTCGGATTCCACTTCCTGCAGCAGGCGCTGGATGCTGCGGTCGTCCACTTCCACCAGGTTTTCGAACAGGAACATCTCGTCGATAATCTTCTGCGCCAGTTCGCCGTCGAAGTCGCGAACCGCTTCGATAACCGCTTCTTCCTGCTGCGTTTTCATCAGGTTGATAATTTCGGCTGCGGTTCTTACGCCGCCCATCTTCGCGCGCTTGAGGTTGGTCCCGTCCAGCAGGCTGTTGAGCACTTCGGTCAGCTCCGCCAGCGCCGCCGGCTGCACACCGCCAAAGGTGGCAATACGCAGCATCACATCGTGACGCAGACGTTCGTCGAACAGCGCCAGAATATCGGCAGCCTGGCCGCGTTTGAGGTGCACCAGGATGGTAGCGATAATCTGCGGATGCTCGTCGCGGATCAGATCGGCTGCGGCCTGCGGCTCCATAAAGTTGAGGGTTTCCATGCCGCTGGTGGTCTCGCGCGTTTCGAGAATATCTTCCAGCAGGCTGGAGGCCCGCTCCTCGCCCAGCGCTTTCACCAGCACGGAACGCAGGTAGTCGTTGGAGTTGACGCTCAGCGCCGCAAACTGCTCGGCGTCGCTTTCAAACTCGCGCAGCACGTCGGTCAGCTGCTTATGCGAAATCTGCTTCATGCTGGCCATCGCCGCACTCAGGTGCTGCACTTCACGCTGGTTGAGGTGTTTGAACACCTCGGCCGCGCGCTCTTCGCCAATGGTCATCATCAGAATGGCGCTTTTCTCAGTACCGGTCAGACTCATAGTTCGTTACTCATCCATTCGCGGATAACCAGCGCGACGACGCGCGGATCGTTTTCAGACATATCGCGGATGCGCTGGCTCATCACCTCGGCGCTCATGCGGTTATTGGATTTGCGCTCCTGGTCCAGCTCATCTTTGCTGAGCTGTACGCTGTACGCTTGCTCTTCCTGACGGGCCTCAGCGCGGGCAGCGGCATTTTCTGCAGCGGCTTTTTCGGCTTCACGCTTACGCATCAGCTGCGGACGCACCATCTTGCGGTAGAGGATGAAGGCAACCAGCGCCACCAGCAGCCAGCGACCGGCATTCATCAGCTGATCAAAGAACGACTGCTGCTGCCAGAAGGGCAGGTCGCCGCCCACGGGTTCCGTCATGTTGAACTGCGAGTTCACCACGTTGACGCTGTCACCACGCGTCTGCGAATAGCCCATCGCTTCACGGGTTAAGTCTTCAATCTGCTTGATCTGCTGATCGTTCAGCGCCACCGCTTTGCCTTTGCCATCGTCGCGGTAGTTCACCACCACGGCCACCGACAGGCGCTGTACCTCGCCCACGTTCAGTTTGGTGTGACGAATGGTGCGATCCAGCTCGTAGTTCACCGTATCGTTACGGCTGGAGCTGCTTGGACCGCTGCTGGCCTGTGCGGTGCTGGCAGAGGTGCCGGCAGACTGCGCGTTGCTCTGACCATTCTGACCGTTCGCTGTGTTCTGCGGCTGATTCGCTACCGGTGCCGTGTTTGCCGGCGCCGGCTGGTTAGACAGCGCGCCCGGCACGCCGCCCGGATAGGCGCTGCCATTCTGATCGCTGGTGCTGGTCTGACGCGAACGCACCGCCGTGTTGTTCGGGTTGGCGTTGGGCTGATATTTCTCGTCCGTCTGTTCGCTGCGGTCGAAGTTAATCTGCGCGGTAACCTGCGCGTGTACGTTGCCCTGACCGACAATCGGATTCAGGATGGCTTCAATGCGCTGCTGGTAACGGCTCTCTACTTCAGAGGCATATTTCAGCTGTGCGTCATTCAGATCGCGGCCTTCGCTGTCAGAGCGCGTCAGCAGGCGACCGGTCTGATCCACCACCGTGACGTTACCCGGCGGCAGGCCGGCAACGCTGCTGGAGACCATGTGCTGGATGGCCTGAATCTGGCCTTCATCCAGCGCACGACCCGGCTGCAGGATTAACGTGACCGAAGCAGAAGGGGATTTCTGCTCACGCACAAACAGGGTCGGTTTTGGCATCGCGAGATGGACACGCGCGCTTTTCACCGGGCCCAGCGTTTCAATGGTGCGTGCCAGTTCACCTTCCAGCGCGCGCTGATAGTTGATCTGCTCGCTGAACTGGCTGATGCCGAACTTCTCTTTATCCATCAGCTCAAAGCCCACGGAGCCACCTTTCGGTAGCCCCTGCTGGGCGAGGCGCAGACGCAGTTCATGCACTTTATCGGCTGGTACCATCAGGGCACCGCCGTTTTCGGCGAACTGGTAAGGGATGTTCATCTGGGTAAGCTGCGTGACGATTGCGCCGCCATCCTCATCAGAGAGGTTGTTATAAAGGACGCGATAGTCGGGCGCTTTTGCCCACATCACCAGTGCCAGCACCACTGCGATAGCAGCGGCGGCGGCAACGATTAAGGGAATTCGCGGATTGGCGCGCAGGCGGGCGAGAAGGTCACTGAAGCCTTTCTTTGCTGTATCCTGGGTGGCGGCTGCACTCGCATTCATGACCGATTCCTGCCTGACATAATTGACCGGGTAAGTTGTAGTGACAAAACTGACTCCCTGCTACGTCTCTCCTTTGCCTGTTCACGCCAGTGCGGAACGAACAGTGGAGGAGATAAATTAAATTCCACTCTAATGCCTGGCATTATTTGATGAATTGCCTCACTTCGATGGCTGGATAAGCCGGGTTTTTTGCGGTCATTTAGCGCCTTTGTCCTATTGACAGTGTGCTAACTTTACTTTCGTAAAAAATTCAACCCTTCCTTTATGAGGTAAAGACATGTCGATTCAGGCGATTGATGGCGTATTGCAGCAGCTGCAGCTGACGTCACTGCAGGCCAGTGGCAAGGCGGTGGACAGCGGCAATCAGCTGGATTTCGGGGCAACGATGAAAGCCGCGTTAGACAAGATCAGCGCGACTCAGACGGCCGCCCGCACCCAGGCGCAGGATTTTGAGATGGGCAAGCCCGGCATTCAGCTGAATGACGTGATGGTCGATCTGCAGAAATCTGCCATTTCTATGCAGATGGGCGTGCAGGTGCGTAATAAGCTGGTGAATGCCTATAGCGAGATTATGGGGATGCAGGTCTAACGTCTGACCGGCTAGCCAGGTTTTTGCCATAAGCACAGCGCCAGCGGTGGCGTTGTTCACTTCTTACGCCTGATTCACAGATGCGGGATAAAGTGCGCGCAGGCAGGCGTGGCAGGACTACACTTTCAGTTACCCAACGTGGGGTACGGAGGTAGATATGTCTGAGCGTCCTGATGATCCCATCCCTTTGCCAGATGATGAGCCTTTACCGGATGAAGATGACGAGGATGGCACCACATTCCCGGATGAAAACGCGCCAACATCCATCTGATGAAGAAACCTCCTGCGGGAGGTTTTTTTCTGGCGGCGACAGGGCAGGGACAACGCGCGTGGCGCACCGGGCGGCAGAAAATAAAAACCGCCTGCGGAAAGGCGGTCTGTGTTTCAGGAGAGTGAAAGCCGTTCGCTGATCACTCTGTAACCCAGCCCGGCAAAGCGATGCTGATCGATTGGCTCATTCTTCGTGGGTTCAAACCAGGCTCCGGCCTGGTCAGCTGAATAGAACCACACTTCCGGTTCGCTTGTGCCACGCTGCACCCAGTAAAATCCTTCCTGCATCATCGTCTCCTCCTGAGAGGAATATAGTCCAGCTACGCTGCGCTTAACAGCGTAACCGGAAATATTCGCCGGAACAGACGAGAACAAAAGTCGACTACGGTTCTTCCGGCGGCGTTAGTTTACCACTGAGAAGTTTAAAGCCAGCAGAGTTGAAACGCGGCAGAGAGAGCGGTATTGGCTCCATTGGACGGTAAAAACCGCGGCTGGCGTCCCAATACCACACTTCCGGCTCCGTTGTACTGCTGCCTACCCAGTAAAAACCCGTTTCCATTAGTGCTCTCCAGAAATGAATGAAGGCACGCCTTCGCTGATTTCCGCAAAATAATGTATTAATTCAACACAATGATCAATCCAGATAGCCGCTGCGCTTATTTAAGCACGCAGGGTGCAGCAGAGAGAAATAACGTCTGGTGGGTCGGTCCAGACGTTATTAAATCCTCGTTACTGATCCTGATAAGGATCTTTTTTATCATCCTCACTGTCGTCTCGCGTGCGGGGGATTTCGCCATGTTCATTAGCGTTATCGGTAGCCGGATGATCATCTTCTTCATAGGCATTGCCGGCATTCGGTGCCGCTTCCGGCAGACCTTTATGCACATCACCCTCTTTATTCCGCTCCTCATTGGTACTGTGTTGCTTCATATCGCTCTCCATCTCTCACTTAACGGTTTGATGAATACCCTGTTCCGATCAGGCAGTTGCGCTGGCCGAAATCGTTTTCACACTCTACACGCAGAAGGGTTAAGTTGTACAGTTTGGCATACCTGTACAACTTTGCGCGGGTTGTATAGAAGCCATTACTGGAAATTTTTAGCTAAAAATTTTTATTTAATAGAATGAAGGACCTGGAAGGCAGGCTCGGCAAAAATGGATTTTAACCTGATGATTTTTCGGTTTTAATTCGTTTATTTCAGGTGAGGAAGTGTGAAGAAGTGAACGTTTATTCTCCTCTGACCACACAAAATGCTAATGAAAGGGTTGTACAAGTTTACGAACTTTGTATAACTTCTCGGTGTGGCAATCAGTCACACGTAACGAATGATGCATTGCATCGCCTCTGAAGGTGTTGTGGATTTCCACTTTCAGAGGCTCCTTTTTTACTGTGCTGATTCAAATCTTCTTTGCATGTTAATGCGGCAGCGCCAGCTGTAAATCAAATCGTGAGGCTTGTTATGGAACAGAGAACATCGGTATCAACAGAGTCTCAGTTAGCGGAATATATTAAAAACGCCGGTCCGCAATATACCAGCGAAAAAGAAGTGATTGCGATTATTTACAAACAGCTGGCCGCAGTAAAATTACGGGTCAGTAACAAAGATATCATTCTGGCGCTGCTGGAAAGACTGGAATCAGAACAGGATGTGGTTCAGCTGGATATTTACCGTCAGGCGCTGGAGCTGATCGTTCAGCGCGTGCCTGAGGATATTCCTTCCTGAAGCAAGTTGTCTGCGTTATCTGCTCCATTGACGAAACAGGGACGTTCGTTTTCAACCTGTTTGCCCCTGTGCCAGGGGCCATTTTCCCCTCTGACCTTTCCCGCTAAGCGCAGCGCAAAAGACGCCTGAGCCGCTTTCTGCTAAAGTGATCCGTCAGGACGGTTTTCCCGATCCCGGCGCAGCGGGCGCGTTGCGCCGGATCTTTATCGCTTACTGATCACTGAATTTTTCGACAGGCACGATTATGCAAGATGGCTATTACTGGGTTAAAGATGGCGAACGCTTTCCTGAAGTGTGGCTTTACCAGAAGCAGTTTGGCTGGTTTCGCCCCTGCAGTGCCGTTCCCATGACGCAGCGGACGTTTGAACTGATGAAATATAAGATACTGGGCGAGCGTCTCAATGAGCCGGTGAAAACACGCTGAATGCCCGCCGCCCGAAAGACGGCGGGGCACTGCGGGTTATCTGATCTCCGGCCAGGAGACCACCGGGAATCCATTGAAATGCGGACGGGCAAACAGGTAACCCTGAAACTGGCTGATGCCTACGGCTTCCAGCCACATCCACTCTTCGGCTTTTTCCACGCCCTCTGCGATCACCGCAATCTCCAGCGAGGCGCAGCACTTGATAATCGCATGCACAATCGCCTGCTTCGGGCCGCTTTTGTGCACATCGCTGATAATCTCACGGTCTATTTTGATTTTGTCCGGCTGGAACTTCGCCAGCAGCGACAGTCCGGCAAAACCGGCACCAAAATCGTCCAGCGCCAGGCTGATACCGGCCGCCTTGAGCTTTTTCACTTCGGCGGCAAACTCTTCCGCGCGGGAAATGATTTCGTTTTCGGTGACTTCCACCACAATCTGTTCCGGAATCAGCCCGCTGGCGTCTATCTCTTTTAACAGATACTCAACGGCATTCGGCACCGTCACCAGCGACATTGGCAGCAGGTTGATGGTCAGCGTCTGATCGCCCAGCCCCAGTGATTTCGCCAGGCTGAAAGCGAGGCTCTTCGACTGAATATCCGCATGATAGATAGCGTCACCGCCAAACGCCGAGAAATACTCCTGCGGTGAACCGCCGCCCGGCGTGCGGATCAGCGCCTCCCAGGCGGTGACACGGCGCGAAAAGGGATCAACGATCGGCTGGAAAGCAAAACGGCAGTCCTGCACGTGATGCTGGAAGCTGTTGATTTCCCGCAGCGATGCCGTATCTGAAACAAATTCCCAGGTATTTGCCGGCGGGATCTCAAAATAGTTCTCTTTCTCGCGCGCCTCGACAAAGGTGCGCAAAAACTGCAGGGCGCGATCGTCATAGGTGAGCTGGTAACGGGAGGTGCCTTTATCCAGCACGGCCTGCAACACCGTGGATTTTTCGTGTTCGCGCAGATCAAACAACTCCATGCCGACGTTACCGAAACGGCGTGAAGGCGCAAAATCATGCATCAGTTCAACAAGGTTATGGTGGCGTGCGTCCTGGCATATACGATCGTAAATTCCCTGTACTTCCTTATCCGGTCCCTCCAGTAGCTGGAAGAAGTGCAGCCCGTCAAACAGTAAAATGCCGGTGACATCGCACCGCTCATTTTTCCTGTTAGCTTTATCCACCATGTCCTGCAGTGTTTTCACAGGAACATGGTCATAAAGGTGGCTGCGATAAAGGATGGTAGTCAGCATGCAGAGTGTCCGGCCCAAAAAGAAGAGTGTTTGTTCCTACAGTAAAAGGGCAATAGCGGGGCCTGTCCAGCGCTTAACACACTGAGTGCCCACTATTTTACGAAAAAGGGTGATAACCGAAGCGGCAAAGCAAATTCAGGGGAGGAAATACCGGATAATACTGCCAGAACCGGGTTTATCGATAAATAAATTAGATTGAATGGATAAATGAAAGGCGTATGGTACAGGCGTTATCCGGAGGTGAGAAACATGTTACGTGATTATTTGAAATTAGAGCTAAGTGACAGTCTGGTGGCCACGTGCCAGAAGCGTCTGCGCAACCGCGGGCAGGAAGAGGTAACGGAATGGCGCGTTGTGAGCGCCGCCGGACAGGATAAAGGCAGCGTGCGGCTGTGTGACAAACTCGGTACGCGCCGTTCCTGGCCGGTAAGCTACCGTATTACGCAGACAGACAGCCACGGCAAGGTGATTGTCGATTGTCTGACCGACACGCTGTAAGGATTTTGCCGTAGTTTTTGCCCGACTTAACCCGCGTTATCGCGGGTTTTTTTCTGCCGGGTTAACCGAAATGACGGCGCAGTTCGGTCAGGCTGCCGACCAGTTGCAGCCTCTGTTCATCGCTGCGCAGCGCCGGAAAATCTGCATTCAGCGCGCGCAACGCAAACAGCGTGTCATCATCCCGCGTTGAAAGCAGGCGATAAATTCGTACCACCACTTCCCCGCCAGCAATCGCCAGCACCACCTCACCCGGCCGGGCAGGTCGTGACGGATCAAAGATCAGCTGGTCACCTGCTCGGTAGTGCGGCTCCATCGCATTATCCTCCAGCGTCACCGCCAGTGCCGTTTCGCTGAGTGGTGTATCGCAATAGAGAAAATGCGTTGCCTGCTGCTGCAGCGCAATGCGCGACTCTTCCAGCCAGCCCGCAGCCTGCTGCAAAGACAGCAACGGCACCGTGGCGATACGGCTGCTGTTAACGGCAGTCGTAAACAGTTCACCTTCACCATCAATGATCCAGGCGGGCGTACACTGCAGCAGGGCGGCCAGCCGCAGCAGATTCTCTCCGCGCGGCACGGTCTCCTCCTTTTCCCACTGGGAAACGGCCACATGTGACACCCCAATCTCTTTCGCCAGCGCCAGTTGTGTCAGGGCCAGCGCTTTGCGTCGGTTACGAATACGTTCGCCGGTGGATTCTTTATTCATCATCTTGACAACTCCTCAATGGTTGACTTAAGTATACTTAAATTAAATGATTAAAGTAAACTTAAATCTGGCGCTGACCGCGGGACTGGCAAGGGGGTCAGCGTGCAGCCTTCGGCTAACTTGCCAGTGTTGAGAGGTGAGGCATGGAGAGTAGTTTGGTCACCAGCGTTGGCGCACTGCTTCTCGGCGGGGGCGCGGCAGCGGTGTTCTGGAAACCGTTAATGGCGGGTATTGCCGCTATCGTCACCAGCAATCGCGCAGGCGGCGAGATCATCACCAGCTACAAAGAGCAGGTGCTGCTTCTCAAGGAGAGCCACGCGCTGATGCGCCAGGAAAACGATGAGTTGCGTATTCGTCACGATAAAAACCTGCGGCGTATCTCATCGCTGGAGACCGATTTGCGGTTAATCAAAAACGCACTCGGCATCCTGCTGGCGACCACCGAATCCGATCACAGCGATAAGTTCCGCAGTCAGATCAATCAACTGATTACTACTCTGGAGGAGAACCGTGATGGTGCAGATAAACAGTGAATGGGTGGTGAAAAGCCATCGGCGACATCTGCTGCTGGGAGGCCTGCTGCTGCTGCTGTCGCTGGTGTGTGTGGCAATGACCATTCTGTTTCTTTATGTCAGCAACAACGCTAACGAGCGCGTTGAAGAGATTCGGCAGCAGTACCGGGCGATCTCCGATCGCCGCGAAGCCCGGGTCGCAGAACTGACCGGGCAGCTGATTGTGCTGCAAAAGAAACTGGATGTTCTTACGGCACACAAACCGGCACCGGCATCAGAAACGCCCGCGCCAGCACAACGTAACGGAGGCCATGATGCGAATCACTGAGCGGATCGCAGCCGCGCAACGGCGGTTGCGGTCTTTATTTAGCATGAAGGAGAAAACTATGACTGACCAAACTGTTATCAACGCAAAAACCAGCAGCGCCAGCGATCACGACTTTTCACCGCTGGAGAGTTTCGCCAATGAGACCGCGGCCGCACCGCACGTGGCCACCCCGGAGACGCCGGCTCCGGCTGCCGCGCCGGCGGCCAGCGCGACGCCGGGTGACAGCGCGGCGGTGGCACCGCAGGTTGCGGCTCAGCCCGCTGCGGCTGATGCACCGGTGGATCTGGACCAGCAGCTGGCAACGCAGGATCCGCTGGCCAATGGTTCAGCCAGCGCCGGCGCCTCAACCGCCGCGACGCCTGGCATCCGTCAGGATCAGCAGCCGGTGACGGCAGAGCCGCACGCGGCTTCTGCCAGCGCACCTGCCGCAGCGACGCAGGACGCGGCCCCGGCCAGCGCGCCTGCCGCAGCGACACAGGATGCGGCCCCGGCCAGCGCACCTGCCGCAGCGACACAGGACGCAGCTTCTGCCAGCGCGCCAGCTACGGCGGCCAGCGCCGTCCGGGACGAGGTGGCGGACGGCGTGCGGGATTTTGCCAAAGCGTTTAGCTTCGTAGAGCAGGGTGTGCTGAAGCTGGGCGGCGCGGCAAAAGATGAGCTGATTGCCCTGGCGAAAAAATACGCTTAACTACAGGGATAGAATCAGGACAGGGAAGTCCGTTTTACCTCCGGTCCGCTACACGCTTCCGATTATTCTTAGTGCGGCTTCGCTATATTCAGCTAGCCTTATTCATTCAGACGTTATTTTAACTGGCTTTTAACGCAAAAAGGAAAATAACATGAGTGATTCAGAGGCAATCAAGACCAAAACTGACTACCTGCGTGACGTCACCTCACAGCTAAAAGAGATGCGCCACTATGCGCAGACCAACACCGAAGCCCTTTCCGGCCACTGGCTGGCGTTTGACGCCGGGGAATACAAAGATAAAGAGTATGCCGCGCGGTTCGACACGCTGATCAATAAGCAGGGGCAGCTGCTGGATGAGATTGATCAGGTGATTCAGGATCTGGAAATCGCCATTAACCACAGCGAGCAGGAAAGCTAACGCCTTTCCTCTGGTGGCCTAGTCGGCCACCAGCCACATATCGGCTTCATCAAACATCTCTTCAACAATCCGCGCAATTGTGGCTTTGTCGTTTTTACTCATATCTGTCTCAATCGCGTTTCGCTCCATCGGCTTAACACGCACTTCCACATCCGGGAAGACACGCTGCACGCGCTTCTCCAGCTCGCGCAGAATCATCTCGCGTGCGCCCGGCAGGCCGGCCACGTTGCGCTTGTCATAAATCAGTTCCACAAACATCACGGCAATCCAGTTTTTAAAGTGGGAGCGCCATAATACTGTAAATAAAAACAGGGGCAAGCGGCGGTGGGGCGTAAGTGAAAATATTTTTGTGGCGGGCAAAGCGCGCACGCTATATCGCGATCAAGGGGAGCAGCAGACGAAAAAAATAGAGCCTCTGGAGGTGGAAATCCAGCAACACTTCCAGAGGCGGTGCAAACGCACCATTCGTTCAAGGACAATCTACGACAGTCGTCGTCAGCGTTAAGTTATACAGTTTTTTGCAACTTGTACAACTTTTTCTGCGAAATTGTTGTGCCGGGCTTTTGCCGGCTGCTGAACGGCTACAGATCGTTTTTAAGGCAGAACGCTTCCCACGTCATACCCAGCGCTTCGGCATGAGATTTCAGATAGGTTTCAATCGCTTCCGCGGCCACGGCTTTGTCCGGTTCGGCCAGCTGAATGGAGAACAGCATGCCGTCCAGCTTTTTCTGTCGCAGAAAGGCCGCATAGATACGCTCAGCATGCCACTCGCGCAGTTCGCGCAGCGACAGATTAGCTGCTCTGGCATCGCTTTCGGTCAGCTCGTCCAGCGCAGCCTGGAAATCGGGATGGGCGGTAAAAAACATGCTGCGCGCCTGCGCGTAATACTCTTGCGGGGTTTTCATTCGGGGTACCTGCTGTTTGACATGCCGCCTAGTGTAACGTGCGCGACGCGGCTTGTCAGGAAACCGCGGCTTTTGCCGCAGATACCTTGCGTAACTCACTGGAAAAATTATAACGTAGCCGCCATTGAAGCGAGTCTGAGGACCGAAGATGAAAAAGTGGATGATACTGGCCGCGCTGGCGCTGAGCGGATGTGCGCAAATCAACAGTTATGAAGATGCGGTCAGGACGCCGGCGCCCGCTGCGCTGCAGGGCAACTGGCAGACCGTCGGCCCGCAGGGAGAGCTGATCAGCGATCGGGCCATTGGCAGCCTGATTATCAGCGCCGAAGGCGACACGCTGGATTGCCGTCAGTGGCAGCGCGTCATTGCCAAGCCGGGTAAGCTGACACGGCTGGGTGATGAGTGGGTTAACGTTAACCGGCAGGTGCGCGTGATGCCGCTGAAGGTTGAAAACGGTGAACTGCACTATGATGGCCTGACGCTGCGTAAGGTCGATCGCCCGACCATGGAGTGCCAGCAGGCGCTGCAGGAGGTGGCGAAGCGCCCCGGTGAAGCGGTGATTCAGGATATCGAACCGGCCATTCTGAAACCGGTCACGGCGGCGAAATAATCGCTGCACGCCCTCATCCTGCGGACGAGGGCGTTCTGCCAGCCTCAGCGTTTCTGCAGCAGGTAACTGTTCTCAAAGCCCGGCAGGCTGCCCACCACATCAAAACCGTTGAAATAGCCGCCCGCGCGCAGCAGATCCACCGCCGGCCCGACCTGCGGGGAGTATTGATGATCGCGGTAATCATCAAACACAATGAAGCCGCCTGAAATCACGGTAGGGGAGTAGAGCAGGAAATCCAGCAGCACGTGACGCCCTTCATGCCCGCCGTCGATATGCAGCAGAACGGTGCGCGGATTCAGCGCCTGTACCCGTTCAATACTGAGTTCAGAATAGCCGCGAATCAGGTGTACTTCCGGGAACAGACGCTCATGGTAGAAGCGTAGTTCGCTCTCCTGCCGTGCCAGCTCCATCGGGTCAATGCTGATGATACGGCGTTTGTGCTGGCAAATCTCACTCATAAACGCAGTGGATTTCCCTTTCCAGACGCCAATCTCAATGATGTCGCCCGCCACATGGTTATGCTCCAGCAGCCAGCAGAGATAGCCCAGGCATTTAACGTGGCTGTGAAACGACAGCTCCCGGCGCGCCATGGCCAGCTCTTCCGGCAGCGCCGCCTGCGCTTCCGCCAGCGCATCACCCACTTTATCCCAGGCGCTGTCAATCTGTTGCTGTACTTCAGGCTCCTGGAAAAACACTTTTAAATCCGCAATCTCAAGCATCTTGTTACCTTATCAGAGGAATGTGAAGCCGGCAGGCCTGCCAGATGTGCAGTCACTGTGCCACAGCAGACACAAATCAAGGGCGCGAACAGCCCGGGTTTTTGCGGGTATTTATGCGTTTAACGGCGGGGGGCAGGAGGGGGAAACGGCAGGGAGAGTCGCCTCTCCCTGTCAGCACACATCAGAGATCGTTGGGATAGAGTACCTGGCTGGAGAAACGCCCGTAGGCGTGGGTGACTTTTTGCTGCTGCGAGGTCTGCTGCACCAGCGAGCGCAGCTCTTCCATGCGCGCCGCCAGCCGCTGTCTGATTTCCACCTCGTTGTCCATCACCTGCTTCAGCATCGGACGCAGCTGCAGACGCAGCGCAGCGGGCAGGGCGCTGGCATCGCGGTCGCCGGCAAGGTGCATGACGCGGCTGACATAGGTGGTTTCTGCCGCGACCAGCTCATCCCACAGCCCGTCACGTGCCTGCGCCAGCATGGTATTGCTGAGTTTCAGCAGCTGCTGATACCCCTGAACCAGATCGTCATGCGCACTCATCATCAGGCTTCCTGTGCTGCGTTCGGGCCAATCTGCTTCCAGGCGTCAGCAATGTTGCTGAGCAGCCGGTCCACTTCGGCAATGGCTTCCGGGTCGTTGCGCAGGTTGGCTTCCAGCAGACGCCGCGTCATGTATTCGTACAGATTATCCAGATTGGCGGCAATGTCGCCGCCAGCTTCATGATTCAGGCCGGCGCGTAAACCATTGGTGATGATATTAATGGCTTTGGACAGCGCCTGACCTTTACCGGGAATATCACCCTGTTCCATCAGAATAGTGGCTTTTTTCATGGCGCTCAGTGCACCATCAAACAGCAGCACCACCAGCTGGTGTGGGCTGGCACTTAACACGGCACTCTCCACACCGACCTGTGCGTAGGCCTGTATTCCCGCTTTTGCGTACATATTCACTCCTGTTAGCTCATATTGGCGAACTGCTGCGTCAGATAGTTTTGCGTCTGTGTCATCGACGAAACCAGCGTGTTCAGGTTCGTGAACTGAGTCTTATAGCGCGCCATAGTGGCGGTAATCTGTGCGTTAACGCGATCGTAGTCGTCAGATAATTTTTTCAGCGATTTGTTAATGCCGTCGGTCGCGTTCTGCACCGAGCCATCCGTCCCGAGCACCTGATCCAGGTAATTGCTGGTCTGGGTGGCAAAGCCGGTGGTTTTGCCATCGCCTGACAGGAACGACACCACGTCCGCCGCTTTCTGATCAAGGGCGTTACTGAGCTTGGTGTTATCTACCGTCAGCTTGCCGTTGACATCCTGCGTCACCCCAATCTGTGACAGCAGCGAAATGCTGCCGCCGCTCTGTGCGCTGCTGGAGAGCTTGGAGCGCAGGCTGGTCTGGATATTACGAAGGGTGCCATCACCCAGCAGGTCACCGTTGCTGCTGTTCTGCGTGGTGCTGCCAGGATCAACCGCCGTATATTTGGTCTGGTTGGCAATGGTGGTCTGCAGCGAGTTGTAAGCATCCACATAAGCCTGAACCGCGGCAATCATCGGCGCGTTATCTTTGGTGACCGAGAGGGTCTCCGGGCTGCCGGTATTGGTTTTGGTCAGGTTCAGCGTCACGCCTTCCGGCGCATCCGTAATGGTGTTGCTGCTGCGGGTAATCGCGACGCCGTTGATGCTCAGTTTGGCATCGGCGGCAGGCACCTGTTCGGTCATGCCGTTGCTGCTGCCGCCCTGGGTGTAGCCAATGTAGCCGGCCAGTTTGGTATCGTTGGTGCTGACCGTCATCTGGTTCGCGACACCGGTATCACGCGATGTCAGTGACAGATAATAGGTATTGTCATCGGATTTGATCACGCTGGCGGTGACGCTGCCCTGCTGCTTGTTTATCGCATCACGAATATCAGCCAGGCTGGTCTGATCCTGGTTCAGCGTCACCGTCATCGGCGTGCTCTGGCCAGGCTGACTGATAGTGATGGTGCGTGACGCCAGGCTGCTGTCACCCAGATCGGTATCTTTGCTGGTGGCGGCGGTCGAGAGCAGCGACTGCGCTTTGGCTAACTGCGTTACTTCCACCGAGTAGCTGCCCGCCGAGGCGGAGTTAGCTAACGTCGCGGTGAAAGCGGTATTGGTGCTGCTGACTTTGGTGGAAGCAATAGCAGAGGTGTTTTTCAGCGCGGCGGCTGCGGTCTGCACTTTCGCCAGCGAAGTTTGTACCACGCCCCAGGCCGTCAGCTTCGCTTTGAACGAGGTTTGCTGCGTGGTGATGGGCGTAAGGTTAGCCTGTTCTGCAGACTGCAGTTGGTCATAGAGATCGCTTAAGCCCAGGCTGTTGCCGGCATTAAGATTACTGACACTTGCCATGTTCTGATCCTTAGTTAGTGGACTATCACTGGGAAGGTATCGGCAGCGACCGGAAAAATATTAGTGCCGGGCAAAAAAAACAATAAGGCAAATAGAGAAGGGTTCAGGGGCTGTTTCCGGCGTTTAAAAAAATTCTAAGGTTTTTTCACCCCCCGACGATAACCAAAGCAAGCTGAATGGCCCCGGGCCACAAGCCCGACAGAACCTCAACTTTTTATTTAAGGAATTTCTCATGGCCGTTATTAACACCAACACACTGTCACTGACTACTCAGAATAACCTGTCTAAATCTCAGGCTTCTCTGGGCACCGCAATTGAGCGTCTGTCTTCTGGTCTGCGTATTAACAGCGCAAAAGATGATGCTGCTGGTCAGGCGATTGCTAACCGCTTCACCTCTAACATCAACGGCCTGACCGTTGCTGCACGTAACGCCAACGACGGTATCTCTCTGGCACAGACCGCTGAAGGCGCGCTGTCCGAGATCAACAACAACTTACAGCGTGTGCGTGACCTGACCGTACAGGCGCAGAACAGCTCTAACTCTGCATCTGACATCGACTCCATCCAGGCTGAAGTTAACCAGCGTATGGAAGAGATCAACCGCGTGACGTCGCAGACCGACTTCAACGGCATCAAAGTGCTGAACACCGGTTCCGGCTCAACCAACTACAACTTCCAGGTGGGTTCAAAAGACGGCGAAACCATCGCTATCACCATCAGCTCCAGCGATGGCTACAACCTGGCGAAAGCCGGCACCAGCGGCACCGCACTGAACACCCGTGCGATGACCTCCGGTGACACCGTGAACGGCACCGCGCGTACCACCAGCGCGGAAGGCTTCGACGTGCTGAAAGGTGCCGTGACCGGCGGCGCATCGGGTGCAGCATCCGGCACCACGCCGCTGGCTGACATCGACGCAGCGATCAAGTCTGTTGACTCTCAGCGCAGCCTGCTGGGTGCGTCGCAGAACCGCTTCGAATCGACCATCACCAACCTGAACAACACGGTGAACAACCTGTCTGCAGCGCGCAGCCGTATTCAGGATTCTGACTACGCGACCGAAGTGTCCAACATGTCCCGCTCGCAGATCCTGCAGCAGGCTGGCTCATCAGTACTGGCGCAGGCCAACCAGGTACCACAGACCATGCTGTCTCTGCTGCGTTAATTCGCACGGCGTACCGACAAAGCTCCCTTTCGGGAGCTTTTTTTTTGCGGCCACTGGTCAGATTCTGTTCAGTCACATCGCTGACGCCGTTTTTTCACAAAATCATCATTAAAGGTTGTGAAGCGGCTGCCGATAAATTTTCACGACGGCGAGAACGCCCAGGGCTTTCGGCCTGAATCCACTACCTGTTAAGGAATAAACATCATGGCAGTTATTAACACCAACACATTGTCACTGACCACTCAGAACAACCTGTCTAAATCTCAGGCCTCTCTGGGCACCGCGATCGAGCGTCTCTCTTCTGGTCTGCGTATTAACAGTGCAAAAGATGATGCTGCAGGTCAGGCGATTGCTAACCGCTTCACCTCCAACATCAATGGCCTGACCGTTGCTGCACGTAACGCCAACGACGGTATCTCTCTGGCACAGACCGCTGAAGGCGCGCTGTCCGAGATCAACAACAACTTACAGCGTGTACGTGACCTGACCGTACAGGCGCAGAACAGCTCTAACTCTGCATCTGACATCGACTCCATCCAGGCTGAAGTTAACCAGCGTATGGAAGAGATCAACCGCGTGACGTCGCAGACCGACTTCAACGGCATCAAAGTGCTGAACACCGGTTCCGGCTCAACCAACTACAACTTCCAGGTGGGTTCAAAAGACGGCGAAACCATCGCTATCACCATCGACTCCAGCGATAAGTTCAACCTGGCGAAAGCCGGCACCAGCGGCACCGCACTGAACACCCGTGCGATGACCTCCGGTGACACCGTGAACGGCACCGCACGTACCACCAGCGCGGAAGGCTTCGACGTGCTGAAAGGTGCCGTGACCGGCGGCGCATCCGGTGCA
Organism: Candidatus Pantoea soli; assembly: GCF_007833795.1. Classification (NCBI taxonomy): domain Bacteria; kingdom Pseudomonadati; phylum Pseudomonadota; class Gammaproteobacteria; order Enterobacterales; family Erwiniaceae; genus Pantoea; species Candidatus Pantoea soli. Next base: position 2,225,313 of record NZ_CP032702.1, on the reverse strand, counting down.
GCATCCGGCTCTACGCCGCTGGCTGACATCGATACCGCGATCAAAGCTGTTGACTCTCAGCGCAGCCTGCTGGGTGCGTCGCAGAACCGCTTTGAATCGACCATCACCAACCTGAACAACACGGTGAACAACCTGTCTGCAGCGCGCAGCCGTATTCAGGATTCTGACTACGCGACCGAAGTGTCCAACATGTCCCGTGCGCAGATCCTGCAGCAGGCTGGCTCTTCTGTACTGGCGCAGGCCAACCAGGTGCCACAGACCATGCTGTCTCTGCTGCGTTAATTATTCAGCAGGCATGCAAACAAAACGGAGCCAGTGGCTCCGTTTTTTTATTTCTGCGGCCGGATGAAAACGCAGAAAACTATATTTAATTTATTGATAGTTAATTGGTTTTATTTTTTATCTGGCAGGGGAGAAATAATGGTTAAAAACAGTGAAGTTTTTTCGGAAGCTGACGATAACTTTAATACGGTGAAGAACCGCAGGCCTGAAGGGCTGAATTATTTCTCTTAATAAAGGAAACTTGCTATGGCAGTGATTAATACCAACACATTGTCGCTGACGACTCAGAACAACCTGTCAAAATCACAGGCGTCTCTGGGCACGGCGATTGAGCGTCTCTCTTCTGGTCTGCGTATTAACAGCGCAAAAGATGATGCTGCAGGTCAGGCGATTGCTAACCGCTTCACCTCTAACATTAATGGCCTGACCGTTGCTGCACGTAACGCCAACGACGGTATCTCTCTGGCACAGACCGCTGAAGGCGCGCTGTCCGAGATCAACAACAACTTACAGCGTGTGCGTGACCTGACCGTACAGGCGCAGAACAGCTCTAACTCTGCATCTGACATCGACTCCATCCAGGCTGAAGTTAACCAGCGTATGGAAGAGATCAACCGCGTGACGTCGCAGACCGACTTCAACGGCATCAAAGTGCTGAACACCGGTTCCGGCTCAACCAACTACAACTTCCAGGTGGGTTCAAAAGACGGCGAAACCATCGCTATCACCATCAGCTCCAGCGATGGCTACAACCTGGCGAAAGCCGGCACCAGCGGCACCGCACTGAACACCCGTGCGATGACCTCCGGTGACACCGTGAACGGCACCGCGCGTACCACCAGCGCGGAAGGCTTCGACGTGCTGAAAGGTGCCGTGACCGGCGGCGCATCGGGTGCAGCATCCGGCACCACGCCGCTGGCTGACATCGACGCAGCGATCAAGTCTGTTGACTCTCAGCGCAGCCTGCTGGGTGCGTCGCAGAACCGCTTCGAATCGACCATCACCAACCTGAACAACACGGTGAACAACCTGTCTGCAGCGCGCAGCCGTATTCAGGATTCTGACTACGCGACCGAAGTGTCCAACATGTCCCGCTCGCAGATCCTGCAGCAGGCTGGCTCTTCAGTACTGGCGCAGGCCAACCAGGTGCCACAGACCATGCTGTCTCTGCTGCGTTAAGTTTCACGCAGCGACACCAGGCCCCCAACCGGGGGCCTTTTTTATGGGCGGGATTAACCGCTTTTTTACCGGATAATGGCGCGATTGTTTCCGGCATTGATCAGTATTCTGGGCCTGTTAATACGTCACAACGACGTAAGTTTTCGTTAAGGCTGAGGATAAAACGGACAATGAACGCGCACGCTCTGGTAAGCATAATCATCCCCGCGTATAAGGCCACCTGGTTCGAACAGGCCCTGAAGAGTGCTCTGGCACAGGATTATCCTCACTGCGAAATTATCATCGGCGACGATCGTCCCGACGATAAAATCGCGGCGATTGTCGATGCCTGTCGGGCCGAAAGCCGGTTCCCTATCGCTTATCAGAAGCATCAGCCCTCCTTAGGCGAAATCGCCAACCTCCGCCAGGCGATTTCGCGTGCGCAGGGTGAATACGTTAAGTTTCTTTATGACGATGACATCCTGCTGCCGCAGGCCGTGTCACAGCTGGTTGCTGCCCTTGAGCAGGTGCCGGAAGCGGTAATGGCAACCGGCAAGCGTGACCGTATCGATTCCACAGGAAAAGCGCTGAACGATGAACTCTACAGCGTCTCCCCCCTGCAGGAAGCGGCCGTGTTTCATGGGCAGGATATGGCGCGCTGGCAGGCCGATCAGCTGAACAACTTCATTGGTGAACCGAGTGCGGTGCTGATGCGCACGGCGGTGCTGCGCACGCTGCTGGAAGATAAGAAAGCGCTGCACACGCTGGTCGATGAAGAACTGCCGTTTATTGCCGATCTGGTGATTTATCTGCGCGTGTTGCGCCACGGCCATCTGGTTTACCTGCCGCAGTCTCTGTCGCAGGTGCGCGTGTCGCGTGAACAGATTAGTCAGGAAGCGCGCCTCGATGGCACCGTCGCCAGCCAGTCACATAAGCGTTTACCGGAAGAGATTAAACAGCTGGGCTGGTATAACGCGGCGCTGGAAACGGGCTGGATCGGCTGCGCACCGCTGCACGATCCCCTGCAGTTCCAGCCGTTTGACCTCAGCAGCGCGCTGCAAAATGCGCTGACCGAAAGCTATTTTGCCCGCTGGTTCCGCCAGCGTACGCTGCGTCCGCTGGACCAGCGCCTGATTACGCAACACCTTGCCCACCAGCCGGCGGCACACATCCGGGTGCTGATTGATGCCCGTCACGCCAGCCAGCAGGCGTGGCAGACCACCCTGAACAGCCTGCAGTGCCCGGTTATCGGTTTAACCCTGCATCCGGTGGTGCTGGCTGCGCCGCACCAGACCTTTACCCCGCCGGCGGAAGCGCGTATTGACGTGCGCGACGATCAGATCGTCCCGGCGATCAATGCGCTGATCGCCGCCGGCGGATTTGACTGGCTGCTGATTATCCGTGCCGGCAGCCAGCTTTACTCTTCCGGTTTGCAGGCGCTGGGCACGGTGTTGCCGGATGTCGCGCACTGCCAGCTGATCTATGCAGATGAGGTGCATCCGGTGAACGGACGGCCGGTCGGGGCGTCATTCCGTCCGGACTTTAACCTCGATCTGCTGCTCAGCAATCCGGCCAGAATGGCCAGTCACTGGCTTTATCGCCGGGAGTACCTGCAGCAGCTCGGCGGCTTTGCGCCGCACTGGCCGGTGAGTTTTGAACTCGACGCGATTCTGCGCACCGTGGAAACGCAGCCTTTCGGCGTCATCGGCCACCTTGCCGAGCCGCTGGTGCAGACCCACGAGCTGCGCCAGCCCGCCGAAGAAGAGCGCGCCATTATTCGCACTCACCTGCAGCACCGCGGCTACGCGGATGCCACAGTCAGCCTGAGTCCGCACAATACCTATCAGCTGCACTATGCACACGCCCGGCCGGCACCGGTCTCCATTGTGATCGTGATCAGCAACCACCTGGCGAACCTGGTGAGCTGCGTGACCTCGCTGATGGAAAAAACCGCTTCGCAGAATTATGAGCTGATTCTGGTTGCCGCCGAAGGGGGCACTCAGGCACAGCACGACTGGCTGCGCGGCATGGCGGATATTGACCCGGCGCGCATTCGCGTGCTGCAGCTGGCCGGCAAATTCCATCGCGCCCGCATGGTCAATGCCGCCGCTGCTGAAGCGCGCGGCGACTATCTGCTGCTGCTGAACAGCGATCTGGCCGTGCTGGATCACAGCTGGCTGGACAACCTGCTGAACCATGCACAGCGTCCGGAAGTAGCGATCACCGGTGCGAAGCAGATTTATGCCAACGGCCTGGTGCGCCATGCGGGCTACGTGCTGGGCATCAATGGCCTGGCGGGTGAACCGTTCTATGGGGACAGCAACGAGCTGGCCGGGCACATGACGCGTCTGCAGGCCGATCAGAACTACAGCGCCGTTTCCGGCGATCTGATGATGATCCGGACGGAGGTTTTCCAGGCCCTGAACGGCTTCGATGAAAGCTTAGGCTATTACGACGACATCGATTTTTGTCTGCGGGTGCGCGACGCCGGTTTAATGACGGTCTGGACGCCGTATGTCCGGCTGCTGCGGCAGATCAATCCGGAGCAGACGGTCGATAGCGCGGCGCGCAGCGCAGAAGAGACGGCTCAGCTGCAAAAATGGATCGGGCTGGTTGCTCAGGATCCGGCCTACAACCCGAACCTCACGCTGAATAACGTGAACTTTAGCATCTCCTCTGACAGTGAACTGACGTGGCGACCGCTGTCGTGGCGACCGCTGCCGGTGGTGATGCCGTATATGGCCGACTTTGCCGGCTGTGGTTACTACCGCATCATCAAGCCTTTCGAAGCGATGCGGGCAGAAGGGCTGGTTGACGGCAAACTTTCCACTGCACTGATCAATGTCGCAGAGCTGCAGCGCTATGCCCCTGACACGCTGGTGTTCCAGCGCCGCATTGATCCGGAATTCCATGAGTGGCTGGATAACATCAGCCGGCACAGTCAGGCGTTCAAAATTTATGAGCTGGATGACTATCTGCCCAATATCCCGCTGAAGAATCACCACCGTGCACAGTTTGGTAACGATGTGAAAAAGCTGATGCGCCGCAGTCTGAGCTATGTGGACCGCTTTGTGGTCTCCACCGAGCCGCTGGCAGAGGCGTTTGCCGGCATGCATCCCGATATCGTGGTGCGGAAAAACCGCCTGTCGCATGACTGGTGGGGGCAGCTCCAGTCCCTGCGCGGGCAGGGGAAAAAACCGCGCGTCGGCTGGGCCGGTGGCTCCAGCCATACCGGCGATCTGGAGATGATTGTGGATGTGGTACGCCATTTCAAAGATCAGGTGGAGTGGGTCTTCTTTGGCATGTGCCCGGCCAAACTACAGCCCTATATTCATGAATATCACCATGGCGTCGAGATTGAGCGCTACCCGGCCAAACTGGCTTCGCTGAATCTCGATTTAGCGCTGGCACCGGTCGAAGATAACTTCTTCAACACCTGCAAAAGTAACCTGCGCCTGATGGAGTACGGTGCCTGTGGTATTCCGGTGATTTGCAGCGACGTGGCGTGTTACCGCGGAGATTTGACGGTGACGCGGGTGAAAAACCGCCATAAAGAGTGGGTGGACGCCATCAACATGCACCTTGCCGATCCGCAGGCCAGCGCGCGCATGGGCGCCACGCTGCAGCAGGAGATCCGCCAGCACTGGATGCTCGACGGGGAAAATCTGCGTGCCTGGGCCGCGGCCTGGACACAGTAAACCGGATAACCGGCCTGCTGGCAGCAGCAGGTCGCCAGGCGGCGGGTGAGTGGGGACGCAGAAAGAAGCGGCTGCTCACTCCATGACTGGCAAAGGTTGCTGCAATCGTGTCTGCAACCTGCACCCTTATTAATCACCTTCGACTGCGGGCAGGCGTAATCCCCTGACGCCGCTGAGGTAAAAGTATGAATACGAAACCCGTTTATATTACCAGCCCGCTGTTGCCGCCGCTGGAGGAGTTTGTGCCGTATCTGGAGGCGATCTGGCAGAATAAAATTCTGACCAACGGCGGGCCTTTTCACCAGCAGCTGGAACAGGAGCTGGCGCGCTATCTGGGCGTTGAACACCTGTGCCTGTTTACCAACGGGACGCTGGCACTGCTGACGGCGCTGCAGGCGTTGCGTATCACCGGTGAAGTGATCACGACGCCTTACTCCTTTGTTGCCACCTCGCATTCGCTGCTGTGGAATGGCTTAACGCCGGTGTTTGTGGATATCGATCCGCACAGCTGCAACATCGATGCGAGCAAAATTGAACAGGCGATCACCCCGCAGACCACGGCCATCCTGCCGGTGCACTGCTATGGCAATCCCTGTGACGTTGACAAAATCCAGCGCATTGCCGATCTCTACGGGCTGAAGGTGATCTATGACGCGGCGCATGCCTTTGGCGTGCGGAAAGAGGGCAACAGCATCCTCAATTATGGCGATCTTTCGATACTGAGTTTCCACGCCACCAAAGCGTTTAATACCATTGAAGGCGGTGCCATTATTTGCCGTGACGCCAAAATGAAAAAGCGCATTGATTACCTGAAAAACTTCGGCTTTGCCGATGAGACCACCATTGTGGCGACCGGCATTAACGGCAAAATGAATGAAGTGCAGGCCGCGTTTGGTCTGCTGCAGCTGAAGCATATCGACAGCGCCTTAGCGGAACGCGCCCGTATTCAGGCGCATTATCATCAGCTGCTGGCAGAGATTGACGGCATTGAGCTGCTGACGATTCCGGCCGGCGTGGAGTGGAATTACTCCTATCTGCCGGTGATGGTGACCGATGCGTATCCGGTAAGCCGCGACGCGCTCTATGAGCATCTGCGTGAGCAAAATATCATTGCCCGCCGCTACTTCTATCCGCTTATCACCAGCTTCCCGATGTATCGCAATTTGGCCAGCGCCGATGAAACAATGCTGCCTGTGGCGCAGCGCATGTCCAGTCGCGTGCTCTGCCTGCCGGTGTTCCCGGGGCTGGCGCTGGAGGTGGTTGAGAGTATTGTGGCGATGATACGCAGCCTGGCACATCAGCATCAGAAAACCGATTTGCCGCTGGTGAGCTGACCACAGGGCGTCTGAGACGCCCTTTTTTTATGTCGGTGCCGGGTATCCGGCGCGGCCAGAGTGAAGACGGCGGCAGGGAAAACGTTGCCGGGCGCGACCGTATCAGGAAACGGATTCGCCGCGGATGCGCGGATTGCCGGGTGTCTGAGACGCTTTTTTGCATGGGACAGGACATCCGGCGCGGTCAGGGTGAAGACGGCAGCAGGGGAAATGCCGCCGGGTGCGACCGTATCAGAAAATGGATTCGCCGCGGATGCGCGGATTGCAGGGCGTCTGATACGCCCTTTTTTATGTCGGTGCCGGGTATCCGGCGCGGTCAGGGTGAAGACGGCGGCAGGGGAAACGTCGCCGGGCGCGACCGCATCAGGAAACGGATTCGTTGCGGAAGCACGAATTGCAGGGCGTCTGAGACGCCCTTTTCTGGCCTTAGTGCAGCACCTTCACACCCGGTTCGGGCGGGGTAAAGACGGAAGAGAGGGAGAGACGGGCCAGCAGCAGGCAGGCTTGCCAGTCGGAAGGCGTCACGCCGGCCTCTTGCAGACGCGTGCAGTTCATCACGCTATTCAGCGGCCGCACGGCAGCCGTCGGGTATTGCCCACTGCTGATGCCTTTTACCACGGTATCCTGCTGCGTCACCACGAAGATAGCCTGGGCAAATTCACACCAGCTGACGGCCACATCGCCGCAGTAATGGTAGATCCCCTGCGCCTGTTCCGCGCTGGCCAGCGCGATCATCGCCATCGCCAGATCGCCGGCGTAGGTCGGGCATCCCACCTGATCATTCACCACGCTGAGCTCAGTGCGCGTGGCGGCAAGACGCAGCATGGTCTTCACGAAGTTAGAACCGTATTCGCTGAACACCCACGACGTGCGAATCACGATCGCCTGCGGCAGCACGGCAAACACCCGCTTTTCACCTTCCCACTTGCTCAGGCCGTAGAAGTTAATCGGGCAGGGCTGATCGCTTTCAAGGTAAGGCGTTTTTTTGCTGCCATCAAACACATAATCGGTTGAGATGTGGATCAGGCGGGCCCCCACATCACGCGCCGCCAGCGCGAGGTTTTCCGGACCAATGGCGTTGACCTTCATTGCCCGGACGCGATCGGTTTCTGCTTTATCCACGGCGGTATAAGCCGCCGCGTTTAGGATCACATCAGGGCGGAATTTCTTCACCACCCGCTCAACCGCAGCACGATCGGTAATGTCTAATTCCGCCGAGCCGCAGGCCAGCAGCACCCACGCAGCCGGTACCCGATCCAGCAAACTCCGGCCAAGCTGGCCGTAAGCACCGGTTAACAAAACGCGCATTGCACTAACTCCTGCAGAGAAAGTCCTTGTTGATCTTTTGCCGAAAGCTGCGGCAGGGTTACAGGCCATTGAATGGCGATATCAGGATCGTTCCACATCAGACAGGCTTCATCCTGTGGCGCGTAGTAATCAGTACATTTGTATTCAAAATCGGCGATCTCAGACAGCACCACGAAGCCGTGCGCCAGTCCCGGCGGGATCCACAGCTGGGTTTTATTGGTTTCAGAAAGCACAATGCCTTCCCACTGGCCAAAAGTGGGTGAGTCAGGACGAATGTCCACGGCCACATCAAACACTTCACCGCGCACCACCCGCACCAGCTTGCCCTGCGGCTGGGTTTTCTGAAAGTGCAGGCCGCGCAGGACATGCTGTGCTGAACGGGAATAGTTGTCCTGCACAAAATCAAGATCGATATCCAGTAACTGCTGGTAGCGACGCTTTTCGAAGGTTTCCAGAAAGAAACCGCGCGCATCGCCAAACACGGCGGGCTGAATGATTTTTACATCGGCAATTCTGGTCGCGATAACGTCCATCTCACTCCTCCACCAGCAGTCGCAGATACTGGCCGTATTGGGTTTTGCTCAGGTAAGATGCACGCTGCAGCACTGCTTCACTGCCAATCCAGCCTTTGCGCCAGGCAATCTCTTCCAGACAGGCGATTTTAAAACCCTGACGTTTTTCAATGGTGTGAATGAAGTGAGAGGCTTCCAGCAGGCTATCGTGGGTGCCGGTGTCGAGCCAGGCAAAACCGCGGCCCAGCACTTCAACATTCAGCAGGCCGTCCTCCAGATACATCTGGTTGAGCGTGGTAATTTCCAGCTCGCCGCGCGGTGACGGACGCACCTCGCGCGCCATGGCACAGACGTTTTTATCGTAGAAATAGAGGCCGGTGACCGCGAAACTCGATTTCGGCTGCGCCGGTTTTTCTTCGATCGACACCGCGCGGTACTGCTTATCAAACGCCACCACGCCAAAACGCTCCGGGTCCATCACGCGGTAACCAAACACGGTGGCACCCTGAGGACGTGCCACCACCTCTTCCAGCGTTCGGCCAAAGCTCTGACCAAAGAAGATATTGTCGCCCAGCACCAGCGCGCAGCGTTCACCCGCAATAAAGGATTCGCCGATGATAAACGCCTGCGCCAGGCCGTCCGGCGAGGGCTGCACGGCATACTGCAGATTCACGCCAAAATGGCTGCCGTCTCCCAGCAGGCGCTGAAACGCGGGCAGGTCGTCCGGCGTGGTGATGACCAGAATATCCTGAATACCGGCCAGCATCAGGACGGAAAGTGGATAGTAGATCATCGGTTTGTCATATACCGGCAATAGCTGTTTCGACACGCCGCAGGTCACGGGGTGTAAACGGGAGCCGGTGCCACCCGCCAGCACTATACCTTTCATCATCGCCTTCCTTATTCCTGTTCTCTGCTACCCGCAGAGCGATGCCCTGAGAATAAGGGGGGAAGCGGGGAATTGATGGCGCGAATAACCAGTAAAAAAGCCGGTAATGCCGGGGATAAGCGGTACAGGGCGCAGGGGGCTGGCCGGGGTTTCATGCTGCGTTAATGCAAATCTGCCTGGCCGGCGACGGCGGATTGCTGGTGCGGCATGACAAGCGTCGCAAAATCACCGCCGGATTACAGCTCACCGGCGCTCTGCCGATAACACCACTCAGAACCACTCGAATTTTTTCGTCGTACTTTTTTCTTTTTCTGGGGTGTCTATGCGCTTCAATTATGACTTGTTACCGGGTGAGCTGCTGACCTTCGAGGAGATTGCCCTGCGCTACGCGCAGCAGCACCCGGAAGAGAAGGAACTCACCGCGCGCGGCCTGCTGAGCCCGTCCACCAGCTACCGTCATCTGATCATCCGCGCGGTCTTCGCCCAGCAGGAGCTCAACAGTCCGCTGGAAGACCTGCTGATTGTTTCTGATGATAATGAACGCAAAAATTATCTGCGCCGCTTTGAGCACTATCTGAAGACCGGCCAGACGTTTCTCTATTTCCGGCGCAATGACGACGGACGCAAGAGCGGACGCTGGAAGGTGATTGGCGAAACGCAGGTCTACGCCATGCTCGATCCCAGCTCCGCTGCGGCACAGAATCTGCTGAGCAGCCGTGGCTACAAGCTGGTGCTGATGCGTCAGACCGAAGAAGAGGAGTACTGGCAGCTGTTTGACCGGCAGGCGCATCCCTGTTTTCCGCTGTCGCGCCGCATTCAGTTTCTGGTGGTGCTGAGCACGCCGCAGCAGAAAATGCCGGCGGCGGTGATGCCCGGCACCGAGGTCGGGCGGCGGGTGAAAGCCCGGGTGCTGCAGCGCGCCAGCCAGGCAGAGTTCAGTTCCGCCGTCAGGGCGCGCTACGGGGCCTGTATTATTACCGGTACGCGCTTAACGGAGCGGCACAGCTGGCCGTGGGTGGAAGCCTGTCATATTGACACCCAGGAGAACGAAGAGGGCTTTCTCGCCGATAACAGCGTGGATAACGGCTTATTTCTGCGCAGCGATCTGCAGCGGTTGTTTATCAATAAAATGATAAGCATTGATGCGGAAACGGGTCAGGTGCTGTTTAATCACGCGCTGGAGAGCGACGCGTCCATTAGCCTCTTTTATCAGGCGCTGGAGGGCAAAACCTGCGTACTGTGGGACGCCGTGCCGCCCGGCACAAGGCAGCGCCTGCGCAACCTGCGCTGATCGATCCCGCGCTGGCGGTGCGATCCACCGCCATTCATTACAAATCTGAAATAACCTTGCTTTTGCCTGCCTATTCTGCCAATCGAAACCTCTACAGAATTGGATAATCATGCCGATAACTTAATTAACGCAGGGTAGTCAACGTGAACGATCTCTATACCGCCGACGGCGTGATGGATAAACATTCGCTCTGGCAGCGCTACGTCCCTCTGGTGCGGCATGAAGCGCTGCGTCTGCAGGTACGTCTGCCAGCCAGCGTTGAGCTTGATGATTTGTTACAGGCGGGTGGCATCGGTTTACTGAATGCCGTGGAGCGCTATGACGCGCTGCAGGGCACCGCCTTTACCACCTACGCAGTACAACGCATCAGAGGGGCAATGCTGGATGAGTTGCGCAGCCGCGACTGGGCTCCCCGCAGCGTGCGACGCAACGCACGTGAGGTGGCCGGCGCTATGCATCAGGTAGAGCAGGCGCTGGGGCGCGCGGCGACCGAGCAGGAAGTGGCTGAGCGTCTGAATGTATCACTGGAAGAGTACCGGCAGATTCTGCTGGATACCAATAATAGTCAGCTCTTCTCCTACGACGAGTATCGGGAAGAACACGGCGACAGTGCGGAACTGGTGACAGAGGGCCATGAGGAAGCTAACCCGCTGCATCAGTTAATGGAAGGAAACCTGCGTGAACGCGTGATTGAAGCGATCGAGGCGCTGCCCGAACGCGAAAAATTGGTGCTCACACTGTACTACCAGGAAGAACTGAACCTGAAAGAGATTGGCGCGGTGCTTGAAGTGGGAGAATCCCGCGTCAGCCAGTTGCACAGTCAGGCGATCAAACGCCTGCGAGCCCGGTTAACGGGAGCGCGCTGATGGACTCAGTTCCTGGGGAACCAAAAATAATAACACCGGGGACTCAGCAATGGGAGCCAAAGTCAAAGCCAGACCGTTAAGTCGCTATCTTAAAGACTATAAACACAGCCAGAGCAACTGTTCACATTGTGGCAAAGTTTTAGATCGCATGGCGTTAGTATTCCGTGGCCAGATCATCAATAAAGAGGCCATCGCACGGATGGACCAGATGATTGATGATCAGGTCTGGATGAAACTTCAGCCAGAACTGACGGCACTGTGCCGTTTCTGCAGCGATATTTTTTGTAATACCCATCCGAATTACTTCGACATTATGGCGTTCAAACAATATCTGTTTGAGCAGACCGAAATGAGTCACAGTACGATTCGTGAATATGTGGTACGACTGCGTCGTCTGGATGACATGCTGAAAGCGAAAAATTTCCCGGCCGAAAGATTACGGGGCAATAGCTGGCATGAATGTCTGGAGAATGATTTGCCCGATGCCGGTAACAACAACTACCGCATCGCGCTGCGTAAATATGATCAGTTTTTAGGCTGGCAGCGCAGCTGAGCGTGATTTCGCCCCGGTGGCTGACCTGCCTGTCAGCCGCCGGCGGCCATCGGCGCGTAATTCCGGATGCGCCCTGCGTCATCTTCTGCAACACTGTATGGATAACTGCACATTGCCCGAATGGAGGCTGCATTGTCCCTGCATCTTTTGCACCAGTTCCCCCGTCTTGAACTTCTCGGTGCGCCCACGCCGTTAGAACATCTGCCACGCCTGTCTGACTATCTCGGACGCGATATCTTTATCAAACGCGATGACGTTACGCCGGTCGCACTTGGCGGGAATAAACTGCGCAAGCTGGAGTTTCTGGCGGCGGAAGCGCTGCGTGAAGGCGCCGATGTGCTGCTGACCGCCGGCGCGATTCAGTCCAACCACGTCCGGCAGACGGCCGCCGTTGCGGCGCGTCTTGGCCTCAAATGCGTAGCGCTGCTGGAAAACCCACTGGGCACCACCGCCGAAAATTACCTGACCAACGGCAACCGCCTGCTGCTGGATCTGATGGATGTTGACGCGATCGTCGTCGACGCGCTGCACGATCCCGCCGCGCAGCTGGCCGCGCAGGCGGAGCGCCTTGAAGCCCAGGGCTTTCGCCCGTATGTGGTGCCGGTAGGCGGCTCCAGCGTACTCGGTGCGCTTGGCTACGTGGAGTGTGCGCAGGAGATCGCGCATCAGAGCGAAGGCGTGGTCGATTTTGCTGCGGTTGTGGTGGCTTCCGGCAGCGGCGGCACCCACGCCGGGCTGGCGGTCGGGCTGGAGCAGCTGCTGCCTGCCACCGAACTGGTCGGGGTCACCGTTTCGCGCACTGTTGACGCGCAGCTGCCGGTGGTCGAGCGCATTCGTGCCCCGCTGGCCGCGCAGCTGGAGGTCAGCGCGCAGGCGCCGGTCACGCTGTGGGATGAGTACTTTGCTCCGCGCTATGGCGAGCCCAATGACGAAGGCATGGAGGCAGTACGGCTGCTGGCGCGGCTGGAAGGCATCATGCTGGATCCGGTCTACACCGGCAAAGCCATGGCGGGCCTGATTGACGGCATCAGTCAGAACCGCTTCCGCCGCGAAGGTCCGCTGCTGTTTGTGCATACCGGCGGCGCACCGGCGTTATTTGCTTATCATCCTTCGGTCTGAGACAAGCGCAAAAAAAAGATTATAATCCGGCGGTTAGGGATTCACGCCTGGCACCGTGCATCGCGCCAGGCTAAGCAGGCACACAACAATCACAACACATCACAATAAATGGGGTAATTATGATTTTCTCTCCGATTCGTCGCCAGCTGGTGATGGGAATGATGGCGGTCGCGCTGGTTGCGGGCGTTAACGTGAAAACCTTCGCGGCAGAGGATCTGCTGGCGCAGGTGAAAAGCAAAGGCGAGCTGCGCGTGGGACTGGAAGGCACTTATCCGCCGTTCAGCTTCCAGGATGAAAACGGCAAGCTTACCGGATTTGAAGTGGAGTTCGCGCAGGCGCTGGCGCAGCACCTGGGCGTAAAAGCCGCGCTGAAACCCACCAAGTGGGACGGAATGCTGGCTTCGCTGGACTCGAAACGTATTGACGTGGTGATCAACCAGGTCACCATCTCCGACGAGCGTAAGAAAAAGTATGATTTCTCCACGCCGTATACCATTTCCGGCGTACAGGCGCTGACGCTGAAGAAAAATGCCGGCACCATCAGCAAACCGGCCGATCTCGCCGGCAAGAAAGTGGGCGTGGGTCTGGGCTCAAACTATGAGCAGTGGCTGCGCGACAACGTCAAAGGCGTGGATATCCGTACCTATGATGATGACCCGACCAAATATCAGGATCTGCGTTCCGGCCGCGTTGACGCCATTCTGGTTGATCGCCTGGCTGCACTGGATCTGGTGAAGAAAACCGGCAACACCATGGCGGTGGCTGGCCCGGCGTTCTCCCGTCTGGAAGCCGGTGTGGCGCTGCGCAAAGGCAATGACGATCTGCTGAAAGCGATCAACGCCGCCATCGCCGACATGCAGAAAGATGGCTCGCTGACCCGTCTTTCTGACAAGTGGTTTGGTGCGGACGTAACGAAATAATGCAGGAAAGTCTCCAACTGGTGCTGGATTCAGCACCTTTTCTGCTTAAAGGCGCGCTGTTTACGCTGCAGCTGAGTATCGGCGGCATGTTCTTCGGCCTGGTGCTGGGCTTTGTGCTGGCGCTGATGCGCCTGTCACACTTCTGGCCGGTGAAGGGGCTGGCGCGGTTTTACGTGTCGATCTTTCGCGGTACGCCGCTGATTGCCCAGCTGTTTATGATTTACTACGGCCTGCCGCAGTTTGGCATTGAACTCGATCCGATTCCCTCCGCCATGATTGGCCTGTCGCTCAACACCGCTGCCTATGCCTCCGAATCGCTGCGCGGTGCCATCGCCGCCATTGAGCGCGGCCAGTGGGAAGCGGCGGCCAGTATCGGCATGACGCGCTGGCAAACGCTGCGCCGGGTGATTCTGCCGCAGGCGGCACGCACCGCGCTGCCGCCGCTCGGTAACAGCTTTATCAGTCTGGTGAAGGACACCTCGCTGGCGGCCACCATTCAGGTGCCGGAGCTGTTCCGTCAGGCGCAGCTTATTACGTCGCGTACGCTGGAAGTGTTCACCATGTATCTGGCGGCCTCGCTGATTTACTGGGTCATGGCAACGGTGCTGTCAGCACTGCAGAATCGCCTGGAAGCGCACGTGAATCGTCAGGATCGGGAGGCAAAATGAGTGCGATAGAAGTACGTCAGCTGGTCAAGCAGTTTAACGGCCAGACGGTGCTGCACGGCATTGATCTTGAGGTCGCGCCGGGCGAAGTGGTGGCGATTATCGGTCCCAGCGGCTCCGGTAAAACCACGCTGCTGCGCAGCATTAATCTGCTGGAAGTACCGGAAAGCGGCCAGGTCACGGTAGGCAACATTACCATCGATGCCAGCCTGGGGCTGAATAAGCAGAAAGAAAAAGTGCGGCAGCTGCGGCAGCAGGTGGGGTTTGTCTTCCAGAACTTTAACCTGTTCCCGCATCGTTCCGTGCTGGAGAACATCATTGAGGGGCCGGTGATCGTCAAAGGCGAGCCGAAAGCGGAAGCGGTGGCGCGCGCGCGCAGCCTGCTGGAAAAAGTGGGCCTGCACGGCAAAGAGGAGAGCTATCCGCGCCGTCTCTCCGGCGGCCAGCAGCAGCGCGTGGCGATTGCCCGGGCGCTGGCGATGCGCCCGGAGGTGATTCTGTTTGATGAACCCACCTCCGCGCTGGATCCGGAGCTGGTGGGCGAAGTGCTCAGTACCATTCGCGCACTGGCGCAGGAAAAACGCACCATGGTGATCGTGACGCATGAGATGAGCTTTGCGCGTGACGTGGCCGACCGCGCCATCTTCATGGATCAGGGACGGATTGTGGAGCAGGGTGCGGCCAAAGCCCTGTTCAGCGATCCGCAGCAACCGCGCACCCGGCAGTTCCTGGATAAATTCCTCAATCCTTAATTTCAGGGGCCGGCTCACCGGCCCTTTTTTATTCTTCTCGCCACTAACATATTCATTAAATATAAGATTAACCTTTTGCTGCATCTATTTTATGGCGGCGCAAAAGTGAATTTTATCCTGGCTGGTCAGGCGGCGGAATGTTCTTAATTTATTTTCCCGTTAGCGCAGCGTAACCGCGAGCCGGGCAGGGCGTGGCTGGCTGAAATTCCACAGGAAAACGCTGTGCCTGCAGCCGGTCAATGCGCCTCCGCTACTGTAAAGTATTGTTATATCAGGGCCAGTAAAAAAGTTTTAAGACTTTCGCTAGAGTCAGTGCGATGGGCTTGTTGAATAATCGTTTAAAAACCATAACCGCGTCAGCACCGCATATCACGCTTTTTCTCTACGTCCTACACAGCAGCGGGAGTCATATTTATGAATAACGCCAGGAAAGAAGATATTGCATGGGTCAATACCCTGAAAGGGGCCTGCATATTGCTGGTGGTGTTGTATCACACCGTATTACCCGGATTTGAAACGACCGTTAATTATTTGAGTGCAGGCTGGATACCGGCAGAAATATGGGTGCAGTTTAATACTGTATTATCCCCGCTGCGTATGCCCGCCTTTTTCTTTGTCTCCGGTTTACTGGCGACCAATGGCATTCTCAACCGGCCCTGGAAACAGGTGTTTACCAGCCGCATCACCAACCTGTTCTATCTCTATATTTTGTGGGGCTTTATTCAGTGGTGGTCGATTGTGGGTATCTCAACCGAGATCACCGGTCAGCGCATTTCGCAAAACCTGAACGCCGCCTATGCCGGTTCACTGCTGGAGTTTCTCAAGCTGACCTTTATGGCGATGAGCACCTCCTGGTATCTCTACGGCCTGGCGCTGTACTTCCTGTGCGCGAGGATTTTCCGTCAGCATAAAGTGGCGCTGCTGGCGGTGGCGGTGGTGCTGAACTACCTGGCGGCGGAAAAAATCATTCCGTACTGGGGGCCGCAGAGTCTGGCGCAATATTTCCTGTTTTTCCTGCTCGGTGCCTTCCGCGGGCCGCTGATGCTGCGCCTGAGTGAACTGCGCCGCGAAAACGTTCTGCCCTGGTCGCTGCTG
This sequence comes from Candidatus Pantoea soli, assembly GCF_007833795.1. Lineage (NCBI taxonomy): Bacteria > Pseudomonadati > Pseudomonadota > Gammaproteobacteria > Enterobacterales > Erwiniaceae > Pantoea > Candidatus Pantoea soli. The sequence continues at coordinate 2,208,871 of NZ_CP032702.1, read as the reverse complement.
GCGGCGCTGGCCGGCATTCATGTGATTTTTGGTCTCGATAAGAGCCTGTTTATGTGCACTCTGGCGGTGTTGTTCAGCGTGGCGGCCTGCCGCTGGCTGAACCAGCATTTTTCCATGCGCTGGATGAACTGGGTGGGGCGTAACACGCTGCAGATCTACGTAATCCACCGCATTTTCATTGAGTTCTTTGGCATGTCAGCGATTCTGTTTGCACAGCGCCATCATCTGTTTGAACAGGCGTGGTTTTCGCTGCTGTGGGCCTGCTTCTACCCGGTAGCGATTGTGGGCATCTGTTCGCTGTGTTCGGTGGCGGTATGGTCGCTGACCAACCGCGGGCTGGGGCAGTCGCTGTTTATCTTCCCGACGCTGATTGGCTGGAAACGCAGTAAATCAGCGGCATAAAAAAGGGCGGCCCGGATGGGCCGCCCGCTGGGAGAGAGAATGCGTTAACCGATGGTCATCAGGCTGGCGTTTCCGCCGGCCGCAGCCGTGTTCACACTCAGCGAACGTTCGATCAGCAGACGCTCCAGCAGCAGATTGGTTTCGCCGCGGGCAAAACCCTGCACCGAGACAATCGCGCCGTCACGTGCGGCAATCTGTTCACACAGGCTGCGCAGTTGGTCGGCATCGCCGTGGTAAATCACCGCGTCGAATTCCGCCGCCAGCACGTCACGCGCCAGTTCGATACGCTGCTGCACCGCGGCAGGCAGGGCGTTGCGCAGGTCACGATGCAGTGCATCATCCTGCCACAGGGCCTGGCTGCCAACGCTGGTCACGGCCGCCAGCTGGATCAGCGCGTCCTGCTGGTTATCACTGATGCACAGTACGCGATCGCGCGGCAGCAGGGTAAAGGTGTTGCGCTCGCCGGTTGGCCCCGGCAGCAGGCGGACGGTTCCGGCCTGTGCCAGCGTTTCGTAACGCTGGCACAGCGCCAGCAGCTCCGGTTTATCCTGCGCCCAATTCTGCAGAGCCTGATGGGCAGTCAGCAGCTGTGCCCGCGCGCTGCTGTCCACCGGACGCTCCGCATCCTGACGATCAAAGGTCAGGCGTAGCGCGCCATCCGGACGGTTCGCCAGCAGACGATACAGGTAAAGCGGTCCACCGGCTTTCGGACCGGTGCCGGACAGGCCTTCGCCGCCAAACGGCTGCACGCCGACCACCGCACCCACCATATTGCGGTTAACGTACAGGTTGCCCACTCGCGCTCCGGCAGTCACCTGAGCAATCGTCTCATCAATACGGGTATGCACACCCAGCGTCAGGCCATAGCCGAGTGCGTTGATCTGATCGATCAGCTGCGGCAGGCTGTTGCGGGTGAAGCGCACCACGTGCAGCACCGGGCCAAAAATCTCCTTATCGAGATCGCTGACCTGATCCAGCTCAATCAGCGTCGGTTTGATAAAGGTGCCGCTCTGCCACTCTTTGCTGTCCTGCGGATGCGCCTGCACCGCCTGGTACACGGTGAAGCCTTTGTTACGCATCGCCTGAATGTGGCGTTCAATATTGGCTTTTGCTTCGGCATCAATCACCGGGCCAATATCCGTGGAGAGACGCTCAGGATTGCCCATCCGGCACTCGGCCATCGCCCCGCGCAGCATTTTCAGCGTGTGGTCAGCGACATCGTCCTGGATGCACAGCAGGCGCAGCGCCGAGCAGCGCTGACCGGCACTGTCGAAGGCCGACGCGACAATATCCACCACCACCTGTTCGGTCAGGGCAGACGAGTCAACAATCATGGCGTTCATGCCGCCGGTTTCGGCAATCAGCGGCGTCGGGCGTCCCTGTGGATCGAGCCGGCCAGCCAGATTGCGCTGCAGCAGGGTCGCCACCGCGGTCGAACCGGTGAACATGACGCCGCGGACGCGCTCGTCACCCGTCAGCTGCGCACCAACGGTTTCGCCATCGCCCGGCAGCAGCTGCAGTACGCCAGCCGGTACGCCGGCATCCAGTAAAATCTGTACCGCCTGAGCGGCGATCAGGGGCGTCTGCTCGGCCGGCTTGGCCAGCACGCTGTTACCCGCCGCCAGCGCGGCAGCAATCTGACCGGTAAAGATCGCCAGCGGGAAGTTCCACGGACTGATACACACCACCGGCCCCAGCGGACGATGCGTTTCGTTATCGAAATCATCGCGCACCATGCCCGCGTAGTAGTAGAGGAAATCCACCGCTTCGCGCACTTCAGCAATGGCGTTGTTGTAGGTTTTCCCGGCCTCACGCACCAGCAGGCCAATCAGTTGCTGCATCTGATCTTCCATTACCTGAGCGGCACGTTCCAGAATGGCAGCGCGCTCCTGCGGCGGCGTGGCGAACCAGATTGGGCCGGCATTGACGGCGGCATCCAGCGCGCGTGAGACTTCCGCCGGCGTGGCGTCACGGACGCTGCCCACCACATCCGCCGGCGCAGCAGGGTTGATCACCGGACGGCTTTCGCCTTCATCCGGTTCAGCGTCAATCAGCGGTGCAGCGCTCCACGGCTGGCTGGCACTGCTCAGCAGGGCGCTGGAGAGCGAAGCGAGACGGTGTTCATTGGCCAGGTCGAGACCGGCAGAGTTAACCCGTTTGTCCCCGTACAGATCGCGCGGCAGCGGGATCTTCGGATGCGGCAGGCCGACGGCACCTTCGCTGGCCCCCATCTTCTCTACGGCGGCAACCGGGTCGGCTACCAGTTCATCAATCGGCAGACTGGTATCGGCGATGCGGTTAACAAAGGAAGTGTTGGCCCCGTTTTCCAGCAGGCGACGTACCAGATAGGCCAGCAGCGTTTCATGCGTTCCCACCGGCGCATAGATGCGGCACGGCCGGTTCAGCTTGCCGTCGGCCACTTTGCCCACGACCTGCTCATACAGCGGCTCACCCATGCCGTGCAGGCACTGGAACTCATACTGGCCCGGATAGTAGTTATTTCCCGCCAGCTGATAAATGGCCGCCAGCGTATGGGCATTGTGGGTGGCGAACTGCGGATAGATCAGATTCGGTACCGCCAGCAGTTTGCGGGCGCAGGCGATATAGGAGATGTCGGTGTACACCTTGCGGGTGTAAACCGGATAGCCTTCCAGCCCCTCCATCTGCGCGCGCTTGATTTCGCTGTCCCAGTAAGCCCCTTTAACCAGGCGAATCATCAGACGGCGGCGGCTGCGCTGCGCCAGGTCGACCAACGCATCAATCACAAACGGACAGCGTTTCTGGTAGGCCTGGATCACGAAGCCGATACCGTTCCAGCCTTCCAGCTCCGGCTCAAAGCAGAGTTTTTCCAGCAGATCGAGCGACAGCTCAAGGCGGTCTGCCTCTTCAGCATCAATGTTGATACCGATGTCATAAGAGCGCGCCAGCAGCGTCAGCGATTTCAGGATCGGATAAAGCTCTTCCATCACGCGGTCATACTGCGCGCGGCTGTAGCGCGGATGCAGCGCCGACAGTTTAATGGAGATGCCCGGGCCTTCATAAATGCCGCGGCCGTTAGAGGCTTTACCAATGGCGTGAATCGCCTGCTGGTAAGAGACCAGATAGGCTTTGGCGTCGGCGGCGGTCAGCGCCGCTTCGCCCAGCATGTCATAGGAGTAGCGGAACCCTTTTTCTTCCAGCTTGCGCGCATTGGCCAGCGCTTCCGCGATGGTTTCGCCGGTCACAAACTGCTCGCCCATCAGGCGCATCGCCATATCCACGCCTTTACGGATCAGCGGCTCACCGCTTTTACCAATAATCCGGTTGAGCGAGGTGGAGAGGTGGGCTTCATTGTGCGTCGAGACCAGGCGTCCGGTGAACAGCAGGCCCCAGGTCGCGGCATTCACAAACATCGACGGGCTGCGGCCAAGGTGCGACTGCCAGTTGCCGTTGCTGATTTTGTCGCGGATCAGCGCGTCGCGCGTGGGTTTATCCGGAATACGCAGCAGCGCTTCCGCCAGGCACATCAGCGCAACGCCTTCCTGTGAGGAGAGAGAGAACTCCTGCAGCAGGCTTTGCACCATACCGGCGCGTCCGGTTGCACCTTTCTGGTGCCGCAGCTTGTCGGCAAGGCTGTACGCCAGCTGATGCGTTTTTTCCGCCAGCGGGGCAGGCAGACGCGCCTGCTCCAGCAGTATGGGCACCGCGTCGGTCTCCGGGCGGCGCCAGGCGGCGGTGATGGCCGCGCGCGTGACCGATTGCGGCAGAATGTGTTCGGCGAAGTCGAGGAAAGGCTGCACGGTCTCTTCCGGCGCGCTGTCGGCGCCCTCAGCCTCACTAAGCTGAAGCGGGATTTCCGGTACGGCTTCACCCGCTTCCAGCTGCGACAGGTAGTTGAAAATGGCCTGCTTAATCAGCCAGTGCGGCGTGCGATCAATTTTACTGGCAGCCAGTTTAATGCGGTCGCGGGTGGCTTCATCCAGCTTCACCCCCATGGTGGTGGTTCCCATGATTTCCTCGTCCTCGAATGTAATCAACTTCAGCGTGGGCTGCACTATCACTCATGTTGCAACTTTGTGCAACCGTGTTAAATGTGACCCGGATAGCATGTTTTCAGGCAACTTTTTCGTTAACCGTTTAAAAGCGGCACAAAACTTGCTGCAAGATTTCGGCCAATGTTGCAACCGGTTTGAAAAGACGCTGGAAAAAAGGCTGCCTGGTGCAACCGAAATGTGAGCAGGCGCAACCTGTGAGCATGGAAAGATGAAAGTCAGGTGAAACCCAGGTAACAGCTGTGTTAAATGCATTGTGCGCGCCGCACCTTTGCGGCAGGATACCGCGCCTCAAGGGAAATCGCTTTCTCTGGATGCGGTAAAGCCCTGTCTGCTATCCCGTTCCGATAGCGCAGGTCAAAGATTTCTCTTACGAGATTAAATAATAAGTGGAGAGAGTATGAGTGTAAGCACACCGATGCTGGTGACCTTTGTCATTTACATCCTTGGGATGGTGTTAATTGGGTTTATCGCATACCGATCAACCAAAAATTTTGACGATTATATCCTGGGCGGTCGCAGCCTCGGCAGCCTGGTCACCGCCTTATCGGCGGGCGCATCGGACATGAGCGGCTGGCTGCTGATGGGCCTGCCGGGCGCGATTTTCCTTTCCGGCATTTCTGAAAGCTGGATTGCCATCGGTCTGACCGCAGGGGCCTGGCTGAACTGGAAGATCGTTGCGGGCCGGCTGCGCGTGCAGACCGAGCATCATGACAATGCCCTGACGCTGCCGGACTTCTTCTCCAGCCGCTTTGAAGATCGCAGCAAGCTGCTGCGTGTGATTTCGGCGGTCGTGATCCTGATTTTCTTCACCATTTACTGTGCGTCGGGCGTGGTAGCCGGGGCGCGGTTGTTTGAAAGCACCTTTGGCATGGATTACCAGACCGCGCTGTGGGCCGGGGCGGCCGCCACGATTCTCTATACGCTGGTGGGCGGTTTCCTGGCGGTGAGCTGGACCGATACCGTGCAGGCCAGCCTGATGATTTTTGCCCTGATCCTGACGCCGGTGATTGTCATTATCGCGGTCGGCGGCCTCGATGACTCCCTGGCGGTAATTGAAGCCAAGAGCATGGAGAACCTCAACATGCTGAAAGGGCTTAACTTTGTGGCGGTCATTTCCCTGCTGGGCTGGGGCCTTGGCTACTTTGGCCAGCCGCATATTCTGGCGCGTTTCATGGCAGCGGATTCTCACCGTTCCATTCGCACTGCGCGTCGTATCGGTATGACGTGGATGATCCTGTGTCTGGCCGGGGCCGTGGCGGTAGGCTTCTTTGGCATCGCATATTTCCAGAACCATCCGGAGCAGGCCGCGGGCGTCAGCCAGAACGGCGAGCGGGTGTTCATTGAGCTGGCACGTATTCTGTTTAATCCGTGGATTGCCGGTATTCTGCTGTCGGCGATTCTGGCGGCGGTGATGTCGACCCTGAGCTGCCAGCTGCTGGTATGTTCCAGCGCGCTGACGGAAGATCTGTATAAAGGGTTCCTGCGCAAAAACGCCAGCCAGAAAGAGCTGGTGTGGGTCGGTCGACTGATGGTGCTGCTGATTGCGCTGATTGCGATTGCGCTGGCGGCGAACCCGGAAAACCGCGTGCTGGGCCTGGTGAGCTATGCCTGGGCGGGCTTTGGGGCCGCCTTTGGCCCGGTGGTGCTGTTTGGCGTGTGCTGGAAGCGCATGACGCGCAACGGTGCGCTGGCCGGTATGGTCATTGGCGCCGCCACCGTGCTGCTGTGGAAGCAGTACGGCTACGCCGAACTGTATGAAATTATTCCGGGCTTTATCTTCGCCAGCATAGCGATCGTGGTGTTCAGCCTGCTGGGCCGGGCGCCCTCCGTGGCAGCACAGCAGCGCTTCGCTGCAGCTGAGGCGGAGTATCACGCCAAATAACCGCATCCGGGAAAAAGCACCCGCATCACGGCTGTGATGCGGGTTTTTTTATGTCCGCTTAATCGCAGAGCGCCGCTGTTTTGCCACCGCTTCGCCCGCGCAGGGGTTCCGCGGCACGGAGCGGACTGCCGCTCAGCGCAAAACACAATTAATTTCGCACAGTGACTTGTATTTTCTGGCGCGGTAATGATAATCGATATCGTTCGCACTTTACGTATTTTTACCTTAGGTTTACCCCGCTAAACATTTAAGAGGTTGGTGATGTTTGTTCCGTTTCTCATCATGTTGCGTGAAGGGCTGGAAGCTGCGCTTATTGTCAGCCTGATAGCCAGCTACCTGAAACGTACTCAGCGTACCCGCTGGTTCCCGGCCATGTGGGCCGGCGTGTTTATCGCGGCTGCGCTCTGTCTGGCGCTGGGACTGTTTATCAACGCCACCACCGGCGAGTTTCCGCAGAAACAGCAGGAGCTGTTTGAGGGCATTGTTGCGGTGATCGCGGTGGTGATCCTGACCTCCATGGTGTTCTGGATGCGTAACGTAGCGCGCAATATGAAAGCCACGCTGGAAAAATCGGTTGACCAGGCGCTGCAGAAATCAGGCGGCAGCGGCTTCCCGCTGGTACTGATGGTCTTTCTCGCCGTGGCGCGCGAAGGGCTGGAGTCCGTGTTCTTCCTGCTGGCAGCGTTCACCCAGGATGTTGGCTATGCGCCGCCCGCCGGCGCCGTGCTGGGGCTGCTGAGCGCTGTGGTCATCGGCATGCTGCTCTACTATGGCGGTATCCGTCTTAACCTTGCGCACTTTTTCCGCTGGACCAGCCTGTTTATGCTGCTGGTGGCCGCCGGACTGGCTGCCGGAGCGATCCGCGCCTTCCACGAAGCGGGTTTATGGAATCACTTCCAGAGCACGGCTTTTGACTTCAGCAATCTGCTTTCCACGCACTCCGTTATCGGCACGCTGCTGGAAGGTATTCTCGGTTACCAGGAAGCGCCTAGCGTCAGCGAAGTGGCGATGTGGCTGATGTATCTGGTTCCGGCGCTGCTGCTGTTCTTTTTCCCGGCCCGACCGGCGACCGGCGCCGCGCGCGCCACACGGTAATTTTTCAGGCGCTGCGCGCGCCTGCTCCTTCATTTAACAGGGATAACACCATGACGATTCATTTTCGCCGTAAGGCGCTGCTGATCTCTCTGCTGGCGCTCTCCGGGACGGTTGCGGCTGCAGAGATCCCGCAGGTCACCGTCACCGTGACTGACAAACAGTGCGAGCCGATGACGCTTAACGTGCCGGCAGGCAAAACGCAGTTCATTATCAGGAACCAAAGCCAGAAAGCGCTGGAGTGGGAAATCCTGAAAGGAGTCATGGTGGTGGAAGAGCGTGAAAATATCGCGCCCGGCTTCAGCCAGAAGCTCACCGCCACGCTGGAAGCCGGCGATTATGAAATGACCTGCGGCCTGCTCACCAATCCAAAAGGCAAGCTGGTGGTGGGCGGTGCGCAGCAAACGGCTGCCGCTGGCAAACCGGATGTGCTGCAGCTGGTCGGGCCGATTGCCGACTACAAAGTCTATGTGATGAGCGAAGTCAGCGCGCTGGTGACGGCCACCCAGGCATTTACCGCAGCGATCAACGCCGGTGAGCTGGAAAAAGCCAAAGCGCTGTATGCGCCGGCGCGCGTGCACTATGAGCGCATTGAGCCGATCGCCGAACTCTTCTCTGATCTGGATGGCAGCATTGACGCGCGCGAAGATGATTTTGAGAAAAAAGCCGACGATCCCAAATTCACCGGCTTCCACCGTCTGGAGAAAATCCTGTTTGCCGATGGCACCACAAAAGGCGCAGAGAACATCACCGCGAAGCTGAATCAGGATGTGCTGGCGCTGCAAACCCGTATCAGCCAGCTGGCCTTCCCGCCGGCGAAAGTGGCAGGCGGCGCGGCGGGCCTGATTGAAGAGGTCGCCGCCAGTAAAATTTCCGGCGAAGAGGATCGCTACAGCCGGACCGATCTCTCAGATTTCCAGGCCAACATTGATGGCGCACAGAAAATTGTGGATCTGCTGCGGCCCTTGCTGGAAAAAGCCAATCCGGCGCTGCTGGCGAAAGTGGATGCGAACTTTAAGAAAGTGGATGGCATCCTCGCCCGCTACCGCACGCCGGACGGGTTTGAATCCTATGAAAAACTGACCACCACCGATCGTAATGCGCTGAAAGGGCCCATTACCACGCTGGCGGAAGATCTCTCACTGTTGCGCGGCACGCTGGGTCTGGATTAATCATGAGTAAACACCATGACGTGGCTCAGCCGTCGCGTCGCCGTCTGCTGCAGGGTTTGGGCATGATTGGCGGCGCTGCGGCGCTGGGTGGCGGCTGCCCGTTCCACGGCGCTGCCGCAGCAGATTTTTCACCGGGTACGGTACCACCGGATGCGCGCCAGCAGGTGCAACCTTTTTATGGTGAGCATCAGGCGGGCATTCTGACGCCACAGCAGGCGGCGATGATGCTGGTGGCGTTCGACGTACTGGCAACGGACAAAGCGGAACTGGAACGGCTGTTTCGTCTGCTGACGCAGCGCTTTGCCTTTCTTACCCATGGCGGACCGGCACCTGCGGCGCGTGATGCCAGACTGCCGCCGCTGGATTCCGGTATTCTTGGCGCCACCATTGTGCCGGATAACCTGACGATAACCCTCTCGGTCGGCAGTTCGCTGTTTGATGAACGCTTTGGCCTGAGCGCGCATAAACCCGCGCAGCTGCAGAGCATGACGCGCTTTCCTAATGATTCGCTGGATGCTGCGCAGTGCCATGGCGATCTGCTGCTGCAAATCTGCGCTAACACCCAGGATACGGTGATTCATGCGCTGCGCGATATCATCAAGCATACGCCAGATCTGCTGGCGGTGCGCTGGCGACGCGAGGGTTTTATCCCCGATCACGCCGCGCGCAGCCGGGGCAAAGAGACGCCGATAAATCTGCTGGGCTTCCGGGATGGTACCGCGAATCCGGATACGCACGATGCCGCGCTGATGAATCAGATGCTGTGGGTCACTGCCGATCAGCCGGAGCCGGCGTGGGCGCGCGGTGGCAGCTACCAGGCGGTACGCATTATCCGCTTTCACGTAGAAATGTGGGATCGCACGCCGCTGGGCGAGCAGCAAACCATCTTCGGCCGGGAAAAGTTATCCGGTGCGCCGCTTGGCATGCAGCATGAGCATGATGTACCGGATTACCGTAACGATCCTGAGGGCAGGGTGATCGCGCTGGATGCCCATATCCGGCTGGCTAACCCCCGCACGCCCGACACCGCCAGCAGCCTGATGCTGCGCCGTGGTTACAGTTATTCAGCCGGTATTACCGCGGCCGGGCAGCTGGATATGGGGCTGCTGTTTATCTGTTACCAGCATGATTTAACCAAAGGGTTTATTACCGTGCAAAAACGGCTGAACGGTGAAGCGCTGGAAGAATATATTCGCCCGACCGGCGGCGGATACTTTTTTGTTCTGCCCGGCGTACCGGATGAAAACCATTATCTGGGCCAGTCGCTGCTGCAGGCCTGATTAATTAATAAGCAACGCCCGGCTGACGCAATGTTACCGGGCGTAATTGTTTAATTCTGCTTAAATTTCCCGCGCTTCGTCATCTGCGGGTGAAAGTTCTGAAAAAATATATGTCAGCCTGAATAAACTATCACCCTGTTTTTTAATGAGAATGTAATTTATCGCGGCGGCGCGCAGGTGAAAGAGAAATCCTTTTCTTTCATCAGCGGTAAAATTGCTGTTGCAAATTACCACTAATATGATTCACTTTAATCATAAGCGTTGTTAGTCGTGTGGCTTAGCCCACTGGAGTTCGCGCATGACCCGGTCCTTTAACGGACAGTTAAATAGACGTTTGCACGCGCAGTTCGCTGCGGGGGATAACCTTCCGGCGAAAAATCTCCTTCTTTTTTCATTCATCCATTCTGAACCAATGTTGAATCTCTACCGGTGCGCGTCAGCGTCTCGGCGTTGTCGCACACTTTTCCCGCTGTCTCAATACGGCTTACAAGGAAGCCACAAAAACCTCTAAAGCGTTCAAGTCATCGCCGCGGGAGATCCGTCGCGATTCGTGAAACCAACTGTAAGGTGCCACTATGGGAAGACAGAAAGCAGTGATCAAAGCGCGTCGTGAAGCTCGTCGGGTGCTTCGTAATGACTCTCGCAGTCATCGTCAGCGTGAAGAAGAATCGGTCACTTCGCTGGTGCAGATGAGTGGGCTGGATGCGATTGGCATGGCGCGCGATGTGCGCGATCGTTCACCAATTGAAGCCCGGAATGATGCTCAGGCGCACTATCTCAACGCCATAGAAACGAAACAGCTGATATTCGCAACCGGTGAAGCCGGCTGCGGTAAAACCTGGATCAGCGCTGCGAAAGCAGCTGAGGCCCTGATCAATAAGGATATCGAAAGGATCATTGTGACGCGCCCGGTGCTACAGGCGGATGAAGATCTCGGCTTCCTTCCAGGGGATATTGCCGAAAAATTCGCCCCGTACTTCCGACCGGTTTATGACGTTCTGGTTAAACGTCTCGGCGCTTCCTTTATGCAGTACTGCCTGCGACCCGAAATCGCTAAGGTAGAGATCGCGCCCTTCGCCTATATGCGCGGACGCACGTTTGAAAATGCGGTGGTGATCCTTGATGAGGCACAAAACGTTACCGCTGCGCAGATGAAGATGTTCCTGACCCGCCTGGGGGAAAATGTCACCGTTATCGTCAACGGGGATATCACCCAGTGCGACCTGCCATCCAGCGTCAAATCCGGACTGGCCGATGCGCTGTCGCGCTTCGAAGAGGATGAGATGGTAGGGGTAGTGCGTTTCGGCAAAGACGACTGCGTACGGTCGGCCCTGTGCCAGCGTACGCTGCATGCTTACAGCTAACGCGGATTGACGCTCTGACCATAACCCGGCTCCGGCCGGGTTTTTTGATCCTGCCGGCTGCGCAAACCCCTTTCCTTCAGGCTGCGCGTCGTGCAGCAGGCGGCATCGCGAGAATGAACTATAGTGGTTATTCATACAGCGCACCGCGCATCGGGCGCGGGTTACAACCGCACAGGCAGGGAGAAGGGGATGCAGAATCTTGATGTGCAGGTGGTCAGAACCGCGCAACACTGGGCAGAAGCGCAGACCGTCTGGCTGTGTACGGTGCTCAGCACCTATGGATCGTCGCCACGTCCGCCTGGTGCCATGATGGTGATTGATGGCGCAGGCCGTTACTGCGGATCGCTATCCGGCGGCTGCGTGGAGGAGAGTTTCGTGGCGCGCATCCGTGAACAGGCGTTCAGTGCGGCCAGCCAGCGGGTGCGTTACGGTGACGGCGGCTTCGCCCCCGATCGCGCACTGCCGTGCGGTGGCGTGCTGGATATTCTGGTAGAGAAGCTGCCTGCCGGTGCGGCCACGCTGCGCTATTTACAGCAGCTGGAGGATGCGCTGACCGGCGCACGCGCCATCACTAAACGTCTGACGCTGCCATATCCCTGTCAGTCGCTGGAGACAGCACCCTATACCCGCCGCACCCTGACCCACATCAGTCATGACGATATCGTGCTGACGCTGAGCGCCGCGCCGCGTCTGGTGATCGGCGGGCTCTCCAGCGTTGCCGTTTTCTGCGCCAATTTTGCGCTGGCGCTCGGCTTTGAAACCCTGGTGTGTGAGCATCGCGACGAGGTGCTGGAAAATATGGCCGCCGAGCTGGCTCCCGGTGTGAAGCTGGTGCGCCAGTTTCCGGCACGCTATCTGGAGCGTGAAGGCTGCCATCCCGGCACGGCGATCCTGTCGCTGACGCACGATCCGCGTATCGACGATCTGACAATGATGGAAGCCGTCAATCTGCCGGCGTTTTATCTTGGCGCGATGGGCTCCCATCTCAACAGCGAAAAGCGCAAGGCGCGGCTGGCGCAAATTGGTGAACTCACGCCGGCGCAGCTGCAGCGGATTCATGCGCCAGTGGGGCTGGATATTGGCAGTAAAACGCCCGCTGAGATTGCGCTGGCGGTCATGGCGGACATTGTACGCCACAAAAATGGCCTGGCGATGCCTCATGACGCGCAGACGGATAGCGCAGCGTGACGCATGCCGAGCTCTGCTCATCTGCTATTCTGCCGGGCCGTTCAGGCCGACGTGGATCAGTCTGACAGGCGACATGCCGCGCGATAAAAGCAACCCGTGTTAACCCCGAACAGGAGGTGTTTGTGTGTGGACGCTTTGCGCAGTACAGCAGCAGAGATGACTATTTCGCCTCACTCGGGCTGGCGCCGGATGACATTCAGTTCGATCCGCAGCCGATAGGGCGATTTAACGTTGCGCCCGGCACGCGGGTGTTGCTGCTTAACGCGCGCGAGGGAGAGATGCATTTCGATCCGGTTTTCTGGGGTTACGGCCCGGCGTGGTGGCACAAGCCGCCGCTGATCAACGCCCGGGGAGAAACGGCGGCCACCGGGCGCATGTTTAAGCCGCTATGGCAGCACGGGCGCGCTGTTGTGCCGGCGGACGGCTGGTATGAATGGAAAAAAACGGGCAATAAAAAGCAGCCCTATTTTATTTATCATCAGCACAGACAGCCGCTGTTTTTCGCGGCCATCGGCAAAGCGCCTTTTGACCAGGCTCACGATAAAGAAGGTTTTGTTATTGTCACCGCATCCAGCGATAAAGGCATGGTGGATATTCACGACCGCCGCCCGCTGGTGCTGCGCGCCGATGCGGTGCATGAGTGGCTCAGCGAAGAGACCAGTGCGGAAAGGGCACAGGAGATTGCCCGCGACGCCGCAGTGCCTGAGCAGGATTTCAGCTGGCATCCGGTGAGTGCGGCGGTAGGGAATATTCATCATCAGGGCGCGGAGCTGATCCGCGCAGTGGAAACCGAATAGCGCGGAAAATGACGCCAGGCTCCGCTGTCCAGCGGGCTGCGCCCGTTGTCGAACCCCGGGTCGGGGGTGCTCATCCCCCCGCGGTATGCGCGAAATGCAAATAAAAATGCCCGGCTGTTAACCGGGCACTTCTATCTAAATGATGGCGGTGAGGGGGGATTGATGTCACCCGGCACATCCCTGTGCCGGGCCCTTCGGGCGCGCGCCGGCGCTGCAAAACGGCACTCCTGCCGTTTTGTCGCTTCGCTCACCCTGCGGGCAGCGTCGCAGGCTCCACTGTCCAACGGGCTGCGCCCGTTGTCGAACCCCGGGTCGGGGGTTCTCATCCCCCCGCGGTATGCGCGAAATGCAAATAAAAATGCCCGGCTGTTAACCGGGCACTTCTATATAAATGATGGCGGTGAGGGGTTCGAACCCGCGTTCATATCTTCGTAACCTTATGATAGATAATGGTTTCATAAAAGGATCCTTTTTCACGTGCACTACACGTGCATTTTTCTTCAAATTGCCCCGTTATTCGCTTCCGGTTTTGATCCCCGGCTTCGACAGATGGCCATCGTAGTCAACCAGGTACGAGCCGTAATTTCTGAACAGCATATCCGGGCCTTTGTGTCCCATTTGCTTACAAAGCCAGAAAAGGTTTGCCCCTGAGCTGATGTGCATAGTGGCGAAGGTATGACGTGTCTGATAAGGGTTTCGGTACCTTAACTTTGATTCCCGCATGATGATGCGCCACGCTTTCTGGCGGATAGCATCAGAGCCGGCCCATGGCTCGCCAGTTCGCGGATCCTCGAAAACAAACTCATTCTTCAATTGCGTGAACTGCTTCTGGATATTCAGAGCTGCTATCGCCTCTTCGTTTAAATCTATCTTCCTTGTGCCGGCGCGTGTCTTCGTCGATTTCTCCACCCCTTCAACAACGGCATTCTGTACAAAGGCTGTTTTCCTCTCGAAGTCTATATCCCGCCACCGTAAAGCACAGAGCTCAGAAGGCCGTACGCCTGTGTTGAACGCAAACTGGAAGGTAGCCTTCCATTGTGGAAAGCGGCAGTACATATAGATAATGCTGATTTCAGAAGGCGTAAACGGATCCACCTCGTACTCTTCAGTGTTCCCATATTCCACCGAGAAGTAACGCGATGCGCTGATGTGAGCGACAGGGTTGTCATTGATAAGCCCATCCGTCACAGCTTCATCAATGGCGCTGCGCAAAAATGAGAGGCGGTTTCGGATGGTCTTCAGCTTTGTCTTCTGTGTCGATACCCAGCTTTTAAGTGCCGCCGGCGTTAGCTCCGTCACGTAGATATTGTGAAGCACCCTCAGCGCGCGCAGGCACTTCCTGTAGCCGTCCAGCGTAGAGGGTGACAGGTTCCGGTTCTCGCTGATAACCAGATATTCCTCCAGGTAGTCCTTTACCGTCTTTTTCTTCTTCTGATGCCCAAACAGCGCGGCCTTTTTTGAGCGGGGGAAGTACTGCAGGTAGTTAAAATCCCCCGACGCGATGCGGTTCTGAATCTCTCCCAGAAACCGCTCGGCGTATTTTATGTTTCGTGCATTCACCTCCATTCCCGATAATGGCTCTCTGCACAGGACGCCATTAAACGTAAATGTCAGCTGCAGCGTTTCGCCAGTCTTATGGCGCCGCACTGTTATTCCGCGCGGTAAAGCGGATCCTTGCTGCTTCTTGCCCATCGGTTCACCTCTTCTGTATCTATCCAGCGCTCCCGGACGCCGTCCACTTTTAATACGTGAACTCCCATCCTCCAGATCTTCCTTTGTATCCGTTTGTTAATGGCTTCCTCCGATTCTCCTGTGGTTTGGCAGTATGCTGAAATGGGCATTACATCAAGGCTCATATCTACTCCTTTGGCGGCCATAGCCAGGCCAGCACGATACAAATAAAAAGGGCCAGATTAGTGATAATCCAGCCCATGTCGGCTTCTTTCTGGTGGCTGTCATGCGGCGCGCTCGTCTGCTGGCTCCCGGTCGGACAGTAACTTCCTTCCGATCGCCATCAGCGTGTCGCGTGAGACATACCCGGTAATGCCAAAATCAGAGGCGAACGGATTCCAGATCAGCAGCATCGATCCTTTGTTGTTGCCGTTGACCGGTTTGCCTGTATCGGCCCTTATAAAGGAAAGACGACCGTCGATAATGAAACGCACCTCGGTGCATGAACCGCGCGCCAGGCTAAACCAGC
The DNA here is from genome assembly GCF_007833795.1 of Candidatus Pantoea soli. Taxonomy (NCBI): domain Bacteria; kingdom Pseudomonadati; phylum Pseudomonadota; class Gammaproteobacteria; order Enterobacterales; family Erwiniaceae; genus Pantoea; species Candidatus Pantoea soli. The sequence continues at coordinate 2,193,460 of NZ_CP032702.1, read as the reverse complement.
CGACAGACGTATCGGCGGGAACAAGCATCACGGTGCCGATCCCTTTACGGCATTCCTCCGCGGCTTTCTTCACCCAGGGAGAAATGTCGCTATAGGGCGGATTGCACCAGGCAAACCCGATTGGCAGACGCCCGGCCCAGTCCTGCGCCAGCGCATCATCCTGTTCGGTGAAGTAAACCGGCAGCAGGTGGTTTTGCGCACTGGCGGCCACATCAGCCACAAAGCGGAAATCGCGGTTTAGCGCAGCGAAAATCTCTGGTGGTGTCTGCCAGCTGTCGCGGTGTTCGGGCGGGGTGGTGCTGCCGCCATAATCGCCAATAGTTTTCACTATCGGCAGGGCAGCGGCTATGCGTTCGCCTATCCATCGCATTACCGGCACGGCCATGCTGTTACCAATGGCGCGGTAGCGCGGGCCATCCGGGCAGTCAGTAGCGTCTTTGCCACGCCATGAAATCAGAGTGTGATCATCCGGGAAGCCCTGAAGGCGCTCGCATTCTACTGGCGTTAATCGACGAACTTGCATACCCCACCCAATCGCACCAACGCCCATTCCCGCACGTCCGCCGTTTGGAGTCAGAAGCGCGTTAGACGTGCCGTCGTTACTCACCTCAACGCTAGAACCCTCTGCGCGCCCTCGGATTGCGATAGTGAACGGTTCGGAAATAATCGCTGGCATTCCCTGCCCAGGCTTTCCACCGCCGGTAGAAAGTGGGCCGGTAATATTTCCATCGCCATTTTGGAAGCGCAGTTCGCCACGGCTATTTTCTGCAAACGCCAGAGCGAAAGTTTCTACATCAAAATCCTGTCGTTGCCCCTTTGCCGTAAGGCATGCTGCCACGTCAATGCTCCCGGATGTGTTTCCGCCGCCAAAAGCGATCAGGTGTCCTGCTTGTCCTTGGTTGTCGTCTGCGCCACACGTTCCAACGCCGTTTTCAGTAAGGGCGGCAACCGACGATTGCGGTTCGCGGCGCGGCGGAGTATCCCGGCGCATGCCTTCGAACTCAAAAAGTACCGCTGCGGGATCAAATCCGTTTCGAGCACTTGCGACAACGAACACACGTTTGCGGCGTTGTGCCACTCCGAAAAATTGAGCGTCAAGCACTCGCCAGGCGACAATGCGCGCGGGTCCATACACACAACCAGCGTTTGACCATTTTCCCCCTGGCGCGAGCAATTCACTGCTTTCTCCGGCAAGACCTGCAAGAAAGCATCCGAAGGCGTTGTCTTTACTGCTGAGGACGCCTGGGACGTTTTCCCAGACGATAAGGGCAGGTGGCTGATTATTGTCGTTTCGTCGCGTGTCGATTGCATTGGCTAATTCCACGAATGAAAGAGTTAACTGGCCGCGCGCGTCTTCGAGCCCGTTTCGAAGACCGGCCACTGAAAAGGCCTGGCAAGGTGTCCCCCCAACCAGAATATCCGGGGCTTCCACTTCGCCAGCAGCAATCCGCGCTGCGATGGCTGTCATGTCACCCAGGTTACTCACTTCAGGCCAGTGGTGCGCCAGCACGGCAGAGGGGAAAGGTTCTATTTCACTGAACCATGCAGGTTTCCAGCCCAGTGACTCCCAGGCAACACTGGCAGCCTCTATGCCACTGCAAACAGAGCCGTATTTCACTGTCTTATCTCCTTATCTACCTGCCGCACATAGAAGGACAGCCAGCGCTTCGCTGGAAATGTGCCTGGCGGGAGGCATTGAACGGTTTTAGCGTGTTTGTCGAGAAGGGTAGTTATGATGCGGTCGTGTTCTGACTTGGGCCTGCCATCTATGGCTTTGAGGATTTCGCTCCTGCACTTACGCGCTACGGCCCTTAGTGCGTTTTCAGTTTGCGGCGTCATGCCACCTTTTGGTTGCGAAGAGCATGCTGTATGCGCTCATGGTCAGTTCGGCATTCATCGCTGCAAAAATGCCCCTTATCTATTGGCTCCTCGCAGTAATGGCATTCACCTGTGTAAGTCATCTGAGGAACAGGCCGGTTCGCCAGCGCCAGTGCTATAAGCTGCTGCTCGCGTTCTGCTGCTTCATCTGCTGGGTCTGGAAAATTCATGGTTATCTCCAATGTTCAGGCAATAAAAAACCGCCTCAGTGGGCGGCTTCTGCGGTTTTCTTGGCTTCATATTTTCGTCGTATATCAATCATCCTGATGTAAAAGTCATACAACTCTTTGCGCATACGCTGCTTCATTTCATCAGGCAATACTTCCTGTGATTTTTTCCACTCATCCAACTCAGGCTTACAGATAATATAAGCTTCATCGACGACTTTTTTTGGCGGGATGTCCGTTTCAATGAAAGGGATAGTATGGTCATTCAGGCATTTAGCCTCTGGCGTTTCGAACGACCGATCATCTGCCAGTGATACCCCAGACAACAACAGCCCCAAGAATAAAATCCATTTCACAGCCTACTTCTCCTCCTTCTGATAAACCGGGGCCGTTCCCCGTGGGAACCACGTCGACTCTTCCCTGTAGAATCTCAAGCGCTCCTGAAAGTACGCCTGCAGCGCTTCCGGCTTCTGCATCTCCACTTCGTACGCAATGACAGGCATGTTCATGCGCTCTTTATAAGCAATGCCAGAAGCCGCTAAATCGAGGTTCATCCTGTCGCTCTCTTCTTTGCTGCGTACTGCTATATTGTGAGACATGTTGGCTTGTATTCCCATGGGATAAGCTTTGTTGAGCCAGCTAACATCAAAGGATGCCTTGGATCACCCGTTGCCGTAAGCCCGAATGAGTAAACCGGCTTTCCTGAAGAAAGAAGTAATCTCAACATGCTATCTAAGTGCTGACGCAAATTTTGAGGAAGTTTATTTCTGCTGCCCCAGCAAGGGACTAATATATCTGCCTCATCAATGATTTGGTTAAGATAAAATTTATGCTCTAAGCCGAAGCAATCATTAGTTGACGCTAACTTACGGACATTTGTGGAGCGATAGGAAAATACATTCCCTACTATAAATCGCTTTCCTTGATGACTCAGAGTAAAACTGCGCATTCTTATTACGGTGTTATCGTCTATAGATGCGTCTGCATATGAAGGATTTACTCCAAAATAAGCGATAACCTTACCTTCAGCGGCGACTTCTCGATCTAACCTATATCGGTATTGATTACATGGGCTTATAACTGCGTTCATTAGTTTGCCGATTGCTGTGTTTTTATTGCTTGTACCTCATTACCTCTACGCATTCAAGTGTTGCTAACGGCTTTCTTTTACGCTCTTGCTCCCACGCTTTAGCCATGAAATCTTTTCTAAAGTGTATCACTGGAGCTTGTGACCTGCTCCCCGTTGATTAATACACCGTGATGTTAGTAATGTCTTCATAAGTCACATGAGGACGTCCCCATGAAGAAGCGATTTTCCGACGAACAGATCATCAGTATTCTCCGCGAGGCAGAAGCCGGGGTTTCGGCCCGGGAACTCTGCCGCAAGCATGCTATTTCAGACGCCACCTTCTACACCTGGCGCAAGAAGTTTGGCGGCATGGAAGTCCCCGAAGTGAAGCGGCTCAAGTCGCTTGAAGAGGAGAATGCCCGCCTCAAGAAGCTGCTCGCTGAAGCCATGCTGGATAAGGAGGCGCTTCAGGTGGCTCTGGGCCGAAAGTTCTGACGACAGACCAGAAGCGGGAAGCCGTGGAAGTCATGTGTGAGGCCGCAGGTCTGTCGCAACGTCGTGCCTGCAGGCTGGCAGGCTTGCCCCTGTCGACCTGCCGTTATTCGGCTCAGCGTCCGGCTGCTGACGCGTTGCTGTCCCTACGCATTACAGAGCTGGCACTTGAACGCCGCCGCTTTGGCTACCGGCGCATCTGGCAGTTACTGCGCCGGGAAGGCCTTCACGTCAACCACAAGCGGGTATACCGCATCTATCATCTCAACGGCCTGGGTGTAAAGCGCAGGCGACGCCGCAAGGGGCTGGCGACTGAGCGGCTTCCGCTTCTTCGTCCGGATGCGCCGAACCTGACATGGTCAATGGATTTTGTCATGGATGCTCTTGCCAGCGGCCGCCGGGTTAAGTGTCTGACCTGCGTGGATGATTTCACGAAGGAGTGTCTGACGATCACCACGGCATTCGGGATTACAGGCGTTCAGGTGACACGCATTCTGGACAGCATTGCGCTGTTTCGTGGCTATCCTGCAACGATAAGAACTGATCAGGGTCCGGAGTTTACCTGCCGTGCGCTGGATCAATGGGCCTTTGAACATGGTGTTGAGTTGCGCTTAATCCAGCCAGGCAAGCCAACGCAGAACGGATTTATTGAGAGCTTCAATGGCCGCTTCCGGGATGAATGTCTGAATGAACACTGGTTCAGCGATATTCTTCATGCCCGGGAAATCATTAATGACTGGCGGCAGGATTATAACGAGTGTCGACCACATTCATCTCTGGATTACCAGACGCCAGCTGAATTTGCAGCAGGCTGGCGAGACGGGAAATATGAAGAAAAACCAACCGACATTACTAACTGAAGGTTGTATCTAATCCTGGGGGCAGGTCACTTGCTCGAAAGCGATATAGGCCTCCTCATGACAGTTGGTGCTGTAGCCGGAAGATTTCCGGGAGCCGCAGTTATCGCAATGTCCACTCATCTTCATCTCCTGTGCCGCCGAGCGACCTGATGCGCCAAACATCGCTGAGCGCAGGCAACAAAAAACCGCCCGGAGGCGGCTTAAAAGTTTTAATCAGATCAATCATCGTAACCGGCAACCTGACGCAGCGTCCGCTTAGGCGAATCACCAGGTCGGCGGGGATGGTTTTCATGATTGCTGCTTCGGATGGATGCAACAACCTGCAGAGTTAAGCGTAGGGTTTCCGCTTTTTCAATCGAAAGAGGATCAAGCTCACCTTTGTCGATCATGTTGCTGATATCTTTCAGCATATCCTCTGCATAACTCAGGTAATCGTCTTCTTCGATGACCTTCTGGTGGAAAACTTCATCCAGGTTAGTGAGGTTTTCGTTCAGCAAGTCTACCTCTGAATTGAGGCGGGTATTTTCTTCATACAGCTCCTCATACGCTGCCTGGTTTTGTACTGCCTGATCAGCCATTTCCTTCAGCTGGTTTACGCTATCGATAGCCTGTTGTGCTAATTGAGTTGTGTCAGCCATATTTGATTCCTTATATATGAAATTACCAAATCGTTTTTATTGGCCTACAGCGATTAAAACCATTTATCGTCAGCAGGTTATGTGCTTGCCTTACATAAGCACATTACGCTCTAACAAAGATAATTAACAGCAAAATACTGTTTATATGTACAGTGTTTTTGTGTCATAAATTTGATTTAGTGCCGGTGATAACTTTGCTTCGCTCTTCCAGAAAACGTATACGGCTGCGGCTGGCCCGCTGGCGTACAGATTCGTATGAGCGGTTAAGCTTCCGGGCTATAACTTTGGGTGGGGTGGTTGCTGCAAGCTCTTTCAGTTGCTCTAACTCGTCTACTGTCCAGCGACGGCCGAGGCTGATTTGGTTACCACGGCGCTTATAGTCGGATGTTTGCATACTCCTCCCAGAGTCAGACTGCCGCCTCGTCCAGCTCCGCTTTGCGCAGCAGGTAAACATCGGTGGCTTTTTCGAGTGTTTCAGCCTCATTCGCCAGTATGCGTGCCGCGTATTTGTAGCAGCGGTCCAGACCGGCAACGTTTTCCGCTTCAGCTGCAGCAGTGGTGAAATCAGCAAGCAGTTCATCCGGCGTGCGCGCTGGCGCACTGGTGTTCGTCGCCGGGTTAATTTCGCGCTCGGGCTGCTGTGCTTCGGGCTTGCTGTTGATCAGGTTGTTCAGATCTGCACGGCTGCGCGCCGGGGTGACGTCGCGTTCCGCGCGCTGCGCTGGCTCAAACTCATCCGGGGTGTAAACGCCGAGGATGACGTCAGGGCAGTAGAGGCGCGCCCAGTATTTGACGGCCAGATAAGCCAGCTGCTGCTTTGGCGCCGTTTTCCAGAGCGGGGAGTTACGCGTGGTGACGTACTCCAGAAACAGCGGCTCGCCCCAGGTGATTTCCGTCTCGCCGCGCAGCACGGCACCGACCCGTACAAACAGGCCGCGTTCATTCGCCGCGTTAGCCGCTCCGGGCTTGAACTTCTCCCAGTCGCCACCGTACTCATATTTGAAGCGACCCTGTACGGCCGTAGAGCTGGTGATGACGGCGTTTACCAGTTGTGTCTCGTAACCCAGCGTGCCGTTTACGAGATGCGTTTTCTGCGCTACCGCGTAGGGGTTCATTCCCCACTGCGCAGCCTGCAGCGCGATAGCGAGGCAGTCCGCCGGCTTGCCCGCCAGGTGGGCCGGGACGCTGGCTTTTCCCAGCGCCATAACCTCAGCGAACGCCTGCAGCTTCTGCAAACCGCTCGGGCTGAAGATTGCCGCTTTAGTGTCGGCCTCGTTGACCGGCGCGTGCGTTATTTCGTTGCTCATGCGTAATCCTTCCTTTTGGCCCAGTCCGGGCGCGTGATTTCTTCGATGCCGCCCCAGTTACCGGTCAGCATGCATTCGTGATAGGTATTCAGGTCTCGGCGGAAGAGGTCATAGCCCACGGCAACATCGTCCTCCTGCAGCTGGAAAGTGCGCACCGGGTATCCAGATAATCGTGATCCAGAGTCTCTGCCGAGGGTGCCCTGATGCCGTCATTCAGAGAATATAAGCAACAGCGGCCGACGCGCGGTTTGTATGACACGTTGACCTTTTATCACCCGTCATTCGGTTATGTGCGCCTCGTCGATAAGCAGTTCTACAACAAAACGCTCGGCGGCGTGGTTTACCAGCCTGCAAGGTTTGAAGTTGAGGAAAGCCAGCAGAGCGGCATACCAGTAATCGATGTGACTGTAAAACTTGGCCGCGTATCGTCCTACGTCAAAGCTCTAATGAAGCAATGGAAGGGTGCATCACGCTTAACAGCGATCACTGTCACTCGGCAGATATTTGACAGTGGCGACGTGTCAGTACCGATTAAATCATGGCAACTGTACGTCAAAACGGTGGATATCGATGCGGAAAGCGCCTCCGTTACGCTGTCCGTTACCAACCCACTCAATAACAACGTTGGCCGCCTTTATGACTCGCGAGAATACACCGGACTGCAGTACCTCTGATTTTATTGCGCGCATGATCGGCGTGCCATGGGCGAACCGTGCCTGCACGACTGATGCCGTGGACTGCTGGGGGCTGGTGGTTCTCTACTACCGGCAGGTGCTAGGGATTGAACTGCACCAGACGCCTGACTACGAATCCGGCGCTGACTTCTTCACCTGCTATCAAGGTGACGTGGTTTTCTGGCAGCAGGTGCCGCATCCTGCAGAGAGCGGGATATTCGTTGGCTATACCGGTGCGCAGCCGGCACATGTTGGGCTGATTCTCCAGCGTCAGGCGCTACACTCGCGAGGCGAAAACGGTAGCGTAAGACAGGATTCACTAATGCTGATCCAGCGGGCATTCACTAAAGTGGAGTACTTCAGATATGGCGCTGGTTGAGCTGCAGCGATTTCCCGGAACGCCGAAAGAGCGTTACAGGGTGCCTAACGGCACCTTTTTTTATGCCTGGCTGACAGAGAATGACACCGCGCTGCACCGTGACGTGCTTATTGTGCGTAATGGCGTGAAACTGGAAGAGGATGACGAGCTGAATTTCGAGCTGTCAGAGCTGGACCACATTCAGATATTCGATCAGCCAAAAGGGGTAGTAGGCGACATCCTGAGCCCAATATTTAAGGTTGTTGGGCAGGTATTTTCTTTTCTGATGCCCAAGCCCGCCATTGCTAACAACGGTGGAAACTCTGTCGACTCGCCGAACAATTCTCTGACCGGACAGACAAACACCGCGCGCGTTTATAAAGCCAAGCCGGACATTTACGGTCAGGTACGCTCATTCCCGGATCTTATTCAGGAGTCGGTGTTCGAGTATGTATCCCAGACAGCCACTGACGGCGGCCTGAAGTACGTTACGGAGTGGATGTGCATCGGTATCGGTAGCTATGACTTCGATTCAGTGCGCTATTCTGAGTCCAGCCTCGGGTCGTTAGCTGGTGCCGAATATCAGGTTTATCAGCCTGGAGAGGTAATTCCTCAGATCGTCGAGGGCTACGGCTTTGATGATGTGGACGGGCAGGAGGTGCCGGGGCAGAACGAAGCCAGCGACTTTCCGATCCAGTCCGCCACCGCTAATAAAGTTGTTAGCGGAAGTTATTCCGGCGGTCAGATGGCGATAAAGATCGTAAAGCAGGCCGAGTTCGACTACTTCAAAAATCTGGTCCTGCCACACGCGGTTACTTTCACAATTAACGTAACGTACAGCACGGCATCCGGGAGCGTGACAACTGACGCAACCTTTTCAGGGTCGCTGGTATCAGCCGTGGAAACGAACGACGGCGCGGTGACAAATCCGGTACGATGGTACACCTTCACCTTCACCTTCAGCCAGCTGGAGGGGCAGCAGGACATCCCGGCAAATGCCACGATCAATACCACAGGAAGTTAAGGACCTTATGGATAAATGGGGATAGATGATTTTGGCGGATATGTTGAAGGCGAGGATGGAACTCTAGGCTTACGTTATGAACAATTTGTAAGCCCAATTATCAAATCACTACAGCAAATAGCGGATCGACTTGAAAGCCTTGAGGCGAAATAAGTGAAAAGGGGGCTTTGCCCCCTTATTTTATCGCTTAACTAAACGCCTGATCTCAGCAACCTGACGACGCAGAGAAAAGATTTGAAGCAACATAAATACGAAGACGACCAGTAAAACAATACCCACTGGTATCCCCACTTTCATAAGGTTAAAGCCCTTAAACCAAACGCTTCCACCCACACCAAAGCGCCATACTGGCTCGCCATTAGGCGCAGCAATTGTGAGTCCTTCCTGTCCCGGCTGAATGAATAGTTCGCGGCCTTTGGAGTAAATCTGTCCGCCATCATAATGTGTAAAGCTGATGCCCGTTTTCGGACCTTCAGAATTTATTTTGATGGCACTGTCTGAATAATGCGTCTGCTCGAAGTCAAGACCAGTCTTACCCGCCGGGGTAGCTGAGTAAATGAGGGTGGAGTCTGGGTTCAGGGAGTTATAAGCAATAATCCCGTAATGCCACGTCCCGCGGCGTTCCCCAGGCTTTTTCGAAATGTCATCTGAATCTTCAGAGCGCAGCTCAATAGCTGCGGTGTTAGTTTTGCCGAAGCCAACAATCTGCATGCCAGACTTAGACAGAGGTCGACCGATTTTTTCGGAAATCTGGCCGTTCGGCAAGCCGCCATTTAGCACGTCAATTTCAAGGCCGACCAGTTGAGCGTCAAAGTCTTTATCTTCAAAAGATGGCGTTCCTTCTGGTACATATTTATCCCAGTGAACAGGCCAGGAGCGAGCTGACAGGAATCCGCCCCACGTTTTAGCTCCGGGGTAGAAGGCACCACTATCGCCCCAGATAGATACGCCGTTTACTGTTGGGGAGAATGTCCACACTTCACTGAGGAAGTTCTGGTAGTGGTTGTGCGAATTGGAGTATTCGTGAGAATCCTGATGCCGGTTAGGGTTGTCAGCATTAGCGACCATTGGCTCGCCTTTCCATGACTCAACCTTGGCATCGTAAGGAACTACGTCACTGATGACGAAATTTTTTCCCAGACCTACACCAAGATTACTATATTGGGGCCACAAACCTTCCAGTCGCGGATGATTTCCGCGCACAATATCAATGCCGCCATTGTAGCGCTGGTCAACGATGCGGGTCTTATCGTTAGGCCTTACCGGCATTTCACCGCGCGGAACGTCAGGCGCAAGGATGATAGTCCCTCCGCTTTTATTGGCCTCAGTGATTGCTTCTGGTAAGTCTGCATAGTTGGAAGCAGTTATGGTCGTCGTTTTACCAAGAATGGTTTCTTGGTAATCGAGGGCATTCGCTGATAACGATGCCATAAAGGCCAAAGAGGCAAGAAGTGCCTTAATCCGATTTTTCACCTTAACTCCATTAGTAGCGCTTAAATTTTAAGCCATTGTCGCAGGACCACTCCTTAGGTAAAGGATTGGTGGCAAGGCGACCGCCATGCTCATCGCTTCCATTGCCATCATCAAGCTGGGAGGAAATGTAGCAATTATTATCTAGGGAATACTCCTTCCATTTGCGCTGCTCGTCAAAATTTTGCACGATCAACTGCCAAAGTATACACGTCAAAGCCAAGATAAATAAATACAAGATCGCCTTACCGCATCGCTTCGCAACTGCGAGGTGTGCAGAGTTTACAAGCATGTTAGTTTGCCTCATTTGTTTGCTTATCCCTTATCCATGTCATTATCATATGGATAAAGTTAAAATGCACGAAAAATAGAGGTATCAGCACCCCCGATAGAACGTAAACGCACATTGAATATTCGTTATGGAAATGATCAAACACCCCGTAAGAGTTCAATGGTCTATGTGATTTCGTAAAAGATATGAATATATCTAAAAAAATGAAAATGCTTAGGTGCCATGTCATGATAGGGCGAGTGTTCTTCCCTATCATTATAATAATACTCTCTCTTCGCAATGCATTTGAAAAGACGTTGCTTATGATAAATATTGAATATATAATCATGCAAGCGATAATCGTTGTAAGAACAAATCCGTCATTGTACTTACTCCATGACATGATCATTGGCGTAGCTTTAAAAATATCGATTATTGCAGGCAAAAGTATAGAAATAAAAAGTAAAATACTCAAAGAACGGACGGAGAAGATCACTCTCCTTAATAAGTATCCAAATAGCACGTACATTGATCCGCACATGACCTGAGCCAGAATGTTATATATTTGATTTTTTGTTGCGTTGTAGTCATGCGATAATACGGATATGGAAATAAAACCAAAAAATATAGAAATCAAAAATATGGAAACTTTTTTTGTTTTCGTTGTTATCCGCGACCTGTTCAATATTAAAACTATTACACTGCATAATGCTATTGCCAATGTGTAAGCAACAAGGAACCATGCAACCAAGAATAGTTGATTGTTATGCATATTCTGTGAATATGCTGCTTTGATGTTGCCAAATAAACCAGGTGCGAAGGGGTTAGGGAAAGAATTAAGTCCCAAGTGAATTAATCCAATAGTAATTACACCTATAATAATGTACCTTGTTACAAGATATATTGCGTTGGATTTGATTACTTTCATAATATAAATGGAATCAGCTTTGTCTCGCAGGGTAATGCCACCAATGAAAAAAAATAGTGGCATGTGAAAGTAATAGGGCTTATAAACCGTCAAGAAGTCAGCATAGTGACCTAAAACTACAGCGATTATTCCAATAGCCTTCACTATATATAAAGAATTACTTTCATCACCAGTGAGTTGCATCAGTTGCTGTCTCGCAATTATCAAAAGCCGCCAGGTGCAATGCGGCTAACCGTGTCATGGTTAAGACATTATATGCATGACGTGATGAAAGCGTTAAGAAGAACTTATGACTTAGGGTGATTTTTATGGAGCAACGCAAGGTTTACAGAAGTCACCGCGAAAATTGTGGAAGATTACGACGAGTACGTCCGACGATTTGAGCGTCAGGAAAAGCACATTTAAGGCAGGGGGCATTCTCAATAAATGGTGGCGGCTCATTTACCGGCGAGGCTGGTGCAAATGGGTTGTCATAATTTGGTAGTTTTCATAATGAGAGTCGCAATTATATCTCAAGGCGAAATTCTATCTGTTGCGCTTAGTGAAGATGATAGTCTTGAATTGCCAGCGCAATACAGTGCCGTGAGCCTTCCTAATGATAGCCAGGTTGGCCCACAATTTAAATATGATGAAAAATATGGAAAATTTACCGCACCTCCAGATGCATCTATCTAGTTCGTCTCGCTTCTTTTAAGCATTAAAATCTTGACGATTCTTATTAGTTTTCGCTCGAACACCCGGTACGAGATATCTGATGCTATGGATGTTAACACAATGAACATGGTTAACATAAGTATTGTTCCTGATGTTGAGTTGTAGAAGTCAGCTGATGTGTTGATAAATATAAACTTTGATATTAAGTGTATAATCGCGTAATGACACAAATATACTGAATAAGATCTCTCTCCTATCCACACAAGCAACCTACCTACAACCCCATTGCTTAAGATGGGTTTTCCTATCGCAGACATAAGGATTAATGCTGAAAGCGCACTAATAACAGGTATCACATAGTGATCTTCAAATAGATAAGGGATAAACAGAAAAATTAACAAGCTTATGATTACGCATGGCAATCTTAAGTTGTTAATTATTTTTATCTTATCTATATGATAGTAAGTGATAGCCCCCAGCATGAATGCTCCTGGCCTAAACCACCAAATATACTCAGTATTTTGCCTTTCATTGGTTGGCATCAACAATGATGCTAGAACTATGAAAACAAAAGCAATTTGTGATTTGTTTTTACTGAGAGTAAAAATTGATAGGGAAATGATAAGATATAGTTGCCATTCAAGCGACAAGGACCAAGTAACAGCGAACATGTCGGACATATCCTGCGGCCCAAGCGAAATTCTGTTTACTACACCATGCGACCAGTATATGTTTGCATATCCTAATAATGTTGACTTTATTAAAGGCGTTAGGTTTTCGGGATTGGGAAACCATCGCTCATTAGCATAGGATGTGACAACAACATAAACCAACACCCAAAAAATCAAGGCCGGCATCAATCTGAATATTCGTCTAATCCAAAAGTTGAGGTACGTGCTTATATTCTTGCCGCTTTTGGAAATATCTCTATTTAATGTCATGCACATTAAAAAACCAGATATAGCAAGGAATATATCAACCCCTGACCATACGGTGATATACTTGAATGACTCCTCATAAAAAGACGGCATTGGGAATCTACCTTTAATATGGGCATATATGACCATTAAAATGGCAATCCCTCTCAATGCCTGGATATCCATGTTCTTATTTTCATTTTCAAGCATTGAATATTTCCACTTTATCTGACATAAGGATTTGAATTTAAATTGAACATACAGGCCATGATAGCCCACATTGCCCTTAGGTAATAGTCTGAGTTCTAGCTATCACGCTACCTAAATTCCCTTTCCCGCCAATCCCTTCCCACATACCGAAACCCATGCATCAGATATAAAAAAGCCCCGGCGACGGGGCAGAGGTAGACCGCGCCGATCTGAGCAGGCTACGGGGTGGGGGTGGCTAAAGCTTAACCGCCTGCGCTTTGCTTATCCAGACCTAACTACGGCACCAGTACAGGCTTTACAAAAATCAGAACCGCAGCGGCTTGCCAAAAACACACCTCAATATTACTGCGTTTATATACAGTAATTTTCTTAAGGCACACTTATGCCACGAGATTATGAAATCACCACAGCTTTCAAAGATGCGATCAAGCTGGACGCCAAAAGCCGGCGGATAGTGACAACCAACGACTTTCGGCTAGCTCTCGAAAAGTACAACCATCACTGGCCTCTGGAGGAGTGCAACTGGTGGATTAAGCGCTATCAGACATTCTTCTTCGAACTCGTCACGGATGGTGGAGAGAACAAGACGTGGGCCCTGCGCAACATAGGGTATGTGAGATGAGCGCTTTCCGCATTGAGACTCCTGACGGTTTCGTCATCGTTGACATCGGCGTCAAGATGAAACCTGGCGACGATGTGGCGTTCCAGTACGACGGTTACCCGATGGTGGGAAAACTGTTCGCTTCTGGCCTAATAACTCAGGATGGCGAGACGATCGACGGGGAGGGGCTGGAGGGCATCATCGTGCTGGGTAAAGTCACCGCGACGATTTTGGAAGATGACGACGAATTCCGGCCGGCGATCTGAGCGACAGGAAAAGCACATATAAAGCAAAAGGGTGTTGCGATTGGATTGCAGTACCTTGAAATATTGCGTTGCAATTAGACACAAACAGAAAAGCCTCTGGCGTTAACCAAAGGCTTTTTCTTTGCATCTGAGATGCGCGTGCATTTCACGTGCACTTTTTTGTACTGCTTTTGTAGTTCCGTTGTCTTTATGTAGTCTTTGGATTCAGTCTACACGCGGGTTTGTCCGCTCAACGTCCTATAAATGATGGCGGTGAGGGGGGGATTCGAACCCCCGATACGTTGCCGTATACACACTTTCCAGGCGTGCTCCTTCAGCCACTCGGACACCTCACCACATTTTGTTCGCTAACCGCACTGGGTCAACGGGGCGCTACTATAGGGAGTTACCCGAAAAGGGTCAAGCGCTATTTTCTCCTTTTTTTCTATTCGCTTAAGCTCTGCGCAGATTGCTGCAACCCTGTGCGAAGTGGCGGTTCTGTCATCAAATCATTCCGGTAGTGACACAAAAGTGTCACCGCATTGTCGCAGACTTGTCCGCAGAAACATTTGTTAACTTTACGAATAAGGACGCTCAAATGAAACGCTTACCCCTGTTTACGGTCTCTCTGCTGGCTTCGCTGATTGCCACTTCCGCTGTGGCGGAGAACACCCCAACGTATTCGCGCGCCGCGACCGGCGATATCACGCAGCACGGCGGGGCGCGCCGGCTGAGCAGCGATCAAACGGAGATGCTCAAAGCGTCACTCTCCAGCGCCACCGCGAAGAATGTCATTCTGCTGATTGGCGATGGCATGGGCGATTCGGAGATCACGGCCGCACGCAACCTGGCAATGGGTGCCGGCGGCTTTTTCCCGGGCATTGATGCGCTGCCGCTCACCGGACAGTACACGCACTATTCGCTGGACAAGAAAACCCATAAACCGAATTACGTGACGGATTCCGCGGCTTCCGCCACGGCCTGGGCCACCGGCACAAAATCCTACAACGGTGCTATTGGCGTGGATGTGAAGGGGCAGGATCAGGTGACGCTGCTGGAACTGGCAAAAGCGGCAGGGAAAGCCACCGGTAACGTCTCCACCGCTGAGCTGCAGGATGCCACGCCGGCCGCGCTGATGGCGCACGTCACGTCACGCAAATGTTACGGTCCGGAAAAAACCAGCGAGCTTTGCCCGACCAACGCGCTGGAGCAGGGCGGCAAAGGATCCATCAGCGAACAGATGCTGAAAACCCGACCGGATGTCACGCTGGGCGGCGGCGCAAAAACGTTTAATGAGCTTGCCAGAGCCGGTGACTATCAGGGTAAAACCCTGCGGGAACAGGCGCAGGCACGCGGTTTCCAGCTGGTTGATAACCTCGCGTCCCTCAATGCGGTGCAGCAGGCCGACCAGAATACGCCGCTGCTGGGCCTGTTTTCTGAAGGGAATATGCCAGTGCGCTGGATCGGCCCCAAAGCCAGCTATCATGGCAACCTGGACAAGCCGGTGGTCACCTGCGAGGTCAATAAAGATCGGGCGGCTTCCGTACCGACGCTGGCGCAGATGACGCGTAAAGCGCTCGATTTACTGAGTAAAAATGACAAAGGGTTTTTCCTGCAGGTGGAAGGCGCCTCGATTGATAAGCAGGATCACGCCGCCAACCCCTGTGGTCAGATTGGCGAAACCGTGGATCTCGACGAAGCGGTACAGCAGGCGCTGGCGTTCGCCCGTGAACACGGCGACACGCTGGTGGTGGTGACCGCCGATCATGCACACAGCAGCCAGATCGTCGAAAACGGCACCAAAGCGCCGGGACTGACACAGGCACTGAACACCAAAGACGGTGCGGTCATGACGCTCAGCTACGGCAACAGTGAAGAGGATTCGCAGGAACATACCGGCACGCAGCTGCGCATTGCTGCCTATGGCCCGCATGCGGCAAATGTCGTCGGCCTGACCGATCAGACCGACCTGTTCTTTACCCTGAAAAATGCGATGGGTATAGAGTAACGCCGCGGTTGCCTTTGCATCGGCCGCCCTGTGGCGGCCGGTGAGGCGCGGCCTGCTTCAGAAGCGTGTACGCAGGATGACGCTGCCGCCCGCCACCAGACCGGCAGCCGCCAGCCACAGTGCCGGCTGCAGCGAGGCGAAAAACTGCACGCTGGCCGACGAGACCAGCGGGCCAACCAGCTGTCCGCTGGCGTAACCGCAGGTCAGCACGGCAACGGTACGGGCAAGGTGTCCGCCGGCGGATTCCCGCGCCAGCCGCATCGAAAGCTGCATAATCGACAGAAACGCCAGGCCGATCACCACCGTTGCCAGCAGTAACCCGCCGGCGGTGGGCAGCAGAACCACTGTCGCTACGCCGGCCCCCTGCACCATCATGACCGCCGCCAGCGTCAGTCGGGTGTTGATCCGCGCGGCGAAAGCGATCACCAGCAGCACACCGGCAATCGCCGCCATGCCAAACAGCGGCCAGAACAGCGCCGCCTGGCCGCCCTCTGCAAACCGGCTGTGCGCCATCTGCGACAGAAACGTCGCCGGCAAAATGTAGCCAAAGCCTGCCAGCGTATAGGCCACCAGCAGCTTTTTCAGCGCCGGGCTCAGCGTGGCAGACGAGGAGGGCATACCGGCGGGCAGCGTATCGGGCAGCGCGCGCCATACACCAAGCGCGCCGGCCAGCGCCACCAGGCCATAGACCCGCCACGCCGTGTCATCCTGTACCTGCAACAGCGTCATCGCGCCGGCGAGGATGCCGGTCAGCGTAATACCCACACCCGGGCCGGTAAACACGGCGGCCGACATGCGCGGCGCCTGTTGCTGAGCCAGCACCCGCTGCGTCCATGACGTCACCAGAATCAGCGCCCAGGCACCGCCAACGCCCGCGAGAAAGCGATAAACGCTCTGCAGCAGGAAATCGCTGGTGAAGCCCGACAGCAGGGTCACCAGCGCCGTAAGCAGCAAACCGGTTTTCAGAAAGCGCGCATGATGCTGGCGCAGGCGACAGACGTGCAGGGCACCGGCCAGATAGCCAATGTAGTTCATGGCGGCCAATACGCCCGCGCTGGAGAGCGACAAATGGCCGTCAGCAATCATCAGGGGGATCTGCGGTGTCAAGGAAAAACGGCCCATGCCCATCACCACCACCAGCGTGACGATGCCGGTGAACATGGTCACCAGACGGATGCGCGCGGACGCGGTGACGGTTGGGTCAGCGAGAGAGGGTTCTGCAGACATACTTTTGCTTTACTCCGGTGTGATGCCGTAATCTTGCCGACGATAGTAAATGGCAATCAGTGAGCAAAAAATGGGGCGGTTTATCCTATGACTGACAGTCATACCCGGCGCTCAGCAGCGCGCAATCAGGATATAAAACACTTTCTGACCAACCAGCGGGCGCGGGTTGATCCGCAGCTTTACGGCTTCAGCCCGCTTAACCGCCGCGTGCCGGGGCTGCGCCGGGAAGAGGTGGCGCAGCTGGCGGCCGTCAGCGTCAGCTGGTACACCTGGCTGGAGCAGGGGCGCGATATCAGCATTTCGCTTGCCGCCGTGCAGCGCATTGGCAAAGTGCTGCAGCTTTCGGCTGCCGCGCAGCAATATCTGGAAACGCTGATTTTTGGCAATGCGCACCCGCAGCCGCTTCATCAGGAGTTGCCTGCGGAGGTGATGGCGATGGTGGATGCGCTCGATCCGCATCCGGCTTTTGTGCGCCGTGCCAATATGGATATCGTTTACTGGAACCGCGCGGCTCAGTCGCTGATCGTTGACTGGTCCACCCTGGCCTGTGAGGATCGCAACACCCTGAAACTGATGTTCCTCAGCGACGCCTACCGCACGCGTATTCATGACTGGGAACAGGCGGCACGCCAGACGCTCTCTGCTTTTCGCGCCAGCTACGCTGCCAGTAATCAGCCACAGGCGTTTGAAACCGTGATCGCGGATCTGCTGGCGCGCAGCGATGCGTTTCGCACGCTGTGGAATTATCACGACGTCAGCAAAATGGGGTCGGGCAACAAGACCATCATTGATATTGCGGGCAGGCCAAATGCCTTTACCTACACGTTGCTGCAGATCGCGCAGACGCCGGGTATGCACGTGGTGTTCTACCTGGCGCGGGACACGCCATAACCTGCGCATCCTGCTTTAGCGCGGCGGCCGCAGCGGGCCGCCGCCGCATCTTACAGCCCGCGCCGGGCCATCAGCCGTGCCAGATCCAGCAGCCGGTTTGAGAAGCCCCACTCGTTATCGTACCAGGCGAGGATTTTTACCAGATTGCCGCCAATCACCAGGGTGGAGAGCCCGTCGATGATGGACGAACGTGCATCGCCCTGATAATCGCTGGAGACCAGGGGTTCGTCACTGTAGCCCAGAATGCCCTGCAGCGGGCCCTCAGCGGCGGCCGCTTTAAATGCCGCGTTCACCTCTTCCGCCGTCACATCGCGCTTCAGCGTCACGGTAAGGTCAACAATGGATACCACCGGCACCGGCACGCGCAGCGAATAACCGGTCAGGCGTCCTTCCAGTTCCGGGATCACCCGGCCCAGCGCTTTCGCCGCACCGCTGGAGTAAGGCACAATCGACAGCGCCGCCGCACGCGCACCGCGCAGATCTTTCTCCGGCTGATCGTGCAGCGCCTGGCTGTTGGTATAAGCATGGGTGGTATTCATCAGGCCGTGCTCAATGCCAAATGCCTGATGCAGCACCTGCGCCGCCGGGGCCAGGCCGTTGGTGGTGCAGCTGCCGTTACTCACCACATAGTGCTGCTGCGGATCGTAGCGCTGGTCGTTAACGCCCATGACAATAGTCAGGTCGTCATTTTTGCCCGGGGCAGAGATAATCACGCGTTTGGCGCCGCCGTGCGTAATGTGCACTGCCGCTTTATCGCGCTCCGTGAAGAAACCGGTGGCCTCAATGACGATATCGACCCCGGCCTCGGCCCAGCGAATGCGGGACGGGTCGCGTTCACTGAAGACGCGCACGGCTTTGCCGTCAATGCGCAGCTCACCTTCGCCGGCAGAGACCTCGGCCGGCAGCCGGCCCAGCAGGGAATCGTGTTTCAGCAAATGCGCCAGCGTGCTGCTGTCGGTCAGGTCGTTGATGGCGACGATCTCGATATCGTCGCTGCCGAGTGCGGCGCGGAAGACGTTACGTCCGATACGGCCAAAACCGTTAATGCCTGCCTTAATCATGACTGACTCCTTTTGTGAAGTAACTGCAGTCACAATAGGCCTGGCGCGTGCTGGCGTAAACGCCAAAAAAGGATCACTTTACGCCATTTTGCGCATGTGGAAGCGCTGGCGGTATTCACCCGGCGTCAGCTGCAGCTGGCGTTCAAAGCTGCGGCGCAGATTGATGCTGCTGCCAAAGCCGGTGGCCACGGCGATACGCTCCAGCGTATCGCTGCTCTGCTCCAGACGCTGCCGTGCAGCGGCCAGACGCGCCTCTGCGACGTAGCGCGCCGGCGGGACGCCGGTTTCGCGGGTAAACACGCGGGTAAAATTACGCGGGCTCATCGCTACCCGATCGGCCAGTTTCTCCACCGACAGATCTTCCGCCAGATGGTCAGCGATCCAGGCCTGCAGCTGACTGACGGGGCCCGCGTCGCTGGCGGTTTGCAGGTGAAAACGGCTGAACTGCATCTGGCCGCCGGGACGGCGCAGGTACATCACCATGTCCTGCGCAATATCGCGCGCTACGCTGAAACCGAAATCCTCTTCCACCAGCGCCAGCGTCAGGTCAAAGCCGGAGCTGACGCCGCCGGATGTCCAGACTGCGCCATCCTGAATATAGAGCGGACCGCTTTCTACCTGCACGCGCGGATAGCGCGTCTGCAGCGTTTCCAGCAGCCGCCAGTGGCTGGTGGCGCGGCGTCCGTCCAGCAGCCCGGCCTCGGCCAGCAGCAGGGAGGCTCCGCAAACCGACACCACGCGGCGTGCCTGCGGTGCGGCCAGCCGGATAAAGTCCACCACCATGGCGCCTTCTTCCGGGTTGGTGCCGCGGCCGGTGATCATGATGGTGTCCCAGGCGGCACGCGGATCCAGCTCTGCGAGTTTGAGATCGGCCAGCAGGTTCAGACCCGACATGCCGTGGATCACCGGGTGCGACTGGGTGGTGGCGAGGCTGATACGGTAGCGCGGCTGATCGGGCCCTGCCGGCAGAAACTGATTTGCCTGCATCAGGATATCGGCGATGCCCGCCGCTTCGAACAGCATGCCGCCATCCGGGACAATAATCAGAAAGGTTTTCATGGCGTAAAAGGGAGTATCCGCATCAAAGAAGCCAAACCGTTATCTTCAGATTCTTTTTGCGGCGATGCAAGCAAATGACATTGCTGAGCGCCAGCAGATACGGCCGGGCGAGAGGTCACGCCCGGCGAGCCGGCCCGCCGCTACAGGACCTTACTGAGGAAAGCGCGGGTGCGCGGATTGACGGGCTGGCTGAAAATCACCTCAGGCGTATCCAGCTCCTGGATGATCCCCTGATCCATAAACATCACGCGATCGGCGACTTCGCGCGCGAAGTTCATCTCATGCGTCACGATCACCATGGTCATGCCTTCCTGCGCCAGCATTTTCATCACGCTGAGTACTTCGCCTACCAGCTCAGGATCCAGCGCTGAAGTGGGCTCATCAAACAGCATGATTGCGGGCTCCATGGCCAGCGCACGGGCAATGGCCACACGCTGCTGCTGACCGCCAGAAAGGCTGTTGGGGTAGGCATCGATTTTGTCGGTCAGACCAACTTTTTCCAGCAGCGTTCTGGCCCGTTCGGTGGCGTGCTTTCGCGACAGTTTGCGTACATCCATCGGTGCCATGATCAGGTTTTCCAGCACCGTCATGTGCGGGAACAGATTAAAACGCTGAAACACCATGCCGACATGTTCACGCATCCGGTTCAGGTTGGTTTTGGTACTTTGCACCTCAAACCCGTTCACCACCACCCGGCCGCCTTCAATACTCTCAAGGCCATTCAGGCAGCGCAGAAAGGTGCTTTTTCCGGAGCCGGAAGGGCCGATGACGCACAGCACTTCCTGTTCGGCAATGTCACAGCTGATGCCTTTGAGCACCGCGTTCTCACCGAAATTTTTCTGTAGGTTTTCAACGTGAATCACTTTTGCCGAACCTCTTTTCCATGTAACGAACCAGCAGTGAAAGCAGGAAAGTGAAGACCCAGTACACCAGCGAAATCACCAGATACGGCTCCCAGTAGGTGGCATAAGCCCCCGAAACTGTCCGGGCCGCATAGGCCAGATCGGCCAGTCCGATAGCCGACGCCAGCGAAGAATCTTTTACGATAGCAATGGCATTGTTGCCCAGCGGCGGCAGCATCCGGCGAAACGCCTGCGGCAGAATGACGCGGCGCAGCGTGCGCCCGTACGACATCCCGAGGGAACGTGACGCCTCCATCTGGCCGCGGTCGATAGACTGAATGCCGGCACGGAAAATTTCCGAAACATAGGCCCCGGCATTTAGCGTGATTGCCACCACGCAGGAGAGAAACGCACCGTAATCGGCGCGCAGCGTGCGGGCAAAGTCCGCTGACATCAGGCCATTCGTCACCAGCACACCATCACGCGGGTTGATGAACAGCGGCACCAGCGCAAAATGCACCACCATGATCTGGACAAACAGCGGTGTACCCCGGAAGGCGCTGATGTAAATGCGCACCGGCCACTGTATGCCGTAGTGCAAAAGGTATTTCCACGGGCCATGCGGTGCCGATGCCAGCCGCCCGAGGCCCAGCGCCAGTCCCCATAATGTGCCGGTGATGACACAGATCAGGGTGCATTTAAGGGTCATGATTGCGCCGTCAACAAACAGCGGCAGGTACTCCTGGATAATTTCCCAGCGAAATCCGGTCATAACAAGCGTCCTGTTGCGCCACGCAAAGGCGTGGCCGCGGAAAATTATTCAGTGGGCAGTTGCGGTACGTTGTTATCAAACCAGCTGGCGTAGATTTTGGCGTAAGTGCCATCCGCAATGATTTTTTTCAGGCCGGCGTTGATCTTATCGCGCAGTTCATCATTGCCTTTGGCCACCGCGATCCCAAAATACTGCCGCTGGAAGCGGGCATCTGAAACCAGGCGGAACTGCTTCTCCGGATGGGTCTTGATGTAGTATTTCACTACGCCCACGTCACCCACCGCCGCGCCGATGCCATCTTCATACAGCTCCTGCAGCATCAGCGGCGTATTGTCGAAGCGCCGGATGGCGGTGCTGTTTTTGCCCAGCACATCGGAAACCACGATGTCGCCGGTGCTGGAATTCACGACGCCGACGTTAAGGGACTTCAGCGCATTCAGCGAGTCCACGTTTGACGCGGCGGGCACCACAATGGCCTGTTCGGCAGGGAAATAAGGCGCGGAGAAATCCACCATCTGTTTCCGCTTGTCAGTGATCGTAATGCCCGAAATGATGATGTCGCGGTCGCCGGAATTCAGCGTGGCAAAAATGCCTTCCCACGGCGTATTCACCAGCTTTATGTCGAAGTTTTCGGCTTTGGCAACTGCTTTAATGATATCGATATCAAACCCTTCCAGCTGCTTTTGCGCGTTTTCAAATTCAAACGGGCGATAGGTGCCACCGGAACCGACGACGTAGGTTGTCGCCTGCGCAGCGGTCACCGACAGGGCCAGCAGCAGACCCAGCAGGGCTGAACGTTTTAACATGGTGCTTCTCCTGGTAAAAAGTAACAAAGGGATAAGTTATGCAAAATAATTGAATATAAATACACAGGAGCCGCCGGTGTGGCAAGCAAAATAGTCCGGGTTGAGGACAAAAGGACAGCACAGAAGGGCGTAACGGCAGGGTGGCGAACAGGCGAAACCGCAGCTTAGCGGAAGGGGCAAAAAAAAATCCACGCCGGGGCGTGGATTTTCACGGGCAGATCAGGGGCTCAGACGTTGAACAGGAAGTTCATTACATCGCCATCTTTGACGATGTAGTCTTTGCCTTCTGAACGCATCTTACCGGCTTCTTTGGCGCCCTGTTCACCTTTGTAAGCCACAAAGTCTTCAAAGGCGATGGTTTGCGCGCGGATAAAGCCTTTTTCAAAATCGGTGTGGATTTTGCCAGCGGCCTGTGGCGCGGTGGCACCCACCGGGATGGTCCAGGCGCGGACTTCTTTCACGCCTGCGGTAAAATAGGTTTGCAGGTTGAGCAGGGCATAACCGGCGCGGATCACGCGGTTCAGGCCCGGTTCTTCCAGACCCAATTCCGCCATGAATTCGTCACGCTCTTCATCTTCCAGCTCGGCGATGTCAGACTCTACCGCCGCGCACACCGGCACCACGACAGAGCCTTCCGCTTCGGCAATGGCGCGCACCTGATCGAGATACGGGTTATTTTCAAAACCGTCTTCGTTCACGTTGGCGATGTACATGGTTGGCTTCAGCGTCAGGAAGCTCAGATAGCGGATCGCCGCTTTCTCTTCCGCGTCCAGCTTCAGGGAACGCAGCATACCGGCATTTTCCAGATGCGGCAGGCACTTCTCCAGCGCCGCCAGCTCCGCTTTGGCATCTTTGTCGCCGCCTTTGGCTTTTTTCTGGCAACGCTGAATAGCACGTTCGCAGGTGTCGAGATCCGACAGCGCCAGCTCCGTGTTAATCACATCAATATCTTCCGCCGGGTTCACTTTGCCGGAAACGTGAATGATATTGTCGTTCTCAAAGCAGCGTACCACGTGGCCGATTGCTTCGGTTTCACGGATGTTAGTCAGGAACTGGTTGCCCAGACCTTCGCCTTTCGATGCGCCTTTAACCAGACCGGCGATATCGACGAATTCCATGGTGGTCGGCACCACGCGCTGCGGCTTGACGATCTCGCTCAGCTGATCGAGGCGCAGATCGGGCATTGGCACCACGCCGGTGTTCGGCTCGATGGTGCAGAACGGAAAGTTGGCTGCTTCGATACCCGCTTTGGTCAGCGCGTTGAACAGGGTGGATTTACCGACGTTCGGCAGGCCCACAATACCGCATTTAAATCCCATGGTCTGATTACCTTTCTCACTGAGTGTGCGGTGCTGCTGGCAGCACCGGCTGATTCAAAAAATTTCGCGCATTATACACAGAATTCCCCGGCGCGGCGCGGGAATTGGCTTAGCTGGCCCTGAACGCATGCAGGCGATTCATCGCCTTGATTTTGTCCTCTTTCAGCCACAGCTCGGTGCAGCGCACCGCTTCATCTACCGCATCGTCTATCAGCTTTTGCTCGCTGGCGGGCGGTTTGCCCAGCACAAAGCCGGTGACTTTATTGCGGTCGCCCGGATGGCCAATGCCGACGCGCAGGCGATGAAAATTGTTGTTGTTGCCCAGTTTACTGATGATGTCTTTCAGGCCGTTATGGCCGCCGTGGCCGCCGCCCTGTTTAAACTTCGCGACGCCCGGTGGCAGATCCATTTCATCATGCGCCACCAGAATCTCTTCCGATGTGATGCGATAAAAGGTCGCCATTGCCGCCACCGCTTTGCCGCTCAGATTCATAAAGGTGGTGGGCACCAGCAAGCGGACGTCTTCACCCGCCAGCGACAGGCGTGCGGTGTAGCCGAAAAATTTCGGCTCTTCTTTTAATGACTGATTGTAGCGGCTGGCAAGCAGATCCAGATACCAGGCCCCGGCGTTGTGGCGCGTTGCGGCGTATTCAGCGCCGGGATTAGCCAGCCCGACAATCAGTTTAATGCTGCTCACGATGTTTATCCTGTTTCGCTGCGGAAAGGGCGTTAGTTTACTGCCTGCAGGCAGGGAAGACAAAGGGCGTCACCGGCCGCTGATGCCGCAGCGTGATTAATCATTTTCTATCGAAATCAAGGCGCTGCCGGTAAAGATTCGTCAGAGATTGTGAGGGATGTGTGATCGCGTCCGCAACGTCAGGGCCAGCCATTGCTTAAACTTATGGCAATTTAACCCTGCGTGCTGTTTTCTGCGTTGCGCAAATGGATGGAGGTGAATCATGAAACGTCATCACTGCCGTACGGTAGGGAATGGCCTGATGTGTCTCGGCTTGCTGACCATGGTGCTCGGCGTCGCGTATTCGATCATTAATCAGCTGCCTTCGGTTAACCTGCCGCAATCTCTCTCCCACGGGGCGATGTTTGGCATCTTTGTCGGTGCGCTGTTGTGGCTGGCCGGCGCTCGCGTCAGCGGAAGGGAAAAAGTTGAGGATCGCTATTACTGGCTGCGGCACTACGGCGACAAGCGCTGCCGTCGCAATCACTCATCCCATTAAAAGGCCGCCGCGCTGATCGGCTGCAGCCGCACGTCGTCACCTTCAACCCGGTTGCGCCCGCTGGCTTTTGCACGATACAGCGCTTCATCCGCCTGCGCCAGCAGGGCAGGAAACGCCTGTCGCGCCTGGCTGGCAGTGGCGAAACCGATGCTCACGGTGTAGCTGACGTCATCCGGCTGTGACAGTTGTGTTGCGTGGCGGATACGTTCACACACCTGCCGGGCGCGCTGACTGTCACCGGGCAGCAGGGCGGCAAACTCCTCGCCGCCCAGCCGGGCAAAATGCCCTTCATGCGGCAGCAGCGTCTGCACGATCTGGCAAAAATCCACCAGCACCCGGTCGCCCTGCAGATGTCCGTAGCGATCGTTAATGCTTTTGAAGTGGTCCAGATCAAACAGCACCGCCGTATAGATAAACGGCTGAGGCAAACGACCATGCCGGATCAGCAGGCGTTCGGCCTGTTCAAACAGTGCGCGCCGGTTCCACACGCTGGTGAGCGGATCGTGCAGCGAGGCGCGTTTATGGGCGATTTGCGTGCGCTCATTGACCATTGCCAGGATGGTAAACGTCAGCCCAATCACAAACAAAATCGACTCCAGAATCACATAGACCGAAAAAGCAGAACCGCCGATAGCACCATGCACCGGCGTGGCAACGGCATCATCGAGAAAAATACGCGCGACGTGAAACAGCAAATGAATCCACAGCAGCGTTTGCGCGGGCCAGAACGTCACGGTGAGCGAGGCACGTGCGCGCCACAGCAGACGAATCAGCGCGCCGGTAAACAGAATGCACAGCAGGCACATCACCAGCACGCGCCTCGGCGGGTTGTCATAAAACGTCGGGAAGGTGCACAAAATGGCCCACAGCAGCGCGCCACCGCTCCAGCTGAGGCCAAGCGGCTGCTTACAGAAGGTGCGAAACGCATTCAGCAGACAGCCATACGCCAGCAGCACGATAACATTACCGGCGGCGACAGGGAGAAAATGCAGCCCGGCACTGCGCAGGCTACTGAGGAACACCGAACTCAGGGTCAGGACCAGTGCCAGCGTGGTAAAGCCCAGCACGCGGTCATACTGCGCGCCTATCCAGCCAAACACCAGAATGATGCTTAAAAACCCCAGCACGTA
The DNA here is from genome assembly GCF_007833795.1 of Candidatus Pantoea soli. Lineage (NCBI taxonomy): Bacteria > Pseudomonadati > Pseudomonadota > Gammaproteobacteria > Enterobacterales > Erwiniaceae > Pantoea > Candidatus Pantoea soli. The sequence continues at coordinate 2,167,347 of NZ_CP032702.1, read as the reverse complement.
GAGCTCACAAACGAATAACGTATAGATATCGAGAGTCATAGTGGTCGGAGTTCTTAGCAAAAGTGTGAAGGAAAATACCACTAATCACCGGCCCGCTAAAGGGCGCAAGCGGTTAACCGGAAAAAAGAGTCGATGACAATGAGAATAACGTGATTTGACGCGGTTTATCGCGCAAATATCTGCGGCGGAAGGGGCTTTATCGGGGTATCGCGCCAGGGCGGAAAAATAAAAAAAACCGGGCAGCGCGCCCGGTTTTCTGTGAACAATTAATGTTCGAACATCGCAGAGATGGATTCTTCGTTGCTGATACGACGAATAGCTTCGGCCAGCATGCCGGAGAGCGTCAGGGTACGCACGTTTGGCAGCGACTTCATCTCTTCAGACAGCGGAATGGTATCGCAGACGATCACCTGATCAATCACCGATTTGCGCAGGTTTTCCACCGCATTGCCTGAGAAGATAGGGTGGGTTGCATAAGCGAAGACGCGTTTCGCGCCGCGCTCTTTCAGCGCTTCAGCCGCTTTGCACAGCGTACCGCCGGTGTCGATCATATCGTCGACCAGTACGCAGTCACGACCCGCCACGTCACCAATGATATGCATCACCTGTGAAACGTTCGCGCGCGGGCGGCGTTTATCGATGATAGCCATATCGGTGTCGTTGAGCAGTTTGGCAATCGCACGGGCACGCACAACGCCGCCAATGTCCGGAGAGACCACAATCGGGTTTTCCAGACCAATCTGCAGCATGTCTTCCAGCAGAATCGGGCTGCCGAACACGTTATCAACCGGGACATCAAAGAAGCCCTGGATCTGTTCAGCGTGCAGGTCAACCGTCAGCACGCGGTCAACACCGACGCTGGAGAGGAAGTCTGCCACCACTTTCGCGGTGATTGGCACACGGGCAGAGCGCACGCGGCGGTCCTGGCGGGCATAGCCAAAGTAAGGAATAACAGCAGTAATACGACCAGCAGAAGCCCGACGCAAGGCGTCGACCATCACAACCAGCTCCATCAGATTATCATTGGTGGGGGCACAGGTGGACTGGATGATGAAAATATCACCACCGCGTACATTTTCGTTGATCTGTACACTTACTTCGCCATCGCTGAAACGGCCGACAGCGGCGTCTCCGAGGCTGGTGTAAAGGCGGTTGGCAATACGTTGTGCTAGTTCCGGGGTGGCGTTACCAGCAAATAGCTTCATATCAGGCACGAGAAGAACCTCAGGCTTGGCGTCCAGAGAATGAACCGCTCAAACGTAACCGGCGAATACATTTGAGCCTGTTCATACGGGTGTGTTAATGCGTGACGTGCAGTGTCTGGAACGGGTGACACTGTCACCTGCACGCTTAGAGCCCGGAAAGGGTGCGCTGCAACGGCGAGAGATTAAGCCCGCGCGCCACAAAGCCACTTATCCATTTCGGGGCATGCTCCAGCACCTGACGAGCCTCAGCTTCGGTGTTAAATTCAGCAAACACACAAGCTCCGGTCCCGGTCAGGCGCGACGGCGCGTATTCTAGCAGCCAGGAAAGCAGCGCATCAACCTCACGAAAACGTTTTCTTGCCACAGCCTCACAATCATTGTGAAAAGGTTGCTGCAGCAGTTCATCTAATGTGCGTATTGGTGAATTGCGCGTCAGCCCGGCATCGCGGAAGATATCCGGCGTGGCAATACTGATGCCCGGATGCGCCACCAGATACCATTTTTCTGCCGGTTCGGCTGGCTGGATCACTTCACCCACGCCCTCGGCAAAGGCCGCATGACCGCGGACAAACACCGGCACGTCCGCGCCCAGCCGAATGCCCAGCGCAGCCAGTTCATCAACGCTCAGCGCCGTCTGCCACAGATGATTCAGCGCCACCAGCACCGTGGCGGCATCCGACGATCCGCCGCCCAGGCCACCGCCCATCGGCAGACGCTTCTCCAGGGCGATTTGCGCACCGGCACCGGCAGGCAGCGTGCCTTTCTCCACCGCCGCCTGCTGCAGCAGACGGGCGGCGCGCACGATCAGGTTATCGCCATCCGGCACGCCGGCCAGCGGGGTCAGCAGGGTGAGGGTGCCGCTGTTATCAGGCGTGATATGTAACGTGTCACCGTAATCCAGGAACTGAAACAGCGTTTGCAGGTTATGGTAGCCGTCCGCACGACGGCCAGTGATGTACAAAAAGAGGTTTAATTTTGCCGGCGCGGGCCAGGTGGTGATCATTGCGTGGTCCAGCTATCCATGCGCAGCTTGATACGCTGATCGCCTTCGGTAAGTTCAAGGTTCGCCGGCAGCGGTGGGTTCACTTTGGTGTCGTAATCCGCAATGCTGACTTTCCACTGCTGGCCGTTGCGGCTCCACGAAAGACTGCGCAGCTGGTACTGATCGTTCAGCTGATAATCGGTGGCATCGCCCGGCAGGCCCATCATCCACTGACGCAGATTTGCCAGCGGAATATCCATGCCGGTCAGCTGTGAAATCATCTTCTCTGCATCGTTGCTGACGTAGCGCTTGCCTTTGTTGTCAACGATTTGTACTACTGAGCCCTGCGCATCCAGCTGCAGTTCGGTACTGCCGAGCGGATTAGTCAGCAGCAGGCGATAGCGATCTGCGGCGGTCTGCTGCCAGTTAAAGCGGGCATAGACTTTTTGTTTATCAGAGAGATAGGCAAAAGCGCCGCGCGTCTGGTAGTGGCTGATTTTCGCCACCGCCTGCTGGTGCTGCTGCCACTGCGGTGAGGTTGTGCTGGGGCCGGGACCCTGCTGCGGCTGATGGAGGCTACAGGCCGCCAGCAGGACGCTGGCGAGGGGCAAAAGGCGCAACAGCTTGCGCGGGGGCAAATGCATCGTGGTCATCTCCTCAGACACGTTTTTAATTCGTAACCGGCTACGCTAACCACCCGTTGCTGAGCCGTCAATGCCAGCGCGGGGAAAATTGCGCACGATCAGTTTAATCTTATTACAGTCATAGCCTTTGTATGGCTTTTCATGATCTGCGCCATCTTGTAGAATGCGCTTCACAAAACCTGACAATTACTGGGACTTACTGACCCGAATCACCATGACGCTGCTTGCTCTCGGAATCAACCACAAAACTGCCCCTGTTGCACTGCGTGAACGCGTGGCGTTTGCGCCGGACACGCTGGCGCAGGCACTGAACAGCCTGCTGTCTCAGCCGATGGTGCAAAGCGGTGTGGTGCTCTCCACCTGTAACCGGACTGAACTCTATCTTAGCGTAGAACAGCAGGCGGATTTGCAGGAAAAGCTGGTGCGCTGGTTATGTGATTATCACGATTTGCGGGAAGAGGATGTGCGTAACAGCCTCTACTGGCATCAGGACAACGCCGCCGTCAGCCATCTGATGCGTGTCGCCAGCGGTCTTGATTCGCTGGTGCTGGGCGAACCGCAGATTCTCGGTCAGGTGAAAAAAGCCTTTGCGGACTCCTCGCGCGATCACACGCTGAGCAGCGAACTGGAGCGCATGTTCCAGAAAACCTTCTCAGTGGCCAAGCGCGTCCGGACCGAAACTGAAATCGGCGCCAGCGCCGTCTCCGTTGCCTTCGCCGCCTGCTCCTTAGCCCGTCAAATCTTTGAATCGCTTAGCAGCGTCAACGTGCTGCTGGTTGGGGCGGGTGAAACCATTGAGCTGGTGGCGCGCCATCTGCGCGAGCACAGCGTGCAGAAGCTGATGATTGCCAACCGTACGCGGGAACGCGCACAGCTGCTGGCCGATGAAGTGGGCGCAGAGGTGATTGGTCTGGCCGACATCGAAACCCGCCTCGCGGATGCCGATATTATTATCTCCTCCACCGCCAGTCCGCTGCCGATTATCGGTAAAGGCATGGTGGAGCGTGCGCTGAAAGCGCGCCGCAATCAGCCGATGCTGCTGGTGGACATCGCCGTACCGCGCGATGTGGAGCCGGAAGTGGGCAAACTGGCCAACGCCTATCTTTACAGCGTTGATGACCTGCAGGCCATCATTGAGCAGAACATGGCGCAGCGTAAAGCCGCGGCTGTGCAGGCTGAGAGCATTGTGGTACAGGAGAGCGGTGAGTTTATGGCCTGGCTGCGCGCGCAAAGCGCCGGCGAATCCATCCGCGAGTACCGCGCACAGGCTGAAGGCGTGCGTGCGGAATTGCAGGAGCGCGCGCTGACCGCGCTGCGGCAGGGAGCGGACGCGGAAAAAGTTCTGCAGGAGCTGGCGCACAAGCTCACCAACCGTTTAATTCATGCACCAACCAAATCACTGCAGCAGGCCGCCCGCGACGGCGATAGCGAACGCCTGCAGATCTTACGTGACAGCCTCGGTTTAGAGTAATCTGGTCTGTCACGACCTATCACTGGGATACCCTCTATTAGATGAAGAGCTCGATTGTTGCCAAGCTGGAAGCGCTGCAGGAACGCCATGAAGAAGTGGAAGCGTTACTGGGCGATCCCGGCGTCATTGGCGATCAGGACCGTTTCCGCGCGTTATCACGTGAATATGCCCAGCTGAGTGACGTTACCCGTTGCTTCCGCGAATGGCAGCAGGTGCAGGAAGACGTTGAAACGGCGGAAATGCTGCTCGACGACCCGGAAATGCGCGACATGGCGCAGGAAGAGTTAAAACTGTCCCGCGAAAAGCGTGAAGTGCTGGAACAGCAGCTGCAGGTGCTGCTGCTGCCGAAAGATCCCGATGATGAACGTCCCTGCTTTGTGGAAGTGCGTGCCGGCACCGGCGGCGACGAAGCAGCAATTTTTGCCGGCGATCTGTTCCGTATGTACAGCCGCTACGCCGAAGCGCGTCGCTGGCAGGTGGAAATCATCAGCGCTAACGACGGCGAGCACGGTGGTTATAAAGAAGTGATTGCGCGCATCACCGGCGACGGAGCTTACGGGCGCATGAAATTTGAATCGGGCGGACATCGCGTGCAGCGCGTGCCGGAAACCGAATCGCAGGGCCGTATTCACACCTCCGCCTGTACCGTGGCGGTGATGCCGGAGCTGCCGGAAGCGGAACTGCCGGACATCAACCCGGCCGATCTGAAAATTGATACGTTCCGCTCTTCCGGGGCCGGTGGTCAGCACGTTAACACCACCGACTCCGCTATCCGTATCACCCACCTGCCCACCGGCATTGTGGTGGAGTGTCAGGATGAACGTTCCCAGCACAAAAACAAAGCCAAAGCGCTGGCGGTGCTGGGCGCGCGTATTCATGCGGCAGAAATGGCGAAACGGCAGGCGGCAGAAGCCTCTACCCGCCGTAATCTGCTGGGCAGTGGCGATCGCTCAGACCGCATCCGGACCTACAACTTCCCGCAGGGGCGCGTCACCGATCACCGCATCAACCTGACGCTCTACCGGCTGGATGAAACCATGGAAGGCAAGCTGGACACGCTGATTGAGCCGATTGTGCAGGAGTATCAGGCTGACCAGCTGGCTGCGCTGGCCGGGCAGGAGTGATGGATATCCGTCGCTGGCTGCAGCACGCCATCGCGACGCTGTCTGGCGGCGAGAGTCCGAAGCGCGATGCAGAAATCCTGCTGGGATTTGTCACCGGGAAATCACGCAGCTGGCTGATCGCCTTTGATGACAGCGGGTTATCCGGGTCGCAGCTGCAGCAGCTTGACGCGCTGCTGGCGCGTCGCGTGCAGGGTGAACCCATTGCCCACCTGGTGGGGGAGCGGGAGTTCTGGTCGCTGCCGCTGCGCGTCAGTGACGCCACGCTGATCCCGCGGCCGGATACCGAGGTGCTGGTGGAGCAGGCGCTGGCGCACCTGCCTGCCCGTGCAGCGACCATTCTCGACCTCGGCACCGGCACCGGGGCTATCGCGCTGGCGCTGGCCAGCGAACGCCCGGACTGCGAGGTCATCGGCTGCGATCGGGTGCCGGACGCGGTCACGCTGGCGCAGGACAACGCCCGGCGTCTGCACATCACCAATGCCTGCTTCCGGCTCAGCCACTGGTTTGACGCCCTGCCGGCGCGGCGCTTCGATATGATTGTCAGCAATCCGCCTTACATCGATGCCAGCGATGTGCATCTGCAGCAGGGCGATGTGCGCTTTGAACCCCTCAGTGCGCTGGTGGCGGCTGAAGCGGGCCTCGCCGACCTGCGTTTTATCATTCGTAACGCACCGCACTGGCTGCAGGCGCACGGCTGGCTGCTGCTGGAGCATGGCTGGCAGCAGGGCACAGCGGTACAGGCGCTGATGACGCAGCACGGCTATCAGGCCGTTTGTACCGTGAATGACTACGGCGGCAATCCGCGCGTGACTTTAGGACAACTGATTAAGGAAGCATGATGGCCAGCTGGTATCCGCTGATCAAACAATTTCACCTGCTCACCGTGGGCCTGACCATCAGCCTGTTTTTGCTGCGCTTCTACTGGCTGACCACCGGTTCGGCAATGCTGCAGCGGCGCTGGGTGCGCATCGCGCCGCACGTTAATGACACGCTGTTGCTGCTGAGTGGCGTGCTGCTGGTCATGATTACGCATTTTTATCCCTTCACACCGCAAGGAAGCTGGCTGACGGAGAAGCTGTTAGCGGTTATCATCTACATCGCCTTAGGTTCCGTGGCATTGAGTCGTCGCCCGCGTAAGATGGGAACCCGCTGGGTTGCCTGTTTAATCGCCATCGTCGCGCTGCTGTTTGCGATCAAGCTGGCGATGACCAAAATGCCGATATTGGGGATAGTATGACCTCGCCAGTACAACTCGATTTTAGTGAAACACCGTTAAGTGAAGCGGTCATTGGCGCCACCTGCGCCATCCGCAATGATTTTTCTGCTCCTTCGGTTCAGCAGCAGCTGGCCGATCTGGTCGAAGAGGCACGCGCCTACGTCAGCAGTGAGCAGGACGCAGATTTACAGCTGGAGAAGCTGCTGGAGCTGTTCTATAGCCAGTGGGGCTTCGGCGGCGCCAGCGGCGTGTACAATTTATCGGACGCGTTGTGGATCGATAAAGTGCTGAAAAGCCGCCAGGGCACCGCCGTGTCGCTGGGCGTGATCCTGCTGCACATTGCCGAAGAGCTGGAACTGCCGCTGATGCCGGTGATTTTTCCCACCCAGCTGATTCTGCGCGCCGACTGGCTGGACGGTGAGATGTGGTTAATCAACCCGTTCAACGGCGAAACGCTGGATACCCATACGCTGGAAGTCTGGCTGAAGGGCAACATCAGCCCGACAGCGAAACTGTACTCGGATGACCTCGACGAGGCCAAAACCATCAGCGTAATGCGCAAAATGCTGGATACGCTGAAGGCGGCGCTGATGGAAGAGAAGCAGATGGAGCTGGCGCTCAACGTCAGCCAGGTGCTGCTGCAGATCGACCCGGACGATCCGTACGAGATCCGCGACCGCGGCCTGATTTACGCACAGCTGGAGTGTGAGCATATCGCGCTGACCGATTTAACCTATTTCGTTGAGCAGTGTCCTGAGGACCCGGTCAGCGAAATGATTAAAGTGCAGATTCACGCAATTGAACAGAAACAGGTGACGCTCCATTAAGCGCGTCCCCCGAAATAAGGAAAGGGCATGACACAGAAAGTAGTGAGTATTGGCGATATTCAGGTCGCAAACGATCTGCCATTTGTTCTCTTCGGCGGCATGAACGTGCTGGAGTCCCGCGATCTCGCCATGCGCATCTGCGAACATTATGTGCAGGTTACCGATAAGCTCGGCATTCCCTACGTGTTCAAGGCTTCTTTTGACAAAGCGAACCGCTCGTCAATCAAATCTTACCGCGGTCCGGGTCTGGATGAAGGAATGAAGATTTTCCAGGCGCTGAAGCAGGCTTTTGGGGTGAAAATCATCACTGACGTCCATGAAAGCTGGCAGGCGCAGCCGGTGGCCGACGTGGTTGACGTTATCCAGCTGCCAGCCTTCCTGGCACGCCAGACCGATCTGGTAGAGGCCATGGCCAAAACCGGCGCGGTCATTAACGTGAAGAAGCCACAGTTTGTCAGCCCGGGTCAGATGGGCAATATCGTCGATAAGTTTGCCGAAGGCGGCAATGACAAAGTGATCCTTTGCGATCGCGGCAGCAACTTCGGCTATGACAACCTGGTGGTGGACATGCTGGGCTTCAACGTCATGAAGAAAGTCACCAACAACAGCCCGGTGATCTTTGACGTGACCCATGCGCTGCAGACGCGCGACCCGTTCGGCGCGGCCTCCGGTGGCCGTCGGGCTCAGGTGGCGGAACTGGCACGCGCCGGGATGGCGGTCGGCATTGCCGGTCTGTTTATCGAAGCGCACCCGGAGCCAAACAGCGCGAAATGCGATGGCCCGTCAGCCCTGCCGCTGGATAAGCTGGAGCCGTTCCTTGTGCAGATGAAAGCGATTGACGATCTGGTCAAAAGCTTCCCGGCGCTGGATACCAGCAACTGAGAAAGCCACGAACAAAAAAGGCACCTGCGGGTGCCTTTTTTATTGCCTGCGTTGGCTGTGATGCACAGGCAACCGGGCAAGCTTACAGCATAATCGTCAGCAGATAGCCGGCAAACAGCGCCAGGTGTGCCGCGCCGTTCAGCACGTTGGTGCGCCCGGTGGAGAAGGAGATGTGGCATAAAATCAGCACAGCGCTCATTACCACCATATGCGGCGGCTCCAGGCCAAAAATCAGCTGCTGATCGGTCAGGGTGGCAATGATGGTCACCGCCGGTACCGTCAGTGAAATGGTGGCCAGCACCGAGCCGAAGAACAGGTTCATGGCGCGCTGCACCTGGTTCATCAGCACCGCACGAATCGCCCCCAGTCCCTCCGGCGAGAGGATCAGCAGCGCCACCAGAAAGCCGGTAAACTGCTCCGGTGCATTCAGCTCGGTCAGCAGGTGCTCCAGCGTGTTGGCGTTCATTTTGGTCACGCTAATGACCGCAATCAGGTGCACAATCAGCCAGACCGTATGCCACAGCGAGCTGTGCGCGGAAGGTTTACCGTGATGCGGATCGCCATCGTCGCTGTCATCTTCGTGCTCATAGACAAACAGGCTCTGATGGGTTTTGGTCTGAATCAGCAGGAAAACCCCGTACATGGCGGCAGAAATCGCTGCGATAATCAGCGCCTGCGTGGTGGTGAAGTTGCCGCCGGGCAGGGCATTCGGAAACACCAGCACCAGAATCGCCAGCGGGAAAATCGCAATCATGTACTGCTTCACGCCCGCCAGATTGACGTACTGCGTGGCAAATTTACGACCGCCGAGCAGCAGGGCAAACCCCACCAGCCCGGAGGTCACAATCATGATGATGGAGTAGAGTGTGTCACGCATCAGCGCGGGTGCCGCGCCACCGGTGGCCATCAGCGCAGAGATCAGGCTCACCTCCAGAATCACCACGGAAAGGCTCAGAATCAGCGAGCCGTAAGGTTCACCCAGACGGTGTGCCAGCACGTCGGCGTGACGCACCACGCTGAAGGCGCTGCTGAGGATGGCGACCAGCGCCAGCAGGTTAATGCCAATCACGGGCAGCAGCGCCGTCTGGCTGCCGTAAAAGGTCAGCACGGCCAGCGCCGCCAGCGGAAAGATCAGGGAGTACTCACTGTGTCGGGTCTTCTCATGTGCAGCCATTCACCATCCTCCTGAGGAAAAGATAAAACCAGACAGGTCTGCCTGATAAATATATGTCGCATCTCACGCAGCGCAGTGTAACTTTTCATCAGCGCAGCCGCAGATTTTTTACGCGTTTTTACTTTTCATTTTTTACGTGCAAAAGGTCCGAAAAAACCGGTTATCATAGAAATTTATTTTATTTTCATGATATTAATATCACTTCTCTCATGTTTAATCGTCATTTTAATGACGTTAATTTGTCTGATAATTGCGATTTTACCGCGTTATCGGGTGGTTTGTTGTCCTGGCTGGCTAAAAGGGGTATTTGCATTTTCGTGGTCTTCTTCCAGACTTGATAAGGGTCCATAAAACAGGAGGAAGCATGCCATATTCATCAAACAAGGACTTACCGGATAGCGTCCGCCATGTGTTACCGGCCCATGCGCAGACCATTTATCAGAAAGCGTTCAACAGCGCCTGGGATCAGTATAAAGACAAGGATGAACGGCGCGGTGATGAATCGCGCGAAGAAGTGGCGCACAAAGTGGCCTGGGCGGCGGTAAAGAACGAGTACGCCAAAGGTGACGACGATAAGTGGCACCCGAAAAAGTAGCCTGCCTGCGGGCCTGCGTGGCCCGCTTCACAATTTTCCCCGCTTTGTTCAAGAATCCTGCCAGCCAGCCGATGCTGTTTATAGAGATTTTCCTCTTTGTGATCGGGGTCAATCTTGAAACCGTGATGAAAAATGCATTAATGTCGTCACTTAAGTCGACGCAGCAGGCGTCGCCTGTAATACAGCCTGATCAAGGAGCCCAACCGACAGGACGTCAGCGCAGTGGAGGAGGTCGCATTGTTAACCCGGGAATTCTTATTAAAAGCGGATTGTAAAACATCATTTGGCGATATTGATGAAGCGCTGCTGTGGAGTTGTGAAAAGCGCGCGGCATCCTTATCAGCGACGCTGGCCTGTCGTCCTGACCAAAGCCCGGTATGGATTTTTGGCTACGGTTCCCTGATGTGGAATCCGGTGTTTGAAGCCGAAGAAGTGGCATCCGGCAGGCTGGAAGGCTGGCACCGCGCGTTTTGCCTGCGCCTGACTGCCGGTCGTGGTACGGTCGCGGCGCCGGGCCGGATGCTGGCCCTCAAGGAGGGCGGATCCACCAGCGGGCTGGCGTTTCGTTTGCCGGAAGATCGCCTGCACGAGGAGCTGGAGCTGTTGTGGAAGCGCGAGATGATCACCGGCTGCTACCTGCCAACCTGGTGCGCGCTGACGCTGGATGACGGGCGTCAGGTGACGGCGCTGGTGTTCATTATGGACCCGCGTCACCCGCTGTATGAAGATGACTCCTGCCGCAGCACCATTGCACCGCTGATTGCGCAGGCCAGCGGCCCGCTCGGCACCAATGCGCAGTATCTGTTCTCGCTGGAGCAGGAGCTGGGTAAACGCGGTATGCAGGAAGCGGCGCTGACGCGCCTGGCGGCGGAAGTGCGCGCGCTGCAGCAATCTGCAGCGCAGCGTTCGCTTACTTCGCAGGATTAATCAGCCAGGTTCCCGGCTGGTTGATGGTCAGCATCTGGCTGCGCACCTTGCCGCCGCTCTGGACTTCAATCCGATAACTGCCCGCCGCCAGATTCAGTGAGGCAAAACCACTGCTGGCCGGCTTCACATCCTGCGCCTGGCCATTCAGCACAATATTCTCACCTGCCTGCAGCTGCAGATAGACCGTTGCCATGGTCGGTGCGCTGCTGGTGGCGGGCGCTGGCGTGGCGCCTGCTGCGGGTGCTGCCGGCTGCGCGGTGGAGGCCACCGGCGGCGTTTCGCTGTGCTGACTGCTTTTCCACACCACAATACCCACCGCCACGACCGCGACAGCCGCCAGCGCCAGCAGGCCCGGCGAGAGCCGACGCACAGCGCGTGGCGTGACCGGTTCCGCGCTGGCTGCACCGTGATTGACCGCGATTACCTGCGGCTCTGGCGCAGGCATCGCGGCCGGTTCCGCTGCGGCCGGCGGTTCATTCGCCAGCGGTATTGCAGTAATCAGCGCTTCCACATCATTGACCGGCAGGTCAATCAGCCGGGCAAAAGCGTCAATGCTCTGCGGACGATCCTGCGGCTTCATCGCCAGCGCACAGTCAATGGCATGCAGCAGCGGCAGGCTATAACCTGCGGGTTTGCGCTCCACCAGCGGCTGATAGTTGTCTTCAATACAGCGCACCACGCTGACCGGCGGCGCATGCCCGGTGATCAGCGTATGCAGCACCGCGCCAAGCGCATAAATGTCAGTCCACGGGCCTTGTTCAACTTCGCCTTCTTCGCTGTACTGCTCAATGGGCGCAAATCCCGGCTTCAGCATGATTTCCGTTTCATCGGAAAGGTTGCCAATCTCTTTGCGGGCCGAGCCGAAATCCAGCAGCACCGGCAGCTGGTTTTCCTGAATCTGGATATTGTCCAGCGAGATGTCACGGTGCAGGTAGCCTGCGGTGTGAATGGTATTAATCGCGCCAAACAGCGGCGGCAGCAGGCGGCGAATCCAGGCTTCGTCAATCTGCTCCGGGCTGGTCAGCTGCCACTCTTTCAGCGTCATGCCGCTGTAGTAGAGCGTGCCCATATAGGCGGTGCCATTCTCTTCCCAGAAGCGCAGCACGTGCAGCAAGCCGGGATGATTGAAACGCGCCAGCAGGCGGGCCTCCTGAATAAAGCTGTTGCGCCCGGCGTTAAACAGTTTCTGAAACCGCTCACCGCGCAGTTCCAGAGACAAATCGGCAGCGCGTACCGCCAGTGACACCGGCATGTACTCTTTGATGGCGATGGTGCGTTCTAGCTGGTGATCCCAGGCACGGTAAACAATGCCAAAGCCGCCGCCGCCAATGACTTCCTTGATTTCAAACTCGTTAAACCGGTAGCCCGCAGGCAGGGCATTGGGTGTATGGTTTTCGTTTGCCGACATAGTGAGCTCTCTGAACACGTCCTGTAGCGCCCCGTCACCTCATGTGACGGCGGGCAACGACCGCTAATTAATTAATGTTACGCCAGGCACCGATCGCCGGATCGGCCAGATCCGCATGCAGGGTGTCAATCAGTAACACAGTCACTTTTTGCTGTGGCACAAACTGCGGCGACCAGATGCCGCGTAAGCTATCAACCCGCGCTTTTACTGCCTCGCTATCCTTGCCTTGATTCTTATCCATTTTGACCAGCATGGTGCCGCTGAAGCGCCACACGTGCTGCTGCGCATCAAACGGCAGCACCAGCCAGCTGCCGTCGGTATCCGGACGCGTTACGATCATGCGCTGCTTATTAACCGCGACTACTTCCAGTTTCGGGCCGCTCAGGCGCAAATCCGCCACCGGGTAGCCTTCGACAAAGCTGACGGCCAGCTGGCGCGTTTTGCCTTCGCTCATCAGCGTCATGCTGGCCGGGCCTTCCAGCCAGCCTTCGGTTGAGCAGTGCTGCTGCGCGCTGTCGGGAACAAACAGCGACTGTCCCTGTTCATCCCACCAGGTGCGGAAATGGCAGCCTCCGGGCAGGGCAAAGTGCTGCAGCGGCGTGCTGTCAGCCGGACGCGAGAGATCCAGCGGCGCGGCGGTTTTATCCGTGGCCGCCACATCGTTCTGAATGATAGGGCGCCAGTTTTGCAGCTTCGCCGCGCTGCCGGTCGCCAGCACGCTGCCGTCTTTATTGGTCATCTGCCACGGGATCACATCCAGCAGGCCACACTGGTTCGCCAGTAGCGTGCCGACGCGCGGCAGGAAGCTGGTCAGGATGGTGGTGTCGCTGTTTTTGCCGGAGACAATGCGCAGCGGCAGCGTCTCTTTACACCAGTCGGCAGGGGCGTTGCTCGCCACGTTATCGATATACACTTCCAGCGACAGGCTCGGCGAGTACACCACGCGATAATCTTCCGCCTGCGCATTCAGCGCCAGCAACAGGGCAGCAGCGCCCGGCAACCACACTTTCATAATGATCCTTGCAATCAATAACGTGACGGCAGAAAACGTGCCGCATCAGCCTGGGAATAAAGCAGCGTCGCATCCTGCGGTTCGCCAATCCAGATTGCCAGCGCGCTGAGATTGTCGCTTTTAACGCTGCGGTTGACCGCCTGTTCCATCAACGCCAGCCACTCTTCGCAGGCGTTGACCATGCGCAGCGCCTGCTCCATTTCGTGCGTGGTGAGATTCAGCCAGAAACCGTCGGTACACACCAGAAAGGCGTCGCCGTCGGTCAGGTTGATCACCTCACTAAAGGTGGCCGGGCGCGCCGGTTCCACGCCGAGCGCATTATAAAGTAAATTACTGTTAATGCCGGTATTTTCATAGCCGGCCTCCTGCAGCTGCTGCGCCAGACTGTGGTCGCGCGTGACCTGATGCAGCACCCCGTGCCGGAAGTGGTAAACCCGGCTGTCACCGGCGTGCGCCCACCAGGCGCGTTGCTGTTCGCGGTCAATAAACAGGGCCGCCAGCGTGGTGCTCATGCGGGAAAAATTCGGATTGTTTCCCTGGGCGATCTGCAGCGTTTGCTGGCAATGTTCAATGGCCTCGCGGGTGGATTCCGGCGTGAAACGCGCGCTGCGATGCAGCTGCGTCAGCAGCGTGTCACGAACCAGCTGAGCCGCGTAGTCACCGCCGGGCAGTCCGGCCACGCCGTCGCACACCAGAAAACAGGCTTTATGTTCATCCAGCTCGGCCCCGGTGCGATCCTGGTTTTCATCGCGCATACCCTGCTGGCAGCGGCTGGCAAACATCATCTTCATGCGTCTTCGGTCCGCGTCTGAGAATCTTTGTACTGGTTCACTTCCATGTCATAGGCGTGCAAAAAGGCTTCGCCAAACAGCGTATGAAAATCGTCTTCGATTTCGCCCGCCGTACGCTGATAGTGGCGTGAAAAATAGTCCCACAGGGCGGCTTTACGCCCGCCGCTGAACGGCATTTTCGGCAGCACGCCGTCTTTACGCGCTTCCTCTTCCAGCCGCTGCGGATTAAACGACTGCAGCATCGCGGCGATGATGGCGCGGATGCCGGCAATCATGCCCAGCTGGTGCGCCTGCAAATCCACCAGCGCATCGCGTACCGCAGCTTCCGGTGGCATAAAACCCGGCATCTGGCTCTGATACATCTGCATCAGCACGGTTTTCCCGGAGGGCAGGATTTTGAAGGGATTGTTGGCTTCGTTCAGGATCATTGTCATGTCGGCCTTGACGCCGCGCTTGAGGATGGAGCGTGAAGAGAGCAGCGCCACCGTGCCCTGGGAAAACAGGCTCAGCATCCGTCCGGTGACGCGCATCTGTTCTTCGGTCATCGGTGTCTGATGACCGTTATTCAGCCCCATGCCCTCCAGCAGGGCAGCAACCAGTTTGTCCTGATCGGCCCCCGGCAGTAACCCCGGCACGCTGGCGCTGTCGCCCTGCGGGTCGATAGCCAGCCGCGCATCCGGGCGGCGCTCCTGACGCGGCGTCGGCATCTCCGGCAGGATCTCCGGTTCTGGCACAATCGTCTGCTGCATGCCGAGCGGATCGCTGGCGCTGTCGCTGAAAAACGCCAGCGGATCCTGACGCTGAGGATCGCGCACTTCCAGGCCATACTCGCCGATGTGCAGCGTATCACCGTGGTGCAGCAGCACCTGCGAACCCCGCTGCAGCGCCACGCCGTTATGCACCACCGAGGTCACGCTGCCCTGATTGGTCAGGCGGCACTCGCCGTCGGGCGACAGGTGCACCAGCGCCTGCAGACGCGAGATAGCCCGCGACTCGTCAGGCAGCACTAAATCGTTATCCTGACTGCGACCAATGGTGCCGCCAGGCGGCTGAAACGCAACGGTTTTGGCGGGCACGTCCGTATTGCACTGCACAATGGTAAATTGCATGAGTCATCCCGTTAACAAGGCAATCGCGCTGGCCTATTCAAACATCGGTGGATAGAGGCCATTACGTCCCGGCTGTGCACCAGATGCCGGGTTAAACAATAACGAAAAAAGTTGCGCGGTGAGGGGGCCACTGTGTTTATGCGTGGCGTGAACAAAGCCATCACTGCGGTTACTCCACCAGTAGCTGATATGCTGTTGGGGATCAAAGCGATCCGCCACTTCACGCCAGCTCAGCGTGCAGGGCAGATCGTCAAAACCAATGACATCCATAATGTCGCTGCGCTGCGTGTCCGGCACCAGCAGCGGCGAGAGCTGTTGCATCGCCGCTTCCAGCGCGTCCGGACTGAGACGCTCGCGCACCGCACGCAGCAGCAGCGTGCCCAGCTCCTGAAACCAGTCGCCGGAGATCGCCAGCTGCGCCGGGTGCCAGCTGCTCAGCGGAAAGCTGCGCAGTGCCAGCAGCGGCCACGCCCGGCCAACGCGGTCGCAGGAGGGCAGCAGGCAGCCCATCTGCACCTGCTGGCGCAGCGGCGACAGCGGCAGCACGAAGTTCCACACCGGCGCGCGCAGAAACAGCGGCGTGCTGGCGGCTTCCTGCTGATGCCAGTGGATCAGCCCCTGCTGAAACCAGTGGCTCCAGGGCGTAACCGTGCTCTCGCTCAGACGCTGGCGTAAAAAGTCGCCCGTGGCCGGTAACTTGCCGTACCAGCCTGGCGCGATAATCTTCGCCATCGTTACCTCACCATTACTCACTGTCTTCGGTCAATCGCGGCGTGGCCGTTGCCGGCGCAACCGCCAGCACAGGGCCATCCTGACCGGCATTTTTCAGATTTTCCGCAAGCTTACGCATCATCAGGGCGTTATCACGCGCATAAGGTGACGACTGAATTTGCTGATCCAGCAGCTGGCTGAGATGCCAGTCAAGCTGCTGTAAATCGCGCGCGCTGACATCATCCGAAAGCGTGCGCTGCAGATTCTGCATCAGCCAGCTGCGCAGAAACTCGCCGTCGTAATTGCGCGGCTGATACAGCATCTGGTAAGCGCGCAGCGCGTTGCGACTGTATTCGTTATCGTTACCCGGGTCATTGCGCAGCAGATTGGTGATCTGCTGGGCCACGCGCGGCAACAGCAAAGACTTAAGCGCATTTTGATAAAGCACCCAGGCGGCATCGCTCACCTGATTACCGCGATACAGCCCCACCCGCATGGTAAGCGGCGGATTGTCGAGCGAAAAGCGGTCCGACATCGGCAGTTTCACCAGGCTGTTTAAGAAGGGTAGCAGATCGAAAATATTATCGGCTGGCTGATGAATAACCTGCTGACTCTGTGCCGTAATCGGTCCGATTCGCGCGCGTACCTGGTCCAGATAACGCTCATTCTGCACGTAGCTGGTCAGCCACAGGCCGGTCAGCAGCACCAGCGCGCCGGTCAGCACCCCATAGCCAATCCAGTGGAACAGCCGGTTGCGGTACTCCCAGTGGCGGTTGCTGCCCGCCAGGCCGCTTTCGCGGAACACCAGCTCGCTGAGCAAATCGCGGATAAAGAAGCTCTGGCCTTTGCTGCCAGGGATGGGATTACTGCGGTTAACGCTGTCCCATGCCGCCAGGCTGCCTGCGCCGCTGTGCGGCAGCTGCAGTTTACGGTTCAGTTCACCCATGATTCGGTCAAACGGCAGGCCTTCCTGCGTGCCGCTGGTGAAAAACAGGCCGCGCGCTGACCAGGCCACCTCATCCTGATGGCGGGAAAACACCACATCCAGATATTCGTGCAGCAGCGGGCGCAGCGAACTGAACTCCTGCGGAAACAGAAAGCTGTCGGCGCGCTGGGTGAGATCGCGCTCGCTGGCCATGACGTCGGCCAGCTGCTGCTGCAGACGCTGCTCCAGCCGCTGATACTTGTGGCCAAAGCTCTGGTGCCAGTCATCTTTATGCGGCTTGCCCGGTTCCCACGGGAAGGTGAACCCCCAGATGGCGTCGCGCTGCGGTTTGCTTAGCTGACCATAAAAGCTCATAAAGCCTTTCAGCAAATCGGTTTTGGTCACCATGACATAAACCGGAAAATGAATACCGGTTTGCTGGTGCAGCTCCACCATACGCTGTCGCAGGGCGCTGGCCTGTGCATGCCGCGCTTCGGCGGAGTCAGTGAGCAGATCGGCCACGCTGATGGTCATGATCACGCCGTTAATCGGCTGACGGGTGCGGTAGCGTTTAAGCAGGTGAATAAAATTCTGCCATTCAGCCCCGTCACGCGCGCGCTGGCTCTCCTGCAGCGCATAGCGCCCGGCGGTGTCAATCAGCACCGCGCTATCGGTGAACCACCAGTCGCAGTGGCGCGTGCCGCCAACGCCGCGAATCGCCGTTTTTCCCAGGCTGTCGGTGAGCGGAAATTCCAGACCGGCGTTCAGCAGCGCGGTGGTTTTGCCCGCGCCAGGCGCGCCGATGATCACATACCACGGCAGCTGATAGAGATAATGGCTCTGAAAGCGGGCCAGCCAGCTTTTCTGATGGCGGCGGCCAAACTGCGTGCGCTTCAGGCGCAGCGCCGCTTCACTGAAACGCTGCGCCAGCAGGGTCTCGGTGGCCTGCCGGTCGGAGACCTCTTCATTGCTCATCGCCTGCAGCCGGTTCAGCAGCTTACTGTTGAACCAGCCGCGCCAGATAGCCGGAATGAACTGGAACAGCACCCAGGCAAAGTAGAGCAGGCCGACGACGATCTGGCGCGGCAGCACCGGCTCCAGCGGCCGGGTATCGCCCCAGCTCCACAGCGGACCCAGCATCCACAGCACGCAGTTCAGGGCGGTGACGCCAATCAGGCTCCACAACAAACGATGGGTGAGTAAATGTTGTAGCGATGCGCGCATCACTGGCCTCCCTGATGAGTGCCGAGGGTTTCCGGTGCCGCAAACAGGGTGATCTCCACCCGGCGATTGCGGGCGCGGTTTTCATTGCTGTCGTTGGGCAGCAGCGGGTTACTGTCGCCACGGCCCTCGGCTTTAATACTCTGGCTGCCCGCCAGCTGCGGATTCAGCAGCTGCGTGACCGCACGGGCGCGCGCCAGCGAAAACTCATAGCTGGAGGCGAAGCGGCCATCGACCGGGCTGTTATCGGTATAGACTGACACCAGCACGGTGCCTTTTACGCTTTTCATGGCGCTGGCAACGTGTGCCAGCAGCGCGCGGCCGACCTGATTCACCACCGTGCCGTCGCTGGAAAACAGTTTATCGGCAGGAATGATCACTTTGCTGCCGAATGCGCCGTCGCTGACTTCAAGCTGACCGGCGGCGATGACATCATTCAGCCGCTGGTGCAGATCCAGCAGCGCCTGCGGTGAGGCGGGGCGGCGGCCTGGCATAATCTGCGGCAGCGGCGTCTGGTAAATAGCGCGCAGCAGCGGTTCCGCTGCGTTACCCAGCCGCCAGTTCAGGCCGCTGTAAATCAGGCAGGCAATCAGCGTCGCCAGCGTGGCGCAGGCCCACAGCGGCACCATCGGACGCGTCAGGCTGCTGACCAGCGGATGCACTTCCACCAGCGGTGTGCTGTCGCGCTCCGCCGGACGGTGCTCGGCAATCAGCTGCGCCAGACGTTTGCGGATGCCTTCACACTGTGCACGGCCGCTTTCGCTGCCGCGATAGCGACCTTCATAGCCCAGCAGCAGGCAGTAGTGGATCAGCTCCAGCAGCCAGAAGTGCTGCTGCGGGCTTTGTGAGACCCGCGACAGCAGCTGAAACACCTTCTCACCGCCCCAGCTTTCGTTGTGAAAGGTGACCAGCATCCCGTTGCCGGACCAGACGCCACGCGTGCCCCACGGCGTCTGCGCCGCAGCTTCATCCAGCAGGCTGCACAGGCAGTAGCGCGCGCCGATGATCATCTCAAACGGTAAGCCGGCTTGTTTACAGCGGTGTTCGAACTGACGAATCTCTTCAATCAGCAGCTGACGCAGACCGGCGGGATCGTCGTGCGTCGCGGCCTGCCGGATGCGGACCACGGCATTCAGAATGGGCGCTGCGGCATTCAGCAAAGGGTTATCATTGCCCGCGACAATGCCATCGCGGGCAAGGGATTCCTGAGTCATTAAATCTCGATATTCCTGACAATGGCGCGATGCGTTGCCCGCCTGTGGCAACCGGTATGCAGGCAATATGCGCCATATTGCATGATCAGTCTAAGATCCAGGTCGCGGTATCATTGGTGCGACAGGCTTTGCTGGCACCCCCGACCGCCACGCAGACCTGCTTCGTCCGGCGCGGACGCGGGCGATCGCTGCGCAGCGTCGCATCATAACGGCTGCTTTCCACGCCGGCCTTCGGTGGGATATAGCCAATCAGCGGGCCGTCCGGTTCGTCGGCAATGGCCAGCCAGTTATGTTCCACCCGGCCCAGCACCTGAAACGGCTGCGCGTTATCCAGATAACGCACCACTTTGCCGCCGTAATCCGGCGTCGTCATCACCGACGCCGCATACAGCGCGCGATAGCTCTCATTGACCGGGGTAAATTCACCCGGTGCGGCCACCGCATGACGGTGTACCAGTCTGACACCGTTAACTTCACTGGTTACCAGAGTGTCATCAGTCACGGGCGGCGGCGGCGTCTTGCAGCCGGCCAGCGTTAAAACCGCAAGCAGCGTTAGCACGAGACTCTTATTCACCATGATCCTCGAATATCATCAGATTAACTGCAGAGTATTCTGCGGTACGCGCGCATCCGGCGGGCAGAGTATGCAGTGAAATGGCCAGTTAAAAACAGTCAAATTACAGAAAGATAGTATTGCTCTCAGTCTACCTAAGACTTTTGAGAATTCAAACTATTGCACCAGAGTAAATCCCGTGCTAGTGGGCGAAAAAGCAGCATAGGGCAGCCGGTGCACAGCCACGGCTGGTGCGAAAGTTAAGGTGAATTTATTTATTCAGCGGCAGCACGGCGGCGGCGCTGCGCCGGCACATTTGCCGCTTACCAGGGCCAGACAAAATGCGTAAATAAGATTTATCTTTTTTTTACGGTGGGCAAAGCGTGCGCCGCAATACAGTTTTTGGTTTTTCAGAATTTCCATAGCGCCTTTCAGTCCGGCCTGTTTCCCTCCGGCATGGCTTTTGCTTATTCCCTGCATCCCTTTATATGTTGCAGGAGAGAGCAATGAACCGGGCTCTGGAGTACCTTCATGCCAGCCGCGCCAGCGAGATCGCCAGTCTGCAGCGGCTGCTGCGCACCGGGCAGCAGATCACCGCCGTCAGTGAACTGATCCATGCGCTGCAGCGCGAGCGCGGTGCCAGCAATATCTGGCTCTGTTCAGACGGCCGACTGTTTGGTGACGAACTTGAGGCGCGCGCGGCGGCGGTCGCTGACCGGCAGCGGGCGGTCATCGCCGCGTTACCGCCGGCAGAGGCACAGCCAGGCTACAGCCGTTTCTGCATGCTGATAGCCGCCGCGCTGCAGGCTCTGGAGGCGCTGCCGCTGCTGCGGCAGCAGGTGCGTGACCGGGCGCTGGAGCAGGTACGCGCCATGGACGCCTTCAGCCATATTATCCGCACGCTGCTTAACCTGGTGTTTGAAGCGGCCGACACCGCCAGTGAACCGGATATTTCCCGCGCGTTGATAGCGCTGTTCAGCTTTATGCAGGGTAAAGAGCTGGCGGGGCAGGAGCGCGCCACCGGCTCCGCCGGGTTTGCAGCCGGTACCTTCAGCGCTGCACAGCGCCAGCGCCTGCAGGGGCTGATTGACGCCCAGGAGCAAAGTTTTGCCACCTTCAGTCAGTTTGCCGATGCTGACAGCCTGGCACGCTGGCAGCAGATGGCCGATGCCGGCAGCCAGATTGAACGCCTGCGCCGTATCGCCTGCACCGGTGCGCCTTATGCCGAAGAGGGCGTGCTGCAGTGGTTCACCTTGCTGAGTGAACGGCTGGATAAGATGAAACAGATCGAAGATGGCCTGTGCGCGGCCCTGATGGCGGGCTGCGCGCGCGCGATTGCTGCGGCGCAGCAGGCAGAAGCACGTGCGCCTGCGCCTGACGCGGATGCCAGCTTCTCACTGTATGTTGCCGGTGCCAGCTGGCTGGAGGGGCACGATGCCACGCTGGACAGCAGCGGCATCGCGCCGCAGCTCGGCCGCTCGGTGCTTTCATTGATCCGCGAACAGGCGCAACGCCTGCAGGCGCAGAGCAATGAGCTGGCCACTATGCGTGCCACCCTCAACGAACGAAAAGTCATTGACCAGGCGAAACACTGGCTGATGCAGCAGCACGGGCTCAGTGAGCAGGATGCCTGGCAAAGGCTGCGGAAAAGCGCCATGAATCAGAACAAACGCATGCTGGATATCGCGCAGGCGATTCTCGCGGTGGCGGCCACGCTGCAGGCTTAACCGGTTCAGGGGAGCTGCACAAAGGCTGTGCGCCGTTTGCGTCAGGGCGGTGCAGCGCAGGCAGCTTAGCCCGCTGCCGGCCGCGTCCGCTGCGGCATTATTTCTGGCACAGGCTTTGCAATACCAGACTTACATTACGCATTTGTTTTGCCAGCGGCGGTAAAGCGAGTGCTTTGGATAAAGGCGTCCGGCCCCATGCTCTGCATGCGGGAGGACGCCTTTTTTATGGTTTTTTTTCGGGATGGGCACAATGAGCAAAACGCGGTTTGCAGTAACACGACGGCAGTTTCTGTTGGGCAGCGCAGCGGTCGGCGGCAGCTATCTGGTACCCGGTTTACGCAATGCAGTCTGGGCGGCGGGCTCCGACGCCCCGGAAAAAAGCAGCGTACGCGTGGGTTTCATCCCGCTGACGGACTGCGCCCCGGTGGTGATGGCGGCGGTAAAGGGGTTCGATAAGAAATATGGCCTGACGCTGCAGCCGGCCAAAGAGGCCAGCTGGGCGTCGGTGCGCGATAAGCTCATCGCCGGCGAGCTGGATGCGGCACATGCGCTCTACGGCATGATTTATGGCCTGCAGCTGGGCGTTGCCGGGCCACAGCATGATATGGCCAACCTGATGACGCTGAACAACAACGGGCAGGCCATTACGCTGGCGAACCAGCTGAAAGCGCAAAACGTCACCGACGCCGCCAGCCTGCAAAAGCGTATCGCCAGTCAGGCCAAAGGCAGTTTCACCTTTGCCCATACCTTCCCGACCAGCACCCATGCGATGTGGCTTTACTACTGGCTGGCCAACGCCGGTATCGATCCCTTTGCCGATGTGCGCACCGTGGTCGTACCGCCGCCGCAGATGGTGATGAACATGAAAATGGGCAACATGAGCGGTTTTTGCGTCGGCGAACCGTGGAATCAGCGCGCTATCAGCGACGACATCGGCTTTACCGTTACCACCACGCAGCAAATCTGGCCCGATCACCCGGAAAAGATCCTCGCTACGCGCGCGCAGTGGGTGCAGGAGAATCCGCACACCGCACGGGCGCTGACGGCGGCCGTGCTGGAAGCCGCCCGCTGGATCGATGCCTCCGAAGCTAACCGCAAAGAGACGGCAGCGGTACTGGCCGGACGCGCATGGATTAACACCAAAGTGGAGACGCTGGAAGGGCGCATGCTGGGGCAGTACGAAAATGGCCTGGGCCAGCGCTGGCAGGACGCGCATCCGATGCGTTTCTTCAATGACGGCGCGGTCAGCTTTCCGTGGCTGTCGGACGGCATGTGGTTCCTGACCCAGCTGACGCGCTGGGGCTTGCTGCCGCAGGCACCGGATTACGCGGCGGTTGCCCGCCAGGTTAACCGTATCGATCTCTACAAACAGGCGGCGAGCGCCGTGGGCGGCATCGCGCTGCCTGCCAGCGACATGCGCAGCAGCACGCTGTTCGACGGCAAAGTGTGGGACGGCAGCAATCCGGCCGCCTATGCCGACAGTTTTCCCATCAAACGTAGCGCAGTGAGGTCCGCATGAAAACGCAGGTACGCACGCTCATCCGTGAGTCAGACAGCCCTTCTCCCGCCGCGCAGGTCGTCGCGCTTAATGCCCCGCAGACCGCGCGCCCGCGTCCGCGCCGGCTGCGTCCGCTGCTGCAGCGGCTGATCCCGGCAGCCTGCGGCGTCCTGCTGCTGCTGTTTCTCTGGCAGCTCGCCTCGCTGTCGGCAAAAGGCTTTCCCACCCCGCTGGCGACCTGGCAGGCAGCGGTCACGCTATTTGCCGATCCGTTCTACAACAACGGCCCTAACGATCAGGGCATTGGCTGGAACGTCGTGGCCTCCCTGCAGCGTGTGGCAATCGGCTTCGGCCTGGCGGCACTGGCGGGCATTCCGGCCGGGTTTCTGATTGGCCGCTTTCGCTTTGTGGCGCGCATGTTCAATCCGCTGATCGCGCTGCTGCGACCGGTCAGTCCGCTGGCCTGGCTGCCGATTGGCCTGCTGCTGTTTCAGCGTGCGGAGCCTGCCTCCAGCTGGACCATCTTTATCTGCTCAATCTGGCCAATGGTGATTAACACCGCCGAAGGTGTGCAGCGCATTCCGCAGGATTATCTCAACGTGGCGCGCGTGCTGCAGCTCAGCGAATGGACGGTGATGCGGCGCATCCTGTTTCCGGCGGTGCTGCCAGCGGTGCTGACCGGTATGCGTCTGTCGATGGGCATCGCCTGGCTGGTGATTGTCGCCGCGGAGATGCTCACGGGCGGGCTGGGCATCGGCTTCTGGATCTGGAACGAGTGGAACAACCTCAACGTAGAAAACATCCTGATTGCCATTGGGGTGATTGGCGGAGTGGGGCTGCTGCTGGAGCAGGCGCTGATGCTGCTGGCACGCCGTTTCAGCTGGGAAAAATAGCCTGTCCGTCTGAGTGAATCCTGCCCGAGCGCCCACCGCGCAGGCGGCATCCGTAACAAACCGGGAGTACAAGCATGAATCCAGTAATACGTGTACAGCAGGTCAGCCAGCGCTTTAACACCGCCAGCGGGGAATTCCTCGCGCTGGATAACGTCAGCTTTGACATTTACGCCGGCGAAACCCTGAGCCTGATAGGCCACTCCGGCTGTGGCAAATCCACGCTGTTGAACCTGCTGGCCGGGCTGAACCAGCCGACCAGCGGTGTGCTGCTGTGTGAAAACCGTGAAATTACCGGCCCCGGTCCCGAACGGGCCGTGGTGTTTCAGAATCATTCGCTGCTGCCGTGGCTCTCGGCGTGGGAAAACGTCGGGCTGGCGGTACAGCAGGTCTTCCGTCACCACATGAGCCGCCAGGAAATGGCGGAGTGGATTGAGCACAACCTGCAGCGCGTACAGATGGGCCATGCCATGCACAAGCGGCCGGCAGAGCTGTCCGGCGGCATGAAGCAGCGCGTGGGCATCGCCCGGGCGCTGGCCATGAAGCCGCGCGTTCTGCTGCTGGATGAACCCTTTGGGGCGCTGGATGCGCTGACGCGTGCCCATCTGCAGGACAGCGTGATGCGCATCCAGCAGGAGCTGAACACCACCATTGTGCTGATTACCCATGATGTGGATGAAGCGGTGCTGCTTTCCGATCGCGTGCTGATGATGACCAACGGCCCGGCGGCGCAGGTGGGCGAGATCCTGCCGATCGCGCTGCCGCGGCCGCGCTCACGTGTGGCGCTGGCTGACGATCCGCGTTACCACGCGCTGCGCCAGCAGATCCTGCACTTTCTCTACGAAAAACAGACCGCCGTCGCGTAAGGAGCAGGCAATGGTGCAGCAGCTGGTGGTGATCGGTAATGGCATGGCGGCGATGCGCATGGTGGAGATCCTGCTGCAGCGGGCACCGGGACGCTATGCCATCACGGTGATTGGTCGCGAAGCGCAGGGCAATTACAACCGCGTGATGCTTTCGCCGGTGCTGGCGGGTGAAAAAAACCTGGCGGACACGCTGATTCACCCGCCGGCGTGGTACCCGGCACAGGGCGTGCGGCTGCTGATGGGCGAGACCGCGCGCCAGGTGAATCTGCACGATCGCACTGTTACCACCTGCCAGCGCACGCTGCGATGGGACAGGCTGGTGTTTGCCTGCGGTTCGCAGCCGCACTGGCCGGATCTGCCGGGCATCGATCGTCCTCATGTGCAGGCGTTCCGCAGCTGGCGCGATGTGGAAACCCTGCTGGCGCAACCGGGGCCGGTGGTGGTGCTGGGCGGCGGCCTGATTGGCGTAGAAGCCGCTGCGGCGCTGCGCCAGCGCGGCAGGGCGGTCACGCTGGTGCATCACCGGGCGTGGCTGCTGGACCGTCAGCTGGATGCCCGGGCCGGTGCGCTGCTGGCCGCCAGCCTGCGCGAACGCGGCCTGGACTGCCGAACCGGCGTCACGCTGCAGCGCATTGACGAAGCGATGGTCACGCTCAGCGACGGCAGCTGCCTGCCGGCTACGCAGGTCGTGATCGCCACCGGCGTGCGGCCGGCGATCGCGCTGGCGCAGGCGGCAGGGGTAGCCTGCCAGCGCGGCATTGTGGTCAATCGCCAGCTGCAGACCGCGCTGCCGGATGTCTATGCGCTGGGTGAGTGCTGTGAAATCGAGGGGGAAACCTTTGGTCTGGTGGCGCCCTGTCTGGCTCAGGCGGCGGTGCTGGCGGCGCAGCTGGCGGGCCAGCCGGAAGCGGATTTCCGGTCGCAGCCGCAGGCCACCCGGCTGAAAGTCAGCGGGATTGACCTCTTCAGCGCCGGGGAGATCGGCGATGGCCCGTCCCTCACCAGTTTTGACCCGCAGCATCGTCACTATCGGCGGCTGTTCCTGCGCGATGGCATGCTGCGCGGCGTGCTGCTGTCTGGCGATACCCGCGACGCGGGCACGCTACTGGCGCAACTTCAGCGGGCGGAGCGCGTTAGCATGGCAACGCTGTTCGGCCTGGACACTCCCTTAACGCAGCCGCAGGCTGCAGGAAACCCTGTGATGAGCAAACCTCTTCTCGCCGTGGTCGGTCACGGCATGGTCAGCCACCATTTCCTTGAGCAGCTGGTGAGCCGTGAACTGCATCAGCACTATCACATTGTGGTGTATGGCGATGAGCCACAGATGGCCTACGATCGGGTGCATCTGACCGACTATTTTAACGGCAAAAGCGCGACTGACCTGTCGCTGGTCAGCGAGGATTTCTTTACCCGACACGGCATTGAGCTGCGCAGCGGCTGTGAGGTCGTGGCAATCGACACCACCCGTCGCAGCCTGCGCGATCGGCAGGGCAACGAACTGGCGTGGGACAAGCTGGTGCTGGCCACCGGATCCGTGCCTTTTGTGCCACCGGTGCCAGGTCACGATCGTGCGCGCTGCTTTGTCTACCGCACGCTGGCGGATCTGGACGCCATCGCCGCCTGCGCCCGTCAGGCCACGCGCGGCGTGGTGATTGGCGGCGGCCTGCTGGGGCTGGAAGCCGCAAACGCGCTGAAACAGCTGGGGCTGGAAACGCACGTGGTGGAGTTCGCCCCGCGCCTGATGGCGGTGCAGCTTGATGAGGGCGGCGCGCAGATGCTGCGCGGCAAAATCAGCGCACTGGGGGTGCAGGTGCATACCAGCAAACAAACCGAGGCGATCCTGGCCGCGGACGGCGGCGGGGTACAGCTGCGTTTTGCCGATGGCAGCGTACTGGAGAGTGACCTGGTGGTGTTTTCCGCCGGTATTCGCCCGCGCGATGCGCTGGCGCGTGCCGCCGGACTGACGCTGGGTGAGCGCGGCGGCATTGCGATTGACGACGGCTGCACCACCAGCGATCCGGCGGTGTATGCCATTGGGGAGTGTGCCGTATGGCAGGGGCAGATCTTCGGTCTGGTGGCACCGGGCTACCAGATGGCCCGCGTGCTGGCGGCCCGGCTGGCCGGGGAGACGCTGGCGTTCAGCGGGGCAGACATGAGCACCCGTCTCAAGCTGCTGGGGGTGGAGGTGGCCGCATTCGGCGATGCGCATGGCCGCACGCCCGACAGCCAGAGTTATCAGTGGATCGACCATCCCAAAGGCATCTATAAAAAACTGGTGGTGAGCGCCGACGGCAAAACGCTACTGGGCGGCGTGCTGGTGGGTGACAGCAGCGATTACAGCACCCTGCTGCAGATGATGCTGAACCGTCTGCCACTGCCCGCCGAGCCGGCCAGCCTGATCCTGCCGGCGCTGGCGGGGGCGCCGGCACGCGGGACGGGCGTGGCGGCCTTGCCGGCCAGCGCACAACTCTGTTCCTGCCATAATGTCAGCAAAGGGGATATCTGTGACGCGGTGCAGCGCGGCTGCAGCGACATGGTGGCGATCAAAAGCTGCACCAAAGCGGCAACCGGCTGCGGTGGCTGCAGTGCGCTGGTGAAACAGGTGATGGAAAGCGCGCTGGCGCAGCAGGGCGTGGAGGTGAAAAAGGATATCTGTGAGCACTTCGCCTGGTCGCGCCAGGAGCTGTACCACCTGATCCGCGTCGGTGGCATTACCGATTTTGCCACGCTGCTGGCACAGCACGGCCGCGGACACGGCTGTGAAATCTGCAAGCCGCTGGCGGCTTCGCTGCTGGCTTCCTGCTGGAACGACTATCTGCTGGCGCCACAGCACCTGCCGCTGCAGGATACCAACGACCGCTACTTTGCCAATATCCAGAAGGATGGCACTTACTCCGTGGTGCCGCGCGTTCCCGGCGGTGAGATCACGCCTCAGGGGCTGATTGCCATCGGTGAAGTGGCGGCACGTTACGACCTCTATACCAAAATTACCGGCGGTCAGCGTATCGATCTGTTCGGCGCCCGGCTCGATCAATTGCCGGCGATCTGGGAGGCGCTGATTGCCGCCGGCTTTGAAACCGGCCACGCCTATGGTAAATCGCTGCGCACGGTGAAGTCCTGCGTGGGCTCCAGCTGGTGTCGCTATGGCGTGCAGGACTCCACGGCGTTTGCCATCGCGCTGGAGCACCGCTACAAAGGGCTGCGCGCGCCGCACAAAATCAAAATGGCGGTCTCCGGCTGCACCCGAGAGTGTGCGGAAGCGCAGAGCAAAGACATCGGTGTCATCGCCACCGACAAAGGCTGGAACCTCTACGTCTGCGGTAACGGCGGCATGAAGCCGCGCCATGCGGATCTGTTTGCCAGCGATCTGGACGATGCCACGCTGCTGCGCTATGTCGATCGCATTCTGATGTTTTACGTGCGCACCGCCGATCGCCTGCAGCGCACCAGCGTCTGGCTGGACAACCTGGAGGGTGGGCTGGCGTATCTGCGGCAGGTGGTGATTGACGATGTGCTGGGCATCGCCGCGCAGCTGGAGCAGGAGATGCAAAGCATTGTGGCAAGCTACCAGTGCGAATGGCACAGCACGCTGCAGGATCCGTCACGCCGCGCGCTGTTTACCGCCACCGTGAACAGCGATCGGCCCGATGAAAGCCTGCATTACGTACGCGTCCGCGATCAGCGCCAGCCGGCAGCGCACGAAAATGCACGGCCGTCCGCCCAGCCGGCAGAGCCGTGGCGCGTCATTTGTCCGCTGACGGCGATTCCGCCGGAAGCCGGTATCGGCGCGCGGCTGGGCGGCCAGCGCGTGGCGCTGTTCCGTTTTGGCGACAGGCTGTATGCCCTGGACGATATTGAGCCGGGAACGCAGGCCAGCGTGCTGTCACGCGGCATACTGGGCGATGTCGGCGGTGAACCGGTCGTGATCTCGCCGCTGTATAAGCAGCGTATCCGCCTGCGCGACGGCCAGAGCCTGGATAATGCTGCGCATCAGCTGCGCTGCTGGCCGGTCCGGCTGGAGGGCGATCAGGTGTGGCTCGGGCAGCCGTCCGACGCGGCGCTGGCGGCGGCATCATGAAGACCACCTGTCCCTACTGTGGCGTCGGCTGCGGCGTAGACGTCAGCAACGGCGTGGTCAGCGGCGATGCGCAGCATCCGGCCAATGCGGGCCGGCTGTGTGTGAAAGGCGCCGCGCTGGGCGAGACGCTGGATCACACCGGCCGGCTGCTCTGGCCGTCGGTGCAGGGCCAGCGTGTCAGCATGGCGGCCGCGCTGGATCACGTCGCCGATGGCCTGCAGCGCATCATTGCGCAATATGGCCCGCAGGCGGTGGCCTTTTACGGCTCCGGCCAGCTGCTGACCGAGGATTACTATGTGGCCAACAAGCTGATGAAGGGCTTTATCGGTGCGGCTAACATCGACACCAATTCCCGGCTGTGTATGGCCTCTGCGGTTGTGGGCTACAAACGGGCATTGGGTGCGGACGCGGTGCCCTGCTGTTATGAGGATCTGGAGCAGGCAGAGCTGGTGGTGCTGGTCGGCTCCAATGCAGCATGGGCACATCCGGTAGCGTGGCAGCGGCTGATGCAGGCAAAGCGTGAGCGCCCGCAGCTGCAGCTGGTGGTCATCGATCCACGCCGCACCGCCAGCGCGGAGATGGCCGATGTGCATCTGCCGCTGCGGCCGGGTTCGGACAGCGCGCTGTTTGCCGGTCTGCTGAACTGGCTGGCGCAGCACGGCGGCATTGATGACAGCATGCTGCCGCATCTGGCGCAGGTGGAGAGCACGCTGGCCGCCTGTGCCGGCTGGGATGTCAGGGCGGTTGCCGCAGCCTGTGCGCTGAGCGAAGCCGCGATCCTCGCCTTCTGGCAGCAGTTCGCCGCAACGCCGCGCGTGCTGACGCTCTGGTGCATGGGCATCAATCAGTCCCATACCGGCAGCGATAACAACAACGCCATTATTAATGCGCACCTGCTGAGCGGCAAAATCGGCCGTGCCGGCTGTGGGCCCTTTTCGCTGACCGGACAGCCAAATGCCATGGGCGGCCGCGAAGTGGGCGGGCTGGCGAATCAGCTGGCCGCGCATATGGGTTTCAGCGCTGCGGAGAGAGACCGGCTGAGCCGCTTCTGGCGCAGCGATCGCGTGGCGCGCCAGCCGGGGCTGATGGCGCTGGATCTGTTCAGGGCAATCGCACGCGGCGAGGTAAAAGCGGTGTGGATCATGGGGACCAATCCGGCAGTTTCCCTGCCGGAGGGCCACCGCGTGGCGCAGGCGCTGGCGCAGTGTGAGCTGGTGATTGTCTCCGAGGTGAGTGCCCACAGCGACACCGCTGCGTTCGCCGATGTGTTGCTGCCTGCCGAGGCGTGGGGCGAGAAGAACGGCACCGTGACCAACTCCGAGCGGCGTATCTCGCGTCAGCGCAGCATCGTGCCCGCCGCCGGTGAGGCAAAACCTGACTGGTGGCTGCTGGCGCAGGTGGCGCAGCGTATGGGGTATGCGGAGGCATTTGCCTGGACCCATCCGCAGCAGATCTTTACCGAGCACGCGGCGCTCTCCGGCTTTGAAAATCAGGGCACGCGTGCGTTTGATATCAGCGCGCTGGCCAGCCTGACGCGTGAGCAGTATGACCAGCTGAGCCCGGTGCAGTGGCCGGTGACGCCCGCCGCACCGCGCGGCACCGCGCGGCTATTCAGCGATCGACGCTTTTTTCATGCGGATGGCAAAGCGCGGCTGCTGCCGCCGGCGATGCCGGTCGTGACGCACACCGATGCACGCTATCCGCTGCTGATGAACACCGGGCGTATCCGCGACCAGTGGCACACCATGACGCGCACCGGCGCGGTGCCCCGGCTGATGCAGCACTATGACGAACCTTTTGTCGCGCTGCATCCGCAGGACGCGGCGGCGCACGGCCTGCAGGCGGGCGATCTGACGCGCGTGCAGTCGGCGCAGGGCTGGTGGAGCGGCAGGGTGATGCTGGATGCGGGCGTTGCAGCGGGTCAGCTGTTTGTGCCGATGCACTGGACGCGGCAGTTCAGCGCGCAGGCAACGGTGGATGCGCTGATCGCCGCGCAGGGCTGTCCGCACGCCGGGCAGCCGGCGCTGAAACAGACCGCCGTGCGCCTGCAGCCGCTACGGCCGGCGTGGCAGGGATGGCTGTTTATCCCGGCGATCATGACGCCCGCATCGCTGCTGTACTGGGCACGCGCGCCGCAAAACGGGGTGCAGCGCTATGTGCTGGCCGGCGAGGGGGACGCGCTGACGTGGCTGCAGCAGCAGCCGGGTATGGCGGATCTGCAGTGGCAGCTGGCACAGGCAGAGCAGCAGGTGCACCTGCTGGGCTGGCAGGGTGCGACACTGCGCTGCGCGTTCTATGCGGCCCCGACGCTCCCTTGCATCGACCACGCCTTTGTCAGCCACGCCTTCACGCACGCGCCGGCGTCGGCCCGGCAGCGTCATGCGCTGCTTGGCGGCCGCCCGACACAGAGCGAGCACGCCGGACGCACCATTTGCAGCTGCTTTGGCGTGGGTGAGATCGCCATCCGCCAGGCGATTGCCCGCGGCTGTGATTCCGCGGCGGCGCTGGGCGAGGCGCTGCAGTGCGGCACCAATTGTGGTTCCTGTATCCCGGAACTGAAACAACTGCTGGTCACGTCAAACGTGACGTTGTAACGGAGAGAGGCATGACGCTTGCAATTGATTCGCTCAACCGGCTGCTTCAGCCGCGGACAGCTCAGGAGCCGGCCGGCTGCGTCTGGCTGACCGGTGCCGGGCCAGGAGATGTCGAGCTGCTGACGCTGAAGGCACTTCGCGTGATTAAAGCCGCAGAGGTGGTGGTGTATGACCGGCTGGTCAGCGCAGAGATCATGGCGCAGGTGCCGGCGACCACGCTGGCCATTGATGTGGGTAAGCAGCCGGGCCGTCACGGCCTGAAGCAGGCGCAGATCAATCAGCTGCTGGTGGATCTGGCGCGCAGCGGGCGACAGGTGGTGCGGCTGAAGGGGGGCGATCCGTTTATTTTCGGCCGCGGCGGTGAGGAGATGGCGTTTCTGCAGCAGGCAGGGATAGCCTGCCACATCATCCCGGGTATCACCGCCGCCGCAGGCTGCGCTGCCGCCAGCGGCATTCCGCTGACGCATCGCGACTGTGCACAGTCGCTGCGCCTGATTACCGGCCATGGCAAAACCGGTGAACCGCAGCTGGGTGACGCCTTACCGGGCACGGCGCAGCAAACGCTGGTGTTTTACATGGGGCTGAAGTGGTGCGCCAGTATCAGCACGCAGCTGCAGGCGCAGGGCCATTCCGCTGACACGCCGGTGGCGATCATTGAGAACGGCACGCGTGCCAGCCAGCGGGTGATGATCACGACGCTGGCGCAGCTGGCGGCAACGGTGGCGCGTGAACAGGCGCAGTCGCCCTCGCTGCTGCTGGTGGGTGACGTGGTGCGGTTTTACCGGCCGCAGGCGGTGATGGCTAGCGCCTCCACAACGGCCGGCATGGCGGCGCCGTAAGCGACAACCTGCGCCGGCCATCATACCCCGGGCAGCGGACAAGGGATGGCCGCTGACCCCGCAGCGCCGGCGCGCTGCAGACCCGCCGCCACGGGCGCAATTTCACTTATGGCTCAATAAACCGGTTTTTTCCCCGCTTAATCCGCGCTTCAGACGCCGGCGGTTTTGGCATTCTATGCTCAGAATTCCTGCCAGCTGAGGTATGTCGTGGCTGAAGAGAGCAACGAGGACAAAACAGAATCGCCCACCCCCCACCGACTTGAGAAAGCGCGTGAGGAAGGGCAGATTCCGCGTTCGCGCGAGCTGACGTCTGTGCTGATGTTGCTTGCCGGACTGCTGATCATCTGGCTGGGCGGCAGCAGCATGGCAACACAGCTTGCCAGTATGGTCGCCACCGGCTTCCGGTTTGATCACGGCATGGTCAATGACGACAAAATCATTGTTGCGCACATCGGCAATCTCATTATGCAGGCGGTGATGGCGCTGCTGCCGCTGATGGCCGGCCTGGTGGTGGTGGCGATTGCGGCGCCGATGCTGCTCGGCGGCATCAACATCAGCGGGAAATCGATCAAATTTGATTTCAAAAAGCTCAACCCGCTGCCGGGTATTCAGCGCATGTTCTCCGGCCAGACCTGGGCCGAGCTGATGAAAGCCATCCTGAAAGCGGTGCTGGTGGCGCTGGTGGCAGGCTGGTATCTGTGGAGCCACTGGCAGGAGATGCTGCGCCTGATGAGCGAATCGCCGATCACGGCGTTGCGGCATGGTCTGAACATGACCGCCATCAGCTGTGCGCTGGTGATGCTGGGACTGTTCCCGATGGTGGGTTTTGACGTTTTCTGGCAGCTCTACAGCTACTACAAAAAGCTGCGCATGACGCGTCAGGAAATCCGTGACGAACACAAACAGAGCGAAGGTGACCCGCATGTCAAAGGGCGTATCCGCCAGGCGATGCGCGCGGCAGCGCGGCGGCGCATGATGGCCGACGTGCCAAAAGCCGATGTGATTGTGACCAACCCGACGCACTATTCGGTCGCGCTGCAGTACCAGGAAAACAAAATGAGTGCGCCGAAGGTGATTGCCAAAGGCGCGGGCGACATTGCACTGCGCATTCGTGAAATCGCCAAAGAACACCGGGTTCCGATTCTGGAAGCCCCGCCGCTGGCGCGTGCGCTTTACCGCCATACGGAAATTGGCCAGTTTATTCCCGGCGCGCTCTATGCCGCCGTGGCGGAAGTGCTGGCCTGGGTGTGGCAGCTGCGGCGCTGGAAGCGCGAAGGCGGCCTGATCCCAACCAAACCTAAACATCTGCCGGTTCCGGCAGAAATGGACTTTGCAGGAGAGAACAGAAACGATGGCTAATCTGGCCGAAAAGCTGCGTTTACCGGGCAATTTTAAAGACACGCAATGGCAGGTGCTGGCCGGGCCAATCCTGATCATGATGATCCTGTCGATGATGGTACTGCCGCTGCCGGCGTTCATCCTCGATTTGCTGTTCACCTTCAACATTGCGCTGTCGATCATGGTGCTGCTGGTGGCGATGTTCACCCAGCGTACGCTGGAGTTCGCCGCGTTCCCGACCATTCTGCTGTTCTCGACGCTGCTGCGTCTGGCGCTGAACGTTGCGTCCACGCGTATCATTCTGCTGGACGGGCATACGGGGGCGGATGCCGCAGGACGCGTGGTGGAGGCCTTTGGTCACTTCCTGGTCGGCGGTAACTTTGCCATCGGTATCGTGGTGTTCATCATCCTGGTGATCATCAACTTTATGGTTATCACCAAAGGTGCCGGCCGTATCGCCGAGGTGGGCGCGCGCTTCGTGCTTGATGGTATGCCAGGCAAGCAGATGGCGATTGACGCCGATCTGAACGCCGGTCTGATTGGTGAAGATGAAGCCAAACGTCGCCGTTCCGAAGTGACGCAGGAAGCTGATTTCTACGGTTCGATGGACGGTGCCAGTAAATTCGTGCGCGGTGACGCCATCGCCGGCATCATGATCATGGCGATCAACGTGATCGGCGGTCTGCTGGTCGGCGTGGTGCAGCACGGTATGGACCTTGGCCACGCCGGGGAAACCTATACGCTGCTGACCATTGGTGACGGCCTGGTTGCGCAGATCCCGGCGCTGGTTATCTCTACCGCGGCCGGTGTTATCGTGACGCGCGTCAGCACCGATCAGGACGTGGGCGAACAGATGGTCGGCCAGCTGTTTAACAACCCGCGCGTGCTGATGCTGAGCGCCGGCGTTATCGGCCTGCTGGGCCTGGTGCCGGGCATGCCAAACTTCGTCTTTCTGCTGTTCACCGCCGCGCTGCTGGGCCTGGCCTGGTGGCTGCGCGGCCGCGAAATGCAGCCGAAGAAAGTGGCAGAGCCTTCCGGTCTGGTGAAAACCCAGGAAACGCCGTCCACGGTGGAAGCCTCCTGGACTGACGTGCAGCTGGAGGATTCGCTGGGGATGGAAGTGGGCTATCGCCTGATCCCGATGGTGGATCAGCTGCAAAATGGCGAACTGCTGGGCCGTATCCGCAGTATCCGTAAAAAAGTGGCGCAGGAGGTGGGCTTCCTGCCCCCGGTTGTGCACATCCGTGACAACATGGAGCTGCCGCCGGCCCGCTACCGCATTCTGATGAAAGGGGTAGAGATTGGCAGCGGCGATGCCTATCCGGGCCGCTGGATGGCCATCAACCCGGGTACGGCCGCCGGTTCGCTGCCGGGTGAACCGACGATTGACCCGGCGTTTGGTCTCGCGGCAATCTGGATTGACAGCGCGCTGAAAGAGCAGGCGCAAATTCAGGGCTATACCGTGGTGGAAGCCAGTACCGTTGTTGCGACCCACCTGAACCACCTGATTGGGCAGTACGCCAGCGAGCTGTTCGGCCGCCAGGAAGCGCAGCAGCTGCTGGATCGCGTGAGCCAGGAGATGCCGAAACTCACTGAAGATCTGGTGCCGGGCGTGATCACGCTGACCACGCTGCATAAAGTGCTGCAGAACCTGCTGACCGAGCGCGTCTCGATTCGCGATATGCGCACCATTATTGAAACGCTGGCCGAGCACGCGCCGGTACAGAACGACCCGCAGGAACTGACCAGCGTGGTACGTGTGGCGCTGGGCCGTGCGATTACGCAGCAGTGGTTCCCGGGTAACGGCGAAGTGCAGGTAATTGGTCTGGATGCCACGCTGGAACGCCTGCTGCTGCAGGCGCTGCAGGGCGGGGGCGGACTGGAGCCGGGGCTGGCGGACCGCCTGCTGGTTCAGGCGCAGGCCGCGCTGCAACAGCAGGAGATGACGGGGGCACCGCCGGTGCTGCTGGTGAACCATCCGCTGCGTGCGCTGCTGGCGCGCTTCCTGCGCCGCAATCTGCCGCAGCTGGTGGTGCTCTCTAACCTGGAACTGACCGACAACCGTCAGATCCGGATGACTGCTACCATCGGGGGTAAATAATGCGTTGCCGGAACCGGGTTGCCGGGATGCTGATGATGTTCGCGCTGCCGCTGACCGCGGCGGCCGCCACCGGTGCATGGAGCGCCAGCGTCAGCGGACCGAACCTCGGCGCGCGAGGCAGCTGGCTGATCACGCCTGCGCTGAAGGCGCCTTCGGCCGCACCGGGCGTCATTTCGCAGGTGAACTGGCGCTATACCCTGAGCCAGCCAGCCCCTTCCGGGCTGGTGGTGCGCTTATGCGCCAGCCAGCGTTGCGTTGAACTGGACGGTGCCAGCGGCATGACGCGCGGTCTGGCCAACGTGGACGCAGCCGACACGCTGCATCTGGCATTTGGTTTTCAGGGACAGGGCGCGCTGCCGCCGGGCTTACGGGTGATCAGCAGCGAAGTCACGGTCAATTACCAGTAGACAAGAAAAAACCCGCCGCGGCGGGTTTTTTGTCGTTTACATACGCTCGACGGTTTTGATACCCAGCGTATCAAGGCCCTGTTTCAGCGTTTTCGCTGTCAGCGCCGCCAGCTGCAGGCGGCTGTTGCGCACCTGCTCATCTTCTGCCGAAAGAATCGGGCAGTGCTCGTAGAAGCCCGAGAACAGGCCGGCGAGATCGTACAGATAAGCACACATCACATGCGGCGTGCCGTCACGCGCAACCTGGGTGATGACCTCTTCAAACTGCAACAGGCGGGTCGCCAGCTGCGCTTCCCGATCGTCAGTCAGCACCAGCGCACCGCTCAGGCTGTCGGCATCAATGCCGGCTTTACGGAATACGGACAGCACACGGGTGTAGGCATACTGCATGTAAGGCGCGGTGTTGCCCTCAAAGGCCAGCATGTTGTCCCAGTCAAAGATGTAATCGGTGGTACGGCTTTTGGACAGATCGGCATATTTCACCGCGCCAATGCCCACCACTTCCGCCAGATCCTTCAGCTCCTGCGCGCTCATCTCCGGGTTCTTTTCACTCACCAGTGCGTGAGCACGCTCCACCGCTTCATCCAGCAGATCCGCCAGTTTGATGGTTCCGCCGCTGCGGGTTTTGAACGGACGGCCATCTTTGCCCAGCATCATGCCGAAAGCGTGGTGCTCAAGCGGGACAGATTCCGGCACGTAACCGGCTTTGCGCACGATCGTCCACGCCTGCTGCAGGTGCTGATGCTGTCGGGAATCGATGTAATACAGCACGCGGTCGGCATGCAGCGTTTCGTAGCGGTATTTGGCGCAGGCAATATCCGTGGTGGTGTAGAGATAGCCGCCATCCTTCTTCTGGATGATCACGCCCATCGCTTCGCCTTCCTTGTTTTTGAACTCGTCAAGGAACACCACGGTTGCTCCTTCGCTGGTCACCGCCAGCCCTTTCTCACGCAGATCGGCAACGATGCCCGGCAGCATGTCGTTGTACAGGCTCTCACCCATCACATCTTTGCGCGTTAGCGTCACGTTCAGGCGGTCATACACCAGCTGGTTCTGACTCATGGTGATATCCACCAGCTTTTTCCACATGGCGCGGCAGTATTCGTCACCGCCCTGCAGCTTCACGACGTAGCTGCGCGCGCGCTCGGCAAAGGCCTCATCTTCGTCATAGGTGCGTTTGGCTTCGCGGTAAAAGGCTTCCAGATCGGCCAGCGCGATATCTTCGTGATGCTCGTTCTGCTGCTTTTCCAGAAACGCAATCAGCATGCCGAACTGGGTGCCCCAGTCGCCGACGTGGTTGGCACGAATCACATTGTGGCCGAGGAACTCCAGCGTGCGCACTGCGGCATCGCCGATGATGGTGGAGCGCACGTGACCGACGTGCATCTCTTTGGCGACGTTCGGCGCAGAGTAATCAATCACCACCGTCTGCGGTGCAACCTGGCTGACACCCAGACGCGGCAGCTGCAGCGCCTGAGCGGCCTGCTGCGCCAGCCACTGACGGTCAAGGAAGATATTGATAAAGCCGGGACCGGCGATGTCGACCTTGCTGGCAATGCCCTGCAGATCCAGATGCTGAACAACCTGTTCCGCCAGCTGGCGCGGTGCCAGGCCGAGCTTTTTCGCTGCGGCCATGATACCGTTCGCCTGGTAATCGCCGAACTGCACCTTCGCAGACTGACGAACCTGGGGTTCGCAATCGGCGGGCGCACCCGCTGCTACCATCGCCTGACTGACTTTATCGGAAAGAAGAGCCTGAATATTCACCGCGTTACCTTCGTATGCTGAAAAGGCCCGCCAGCAGTGGGCGAGCCGATGTCGTCATCCCGCGCACAGGTCGGGACGGAAAAAGAGGAGGAGAAGTATACGTGAAATGTTAAGGTGCGTCAGCATCCGGATACGCGGAGTGGCTGGCGCGGGACCGCGCGCCGGTTAACGGCGGCGCGGGTGACGACGAGGATTTTTAACGCTTTTGTCTTCACGCACCTTCCAGTGGCGGGAAATAGCAAATCCCATTAAGGCTATCAGGACCGCGACAACAATGAGCATAGACATAAGGCCGTTCCTTGTAGTTGTGAAACTCAAATTTATAAGAAAGGGTTGGCGTCTGCAAATGTTCGCGGGCTAAATAAGATTTATCTTATTGTATTAACTATTATCAATTAAAACAATAACTTAACCTGTTTTTATAAAGTAACCTGTGGCCCTGATTTCGCGAATAGTCTGAAAGAGATGCGCATTTTATGCGGTTTTAAGGCGTTTCAGGGGTGAAATCGGATGAATCCGAGCATTTTCACCCCCTAACTACCCAGTGGTACTGAATTTTTATTGTTTAAAATACCTGAACTGATGTCGAGGCGATAGTGGTATGAATCTGGAATTTCCTTCAGAACTGAATGACTTAAAACAAGACCTGCTGCGTTTTGAACCGGCGCTGCAGCACTTTGCCAGCCGTTTGGGCCTTGAACTGGCAAAACATGAGGTTGATCATGTTGCGGTGCGCTGTCACCAGAATGCGACCGCCGAACGCTGGAAAGCCGGTTTGCTGCAGATAGCCCAGCCGTTTTCGGAGGCAATGATCAACGGGCGGCCTGTGTGTCTGTTTAAGCTGCAGCAGCCGTTGCTGCTGGCAGGCTGCGAAGTGACGGTCGTTGAACTGCCGTGGCCGGGCGAGAAGCGCTATCGCCATGAGGGCTGGGAGCACGTGGAAATTGTGCTACGTGGCGAACCGGAAACGCTGGGGATGCGCGCCATGGCGCTGCTGGCGGATGAGGCGCTGGCGCAGCCGGGGCTCTCTTTCAAAACCAGCGCGCCAAAGGGGGAGAATGAGCGGCTGCCGAATCCGACGCTGGCGGTCACGGACGGGCAGACCACCATTAAATTTCACCCGTGGCGGCTGGAAGAGATTGTCGCCAGCGAGCAGGCCTAACGGCGCGCGCTGACCGCCTGCTGCAGACGGTCGACGGCCTGCTCCAGCAGGGCGCGGGTACAGCCGAAATTAAAGCGGACAAAGCGGTCGTCACCAAAATCGCGGCCCGGCGAAAAGCCAAGGCCGTGCTTCTCGAAATAGAGCGCCGGGCTGGCGACATCAAGCTGGCTGGCGTCAATCCACCCCAGGTAAGTGGCTTCCGGCGTGACCATGCTGAGTTCCGGCAGGGCATTTACCTGCGCTACCAGCCAGTCGCGGTTACCCCGCAGGTATTCCAGCTGTGCGTCCAGCCAGGCATCGCCGCCACGCCAGGCGGCTTCTGCTGCCACCAGCGCCAGAATATCTACCCCCGGCACAATGCCTTCCCGCACCTGCCGGAAGCGCTTACGCAGCCCGGCATCCGGAATGATCGCCATTGATGCCCCCAGCCCGGCAATATTAAAGGTTTTCGACGGGGAGAGCAGTGTAATGCTGCGCTGAGCGGCATCGTCACTCAGAGAGGCAAACGGCACGTGCTGCAGGCCAGGCGTCAGCAGCAGATCGCAGTGGATCTCATCAGAACAAACAATCAGGTCATGCTGCTGCGCAAAGGCGAGCTGGGCTTCCAGCTCCTCACGGCGGTAAACCGTGCCGCCAGGGTTTTGCGGATTGCACAGCATCAGCAGGCGTTCATTGCCCTGCAGTCGGGCTGTATCCAGGCTGAGCACCCAGCGATCCTGCTGTCGCTGCAGCGGCAGATTGACCTGTGGACGTTCTGTTAGTCTGGACGCTGCGCGGAAAGG
Source organism: Candidatus Pantoea soli (assembly GCF_007833795.1). Taxonomy (NCBI): domain Bacteria; kingdom Pseudomonadati; phylum Pseudomonadota; class Gammaproteobacteria; order Enterobacterales; family Erwiniaceae; genus Pantoea; species Candidatus Pantoea soli. Next base: position 2,127,307 of record NZ_CP032702.1, on the reverse strand, counting down.
GGGATAGATAGGTGTGGGCGCAAGGGTTGCTTCGCCCGGTGCGGTAAATGCCCGTACCGCGAGGTTCAGTCCGCTGACGACGCCGGGCAGCAGCACAATCCATTCCGGTTCGATATGCCACTGATAGCGCTGCGCGAGGCGGGCAACGGTAATATCAATCAGGCCGTAAGGCGTGGCACCGTAGCCAAATACGCCGTGGTCAGCACGGTTTTTAATGGCCTCGATCACGCAGGGGGGCGAGCGGAAATCCGTATCTGCCACCCATAATGGCAGCACATCGCGATCGCCATATTTGTGCCATTTCAAACTATCGCTGTGACGACGGTCTATCCCTTGATCAAAATCGAATGCCATAGTGCACTTTCCACGTAAACTGTCTGAATGAGCAGACTAACTGAAGCACTCCTCCCGAGCCAGCAGTCATCAAAGGAGAACCGTATGACGAAACTGGAAATTTGTTGCTACGGCATTGATTGTGCCGTGACTGCGCAGCTGTCCGGAGCCGATCGCGTTGAACTGTGCAGTGCGCCGCGTGAAGGCGGATTAACCCCCTCCGCTGGCGTGCTGGAAGCGGCACGCCGGGAACTGACGATTCCGGTGCATCCGATTGTGCGGCCGCGCGGCGGCGATTTCTGTTATACCGCCCGGGAATTTGAGGTGATGAAATCCGATATTGCCCGCATCCGTGAACTGGGCTTTCCCGGCCTCGTCATCGGGATGCTGGATGAAGAGGCCCATGTAGATAGCATGCGCATGCGGCAGGTGATGGCGCTGTGCGATGGCATGGACGTAACCTTTCATCGCGCCTTTGATCTCTGTCACAGCCCCAAGCGCGCGCTGGAAGTACTGGCTGATTTAGGCATCGCACGCATTCTGACTTCCGGCCAGCAGCAGAGCGCCGAAACCGGAATTGCATTATTGCGGGAACTAAATGAACTGAGTACGGGTCCAATCATTATGGCGGGTGCAGGGGTGCGGTTGAGCAACTTACAAAAGTTCCTCGACAGCGGTCTGCAGGAAGTACACAGCTCCGCCAGTCGCCCGGTGGCTTCACCGATGCGTTACCGTAAGGCCGGCGTTTCCATGTGCGCCGAAGCCGATAACGACGAATTCAGTCGCTCCTGCGTTGATGGCGATGTTGTCGAAGCCATGAAAAGTATGATGCAGTTGAGCATGGATCGGGTTGCCTGATCCCAACCAGTTTTGCCGCGCAGCACGCCGAACACTGACGTGATGTTTGCAAGTACCAAACCCCAGTCTGCTTGCTGGGGTTCTTTTTTTGTGAATCATGAAGTTTCATGATGAGGGCCTGCAGGATAAATAAGTTATAAAAATCCTGGGTCAGAACGACGACAGTCGACAGGCATGTGGCCGCTTAAAGCGTATCCCTGGCCTGAAAAGGCTAATAAGGCCCGCCTGGCACTTTTATGTCCCGAAACGTGCGATTACCTTTTGATACTTTCTCAGATTGAAGGATGCTAAAGCCTGGCGCTTCTCATTAACTATAACAGGCAATGCGCCTGATAATTGAGTTGAGCGTTTGCAGCATGTCATATCAGAAAGAATATGCTTTATCCGAGTCCGTGGAACAGGACATCACAGATTTCGGCGATCAGATAAGTAAGCGTAAGATTTAAAAAGGTCTACACTGGCTAAAGAGGCTGATTAATGCTGGCTTATTGATGGCTGTCAGACGTGACCGGCGTGGAATAATTAATTTATATTAAAATAGCCCACAACGTCGGCGTTTAAAAATGCATAATGACAACTTTTATCAGGCTCATCACAACAAAAATCGAATACATAAATAACGCAAAAAGAGAAAGAGAATAATAAATATCGAGCCATTTTGTTATTTTTTCATCGATTCTTTTCAGGAACATGGAAATAGCTATCTGTTCTTTTGGCTGGAAGATGATTTTTTTGCCTTTTTTAAGCCTGGAGAAAAAGTAAGACATGCCAAAAGATCCAAAAAAACCCATGGAACCATAGAATTTATACAGTGGCGGCAAATCGAAGCCATTATCAAAATACAGAGATAATAGCGTGTCATATTTACCCTTATTTATTGAATAAATAATGAACTGGGTTGCAGTTATAAAAAAAGGGATGATGGCACATCCAACAGCAATATAAGAAAGAAGAGTAGTCATGCTATTTCAACCAAAGGTCCATTAAATTATCGCTTACTGAGCTTGCGGCTGTCCCACCGGCTATTGAACCTACAGCGGCACAAGCCACACCTCCGGCTCCAGCGGTGGCTATGCCTACAGCAAAACAAATACCCAGGCCAGCGGATGCACCGAGAGTACCTCCAGCCATGCCAGCAAACGTACCACTTGTGAATTTACTATATTCTCTAAAAGCAATTTTACCGCATTCACCCTCGCGTCCCCTGGTGCATGCATTAACTACCTCATTAGTGGTATTAGCAAAAGAGAAACCAATACCAATATATCCGCCCATTTTAAGGAAACGCGCAGCCTTCGCTGCATTGCCTGTGTACCAGGAATAACCTGGGATTCCACTGATTCCTGCCGTTGACCACTCATGCACAATCGAACGACTGGAGAGGTTCAGGGCACGCTTCATATTTTCATATTGCTGAAACCTGATGGAATAACGAGCCAGGTTTTTGAGTAGAGGCTTGTTTACAAGCTCTTTTAGCTGGTTCAGTAAGTGGTTTCGCTCCATAAAAAACTGCTGACTGATCAACGTCCCTTGAGTGCGAAACTGATTCTGATAACTTGCTTCTATTTTCTTCAGGGTCTGCTCTATCGCGTTGAAATATTTTTCACCCACATCACCGGCAGTGCCAAAAATCTTATCTCCGACACTTGTCAGCGCTGCAATAGTACCGTAGTGCTTTTGCATAAAGCCGGCCTCTGCGGCATTAACACCGATTAATGCATTATTAACGCGTGATTTTGCCTGTTTTAATGTGGTGAGTGCCTGCAGGGTCAAAGGGGCAGGTGTATCGGGGTCAGCGACGATCAGGATTTGTCCTGGCTTCAGCCAGGGCGTGTCGGCATTCAGTTGCATAAACATGTTGACGGCCGGGCTGCGAATGTCTCTGAAGATCTCCCTTGCCTGATAATCAAGCGATCCGGCGCGTTCAACAACACAATATCCTGGGGCGATGTTACGTGCCACGATTCCATTCTCCTTTGGTTATTGCTTCCTGCAGAGGCACAGTGGGATATAAAAATTCCGTGAGTAATATAAATAATTATTTTGCGTTAAGCAAAAGTGTTGCAGTCGGCTTTCGTCAACCCGTTATTTTTATGGGTTTTGCTTTGTGCCGTACTTATGGATACTGGCGGCCGGTTTGTTATCTGCAGGAAAGTTAGCATTCCCCACGGGTGAGTTTCACATATCACTCTGCGTGAGCGATGCATATCAACGTGCTGAATTAAAGGCAGTGCCTGAAAAAGCCCGCTCATGGCGAACCGATGAAGCCGCCGCGTCTTTGCCATCACTGAACAGGGTAGGATGAATAAATTGATTTACTCAGGATATGATGAGCGGCAAATCACAGATTTCACCGCGGCGAATTATGTTGATCCTCAACGCGCGACTTTCTCAGTGCGGTACAGGGCAGGAAAGCATATAAAGATTGAGGCTTCGTCGTAATGAGTCGTCAACTTACACGGCTTTGCCGGCGCCTTTTTGTTTGCCGTTTACCGCCGGATAGCGTATTCGCTGAAAAGATGCTTTGATTACACCATGGCTGAGCGCGGATAACCCCTATGAAATCCTTACCTTGTGTCGCTGTAGTGCTGCTGTTGCCGCTGGCCTTTCCGGCGCCGGCGGCCAGTGCTGCCTGCCCGCCGCTGAGCAAAAATATCACCAGCAGCAATAACTGGATCATGCTGGGTGGCGACGCCCGGGGCGCGGTGCGTCAGGTGGTTGCCGGGGAGTTTGGCAAGGATGTGAACTCGCAAAAGCGCGTGCTTGGCCAGTTCGACCGCTGCGGCGATCTGCTGGTGGCCGACATCAGCTGGGACAAAAGCGAAGGCAATGTGGTGCTGAGTATGGAGCAGCATATTGCCCGCGTGCAGCGCGGCTGGGTGGCGGAGTATGCCTATCTGGTGAAAGTGGTGCAGGCGGGTAAAGAGGAAGTGGTGGATAACCGCCAGGGCACCATCAGCTGGCAGATGGGACAACACGGCAATATCGTCAGCGCGACAGATAAATTCACCAGCATGGGCAAAGCGGGATTTACCGATACCACTTTTGGCTACGACCGGCACTTCCGGCTGGAAAAAAGCATCGCGCGCGGCAGCGATAAGCTGAGCAATGGTGAGAGCCGCTGGCGCTGGAACCCGCAGGGGCTGGTGGTCTCGTCAATCACGGCACGCAGCGAGGACACCTACAGTTACGATCCGCAGTTGCGCGAGTTGCGACTGCACGGCACCGCCACCACGCCGGTCAGCACGCTGCGCTCGGTGGATGAGTGTCAGTTATGGGATGACGTCGGCAACTGCACGCTGAGCTATCTGCATGAAACCGAGGTGTTCGCCAAAGGCACAGTGGAGCGGCATCTGAGCGCTGCTTATAAATATCAGTACTGGGATCGCCCCGACGCAGACAATTAACCCACCGGGCGCGCGTGAAGGGTTGGCGCGCCTGCCACATTGACGTACTCTTACCGGCGCATCTTCAGGGAGCCTGCCATGACGCTGATCGTTTCTTTTCTGTTCGCCATTATTATTCTGACGCTCACCCCCGGTTTCGATACGGCGCTGGTGCTGCGCTCAGCGGCAGCACAGGGCTGGCAGCGCGCCAGTGCAACCGCGCTGGGCGTGACGCTGGGGTGTCTGGTGTGGGGCGTGGCCGTGGGGCTGGGGCTGGGTGTACTGCTGCTGGCCTCTGAAATGGCCTATAACCTGCTGAAGTGGATCGGCGCGGCCTGGCTGCTGTATCTCGGCGTGAAGCTGCTGCTGACTCCCCGCAGTGAGGTAGCGTATACGTCAGGTAGCGAAAATCGTGAGCAGGGTTATCTGTCCTGCTTTTCGCGGGGGCTGCTCGGCAACCTGCTGAACCCGAAAGTGGGGGTATTTTACGTGACGTTTCTGCCGCAGTTTATTCCGGCGGGGGCTTCTGTAGCGCTGTGGTGTACGCTGATGGCACTGACGCACATGATCATCGGGCTGATGTGGAATGCGGTATTGATCGGCGGCAGCCACTACTTTGCCGGCCATCTGCGCCGTCCGGCGGTACTGCGGGTGATGGACCGCCTGACCGGTTGTGTGTTTATCGGATTTGCCGCGAAGCTGGCGCTGTCGCGGCGATAAGCATTACGGCTTGCGTGCCACCAGTACAGCGCGCAGCGGCGCCGGGTAGCCTTCAACGGTTTTGCTGCTGTCGCCCGGGTCGAGGAACTCGGCCAGCGACTCGCTGGTCATCCAGTCAGTGCGACGCTGCTCTTCCACCGATGTAACAGCGTAATCGGCGATGCGGACATCAACAAAGCCACACTTCTCCAGCCAGTTTTTCAGCGCGGCGGCGGACGGAATAAAGTAGACGTTACGCATCTGCGCGTAGCGTTCACCCGGCACCAGCACCGCGTTTTCATCGCCTTCAATCACCAGCGTTTCCAGCACCAGCTCGCCCTCATGCACCAGCTGGTTTTTCAGCTGCAACAGATGATCAAGCGGCGAGCGGCGGTGATACAGCACGCCCATGGAAAACACGGTGTCAAAAGCCTGCAGCGCCGGCAGCTGCTCAATCCCCAGCGGCAGCAAATGCGCGCGACGATCGTCGCCCAGCAGTTTACGCACCGCTTCAAACTGGCAGAGAAACAGCTGCATCGGGTCGATGCCCACCACCAGCTGCGCCCCGGCACCGATCATGCGCCACATGTGATAGCCGCTGCCGCAGCCTACATCCAGCACCGTCCGGCCGGCCAGCGAAGAGATATGCGGCAGCACGCGATCCCACTTCCAGTCTGAACGCCATTCGGTATCAATCTGCGTGCCGTAAAGCGAAAACGGCCCTTTACGCCACGGCATCAGATTACGCAGCAGTTTTTCAATACCGGCGCGCTGACGATCGGTCAAATCGTCATGTTGCGCACTGACGCTGTGCAGTAAATCCAGCTGCTGCGGCACCAGCAGCGGCAGATTATCGACCGATTTTTCCCAGGTGCGGAAATGGCCGTGCAGATTTTCGCGCTGCCAGGCGGCCACCTGCGCCGGCAGAACTTCCAGCCAGCTGGCCAGCGGGCCGGTGGCGATTTGCTGGTAAAACCGTCCAAAATCAATCATTTTAACGCCACCAGCGATCCAAAGTTAAAGCACTGAAACCACAGTTCGGCATGTGCGAAACCGGCGCGCTTCAGCCGCGCCTTATGCGCTTCCACGCTGTCTGTCAGCATCACGTTTTCCAGCATGCTACGCTTCTGGCTGATCTCCAGCTCACTGTAGCCATTGGCACGCTTAAAATCGTGATGCATGTTGAACAGCAGTTCGCCCACTTCAGCATCTTCAAAGCTGAACTTCTCTGACAGCACCAGCGCACCGCCCGGATTAAGCCCCTGAGCGATTTTTTGCAGCAGCGCCAGGCGGGCGTCCGGCGCAAGGAACTGCAGGGTAAAGTTCAGCACCACCAGCGAAGCATTCTCAATCGGAATATCGCGGATATCCGCTTCCAGCACGTCGACCGGCGTCTCGCCGCGGAAGGCATCGAGATGACGGCGGCAGCGTTCGACCATCGCCGGGGAGTTATCCACGGCAATAATCTGGCAGCCAGGCACATGAATATTGCGGCGCACCGAGAGCGTGGCGGCACCGAGCGAACAGCCCAGGTCATATACCTTGCTGTCCGGTTGCACAAAGCGTTCTGCCAGCATGCCAATCATCGAAATGATATTGGAGTAGCCCGGCACCGAGCGCTGAATCATATCGGGAAAGACTTCAGCCACGCGCTCGTCGAAGGTCCAGTCACCCAGCTTATCGATGGGCGCGGAAAATAGCGTATCGCGGTCAGACATAATGAAAAATCCGGAGAGAAAACGGAAAGGGCGCTATTCTGGCAGAAACTGCCGTGAGCTGCACCCGTTTCCCTGAGTTTAGAACAGGCTGGATTGCTGCGGCCATGCCGGCAGCGGACGCAGGCCCGGCTCCAGCTGTTGCAGCTGCGGCCAAAGCGCCTGCAGCAGCGGAAACACCTCGCCCATATCGGGCGTATGAATAAACAGCAGCGCATCGCCTTCGGCCAGCCAGCCGGGCAGCTTTTCCCGCCAGACGCGAAACAGCGGCACGCTTTCCGCCACCGCATCGCTGCCGATAAAGCGCACCATCGGCTGCGTGCCGGTGCGAATGGCGTGCGCCGGTACGCGTGGCTTTTGCGTACGCGCATGCACCGCCGCCGGAGCCGTTGAGGTGGAAAGGTGCACCGGGCGGCTGTCGAGGATCACGCGGTTGACGCCGCGCGCCAGCAAGCCGCGATTCAGCGTGCGTTCGGCTTCGCCTTTGGCAAAAAACGCCGGATGCCGCACCTCCACGCCATAGCTGAAACTGCGTGGCAGGCTATCCAGAAACGACCACAGGTCGTTAAGCTGCGCGGGCGAGAAGGTGGCAGGAAGCTGCAGCCAGTATTGCCCGATACGTGCGCTGAGCGGGTCCAGCAGGCGAAAAAAGTCATTGAGTAGCGTCTCGCAGTTTTTCAGTGCCGCCTGATTGCTGATGGTGTGCGGGAATTTAAAGCAGAAGCGAAAATCGTCGTGCGTCATGTCATGCCAGCGCAGCACCACTTCCGGGGCCGGCAGCGCATACAGTGTGGTATTCCCCTCCACGCAGTCGAACAACCGGGCATAATCCGCTAAGGTTTCCAGACCAAACTGTTTCCAGCGCGCGTGCTGCCATTGCGGTAATCCAATTCGAAGTGTCAAACGCAAGCTCCTGAACCTATCCGGGGATTATCCCCCGATCGTGACCCGACAGGATTCCGCGACACCCGAAACGCGAATGATTTGTCCGCTTTGCGTGGGATCTGTTTATCCTGTCTGGCTTTTTCCATTATAATAGCCGCCTTTTTTGCGACAGCATCTCAGAAGGTTACGCGGCCTGATGCTGTCTGGCAGCAGCGGCGAAGTTAAAAGGATACGTTATGCGTACAGAATATTGCGGACAGCTCAATCTGTCCCATGCAGGTCAGCAAGTTACTCTCTGCGGCTGGGTCAACCGTCGTCGCGATCTGGGTAGCCTGATTTTTATCGATATGCGCGACCGTGAAGGCATCGCTCAGGTCTTCTTTGATGCTGACCATCAGGAAGCTTTCCAGCGGGCGTCCGAGCTGCGCAACGAATTCTGTATCCAGATCACCGGAACCGTACGTGCGCGTGAAGAGAAAAACCGCAACAGCGAGATGGCGACCGGCGATATCGAAGTGTTCGCCCATGAGCTGACCATCATCAACCGTGCGGAACCGCTGCCGCTGGACTCTAACCAGACCAACAGCGAAGAAGCCCGTCTGACCTACCGTTATCTGGACCTGCGTCGTCCGGAAATGGCGCAGCGCCTGAAAACCCGCGCCCGCATCACCAGCTTTGTGCGTCGCTTCATGGACAGCGAAGGCTTCCTCGACATCGAAACGCCGATGCTGACCAAAGCCACGCCGGAAGGCGCGCGTGACTATCTGGTGCCCAGCCGCGTGCACAAGGGCAAATTCTATGCGCTGCCGCAGTCACCTCAGCTGTTCAAGCAGCTGCTGATGATGTCCGGTTTTGACCGCTACTACCAGATCGTCAAATGTTTCCGTGACGAAGACCTGCGTGCCGATCGTCAGCCGGAGTTCACCCAGATCGACGTAGAAACCTCATTTATGAGCGCAGAACAGGTGCGTGAGGTGATGGAGCGTCTGATCCGGGAATTGTGGCTCGACATCAAAGGCGTGGACCTCGGCGACTTCCCGCAGATGACCTTTGCCGAAGCGATGAACCGCTACGGATCGGATAAACCTGACCTGCGTAACCCAATGGAGCTGATCGACGTGGGCGATCTGCTGCAGAACGTTGAATTCCAGGTGTTCGCAGGCCCGGCCAACGATGCCAAAGGGCGTGTTGCCGCGCTGCGCGTGCCGGGTGGTGCGGCGCTGACGCGTAAGCAAATTGACGAATACGGCAAGTTTATTGAAATCTACGGCGCGAAAGGGCTGGCGTGGATGAAGATCAACCAGCGTGCAGCCGGTTTTGAAGGCGTGCAGAGCCCGGTGGCGAAATTCCTGACGCCGGAAATCGTGGAGTCCATCCTGAACCGTACCGGCGCGCAGGATGGCGACCTGATCTTCTTTGGCGCTGACCGGGCCAAAGTGGTGGCGGATGCGCTGGGCGCGCTGCGTCTGAAAGTGGGCCGTGACCTGCTGATTACCGATGAAAAAGCCTGGGCTCCGCTGTGGGTGATCGACTTCCCGATGTTCGAAGAGGACGACGAAGGTGGCCTGGCCGCGATGCACCATCCGTTTACCTCGCCGAAAGCGCTCAGCGCGGAACAGCTGGCGGCGGATCCGGTGCAGGCGGTTGCCAACGCCTATGATATGGTGATCAACGGCTATGAAGTTGGCGGCGGCTCTGTCCGTATTCACAACGGCACCATGCAGCAGACCGTATTCAGCATTCTGGGCATTACCCCGGAAGAGCAGCAGGAGAAGTTTGGCTTCCTGCTGGACGCGCTGAAATTTGGTACGCCGCCGCACGCGGGCCTGGCCTTTGGTCTCGATCGCCTGACCATGCTGCTGACCGGTACCGACAACATCCGTGATGTGATCGCGTTCCCGAAAACCACCGCCGCAGCCTGTCTGATGACGGAAGCCCCCAGCGAAGCCAACCCGGCCGCGCTGGCCGATCTGGGTATCCAGATCCTGCCGAAGAAAGAGAAGACAGAGAATAACTGATGCGCTACAAACATCCGGTTTCGGTGCTGGTGGTCATTTATGCGCAGGATACCGGCCGGGTGTTGATGCTGCAGCGGCGCGATGATGCCAGCTTCTGGCAGTCGGTCACCGGCAGCCTGGAACCCGGAGAAACGCCGGCGCAGGCTGCCGTGCGTGAAGTGGCCGAAGAGCTGGCGATTGATATCCCCGGCGAACAGCTGGCGCTGGAAGATTGTCAAAAGCAGATTGAGTTTGAAATCTTCCCGCACTATCGCCATCGTTATGCCCCGGAGGTCACGCATAACCGGGAACACTGGTTCCGGCTGGCCCTGCCGGGCGAGCGGGAACTGCGGCTGAGCGAGCATCTGGCCGCACAGTGGCTGACACCGGCCGCCGCCGCAGCGCTGACCAAGTCCTGGAGTAACCGCCAGGCAATCGAAGAATTTATCTGAATCCCCGCCGCCGCGCATTTTTCCGGCGGCGGGTACGCTACATTGACAACCTAAACTCAGCTCAGGTGTTTATCCGGGCGTGACTTTGCTGAAACGTCGGGCGTGATCGGCGCAGCGGGGCGGGTTGCCGCCAGCGCACAGCATCCAGCGCGTACGCAGGTACGCAAGGTATGCGCGCACTGCCGCAAGCCGCGAGCGCAAGCAAGATAGCCCGTGCGATATACAAGATCGGAGAGATAGTAAGATGGCTGGACACAGTAAATGGGCGAATACCAAGCACCGCAAAGCGGCTCAGGACGCGAAGCGCGGTAAGATCTTCACCAAAATCATTCGTGAACTGGTGACAGCAGCAAAACTGGGCGGTGGCGATCCGGGCTCTAACCCGCGTCTGCGCGCTGCGATGGACAAAGCCCTGTCCAACAACATGACCCGTGACACCATGAACCGTGCTATTGCGCGCGGTGTGGGCGGCGAAGATGATTCCAACATGGAAACCATCATCTATGAAGGCTACGGTCCTGGCGGTTCTGCCGTGATGGTTGAATGCCTGAGTGACAACCGCAACCGTACCGTGGGTGAAGTGCGTCACGCCTTCACCAAAACCGGCGGGAACCTCGGCACGGACGGCTCCGTTTCCTACCTGTTCAGCAAAAAAGGCGTGATCTCGTTTGCGCCCGGTCAGGATGAAGATGCGGTAATGGAAGCGGCGCTGGAAGCCGGTGCCGAAGATGTGGTCAGCTATGACGACGGCGCGATTGACGTCTTCACCGCGTGGGAAGAGCTGGGTGCCGTGCGTGACGCGCTGGAAGCCGCCGGGCTGAAAGCCGACAGCGCTGAAGTCTCCATGATCCCTTCCACCAAAGCGGAACTGGATGCCGAGACGGCACCGAAACTGCTGCGTCTGATTGACATGCTGGAAGATTGTGACGATGTGCAGGAGGTTTACCACAACGGTGAAATCTCTGACGAGGTGGCGGAAACGCTGTAATGGCGTTGCTTACCCCTGCTCACGCCGGAGGCGCGCTGTGGCGATAATTCTCGGGATCGACCCCGGCTCGCGCGTCACCGGCTATGGTGTTATCCGTCAGACCGGCCGCCAGCTCAGCTATCTGGGCAGCGGCTGTATCCGCACCAACGTCACCGATTTGCCTTCGCGTCTGAAACTGATTTACGCGGGCGTCAGCGAAATCATTACGCAATTTTCACCCGACTACTTTGCCATTGAGCAGGTCTTTATGGCGAAAAACGCCGATTCAGCGCTCAAGCTCGGTCAGGCGCGCGGCGCAGCGATTGTTGCCGCAGTGAACCATGACTTGCCGGTGTTTGAGTACGCGGCGCGTCAGGTTAAGCAGACGGTGACCGGTATCGGCAGCGCCGAAAAGAGCCAGGTGCAGCATATGGTTCGCACCTTGCTTAAGCTGCCTGCTAATCCTCAGGCGGATGCCGCTGATGCGCTGGCGATTGCCATTACGCACTGTCATGTCAGCCAGAACGCGGCGCGCATGAGCGACAGCAAACTGGTGCTGACGCGCGGGCGGTTGCGATCCGGTTAGCAAAAGCGTGGTGCTTCAATAGGCTGGATATGCATCCAGCCTTTTTTATGATATACATAGCCGTCACGATTCCGCCTGCCGTCAGGCGCGCGGGCAGCGCAGCGTTGCGACATAGCGGGCTGCAGGCAGCGGTATTCGCGCATGTATTTGTTACTCACAGATTAAGGAACAGCTCAGGTGATTGGTCGCTTACGAGGCAATATTCTGGAAAAACAGCCGCCGCTGGTGTTGATTGAGGCGCACGGCGTCGGTTATGAAGTGCATATGCCAATGACCTGCTTCTACGAGCTGCCGGAAATCAATCAGGAAGCGATTATCTTCACCCAGTTTGTGGTGCGTGAAGATGCCCAACTGTTGTTTGGCTTCAACAGCAAACAGGAGCGCGCGCTGTTCCGCGAGCTGATCAAAGTGAACGGCGTCGGGCCGAAACTGGCGCTGGCAATCCTGTCCGGGATGTCCGCACAGCAGTTTGTGAACGCGGTAGAGCACGAAGAGATTGCTTCACTGGTCAAACTGCCGGGCGTGGGCAAAAAAACCGCCGAACGGCTGGTGGTAGAGATGAAAGACCGCTTCAAAGGGATGCACGGCGATCTGTTTGGTGGCGACTCTGCCTTTACACTCACCGCGCCTTCCGCGACGCCGGAGACCAACGACGCCGAGGCAGAAGCCGTTGCTGCGCTGGTGGCGCTGGGTTATAAACCGCAGGAAGCCAGCCGTATGGTCAGCAAAGTGGGTAAACCCGATGCGGATTGTGAAACCCTGATCCGCGAAGCGCTGCGCGCAGCTATTTGAGGTAAAGCATGATTGAAGCCGATCGCCTGGTCTCGGGCAGTTCTTTCAACGAAGAAGAGAGCCTGGACCGCGCCATCCGCCCTAAACTGCTGACAGAATATGTCGGTCAGCCGCAGGTGCGCGAACAGATGGAGATTTTCATCAAGGCTGCGAAGCTGCGCGGCGATGCGCTGGACCACCTGCTGATTTTCGGTCCGCCCGGGCTGGGTAAAACCACGCTGGCGAACATTGTCGCCAATGAGATGGGCGTTAATCTGCGTACCACATCCGGCCCGGTGCTGGAGAAAGCCGGCGATCTGGCGGCCATGCTCACCAACCTTGAACCGCATGACGTGCTGTTCATTGATGAAATTCACCGTCTTTCGCCGGTGGTGGAAGAGGTGCTTTATCCGGCGATGGAAGATTATCAGCTGGATATCATGATTGGCGAAGGGCCGGCGGCGCGCTCCATCAAGCTCGATCTGCCGCCGTTTACCCTGATTGGTGCGACCACGCGCGCCGGCTCTCTCACGTCACCGTTGCGCGACCGTTTCGGCATCGTGCAGCGGCTGGAGTTTTACAACGTGCCGGATCTTCAGCACATCGTCAGCCGCAGCGCCGCCTGTTTAGGGCTGGTGCTGAGTGAAGAAGGTGCGCTGGAAGTGGCGCGGCGCGCGCGCGGCACGCCGCGTATTGCGAACCGTCTGCTGCGTCGCGTGCGGGATTTTGCCGATGTGCGCGCGAACGGCAACATGAGTGGTGAAGTGGCTGCCAGCGCGCTGGATATGCTTAACGTGGATAGTCAGGGCTTTGATTACATGGACCGCAAGCTGCTGCTGGCCATCATTGATAAGTTCATGGGCGGTCCAGTGGGGCTGGATAACCTTGCGGCGGCCATCGGCGAAGAGCGGGAAACTATTGAAGACGTTATCGAACCCTTCCTGATTCAGCAGGGCTTTATTCAGCGCACCCCGCGCGGCCGGATGGCCACGCAGCATGCGTATAAACATTTCGATATTCTGCGCGAAGAGTAACCGGCGTCAGGCCGCCGGTTTTTTTGCCATGCTGAACATAAACAGTACGGCGGCGCACAGTACCACTGACGGGCCGGCAGGCGTATCGTAGCTGGCGGAGAAGGTGAGGCCACCGGTTACCGCCAGGGTGCCGATTAGCACGGCGAACCCGGCCATCTGCTCCGGCGAACGGGAGAAGCGCCGCGCGGTGGCCGCCGGAATAATCAGCAGCGAGGTGATAATCAGCGCACCGACAAACTTCATCGCCACGCCGATGGTCAGCGCGGTGACCAGCATCAGCATCAGCCGCGTCCGCGGGAGGTTAACGCCGTCGACCTGTGCCAGTTCCGGACTGATGGTCATCGACAGCAGCGCCCGCCACTGCCACGCCATCACGGCCAGCACCACCATCACGCCACCGCCCATCAGCCACAAATCATCCGGCGTAATCGCCAGCAGGTCACCGAACAGGTAGGCCATGAGATCCACGCGCACGCCCTGCATCAGGCTCACCACCACCAGGCCGAGCGACAGGGCACTGTGCGCCATGATCCCCAGCAGGGTATCGATCGCCAGATGCGGGCGGCGCTCCAGCCACACCAGACCCAGCGCCAGGCAGACCGTCACCAGAATCACGGCATAATAAGGGTTAACGTTAAGCAGCAACCCGAATGCCACCCCCAGCAGCGAGGCGTGAGCAAGGGTATCGCCAAAATAGGACATGCGGCGCCAGACCACAAATGAGCCCAGCGGGCCGGCGGCCAGCGCCAGCAGAACGCCGCCGAGCCAGCCAGGTAAAAGCAGTTCAATCATGAGGGGCTGTTTCCTTTGCGCAAAACAATGCGTCCCTGTAAATCGTGACGGTGATTATGGTGATGCCGGTAAATCGCCAGCTGTTGCGCGCCGCGCGGACCGAACATGGCGATAAACTCCGGATGTTGCGAAACCGCTTCCGGCGTGCCGGAGCAGCAGATGTGATGATTCAGACACAGCACTTCGTCGGTTTTCGCCATCACCAGATGCAGATCGTGGGAAACCATCAGCACGGCGCAGTTCAGCTCGCGGCGCAGCTGGTCGATCAGATCATACAGTGCCACCTGACCGTTAACGTCCACGCCCTGCGTCGGTTCATCCAGCACCAGCAGCTGTGGCTGATTGAGCAGCGCACGCGCCAGCAGCACGCGCTGGGTTTCGCCGCCGGAGAGCTTTTGCAGTGGGGCCTGCAGCAGATGCCCGGCCTGAACCCGTTTCAGCGCCGGCAGAATCGCCTGACGCTGGCTGCCTTGCGTCAGGCGCATAAAGCGTTCAACGATGATGGGCAGGGTGGGATCTATGTGCAGCTTTTGCGGCACATAGCCAATGCGCAAACCGGGCGCGCGATGGACGCGACCGCTGTCCGGGGTCAGCAAGCCAAGCACCGTGCGCACCAGCGTAGACTTCCCGGCACCGTTGGGCCCGAGCAGCGTCAGAATTTTTCCCGGTTCGAGCGACAGGCTGATGCCGGCCAGCACCGGCCGCTGAGAAAAGGTGACGGATATGTTTTCGAGTGTGACAAGTGGCGTCATGATATTTACGGTTGCATTGAAATTCGAATGTTATAATATCACATTCCATCACCTGGTCACGATGGAATGTCGCATTATGTTACACATTAAACAGCGCCTTACTTTTACCCTTTCTGCGATGGCATTTAGCGCGGCAGCCGCGCTGCCAGCGCATGCAGCCGTGGTTGCCTCTATCAAGCCGCTCGGATTTATCGCAGCGGCGATCGCCGATGGCATTACGCCGGTTGAAGTATTACTGCCGGACGGTGCCTCAGAACACGATTATGCGCTGCGTCCTTCCGACGTAAAACGTATTAAAAACGCAGACTTAGTCGTCTGGACCGGTCCGGAAATGGAAGCCTTTTTGACCCGGTCTGCCGGCGAATTACCGCAGAACAAAAACCTGGAAATAGCGGCATTACCGGCGGTCAAACCGCTGCTGATCCGCGGCGGTGAAGACGATGATGAACCCGCCACCGATCATGATTCTGCGCATGGTTCAGAAAATTCCGAGGATACAGACTCGTCTCATGCACATCACCACCACGGTGAGTTTAACATGCACCTGTGGATGTCCCCTGAGATCGCCCGGCAATCTGCTGTTGCAATCCATGGAAAATTATTGGAACTTATGCCGCAAAGCAAAGCCAAACTTGACGCCAATCTGCAGCAGTTTGAGGCAGCATTAGCGGACGCAGACAAACACATTGGCGCGCAACTCGCGCCGGTGCGGAACAAGGGTTATTTCGTTTTTCACGACGCGTACAGCTACTTCGAAAAACATTACGGTTTGTCACCTTTAGGGCATTTTACCGTCAATCCTGAAATCCAGCCGGGCGCCCAGCGTTTACATCAAATACGAACACAGTTGGTTGAGCAGAAAGCCGTATGCGTTTTCGCTGAACCACAATTCAGGCCGGCCGTCATCGATGCGGTGTCGCGTGGAACGCCTGTGCGTAAAGGCACACTGGATCCACTCGGCATGGGAATCAGCTTAACCAAAGACAGCTACGTGAAATTCCTCTCACAGCTGTCAAGCCAGTATGCGAGCTGCCTGAATGGAGCATAGAGGAATAGGTAAAAGTGCAGCAGATAGCCCGCTCTGTCGCCCTCGCATTTAATAATTTGCCGCGCCCCCACCGCGTTATGCTGGGGTCATTAACCGTTGTCACACTGGCCGTCGCCGTCTGGCGGCCTTATGTTTACCATCCCCGCGACGTCGCCCCCATCGTGAAAGACATCACGCTGGATAAAAACGAACTGCGCAATTTACTGCCGGAAGCCAGCGAGCCGATCGATCAGACCACGGCGGAGCCGGAAGACGATATCCCGGCAGATGACATTGATAACGATGTGCCGGACGTGCCCAATCAACATGAGTATACCGTTTCGTCGGGCGATACCCTGAGCAGCGCGCTCAACCAGTACGGCATCGATCTCAGCGATATCAATGCGCTGGTCAGCAGCGATAAAGATCTGCGTAACCTGCGCGTCGGCCAGCAGCTGAGCTGGACGCTGGATGCCGATGGCGGCCTGCAGAATTTCAGCTGGGAAATTGACCGGCGCGAAACCCGCACCTATGCGCGCCAGCCGAACGGCGCGTTTGAGATGCAGCAGGAGATGCAGAAGGGCGAATGGCAGAACAGCGTGCTGAAAGGCGAAGTGCGCGGCAGCTTTGCCGCCAGCGCCCAGCGAGCCGGACTCACCAGCGCTGAAACCAGCAGCGTGATCAAAGCGATGCAGTGGCAGATGGATTTCCGCAAACTGCGCGCCGGTGACGCCTTCAGCGTGCTGATGTCACGGGAAATGCTGGATGGCAAAAGCGCCCAGAGCCAGCTGCTGGGCGTGCGCGTGCACACCGGCGGCAAAGATTACTACGCTTTCCGCGCCGAAGACGGCAAATTCTACGATCGCAACGGCTCCGGCCTGGCGCGCGGCTTTATGCGCTTCCCGACCGTCAAACAGTATCGCGTCTCTTCAAACTTCAATCCGCGCCGGCTGAACCCGGTGACCGGCCGCATTGCGCCGCACAAAGGCGTGGATTTTGCGCTGCCGATTGGTACGCCGGTGCTGGCGGTTGGCGATGGTGAGGTGGTCATGGCGAAAAACGGCGGCGCCGCCGGCAACTATGTCGCTATCCGTCACGGTCGCCAGTATATGACACGCTATATGCACCTGAGCAAAGCACTGGTCAAACCGGGGCAGAAAGTGAAACGCGGAGACCGCATTGCGCTGTCCGGCAATACCGGACGCTCCACCGGCCCGCATCTGCATTATGAAGTGTGGATCAACAATCAGGCGGTCAATCCGCTGACGGCGAAACTGCCGCGCATGGAAGGGCTGACCGGCAAAGACCGCAGCACTTACCTGGCGCAGGTGAAAAGTTATCTGCCGCAGCTGGCGCTGAAATAACACGATTATCCGGGCAGCATGAAAAAACCGACGAATTGTTCGTCGGTTTTTTGCTATCTGGCGCAGGAAGATTGCAAAATTAACCGCCGTCACTATCATTGAGCCGTCATTGTCAGAGGCGAGTGCATGGAAACCCGAAAGAAAAATAACATTGAGTTTATTCCCGTTTTTCAACGTTCTTTTTTAAAACCCAAATACTGGGGCAGCTGGCTGGCGATTGGGGCGCTGGCGGGCATGGCATTACTGCCGGCGAAACTGCGCGATCCGGTGCTGGGCGGACTGGGAAAATTTGCCGGTAAACTGGCAAAAAGTGCGCGCCGGCGTGCGTTGATCAATCTCTATTACTGTCTGCCGGAACTGAGCGAGGCGCAGCGCGAGGAGATTGCTGACCGTATGTTTGCCACCGCGCCGCAGGCCATGGTAATGATGGCAGAGCTGGGCATGCGCAATCCGGAACGGGTTCGCCAGCGCGTCGAGTGGCACGGCCGGGAAATCATCACCGCGCTGCAGGAAAACAACGAAAACGTCATCTTCCTCGTTCCGCACGGCTGGGGAGTAGACATTCCCGCCATGCTGCTGGCCTCGGAAGGGCAGATGATGGCCGCCATGTTCCATAATCAGAGCGACCCGCTGCTGGACTACGTATGGAATACGGTACGCCGGCGTTTTGGGGGGCGCATGCACGCGCGCAATGACGGTATCAAACCGTTTATCGCCTCGGTGCGGCAGGGCTACTACGGCTACTACCTGCCGGATCAGGATCACGGCGCAGAGCACAGCGAGTTTGTGGATTTCTTTGCCACGTATAAAGCGACGCTGCCTGCGGTTGGCCGGCTGATGAAGGTGTGCCGCGCCCGCGTTGTGCCGCTGTTTCCGGTGTATAACAGCCAGACGCACAAGCTGGAAATCTATGTGCGCCCGCCGATGGATGACCTGCTGGACGCGGACGATACCACGTTGGCGCGACGCATGAATGAAGAGGTGGAGATCTTTGTCCGTCCGCATCCCGAGCAGTACACGTGGATACTCAAACTGCTGAAAACGCGTAAGGAAGGGGATATTGAACCTTATGCGCGCAAAGATTTATACCCGCGTAAGTAGCCGCTCATCCCGCGCGCGCCGTCGCAGCATTCCGACAGGGCGCGCGCCTTTCACTCCTGCAGTGACGCCACCTGACTGCGGCGTTTACGCTCCCGCAGAAACAGCAGCACCAGCACAAACCACAGCGCGCCAGCGGCAAAGTTGATCGCGCTGAACCAGGGTGTGCCGCCGCGGAAGTAGCCGCTTTTTGCCAGCTCGATGCCGGCCGCCAGCGTCAGAATACTGATCATGCCCAGCATTGCTGCGATGCTGCCTTTGCCTTCGCTGCTGGCGTAGAGCGTCAGGCGATAAAGGCCCGCATTCACCATACCGGCCCCAAAGGCATACAGGCTCAGGCCCGCCGTCAGCAGCAGGTAGGTGTGACGATCCAGCAGGTTAGCCAGCAAGGCGATGCCCAGCCCAAACAAAATCGGCCAGGCGGCAAATTTCACCGGCTGCTCAATCGGCACCCGTCCGGCCAGTTTGCCCAGTGTCAGATTACCGGCAATCATGGCAAGAAACACCGGCAGCTGCAGCAGCGCATACGTCATGCGTGATAAGCCTTCATCATGCATCAGGATCACCGGAGAGAGCGCCACCCAGGTCAGAATGGGAATGAACACCAGTCCGATGGCAAAGGAGCCATACATAACCTGCTTATCCCGTGCCAGCCGTCCATAGCCGCGCGCCAGGCTGGGCAGGGCGATGGAGTGGCTGCGGTCGCCGGCTGTCTCCGGCATGACGCGCAGCAGCACCACAAACGCCACCAGGCTGCACAGGGCGAACAGCCAGAACATACTGCGCCATTCGCCCACCGTCAGCCAGGCCGCGCCGGCTAACGGACCGGCCAGCGGCGCAAGCAGGGCGATGTTGGCCATCAGCGCCATCATGCGTACCGCCAGCGCCTCATCAAACGCTTCCTGCACCGCGGCATAGCTCACCGCGCCGATAAAGCACAGGCTGATGCCCTGCACAAAGCGCAGCGCAACAAACTGTTCAATGTTACTTACCCAGCTGGTCAGCATGCAGGCGGCGGCAAAAAACAGGATACCGGCCAGCAGCACCGGACGGCGGCCATATTTATCCGACAGCGGCCCCAGCAGCCACTGCAGCACCACGCCGCCCATCAGGTAGGCGGTCAGCGAGGTGGATACCCACTCCGGGCCGACGCCAAATTCGCCGGTGACCAGCAGCATGCCGGGCTGGATCATGTCGTGTGCGATATAGGTCGCGAATTCAAACAGCACCAGCGCAAGCGGAAACAGCAGCACGCGGCCGCTGAGCTGGCTGATAGGTTGGTAGCGGGCCATCTGGCCTCCTTGTCAGAGCAAAAATAAAACGCGACTGCCAGGCAGTCGCGTTTGTCCATGTTGTTACAGCCGCTGGGGGAGGCGGGGGCTTAATCCACGCGCAGCACGCGGCTGGTGTTGGTGGTGCCAGTGGTACCCATCACGTCGCCCTGGGTCACAATGACCAGATCGCCAGAGACGAGGAAGCCCTTGTCACGCAGCAGGTTCACGGCGTCGTGCGCGGCGGCAACACCCTCATTGTTGCTGTCAAAATAGACCGGCGTCACGCCACGATACAGCGCGGTCAGGTTCAGGGTGCGCTCATGCCGTGACATGGCGAAGATCGGTAAACCGGAGGTAATGCGCGAAGTCATCAGCGCGGTGCGGCCGGATTCCGTCATGGTAATGATGGCAGACACGCCCTGCAGGTGGTTTGCGGCGTACATCGCCGACATGGCAATCGCCTCTTCGATGTTATCGAACTGCACATCCAGACGGTGCTTGGAGACGTTCACGCTGGGGATCTTCTCTGCGCCCAGGCACACTTTTGCCATCGCAGAGACGGTTTCCGCCGGATACTGACCGGCAGCGGTTTCCGCCGAGAGCATGACCGCATCGGTGCCGTCCAGCACGGCGTTTGCCACGTCCATCACTTCTGCACGGGTTGGCATCGGGTTGGTGATCATCGATTCCATCATCTGCGTCGCAGTAATAATGGTACGGTTCAGCTGACGGGCACGCCGGATCAGCGCCTTCTGAATGCCCACCAGCTCCGGATCGCCAATTTCCACGCCGAGGTCGCCACGCGCCACCATCACCACATCGGAGGCCAGAATGATATCATCCATGGCTTCCTGCGTCGCGACCGCTTCCGCGCGCTCCACTTTGGCCACCAGCTTGGCATCGCAGCCGGCATCGCGTGCCAGACGGCGGGCGTAGTTCATATCTTCACCGTTACGCGGGAAGGAGACCGCCAGGTAATCGACGCCGATTTTCGCGGCGGTGAGGATATCCAGTTTATCTTTCTCGGTCAGCGCTTCTGCAGAGAGGCCGCCGCCGAGTTTGTTGATGCCTTTATTATTGGAGAGCGGGCCGCCCACGGTCACTTCGGTGAACACTTTAACGCCCTGAACTTCCAGCACCTTCAGCTGCACGCGGCCATCATCCAGCAGCAGGATATCGCCGGGCACCACGTCTTCCGGCAGGCCTTTGTAGTCAATACCGACCTTTTCTTTGTCCCCTTCGCCTTTGCTCAGGTTCGCGTCCAGCAGAAAGCGGTCGCCGACGTTAAGGAACACTTTGCCTTCTTTAAAGGTAGAGACGCGGATTTTCGGCCCCTGCAAATCGCCGAGAATCGCTACATGACGGCCCAGTTTTGCCGCAATCTGTCGCACTTTGTCAGCACGCTGCTGGTGATCTTCCGGGGTGCCGTGGGAGAAGTTAAGTCGCACAACGTTAGCACCGGCCGCGATGATTTTTTCGAGGTTATTATCGCGATCGGTCGCCGGACCGAGGGTGGTAACGATCTTGGTTCTTCTTAGACGTCTGGACATGAAGGACTCCGTTGACAAAGTATCGTGTCGATCACAAGGGACACGGTGTGGTCACTCATTCTATATGATCGATGGGCTGTGATTCGACTCACATTGTGAATGTGATGTTAATTATTTTACCGGGCGGTGTTTGCCGGCACCGGTTTTTCCAGGCGCGAGGCTTTCAGCGCTTCTTTCACGCGTTTCAGATTCTCACGAAAAGCACTGCCGCGCTCAAGCGTGAAGCCGGTTGCCAGCACGTCAACCACGGTTAACTGCGCCAGCCGCGACACCATTGGCAGGTAGATATCGGTATCCTCCGGCACATCCAGCGTCAGCGCCAGCGTCGCTTCCGCAGCCAGCGGCGAATCCGGAGAGGTAATCGCCACAACGGTGGAAGCGTTTACACGCGCCAGGCGAGCCAGTTCTATCATATTTTTGGTGCGGCCTGTATGCGAGATAAGAACAAAGACGTCATTTGGTCCACTATTTATGCAACTCATGCGCTGGATCACAATATCCTCAGACCAGATGACCGGCAGATTAAAGCGCAGAAATTTGTTGGTGGCGTCGTGCGCCACTACCGCGGACGCACCCAGGCCGAAAAAGGCGATTTTGCTCGCCTGCGACAGGGCCAGCACGGCCTGATCGATAACCTGCATATCCAGCTGCTGCCGCACGCGGCTCAGGCCCGCCAGCGCGGAATCAAAAATCTTCTGGCTGTAATTTTCCACGCTGTCATTTTCTTCCACATCGCGGCTGACCCAGCTGGGACCCTTTGCCAGACTTTGCGCCAGCTGCAGTTTGAAATCAGGAAAGCCGCGCGTGCCCATGCGATGACAGAAACGGTTCACCGTGGGTTCGCTCACATCTGCGGCACGCGCCAGCGTGGCGATGCTTGAGTGCATAGCCTGCTGCGGCGCCGCCAGGATCTGTTCCGCCACTTTCCGTTCGGATTTACTCAGCGCGTCGAGTTGCGCCTGAATCTTTTCCAGCATGTTGTTAACCTGATGACCATTAATCGTTTTTTGCAGCGCCTTCTGCAGGTAAACTCGCTGCCCGTTACCCTGAATATACCGTGTAACCGGCAGCCGCACGCAGCCGCGGGTAAATGTAAAAGCGATTTTTTTGTCATACTTTGATCGCTGCCGGGTTTTATCCCGACAAATCGCGAAACAAAAAAGGGTGCCCGGGCGCACGACATAACACGCACAGCACCGCTGAACGGTGCACAGTATCAGGCAGTCATGCGCCGTTGCCGGGTTGTCCTGGCGCGGTGAAAAAAGTACATTGTGCCGTAAGAAAATTACAATAAGGACCCGGGATGATGAGGACGCTCAAACCGGGTAAATCCTGCAACGAGGAGAGGAAAATGGCGGTAACACAAACAGCCCAGGCATGCGATCTGGTGATTTTCGGTGCCAAAGGCGATCTGGCACGTCGGAAGCTGTTGCCTTCACTGTATCAGCTGGAGAAAGCCGGTCAGATTCACGATACCACCCGCATTATCGGCGTGGGTCGCGCGGAGTGGGACAAAGCGGCGTATACCAAAGTCGTCCGTGAAGCGTTAGAGACCTTCATGAAAGAGAAAATCGATGAAGCGCTGTGGGACAAGCTCAGCGGCCGCCTCGATTTCTGCAACCTGGATGTGAACGAGACCTCGCACTTCACCCGTCTGGGCAAAATGCTGGACCAGAAAAATCGCGTCACCATCAACTATTTTGCGATGCCGCCAAGCACCTTTGGGGCAATTTGTGAAGGTCTGGGCGCCGCTAAGCTGAATGCCAAACCCGCGCGCGTGGTGATGGAAAAGCCGCTGGGCACCTCGCTGGAAACCTCGCAGGAGATCAACGACAGCGTCGGTAAATTCTTCGACGAGAGCCAGGTATTCCGTATCGACCACTATCTGGGCAAAGAAACGGTACTGAATCTGCTGGCGCTGCGTTTTGCCAACTCCATTTTCGTCAATAACTGGGACAACCGCACCATTGACCACGTGCAGATCACCGTGGCCGAAGAGGTGGGCATTGAAGGCCGCTGGGGTTACTTCGATAAAGCCGGTCAGATGCGCGACATGATCCAGAACCACCTGCTGCAGATTCTGACCATGATCGCCATGTCGCCGCCGTCCGATCTCAGCGCTGATGCAATTCGCGATGAAAAAGTGAAAGTGCTGCGTTCACTGCGGCGTATCGACCAGACCAACGTGCGGGAAAAAACCGTGCGCGGTCAGTATACGGCGGGCTTTGTGCAGGGCAAAAAGGTGCCGGGATATCTGGAAGAAGAGGGCGCGAACAAGCAAAGCTCTACCGAAACCTTCGTGGCCATTCGCGTGGATATCGATAACTGGCGCTGGGCGGGCGTACCGTTCTATCTGCGCACCGGTAAGCGTCTGCCCACCAAGTGTTCTGAAGTGGTGGTGTACTTCAAGAACCCGGAAATGAACCTGTTCAAGGACTCCTACTCAGAGCTGCCGCAGAACAAACTGACGATTCGCCTGCAGCCGGATGAAGGCGTGGACATTGAGATCCTCAACAAAGTGCCGGGTCTCGATCACAAGCACAAGCTGCAGACCACCAAACTGGACCTGAGCTACTCCGAAACCTTCAACCAGTCGCACCTGGCGGATGCCTATGAGCGTCTGCTGCTGGAAACCATGCGCGGTATTCAGGCGCTGTTTGTACGCCGCGATGAAGTCGAAGCCGCCTGGACGTACGTGGATTCGATTATCGAAGCCTGGAGCGCGGATGGCGATGCCTCCAAGCCTTATCAGGCCGGGACCTGGGGCCCGGTGGCGTCGGTCGCCATGATCACGCGCGACGGCCGCTCGTGGAACGAGTTTGAGTAACACACCCATCAGCCCGCACTCAGCGGGCTTTTTTGTGACCGCTTTACGCGATGAGAAAAATGAACCACGGTTTCAAAAAACGGAGCAATCAGATAGACGCCCGCGCATCCGATCTTGTATGGTAGAGCACTCTTGCTGAAAGCCTGGCCGCGCGCCGGACTGCAACCCCAAGGAAATGTGATGAAAAACTGGAAAACGAGTGCGGAACAGATCCTGACGACCGGCCCGGTTGTGCCGGTGATCGTAGTCAACAAGCTGGAACACGCTGTGCCGATGGCGAAAGCGCTGGTGGCAGGCGGCGTGCGGGTGCTGGAAGTGACGCTGCGCACACCGGTGGCCATGGACGCCCTGCGCGCGATGATCAATGAAGTCCCGGAAGCGATTGTGGGCGCAGGCACGGTCATCAACACGCAGCAGCTGAAAGAAGTGACGGATGCCGGCGCGCAATTTGTGATCAGCCCCGGGCTGACCGAGCCGCTGCTGAAGGCGGCGGTGGAAGGGCCGGTTCCGCTGATTCCGGGCATCAGCACCGTTTCAGAACTGATGACCGGCATGGATTATGGCCTGCGCGAGTTCAAATTCTTTCCGGCAGAAGCCAATGGCGGCGTAAAGGCGCTGGCTGCGATCGGTGGCCCGTTCCCGCAGGTGCGCTTCTGCCCGACCGGCGGCATTTCACCGGCTAACTACCGTGATTATCTGGCGTTGAACAGCGTGCTGTGTATCGGCGGGTCGTGGCTGGTGCCAAACGATGCGCTGGAGAGCGGAGACTGGGATCGTATCACCCGGCTGGCACGTGAAGCCGTGGAAGGCGCGCGATAAGGCAGATGCGGACAACGGGCAGCCGCCGCTGCCCGCAGTAGGGTTAGCCCTGTACCTGTACCGCTGCGGCACTGGCAACGGCACGCGCCACGGCCTCGTCGGTGGTATCCCCGGTTGCCAGCGCAACACCCAGGCGACGCTGACCGGCGATTTCCGGCTTGCCAAACAGCCGCAGCTGCAAACCGGCACCCAGCGCGGCATCAAGGTTGACGAACTGCACATTTTGGCTTTCCAGCTGCGGCAGGATCACCGCTGAGGCCGCCGGGCCATACTGGCGGATGCCGCCGATCGGCAGGCCGAGAAACGCGCGGACATGCAGCGCAAACTCAGATAAGTCCTGCGAAATCAGCGTGACCATGCCCGTGTCATGCGGGCGCGGTGACACTTCACTGAACACCACCTCATCCCCACAGACAAACAGCTCGACGCCGAACAGGCCGTAACCCCCCAGCGCATTGACCACTTTTGCGGCGATCGCCTGCGCACGCTGCAGCGCCAGTGCGCTCATCTGCTGCGGCTGCCAGGATTCACGGTAGTCTCCGTCTTCCTGACGGTGGCCGATTGGCGCGCAGAAGTGGATACCATCCACCGCGCTGATGGTGAGCAGCGTGATTTCAAAATCAAACCGTACCACGCCCTCAACAATGACCCGGCCGGCACCGGCGCGGCCACCCTGCTGGGCATATTCCCAGGCGCGATCCAGCTGGCCGGCGTCACGGATAAAGCTCTGGCCTTTACCGGAGGAACTCATTACTGGCTTCACGATGCAGGGAAACCCAATCTGCTGCGCAGCGGCAACAAAGTGCGCTTTGCTGTCAGCGAACTGATAAGTGGAGGTGGGCAGCGCCAGCTCTTCCGCAGCCAGCCGGCGAATCCCTTCACGGTTCATGGTCAGGCGGGCGGCGCGGGCAGTCGGTACCACTTTCTGGCCCTGCGCTTCCAGTTCCAGCAGCTTTTCGGTGGCGATAGCTTCGATTTCCGGGACCACGAAGTGCGGCTGCTCCTGGGCGATGACGGCGGCCAGCGCGTCACCATCCAGCATGTTGATCACATGGCTGCGGTGTGCCACGTGCATCGCCGGTGCATCGGCATAGCGATCCACCGCGATCACCTCTACACCCAGACGCTGGCACTCCAGCGCCACTTCTTTACCCAGTTCGCCTGAACCTAACAGCATGACGCGCGTGGCGGCAGGGCGCAGCGCAGTTCCGAGAGTCGTCATAATTTCACCTTAGCAGTCAAAATGCGCGCGCAGTATAAACGAAAACGTTTGCGTGCTCACGTTTTCCCTGCGGCTGGCTTTGCCATACTTTGCCCGCTCTGACGTTATCTGACACTGGCTCCGGCAGCATGAGGCGTGAAAAACTGAACTGAGGTGACATGATGAATAACTGGCTGCAGCAGATTCAATCGGTACTGGCAAAAAAGAACAGTGACGGCAAAGGCGGAAACCTGAGTGATATGCTGGCCCCCGGCGCATTAGGCGGTCTGGCCGGTTTGCTGATTGCCAGCAAATCTTCGCGCAAGCTGCTGAGCCAATACGGCAGCAAAGCGCTGCTGGTGGGCGGCGGCGCGGCGGCCGGTGCCGTGCTGTGGAACAAATATAAGCAGCGCGTGCGCGAAAGCCATCAGGATGAACCGGCGTTTGGCCAGCTGCAGACGCCGGTTGATCAACGGGCAGAGCGGCTGGTTACCGCGCTGGTTTTCGCAGCGAAAAGTGACGGCCATATTGATGAGCGGGAACGCGCCGCTATCGAACAGAATATCCGGCAGGCGGGTTACGACGGGCAGGCGGAAGCGCTGATTACGCAGGCTATGAACCGTCCGCTCGATCCTCACTGGCTGGCGGCAGACGTAAAAAATGAAGAGGAGGCGCTGGAACTCTACTTCCTCAGCTGCGCGGCGATTGATGTTGACCACTTTATGGAGCGCAGTTACCTCAGCGCGCTGGGGGATGCGCTAAAAATTCCGCAGGATGTCCGTGAAGCGATCCAGCGTGATATTGCGGCGGAAAAAGCCGCCTGACACAGCATCCCGGGCCGCTGCGGCGGCCTGTCATGACGGTTCCCGCCTTTTTCCGGCTTGGCTTCCTGTGACATTAGTGCCACGCTTGCAGAATAATGTCTTTCAGGGAGAACCCTCGTAATGAAACAGCCGCAGGCAAAAAAAATCCCCCATAACATGACCTTGCATGGCGAAACCCGCACCGATAATTACTTCTGGCTGCGTGACGACGATCGACAAAATCCGGAAGTACTGGATTATTTACAGGCCGAAAACCGCTACGGAAGGGCGATGATGGCTTCCCAGGATGCGCTGCAGGATCGCGTGCTGAAAGAGATTGTTGATCGGCTGCCTGCGCAGGATCACTCGGTGCCCTATGTCAAAAACGGTTATCGCTATCAAAGCCGCTTTGAGGCCGGCACGGAATACGCTGCCTACTTCCGGCAGCCGGTTGATGCACCGGAACAGGAGCCGTGGCAGCTGTTGCTGGACGGCAACCAGCGTGCGGCCAGCAGCGATTTCTACACCATGGGCGCGCTGGATATCAGCCCCGACAACCAGGTGATGGCGCTGGCAGAGGATTTTTTATCACGCCGGCAATACGGCATCCGCTTCAGGAATCTGGCCAGCGGCAGCTGGTATCCGGAGGTGCTGACGGACACCTCCTCCAGCTTCGCCTGGGCCAATGATTCCCGTACCCTCTATTATGTGCGCAAGCATCCCAAAACCCTGCTGGCCTATCAGGTGTGGCGCCATGAGCTGGGGCATCCGCAGGAAGACGATCAGCTGGTCTATGAGGAGCAGGATGAGAGTTTCAGCGTCAGCGTGCATAAAACCACCTCTGAGCACTTCATTCTGATTGCGCTGTTCAGCACTACCACCAGCGAAATTCAGCTGATTGATGCGGAATACCCGGATGCCCGACCGCAGGTATTTTGCCCGCGCCGCCGCGATCACGAATACAGCCTTGATCACTACAACCATCAGTTTTATATCCGTTCAAACCGCGACGGCAAAAACTTCGGCTTGTACCGCAGCGCATGGCTGGCGGAATCGCGCTGGGAGACGCTGATACCGGCCCGCGAGCATGTGGTGATGGAAGATTTTCAGCTGTTTCGTCACTGGCTGGTGGTGGAGGAGCGCCAGCGCGGCGTAAACACGCTGCGGCAGATCAATCGTGAAACCGGTGAAAGCTTCGGCATTGCGTTTGATGACCCGGCTTACGTCACCTGGCTGGCCTACAACCCCTCACCGGAAAGCGATAAGCTGCGCTATGGCTACTCCTCGATGACCACGCCAACGACCCTGTTTGAACTGGATATGGAAACCGGTGAGCGTCGTGTGCTGAAGCAGACGCCGGTGCCGGGCTTTGATTCCGATGATTACAAAAGTGAGCACCTGTGGATTACGGTGCGTGATGGCTGCGAAGTCCCGGTATCGCTGGTGTATCACCGCAAGCACTTCCAGCGCGGTAAAAACCCTTTGCTGGTTTACGGTTACGGCGCTTACGGCAGCAGTATGGATGCCAGTTTCGGCACCAGCCGCATCAGCCTGCTGGAGCGCGGGTTTATCTACGCCATTATTCATGTGCGCGGCGGCGGTGAGCTGGGGCAGCAGTGGTATGACGGCGGCCGCCTGCAGCAAAAAATGAACAGCTTTACCGATTTTATTGATGTCACCGAAGCGCTGGTGGAAAAGGGCTACGGCGATCCCCAGCGGCTCTATGCGATGGGCGGCAGCGCCGGCGGACTGCTGATGGGCGCGGTAGTGAATATGGCACCGGCGCTGTTTCACGGCGTGGTGGCGCAGGTGCCGTTCGTGGATGTGGTGACCACCATGCTCGACCCGTCTATCCCGCTCACCACCGGTGAATATGATGAGTGGGGCAATCCGGAGCAGGCCGCGTTTTATCACTACATCCGTCAGTACAGCCCCTACGATAATGTGACCGCCAAAGCCTACCCGCATCTGCTGGTCACCACCGGGCTGCATGATTCACAGGTGCAATACTGGGAACCGGCCAAGTGGGTGGCGAAGCTGCGTGAACTGAAAACCAACGATACGCTGCTGCTGCTGTGTACCGACATGGACTCCGGACACGGTGGTAAATCCGGCCGCTTTAAATCGTATGAAGGTGTGGCCCAGGAGTATACCTTCCTGATTGCCCTGGCTCAGGGCAGCTTGCCGGATCGCGTCGATTACTGATCGTCAGGCAGGTATTTCCGCAGCGCCTGCCGCAATGGCGGGCGCAAATCACGCACGTTTTCCAGTACCCAGCGCAGGTAACGCGGATCTTTGCGCGCGATGCTGGCAATACTCTGACCGCGATACTTACCAAACGGCAGGACATCACCGCTGACCGGCGCGGGCTGGCAGCGGGCCACCATCTCACTGGCGCTCCAGCCGGAGGTTTCCATAATGCGGATCAGCAGGGCGGCGGTGACGTAGCAGTCATACAGCGCGCGGTGCGCGTGCAGATCGGACGGCGGCGTGACCTCCAGCTTCAGGCTGTGGCGCAGCGCCTGATTGCCGTATTTAATGCCCGGCCACAGCTGGCGCGCCAGCGTCATGGTGCAAATCCATTCGCCGGGCATGGCGGGCAGCATCCGGCGGTCAAAGCTGGCGTTGTGGGCAACGTAGTGCGGGCTGCCGTGATAGCGGCTTATCGCCTGCTCAATGGTCGGTTTATCGGCCACCATCGCTTCGGTGATGCGGTGTACCGCCATGGCCTGGCGGCTGATAGGGCGATCGGGGCAGATCAGATCGCTCATGGGATTCACAATTTGCCCGTCAACGACATCCACCGACGCCACTTCAACCACGCCGCCCTGAAGCCCGCAGGTTTCGGTATCAATTACACGTAACATAGATTACTTCTGTTTGGGTTCGTAGGGCAGGCGGGAGAGGCTCAGTGAGGCCTGACGATACGCCATCAGCCGCTGGCGAAACCACTCACGCAGCGCTTCAGGCTGTTCGCGTTCTACCATTTCAGCTACCACCGGCATGTTGTAGCGCTCTTTAAACGCCACGCCGGCAGCGGCGAGATCGACGTTCACTTTGTCTTTCTCTTCCTGCGACAGCAGGGCAAGGTTATGGCTCATGCATTTCTCCTGATATACAGCGGCAAAAATAATGGTTTCGCCCTGCTGGATCAAGGGAATTGGATCGCACCGCATGTCTCGACACCTGCGGATCGGCGGCGTATCCTGCTGCCTCGCTGGCGGTGCATTATCTTTGCCCAGGCGCATACAGGCCCTGCGGTTGAGAGTGCAGGCTGGCCAGCCGCGGCCTGCGCTGCTGGCCCCGATTGTGACCGGGCGGGGGCGTGTCTGGCATATCCGCCCCCGCCCGATGTGTAACAGAAGAGAATAAGAGGTCGACATTTTGCTGAAGAAACTGATTCCGGCTTGTGTACTGATGGCGCTGTGCAGCCAGGCAATGGCCGCGCAGATAATTACCGTCAGCCGTTTTGAGATGGGCAAAGAGAAATGGCCATTTACCCGTGAAGAGGTGATGCTGACCTGTGAGAAAGACGGTTCGCTGTTTGCCATCAATCCGAGCACGCTGCTGCAGTACCCGCTGAATGATAAAGCCCTGGCGCGCGCCAATGCCGGGCAGGGGACACTGCAGTCAATCAACACCATCCTCGCCGATGATAAAGCGCATCCGGGGCAGAAGATGAGCCTGCAGCCGATTGTCGATCGCGCTCAGCAGCTGTGCGATAAGTAATTCCGGCCATTTTCAGGCGCAGCGCACATTTTTGCCGCTGCGCCTCTCACGCAGTAGTGCCAGCACGATCACAGAGTGAACAGGAACTGCCGCGCTGCCGCTGTGCTGGCTGGAAATTAGCCAGAGGTGGTCTACCTTTAAATGGCAAGGCGACACCGCCTGCAAAAATGCCAACTTTTAGCGCACGGCTCTCAACGAGCCATTTCCCTGGACCCGAAACAGGAATCGTTTTGGGTCTTTTTTTAACGATCTGAATTATAAATTCTTTTTTTATAAGACCGTAACTATCCTAAATCTGTCCCTAAAAACTTTATCCGGTTAAAATCAGCATCTCTTCCTGGTCGTACTTCCCTTAGAAAAATCCGGACAGGCAATTTTTTTGTTCCATCACAGGTTTCGTCAGTATTATTTCGCCTGTTCAATGACATAAACGTGTCTGCCATGAACATCGCCATCCTTGATCCCGCTAAGCGACAGTATGTAATGCCAGAGTTTAATCAGGTGTGGTGCGACTATGTGACGTAAAGTTTACAGGGAAGCGCTGCGCTTACCTTGATGTTATTTCCAACCTGTTCAAAAGGAAACCGGCGGGAAAAGCCTTGTCGTTTTGACCGTGCAGCATTCTGGCCATCAAAGCGCTGAAAATGACATCGGAAATTCGTGGTGATCCAGCCGAGGTCATTTTCCGCATCGATTAGGGATGTCTCTACACAAGCAGGAAATTTGGCAGCCACTTTGGTGGAGCCGGGTCGGGAAGAGTATGATCAGTCGTAGAAACCAACGGTATAGCAGCCTAATGAAACAATTCATCCAAGGTATTAAAAAAGAGTAAGTTCTTATGATGGGATGCATGAATTTCAGTGAAGCCTATCATGCGATAATAAATTACATCATAGGGTATTTTAGTACGCTGAAACTGCATGCGTATACTGGTGGGCCACCACCAAATAAATCTGAAAATCAGCGCAGGCAACAATAAGAAAACGGCGGCTGGTTTTTATTGGCCACTACAGGTCTGCATAGAGTCTTTGCAGACCATTGATGCTCATTTTTCAGTAAAATAAAACAGCTTAGTTAACCTTGATGTTATGCATTGCTCGTGACCCTTTAATAAAATTTCTGCAAGGAACTTCTATAAAGTGATAAGTGATGATTGATAACAAAATGGTTATTATTAATGCAATATAATTTACATCCATAAAGAAAATTTTATTTTGAATCCATGCAGGGATGAAAGCTAACTTGCGGCAAAGTGGGTAATGTATAAGATAAATTGAGAAAGATATTTCACCGAGATAAACCATAGGGGATAAAGACATAGATTTATAAATTATACCTTTTGATGCGGCAAGAAGAGGGATTATAACGGCGAAGAGGGCGACGATGAAAACATCGTAACCTCTGGAATTCAAAAAATAAAATGCCAAAGCCATTGAAAGAACCAAGGCTACCTCCAATGTCCTTCCTTTAAATCTCGCTTCTGCAATTTGGAATGCAAAGAAGCTGACGATCCCTAGTGCATAATCGCTAAGGCATCGCACAATAGCAAATTCCCCGCCGACTACATCTAGTGGCCCCCAGTAGCCTTTGAATGACGCCATGTAAAGGCCAGTGTATGCGATGGCAATAACCGCGCTTAAAGAGATTATGCTATGTTTTTTCGATAGCAAGAAAATAGCAAAAGGAAATATGCAATAAGCGATAAACTCAACTGCAATTGACCATGCGTGTGAAATTAAATTGTTGTGCACATTAAATATTGATTGAAGAAATAAAAAAAGGATGCTGTACTCGCTGAGGTCAGGTAACGGTATGTTGTTTTTGAAATAAAGTATTGAGGTCATAATTATAATGAATACGTAAAGAGGGTAAACTCTGGCAAATCTACCTTTAAGGTAAAGGAAGTAATCTTTTGTGCTGATTTTAAATGAGAATTTATTCCAGTAAACGTAACTCATTATAAAACCGCTCAAAACAAAGAATAAATCCACAGAAAGATATCCATTGGCTAAGAATGAATTGTTCCTCGGGAAAATATGATAGGTTGCCACGTATAGTGCAAATAATCCCCTGATTGAAGTTAGTGGCTTAATCTCGTTCATTAATCATTCCATCCCCAGAAGTTTACAATAACTATACGTTTTTTTTGTGCTATAAAAAAGCCCCTGCGACGGGACAGGCAGGTATTGAGTTATCTGGCGCATATCGCAGGGCTGGTGACCAGAGAGTGGCAAATCGGTATAGGTGGAACAAAAATCACCAGAGGCTTTACAAAGTTCCTGAGCGAAGTGTCATGGTAGGGTTCTCAGATGAAGATTGCTTTATTCAGGAACAGTTTCTTTCATAGAGTTGATTCATCATACCTCGCGACAACGAAATCATAATTGCATGCTGGCAAACAATGAAACGTAACGCCGCAGGACGTTATACTATCAGCAGGCTCGGCTTCATCCGCGATCTTGACCGCCTGAACTGACATTTCACATTACGCGCGGCCAATGAGTAAATTGAAGTACTCAGCATGACATTTCGTGTTATCTCTTCACCTCACAGAGAGGAGCGCACGTTTTACATATTAAACCTGAATGAAGTGTGTGGTTTTTTATCTGGTTGATATTAAATCTTTTTATGCGTATTGCAAGACACTACACACGCCTGACCTGCGGGCAAAGTCGGCAGTCATGCAGAGAAAAATGACAGATGTGTCATTGCCCGTTAGCAGTGGTAAAACGGTGCACATGCCAATGCAAATGGTGCTCATATTCTAAGTTAAAAATGAATTCAGCTTGCTTAACATCCCTGTATTTAGCTCAAACTATGCACTTTATGCAGATATGAATAACCGGGTAATGACCACGAAGCGCCGGGGGCATGCGTTGTAATATGCCGCTGCAAGAATTCGCCTCTGCTAAACAGCAGCTTGTCTGCCCTGGCTTGTAGAGTTAGAGGATCACTAAATTCGTAGACACGCGTCAAGCCGTTTGTAACTACGCTGCGCCTTCCGGTGAAAAATTAAGCGGTGAGCATCAAGTTGTAGGCAGTGACTCGTGTTCGTTCAGACCAGTCCATATGCTCCTGAGAAAACTTTCAGGGTGATCAGGCTACCGTTAGGCTGCTTATCCTGCAATGATACTCGGGACGTTACCAATATCGTTATAATCTCATTTGAACGCATCTGGCTGCAGGCCGCCGCTGCATGAAGAACGGCGTCATGCTGAGTTATTTTTGCAAAAGGATGTCACTGCCTAAACTTATGACGTCAAATAAATAAACGAGGCAGATTACGAGATTGTCTGATGAGAGAAAAGGGAGGGTGTTAATAATTGCTGAGCATGACAGAAATAAAAAGCGGCCAGTAGCCTGACAGCACGGGTTGATACAAATGTCGTTTTACTATCTGCGGCGGTTTAGCTCGTGTTTACAACAACACCGCACGAAAGGGTGGCAAGCTGATTAATGAGCAGGGTCGGACCATCGATAAAGCAGAGCAGATAAGGCGCTGGCATTAAGACATAAGCATGTCCACGTTTCGCTGATTGAAGCAGACAGTAAAATTTGCTTCCTTTTCACGTTGAACCTTAGCCTTGACGGATGCCTGTTTTCAAGCTCACGCTTTGAATGCTGATTGCTGGCAATCGCAGAGGTGCGCTGAGCGCCAGATCTTCAACAGTGGCAGAGATGAACCTATCTGTTCAAGTAATTGCTTCGGACAGGCAGAATGGAGGAGTCAGGAATCAAACTTGTCACTGTGGGCGAGGAATACACAACACGTTTGGCGGTGCTCAGGCAACCGCCTATCAGCTGCAACCTGATTTTGCTAGTAGAAAGCATCGATTGCGGCTTCATGCGACATGCACGAAGTAGTCAGGCTCTGGCGCTTCTGGGTGAATGCTTAAGCCAATCCCGGCTTTACAGACCGGGTTTAATGGGATTGTTTCATCTCAGAAGAGCAGTCTAGTTCCCCCGCAAAGTCATCACCAAATTGCAGTAGTACATCAAAAAGCAATACTTCAGATAAACGCAGCGGTAAAGACCTTCTGTATGGAGCAGTGTGGTTTGTACTTTTATTGAAAGTAATTTATTCAATTTAATATCCACAGATAACAGAGCCTTAAGGCAAACAGACGAAATACTTGATAAAAAACCCCTTCAATAAGAAGAATCCTAATAGTAAACTTATCTCTCAAAATTTTTTGTGGGTGAAAGTTGTCGCGCATGCAAAAACTGGAAAAGATAAAAAACCAAATTGATGCTATGCATATCGTGCTGGCACTGCTGTCCAGAGGTGATGAGATGAACAGTTTGGCAGGTGAGCTCAACGCGACTGCTGCCTCATCAGGTACTCATGCCTCTGATTTAAAGCGATCCAAAGCTTTTATCGGCGTGTATAAAGAGCTATCCGTACTGAATGCAGATTACATGAGGCAGCTAAGGCTAATTACAACGTTTAAAAAGAACGGCGCGCCAGAGTGTCATAAGCCCTATACCGAGGTCGGTTTCTAGAACTCTACGATAAGATTACCTTAATAAATCTGACTAGGGCCGCAAAATAACCAGCCATGAAGAGTGGAAAGCTGTGCCAGGAATGGTACGGCTTCTTTTACTTTTGCGGTAACCTCCGCACATCGCACGCGCAATTCACTACGCCTTTCGGTAAGTGAGCTTGAGAGCTGCCGCGATAGGTGTAAGCGTTCTGTGACATACTCTCCGTTGATTAACACACCATGATGTTAGTCATTTCATCATCAGCCGCATGAAGACATCCCCCTGAAGACGCGTTTTTTCGACCAACAGATCATCGATATTCTCCGCGAGGGTGAAGCCGGAATTTCTACCCATGAACTATGTCGTAAGCACGCCATTTTCGACGCCGCCATTGACACTTCGCGCAAGCAGTATGGCGGTATGGAGGTGCACGCGGTTAAGCGCCTGAAAGCGCCTGAGGAAGAGAACATCAGACTCAGGAAACTGCTTGCCGAAGCTATGCTGGATAAGGAGGCACTTCAGGTGGCTCTGGGCCGAAAGTACTGACGACAGGCCAGAGTCTATGTGTGATGCGACCGGTCCGTCGCAATGTCGTGCCTGCAGGCTTACAGGTTGTCTCTGTCGACCTGCCGCTACTCCGCTGCTCAGCGCCCAACCTGATCTGGTCGATGGATTTCATCATGGGGGCACTGGCCATCAGGCGCAGGATGAAGTGCCTGATCGGAGTGGATGACTTGCGAGGGAGTATCTGACAATGACCACCGCATTCGGGATTTAGGCGTTCAGGTCTCGTGTATTCCGGGCCGCATTGCACTTTTCGAAGCTATGCGGCGACAACAAAACTGAAGAGGGGCCGGAGTTTACCTACCATACACTGGGTCAATCCGCCTTTAAGCATGGGGTTGAATTGCGCTTAATCCAGCCGGGAAAGCCAACGCAGCACGGATTTACTGAGAGCTTTAACGGACGATTTCGCGATGAATGTGTGAATCAACACCGTTTAAGCGATATCGCTCACATTAAGAAAATCATTCATGACTGGCGGCAGGGTTATAACGAGTATTGTCCACATTCAGCACTGAATTATCAGAATCCATTAGAGTTTGCAGCACGATGGCGAAATGAAAAGATGAAGATAAACAAACCGACATTACTCATTGAATATTCTCTCTAATGCAGAGGGCAGGTAAGTTTAAATTTTTTCCGCTTTCGGGAGTAACACAAAACTGTCAGGGCGCAGCGCAGGAAAAATGTAATAGTGAAAATTATTAACATCTTCCCTTCATTACCACGTGAGGGTTTTCAGAATGGAATTCATGTACAGGAAGTTAAGTAAATAATGTATGAACAGGAGTTGCGTATTCTAAGGTTATATTAAATCAAAGGGGCGGGCAATATTTTTTTGTGGTGGGTTAATCAACGTTATTATAAGTCCCCTTCAGCAATTATATGAAAGCATGGAAAATCCAGGGTGGTACCCCCTTGTTTTAATGGGTTTTTAGGTTATTTTCCTGCCGTAATTTTGGCATGGCTTCTCAATAAGACGGTGGCTTAGCTCCGTATATAGTACGAGCAAAATAGTGGCCAATCCCATATAGGCCAAATAATTGTGAGTCAGAGATTTACCAGTATGCCTTTCATATCTGTGAATCAGCTCGATAGTTGTATAGAAAGCAGGGATGTGAGTTAAATATAGTGTGTATGATCGGGCTCCTATAATTTCAGCTACTTTTTTTACGAGACCGTTGCCGAACAGATAGCCTTTGTTGTAGCTGGCTATCCAGACCAGGATGGCAGATACGATAGCTACTATACCTGTAGACCATGGAACAACTACGATTTTCCAGGTGCCGAGAAAAGCGAGCATGAGTATCAGCAAAAGCGGTATGGTATATTTGAAATAGAATTTTCTAAGGTTGTTCGGTTCAAAGTATGTGTAATATTCTTTACGTGACAGATATCCAATTACAACCCCCAGAGAAATTGCGTCAGTACGAATGAAACCGAGGGGTGAACCTCCACGATCTAATGGTATCTGGATAATTGTCACCAGTAGCATAAATATCAGAAATTTATTCCCTCGGATGAGGAAAAGAAGAATGGGAAATATCCAGTAAAATTGTTCTTCGAGAGAAAGGCTCCAGAAAACCTGGTTATTCCCGCAGCTTAGTTGCTTCGTGCATTCGAACCCGTAAGTATTGGCAAGGTTCAGCATGGCATAGATTTGGTAAAGAATTGCTTTAAAGGGTTCGCCAAATACACCCGTCTGATTAAACATCACTGTTGCTAGCGTGGTAAAGGAAAGCCAAAACCATGCCGAAGGCCAAAGCCTATATATGCGCCTTACCCAAAACGGGATGGCGAATGAAAAGAATTCTTTAGCGTTATGCTCTGTCGGAAGTTTATCCATAATCGATTTGGTTATGATGAACCCGGATACGCAAAAGAAAAGGTCTACACCCGTCCATAATCCGAAATAATCATAGAAAACAGCAAGTCGACTTTGATTTTTATCATACCATGGAAACAATTTATGCAGGTGCGAAACGATGACAAAAAAATTCTAACTACCCTAAGTAATTCTATATCCAAATTTTTCTTCATCTCTAAGCTCACAAAAAATTAAAAATATTTAATTTTTATATTAACTACACTGTAGAAATTTGCTTAAAATCCTCACCACTATTGTAACAACCGTCATGGTAAAAAATCTTATTGACGAGGCTGTGAAAGTTCGAAACGATATTTTCGTCATACAGAGTGGCGTTAACATACTTTCAAAACCCTTCATACACACTCCCGATAAAATTGTTAAGAAGAAATTACTTTAAATGATAAATATTCTAGAAAACCAGTTGATTGTAAATATCCACACACGGTTTTTTGAATGATGAATGATCATTTAAAGCGCTCTCCATAACTGAACTTTTGCTCGCTGATAGCTCTGTAAATCCCTGAGCGCGGTGGCTTAATGAGATTTGCGTAACGATAAGTTTTTGTATCTATAGATAGTATTTGTCAGGTGGCTAATCTACCACACCTTGTGGCTGCGAAACCATGATTTCATACCGGAAGGTGATAAAGCGCAACACCGGACATTAAATTTTCAGCAGGCTTGACTTCATCCGCGAGCTTGATCGCTTCAACAGACATTACACATACGGGCGGCCATTTGGTGGGTTGAAATGCTCATCAGAACATTTCACGATATCCTGTCAGCATACGGATCAGATGACAGAAACAGATGTTTAATCCGGATAGCAGTGTATGTTATGAGCCATGGCTGATCAGATATCGTTGTATAAGAGCCGCGGAACACATCTCAGTCCTGTCTGTAGGGGAAAAGGCTGCCGAGCTTAAAAAGATAACGGTTGTAGGGTTTTTCATGGGCGTGCGGGATATTTAATAGCCTGTTTAATTTACCTTCCTGATAGCGTTCTGCATCACACTTGCGCTGCACATAAGCATCCTGCACAGATTATCAGGGGGATAATGAGGAAAGGTGATTATTCTGTCGTCGAAATTCTTTAGTATAGGGAAAAAGCGGAAGGTAGCAGGGATATATGTGTTGTATGTAAGGTTTAAAAAAGGTAAGGTAAGCGTATCCTATCCTTAATACATAGTTTTTTACATATTATTCCTGATGTCCGTTTTGCATAATAAAATGAGTTATAAACAACTGCTGCGTTTTTGGCACGTTGAAGTTATTGGGCTCAATAAATCATTTAGTTATATTCGTCTTTTTAGCGGCTAAAAAATAAACCCGGGCTGAAATATGTTTTCTGGTGGAGGCTGGCAAATCATTTACACAATAATGGTTATAAAAAAACCGCTTTTCTTATCCATGGACGTATAAAGAAAAACTTTAGCTGCGATATTATGCTGGGCGCGTGTATTGGTGAAGGGCTCTCAATTGCGCATCACGTCGGTGTGGTCGTGACAAAGCGCGTCATTGCAGGAAGAAATATGAAGCTAACGCAAAACTGCGTGATTGGTAACGCAGCAAAAGGTCAGGATGGTAAAATTATCATCGGTGATAATTTTTTCCTGGGCTCAAATAGTTGCGTGATAGGCGATGCTTTAGTCATTGGTGATAATGTTGTTGTCGGAGCCATGACTTTTGTAAATAAAGATATCCCTGATAATTATCGGGTTGTCACCGAAAAAAGCATGAAATACACAGAGAAATCTGGCAGCGGCAATGAAGCGCAGCCTGTCGGTTAAATAAGCACGAATTACTTCATCTGCTTACGTGCCTGCCTTACACGCAGATATTCTTCGCCATAGGGCAGCATTTCGAGTACAAAAATGGCGGAAAGGATAGCAGCGATATAACCTGCCGGAAGAGGCTCGGCGCGCAACGACAGCGTGAAGCGCGGCGCTTCAAAGCCTGCACCAAATAACGCCAGAAACTGCGGCCAGTGGCGGGAGATCACCAGCAGCAGCGCCATCAGCGGAACCATTTCGAGAAAGCTGTGAATATGCTGTTCTGCAGGCGATATCCTTCGGGTTTTCACAGCGTAACTGACATCCCACAGGGCGGTCGCTTCATGACAGAAAAACAGCACGATCATCAGCAGAATAATAAGGGCATTGACTTCCAGAAATAGCGCCAGCAGAAGGGGGGTTCCCATTTCCAGAAACATCAGAATATGGATGTAAGTCTCTTTCAGGCCGGAAGTGCTTTCAATATGCGTGGCCCGGTGACATAGCCAGTCGGCGAACCCGGCGATAAGCCAGACCGGCAAAACAAAATACAGCAGCAGAAGCATTTGGGGGTCTTGCATGTTTGTCTCACCAGGCCTGCAAGTACAATGGTGTTAAACCGCCTTTACCCGGCATCACCCGCCACCGTGCACAGCGCAACCGGCAGCGGGCAAAAGGCCGCTACGGTTACGGTTCGTCGATGCGCATGACGTCCAGGCGGGTTTTGTCGCCGTGGCCGTACACTTTACCGCTTACCCGCACCTTGTCTTTTGAATCATAGGTCTTGCCTTTAAAGGTGTCAGATTTGGCGTGAATGGTGACGGTGCCGGTGCTGTCACGGAACTGATAGCTGTCACCCTGCTGTTTTTTAACGATATAGCCTTCCAGCGTCACGTAGCCACCCTGGCGGAAATCGCGAATCTGATTAATGTGCGTCTGGCCGGTATCCTCAGAGCCTTTATAACCGGCATCCTGTTTCTGCTGTGACGGCGCGGCCTTACCCGCTTCAAAGCCCCCTTGTTCAGCGGCAGCGCCAAGGCTGAACGCCATCATCAGTGTAGCGAGTACAATCTTCTTCATTTTCATTCCCTCTTGAATGCAACATTCCAGTACGGCTTAAGCCTGGCACAAGATCGGCAAGGCAGGGCGAATCGGCGCGTTTAATCTGCCTGCAGTGCGCTGCCAGGAATCTCTATCCGTTCGCCGAGGGACCAGCCTTTTTTGCCCAGCACGTGTTGTGGCGTGGTGTCCGGCACGTTGAAATAGAAAGTCCTGTCGCCGCCGCTGGCGTCCTCTGTGGTAAACAGGTCATCCTGTGAGAGACCCATTTCCTGAAGTTCTTCATCGCTCAGTTCAAGGTAAGTGGCTAAGGCTGACTGACTCATCATATTTGCTCCTGTATGGCTTTACTGTTTAGTTAAGCACTGAATCCGGTTTATGCCATTGGCTGCGCTTATTGACAAAAAGCCAGTTTGACGAATGGCTGTCGCTGTTCTTGACTGTAATAAACGCCTACATGCAGGAGCGACCTATTATGACCGAACTATTACACATTATTTCCGTCGGCACCCTTGTCGCCGGAATATATCTGCTGGATTAATGTTGTCCCGCAATTAAATAATATCGGCATGTCATTATTATTGTATATGGATAACAACGGGCGCAGTGCCAGAGCCAGCGCAACGGCGGAAAATACGCCGCGAATGCGTGCTTAATTACCGCTTTGCTCAAATCATCCGGGCGTATACTGCGCGCAGGGAAAGGGTGAGAAGGTGGTCATGAAAAGAGTCGTCTGTCTGTGCGTTATTCTGCTGAGCGGATGTGCGCTGAAGCAGTACCCGCAGTTACCGGAAGTGAGTGATGCCGAAGTGCAGGCGTACGATTGTCAGGCGCTGCAGGCGCAGATTGTCAAAACGCGGGAAGTGCAACAGCAGATCGCAACCACCGGCAAATTCGATGCGCTCACCGTTGTGGGGTTCTTTATTGATTTAGGGATCGGGAATGGCGTTGCAAAAGCCAATGCTACCCGCCGCGCCACCACGCGCTTACAGCAGCTGAAAGCCCTGCAGGCGGTGCGCTGTCCGGCTACCGCTGCCGCAGCGTCCCCTCATCCAGCGCATTAAACAGCAGCCAGCTGGCATGAAAAATGGTATAAGAGGGCGCATCTTTTTTTGCTGCGCATAAGGATCTTTTCATGGCTGCAAACACGCACTACCTGCTCTGGGTAATGGCAGGCACGCTGACAATTTTAAGCATTTTTATCGGGGCGATTGTGGGGCAGGCGAAATCCCCGCGCACCGGTTTTCTCACCTTCGCCGGTTTATTTATCGGCTTTATGCTCGCCATCTTTTTAATTACCCGCTAGCGGTGCGCCAGGCCACGCTGGCGCGTGGTCCGGGTTTTACAACGCGGAATGCAAAACGGCGACCTATTATGCACGCAGCTTATCAGCCAGATAACAATCTTCTTTATGCGGTGAAACATAATATCCGTATGAATCGATTACGTCCCGGCCCTGAATATAGGTTTGATACGCCTGTTTACTCTGCCGGTTGATAGCATGCTGCGTTTCCACGCCTGAGTCATCGGCATAAACCGGTGCCTGACTTTTATCCCACGCATCAGCGCGGCGTTATTCTGCCTGAAGGCTTCATAATCGATTTTATAATCATCTTTCACCGGCGCTCGCCTGAAAAAACATCGGAAAAGCCTGGCACAAATAACCGGCAGTGTGACGGTGAATACGGCCGATAGCCGACGCCGAAAAAGGAGAACCTGCCAGATCCATAAGTCGTGGAGGCGAAGCATCGCCTAACCCACAAAAAGCAGATGCACCAGACGCGCCAGCGACTCCAGCAGCAATAAGCTGCCAATGAATATCACCACCAGAACCCCGATAAACTGTTTCTGACCACTCATGCTGCCTCCTCCGCTGGCACCAACGCCCCGGACTATACTCTAAGCCGGGCCCGCTAAACTTCCACTCAACCGGGAATGATTACATGTTTTATCAAATGCTGTCAGCGGAGCAGTGGCGCCACATCTGGGTAGTGGGCGATTTGCACGGTTGTCGCGCCCGGCTGGATGCGCTGCTGCGGCAAAAGCGTTTTGATCCACAGCAGGATCTGCTGCTGTCGGTTGGCGATCTGATCGATCGTGGCCCGGACAGTCCGGGCTGCCTGCAGCTGCTGGATGAGCCGTGGTTTCGTTGCGTGCGTGGCAACCATGAGCAGATGGCGCTGGCGGCGCTCCGCGGGGACGATCCGCTGTTATGGCGCATGAACGGCGGCGAGTGGTTCTGGCAGCTGCGGGGCGCGCAGCTGATCCGCGTGCGCCACCAGCTGAAACGCTGTGCCGATCTGCCGTGGGTGCTGCATCTGCGCTTTGCCGATCGTGTCGTCGTCATTGCACATGCCGATTACCCGGCCAGCCACTATCAACTTAATCAGCCAGTGGACTGGCATCAGGTCGTGTGGAGCCGTGACCGGCTGGCGCAGCATCAGCGTGGCCGGTCGGCGGAGATTGACGGTGCCAGCGCGTTTTACTTTGGTCACACCCCGCTGGAGCAGCCGCTGGATGTGGCAAACCAGCATTATATTGATACCGGTGCCGTGTTCGGTAATCGTCTTACGCTGGTCCGCCTGCAGTAGCGATCAGCGGAACAACCGTCCGTCACGCACCAGATCGCGCGGATAGCTGTTTTTAATCCGGTTACCCACTTTTTTTGCCAGGCCGAGCGGCTGCTGCTGATAAGTAACAATCACCTCATCACGCGTCGGTGGCGTCTGCGGGTGAATATCCTGGCCGCGATACCAGCTTTCGGCCTCTTCGTCGCTCAGGGCAAACGCCAGCGCGCTGTCGGGTTGCGCCAGCGCCACCACCGCTTCGTGCTGCCAGCGATACCCTTTGGGGAAGGTCTCAGCCAGTTTCAGGCCGATGCGCGAAAAGCGCACCTTGCCCAGCCAGCTCTCCAGCGCGGCAGGAAACAGCCACAGCTCTTTATCACGCTGCCACAGCGTCAGGCTTTCATCCCACTGCAGGCCCACTTTCTGCGCGGCCTGCGCGACGTCGGCCTGCAGTTTGCGGCTGGCCGGCGAGAAAGGCAGCTTACCGACTTTATACGTGGGGGCCGGCAGCGGCGGCACGCTGGCGGTTTTGCGCAGGCGCGCCACGAAGAAGCCTTCGCTGTCAAACAACTGCGGGAAGACGTGCAGAAAACCTTCCGGCGTCAGGGCGCGCTCCGCGCCGCTGAACAGCTCGTTAAGCGGCACGCACTCCACGGCCCCGGGATAGCGTTCCAGCAGCCAGTGCACCACCTGCTGGTTTTCAATCTGATTCAGGGTACAGGTGGAGTAAATCAGTGTGCCACCCGGCTGCAGGGCGTGAAATGCGCTGTCGATCAGATCGCGCTGAGTGGCGGCAATCGCTTCGGTGCTGGCCAGCGTCCAGTTGCGCAGCGCATCTGCATCTTTACGCA
The DNA here is from genome assembly GCF_007833795.1 of Candidatus Pantoea soli. NCBI lineage: Bacteria > Pseudomonadati > Pseudomonadota > Gammaproteobacteria > Enterobacterales > Erwiniaceae > Pantoea > Candidatus Pantoea soli. Next base: position 2,083,220 of record NZ_CP032702.1, on the reverse strand, counting down.
CCACGCCTTCACCGGAGCAGGGCGCATCCAGCAGGATGGCATCAAACTGCTCTGGCAGCGCCGCGCCGAAAACCCGCCCGTCAAAGTGCGTCAGCGCCACATTGCGCACGCCACAGCGGCTGATATTGGCATGCAGCACCTTCACGCGGCTGGCCGAATACTCATTGGCGAGGATGGCGCCCCGGTTATGCATCAGCGCGGCCATCTGCGTGGTTTTGGAGCCTGGCGCGGCGGCCACATCCATCACCTGCTGTGCATCCGGGGCGGCGTCAAATAGCGCGCTGACCGGCAGCATCGAGCTGGCTTCCTGAATATAAAATAACCCGCTGAGATGTTCCGCCACGCTGCCAAGCGGCAGGGTGTCGTCGTCGCGCTCAATCCAGAACCCTTCCGCGCACCACGGCACCGGCGTCAGGCGCCAGCCATAGTGCGCCGTGCGTGCCAGAAAATCCGCCACGCTGATCTTCAGGGTATTAACGCGCAGGCTGCGCCGCAGGGGCTGCTGGCTGATGGCGAGAAAACGTTGCAGTTCAGCTTCGTCATTGAGGCTGGCGCGCATCAGCGCAAGGAAATCGTCGGGAAAGCGTTCGGACACGGGCATCTACCGGGGTAACAAATTGAGCGCGAAGTGTAACACGCAGAACGTAAACGGGCAGCCCGCAGGCTGCCCGTTTGCTTAATTGGGCGACGGAATGGCCGTGCCCCAGCTGCGCCACTCTTTCGGCGCTTCATCCTGCAACAGGAAGTGCTTGTTCGCGCCTGCCTGCGGCGCCAGCGGCACCGTCGGCGGGGTGGCAAACTGGATGCCGCCGCGAATAAACTGCTGGAACGTCCCGGTTTTTACTACGCCGCCAATCAGGCCAAAATCAAGGTTATAGCCCGAGGCCAGCCAGAACACCGAGTTGTTACGCACCAGATGCTGATACTTCTTGCTGATGCGCAGCGCAATCTGCACGCGATCGGCCATATTGCCCAGCGAGGTGCCGGTGACGGTTCCCACTTCCACGCCGCGGAACAGCACCGGCGTTCCAATCGACAGCGAGCCCGCTTCTGCTGCATCAACATAAATGTTCAGTCCGTTCAGGTAGCGAGAGTCGGTGATAGTGCTCTCCTGCAGCTCAAAGCTGCGCGCCTGGGCACCTTTACCCGGATCAACGTTCACGTAAGGCTGCAGCAGCGTTTCCAGGTGATTCACCCCCGCCGGTGAAATCTCCGGTGACACCACCGAGAAGCGGCTGCCGAGGCGGGCAAAGTCCTGCACGTATTCGGGATACAATACCGCTTTCGCCACCACCTGATTGTTATCCTGGCTGAGCGCCAGCGATTCAACCTGGCCCACGTTGATGCCGAGGTAACGGATTGGCATCCCTGCTGCCAGTTTGCTGGCATCAAAGGTGTGCAGCGTAATCTGGCTGCCCACGGCGCGCGCAGCGGTTTCCGACGGATAGAGCACGCGTTTCGCCCCTTTGGCTGCCTGCGCACCGCTCAGGTTATCAAAGCTGATAGCGCCTTTCAGCGCCCGGTTCAGCGGTGACGCCTGGACGGTTAACCCGCTGCCGTTGAGCTGCACTTTAGCGCCGCCTTCGGCCCAGAATACGCTTTCGCTGGTCAGCAGCTTGCGGTAGTGCGGCTGAATATGGACGGCAATCTCAAACGCATCGGCGCGTGGCACCACGTCGACCACTTCACCGACCTGGAAGCGACGATACAGCACGACCGAGCCCGCCTGTACATCGGGCAGGCTGTTCGCCGTCAGCTTCAGCGTGGTGGGCGGCTGATCGCCGGTGATGCCTTCCTGCGCACGCTCTGCATCCGCAAACAGCGGATAGCGGCTGGAGGGCTGGCCTTTCGCGCCCGGAATCAGGCGAATACCGCCATCCACCCATTCGCGCGCGCTGGCACCCAGCACCTGCATCCCATCCAGGCCAAACTTCACGTCAAGGCGGCTGTTGACAATAAATTTGCTGTCGCCGTGCACCAGCCCGCGGTGCGCCGGGTTGATGGCCACCACAAAGGTGATGCCCCCGGCATCCAGTTTGCGCGAGATAACCTGACCGATCTTCATCCCGTGCAGCATGACCGGCTGGCCGGCATCAATGCCGTAGGTTTCCGGCGCGCTCAGCTGGACCGTCAGCACATCCGGCGTCTGCAGCAGGGTTTCGGTCGGTGGCAGCACGATAAAGTGATTCTGCGGCTGGCCTTCACCCGGCACCAGTTCCAGCGTGTTACCGGTCAGCAGGCTGCTGAGGCTGGTATCTGTCAGGCTCAGCTTCGGCGCGCGCATCTCAATGCGTGTCCCGCTGCGCATCAGCCCGGTGACGGAAGGGTCGATGGTCAGTTCGCCGCTGACTTTCCCGTCAGGCAGCAGGGTGAGTTTGGTCAGGGTGCCGACTTCCAGCCCCTGATACATCAGCGGGGTGCTGTCTGCTTTCAGATTATTGCCGCCGGGCAGATCGAGGCTAATCTGCACGCCGCGCTGGCTGCGTGCCAGATCGGGATAAAGCTGATAATTTTCGTCGCTGTTCGCCTGCTCACCGTTTTCCGGTGAATCAAACGCAATCGCACCGTTTACCAGCGCCGCCAGGCTCTCCAGCTTCACTTTTGCCCCGCTCAGGCTGACATCCGCATTCACCCCGGAGACGTTCCAGAAGCGGCTCTGTTTCTTCACCAGATTCGTGAAGCGCCGCTCGATCAGCACATCGACGGTTACGCCATCGGTATTGCTGTTGATGCTGTAATCGTACACCCGGCCAACCGGAATCTTGCGGTAATAGACCAGCGAACCGGTGTTAAGCGAGCCGAGATCCGGCGCGTGCAGGTGAATCAGCAACTCGCCGGTGTTAACGCGGTATTTGGGCTGGGTGTCCAGCGCGGTGAAATGGTCGCGCTCTTTGCCATCGCCCGGCATCATGCCGATATAGTTACCGCCCACCAGGGCATCGAGGCCGGATACGCCGGCCAGCGAGGCTTTGGGTGTGACCAGCCAGAACTGGGTGTTTTCCCGCAGCGCATCACGCATATCGCTCTTGATGCTGGCCTTGATCTGGATGCTGCGGTAGTCATCGCTCAGCACGATGCCCTGTACCGTGCCCACTTCCACCCCCTGATAGCGGACAGGCGTCCGCCCCGGCACGATGCCGTCCGCCGTCTGGAAGTTAATGGTGATGGTGGTGCCGCGTTCCTGATAGTTGGTCCACAACAGCCAGCCGGCGATCAGCAAAGCGATAATGGGCAATAACCAGAACGGCGAAATCTTGCGTTTATTTCGCAGACTGGCGCTAGTCGGTGTAGTCGGCGTTTCCTGTTGCATGTGCATCCCAGATCAGGCGGCTATCCAGCCACTCAACGGCCATAATGGTCAGGATGACCGCGGCGCCAAAATAGAACGCGGCGGGTCCCATGGTAAAAGCCAGCAGCTGGTCACGGTTGACCAGCGACATGGTTAAAGCAATAACGAACAGATCCAGCATCGACCAGCGGCCCACCCAGGTGACGGCACGCAGCAGGCGAATGCGGGTTTTCAGACCCTGCTCACAGCGGAAATGGATGCTGAGCAGCAGGGTCAGCATGACCAGCACTTTGGTAAAAGGCACCAGAATACTGGCGATAAACACCACGGCAGCCACCGGGATATTGCCGGAAGCGAGGCCGAGAATACCGGAAAAGATGGTGTCTTCGCGCCGCGATCCGTTGACATACACCACCGAGATCGGCAGCAGGTTGGCCGGAATCAGCAGCACAATTGAGGCGATAAGCGCCGCCCAGGATTTCTGCAGGCTGTGGCGGCGACGAAAATCAAGCGGCGTATGACACCGCGTACAGCGCCCGCGCTGATCGGGCATGCCGGTAAAGTGACAGTTCAGGCACACCTGCCACTCTTCCGGTGGCGTTGTCGGCACCGCCTGCGGATAGTAATGTTCCCAGAGTTGTTCAACGTTAAGGTGGATCAGCGTCAGCAGGCTCATGACCGTCAGCGCGATATAGGCCACCAGGCCGTAGCCCACCTCCAGCGAGGCGTAATCCTGCACCTTGATGGAGGCCACGGCGACGCCAACCAGATAGATATCCAGCATCACCCACTCTTTGAGCTTTTCCAGCATCAGCAGGACCGGTCGCAGGTTCATGCCCAGCGCGTTGCCAACCCACAGGTAGCCAATCCCGGCTACCAGCGTCGCCGGCGCGCCAATGGTGCAGAAGGCCACCATGGCGGCGGTCAGGACATTGCCCTGCTGCGCCATCTGCAGCACCCCTTCAAACAGGCTGGCATTGATGCGCATGCCCAGCAGGCGGATGTCCACCAGCGGCAGGCTGAAAGCAAACGGCATCAGCACCAACATGGTCACGGCCATGGCGGTAAGCCGCGTCATGGACCAGTCGCGCCCATCCTGCACTTTGGCGTGGCAGCGCGGGCAGTAGGCTGTCTGGTGCGATTTCACATCCGGTAAGGAAAAAAGGGTATCGCATTGCGGACAACGCTGATAACGTGCGTGGGGCAACGTCTGGCTGATGGCGTGAATTTTCATAGGTGACGCAAGTGGCCCATCGTTCGTTACGGATACCGGCATGTCAGGCAGATAAATTTTGCCTGCACTATTTTGTGGTACGAGATTAGTCTCAAACACAGACTGCTAAGGGTATAGTAACAAACGCGATGATTCACCTTGTGAGGCTGGATTATTAGTGCTTATTTTAACGACTGAGTGACACGTGGGTCACGCCAGTGATGAGTTATGGTTAAACAATGAACAAAAAAGCCTTTTACGAGGATTTAAATCGCGATGTCCGTGCACTGCTGGCGGGCGAAACCTCTTTCCTGGCCGCGCTGGGCAACTGCAGTGCGCTGCTGTTTGAACGCCTGGAAGGCGTTAACTGGGCGGGATTCTATCTGCTGACCGAACCGGATACGCTGGTGCTTGGCCCGTTTCAGGGCAAAATCGCCTGCGTGCGTATTCCGGTCGGCAAAGGCGTGTGCGGCACGGCGATGGCAGAAGATAAAGTACAGCGGGTGAACGACGTGCACGCGTTTCCGGGCCACATCGCCTGTGACGCGGCCAGCAATGCTGAAATCGTGATTCCTCTGAAAGTGAATGGCACGCTGGTGGGTGTGCTCGACATCGACAGCACGGTCTATTCGCGCTTCGATAGTGAGGATGAAGCGGGGCTGGTGGCCCTTACTGACGGGCTTTGTGACGTGCTTGCGGGCAGCGACATCGTAAAATTTATTCAGCCTGCGCGTAGCTAATCGACTGGATCACATAGCATTTGGCGATGTTGTCATTATAATGTCGCCTGTTCATGCCTGCTCTGGTCGGCAAATCCGTTGTAATCAGGAAATTTCATGGAAAATCAACCCAAGTTGAATAGCAGTAAAGAAGTCATCGCCTTTCTGGCCGAGCGTTTTCCGCACTGCTTTAGCGCCGAAGGTGAAGCGCGTCCGCTCAAAATCGGTATCTTTCAGGATCTGGTGGAGCGCGTTCAGGGCGAAAACAGCCTGAGCAAGACGCAACTGCGTTCGGCTTTACGTCTTTATACCTCCAGCTGGCGTTACCTCTACGGCATTAAAGCCGGTGCGACGCGTGTCGATCTCGACGGCAACGCCTGTGGCGTGCTGGACGAGCAGCACGTTGAGCATGCGCGTAAGCAGCTGGAAGAAGCCAAGGCGCGCGTTCAGGCGCAGCGCGAGCAGCAGCGAGCCAAAAAGCGTGAAGCCGGTGAAGAGGGCGCAGAACGTCGTCCACGTAAGCCTGCACCACGCAAAGCCGCCGCTGGCGATGCACCGCGTAAACCGCGTCCTCAGGCGCCGCGCGCGGCTTCAGCCGAGCGTAACGCCGCGCCGCGTCCGCCGCGTGCTAAGCCCGTCACTGATACCTCAGCGCTGCAGCCGGGTCAGAATATCAAAGTCAAAGCAGGCAAAAGTGCAATGGACGCGACCATCCTGGAAATTACCAAAGATGGCGTTCGGGTACAGCTCGCTTCCGGCCTGGCAATGATTGTGCGCGCAGAACACTTGCAGTTCTGAAACGGAGGCCCGACCCAGGCATGAACAGCATTTTTAAGATCGGTATGATCGCGGGCCTGCTGCTGGCAGGCCCCTCCTTTGGCGCCGATAACCTGACCCGCGCCGATCAGATTCCTCAGCTACACGAAGAAGCACAGCATCCTACCGTCAGTGAGCGCGTGACCTCGCGCTTTACCCGCTCTCACTACCGTCAGTTCGATCTGAATCAGGATTTTTCAGCGAAAATTTTTGATCGCTACCTGAATCTGCTCGACTACAGTCACAACGTGCTGCTGGCGTCGGACATCGCACAATACGCCGCGAAAAAAACCACGCTGGGTGACGAGCTGCGCAGCGGCAAGCTGGATGTCTTTTACGATCTCTACAATCTGGCGCAGAAACGCCGCTTCGAGCGCTATCAGTATGCGCTCAGCGTGCTGAACCGCCCGATGAACTTCACCGGTAACGACACCATTGATATCGACCGCGCAAAAGCGCCGTGGCCAAAAAGCACGGATGAGCTGAACGCGCTGTGGGATGCCAAGGTGAAATATGATGAGCTGAGCCTGAAACTGGCCGGTAAAGATGACAAAGATATTCGTGAAACGCTGACCAAGCGCTATAACTTTGCCATCCGCCGCCTGGCGCAGAGCAACAGCGAAGATGTGTTCCAGCTGGCGATGACGGCTTTTGCGCACGAAATCGACCCGCATACCAATTACCTCTCGCCACGCAATACTGAGCAGTTCAACACCGAGATGAGCCTGTCGCTGGAAGGCATTGGTGCTGTGCTGCAGATGGACGATGACTACACCGTGATCAACTCCATGGTTGCCGGTGGTCCGGCGGCGAAGAGTAAAGCCATTACCGTAGGTGACCGCATCGTTGGCGTCGGCCAGCCGGGCAAGCCGATGGAAGATGTGATTGGCTGGCGTCTGGATGACGTGGTGTCGAAAATCAAAGGGCCGAAGGGCAGCAAAGTACGCCTTGAGATCCTGCCTGCCGGTAAAGGAACCAAAACCCGCACCGTGACGCTGACGCGTGAGAAGATCCGTCTGGAAGACCGCGCCGTCAAAGGCACCGTGCATATGGCAGGTAAAGAGAAGGTCGGCGTGCTCGACATTCCGGGCTTCTATGTCGGCCTGACCGATGACGTCAAAGTGCAGCTGCAGAAGCTGCAGAAGCAGAACGTTGACAGCATTGTGATCGATCTGCGCACCAACGGCGGCGGCGCCCTGACCGAAGCGGTGTCGCTCTCAGGACTGTTTATTCCATCCGGTCCGGTGGTGCAGGTGCGTGATAACAATGGTCGCGTGCGTCAGGACAGCGATAACGACGGCATCGTTTATTACAAAGGGCCGCTGGTAGTGCTGGTCGATCGCTTCAGCGCCTCGGCGTCAGAAATCTTTGCCGCAGCGATGCAGGATTATGGGCGTGCGCTGATTGTCGGTGAGCCGACCTTCGGGAAAGGCACAGTGCAGCAGTACCGTTCGCTGAACCGTATTTACGATCAGATGCTGCGTCCGGAGTGGCCGGCGCTGGGTTCCGTGCAGTACACCATTCAGAAGTTCTACCGCATCAACGGCGGCAGTACCCAGCGTAAAGGCGTCACGCCGGATCTGCTGATGCCAACCGGCGTGGAAGCGGCGGAAACCGGTGAGAAGTTTGAGGATAATGCGCTGCCGTGGGATAGCATCAACGCGGCAACGTACACCAAAACCGGTGACATCACGCCACTGGTGCCGCAGCTCACCAAAGAGCATGCCGATCGCATTGCGCAGGATCGCGAGTTCCAGTACATCATGAAAGACATTGCGCGTTTCAATGCCATGAAAGACAAGCGCAATATCGTGTCGCTTAATCTTGCCCAGCGTGAGAAAGAGAACCACGAAGAAGATGCGCTGCGTCTGGAACGCATCAATGCGCGCTATCAGGCAGAAGGTAAAGCACCGCTGAAGAGCCTGGATGATTTGCCGAAGGACTATAAAGAACCGGATCCGTACCTGGATGAAACGGTGAAAATCGCTAACGATCTGGCCCAGCTGGAAAAATCCCAGCCGGCCGCCGAAACGGCGAAATAGTCGTCAGCTGCACACACCAGCACCGCTGCGGCGGTGCTTTTTTTTGCGCTAAAATCACCGTTCAGCGCCGCTTAACCCCGACGCGCGGCGAACAGTGACAAAATGTAAAGTTATGTCTTTTTAGGCACTTAAAGATTAAGGTCGCTTGAAAAGCTGCGCGATGGACATAGGATGTATATCCGCGCATAAGCGCGGGCAAAACTGAGGAAGATGAACGTTTATGATGCGTATTGCGCTTTTCCTGATCACCAACCTGGCGGTGATGTTGGTCTTCGGACTGATTCTGAGTCTGACAGGAATTCAGTCAAGCAGTGTTCAGGGTCTGATGATTATGGCAGGTCTGTTTGGCTTTGGCGGTGCGTTTGTTTCACTGCTGATGTCTAAATGGATGGCGTTACGCTCCGTCGGTGGCGAAGTGATTGAGCAGCCCCGTAACGAGACAGAACGCTGGCTGATGGAAACCGTCAGTCGCCAGGCTCAGCAGGCCGGCGTTGCGATGCCGCAGGTTGCCATTTATCACGCGCCGGATATTAACGCGTTCGCGACCGGCGCGCGCCGGGATGCATCGCTGGTGGCGGTGTCGACCGGATTGCTGCAGAACATGAGCCGCGATGAAGCGGAAGCGGTGCTGGCGCATGAAATGGCGCACATCGCCAACGGTGATATGGTCACCATGACGCTGATTCAGGGCATTGTGAACACCTTCGTGATCTTCATCTCGCGCATTATTGCGCAGGTGGCATCAGGTTTCCTGTCCGGAAACCGCGATGACGAAGAGAGCAGCAACGGCAACCCGCTGGTCTACTTTGCGGTGGCAACCGTGCTGGAGCTGGTGTTCGGTATCCTGGCCAGCATCATCACCATGTGGTTCTCGCGTCACCGTGAGTTCCATGCTGATGCCGGTTCCGCGAAGCTGGTAGGCCGCGAGAAGATGATTGCTGCGCTGCAGCGCCTGAAAACCAGTTATGAACCGCAGGAGCCCGGCAGCATGATGGCATTCTGTATCAACGGTAAAAATAAGTCGCTGAGCGAGCTGTTTATGTCGCACCCGCCGCTTGATAAGCGTATCGAAGCGCTGCGTAGCGGCCAGTACCTGAAATAGGGGTAAGCTTGTCAGTGGTGAAACCGCCATCTCACGATGGCGGTTTTTTTTTGCCGCTTGCGGCCTTCCGACGGAAGTCCTGTGCTGTCACCGCTGAGCGGGCGGCTATAGACAGTGCGGGGGAGGCCGTTACGACCCGGCAGCAGGACGCGACTGCGTCATGCGCGCCAGGCTGACGACAGCGGCCACGCTGGCAAACACGCCGGCCAGCAGCAGCGAAGCGTGGGTGCCGCTGTCGCTGAACAGATTAAACATCAGCGCAACCAGGGCGGCACCGCTGCTCTGGCCGACCAGTCGCGCCGTGCCAAGCATGCCGCTGGCTCCGCCGCTGCGATTGCGCGGTGCAGAAGAGATAATGGTGTGGTTATTGGGCGACTGAAACAGGCCAAATCCCGCACCGCACAGCATCATGCGCCAGATGATATCGCTGTCGCCGGGTTGTGATGGCAGCAGTGCCAGCAGGAACAGACCGGCAGCAAACAGCGCCAGGCCCAGCCCGCCCAGTAAGCCGGCGTGAAAACGCTCAATCAGCCGTCCGGCAATCGGTGCCATCACCATGGTCGCCAGCGGCCAGGGCGTCAGCAGCAAACCGGTGGCGACCTCATTGCGCCCCAGCACGTTCTGCAGGAAAAACGGCAGCGCCACCATCGCCAGCATCTGCGCGCAGAAAGAGCAGACCGAAGTGCCAATTGACAGCGAAAAAATCGGTATGCGCAGCAGATCTACCGGCAGCAGCGGCACCGGCATCGCCAGCTGGCGGCGAACAAATACGATACCCACCAGCAGCAGCGCCACGGCTTCGCCGGCCACCAGCCAGCCCGACTGACCCTGCGAAAAACCGCTCAGTGCCGAGATCAGCAGGCCGAAAAACAGCGCGTTCATCACCGCGCTGGGCACATCAAACTTTTGCTGCCGGGCTTTTTGTGGATTGTCCGGCAGATAGCGCAGCGCCAGCCAGAGCGCTACCACGCCCAGCGGGACGTTAATCAGAAACAGCCATTGCCAGCTGGCGATGGATAAAATCGCGGCGGCTACCGTCGGTCCTGCCGCGCTGGATACGGCCACGATCAGCGAGTTAATCGCCATGCCGCGACCCAGATAGCGCTGTGGGTAAATAATGCGAATCAGCGCGGTGTTAACACTCATCAGCGCGGCCCCGCCAAATCCCTGCAGCACGCGGGCAACCGTCAGGGTAGTGAGCGAAGCAGAGAGGGCGCAAAACAGTGACGTCAGCACAAACAGCACCAGACCCACCTGATAAACCCGGCGGTAACCAAGCATATCGCCAAGAAACGACAGGGATAGCAGGGAGATGACAATCGCAATCTGATAGGCGTTAACGATCCAGATTGACTCTGCCGGACTGGCGTGCAGCTCGCGGGCAATGGTCGGCAATGCCACATTGGCAATCGCACCATCCAGCACGGCCATCATAATGCCAAGAGCAATGGTGATAATCGCGCCGTAGCGCTGCGGGACGGGCAGGCCATCCTGAGAAACAGTCGGGGACATAGAGATGGAAGTGAAGTGAGTGAATATCATCATGCTAATCAATTTCCGCGCTGAAAGCACCGCATCCCCGACAAAAATTACGAAAGAATGTGTCACGCGGTGGCAGCCGTTGCTGCTGCAATGCCGGACGGCCTATACTGCGCTATCTGTTCCATTTTTTTTGAAACACCGTTAAAAGGATCCGGCTATGGCCAGCAGCGATAATGAAAAATCCCAACCCGATGCCGTTTCTTCGGTGATGAAGGTGTTCGGCATTCTCCAGGCGCTGGGGGAGGATCGCGATCACGGCATCACTGAGCTGTCGCAACGTGTCATGATGTCAAAAAGCACGGTTTACCGCTTTCTGCAGACCATGAAGGCGCTGGGCTATGTAGCCCAGGAGGGCGAGAGCGAAAAATACTCGCTCACGCTCAAACTGTTTGAACTGGGCGCAAAAGCGCTGCAGAACGTCGATCTGATTCGCAGTGCCGATGTTGAAATGCGCGAGCTGTCACGCCTGACGAAAGAGACAATCCACCTCGGGGCGCTGGAGGAGGACAGTATTGTCTACATCCACAAGATTGATTCCCTGTATAACCTGCGCATGTATTCGCGTATTGGCCGCCGCAATCCGCTGCACAGCACGGCGATTGGCAAAGTGCTGCTGGCGTGGCGCGATCGCACAGAGGTTAAAGCGATCCTCAGCGAAACGACATTTCGCCAAAGTACCGCGAATACGCTTACCAGCGCTGAAGCCCTGCTGGAGGTGCTGGATCAGGTTAAAGCGCAGGGGTACGGGGAAGATAATGAAGAGCAGGAAGAGGGCTTACGCTGTATCGCGGTGCCGGTATTCGACCGCTTCGGCGTGGTGATCGCCGGGATGAGTATTTCATTTCCAACTATCCGTTTTTCGGAAGAGGCGAAAAGCGACTATGTGGCGATGCTGCACCGGGCGGCGCGCAATCTGTCAGCGCAGATGGGCTATTATGACTATCCGTTCTGACGCGTCAAAACGGGCTGCTGTCAACCCGTTTTCATCTCAGTTATCCACCACTTCGCCGCTTTTTTTCAGCAACGGACAATCGGTGACGCCCACAATGCCGCTGTCAGTATGCAGATACTGTGCGGTCATCATGCCGCGCGCTGTCAGATAACTGCACTGTAAACCCAGACCCGCAGCGTTTTTGTTGCTGCCGGTCAGTACGCCATAACCGGTAAACAGCATCGCCAGCCAGATCGCGGCAATCAGCATAACCGCCCGAATCAGTAGTTTCATTTTAATCTCCTTATGTTACATAACGCAGCTGTCCTGAAAGCGCTGCGGACACTATAGTAGCAGCATGCCTCGCTTTTCCTGCCAGATCGATCAGAGATAACTGAAAGCGGCGGCGCAGGAGAGCCGGCTTTCCGCGCGCAGCCATATCTTTTCGCCGTACAACGGGTAAAATCAGCGGCGGCAGAATAAGTCTGATGTTTACTACCAGAGGCAGTTATGAACGAGTTAGCCGCAAATACCGGTCCGCTATTTAACTATGGCGTGCTGGCCATCCTGATCCTTGTGGCCTTTATTGTCTGGTTCTTCGTTAACCGGGCCAGCGTGCGCGCCAGCGAGCAGATTCAGCTGCTGGAAGCGCTGCTTGAAGAGCAGAAAAAACAGACTCTCCTGTTGCGCCGTATTGCCGACGCGCAGCCCGCGCCGGCCAGCGCACAGCAGGAAACAGAGGAGAACGGGCAGCGCGATTTTATCCGGCTGATCCCGGAGCGTTAATTTACCAAAGGAGTGAGAATGGCCTGGCACAATCCCTGGTACGATGCGTCGCTGGCGCACCATACGCCAGAAGGTTTCCGCAATCCGGAAGGGGAACTGTGCCAGCCGGGCGATTTACAGCGCTGGCGGCGGGCGCGCAGGCAGCAAAACCTGCCGCTGCCGCCGCAACACGGCTATCCGGCTTTTATTGAGACGTGGTACCAGGATGCCGATCTGAGCGGAGAAGATGATCGCATCTGGTGGCTGGGCCATGCCGCGCTGCTGATACGCCTGAACCAGCGCTATATATTGATTGATCCGGCCCTCTCCGCACGCGCCTCACCGCTGCCGTTTGCCGGCCCACGTCGCAAAACGCCCGCGCCGCTCAGCATTGCCCGCTTACCGCACCTGGATTATGTCCTGATTTCCCATAATCACTATGATCATCTTGATCGCCCGACGATAAAACAGATTGCCCGGCGGTTTCCGGCAGCGCATTTTCTGGTGCCGCTGGGGATGGCCAGATGGTGCCGGCAGCGCGGCGTGCGCACCGTCACCGAACTCGACTGGTGGCAGGCGGCGACACTTTCCGGCGTGACTTTTACCGCCGTGCCGGCGCGCCACTGGAGCATGCGGACTTTCTGGGATCGTAATCGCGCTCTGTGGTGTGGCTGGGTCATCACGCATCGCCACGTGAATGTCTGGTTCTCAGGGGACAGCGGTTACAGCGACAATCTTTCCCTGATTGCGCAACGGCTGGGCCCCTTTACGCTGGCAGCGCTGCCGATTGGTGCCTATGCACCACAATGGTTCATGCGCGGGCAGCATATGGATCCCGATCAGGCGGTCGCCTTGTGGCAACAGACTGGCCGGCCGGTGACGTTACCGATCCACTGGGGCGTGTTTGAACTGGCGGACGAATCACTGGACGAACCGCCGCTGGCGCTGGCCCAGGCGTTACGCCGCGCGGGTGAAGAAAATAACCGCTTCGCACCCTGGCGAATAGGGGAAAGCCGCAGCCTGGAAAATAAGGATTCAGAATTATCTTAGTCTGATTTTGTATAACGTTTTCTGCTGGTGCGCAGGGTTAACATCATTTTTTCCGATGAACAGAAAAAATTAAGATAAAGGCCATCCCGGCTTATGCCTGTATTTGGCGCAGTGGGAATTTTATTTTCCTGATTTTGGTGCAAAATTATTTATAACATGTACAGCCAGCATTTCTCTGTACAATATTTGAACGATGCACAAAGGGTGCATATCAGGTAAAAGATGCGGTTAAATATTTTATTTGTGCCATATTAATGCAATATTTTTCGTCCAGACTGCCGAAAGAAAAAAGCGACGATTTGCCTTTAGCCGCTGCGCTTGACGAAACGCGGGTTTCACGCTAACTACATTGACGGCTAACCCTTTTTTGCGCAGTTTACGGCTACGCTGTCAATATCACAGCGGCATATTCTGACCGGCTGACGTTAAATATGTGCGGCACGTCGATCACCCTTTAAAAATGGCTTGCGATAAATTGTCGGATATGTGATAACGAATCGTGGGTCAAACGAGGTACAGTTCTGTTTATGTATGGCATCTTCAGTAAAGAAGTTACGAGTAAAGACGTTGACGTTGAATACCGCTTCCTTGCCGAACCTTAAATTAGTGCCTCATTCAGTAATGTCTCTGGTTTATCTGTAAGACTGCCTTCGGGCAATATAAACACTCTAAGGAATTTGCAAAATGGCAAAGATTAAAGGTCAGGTTAAGTGGTTCAACGAGTCCAAAGGTTTTGGTTTTATTACCCCTGCTGACGGCAGCAAAGATGTGTTCGTACACTTCTCTGCTATCCAGGGCAACGGTTTTAAAACCCTGGCCGAAGGTCAACAGGTTGAGTTTGAAATTCAGGACGGCCAGAAAGGTCCTGCAGCGGTTAACGTTACTGCTATCTGATTTCGTGCTCAGGCTCGGTGTCATACACCCCTGAAACGCATGCCAGGCCCCGCTCACCGAGCGGGGCTTTTCTTTATTCTTTCTGTTGTCAGACGATCAGGGTAAACTGCGCCGCGAATTGCTAACCCGGAGTCGTTTATGTCCCTTATTTGCCCGCTTTGCCACCACTCTCTGCTGCAGCAACACGGCACGTTTCGCTGTGATGCCGGACACCAGTTTGATCAGGCAAAAGAAGGGTACGTGAACCTGCTGCCGGTACAGCATAAAGGCTCGCGTGAGCCGGGCGACAGCGCAGAGATGCTGCAGGCCAGACGATCGTTCCTTGATGCCGGCTACTATCAGCCGCTGCGTGACTGCGTTGCGCAGCACTTGGCGCAGCAGCTCCCCGCCGGCAACGTTCAGGTGCTGGACATCGGCTGTGGCGAGGGATATTACACCGCCGCCATGGCAGCCGCGCTGCCTGCCGGACAGCTTTTCGGGCTGGATGTGGCCAAAGCGGCCATTCGTATGGCGGCCAGGCGCTACCGGGCGGTGACGTTTTGTGTGGCTTCCAGCCAGCGTCTGCCGTTTGCGGATGCGTCGCTGGACGCGGTGGTCCGGATTTATGCTCCCTGCAATGAAGCCGAACTGAGCCGGGTGGTGAAGCCCGGCGGGTTTTTGCTGACCGTCACGCCGGGTCCGCACCATCTGCAGCAGTTCAAAGCATTAATCTACCGTGAGGTGCAGCTGCATGCGGCGGAAGAGAAAACCTACGCAGGTTTTAGCCGGGTGGACCAGCAGCGTCTGCGCTATCCGATGACGCTAAGCGGTGCCGACGCCGTGCGCTTATTACAGATGACGCCTTTCGCCTGGCGCGCGCGCGAAGCGGTGTGGCAGACACTGGCTTCGGCAGAGCAGGTGGTTTGTGACGCCGATTTCACGCTTACGCTCTGGCAGCGTGACTAGCGCGCTTCGACCAGCGTGTGATAAATCTTTTCCAGGTCGTCAAGCTGCTGCACGGCGATCAGCAGACGTCGCTGTTCCAGCTGCATCGCCAGGATGCCGTCTTCTGACAGGTTCATGCTCTGAATGCGGCGATAATCGATCCAGACGCCGGCAAAAAACATCCCCTCGTTTTTCATCAGCAGCTGCGGGCTGCGCAGCCAGAACAGCCAGACGGCCATAAAGCACAGCACCATCAGCAGCGTGGTGGTGAGCGGCGTGCCGTGCTGCTGGATATTGTTCCACAGCAGAATCAGCAGCAGCACAATGAAAATGCCACTGTCAATCAGATGCCGGCGGCGCAGCGCCACGCGCAGCCGCGTGGGGCCGCGACGACGCGGCAGAATGGCATCATCGTAAATGGCGAACAGCAGCAGACCGGCAGTCAGCAGAGCAAGCAGGATGTCAGTCAGTGACATGCAGGGCATTCCTTAATCGCCGCGCGCGGCCGGGTCGCAGCCGCCACGCTGGCGGGAGAGGCCGGGAGCGCCGTGCTCCCGGCAGGTTAATTACAGACCCAGCAGGCCAATCCAGTAACCAAAAATACCAATCGCAAAGAAGCCCACGATAATCCACAGCGCGTTCACCTTGCGGCGCAGCAGCCACATACAGCCAAAGGTCAGCAGCAGCGGAATTAAGCCCGGCATCAGCTGATCCAGAATCGACTGCACCGTGGTAACGGTGGTTTTGCCGGTCTGGTCGGTAATACGGGACACCACCAGCGGCACGTTCACGTGTGTCCACTTGTTGACCAGCGCCCCCATCACAAACAGCCCGAGTATTGATGCCCCTTCGGTCAGCTTCTGCAGGAAACCGCCGCCCATATCCCCCACGATATCCACCCCTTTACGGTAGCCGTACGCCACGCCGTAATAGCGGGTCAGCAGGCGGGCGATATTAAACAGGAAGAAGAACAGCAGCGGGCCGAGCAGGCTGCCGCTCATGGCGATACCGGCGCCGAGTGCCGCAAACACCGGCCGCACGGTTCCCCAGAAAATCGGATCGCCGACGCCTGCCAGCGGACCCATCAGGCCCACTTTGATCCCGTTAATCGCACCGTCATCAATGGCGGCGCCGTTAGCGCGCTGCTCTTCCATCGCCATGGTGACGCCCAGCACCGGCGCCGCCACATAAGGGTGGGTGTTGAAAAATTCCAGATGACGTTTGATCGCCTGTTTACGCGCCTCGTTGTTCTCCGGATAGAGACGGCGGATCACCGGTACCATCGAGAAACAGAAGCCCAGCGCCTGCATACGTTCAAAGTTCCACGAACCCTGGAACAGGTTAGAGCGCAGGAAGACGCCACGTACGTCACCGGGTGTGAGTTTTTTTGGAGCGTGAGTTGTATCGGCCATGATGTCACCTGTTCCTAGTCGAGTTCGTTATCGAGGTCATTTTGCGCCGGGCCGGCAGAGGCTGCGCCCGCCACGCGGTTATATTTCGGTGCCAGCTGGATATACAGCACCGCCATCACCACACCAATCACGCCCAGCGCCACCAGGTTAAAGCTGGTAAAGGCGGCTGTCACAAAGCCGAGGTAGAAGAAGGGCATCAGGTAGCCGGCGCGCATCATATTGATGACCATTGCGTAACCCACCACGACAATCATGCCGCCAGCGATGTTCAGGCCATTGGTGACCACTTCCGGAATCGAGCTGAGCAGCGTGTGTACCGCACTGGTGCCTACAGAAATCGCCACCAGCAGCGCCGGGATCGCAATACGCATCGCCTGCAGCAGCAGGGCAGAGACGTGGATCCAGGAGATCGCCGTAAGATTGCCTTTTTCCGCGGCTTTATCGGCGGCATGCTGGAAAGCAACAGTCAGCGTACGCACGATAATAGTCAGCACCTGGCCGGCGGCGGCCAGCGGAATCGCCAGTGCGATACCGGCACCGACGCTTTGTCCACCGGCAATGACCAGAATGGTTGAGATGATCGAGGCCAGTGCGGCATCCGGTGCCACGGCGGCACCGATGTTCATCCAGCCCAGGGCGATCATCTCCAGCGTACCGCCAATGATGATGCCGGTTTTCATATCGCCCAGCACGGCACCAATCAGCGTACAGGCCACCAGCGGGCGGTGAAACTGAAACTCATCAAGAATCGAACCCATCCCGGCGATACAGGCGACGATAAAAATCAACACAATTTGGAGCGAGGTTATTTCCATCACATAATTCCTCAGCAAGGTCTGAATGTCCGCCCCTGAGCGGGCAGAGATGCACTACGGATTGACCTTCGCAATCAGGTCCATCATTTTCAGTTTCGGGTCGTTGGAGACTTTGCGCACTTCCAGTTCAATGCCGCGCGCATTGAGCTTGCGGAAGGCCGCAATGTCTTTCTCATCAACGGACACCGCATTGTTGACCTGGGTTTTTCCCTGCCGGAACGCCATGCCGCCAATATTGACTGACTTGATGTCTACACCCTGTTCCACCACGCGTTCAACATCGGTGGGGTTGGTAAACAGCAGCATCACCCGGTCTCCGGCATATTTGGGGTTGTTCCACACGCGAATCATCTTGGCGATGTCGACGACATGCGCGGTGACGCCGGGCGGAGCAACCTGCGTTAGCAGGGTTTTGCGCACGTGATCGTTCGCGACTTCATCACTGACAACGATAATCCGTGTCACGTTGGTCTCTTTGGTCCAGCGCGTGGCCACCTGGCCGTGAATCAGGCGGTCATCAATGCGGGCGAGGCCAATTTTCATATGCTGGCCCGGTGCCAGCGGCGGCTGGGGTTGCGGGGCGGCTTTCGCGGCCGGTGCCGGGGCCGGCGCGGCGGATTCGGTCTTCAGGGCTTTCACGCCTTCACGTCCCGCTTCCAGCGCGATGTGTATCAGCTCCTGCAGCGTCGGATTGTCATCGCGTCCCATCAGGGTTTCCACCAGCATCGGAATGTTCACCCCGGCAATCACATCGTGGTCAGGCTTATCCACCACTATCCGGCTGGCGGCGTTAAACGGACTGCCGCCCCAGGTATCGACCAGAAACAGCACGCCGGCGGCGGTGTCGAGCTTAGCCAGCTGGGCCTGATATTTTTCAATTAACGTTTCTGCATTTTCGCCGGGGACGAAATCAATCCATCCGACATTTTCCTGCTCACCTAACAGCATCTCAGCTGTTTTCAGCAGTTGCTCTGCCGCCCAGCCATGTGTACCAATCACAATCGCAATGGTCACGTGCTACCTCCGTTCGCATGAGAGATTTCCGGGCCCTGCCGGAAATTCGTGAGAATGACCGTTGCCGGTGCCGTCGTTGTGCGGGAAGAGGCAGGCCATCACGCGGGATGACGGGCCCTTCGCGCCGCATGGCGCGCAGCGGTCAGGTCGCGATTTATTTTAGTGATCGAAAAAATAAAATATGTGACGCTGGTCGGTTATTCAGCGCGTAATAAAGCCGGACGCGTTTTTATGCCGGTTTAGTGCGCCCGCGCAATCCTGTGTAAATGTAAGAAAATTTTTTGATCTTGTTGAGGTAACTGATACATTAGCGGTCTGTTTATTACTCAGGAGTAACGAGCTTCAGCTCACTTTATGGACCGTCACCGACGTCGCTTTACCTGCTCTCTGCGCCTGCGCGCATCCCACTTCACGCCTGCTGGCGTTATCTCATCCGCTTACGATCTGCCGTCTCACCTTCTGGTGCAGATGCTATTCCGTTCGTCTTCACGAAGTGCAAGGAGTCATTGATGGAACTGTTTTTAGACCCCTCGCTTTGGGCGGGCTTACTGACGCTGATTGTGCTGGAGATTGTGCTCGGCATTGATAACCTGGTATTCATCGCCATCCTGGCCGACAAACTGCCGCCAAAGCAGCGTGATAAAGCCCGGCTGATCGGCCTGTCGCTGGCGCTGGTGATGCGTCTGGGCCTGCTTTCCGTGATCTCCTGGATGGTGACCCTGACGCGACCGCTGTTCAGCGTGGGCGATTTCAGCTTCTCCGGCCGCGATTTGATTCTGTTGTTCGGCGGGCTGTTCCTGCTGTTTAAGGGCACCATGGAGCTGCACGAACGGCTGGAAAACCGCGGCGAGGAAGGGCAGGGCAATAAAGGCTACGCCAGTTTCTGGGCGGTGGTGCTGCAGATAGTGGTGCTGGACGCGGTGTTCTCGCTGGATGCGGTGATTACCGCTGTGGGCATGGTGAACCATCTGCCAATCATGATGGCGGCGGTGGTGATTGCAATGGGTATTATGCTGCTGGCCTCTAAGCCGCTGACCCGCTTCGTGAATGCGCACCCGACGGTGGTAGTGCTGTGTCTGAGCTTCCTGCTGATGATCGGCTTGTCGCTGGTGGCGGAAGGCTTTGGCTTCCATATTCCGAAAGGGTATCTGTACGCGGCGATTGGCTTCTCGATTGTCATTGAGCTGTTTAACCAGATTGCCCGCCGCAACTTTATCCGTCATCAGTCGCGCCGTCCGATGCGTGAACGCACGGCAGAAGCGATCCTGCGCCTGATGGGTGGCCGTCAGCGCAGCAACAGCCAGCCGGCGAGCAACGAAGAAGCGGGACTGAGTGAAGCCATGCCGCAGGAAGCTTTTAAGGATGAAGAGCGCTATATGATCAACGGCGTGTTGACGCTGTCGCAGCGCTCTATCCGCAGCATCATGACGCCGCGTGGCGATATCTCCTGGGTGGATGCCAACCGGCCGCTGGACGAAATTCGTATTCAGCTGCTGGATACGCCACACAGCTTGTTCCCGGTGTGCCGCGGTGAGCTGGATGAAATTATCGGTGTGGTGCGGGCTAAAGAGCTGCTGGTGGCGCTGGAGCACGGGATGGACGTGGCGACCTTTGCCGCCAGTTCGCCGGCGATCGTCGTGCCGGAAACGCTGGACCCCATCAACCTGCTGGGCGTGCTGCGTCGGGCGAAAGGCAGCTTTGTCATTGTGACCAACGAGTTTGGGGTAGTGCAGGGCCTGATCACGCCGCTGGACGTGCTGGAAGCGATTGCCGGTGAATTCCCGGACGAAGATGAAACGCCGGACGTGATTGCCGATGGTGACGGCTGGCTGGTGAAGGGCGGGACCGATCTGCACTCGCTGCAGCAGCTGCTGGATTACCATGAACTGGTGAAGCAGGAAGACGATCACGCATCGCTGGCAGGGTTGCTGATTGCGCAGAAAGGTCAGCTGCCGCTGCCGGGCGACGTTATTGATCTGCCGCCGCTGCACTTTCAGATTATCGATGCCACGGATTACCGCATCGATCTGGTGCGCGTCACCAAAGATAAGCCGCACGACGAGGAAGACGAGGACGTTTAAGCGTCCGGTGATGCGACTGGGGCCGTCCGGTGACGGCCCTTTTTTATGCGCCGCGCCCGGCGGGCAGCACTGGCGGGCAGAGGGATCTCGGAAGCACGCCCGGCAGGCGCGGCGGGTCGTGTCAGGCTATCTCAGGCGTTCAGCTGCGCCTGGTGCTGCGCCAGCCAGCGCGGGAAATCTTCTACCGGCATCGGGCGCGCGTAGTAATACCCCTGCAGCTGATCGACGCCGCGCTCGCGCAGATAGTCAGCCTGTTCAGCGGTTTCCACGCCTTCGGCCACCAGCGCGATATTCAGCCGCTGCGCCAGGGAAATCACCATGTCAGTCACGGTGGCGTTGATGGCGTCGGTGCCAATCGCTGCGGTGAAAATCTTGTCGATTTTCAGCACGTCCGGCTTGAGGTCTTTCAGGTAAGCCAGCGAGCTGTGTCCTGTGCCAAAATCATCAATCGCCAGCCGCACGCCAATCTCATGCAGCTGGGCAACCACGGACTGATCGATCACCGGCAGCGCGTCGCGTTCGGTCAGCTCTACCACCAGCTGGGGCTGCGGGCTGGCGGGCCACCAGATCCGCTGCAGATCCTCAAGGATGGCACGCTCGCGGAAGTGGCTGGCCGCCACATTGATGGCGATATGAAACGACGGGGACTGCGGCAGCTTTGGCAGTTCCTCCACCACTCTGGCAATCACAAAGCGCGTCAGCGGCGCAATCAGATTCTGGCGTTCGGCCAGCGGGATAAACACATCCGGCGCGATCCAGCCCTGGCGCGGATTATGCCAGCGCAGCAGCAGTTCTATGCCGTCACACTCACCGCTGCGGGCATTGATCAGGGGCTGGCAGTACACCATAAATTCATTGGCGGTGATGCCATAACTGATTTGCCAGCTCAGGCTCATGCGGTTGGCCGTCGCCAGCCAGACGATATAGCCCATCAGCAGGCTGAGCAGAACCGCCAGCGGCAGCTGTGACGGCAGGGTATTCAACGCCAGCCGCGCCGGCGACGGGCCATACAGCGTGATGCTGAACGGGTACCGCAGCGAGGATTGCACGTAAGCCACTTCGTCGTCAGACGGCACGGTATGCTCAATCAGCGGATTGCCATACTCCAGGCTCTGGCCGCCGACGTTAAAAATCGCGCGCTCCACCCACGGCAACTGCGGCTCCAGCAGGTAGTTGGTCATCAGTTCAATATTGATGATTTGCAGCAGGCCGTCCCGGTTATCCAGCGATTTTGGCGTCCACAGCAGCAGCACCGGCGAGCCTTTCAGCAGGTACTCGTCGGTGGAAAGCATCATGCGTTCGTTGTTGATGGCCAGTTGCGGATAGGTCTGGCTGAAGGAGATGCGGCGCGGGCCGTAAATACTGGAACAGTAGATGGTGTCGTCCTGCACCAGCAGAACGGTGCGCACCGTTTGCAGGGCGGCAATTTTTTCAATCAGCGGAAAGCGCACCTGATTACAGGTCACGCCCACCAGCCCAAGCGTGTTATTGGCGGAGACGTCAAGCGGTGAAAACATACGGTCAAAGCGCGCAATTGCGCGGGTGGCAAAATTCAGTGACTGCTGCTCAATGCGTGACTTCTCCTCCACGTAGCGAAACGTCAGCGTCAGAATCAGGACCAGCGCGGCGATCACCAGCGCAATAAGCAGGCGCTTACGACGAAATTGACCCACAGATTGCTGGGGGATGAGCATCAGTAACCACCTTGCAAAAACAAAGATTAAAGCCAAAGTAACGAGAAGGTTATCGGCATTGAGGCGGCCAGGTTTAGCGCGGCTGATGAAAAAAAGCGGCCCTAAAAAACAGCGCGGCCTCTGTGGGCCGCGCGCGAAATTACTGTATCTGGTTTACTGACGCTGAGGTAGAGCAACGGACAAAAAAACGGGCGATCGCTGGCTTTCTCTCCAGCGAAGCGGTCAGTCACACTGGACTTTGATGGCCAGCCCGCCGCGTGAGGTTTCACGGTATTTGGCGTTCATGTCTTTACCGGTTTCGTACATGGTCTCGATCACCTTATCGAGCGAAACGCGCGGTTCACTGGTACGACGCAGCGCCATGCGCGCCGCGTTGATCGCCTTCACTGAGGCAATGGCGTTTCGTTCAATGCAGGGCACCTGCACCTGGCCCGCAACCGGGTCACAGGTCAGGCCCAGGTTATGCTCCATCCCGATTTCCGCGGCCACGCACACCTGCTCCGGGCTGGCTCCCAGCAGCTCCGCCAGACCTGCTGCTGCCATGGAGCAGGCGACGCCCACTTCACCCTGACAGCCCACTTCGGCGCCGGAGATCGACGCATTCATTTTATACAGCACGCCAATCGCACCGGAGGCAAGGAAGTAGCGGATAAAGATATCGGGCGTCACGGTCTCAATAAAGTGATCGTAATAGGCCAGCACGGCGGGCACGATACCGCAGGCGCCGTTGGTTGGTGCGGTGACGACGCGCCCACCGGCGGCATTCTCTTCGTTAACCGCCAGGGCAAACATATTGACCCAGTCAATAACGTTCATGGGGTCGTTAGAGTGCTTGTTGGAAGAGACCAGCAGGCGACGCAGCGACGCGGCACGACGCGGCACGCGCAGCGGACCCGGCAACACCCCTTCGGTGTTCAGGCCGCGATCGATACAGGCCTGCATGGTTTGCCACACGTGGGTGAAATAGGCAGTGATCTCCTCACGGCTGTGCAGCGCCAGTTCATTTTTCATCACTACGCCGGAGAGGGACAGGCCGGTGTCGCGACAGTGGCTGAGCAGCTCGCGGGCGGAGTGAAACGCGTAAGGCACCGTGACTTCGTCCAGCACCGGCTGACCAAAGTGGGCCTCATCCACGATGAAGCCGCCGCCGATGGAGTAATAGGTTTTGCTCTCAATCAGCAGATCCCCGGCGAAGGCATACAGTGTCATACCGTTTTCATGCAGCGACAGGTTTTCGCTGCGGAAAACCATGCCGCCTTCGCGCGGAAAATCCACTTCATGTGCGCCGTTCGCCAGCAGCAGGCGCTCGCGCGTTTCGACATCTTTAATAAACGCCGGAATGCTGTCGATATCGACGGTGGCGGGCTCAAAACCGGCCAGCCCCATAATGATGGCAATATCGGTGTGGTGGCCTTTACCGGTGAGCGAAAGCGAGCCATACACATCAACCGCCACCCGCGTCACATCCTGCAGTTTGCCCTGTTCAACCAGCAGGTCAACAAACTGCTTGCCTGCCTTCATCGGGCCGACGGTATGCGAACTGGATGGGCCAATGCCCACTTTGAACATGTCAAAAACACTAATCACCGGTGACACTCCTCACAAATCTTATTTTATCCGGCGCAAGCCGTTAATGCGGCTAATAGTAATCGTCTGCGCCGGGCAGCGAGCACCTTTTCGCATGAAATAAACTAATTATAAACCACAGAAATAGTTATCCATTTGCCCGGTTGTGAGCCGGATCGATTTTTCAGGGTAAGGCGGAACGGAGCGGGAATCAGGGCAGGGCGATCTGCTGGCCCAGCGCGCGAATAATGCCGGCAGTCATGCCCCAGATAAAATAATCTTCATACCAGGAGAGCCACACCTGATGCTGCTGCCTGCCGCGCCGCAGCGTCAGCCCGCTGTAGCGGCTCAGGCGCAGGGCTTCCGCCAGCGGCATAGTGAAAGCGCTTTCGACTTCGTCCGGATTCAGCTGAAGCGGCAGCGCAGCCGGCAGCAGACCCACCACCGGCGTCACGGCAAAGCCGGTGCTGCTGGTGACCGGCGGCAGGACGCCAATCACCTGCACCTGCTGCGGATCGATGCCGACTTCTTCGCGGGCTTCGCGCAGTGCGGTGTGCACCAGCGAGGTATCGGTAGCATCCTGCATGCCGCCGGGAAAGGCCACCTGACCGGCGTGCTTGCGCAGCTGCGCCGAGCGGCGCGTCAGCAACAGACCGGGCTCGGCGCTGGCGATCACCGGCACCAGCACCGCGGCGCGGCGCCCGGCGATGGCGGACGGGCGCGGGTGCAGCGGCGGCTGCAGCACAAAACGGCTGACAAACTGCTCCAGCGTCAGCGCCATGTCAGTCGCGCTCCTGCAGGCAGGGCAAAATCCGGTTTACCTTGTGCAGGGTCTCCTGGTACTCGGCCTGCACATCGCTGTCGGCCACCAGTCCGCCGCCGGCAGCGCAGTACAGCTGCTGGTTTTCCGCAATCAGGGTGCGGATCGTAATGCTGGTGTCCATACGTCCGCACAGGCTGAGATAGCCGATGCTGCCGCACCAGGCATTACGGCGCTGCGGCTCCAGCTCTTCAATAATTTCCATGGCGCGGATTTTGGGCGCGCCGGTAATCGACCCGCCAGGGAAGCAGGCGCGCAGCAGATCGCTGGCGCTGAGCGTATCAGGCAGGCGGGCGCGCACGGTGCTGACCAGATGGTGTACCGCCGGAAATGCTTCCACCTCAAACAGCGCCGGCACGCTGACGCTGCCGGGCACCGCCACACGGCCTATGTCATTGCGCAGCAGATCAACAATCATCAGGTTCTCAGCGCGATCTTTCTCCGCTGCGGCAAGCTTCAGCGCCTGCTGCCGGTCGGCTTCAGGATCGGCCAGCCGCGGCAGGGTGCCTTTGATCGGCCGGGTTTCGATCGTCTGCTGCTGCAGTGAAAGAAAACGCTCCGGCGACAGGCTCAGCACCGCGCTGCCCGGCAGGCGGATAAAGGCACTGAAGGGCGCGCGGTTGGCCCGGGTGAGCCGCAGAAATGCCTGCCATTCGTCACCGCGATAGCGCGCCTGAAAACGCTGGGCCAGATTCACCTGATAGCAGTCGCCGGCCTGAATATACTCCTGCACGGCGTGAAAACGTGCCGCATAGTCATCATAACTCAGGCTGGATTGCCAGGCGCTGGTGAGGGCAAAGGGTACCGGCTGCGGCACGGCCAGCGCCTGCAGCCAGCGCCAGCGCCGGTCGGCATCATCCAGGGAAATCAGCGTCAGCGTCTGCCGGTGGTGATCGGCAATCAGCGCCCAGTCATAAATGCCGACCGCCATGTCCGGCGTGGTGAGGTCCTGTTGCGCCTGTTGCGGCAGCGTTTCAAAACGGCGACCCAGATCGTAGCCAAACAGGCCCAGCGCGCCGCCCTGAAACGGCAAATCGGCATTGAACGCGGGCGTGATGCCCAGCGCGTCCAGCTGCTGCTGCACCAGGCGCAGCGGGTCTTCCGCCGAGTGTCGCACGCCATGACTCTCCGCAATCGCCGTGCTTTCACCGCGCGTCGTCAGGGTCACGCGCGGGTCGGCGGTGAGAATATCAAAGCGGTTATCGGCGTGTTCCGCCTGGCCAGAGGTCAGCAGCATCGCCCAGGGGCGATGGGCAAGCGCAGCAAAACGATGCAAAAGTGCATCCGGCGTATACTTCAGCGAAAGGGTGTTCACAATCATCGGACAAATCAGTTCAGCAGGCAGGCGCGTAGCCTGGCATATTTCTTTGTTGCTGACACCTGTTTGTTCGGCATGGAATAATACCCTCCCGTTTTTTTCCAGGAGAACATCATGTTTTCAGGTCTTCCGGCGTTATCACATGAACAGCAGCAGCAGGCAGTTGAACGTATTCAGGAGCTGATGGCCGGCGGCATGGCCAGCGGCCAGGCGATTGCGCAGGTGGCGCAGGAGATCCGCCAGAGCCATCAGGGTGAAGCCATCCGGGCGCGTTTCGAAGACGACGAAGACGACGCGTAGCGCGCCCGGCGCGGCTTACAGCGCGGCGATAATTTTAATTTCGACTTTGTACTTCGGATTCATCAGACCCGCCTGCACGGTGCAGCGCACCGGCGCATTGCCGGGCGACACCCACGCATCCCAGGCGCGGTTCATCGCCGGGAAATCGGCTTTATCCACGAGGAAAATGGTGGCGTCCAGAATTTTGCTTTTGTCTGAACCCACACGCGTCAGGATGCGGTCGATCACCGCCAGCGCGTTGGCCGTTTGCGCTTCGGCATCCTCGTCGAGATTTTCCGGCACGCTGGTGTAATAGACGGTCTGGTCATGCACCACGGCTTCAGACATGCGGTGCTCCGGATCAATACGCGTAATGGTCATGCTTTTCTCCTGTATTTAAGCTGCGTTAGCCTGCCATATCCGGCGGCCGGCTGTCATCTGTTGTGGTCGCCTGCCGGGAATCCTGACATAATTACAGTGTTTTTTTCGTACTCAGTGAGGATGTGTGGCAGACGATTTTGCAGCGGATGGCGCGCTGGCGCAGGGGATCCCGGGTTTTAAACCGCGCGCGGCGCAGCGCGAAATGGCGCAGGCAGTGAGCGAAGCGGTCAGGCACGGTGGCGAGCTGGTGGTTGAGGCCGGCACCGGCACCGGTAAAACCTACGCTTACCTGGCACCCGCACTGCGCGCCAAAAAGAAAGTGATTGTCTCTACCGGTTCGAAAGCGCTACAGGATCAGCTCTACAATCGCGATTTGCCCACCATTGCCCGCGCGCTGAAATTCAGCGGCAAAACGGCGCTGCTGAAAGGACGCGCGAACTACCTTTGTCTGGAACGGCTGGAACAGCAGACTCAGGTGGGCGGCGATCTGACCGTGCAGGCGCTGGGCGATCTGATCAACGTACGCAGCTGGTCATCTGAAACCACAGACGGCGATATCAGCAGCTGTGCTGATGTCGCAGAAGACAGCCCGATCTGGCCTTACGTCACCAGCACCAACGATAACTGTCTGGGCAGCGACTGCCCGCTGTATAAAGACTGCTTTGTGGTGAAAGCGCGCAAAAAAGCGATGGACGCCGATGTGGTGGTCGTCAACCACCATCTGTTTCTTGCCGATCTGGTGGTGAAAGAGGGCGGCTTTGGCGAGCTGATCCCGGAAGCGGACGTGATGATCTTCGACGAAGCGCATCAGCTGCCGGACATCGCCAGCCAGTATTTCGGGCAGCAGCTCTCCAGTCGCCAGCTGCAGGACCTTGCCAAAGATATCAACATTGCGTATCGCACCGAGGTGCGTGATGTCCAGCAGCTGCAGAAATCGGCGGATCGCCTGGCGCAGTGCGCGCAGGATTTTCGCCTGACGCTTGGGGAACCCGGTTTTCGCGGTAACCTGCGCGACCTGCTGGCAGATAACAACATCATGCGCATGTTTACCCTGCTGGATGATGCGCTGGAGCTCTGCTACGACGTGATTAAACTGTCGCTGGGCCGATCTGCGCTGCTGGATGCCGCCTTTGAACGTGCCGCCCTTTATCGCACCCGGTTGAAGCGGCTGCGCGCCATTGATGAACCCGGCTTCAGCTACTGGTACGAATGCACCAGCCGCCACTTTACCCTTGCGCTGACTCCGCTCTCCGTCGCCGAACGTTTCCGTGAGGTGATGGACAACCGTAAGGCTGCCTGGGTGTTTACCTCAGCCACGCTGGCGGTCAATGAACAGATGGGCCACTTCGCCAGCCGGCTCGGCGTGGAGAAAGCGCAAACCCTGATCCTGGACAGCCCGTTCGACTATGCGCAACAGGCGCTGCTGTGCGTGCCGCGCAACATGCCGGAACCGAACCATCCCGGTGGTGCGCGGCAGCTGGCGCGCATGATGAAGCCGCTGATCGATGCCAATAAAGGGCGCTGTTTCTTTCTCTGCACCTCGCACAAAATGATGCGCGAACTGGCCGCGGAGTTTCGCGCGTCCATGACGCTGCCGGTGCTGCTGCAGGGTGAAACCAGTAAAGGCCAGCTGCTGAAGCAGTTCCTGGAGGCCGGCAACGCGCTGCTGGTAGCGACCAGCAGTTTCTGGGAGGGCGTAGACGTGCGCGGCGATGCGCTCTCGCTGGTGATCATCGATAAACTGCCGTTTACCTCTCCGGAAGATCCTCTGCTGAAAGCGCGCATGGAAGATTGCCGCCTGCGCGGCGGCGATCCCTTTAACGATGTTCAGTTGCCGGATGCGGTGATTACCCTGAAGCAGGGGGTCGGTCGCCTGATCCGTGACACTGACGACCGCGGTGTGCTGGTAATATGCGATCAGCGTCTGGTCTCCCGTCCTTACGGTGGCCTGTTTCTTAACAGCCTGCCGCCGACGCCGCGCACCCGTGACCTGCAGCGCGCTATTGAATTTGTGCGGCCGCCAGAGGCGCACTAATTTGTGCCAGGCTGTGGTAAGATGCGCGCCATTTTGATTCTCTGAGGTTGTTATGTCCGCCCGAATTTTAGCCCTGGACACCGCGACAGAAGCCTGTTCTGCCGCGCTGCTGAATCAGCAGCAGATTGATGCCCGCTTTGAAATCGCGCCACGCGATCACACGCAACGTATTTTGCCGCTGGTGCAGACGCTGCTGCAGGCGCAGCAGCTGGAACTCACTGCGCTGGATGCGCTGGCGTTTGGTCGTGGCCCGGGAAGCTTTACCGGTGTGCGTATTGGCATCGGTATTGCGCAGGGACTGGCGCTGGGCGCGTCCCTGCCAATGATTGGCGTCTCTTCGCTGGCGACGCTGGCGCAGGGCGCCTGGCGTCTGACCGGCGCAACGCGCGTGCTGGCCGCGATTGACGCGCGCATGGGCGAAGTGTACTGGGCCGAATACCAGCGTGACGAGCAGGGTGAATGGCACGGCGTGGAGAGCGAGGCCGTGCTGAAGCCGGAAGCGGCAGAGGCGCGCATTGCCGGGCTGAGCGGGGAGTGGGCCACGGCTGGCACCGGCTGGCAGGCTTATCCGCATCTGCTGCACAGCAGCAACGCGCAGCTGGTCACCACGGCGGTGACGCTGCCCGCCGCAGAGGACATGCTGCCGCTGGCGCTCAGCGCCTGGCAGCGCGGTGACATGGTGGCGGCAGAGCACGCTGAGCCGGTTTATCTGCGCAATGAAGTGGCATGGAAAAAGTTGCCGGGCCGCTGATCCCGGCGCAACTTATTGTGGCGCGTCCAGTCTAACTGAGAAATTACCGGAGAAGTGTTATGCCAATTAGTCGTACAGGAATATCTGGTGCTCTGTTAGCCTGCGCGCTGCTGCTGAGCGGCTGCGTTTCCGTGCCGGATGCTATCAAAGGCAGTTCTGCGCTGCCGCAGCAGGATCTGCTGCGGGTCATGAGTGCGCCGCAGCTGTATGTCGGCCAGGAATCACGCTTCGGCGGTAAGGTCGTCAAAGTCACCAACCTGAACGGCTTAACCCGTCTGGAGATCGCCACGCAGCCGCTCGACGACAGCGCACGGCCGCGGCTGGGGGCGGCGTCAGTGGGACGGATCTATGCTGATATTCACGGCTTTGTTGATCCGGTCGACGTGAATAATCAGTACATCACCGTGCTGGGCAACATCAAAGGCACGGAAAAAGGTGAGATTGGTAAGGCCAGCTACAACTTTGTGGTCGTTGATGTGCGCGGTTACCAGCGCTGGCATCTGACGCAGCAGGTCATGACGCCGCCACAGCCGATCGACCCGTGGATTTGGTATGGCCCGACGCGTCACCATCCCGGCTACTGGGGCCCCAATCCTTACTGGGGCATGAACACCGGTGGCCCGGCACAGGTCGAGACCATTCTGACTGAATAAGTCAGCAAATATTTTTTTACGGCCCGGTCGCGGTGCTCGCGAACGGGCCTTTTTATTGGGCGCGCAACCGATGCGCGAAATTTAGTGATGGGCTTCGCAACCTGAAAATGCCGGAACAGGCAAACTGGTACAATCAGTTAAAATATTGTTAACAACACTGATGGCAGAGGCGGCGATGGCTACGCAACAGGAATATCGGGGTGAATCTTTGAACAAGGTGTGGCTGAAACGCTACCCGCCGGATGTCCCGGCGGAGATTACTGCAGATCGCTATCCCTCTTTGGTCGATCTTTTCGAACATGCAACGCAGCATTACGCCGATCAGGTGGCGTTTATCAATATGGGTCAGCCCATGACCTATCGCGAGCTGGAGCAGCAAAGCCGGGCATTTGCGGCCTGGCTGCAGCAGGGACTGGGGCTGCAGCAGGGCGATCGCGTGGCGTTAATGATGCCAAACCTGCTGCAGTATCCGGTGGCGCTGTTTGGCGTGCTGCGCGCCGGCATGGTGGTGGTCAATGTGAACCCGCTCTATACCCCGCGCGAACTGAAACATCAGCTGAACGACAGCGGGGCCAGCGCGATCGTCATCGTCTCAAACTTTGCCCACACGCTGGAAAAGGTGGTCGCTGACACGCCGGTTAAGCACGTCATGCTGACGCGCATGGGCGACCAGCTGGCACCGGTTAAGGCCACGCTGGTGAACTTTGTGGTCAAATACGTTAAAAAGCTGGTGCCTAAGTACCATCTGCCCGGCGCGGTGCCGTTCCGTCAGGCGCTGCAGCAGGGCGCGCAGCTCAACTATCACCGTCCGGTGGTGCGTAATGATGACCTCGCTTTCCTGCAGTACACCGGTGGCACCACCGGCGTGGCCAAAGGCGCGATGCTGACGCACGGCAATATGCAGGCCAATCTGGAGCAGACCAAAGCCACCTACGGCAAGCTGCTGCGCGCCGGCAAAGAGCACGTTGTGACGGCGCTGCCGCTGTATCATATTTTTGCGCTGACGGTGAACTGCCTGCTGTTCCTCGATCTGGGCGGCACCAATCTGCTGATCACCAACCCGCGCGACATCCCTGGCTTTGTGAAAGAGCTGAGCAAATTCCCGTTCACCGCGCTGACCGGCGTTAACACCCTGTTTAATGCCCTGCTGAATGACGTCAATTTTAATAAACTCGATTTTTCCACGCTGCGTCTGTCGGCGGGTGGCGGTATGGCCGTGCAGAAAGCCGTGGCAGAGCGCTGGGAAAAACTTACCGGGCATTACCTGCTGGAGGGGTACGGCCTGACCGAATGCTCGCCGCTGGTCTCGGTGAATCCATATGACATTACCTGCCACACGGGCAGCATCGGTCTGCCGGTTCCCTCTACCGACGTGCGCATTGTCAATGACGACGGTGTGGACGTGCCACCGGGTGAGCCAGGCGAGCTATGCATTCGCGGCCCACAGGTGATGGCCGGTTACTGGCAGCGGCCGGAAGCCACCGAAGAAGTGCTGAAAAATGGCTGGCTGCACACCGGGGATATTGTTACCGTTGACGCTGAGGGCTTTATCCGCATTGTGGACCGCAAAAAAGACATGATTCTGGTGTCGGGCTTCAATGTGTATCCCAATGAGATCGAAGATGTGCTGATGCAACACGCCAAAGTGCGTGAAGCCGCGGCCATCGGTGTGCCGAGCGATCTCTCCGGTGAGGCGGTCAAGGTGTGCATTGTGAAGAAAGATCCGTCCCTGACCAAAGAGGAAGTGCTGGATCACTGTCGCCGCCAGCTTACCGGTTATAAAGTGCCGAAGATTATCGAGTTTCGTGACGAGCTGCCTAAGACCAACGTGGGTAAAATTTTGCGCCGCGAATTGCGCGACGAGGCGAAGCGGGAAGGGCAGTAACGCGCTTTTTTCCTCAGGTTAACGCCGGCCCAGTCCGGCGTTTTTATTGCTTTTAACATGGAGCGCTGCGCGGAGTTTGCCGCAGCGAGAACACAACGTGAATTACACTCTGATCGACCAAAACGACGCGCTGGCGCAGGTTTGCCAGCAGGCCCGCCAGCACGCCGCCGTGGCGCTGGATACAGAATTTGTGCGTACCCGCACCTACTATCCGCAACTGGGGCTGATACAGCTGTTTGATAGCGAACAGCTGGTTCTGATCGATCCACTTAACATCAGCGACTGGACACCCTTTATTGCGCTGCTGCAGGACCGGCAGGTCACAAAGTTTCTGCATGCCGGTGGCGAAGATCTGGAAGTCTTTCTGCACCGCTTTGGCTGCCTGCCGGAACCGATGATTGACACGCAAATCCTCGCTGCCTTTGCCGGCCAGCCGCTCTCCTGGGGGTTTGCCGCCATGGTAAATCACTTTAATCAGATTGAGCTGGATAAAAGCGAAGCGCGTACCGACTGGCTGGCCCGTCCGCTGACCGAGCGTCAGTGTCAGTACGCGGCGGCCGACGTGGCTTACCTGCTGCCGATTGCCCATCAGCTGATGGCGCAGACCGAAACCGCAGGCAACATGGCAGCGGCACTCAGTGAGTGTGAAACGCTGTGTCAGCGTCGTCTCGATGTGCAGCAGCCGGAAGAGGCATGGCGCGATATCACCAATGCCTGGCAACTGCGTCCGCGTCAGCTGGCCGCGTTACAGCGTCTGGCGGCATGGCGCCTGAACATTGCGCGGCAGAAAGACATGGCGGTGAACTTTGTGGTGCGTGAAGAGAATCTGTGGAAGGTGGCGCGTTATATGCCGGGCAGCCTCGGTGAACTCGACCATCTGGGCCTGAATGGTCACGAAATCCGTTTCCACGGCAAAGCGCTGGTGGCGATGGTTGCGGAGGCGCAGGCACAGGAGGAGTCCACGCTGCCGGCAGCGCTGCCGAACCTGATTGACCATCCGCACTACAAGCAGGCGTTCAAAGCGATTAAAGCGCTGGTACAGCAGGTGAGTGAGCAGACCGGCTACAGCCAGGAGCTGCTGGCTTCGCGCCGTCAGATTAACCAGGTGCTGAGCGTGCACTGGGGACTAAAAAGCGCATCGCGCACGCCGGAGCTGCTGACAGGCTGGCGTGGTGAGGTACTGAAGGCTGGTATTGACGCTATCCTGCAGTCGCTGTAAGCGGTACGTTTTCCCCTGCGCCGGTTACGCAGGGGAAAATCAGGAACCCGCTACTGTCATTTAGGGGCGTCTTCTGTCTCTGGCAGAGTCACGTTAAGCTCAAGGATAGAAATATCATCCCCTTTCTGATCCAGCTGAACCGTGACCATATCCGGGTCAATTTTTACGTATTTACAGATCACTTCCAGAATATCGCGCTTCAGCTGCGGCAGGTAGTGGGGCTCACTGTCGCCCCTTCTGCGTTCTGCCACGATAATTTGCAGCCTTTCCTTGGCAATATTGGCTGTGTTCTTCTTACGGGATAAAAAGAAATCGAGTAATGCCATTGGTTATCCCCCGAACAGGCGTTTCAGGAAACCCTTCTTCTCTTCTTCGATAAAGCGGAAGGGGCGTTCTTCGCCAAGCAGGCGATCTACGGTATCAGCATAGGCTTTACCGGCGTCAGAGTTTGCGTCGAGGATCACCGGCTCACCCTGGTTAGAGGCGCGCAGGACTGACTGATCTTCCGGGATGACGCCCACCAGCGGAATGCGCAGAATTTCCAGCACATCTTCCATGCTCAGCATGTCGCCACGGGTAACGCGGCCCGGGTTGTAGCGGGTCAGCAGCAGGTGCTCTTTCACCGGATCCAGGCTGTTTTCCGCACGGCGCGATTTCGAAGAGATAATACCCAGAATGCGGTCAGAGTCACGCACGGAAGAGACTTCCGGGTTGGTGGTGATGATGGCTTCATCGGCGAAGTAGAGCGCCATCAGCGCGCCGGTTTCGATACCCGCGGGGGAATCGCAGACGATAAAGTCGAAATCCATCGCGGCGAGGTCGTTCAGCACTTTTTCCACGCCTTCGCGGGTCAGGGCATCTTTATCACGGGTTTGTGAGGCGGGCAGAATATAGAGCTGTTCGGTACGCTTATCACGAATCAGCGCCTGGTTCAGGGTGGCATCGCCCTGAATAACATTGACGAAGTCATACACCACGCGGCGTTCGCAGCCCATGATCAGGTCGAGGTTGCGCAGACCGATATCGAAATCGATCACGACGGTTTTTTTGCCCTTCTGCGCTAACCCTGTGGCGATGGCCGCGCTTGACGTGGTCTTGCCAACGCCCCCTTTACCTGATGTAACTACAATAATGCGTGCCATAAATGTTGATTTCCTTAACGAAAGAAAAGGGGCCTAATTAAGTGTCTGGATGGTCAGCGCGCCGTCTGTGAGACACAGACGCGCGGCTTTGCCAAAGAATTCCGCCGGAATCTGATCCATGATCCAATACTCTCCGGCGATGGAGACCAGCTCGGCTGCGAGACTGGTGCAAAAAATCTGGCAGTCGCGATCGCCGCTGGCACCTGCCAGTGCGCGGCCGCGCATCATGCCGTAAATATGGATGTTGCCATCTGCCACCAGCTCGGCACCGGCGCTGACGCTGCTGGTGACGATCAGATCGGCGTTGCGTGCGTAGATCTGCTGGCCGGAACGCACAGGCGTATTCACAATGCGCGTTTTGCTGGCGGGTTCCGCCACCACCGGTGGCGCCACCGCTTCCGCTTCCGGAGCATCCGCATGCCGGCGGTTCTCTTTGCCTTCCGAAAGCACCGGCAGGCCGGCGCGGGCAATCATCTTTTTCAGGGCTTCATCTTTACAGCCGCTGACGCCGACGATGCGTAAGCCGGTGGCGCTGACCGCCTGCTGCATCTGCTTCCAGTTAATGTCGCCGCTGAGCGCCGCGACATTGAGCACCACCGGTGCATTTTGCAGAAACGCCGGAGCTTGGTCGATCTTGTCCTGCAGCGCCTGACGAATCACCTCGGGTTGCGAATGATGCAGATGAACAACTGACAGGGTAAAACTGCTGCCCTTGAATTCGATTGGCGATTGCGGCATCTGTGCTGACTCAGTCCTGTTTTCACGACCTGAAGATGAACGTTGATAAAATCGTCATTAACATCAGCGGGTCAATATTCGAAGTTCTGCAAGCATGTTATAGTTACTGCTATATTCAGGCAAGTGACGCCCTTGGTTAATTCGAGTAAAAAATATGTTTTGTGTGATCTATAGAAGCCCGCAACGCGACCAGACTTATCTCTACGTAGAAAAAAAAGACGATTTTTCCCGCGTGCCGGAAGCCCTGCTGCGCGGCTTTGGTAAACCGCAGCTGGCGATGGTGCTGTCGCTGGACAAGCGTGAGAAGCTGGCGAACGCTGATATCAATAAAGTGAAGCAGGGATTAAGTGAGCAGGGTTATTATTTGCAAATCCCGCCACCGGTTGAAAGTTTGCTCAACATTCACCTTGAACAGGGTAAAAAAGTTTAATTCAGATTCATCTGTAAAAATATATCCTGTAAATATCATCAGTGCTCTGCCATTAATTAAGCGCCCGCTTTAATTCTTATTGTGGGCAATTAATGCTCCGTCAGTGGCAGAGGCGCTGAATGATTAACGACTTTTGACAATTTCCGCCACTTCCGCCGCACCAAATGGTTAATATACTCTTCTAAACCCGCCACGTTCCGGCGGGAGCCAGGACGCAGCGCCAGCCGCGCTGGCGTTTAACACAACCAAAGCAGGGGTATAGCATGTATCAGCATCGTAACTGGCAGGGCGCGCTGTTGGATTATCCGGTCAGCAAAGTGGTCTGCGTGGGCAGCAACTATGCAAAGCACATTAAAGAAATGGGCAGCGCCACACCGGCGGAACCCGTGGTTTTCATTAAACCTGAGACCGCCATTTGCGACCTGCGTCAGCCGCTCTCCATTCCGGCCAGCTTTGGCGAGGTGCATCATGAAGTCGAGCTGGCAATACTGATTGGCGCCACGCTAAAACAGGCCAGCGAAGAGCACGTGGCAAAAGCGATCGCCGGCTATGGCGTGGCGCTGGACCTGACCCTGCGTGAACTGCAGGCGGGCTTTAAGCAGGCCGGGCAGCCGTGGGAAAAAGCCAAAGGCTTTGATAACGCCTGTCCGCTGTCCGGATTTATTCCCGCCAGCGAATTCAGCGGCGATCCACAAAACACCGAGCTGAAGCTGGTAATCAATGGTGAGGTGCGTCAGCAGGGCACCACCGCCGACATGATCCATAAAATCCTGCCGCTGATTGCCTATATGAGCCGCTACTTCACCCTGCGTGCCGGCGACGTTATTCTGACCGGTACGCCGGAGGGGGTGGGCCCGTTACGTTCCGGTGACAAGCTGGAAGTCTCGCTGGCCGGTCACGGTATCAGCACGCGCGTACTGTAAAACTTGCATCTCCGCACCTGAACCTTTATAAGGTGCGGTTTTGTTGCACAACCCGGACCGCCACTATGACTGAACAACCTTTCTGGCAGACAAAACGCCTTGACCAAATGAACGACGCAGAGTGGGAATCGCTGTGCGACGGCTGCGGCCAGTGCTGTCTGAATAAGTTGCAGGATGCGGATACCGATGAGATCTACTTCACGAACGTGGCGTGTAATCAGCTGAACATCAAAACCTGTCAGTGCCGTAATTATGCCCGTCGATTTGAGTATGAAGAGGACTGCATCAAGCTGACGCGGGAAAACCTGACCAGCTTTAACTGGCTGCCGCGCACCTGCGCTTACCGTCTGCTGGGAGAGGGGAAACCGCTGCCCGCCTGGCATCCGCTGCTGGCTGGATCAAAGCAGGCCATGCACGCGCAGCGTATCTCTGTCCGCTACATCGCCGTGCGCGAGAGTGAAGTGCGCGACTGGGAAGATCACATTATTGACCGGCCGGATCGCAACGGCTGACACGTCAGCAGGCAGCGGGCTGCTGCCTGTTTTCACTGGCTTAGCGGCTAAACAGCTCGCGGCGTCTGGCGCGGAAAGGCTGCGCAATCAGCACCAGCGCCCCCACCAGCAGATAAGCCGCAAAAATCACTATCATCCACTGCGGCATGCTCCAGGTCAGAAAGGTCCAGCCGCGTTCCGCGCAGTCACCGCTGGCAACGAACACCGAGGGCAGCCATTTATCCAGCGGCAGCCAGTCAGGGAAGCGCGCTGCAAAATCGCAGGTGACAAACGGATTCGGATGCAGCTGAATCATGGTGTGCTCATACGAAAGGCGCAGCCCTTCAATGGCGCTGTAGAGCCAAATCACTATCGCCACCCAGCGCAGCGGGGTTTTTGGCGCAATCGCGCCGACAAGGCCCGCGCCCATCACGCCAAACAGCGCGCAGCGTTCATAAATGCACATCACGCAGGGTTTCAGCCCCATGACATGCTGAAAAAACAGCGCAACCAGTTCCAGCGCCAGCGCCGTCAGGGCCAGCAATAACCAGGCACCGCGTCCACGCGAGCAGTGATTTAAATATCGCAACATTGTGCTTATCCCGTAGCCGTTAATGCCTCGCAGTGTAAACCAAAAGCGCTTCCCTGCCAGCCCGCCTGCCGGAAAAAATCATGTATAAAAATGACTTAAGCCTGATCCACATTAAGAAAACTACTGGATTATGGCTTCTGCAGTCACGGCTGGCCTTAAGCGCAGCGTCACCGGCCAGAATAGCGGTCAGAAGCGGCTGAAATTTGCGCCAGTGCGCGCTTTTAATCGGCACGCAGGCTATTTCCCTGAAAACCCCTCTGGTATGATGAGTGGCATTACGAAAAGAAAGCGACGAGAAATAAAAGCTATGGTGATAAAGGCACAGAGCCCTGCAGGATTCGCTGAAGAGTACATAATTGAGAGCATCTGGAACAGCCGTTTTCCGCCGGGATCGATTCTTCCTGCCGAACGTGAGCTTTCTGAACTGATTGGCGTGACCCGCACCACCCTGCGCGAAGTTCTGCAGCGTCTGGCACGCGATGGCTGGCTGACTATCCAGCACGGTAAACCCACCCGCGTAAATGATTTCTGGGAAACCTCTGGCCTGAATATTCTCGAAACCCTGGCGCGCCTTGACCATGACAGCGTGCCGCAGCTGATTGATAATCTGCTGTCGGTGCGTACCAACATTGCTTCAATCTTTATCAGCCGTGCACTGCGCCATCATCCCGATAAAGCACGTGAGGTGCTGGAAACCGCGCTGAGTGAACATGACCAGGCCGAAGCCTATACCGAACTGGATTATCGCGTGTTTCGCGGCCTGGCCTTTGCTTCCGGCAACCCGATTTATGGCCTGATCCTGAACGGGCTGAAAGGGCTTTATACCCGCGTCGGTCGTCATTACTTCTCTAATCCGGAAGCGCGCGAACTGGCCCGCAGCTTCTATCGCCAGCTGGCTGACCTGTGCGATAAGCAGCCTACGCAGGATCAGATTGTGGATTGCGTGCGGGAATATGGCCGCCGCAGCGGCGAGATCTGGCACAGCATGCAGAAAAGCATGCCGGATGATTTAGGCAGCAAGCGCTAAGGCCTGCCGCCCCGGCAATAGCGATAAAAAAACCGGACCTCAAGGGTCCGGTTGTGGTTTACAGCACGCTGCCGCGCGTCGGGCAGCGGTCCAGTAGCTCTACGCTGCCGTCCTCATTCTGCTGCTCCAGATTGACATCAAATCCCCACAGGCGGTGCACGTGCTTCAGCACCTCGCGACGGCTCTTGTCGAGCGGCGCACGCTGCTGTGGCACATAACGCAACGTCAGCGAACGGTCGCCGCGCAAATCTACGTTATACACCTGGATATTGGGTTCAAGATTGCTCAGGTTGTACTGCGCCGACAGCTGCTGGCGAATCGCCCGGTAGCCGGCTTCATCATGAATGGCCGCAATCTCCAGATAATTATTGCGATCGTCATCCATCACGGTGAACAGGCGGAAATCCCGCATTACTTTTGGCGAGAGGAACTGACTGATAAAACTTTCGTCCTTGAACTCACGCATGGCGAAATGCAGCGTCTTCAGCCAGTCCGATCCGGCAATATCCGGGAACCAGTAGCGATCTTCTTCCGTAGGCGTCTGGCAGATGCGCTTAATGTCCTGGAACATGGCAAAGCCCAGCGCATAGGGGTTGATGCCGTTATACCACTGGCTGTTGTACGGCGGTTGATAGACCACGTTGGTATGGCTGTGCAGAAACTCCATCATAAAGCGTTCTGACACTTTGCCTTCGTCATACAGATGGTTAAGGATGGTGTAGTGCCAGAAGGTCGCCCAGCCTTCATTCATCACCTGCGTCTGTTTCTGCGGATAGAAATACTGGCTGACTTTGCGCACAATGCGCAGCACTTCGCGCTGCCACGGTTCCAGCAGCGGCGCGTTCTTCTCCATAAAGTACAGCAGGTTCTCCTGCGGCTCAGACGGATAGCGTGCCGCTTCCACCTGCGCATACTCTTTCTCTTTACGCGGTAAGGTGCGCCACAGCGTATTCACCTGGCTTTGCAGATACTCTTCACGGCTTTTCTGCCGCGCTTTCTCCTCCTGCAGCGAAATTTTTTGCGGCCGCTTGTAGCGGTCCACACCGTAGTTCATCAGTGCATGGCAGGAGTCCAGCAGCCGTTCAACTTCTTCTACCCCGTAGCGCTCTTCGCAGTCAGAAATGTAATTCCGCGCAAACAGCAGGTAGTCGACAATCGAACTGGCATCGGTCCAGCTGCGGAACAGGTAGTTGTTTTTGAAGAAAGAGTTGTGCCCGTAGCAGGCGTGTGCCATCACCAGCGCCTGCATGGTCATGGTGTTCTCTTCCATCAGATAAGCAATACAGGGATTGGAGTTGATGACAATTTCATAAGCCAGGCCCTGCTGCCCGTGCTTATAGCGCTGCTCGGTTTCAATAAACTTCTTGCCGAATGACCAGTGCGCATAGTTGATGGGCATGCCCACGCTGGAGTAGGCATCCATCATCTGCTCAGAGGTAATGACTTCGATTTGGTGCGGGTAGGTATCGAGCCCGTAGCTTTTGGCTACGCGGTCAATTTCTGCCAGGTAGACATCCAGCAGTTCAAAAGTCCAGTCAGGTCCGTCACTGAGTCGTTTACTGCTGCGGGTTGGCTCGTCAAACATTGTCGTCATAGCGCACCTCTGTTTTGCAAGCGGCAGGCCAGGGCCTGTCACGATCGTTTAAGGCTTCATCCTGAGAAAGACAGCCCAAAAGAACTGAGCGAACACTTCAATGATAGTCCACTGTCGCTTATCCGATCCGCGAACTCAATCGAATTCTTTTGGCACAAAATCATTCAATTAGCCCCTGGTGCGGTATCGATAATAACAAGCTCTGGTTTTTAAGTTTTAAGTAGAATAATGTTC
This sequence comes from Candidatus Pantoea soli, assembly GCF_007833795.1. Taxonomy (NCBI): domain Bacteria; kingdom Pseudomonadati; phylum Pseudomonadota; class Gammaproteobacteria; order Enterobacterales; family Erwiniaceae; genus Pantoea; species Candidatus Pantoea soli. The sequence continues at coordinate 2,042,839 of NZ_CP032702.1, read as the reverse complement.
TGTTTATAAGCAGGTGCGATGACTGCGGCGCTTTCTCCTGAAAAAAGTGAAAAGCACTGCCTGGCGCATAATAAATTGCTGGGTAATGGATAAATGGCATAAAAAGTTCTGATTTTTGACCCTGAGCATGATTTCAGTGTGCAGTCAGGTAAAAAACATGTGAAATAACCGCGTCGAATGTAAGATCAATCTGACTTTCTGGTTGTGCTAAATCAGAAGGTGATACCAGTCAATTATGCTTTGCCGCGACGAGGGGCTTATGCGCGTAGTCATTTTAGGTAGTGGTGTGGTAGGGGTGGCCAGTGCATGGTATCTGGCTCAGGCAGGACACGAAGTCACGGTCATTGACCGCCAGCCCGCGGCGGCGCTGGAAACCAGTGCCGGTAACGCCGGACAAATCTCCCCCGGTTACGCGGCCCCGTGGGCGGCACCTGGTGTGCCACTGAAAGCGGTAAAATGGATGTTTCAGAAGCATGCTCCGCTGGCGGTCAGACTCGACGGCAGTAAATTCCAGCTGGAGTGGATGTGGAATATGTTGCGTAACTGCGACATGCATCACTACCAGGAAAACAAAAGCCGCATGGTGCGTATTGCTGAGTACAGCCGCGACTGCCTGAAAGCGCTGCGCGCCAGCACCGGCATCGCCTATGAAGGGCGGCAGGGCGGCACGCTGCAGCTGTTTCGCACGCAGCAGCAATTTGACAGCGCCAGCAAAGATATCGCGGTGCTGAAAGAGGCTGGCGTCCCCTACGAACTGCTGGAAGCGCACCAGTTACATCAGGTGGAGCCGGCACTGGCGGCCACCGCACATAAGCTGACTGGCGGGCTGCGCCTGCCGAACGATGAAACCGGCGACTGCCAGCTGTTCACGCAGCGTCTGGCGGAGATAGCAGCAGCGGCAGGCGTGACGTTCCGCTATAACCTTTCTGTCGACCAGCTGCTGCGCGAAGGCAATCGTATTTATGGCGTGAAGTGCGGCGAGGAAGTGATTAAAGCCGATGCTTACGTCGTGGCGTTTGGTTCTTACTCCACCGCGTTGCTGAAAGACATCGTCTCAATCCCGGTCTATCCGCTGAAGGGCTATTCCCTGACGATTCCAATTAAAAATCCGCAGGCGGCCCCGGTCTCTACCATCCTTGATGAAACCTATAAGGTGGCCGTCACGCGCTTTGACGATCGCATCCGCGTTGGCGGCATGGCGGAAATTGTTGGTTTTAACACCAAACTGTTACCGGCACGGCGGGAAACGCTGGAGATGGTGGTCAGCGATCTCTATCCTGAGGGCGGGTTTACTGAACAGGCGACGTTCTGGACCGGCCTGCGGCCGATGACGCCAGACGGCACACCGATTGTTGGCCGTACGCCGCTGTCTAACCTCTGGCTGAATACCGGACACGGGACGCTGGGGTGGACGATGGCCTGCGGCTCCGGCCAGCTGCTGGCAGATTTGATCTCCGGTCAGCAACCGGCGATTGCCGCTGACGATTTGTCCGTGCTGCGCTATCTGCCGGGATTCGCGCCACACGCCTCGCCGCTGCGCAATGCCAGCGCGGCGCGCTGAGTTATCAGGGAGAGTCACACTATGTCACGTCCTACAGGGGCGACTGTTAATCAGCAGGCGCTGCGTCATAATCTGGCGGTAGTGCGCCAGGCGGCACCGGGTGCGCGCGTCTGGTCCGTGGTGAAAGCCAATGCGTACGGCCACGGCATTGCCCGCGTCTGGCAGAGTCTGGCCGATACCGACGGCTTTGCACTGCTGAACATGGAAGAAGCCATCCTGCTGCGCGAGCAGGGCTGGAAAAAGCCGATTCTGCTGCTGGAAGGATTCTTCCACGCAGACGAGCTGGCGCTGATTGATCGCTACCGTCTGACCACCAGTGTCCACAGCAACTGGCAGATTCAGGCGCTGGCAAAAGCCACGCTTTCCGCGCCGGTTGATGTCTATCTCAAAATCAACAGCGGGATGAACCGGCTGGGCTTCCGGCCTGAGCAGGCGCACGCGGCCTGGCAAAAGCTGCGCGCGCTGCCCAATGTGGGTGAAATGACGCTGATGGCGCACTTCGCGGATGCCGACAATCCTCAGGGGCTGGTCGAGCCAATGAAGCGTATTGAGCAGGCTGCTGAAGGGCTGGCGTGTCCGCGATCGCTCTCCAACTCGGCCGCCACGCTGTGGCACCCGCAGGCGCATTTCGACTGGGTCCGGCCGGGCATTATTCTGTATGGCGCTTCGCCGAGCGGTAACTGGCAGGATATTGCCAGCACCGGGCTGCAGCCGGTGATGACGCTGCACAGCGAAATTATTGCCGTGCAGCAGCTGACGGCTGGCGAGGGCGTCGGCTATGGCTATCGTTACCATGCCAGCGCAGCACAGCGCATCGGCATTGTGGCCTGCGGCTATGCTGATGGCTATCCGCGCCATGCGCCGACCGGTACACCGGTCAGCGTCGACGGCATCCGTACGCAAACGCTGGGCGCCATCTCCATGGATATGATGATGATTGACCTGGAACCGTGCCCGCAGGCGGGCATTGGCTCGAAAGTGGAGCTGTGGGGCAACGATGTCAAAATCGATGAAGTGGCCAAAGCTGCCGGTACCGTGGGCTACGAGCTGATGTGCGCGCTCGCGCCGCGCGTACCGGTCGGGGTTATTTAAGCGCGGTTACCGTGCCGCGCATCTTCCGGCTGCAGCGCCAGGCAATCAGTGCCAGCGCTGCGCCGGTCAGCATCATCAGTGCCAGCGACGATTTTTCTGCCAGCGGCAGCGCCACCATCGCCAGACTGGTGCCCGCTCCGCACGCCATCTGAATAAACCCCTGCAAAGCGGCGGCAACGCCAGCCTGCTGCTGATAAGGCTCCAGCGCATAGCTGGTCGCCGGGCCGACCGTGAACGCCAGGCCTGCCACGGCAATCGCCACCGGAATCATGTACAGTGCCCAGTGATACTGCCAGGCGGCTGGCAACAGCGTGACGCCCGCCATCAGCAACACCGCCCCCAGCAGCATGGTGATAAAGCCCATGGCGAGGCAAAATGGCCGGCCAGCCTTACGAATGGTTTTATTAACAAAGGCGCTCACCAGCATGATCCAGAAGCCGTTTGCCCCGAAGGCAAAGGAGAACTGCAGCGGAGTGAGGCCGCCTTCGGTCATCAGCACATGCGGTGCCAGTGAAACATAGGTCAGCACCATGCCCAGCGCGCCGGCGTTGGCAAAGGCAAAGGCAAGGAAACGCGGCTCCCGCGCGATGGCGGCATATTGCGCCAGCGGTAAGCCTTTTACCCGCCGCGTATCTGCCGGACGGGTCTCCGGCAGGAAAAGCAGCACGATCAGGCCAATCACCACGGCATAGCCGCACAGAAACCAGAAGGGGGCGCGCCAGTCATAGGCTTCGGCCAGGATGCCGCCCAGCAGCGGTGCCAGCGCCGGAACAATATTCAGTGCGCCGTTAAGGAACCCGTAAGCGCGCGCTGCTTCCTCACCGCTCAGGCGATCGCGAACGCCGCTAAAGGCCACTACTGCGGTACAGCATACGGCGCTGCCCTGGATCAGCCGTGCCAGAAAGAAGACCGGCCAGACGGTGGCGGTGGCGGCGACGGCGCTGCCGAGGATATAGAGTCCGAGTCCGATTAGCGCGATCGGTTTCCGCCCGAAGTTATCCACCAGCGGGCCGGTCACCAGCTGGCCCACGCCCATAACCAGCAAAAACAGCGGAATGGTGGTCTGGATCAGGCTGACCGGACTGTTCAGGCCTTCGGCGATTTGCGGCAGCGTGGGAAGATAAAGGTCAATACCAAGCGGTGCCAGCAGCACCAGGCTCAGAAGCAGTAGGGTAAATTTTTGCATGAGGAAAGGAAACGCCCGGTTAATCAAGCGAGAAGGGTAATGACTCTGCGGGCAAAAAGAAAGGGCTAAAACGAAAAGGCGATGTCTGCCGGAAAGGCGCAGACATCGCGTGAGGGTATCAGTAAGCGCCGTCGCGACGCAGCACTACGCCAGCGGTCTTAAACAGAATGGCGATATCGGTCCACAGCGCCCAGTTCTTCACATACCAGGAGTCAAAATAGACGCGGGTATCATAGTCGATATCGTTACGTCCGCTGACCTGCCACAGGCCGGTCATGCCAGGCTTGGCCATCAGGTAGTAATCGACGTCGCCAGCATAACGCTCCAGTTCGGCCTCAATGACCGGGCGCGGTCCGACAAGGCTCATTTCACCCCGAATGACGTTCCACAGCTGCGGCAGTTCATCCAGACTGGTCTTGCGCAGGAAGCCGCCGATACGGGTAATGCGCGGGTCGTTTTTCAGTTTGAAATCGCGATCCCACTCCGCGCGGGCTTCTTCACTGGTGGCCAGCAGGTTCTGCAGCACCTCCTGTGAATTTGTCACCATAGAGCGGAATTTCAGGCATTTGAATTTCTTACCATCCTGTCCCACACGCTCGTGTCCGTAAATCGCATTGCCGCCATCGCGTTTAACCATCGCGCACAGCAGGCCAAACACTGGTGCCAGGAACAGCAGCAGCAGCGAAGCCACCACGATATCAAAGGTCCGCTTCAGGAAGCGCGATGAGCGTTTTGCCAGGTTATTGCTGACGCGCAGAATCATCACTTCATGGCTGAAGATAAAGGACATATCCGTGCCGTAAAGCGGCACGCCGCGCAGCGTCGGGATGACCGAAATCGAGCGGCATTTCATTTTGGATAAAAACTTCAGCCACTTGTCGCGTACCACCTGCTGTTCGAACTCGGTGGCGACGATGAACTGCGTATTGTCGCGATCAATGGTCTGCCAGTTAATGTCTTTCCAGGTGATGACCGGCACACCGTTGACCTTTTCCTGCTGGTGTTCATCGTCCAGCGAGATAAACGCCTGCACGTTATAGCCGAGGATCTCCTCGCTCTGCAGCGCGGCATAGGCTTCCATGGCGTTTTTGCCGGAGCCAATGATAATCGTCTCTTTCTGCCACTGTCCGGCACGGTTAATCGCGCGTTTCACCACGGCGCGCATCAGCGGCAACAGCAGCAGGGCGTAGGTCCAGCTGAACACCCATACCATGCGCGAGAAATCCCATTTGGAGAAGGCGATCAGCGCCAGATCCAGAAGGGAGAAGACAAACAGGGTTTTGACCACCTCTTTCAGTTCAAACCAGAACGGTTTGCGATAGGTGTAGTGCCGCATACGCACCCAGAACCAGGCGGTGCAAAGCACCGAAAGACCCAACTGGGCAATAAAGCGATATTCAATTTGCTGTGGCGGAATAAAACTATCCAGCTCTCCCCAAATACCCTGGACGGTTGCCGCTGATAAAAACAGTGCCAGATTAAGGGCAATCAAATCCGAAACACTTAGGGCGACTTTTGCGATGAGGTTTTTGCGCAGTCCGCTCCACGAGCGGGTTGCATCATTCATTACCAATGTACTTGCCATAAAACCTGCTCTCTTTTCTTAAGTAAAAGATGGCCTGACCAGAATCAAGTACGCGCTCAGGAGTGAACCGCTGAAACCAGTAAGAAATTGTTTTTCAGCGGAATAAGAGTCAGTGCTGCCATAAGCGCTGCATGGAAAGGGCCGTTTGAGACGTGATTAACGTCACGAAAAGCTGCAGCAACGTTGATGAGTATGCAGGAGATATTTGACAGAGTTAATACGGAAAAACTCCGAAAAGGAAATAAATGACGTCAGAAATTAAGGGTTAAGTGACTGTTAATAAGGGATAAAAGCAAAAATAACCGCGTTATTCTGCTTGTTTTTAAGACAACTTTTCGGAATTACCGCCATACAGGATGAATGGCGGTGTGGGGATATCAGGCCGGTTTTTTCAATACCCAATGGTCTTGCTGCTTGTCATAGTGCGCGATTTGCAGATCCACCGGCTCACCGTCTATCCACGCCGGTACGCTGGTGTCGTGATCCCAGCCGTCGAGCTGATAACTCAGGCCGGGGTTGGTTTGGCACGGAATGCTGACGGTATCCAGCTTGTCAACATTCATCTCTGCATCGACGATCTCATAACGACCAATCTTCACCACGTGTCCCATTCTCTTCTCCCGTTTGCTGGCTGGAATAGTGATCATAGTCGCTGCAGCGCAGTTTACGAGGCATCTGCGTTCAGATTATTCCTTCTCTTCGCGGACGCGCACGCCGATTTTCACAATCTGGTTATCCTCTTTTTCCGCTACGGTCCAGGTGAGCTGATTCCATTCGACCTGATCGCCTACCACCGGCGTACTGCCTAACAGGCTCATCACCAGCTGGCCCAGCGACTGCTGATCGTTGGTATGTTCATCCAGCTCCAGACCGTAAATCTGGGCGACATCGCGCAGGCGGGCTTCGGCATCCAGGATAAAGTCGCCAAAGAAGCGCTGGTCCAGCGACACCGGCGGCGACTGGCTGAACATTTTGCCCAGCGCCGGCAAATCCCGCTCGCGGCCAATCACACACAGCACATCGCCCTCTTTCAGGCGGGTATTGCCGCTGGGGTGCATCAGCGCGTTATCGCGGAACAGTGCAGCAATGCGCGTTTCGCGCGGCATTTGCAGGTCGCGCAGCGCGGCGCCCACGCACCACTTGTCAGCACTGAGCTGATACACAAACTGCTCCCATGGATTTTCCGGGTGAATATCCAGTCCCACGCGGCTGACCGGCGAGGCCAGCGGCGGCACCACCACTTTGGCCCGTTTTGCTGCATAACCCAGCGAAGTGCCCTGCAGCATCAGCGACACCAGCACCACAAAGAACGCAATATTAAAGTAGAGACGGGCATTCTCCAGCCCGGCCATCATCGGGAACACCGCCAGGATGATCGGCACCGCACCCCGCAGCCCGACCCAGCTGATGAAGATGCGTTCACGGCCGGTAAAGCCTTTAAAAGGCAGCAGGCCGACCAGCACCGAGAGCGGGCGCGCCACCAGAATCAGCCAGAGTGAAAGCAGCATGGCAGGCAGCGCAATGTGCCACAGGTCAGACGGGGTCACCAGCAGGCCAAGCACGATAAACATGCCAATCTGACTCAGCCACGCCATGCCGTCAAAGGTTTGCAGGATGCCATGGCGGTTGCGGATCGGGCTGTTGCCCAGCAGGAAACCACACAGGTAAACGGCAAGAATGCCGCTGCCTTCCATCACTGTGGTAAGCGCGAAGACAATAATGCCGCCGCTCAGCGCCAGCAGTGGGTAGAGCCCCTGCGCCAGGTTAATGCGGTTAATCAGCTGCTGCAGCGCCCAGCCGCCGCCAAGGCCCAGCACAATCCCCAGGCCAAACTGCTGCACCAGGTGCACGACGAACATCCAGCTCAGGCCGCTTTGCCCCTGCTGAATCATGTCAATCAGCGTGATGGTCAGAAACACCGCCATCGGGTCATTACTGCCGGATTCAATCTCCAGCGTGGCGCTGACGCGTTCATTCAGGCCTTTGTCGCCCAGCAGGGAGAACACCGCAGCCGCATCGGTGGAACCGATAATGGCACCAATCAGAAACCCCTGCATGATATCGAGTTTAAACAGCCAGGCGGCCACCATGCCGGTGAGGCCGGCCGTGATCATCACCCCCACCGTGGCCAGCGACAGCGCCGGGCCGAGCGCCACTTTAAAGGAGCTGGCTTTGGTGCGCATGCCGCCGTCGAGCAGGATGATGGCCAGCGCCAGGTTAGAGACCAGATAAGCCACCGGGTAGTTATCAAACGCAATGCCGCCGATACCGTCGACGCCGGTCAGCATGCCCAGCGCAAGGAAGATCACCAGAATCGGGATGCCCAGGCGTGAAGAAAATGAACTCAGTAAGATACTTGCTGCAACCAGCACGGAACCAATTATGAACAGACTGTAAATCATGCTGGTATTCAACGGCGTTCTCCTGCGGCGGGGGCAAAACAGACAAACTGCGGGTAATTCACACAGACAAGGTGAAAAGATAATGCCTTATCAATGGCTTGTCAGCGCTTAATTGCACATTTTTTCCAATTAATCTGCGTAGCGCGGTAAAGCAGGGCTCCGGGAGGGTTCAACGAAAGGGATTTCGGCGGATTCAGCGTAAGAAGGGCAAAGAAAAGCCGGTCAGTGACCGGCCAGGGATATCAGGCTTCCGCAACCTGTTTGTGGAAAAGTTCGCGAAATACCGGGTAGATGTCTTCCGGCTCACGGATGTGCTGAATCGCAAAGTTATCAAACATCGCCTGCAGGTGCTCATACTCGCGCCACAGCGTCTGATGCGCACGCCGGGTGATTTCGATATAGCTGTAGTAGCGCACCACCGGCAGGATGTTTTTCGCCAGAATCTCATGACACAGCGGCGAATCATCCGCCCAGTTGTCGCCATCCGACGCCTGCGCCGCATAGATATTCCACTGCGACGGGTCATAGCGCTCTTTTACCACTTCATCCATCAGCTTCAGGGCGCTGGACACAATGGTGCCACCGGTTTCCTGCGAATAGAAAAACTCCTGCTCATCCACTTCTTTCGCCTGCGTATGATGCCGGATATACACCACATCCACGTTTTTGTAAGTCCGGCTCAGGAACAGATAGAGCAGGATGTAAAAACGCTTCGCCATGTCCTTGGTGGCCTGATCCATTGAGCCGGACACGTCCATCAGGCAGAACATCACCGCCTGGCTGGAAGGTTCAGGACGCTTCTCAAAGTTTTTGTAGCGCAAATCAAAGGTGTCGATAAAGGGAACGCGTTCAATACGCGCCCGCAGTTCGGCAATCTCCTGCCGCAGACGCTCCTCTTCCAGCAATTGCGCCGGCTCACTTTTTTCCACCTCGGTGAGCGTGGCTTCCAGTTCGTTTAGCATCCGGCGTTTGCCTGCGGTCATGGCGGTACGGCGCGCCAGCGAGTTCTGCAGTGAGCGCACCACGCTGATGTTGGCAGGCACGCCATTCGACGTGAAGCCGGCGCGGTGAGTCTTATACTCATTCAGCTGACGATGCTGGTTTTTGCGCAAGTTGGGCAGCGCCAGATCTTCAAACAGCAGATCGAGATACTCATCTTTGGAAATCTGAAACACAAATTCGTCCTGGCCTTCACCGTCCTGACTGGCGTTGCCCTGACCGCTGCCACCACCGCTGCCGCCACCCTGTGGCCGCTCGATGCGGTCGTTCTGCACGAAATGGTCGTTCCCCGGATGCACGCGATGACGGCTGCCACCGCGGCCCTGATGGAAAACCGGCTCATTAATATCGTCAATCGGTATTGATACAGATTCGCCGCTTTCGACATCGGTAACCGAACGCTTGTTGATGGCCTCGGAGATCGACTGCTTGATTTGCGACTTGTAACGGCGCAGAAAGCGCTGGCGGTTCACCGCGCTTTTATTTTTGCCGTTCAGTCGCCGATCGATGAAATAGGCCATAAATTCCCCCAGACTACTGTGCAAGCCAGGCCGGAACCGATCCGGCCTCCCGTTGCGGCGAAGGTACGCCGCACAGCTTACAGGTCATGATTATGACGATTTACGCACGCGCAGATACCATTCACACAGCAGGCGCACCTGCTTGCGGGTATAGCCTTTCTCCATCATGCGGTCGACAAAATCATCGTGTTTTTTCTGTTCATCCGTTGAGGTTTTGGTATTAAACGAAATGACTGGCAGCAGCTCCTCGGTGTTAGAGAACATTTTCTTCTCAATCACCGTGCGCAGTTTTTCGTAACTGGTCCAGTTCGGATTGCGTCCGTTATTCTGCGCACGGGCACGCAGCACAAAGTTGACAATCTCGTTACGGAAATCTTTCGGGTTACTGATCCCGGCAGGTTTCTCGATTTTTTCCAGCTCGGCATTCAGCGATTCGCGGTCAAACAGCTGGCCGGTATCCGGATCGCGGTACTCCTGATCCTGAATCCAGAAATCCGCATAGGTCACGTAGCGATCGAAGATGTTCTGGCCATATTCGGAATAGGATTCCAGATACGCCGTCTGAATCTCTTTGCCAATGAATTCGGCGTATTTCGGAATCAGGTAGCCTTTCAGGTGCTCCAGGTACTTCTCTGCCTGATCCTGCGGGAACTGCTCGCGTTCAATCTGCTGCTCCAGCACGTAGAACAGATGCACCGGGTTAGCCGCAACTTCAGCGTGGTCAAAGTTAAAGACGCGCGACAGGATTTTAAAGGCAAAGCGCGTTGAAAGGCCGTTCATGCCTTCATCCACACCGGCGTAATCATGATACTCCTGCCAGGATTTGGCTTTCGGGTCGGTGTCTTTCAGGCTTTCACCGTCGTAGACGCGCATTTTGGAGTAGATGCTGGAGTTTTCCGGCTCTTTCAGGCGTGACAGGATCGAGAAGCGTGCCAGCGTCTCCAGGGTGCCCGGCGCACAGGGCGCGGTAGTAAGCTCACTGTGGTTGAGCAGCTTCTCGTAGATTTTGATCTCTTCGGAAACGCGCAGGCAGTAAGGCACTTTCACGATATAAACGCGGTCCAGGAACGCTTCGTTATTTTTGTTGTTACGGAACGTCACCCATTCGGATTCGTTGGAGTGCGCCAGAATAATGCCGTTGAACGGCAGGGCGGAGATCCCCTCGGTACCGTTGTAGTTACCTTCCTGCGTGGCGGTCAGCAGCGGGTGCAGCACTTTAATCGGGGCTTTAAACATCTCCACGAATTCCATGATGCCCTGGTTGGCACGGCACAGTGCGCCGGAGTAGCCATACGCATCGGGATCGTTCTGCGCGTGGTTTTCCAGTTTACGGATGTCCACTTTACCCACCAGCGCCGAGATATCCTGGTTGTTTTCATCGCCCGGTTCGGTTTTAGCAATAGCCAGCTGCTCGAGAATAGAAGGCCATACTTTCACGACTTTGAAACGGGTGATGTCGCCGCCAAATTCGTGCAGGCGCTTGGCCGCCCACGGCGACATGATGGTGCCCAGATAGCGACGCGGCACACCATACTCTTTTTCCAGAATGTTGGCGTCTTCCTGCGGATTAAACAGGCAGAGCGGATGGTCATTAACCGGGCTGCGCTCGCCGTCGGCGCTCAGCACATAGATAGGCACGCGCTGCATCAGCGCTTTCAGCCGTTCGGCCAGTGAGGATTTACCGCCGCCCACCGGACCAAGCAAATAGAGAATCTGTTTCTTCTCTTCCAGACCCTGCGCCGCGTGTTTCAGGTAGGAGACGATTTGCTCAATCGCTTCCTCCATACCATAAAACTCTTCAAAGGCCGGGTAGCGTCCGATGACGCGGTTAGAGAAGATACGGGAAAGGCGAGGCTCCTGAGCAGTATCGACCATGACTGGCTCACCAATAGCCATCAATAGCCGTTCTGCCGCGTTGGCGTATGCACTGCGATCCTGCTTACAAATAGCGAGGAACTCCTGCAGTGTGAACTCTTCGTCCTTGGCAGCTTCATAACGCTGACGATAGTGATCGAATATATTCATAGCGATGCCCGTCCTTTCGTTTTTAGCACAGGTAAAGGAGCGTAATAAGATGCTCTTGCAGCTCCCGGAAGATATTCTTTATTGAGTACAGCAACCCTTATGCCAACCTGACGTCTTGTTATCGGGATACACAATTCTTATGGTTACTCTGCTCGTACAAATTTGCTCGTCTGACTTTTACTGTAGAAGGCATTCAGAAAACTTGCTCCGTCTTTTCTCCTTATTTAGCGATATATCAATAACAAAGTCTCATAAGCGCTAAGGCGGTCACGCTGCCGGCAGCCCGCGCAGCCTCGGCCCTGGTGCGCCGCATCCGGCAGACAATCTCGCCGGATAAAAAGTTAAACCAGGCAGAATTTTTGGTTAGACTCTTCGGGTGATTGTTATATTAATGGACTGAATAAATTGTGAACCATTTCAAACTTAAAGCCCTTGCTCTGTTGTGTCCTTGTTATTTTGCGGCGTTCAGCACGCACGCCGATCCCTTATCTCTTGGGGCTTCAGTGATTTATGCCCAGTCACCGTACCGGGGTGGTCAGGACCGCTATTTACCGGTTCCGGTGATCAATTACGAAGGCGAAAACTTCTGGTTCCGCAGCCTGCAGGGCGGTTACTACCTGTGGAAAGACCCGCAGGATCAGCTGTCGCTGACGCTGCTGGGTTCACCGCAGCAGTACGATCCGAAAGATAACGACCTGGGAGACATGAAGGCACTGGACAAACGCCGCATGACGCTGATGGCGGGAGCAACGTACCGGCATGTTGCCAGCTGGGGCATTGTCCGCACCGCACTGCTGGGGGATATCCTGAATAACAGTAACGGGATGATCTGGGACCTGACCTATCTCTACCGCTTCGATTTCGGTGCCTTCAGCCTGACGCCCGGGATCGGTGCGATGTGGAACAGCGCCAACCAGAACCGTTACTACTACGGTGTGTCCGCCCATGAGAGCGCGCGCAGCGGCATCTCCCGCTACAACCCGGATGATAGCTGGTCTCCGTATGTCGAAATGAACGCCAGCTATCAGTTTAGCGATAACTGGAACGCCAGCCTGTCCGGACGTTACACACGCTTCGCCAGCGAGGTTAAAGACAGTCCGATGGTTGATAAAAACGGACAGTTCACGCTCTGGACCGGCGTAAGCTACAGCTTCTGATAGTGTCACCAGCGCCTCACGATGAGGCGTTTTTTTTACATTGCACCATCAGTGCGCCCCGTTATGGCGCAACAGGAGAGGTAATGAAAACGCTACAGTTTCGTGATGAGCCCGCGTTGCCGGCAATCGGGCAGGGCACCTGGTATATGGGTGAACAGCCGGCGCAGCGTGGTGAAGAAGTGCGGGCGCTGCAGGCGGGCCTTGAGGCCGGACTGCGGCTGATTGATACGGCAGAAATGTATGCTGAAGGTGGCGCGGAAGAGGTCGTTGGCGAAGCGCTGCGCGGACGCCGGGACCAGGCCTGGCTGGTGTCGAAGGTTTATCCGTGGAATGCCGGCGTGGTGGACGCGATAGACGCCTGTGAGCGCAGCCTGCGCCGCCTGCAGACCGACTATCTGGATCTCTATCTGCTGCACTGGCGCGGCAATGTACCGCTGGAAGAGACGCTGCGCGCCATGGAAACGCTGCAGCAGCAGGGCAAAATCCGCCACTGGGGCGTTTCAAATTTTGACGCGGACGATATGCAGGAGCTGTGGGAGGAGAATGCCGGCACGCGCTGCCTGACGAATCAGGTGCTCTACCATCTGGCTTCGCGTGGTATTGAATATGATCTGCTGCCGCTGTGCCAGCAGCACCATACGCCGGTTATGGCTTATTGTCCGCTGGCGCAGGCTGGCCGGCTACGCCAGGCGCTGTTTGACCACCCGCTGCTGTTGCAGATTGCACAACAGAAGGGCATCAGCGTCGCGCAGTTGCTGCTGAGCTGGGTGATCCGCCAGCCAAGTGTACTGGCCATTCCCAAAGCCAGCAGCGTGGCACACGTGCTGGAAAATGCGGCGGCGTTGCAGATAACCCTGACACAGGAAGAGCTGGCGCTGATCGATCAGGCCTTCCCGCCACCGCCGCATAAAGTCGCGCTGGACGTCGTATAGCGTCCGCCGGCTTACTTAGTTCGCAGGCGCAGCGTAACGCCAAGTCGTGCCGGGTTCTCACCGGCGCTTTTCAGCGGCGTATTGATGCGTGCGGTTTCCACACAAACCATGGTTTTGTAGCCGTCATTGGGCATATCCGCCATGCTACAGGAGAGTTCTGCGCCCGGATTCCATGTGACAACGTCACTTTGATAGTGGTGATAGACTTCAATCTGCCGCTGGCCGGCTTTATCGTGGATGATGCTGCAATCCTCAGCCGCCGTGTGAATGCGATCAACGCGCTGGGCGTAGGTCTGCCGTCCGTCAGATAATGTCCCTTCGGCGTTGTTCTGCACTTTATCGATGTAAGGCTGGCCCAGACCGCTGACCTCCGTTTGCATGATATCTGCAACCTGGAAATAGGTGTGCAGCGCGCCGGTAGAAAGGTAATCACCCCAGGCTTCCAGTTCAATTTCACAATGTGTACCAATGCGGAAGCGGGCAAGCAGGGTAAAATCGTGTGGCCACAGCTTTTTGGTTTGCGCATTACTTTCCAGCGTGAACGTCAGCATCACGGCTTCATCGTTTTCGTCATGGGCCGTCAGCGTCCAGGGCTGATTACGGGCAAAGCCGTGTGCGGGTTCGCCTGCCGGACCAAACCACGGCCAGCAGATGGGCACGCCACCGCGGATCGCTTTGCCGTTCACAAAAGGCGTTTTGGCGCTGAGCCAGATGGCCGGTGACTGACCGGCAGGTTGCCAGGCCAGCAGGTGCGCGCCCTGTAAGGCGATGGCAGCGCGCACTTTGGGATGGCTGATCACCAGAACCGGCAGATCGCCCTGCTGACGTTGTGACAGGTAAGGGGTGATCTGCTCCCTCACCGGAAGCGTAAAAAGCGTATCTTGCATCATCAGATTTTCTCTCATCCCGTCGAAAAAAAAGGGGCGACCGAAGTCACCCCTTGTTTATTGACTGATGTGCTTATTTAGCAGCAACCAGCGCAATCAGATCCAGAACCTTGTTGGAATAGCCGGTTTCGTTGTCGTACCAGGAAACCAGTTTCACGAAGTTGTCGTTCAGTGCGATACCTGCTTTGGCATCGAACACAGACGTCAGGGTTTCACCGTTGAAATCGGTAGAAACCACGTCATCTTCGATGTAGCCCAGCACGTCTTTCATATCACCTTCTGCAGCCGCTTTAATGGCAGCGCAGATTTCTTTATAGGTGGCTGGTTTTTCCAGACGAACGGTCAGGTCAACCACAGAAACGTTCGGGGTAGGCACGCGGAACGCCATACCGGTCAGTTTGCCGTTCAGCTCTGGCAGTACTTTGCCCACTGCTTTGGCCGCGCCGGTTGAAGAAGGAATGATGTTCTGCGCTGCGCCACGGCCGCCGCGCCAGTCTTTGTGAGACGGGCCATCAACGGTTTTCTGCGTAGCGGTGGTGGCGTGAACGGTGGTCATCAGACCTTCAACGATACCGAATTTGTCGTTGATGACTTTAGCCAGCGGCGCCAGGCAGTTGGTGGTGCAGGAGGCGTTAGACACGATGTCCTGGCCGGCATATTTATCAAAGTTGGCACCGCGTACGAACATTGGGGTGTCATCTTTAGATGGGCCAGTCAGTACGACTTTCTTCGCGCCGGCAGAGATGTGTTTACGTGCGGTTTCGTCGGTCAGGAAGATACCGGTTGCTTCAGCAACAACGTCAACACCCACTTCATCCCATTTCAGGTTAGCCGGGTCTTTCTCGGAGGTAACACGGATTTTTTTACCGTTGACGATCAGCGCGCCATCCTGCACTTCTACGGTGCCGTCGAAACGACCGTGCGTAGAATCATACTTCAGCATGTAAGCCATGTAATCGGCGTCGAGCAGGTCGTTAATCGCGACGATTTCGATGTCTGAACGCTGCTGTGCAGCACGGAAAACGATGCGACCGATACGGCCAAAACCGTTGATACCTACTTTGATAGTCATATATTCCACCAGCTATTTGTTAGTGAATAAAAGGTTGGCTGTAAAATTACAAAAACCTTACCAGGCGTCAAGCGGAATCGTGTCAATTGTTGCGACAGGTCAATTCCAGCGCCAGGAATAATTCGTTGCGCAACCGCTTGCGCAGCACCCTTATTGCGCCTCTATCTTACGCTGAATGCAGACCGAAAAGGGAAGAGTGTTGCAAAGGGTGATCGTCATCACAAAATCAGCTTACGCAGGCCGGGTCAACTCGCGGCGCACGAAAAAAGACCCGGAAATGTTGTTCGTTTGTTAGAATACTAGACGATTTTTTCAGAAAGACACTCCGGAACTCAAAATGGCTAAAGACACCGCAACCGAAGCACATCTCGCGCAGCTATCGGAAATGCAGCGCTACGTCACGCAACAACGTGGCACGGAACCGCCGTTCTCGGGTGCTCTGCTGCACAATAAGCAGGAGGGTATCTACCACTGTCTGGTGTGTAATGCACCGCTGTTTCTGTCAGAAACCAAATACGATTCAGGCTGTGGCTGGCCCAGCTTCTATCAGCCGGTCAAAGATGAGGCGATTCGCTATCTGGAAGATGATTCGCACGGTATGCACCGGATTGAAATCCGCTGCGGCAACTGCGACGCGCATCTGGGCCACGTTTTCCCGGACGGCCCGCAGCCAACCGGTGAGCGCTATTGTGTCAACTCCGCCTCGCTGAGTTTTACCGACGAGCAGGGCAAGCAACAGAAGGGCTGAGCATGAAGCAGGAACTGGAAGCGATGCTGGCGGCGATGACGCCGGAAGTGTACGAACGTCTGGCCACCGCGGTGGAAACCGGCAAATGGCCGGATGGCGTTGCCCTGACGCAGGAACAGCGCGACAACTGCCTGCAGCTGGTGATGCTGTGGCAGGCACGGCACAATGATGATCCGCAGCACATGACCATCGGCAAAGGTGGCGAGATGGTGACGAAATCGAAGAAGCAGTTGAAGGAAGACTTTGGTATCGAATCCGACGTAACGCGCATTAACCTGCACTAACAGCAGCAGGGCTGGTTGACCAGCCCTGATTTTCAGATAATGACGGCACCCTGCGCCCGCATCTGCGCGATAGCGATATCGCTGTCATCCGGGTTGAGATTCACTCCGCGACATCCCTCTTTTACCACCTGCACGTTGTAGCCCAGCTCCAGCGCATCCAGCACGCTGTACTTCACGCAGTAATCGGTCGCCAGTCCCAGCATGACCAGATCGGTAATGCCGCGCTCGCGCAGCCAGCTGTCCAGCTCGGTTTTACGGCGGTGGCCGTTATCGAAAAAGGCGCTGTAGCTGTCCACATCCACGTCGCCGCCTTTATGGAAGACGGCATCAATGAGGCTGCGGTCGAGATCGGGATGGAAATCGGCGCCTGGTGAATGCTCCACGCCGTGATCCGGCCACCAGATTTGTGCCAGACCGTTCAGTTCGCCCAGGGTGTATACCGGCTCGCCGGAGACTGAGGCAAAACTGCCGTGGTTAGCCGGATGCCAGTCCTGCAGCGCCACCACGCATTCGCCGCGCGCGCGGAATTCACGTGCATAACGATTGGCAACGGCTACCGTCTGGTCGCCTTCACGCACGGCCATCGGCCCGCCGGGGCAAAAATCGTTCTGGATATCGATAATTATCAATGCCCGCTTCATTACTTCTACGCTCCGTATCAATCGTCGGTCAGTTCGCCACGTAAATTCTGCTGCATTTTGGCACGAATTTCGGCGCTGGTGAGGTTTTGACTCAGCAAATAATGCAGTTTTGTTAACGTGGCCTCAACGGTGAGATCAAAACCGCTGATCACCCCCGCATGCTCCAGTGCGTTGCCGGTGGCGTAACCGCCCATATTGACTTTACCTGACATGCATTGCGTCAGGTTGACCACCACAATACCGCGTTCGCTGGCCTGCTGCAGTTCTGCCAGGAACTCGGCATTCTGCGGCGCGTTGCCAACGCCATAAGAGCGCAGGATCAGTGCCTTCACCGGCTGACGCAGGAAGTTGCGCACGACATCGGCTGAGATGCCCGGATAAATGGTCACCACGCCGATAGGCTGCGGGGTAATCGGATGCACCACCAGATCGCCGCTGCCCTGCGGGGCCGGAGGCGTGTTCAGGCGGCGGATATGAATACCGGCTTCCAGTAACGGCGACAGGTTCGGTGAAGCGAAGGCGTTAAAGCCATCCGCGTGCGCTTTCGTGGTGCGGTTGCCGCGATAGAGCGTGTTATTAAAAAACAGCGTCACTTCGTTTATCGGATAGTTCGCCGCCACATAAAGGGAATTCAGCAGGTTCTGCTGACCATCTGACCGCAGTTCCGCCAGCGGAATCTGAGAGCCGGTCACAATCACCGGTTTGGCCAGGTTCTCCAGCATGAACGACAACGCCGAGGCGGTAAACGCCATGGTATCGGTACCATGCAGGATAACAAAACCGTCATACTGGTCATAGTTTTGCCGGATGTCGTCGGCGATCGCCTGCCAGTCCTGCGGCGTCATATCCGAGGAGTCGATCAACGGCTGATATTCGTGAATGGTAAAGTCCGGCATTTCTGGCCGATGGAATTCGGGCATATTCGCCAGCTGCTGCTGAAGGTGGCCGGAGACCGGAATATAACCCTGCGCAGAGCGCTGCATCCCGATCGTACCGCCCGTGTAGGCTACATAGATATTTTTCTTTTGCATGAATGAACTCAGGCTTGCCGTAAAACGCGCAGTATAAGGGGATTACCGGGGAAAAGCAGCCCGACCAGCGGCCGGGCTGTAAAGTTTACCGTACGTTGCCGCAGTTAAGGCAGAAGGCGTAGCGGTTCTGGGGATCGTTAAGGTGATTCAGCAGCCCCGGCTGTGCCTGCATGGCGCTCATAACGTCAGTCACTGGCGCGGGCAGCCAGGCTTTCAGTGACGCGGGCAGTACCGCCTGCGCCGACGCATTCATCTGATTCAGCAACAGATCCAGCATCCCTGGGTCGTCCTGATACCAGCTCAGCGCCGGCTGGGTCACTTTGGCCAGTTCAGCCGCTTTGGCGACGGCATCGTCGAAATCACCCAGCGCATCCACCAGGCCGTTGGCTTTGGCATCACTGCCTGTCCAGACGTGGCCCTGCGCAATCGCGTCAATCTGCTCTGGCGTTTTGTGGCGCGATGAGGCAACCAGCCCGACAAAATTGCGGTAGCCATTTTCAATGGTCAGCTGCATCAGCTGCTGGACTTCCTGCGGCAGGGCTTTCGTTGTTGCCACGTCCGCCAGCGGTGAAGTGGCTACGCCATCGCTATGCACGCCAATGGCGCTCAGGCTGTTTTCAACGGTGTTAATCACGCCAAAAATACCGATGGAGCCGGTGAGCGTACTGGGCGCCGCCACGATATAGTCCGCCGGGGTAGAGATCCAGTAACCGCCCGACGCCGCCATACCGCCCATCGAGACCACCACCGGTTTCCCGGCGTCGTGGGCCGCTGCCAGCTCTTCGCGGATCGCTTCAGAGGCGGTAACGCTGCCGCCCGGGCTGTTCACCCGCAGCACGATAGCTTTGATTTTCGGATCCAGCCGCGCATCGCGGATCTGCGCCGCAGTGGTGTCACCGCCCACGTTACCGGCGCGCTCTTCACCGTCCATGATGGCACCGCTGGCCAGAATCACCGCGATGTTACCTGCCTGACCCTGCGGTGGCTGTTTCACGTTGTAGTCATAGATGCTGACGTTGCGGTAATCATTGTTCGCCTTATCCCAGCCGAAGGTTTTCACCAGTTGCTGATCGGCCGCAGCGCGCGTATCCAGCACATCCACCAACTTGTTGTTCAGCGCGTACCTGGCGGTATCGCCCTGAACCGCCTGCAGACCGCTGATCACCCCGGCAGCGCCAGGGAACAGCTGATCCGGTGTGATCTGGCGATTCGCTGCGACGGTGTTCAGATAGTTCTGCCACAGCTGACCCACCCAGCGGCTGTCAGCATCGCGCGCTGCCGGTGACATGTCATCACGCAGGAACGGCTCTACGGCGGATTTATAGGTGCCAACACGGAACACGTGCGAACTGACCTTTAGTTTGTCCAGCAGCGTCTTGTAATACAGGCCGTTAGTGGCAAAGCCGTGCAAATCCACCGTGCCCTGTGGCGAGAGATAGATTTTGCTGGCATAGCTGGCCAGATAGTACTGCGCCTGACTGTAGCTGTCGCCAATGGCGAAAATCGGTTTGCCGCTATCGCGGAATTCGCGCAGCGCTTTACCGACATACTGCAGCGACGGCTGATCGCCGCCGGCAAAATCACGCAGATCCAGCACGATACCGGTGATGTTTTTGTCGCTTTTTGCCTGACGGATAGCCTCCACGACATCAAACAGTGAATTCTCCTGCAGGCGATCGCTGCTGGTTCCCAGCAGCTCACGGCTGATACGGCTCAGGCGATTGCTGACCGAGGGTTTGTCCACCAGCATGCCGCTGAGATCGACTTTCAGCGCACCCTGCTGGACCGGTTCGCTGCTGTTGCTGCCGGAGATCTGCAGCCAGATACCCACCCCAGCCAGAATCAACACAATCAGAAAGAGATTCAGAATAAATTCACGAATAAAATTCAGCACCCGCCAGCTCCAGCGGAACAGGCCTGCAATGATTCGCCACAATGTGCGCATAAACTCTCCATATTCACGTAGCCAGAGCAGGCGGCACGCGGCCTGCCCCGAGGTTGGCTCCATCCTAAAGAGCGGCGTGTGAAAAGTCAGCAGGAAATCGCGCCAGACTGTTACAAAAGATCGCGCTGTGCCAGGATTAGGCCACGCATTTTCGTCACGGGAGACTCATTATGGATGCACTGGATTTACTGGTTAATCGTCGTTCAGCTTCACGCCTGACCGAACCGGCACCGGCCGGCGAGATACTGCAAAACATTCTGCATGCCGGCATGCGCGCGCCCGATCACGGCACGCTGCAGCCGTGGCGCTTCATCATTGTGGAGAATGAAGGGCGCGAGCGCTTTGGCAGGCTGCTGGAACAGGCCGCCCGCGACAGCAATCTGGATGACAAAGCCATTGCGAAAGCCGCTGCGGCACCTTTCCGCGCGCCCATGATTATCACCGTAGTGGCGCACTGTACGCCGTCGGAAAAAGTGCCGCGCTGGGAGCAGCTGCTCTCGGCAGGATGTGCGGTGATGGCGATGCAGATGGCCGCGGCTGCGCAGGGCTTCAACGGTATCTGGCGCAGCGGGCCGTGGACTGACCATCCGCAGGTGCGTGAAGCCTTTGGCTGTCGCGAACAGGATGCGATTGTCGGCTTTCTCTATCTGGGTACGCCGCAGCTGAAAGCCAGCACCACGGTTGTCGCGCCGGATACCCGCGACTTTGTCAGTTATTTCTGACAGACACCGGCGGGTTTCTGCGGCAGGGTGGCTGGCGTTGCACAGAGCCTGTGCGAAAGATCGCTCTCCGGGCGTGCGATGCTTATCACCGGCTGGCAGCCAGGCTAACATAACGCCTTCTGTTCAGCGCATAAGGAACCCGCCATGAGTGAACCGCTTCGTCTGACACAATACAGCCACGGTGCCGGCTGTGGCTGTAAAATCTCGCCGCAGGTGCTTGAAACGATTCTTCGCAGTGAACTGACCGCGTTTCACGATCCGCAGCTGCTGGTGGGGAATGAAACCCGCGATGACGCCGCGGTGTACGATCTGGGCAACGGCACCGCCGTGGTCAGCACCACCGATTTTTTCATGCCCATCGTCGACGATCCGCACACCTTTGGCCGCATTGCGGCGACCAATGCCATCAGCGATATCTATGCCATGGGCGGCAAGCCGATCATGGCGATTGCCATCCTCGGCTGGCCGGTGAATGTGCTCAGTCCGGAGGTTGCCCAACAGGTGGTGGAAGGAGGGCGTGCTGCCTGTCAGGCGGCAGGCATTGCGCTGGCGGGCGGGCACTCAATTGACGCGCCGGAGCCGATTTTTGGCCTCGCCGTGACCGGTATTGTTGACGTGGCGCGCGTGAAGAAGAACAGCGCAGCGCAGGCCGGCAGTACGCTGTTTCTCACCAAACCCCTTGGCATCGGCATTCTCACCACGGCGGAAAAAAGGGGGGTGCTGCGGGCGGAACATCAGTCGCTGGCGGCGGCGGTGATGTGCCAGCTGAACCGTGCCGGTGCAGATTTTGCCCGGCTGGCTGGCGTCAGCGCCATGACCGACGTGACCGGATTTGGTCTGCTCGGACATCTGAGCGAGATGTGTCACGGCTCCGGACTGCGGGCGGAAATCCGGGCCGGCCAGGTACCCCGCTTGCCCGGCGTGGATGACTATATTGCCACCGGTGCCGTGCCGGGCGGCACTGAACGTAACTTTGCCAGCTATGGCGCGCAGGTTTCGGCGATGGATGAAGCGACCCGCGCATTACTGTGCGATCCGCAAACCTCCGGCGGACTGCTGGTGGCGGTAGACGCCAGCGCGGTGGCCGCCTTCCGGCGCTGCGCGGCAGAAGCCGGCGTTGACGTCGCCGCCATTGGCGAACTGTTTCCTGCAGACGCAACAAAGCCTCTGATTACTGTAATTACCTGACGTTAAGGATCGGCGCACTGCATGCGTTTGTTTATTGCTGAAAAACCCAGTCTGGCACGGGCCATTGCCGATGTGCTGCCTAAACCGCATCGCCGCGGCGATGGCTATATTGCCTGCGGAAATGATCAGGTGGTGACCTGGTGCGTTGGTCACCTGCTGGAGCAGGCGCAGCCGGATAGCTATGACAGCCGGTATGCGCGCTGGAACCTGGCCGATCTGCCGATCATTCCCGAAAAGTGGCGCTTACAGCCGCGCCCCTCGGTTGCGAAGCAGCTTAAAGTGATTGAAGGCCTGCTGCAGCAGGCCAGCGAAGTGGTACACGCCGGCGACCCGGATCGCGAAGGCCAGCTGCTGGTTGATGAGGTGCTGGATTATCTGCATTTGCCGGCTGAAAAGCGCCAGAAAGTGCAGCGCTGTCTGATTAACGATCTTAACCCGGCCGCGGTGGAACGGGCGGTTAACCGCTTACGCGAAAACCGCGAGTTTATCCCGCTCTGCGTCTCGGCGCTGGCGCGCGCGCGCGCTGACTGGCTCTACGGTATCAATATGACGCGCGCCTGGACGCTGCTGGGGCGCAATGCCGGTTATGACGGTGTGCTCTCTGTCGGGCGCGTGCAGACACCGGTGCTGGGGCTGGTGGTGCGACGCGATGAAGAGATCGAAAACTTCGAACCAAAAGCATATTTCGAAGTGAAAGCCCACATTGTCACGCCCGCGGAGGAGCGCTTTGTCGCCTGCTGGGTTCCCAGCGACGCCTGCGAGCCGTGGCAGGATGAAGAGGGGCGTTTACTGCATCGTCCGCTGGCTGAGCATGTGCTGGCGCGCATCAACGGTAAACCGGCATGGGTCACTGGTTATAACGACAAGCGTGAATCCGAGAGTGCACCGCTGCCGTTCTCACTCTCCAGCCTGCAGATTGAAGCCGCAAAACGGTTTGGCCTTAGCGCGCAGAACGTGCTGGACTGCTGTCAGCGCCTGTACGAAACCCACAAGCTGATTACCTATCCGCGTTCCGACAGCCGCTATCTGCCGGACGAGCATTTTGCCGGACGCCATGCAGTGCTGAAAGCGATTCAGGCGCATCAGCCTGCGCTGACGCCGCCGGACGATTTTGACCCGGAGCGGAAAAATCGCTGCTGGGATGATAAGAAAGTGGACGCGCACCATGCCATCATCCCGACAGCCCGCGCGAGCAACGTCACGCTCAGCGACAATGAAGCGAAGATTTACGGCCTGATTGCCCGCCAGTATCTGATGCAGTTTTGCCCGGACGCGGTGTTCCGCAAATGTGTGATTGATCTGGATATTGGTGGCGGGAAATTCGTCGCGAAAGCCCGCTTTCTGGCGGAAGCAGGCTGGCGTGCGCTGCTTGGCAGTAAAGAGCGCGACGAAGAGAATGACGGCACGCCGCTGCCGGTAGTGAGCAAAGGGGATGAGCTGTTGTGTGAACGCGGTGAGGTGCTGGCGAAACAGACGCAACCGCCGCGCCCGTTTACCGATGCGACACTGCTCTCCGCCATGACCGGTATTGCGCGCTTTGTGCAGGATAAAGAATTAAAGAAAGTGCTGCGTGCGACCGATGGTTTAGGGACGGAAGCGACGCGAGCCGGCATTATCGAACTGCTGTTTCGCCGCACGTTTCTGGTGAAAAAAGGCCGCTATATTCATGCCACGGACGCCGGCAGGGCACTGATCCATGCTCTGCCGGAGATGGCCGCCCGGCCGGATATGACGGCACACTGGGAATCCACGCTTACCCGTATCAGTGAAAAAGCCTGCCGCTATGAGGAGTTTATGCAACCGCTGGTCAGTACGCTGACCGGACTGATCGGCGAGGCGCGTCAGCGACCTTCGCTGCAGGCATTTCGGGGACTGGCCGCGACCGGGCCGAAACGCAGCAAAGCCAAATTCACCCGGCGCACAAAAAAGGAGACGTAAGCATGCGTTATGCCGTGCTGTTACTGAGTGGATTACTGCTGTGCAGCCATGCCGCGCTGGCAAATCGCCAGCCGCAGGAGTACCGCAGCGGGAATAACACCGATGTGGTGGTGGATATGCCGCCGGAGGCGTGGACGCAGGGGCAAAACCGCCAGCCTGCGTGTCTGCAGTGCTGTATTTATGAAAACCGCACCTATTCAGAAGGCGCGGTGGTGAAAGCAGAAGGGGTATTGCTGCAGTGCGCACGTGATGAGAAAGTGCTGGGAACCAATCCGCTGATCTGGAAAATCATCAAATGAAACGGCGTGACGCTGCGGCGTCACGCGCGGTTTTACAGCGAGAAGGTAGACCAGATGGGGGCATGATCGGAGGGTTTTTCCATCGCGCGGATAGCGTAGTCAATGCCGCTGTCGATGCAGCGCGACGCCAGGGGCGCGCTCGCCAGCAGCAAATCAATACGCAGGCCGCGATTGTCATCAAACCCTTTTGAGCGGTAATCAAACCAGGAGAAACGGTCTGCCGTTTCCGGATTTTTCTCGCGCCAGGTATCAACCAGGCCCCACTGCAGCAGACGATCCATCCACTCGCGCTCTTCCGGCAGGAATGAACATTTGCCCGCGCGCAGCCAGCGCTTGCGGCTCTCTTCACCAATGCCGATGTCCAGATCGGTGGTGCTGATATTCATGTCACCCATTATCAGCACTGGCTTATCGGCGCTGAGCTGTTGCTCAAGGTAGTCCTGCAGATCGCGGTAAAATTTGGCTTTCGCCGGGAATTTAACCGGATGGTCGCGGCTTTCACCCTGCGGGAAATAGCCGTTGATGACCGTGATGTCGCCAATCGGGCTGGCAATTTCCGCCATAATCAGGCGACGCTGGGCGTCTTCATCATCTCCCGGAAAACCACGGCGCACCATCACGGGCTGTTCTTTGGTTAACAGTGCGACCCCGTAATGGCCTTTCTGACCGTGATAAAACACGTTATAGCCGAGCCGGCTGACCTCTTCGAGCGGGAACATGTCGTCATGGACTTTGGTTTCCTGCAGCCCGATCACATCCGGCTGATGCTGTTCCACCAGCGCTTCCAGTTGATGAGGGCGCGCGCGCAACCCGTTGATGTTGAAAGAGACAAATTTCATTTCACAGCCATTTTATCCGCATAAGTTTGCCGGGATGGTAACGAGTTTTACGGTAAAAGTCATCGGCTGAATCCGCCGATGGCGGCAGGCAAACCGCAGAACGCGCAGGTGCGTGAGGGGACACAGTCGATGCTTCTCCGAAGAGAATCGGTAACGCAGGGGAACACTATCAGCAGGGTGCAACAGAGGATGGTGGCGGGAGAAGGATGATTCGCCGCAGGCGGCTCACCCTGCGGGCCGCGCGTTCGCGCGTTGTCTCACGGTGTTCGACCCGAACCTTCGGTCGAAGCTTCTCATCCTTCTCCGGAGAGTATCGGTAACGCAGGGGAACACTATCAGCAGGGTGCAACAGAGGATGGTGGCGGGAGAAGGATTCGAACCTTCGAAGTCGATGACGGCAGATTTACAGTCTGCTCCCTTTGGCCGCTCGGGAATCCCGCCCGGGATATGAAGCTCATAAGATTCAGGCGGAAGAGTGATTCAGATGGTGGCGGGAGAAGGATTCGAACCTTCGAAGTCGATGACGGCAGATTTACAGTCTGCTCCCTTTGGCCGCTCGGGAATCCCGCCACTGGCCTGAATCTTTATGCCTGAAAGCGGGGCGCATCATACCAAATGCGTTCGGCCTGTAAAGCGCCCCGTTGAAAAATATCAATCGTTTGCCCACTTTTTACGCGTGGCGCTGAAGAGTTAAGCAATTCAGCGCCCGCCGCGTTACAGAATAATGGTGCGGTTACCGTAGACAAAGACGCGCTGCCCCAGCACTTTATACAGCGCGCGGCTCAGCACATTTTTTTCCACATCGCGTCCGGCACGCATCATCTCTTCAGCCGTGTAGCTGTGATCGACATTTATTACGTCCTGCATAATGATTGGGCCTTCATCCAGGTTGTCATTCACGTAATGCGCCGTAGCACCGATGATTTTCACCCCGCGCTCATACGCCTGATGATAAGGGCGCGCACCGATGAAGGCGGGCAGGAAGGAGTGATGAATGTTGATGATCTGGTTCGGATAGCGCTGGACAAACGCCGGCGTCAGCACACGCATATATTTTGCCAGCACAACATAATCCGGCTGATAACGATCAATCTCATCGGCCATGCGGTTGTCATGCTCTTCACGCGTCAGTCCTTCGTGGCTCACCAGCACAAACGGAATGTCGAAACGTTCAACCAGCGAACGCAGCGTATCGTGATTACCGATGACGGCGGCAATTTCCATGTCGAGACCGCCAAACGCGCTCTTCATCAGTAAATCGCCAAGGCAGTGCGCCTCTTTGGTCACCAGTATCACCACGCGACGACGACCGGCGGTGTGCAGTTCTCGGACTGAACCCGCAGGCAGCGCGCTGTCGAGATCCGCCAGCAGCGTGTTGTCGTTGAAGATCCCTTCCAGTTCGGTGCGCATGAAGAAACGCCCGGTGCGGTGATCAACAAACTCATTGTTCTGCACAATGTTCAGTTCATGCTTGTAACAAATATTGGTGATTTTGGCGATCAGACCCTTCGCATCAGGGCAAATGGTCCGTAATACTTTTCGTTGCATGGTTTGCGCTTGCATCTCAATCAGAGTCCTGTCAAAGCGATGAATGGTAAAGCCGTTGGGGATGCGTCAGGTCAGCCACAACATTTTTTGTATTTTTTATCGGCGCCACAAGGACAGCGATCGTTACGCCCAATCTCTGGCGTGGTTCCGTCGACATAGTACCAGCGTTGATCCTCGCGAAGAAAGCGTGAACATTCACTGATGGCCGAAGTGCGCCCGTTTTCGCGGTAGCGTGCAAAAAAAGTCACGAAGGCTTCATTCTCATGGCTTCCGGGATTACAACGGGTTACATTCAGGCCCAGCCACTCGGTGCCGGCAAAACTTTCAGACAATAACGTCTCCAGCCCGGCCACACGTTTACTGGTGTGCCAGGTGGATGTCAGATACGCTGCATGATGCCGGACATAGGCTGAGTAGCGTGAGCGCATTAATTGTTCGGCGCTGGCGGGAATCGCCTGGCCTTCCAGAAAGGGCTGGCAACATAGGCTATACTGCTTTCCGCTGCAGCAGGGGCACGTTTCGGACACGTTATCTCCTGTGAGTGATTCAGGTTAAAGTAAGCGTGCGCTATGGTAGCCGACTGTCTGGCGTGATGCTACGTATCACCTAACGCACGAGGGACCATGAGAAAGGTCAAAATCGGGCTGGCACTGGGTTCCGGTGCGGCAAAAGGCTGGGCGCACATCGGCGTAATCAATGCGCTGGAGCGTGCCGGCATTGAGATAGATGTCGTGGCAGGCTGCTCGGTTGGCGCCCTGGTGGGATCTGCCTATGTCAACGGCCGCCTTGGCCTGATGGAAAAGTGGGTGAGCGCGTTTCGCTACTGGGACGTGATTCGCCTGATGGATCTCTCCTGGCAGCGCGGCGGATTATTACGGGGCGACCGGGTGTTCAGCCACATCCGTCAGCTGATCCCGGCTGAACATATTGAAGGGTGCGACATACCGTTTGGCGTCGTGGCCACCAACCTCAGTACCGGGCGCGAGCTGTGGCTGACAGAAGGGGATTTGCATCAGGCTGTGCGCGCTTCGTGTAGTATGCCAGGCTTATTGCCGCCTGTTGGCTACAATGGTTATTGGCTGGTGGACGGCGCGGTGGTCAATCCGGTGCCGGTTTCCCTGACACGCGCGCTGGGCGCAGACATTGTGATTGCCGTGGATTTGCAGCACGATGCGCACCTGATGCAGCAGGATATGTTATCGGTGACGCCGCAGAATGGTGAGGAAATCGCCACTGCCGAAGCGTTAACCTGGGGCAGGAAATTGCGTCAGCGTTTGCTGGGACTGACGCACCGTCGCGCCAGCCAGTCACCTGGCGCGATGGAAATTATGTCGACATCAATACAGGTTCTGGAAAATCGCCTGAAGCGCAACCGTATGGCAGGCGATCCGCCGGATGTGCTAATCCAGCCTTTTTGTCCGCAGATTTCAACGCTGGACTTTCATCGTGCCGGAGAAGCCATTGCGGCAGGCAAGGCTGCCGTTGAGAAAAAAATGGATGAACTATTACCGCTGGTCCGTAGCAGATAATCAGTTGTTCATTCACCGGGGTTGTGGCTTCAGCCGATTCTGAAAGGCGCAACTGAGCTTTATGAACCACTATTAAAATATCTGGTACGCAGGGGGAGAGAATGGAAAAACCACTACTCGGCAAAAAGATACTCATTGTCGAAGATGAGGTCGTTTTCCGTTCATTGCTGGACACGATGTTAAAGGGGCTCGGTGCCACCACGCTGGAAGCGGGTGACGGGCTGGACGGGTTGAGCCTGCTCAATGCACAGGATGTGGATCTGGTCATTTGCGATCTGGAAATGCCGCGTATGGGAGGCATCCCATTTGTTGAGCGCATCCGCAGTGCGGGCAACAGCGTACCCGTGTTAATTATTTCCGCAACGCAGAATATGGCCGATATTGCGCACGTGCTGCGCCTCGGCGTACAGGACGTGTTGCTTAAGCCGTTAAAAGATCCTGAACGCTTCCGCGAGGCGGTGTTCGAGTGTCTTTATCCCTCCATGTTCACGTCAAAAGTGGAAGAAGATGAGCAGCTTTTCCAGGACTGGGATGCGCTGGTGCGCGATCCGCTGGCGGCAGCCAAACTGCTGAAGCAGCTGCAACCTCCCGTGCAGCAAACAATCGCCAACTGCCGGATCAACTATCGACAGCTCACCATGGCTGAACAACCCGGTCTGGTGCTGGATATTGCGGCCTTGTCAGACAAAGATCTTGCGTTTTACTGTCTGGATGTCACGCGTGCCGGTGATAATGGCGTGCTGGCGGCGCTGCTGCTGCGCGCGCTGTTTAATGGTCTGCTGCAGGAGCAACTTTCAGGCCAGAAGCAGCGGCTGCCTGAACTGAATGGCTTATTACGTCAGGTGAATATGCTGCTGCGCCAGGCTAACCTGCAGGGACAATTCCCGTTATTAGTCGGCTACTATCATCGTCCGTTAAATAACCTGATTCTGGTTTCTGCCGGACTTAACGCCACGCTGCATATTCATGCACAGCAAATTCAGCTCAGTAATGGCGTGCCGCTGGGCACGATGGGCAGTACACATCTCAATCAAATCAGTCAGCGCGCGGACGCGTGGCAGTGCCATGTCTGGGGCGCTGGCGGCCGGCTGCGTTTAATGTTATCGACCGAAGAATAGCCAGCTGAAGGTATATTTCAGGCGGGTTAAAGACAGGGCCAGAGCTAAGCTTTACACTTGGGTAATAGTCTTAAATTCCGTGGATTAACTTCATCCAGGATAAATCCGTCTGACAGTAACTGATATACTCATTTCGTTTTTTAAACCGACATATCAAGTATTAACTTGAACGGCCTATTAAGAGAGGTATTTGATGTCTGCCTATAAGTCAAAAGTAAAAAAAGCGGTAATCCCGGTTGCAGGTCTGGGTACGCGTATGCTGCCTGCTACCAAAGCTATTCCAAAAGAGATGTTACCGCTGGTCGATAAGCCGTTGATCCAGTATGTCGTCAACGAGTGTATTGCTGCGGGCATCAACGAGATTGTGCTGGTTACACACTCTTCTAAAAACTCCATCGAAAACCACTTCGATACCAGCTTCGAACTGGAAGCCATGCTGGAAAAACGTGTTAAGCGTCAGCTGCTGGATGAAATCCAGTCTATCTGCCCGCCGCACGTGACCATCATGCAGGTTCGTCAGGGTATTGCGAAAGGCCTGGGTCACGCAGTGATGTGTGCACACCCGCTGGTGGGTGACGAGCCGGTGGCGGTCATTCTGCCGGACGTGATCATCGACGAATACGAATCAAACCCAACCAAAGACAACCTGGCAGAAATGCTGAGCCGCTTTGAAGAAACCGGTCACAGCCAGATCATGGTTGAGCCTGTTGCAGACGTTACCGCCTATGGTGTGGTGGACTGCCAGGGCGCTGAACTGGCACCAGGCCAGAGCGCACCAATGGTAGGCGTGGTTGAGAAGCCAAAAGCGTCTGAAGCGCCTTCAAACCTGGCGGTAGTGGGCCGTTACGTACTGTCTGCGGACATCTGGCCTCTGCTGGCGAAAACCCCTCCGGGCGCAGGCGGCGAAGTTCAGCTGACTGACTCTATCGCCATGCTGATGGAAAAAGAGACCGTGGAAGCTTATCACCTGACCGGTGTCAGCCATGACTGCGGTAACAAACTGGGTTATATGCAAGCTTTTGTTGAATACGGCGTTCGTCATCCGGTGCTGGGCAAAGATTTCGCACAGTGGCTCGACGGTGCAGTAGGCAACAAAAAGTAATTCATTAAACACAGGATAATTCAATGAAAGTCACTGTATTTGGTATCGGCTATGTCGGTCTGGTTCAGGCTGCGGTGTTGGCCGAAGTCGGACATGACGTTCTCTGTATTGATGTCGACGAGAAAAAAGTCGAAAACCTGAAAAAAGGCATCATCCCGATTTTCGAACCCGGCCTGACGCCGCTGGTTATGTCTAATTACGAAGCGGGTCGCCTTAAGTTCAGCACCAACGCGGAAGAGGGCGTAAATCACGGTGTAATGCAGTTTATCGCCGTGGGAACCCCACCGGATGAAGATGGTTCCGCCGACCTGAAATATGTGACTGCGGTTGCGCGCACCATTGCGCAATACATGAACGATCATAAAGTGGTGATCGACAAATCTACCGTTCCGGTGGGCACCGCTGACCGCGTGCGTGCCGTGATGGAAGAGACGCTGCAGAAACGTAACGTCAGCATGACCTTTGACGTAGTTTCCAACCCGGAATTCCTCAAGGAAGGCGCAGCGGTAAATGACTGCATGCGTCCGGAGCGTATCGTTGTCGGCACCGACAACGACGAAGTGGTGGAGCTGCTGCGTGAGCTGTATGAGCCATTCAACCGTAACCACGACCGCATGATTCTGATGGATATCCGCAGTGCGGAACTGACCAAGTATGCTGCGAACTGCATGCTGGCGACCAAAATCAGCTTCATGAACGAGATTTCCAACCTGGCTGAGCGCCTGGGTGCCGACGTCGAAAAAGTGCGTCAGGGCATCGGTTCGGATTCACGTATCGGTTATCACTTCATCTATCCGGGCTGTGGCTACGGCGGTTCATGCTTCCCGAAAGACGTGCAGGCGCTGATTCGCACTGCGGAGTCGATTGGTTACACGCCGCGCCTGTTACAGGCGGTGGAAGATGTGAATGATTCGCAGAAGAACAAGCTGCCAACCTTCATCAAACGCCACTTTGGTGATGACTTACGCGGTAAAACCTTCGCGCTGTGGGGCCTGGCGTTCAAACCGAACACCGACGACATGCGTGAAGCGTCCAGCCGTGTGCTGATGGAAGCATTATGGGAAGCGGGCGCTACCGTGCAGGCCTTCGACCCGGAAGCGATGGAAGAAGCACAGCGCATCTATGGTCACCGTGACGATCTGAAACTGACCGGTACCAAAGAAGCTGCGCTGCAGGGTGCCGATGGTCTGGTGATTTGCACGGAGTGGCAGAATTTCCGTGCGCCAGATTTCGACGTCATCAAAGCCGCGTTAAAAGAACCCGTGATTTTTGATGGTCGTAACCTGTATGATCCAGAGCGTATCAGCAAACGCGGCTTCGTTTATTATGCAATCGGCCGCGGAGCGTCTATTCAAATTGCGTAATTAATGAGGGATGTATGAATTTTCTGGTTACCGGCGCGGCAGGTTTTATTGGTTTTCATGTCAGCCAGC
Organism: Candidatus Pantoea soli; assembly: GCF_007833795.1. NCBI lineage: Bacteria > Pseudomonadati > Pseudomonadota > Gammaproteobacteria > Enterobacterales > Erwiniaceae > Pantoea > Candidatus Pantoea soli. Next base: position 2,011,055 of record NZ_CP032702.1, on the reverse strand, counting down.
GTTTACTGGCCGCCGGTCACCAGGTTGTCGGTATCGACAACCTGAATGACTATTATGATGTCAGTCTGAAACAGGCGCGTCTCGACCAGATCGGACAGCATCCCGCATTTACCTTTATTAAAATGGACCTGGCAGACCGCCAGGCCATTTCTTCTCTGTTCAGCCAGCACCCGTTTGATCGCGTCATTCATTTAGGCGCACAGGCCGGCGTACGCTATTCCATTGATAACCCGCACGTGTATGCCGATGCGAACTTAACGGGGCATCTCAATATTCTGGAAGGGTGCCGTCATCATAAAATCGGCCATCTTCTCTATGCTTCATCCAGTTCCGTTTATGGTCTGAACCGCAAAATGCCATTTTCTACCGATGATTCCGTTGATCATCCGGTTTCGCTTTATGCGGCGACCAAAAAAGCCAACGAACTGATGTCGCACACCTATTCTCATCTTTATCAGATTCCTACCACTGGCCTGCGCTTTTTCACTGTTTATGGCCCGTGGGGACGACCGGATATGGCGCTGTTTAAATTCACCCGGGCCATGCTGGCCGGTGAAGCTATCGACGTCTATAACCGTGGTGAAATGACGCGCGATTTCACCTATATCGATGATATTGCCGAAGCCATTGTGCGCCTGCAGGATGTGATTCCGCAGCCCGATGAAAACTGGACGGTTGAAACCGGCTCACCGGCCAGCAGTTCAGCGCCGTATCGCGTTTATAATATCGGTAACAGTCAGCCGACCAGCCTGATGACCTATATTGAGTCACTGGAAAAGGCGCTGGGTATTGAAGCGGTGAAAAATATGCTGCCGCTGCAGCCCGGGGATGTGCTGGGAACCAGTGCCGATACTCAGCCGCTGTATGACGCCATTCAGTTCCGTCCACAGACCAGCGTAGAGCAGGGCGTACAGCAATTTGTGAACTGGTATCGCGCGTTCTACCAGCAGTAATCAGCAAAAAAAAGGAAGCCAGCGGCTTCCTTTTTTTATACCTGGTGTAAATCAGAACACAGCGCGTGATGGCTGACTGTTCGAAGCACTGGCACCTTACAGCAGAAAATCGTCCAGTTGTTTACCTTGTTCTTCAATGGCTTTTTTAATAACGGCCGGTGTACGACCCTGACCGGTCCACGTACGGTTTTCACCGTTTTCATCGACATAAGCATATTTTGCCGGACGGGCAGGACGTCTGGCTTTACCCGGCGTTTTGGTTTCCGTTAAAGCCTGCAGTAATTCGTTTGGATCAATACCATCCGCCAGCAGCATTTCGCGATATTGCTCCAGCTTGCGGGTACGCTCGGCATTTTCTGCCTGCGCATGGCTCTCTTCTTCACGGCGTTCATTCACGACAACTTCCAGCTTCTCCAGCATCTCTTCTAAAGTTTCCAGAGAGCATTCCCGGGCCTGGGCGCGCAATGTACGGATATTATTAAGAATTTTAAGTGCTTCGCTCATTGTCCTAATCTCAAAATATAATAAAGGGAGTTGTTCTGCCGACTCATAATAGTGTTGGAAAAAAATTACTGCAATAGCCGAAGTTATATGTAAAACGTAAAGTTAAAGTGGTGAGCGCCGGTTAACCTGCATTTTATATATTGTTATGGCAATTTAGCGCGGTTAAATTGACCGGGCTGCCTGAAATTCCACGCTAAATCTCAGGTGTCATCGTTAATTAAGCGGAATTAAAGCGTGGCGCGAGTCTGGCTTTATCATAATGTGCTGTACCTTTTTTTCCCGGCTCGCTCAGGGTGGCTGACGTTAATTTGAGCAAATGATAAAAATTAATCCGCCGCACCCGTGCCCGCGCTTTATGGTAGACTCTCGCGCAACAAATTACGCTGTGATGAGATTTTGCGTATGGCCCAACTCTATTTTTATTACTCTGCGATGAATGCAGGCAAATCAACCGCGCTGTTGCAGTCTTCTTACAATTATCAGGAACGCGGTATGCGCACCCTGGTGTATACCGCGGAAATTGATGACCGCTTTGGTGCAGGCAAAGTCAGCTCACGTATCGGGCTCTCTTCGCCCGCCTGGTTATATAACGCCGACACGGCGCTGCTGGAAGAGATTGCCGCGCAGCATGCGCAGCAGCCGGTACACTGTGTCCTGGTGGATGAGAGTCAGTTTCTCACCCGTGAACAGGTGCGTGCGTTATCGGATGTCGTCGATAAGATGGACATTCCGGTGCTGTGCTATGGCCTGCGAACTGATTTCCGCGGTGAATTATTTACCGGCAGTCAGTATTTACTGGCATGGGCGGATAAGCTGGTGGAGCTGAAAACAGTCTGCCACTGCGGACGTAAAGCCAGTATGGTGTTACGTCTTGATGCGGACGGTAAACCGTTCAGTGAAGGGGAGCAGGTGGTGATTGGCGGCAACGAACGCTATATTTCCGTCTGCCGCAAACATTATAAACAGGCTATCGAAGACGGTTCGTTAAATGCCATTCATGATGCGCAACAACCGACGATCTGAAAACCGCGGATATAAAAAAACCCGCCGTAGCGGGTTTTTTAACGCGGGCACTCAGGCCTTTTTCGTTTTTTTCTCTGCTTTTATGACGCTGATTTCACTGTTTGCCGCTGCTGGCTCGGCGCCTTCAGAAAACTGACGGCCATAATAGGTATCCAGCATAATTTGTTTCAGTTCAGCAATCAGCGGATAACGCGGATTCGCGCCGGTACATTGATCGTCAAAGGCATCATCCGCCAGCTTATCCACTTTTGCCAGGAAATCCGCTTCCTGTACGCCCGCTTCACGGATTGAGGCAGGAATACCCAGCTGCGTTTTCATCTCTTCCAGCCACGCCAGCAGTTTTTCAATTTTCTGCGCGGTGCGGTCACCGGCGGCGCTCAGGCCAAGATGGTCAGCAATTTCCGCATAACGCCGCCGCGCCTGCGGACGGTCATACTGACTGAATGCGGTCTGTTTTGTCGGGTTGTCGTTGGCGTTATAGCGAATGACATTGCAGATCAGCAGGGCGTTGGCCAGGCCGTGCGGAATATGGAACTCCGAACCCAGCTTGTGTGCCATTGAGTGACACACGCCGAGGAAGGCATTGGCAAAGGCGATACCGGCGATGGTGGCCGCATTGTGTACGCGTTCGCGCGCCACCGGATTTTTGGCTCCCTCACGATAGCTGGCTGGCAGGTTCTCTTTCAGCAGCTTCAGGGCCTGTAAGGCCTGACCGTCAGAGTATTCATTAGCCAGCACGGATACATAGGCTTCCAGCGCATGCGTGACGGCATCCAGACCGCCAAACGCGCACAGCGAGCGCGGCATATCCATCACCAGATTGGCATCCACAATGGCCATGTCCGGTGTCAGCGCATAATCCGCCAGCGGGTATTTCTGGCCGGTGGCGTCGTCAGTGACCACCGCAAACGGCGTGACTTCCGAACCGGTACCGGAGGTGGTTGTGATCGCCACCATACGGGCCTTCACGCCCATTTTCGGGAACTTGTAGATACGTTTCCGGATGTCCATAAAGCGCAGGGCCAGCTCTTCAAAATGCGTTTCCGGATGTTCATACATGACCCACATGATTTTCGCCGCATCCATCGGCGAACCGCCGCCGAGGGCGATGATAACGTCTGGCTTAAAGCTGTTCATCTGCTCCGCTCCTTTGCGCACGATGCTCAGCGTCGGGTCAGCTTCCACTTCAAAGAACACTTCGGTTTCAATGCCATGCGCCTTCAGAACGCGGGTCACCTGGTCCGCATAGCCGTTGTTGAACAGGAAGCGGTCCGTGACGATGAAAGCGCGTTTAGCGCCATCTGTCGCCACTTCCTCCAGCGCAACAGGCAGTGAGCCGCGGCGGAAATAGATGGATTTAGGAAGTTTGTGCCATAACATATTTTCTGCTCGCTTGGCGACGGTTTTCTTGTTGATAAGGTGTTTTGGCCCGACGTTTTCTGAAATGGAGTTGCCGCCCCATGAGCCGCAGCCCAGGGTCAGGGAAGGGGCCAGCTTGAAGTTATACAGATCGCCGATGCCGCCCTGCGAAGCCGGGGTATTAATCAGGATGCGTGCGGTTTTCATCCGGTCGCCAAAGGCATGTACGCGCTCGCGCTGGTTATCCTGGTCTGTATAGAGGCAGGAGGTGTGACCGATGCCGCCCATCGCCACCAGCTTCTCTGCTTTGTTAACGGCATCGCTGAAGTCTGTGGCGCGGTACATGGCTAACGTTGGCGATAGTTTCTCATGCGCAAACGGCTCCGACTCATCCACTGCGTTGACTTCACCAATCAGGATCTTGGTATTCACCGGCACGCTAATGCCTGCCAGCTCGGCAATTTTATACGCAGGTTGCCCGACGATAGCCGCATTGAGAGCGCCATTTTTCAGAATGATATTCTGCACGGCCCTGAGTTCTTCGCCCCGCAGCAGATAGCCACCGTGGCTGGCAAAACGTTCACGCACGGCGTCATAAACGGCATCCACCACAATTACTGACTGCTCAGAAGCACAGATGACGCCGTTGTCGAAGGTTTTAGACATCAGAATTGATGCCACGGCACGCTTCACATCGGCGGTTTCGTCAATCACCACCGGCGTGTTCCCGGCACCGACACCAATTGCCGGTTTACCTGAGCTGTAAGCCGCTTTCACCATGCCCGGTCCGCCGGTCGCCAGAATCAGGTTGATATCCGGATGATGCATCAGCTGATTGGACAGCTCGACAGAGGGGGCATCAATCCAGCCGATAATATCTTTTGGGGCACCGGCGGCGATAGCCGCCTGCAGCACAATGTCCGCCGCTTTATTGGTGGCATCTTTGGCGCGCGGATGAGGGGAGAAAATAATACCGTTGCGGGTTTTCAGGCTGATGAGCGCTTTAAAAATCGCGGTGGAAGTCGGGTTAGTGGTCGGCACAATGCCGCAAATCAGGCCAATCGGTTCAGCGATGGTGATGGTACCAAAGGTGTCGTCAGTTTCCAGCACGCCACAGGTTTTTTCATCTTTATACGCGTTGTAGATGTATTCAGAGGCGAAATGGTTTTTGATAACCTTGTCTTCAACAATGCCCATGCCGGATTCGGCAACCGCCATTTTGGCAAGCGGGATACGGGCATCGGCTGCGGCAAGCGCGGCTGCACGGAAAATGGTATCCACCTGTTCCTGACTAAAACTGGCATATTCACGCTGTGCCTGTTTGACACGTTCGACCAGTGCGTTCAGTTCGGCAACATTAGTAACGGCCATGGTACTCTCCTGAGGAAGTTAAACTCTTTTAGTAAGCAAGCCTGAAGGTTGAAGTATAGCGCCGGGCTGGCTATATTTTCGCCAGGCTGGCCCGCGCCGCCGCTGCTTACTAAAAGGGTTTGGCCCTGAAAGGTGGCTGTTTCACGGGTTGATGGGGATAGACTACCCCTGTGCGGAGAGGTCAATTTTGATGCAGATCAAATCAGATCCGGGCTGACACCTTTCAGCTCTGACTTTTGCAAGTAAAGTTAGCAGGGCGTTTTGCAGCGCGTTAACCACGTAGTCACGATGCGATAACTGTCCGGCCATATCAGAGAGATGAACCAGACTTTACCGCTAAAGCAGCAGATATTTCTGTGTTCACCTCTGGTTTTCCGGCAGGCTAATGCACTACATTAAGCGCGTTTTGAACGCCATCTTCTGGAGCCCATTTTGACCCCTGTGCTACTTGACCTGTCCGGCTATATTAAGTTTTTTGTCGGTTTATTCGCCCTGGTAAATCCGGTAGGTATCATTCCGGTGTTTATCAGCATGACCAGCTATCAGGCAGTGGCAGAGCGTAATAAAACCAACCTGACAGCCAATCTTGCCGTGGCCATCATTCTGTGGACCTCGCTGTTTCTTGGCGACGGCATTCTGCATCTGTTTGGCATTTCGATTGATTCTTTCCGCATTGCCGGCGGCATTCTGGTTGTTACTATCGCGATGTCGATGATCAGCGGCAAACTCGGTGAGGATAAGCAGAACAAACAGGAAAAATCAGAAACCGCTATCCGGGAAAGCATTGGCGTGGTGCCGCTCGCATTGCCGCTGATGGCCGGACCGGGTGCCATCAGCTCAACCATCGTCTGGAGTTCCCGTTATCACAGCTGGCTTAACCTGCTGGGTTTTAGCGTGGCCATTGCAGTATTCGCCTTCTGCTGCTGGCTGCTGTTTCGCGCTGCGCCTTTAATGGTGCGGGTGCTGGGTCAGACCGGGATTAACGTCATTACCCGTATCATGGGGTTATTGCTGATGGCGCTGGGCATTGAATTTGTTGTCACCGGCATTAAAGCGCTGTTTCCGGGCCTGGTAAATTAAGCCGCGTTATTTTTCAGCGTGAAACATTAAAATGAACCAAAATAGTGCATTGCATCGGCGGGTTGCACTATTTTGGTGTTTTTATTCAGCCAGCTTAATAAACATCGCCGGTTATAACCTTCGCTACTGACCGCAGACCAGCCTCGTATAGCATCCCGATAATATGTGATAATTATCACAGTATTTCTCTCTGCATAATTTCTTCATTCCAGCATCGAACAGGGTTTTTTAATCCTGAGCCAATGCATGCTACGGCCATTTTGCGCGATTGCAGTGAATGCTGTAAAAGTTGCCAGAATTGTTGAAAGGCGCGCAAATAACGCGCATAAATCACAATTTATCTATCAAAAACAGAATGATAATCAATAATTCAGGCTGTTAATTAACGCTTTTCCTGCATCGCGAGACGTGATAAAAGAGAATTAGCTAACATTTTTGTGGTTTAGCTTTGGCGTGCGGATAACGCTTCTGATAATTTCCGGTGCATCCAAAAATTTTTATCTGTTAGCCGCAAATGAGTACGTTTCTTGCTTACTCGCTATCAGGTTCCTGTTTAAGGCAGATATTGATTAATGAAATATAAGGTAGCGAAAGTGGCCGCGCGCGTGAGTCTGGCGCTCAGCCTGTCAGTGGGGCTGTCATCCGTACAGGGCGCCGCTGTTCCGGCCGGCACACCCTTAGCTGATGTGCAACGCATCGTGATTAATAATGGCTCTGAAGTCTCTTCCTTAGATCCGCAAAAAACAGAAGGCGTGCCGGAATCGAACGTTATTCGCAACCTGCTTGAAGGCCTGGTCGAAACCGATAATAACGGCCAGCTGGTGCCAGGCGTGGCTGAAAAATGGCAGAGCGAAGAGGGCCGTGTCTGGACATTCACGCTGCGATCCACGGCGCGCTGGAGCAACGGTGAGCCGGTGACGGCGCAGGATTTCGTTTACAGCTGGCAGCGGCTGGCCGATCCGCACACCGCCTCTCCGTATGCCAGCTATCTGCAGACCGCGCACGTGGTCAACATCGACGCTATCCTCGCCGGCAAAGCCGCACCGGACACGCTGGGTGTTAAAGCGCTGGACGATCATCATCTGCAGGTCACGTTATCCGAACCGGTTCCCTATTTTGTCGATATGCTGGCACATACCTCCATGAAGCCGGTTTACCGTCCGGCCGTGGAAAAATGGGGTGAGCAGTGGACGCAGCCACAGCACTATGTGGGCAATGGCGCTTACACCCTGGCTGACTGGGTAGTGAATGAAAAAATTGTGGTGAAGCGTAACCCGCACTACTGGGACAATGCCCACACCGTGCTGGAGCAGGGCACCTTTCTGGCGCTCACGTCAGAAACCAGTGACATCAATCGCTACCGCAGCGGCGGAACGGACATGACCAACAGTGTCGTGCCGCCGGATATGTTTAAAAAACTGCAGCAGACGCTGGGTAATGAGGTCAGAATCAGCCCGCTCCTCTGCACGTTCTATTATGAAATCAACAACAAAAAGCCGCCGTTTAACGACGCGCGGGTGCGCGCCGCCCTGAAGCTGACGCTGGACCGCGATGTCATTGCGCAGAAAATCATGGGCCAGGGACAGATTCCGGCTTACGGGCTGACGCCGCCGTTTACGCAGGGCGTGACGCTGCGCGATCCAGCCTGGGCCAGACAAAGTCAGGCGGAGCGCAATGCGTCAGCAAAAGCGCTGCTGGCGGAGGCCGGTTTCACCGCGCAACATCCGCTGCGTTTTACACTGCTCTACAACACCTCTGAGCAAAACAAACGCCAGGCGATTGCCGCAGCCTCAATGTGGCAGAAAAACCTTGGTGCGCAGGTTACGCTGCAGAACCAGGAGTGGAAAACGCTGCTGGAGACGCGCCGTCAGGCGCAATATGACGTGGTACGTGCCACCTGGTGCGCCGATTATAACGAACCTTCGACCTTCCTGAATATGCTGCTGGGCGGGTCATCCAATAACACCGCCTTCTACCACAGCGACGCCTTTGATGCACTGATGGCGCAGACGCTGGGTACCAGCGACCGGACGGCGCGGGCGGCACTGTATCAGCAGGCGGAAGCGCAACTGGATCAGGATTCCGCCATTGTGCCGGTCTATTATCGCGTCAGCGTGCGGCTGGTGAAGCCCTGGGTAGGCGGCTTCACCGGTAACGATCCGCAGGATATGCTGGCGCTGAAATACTATTACATAAAGAAACATTGAGTAACGGGACGAACCGGCGCTACAGTCGGACGTCACGATACCGTGGTAACCCTGCAGGGGTGCAGTGGTCTTCGTTCAGACAGGCGGAGATCTCCCGGAAACGGGGTACGCCGGGCGGCCTGCCGACCCGGTGACGATAATAAAACTGGAGCGTAATAATGAACAACATCACGAAAAAAAGTCTGATCGCCGCAGGCGTACTGGCGGCCATCGGCACGCTGGCAGGGAATGCTGCGCTGGCCGCAACGGTGCCGGCAGGTACTGAACTGGCTGCAAAACAGGAACTGGTGCGCGGTAACGGCGATGAAGTGCAGTCGCTGGATCCGCATAAAATTGAAGGCGTACCGGAAGACAACATTGCGCGCGATCTCTATGAAGGGCTGATCATCAGCGACAGCAACGGCAAGCCGATTCCGGGCGTGGCGGAGAGCTGGGAAAACAAAGATTTCAAAGTCTGGACCTTCCATCTGCGTAAAAATGCCAAATGGTCCAACGGTGAGCCGGTGACCGCGCAGGACTTCGTGTACAGCTGGCAGCGTCTGGTGGACCCAAAAACCGCGTCGCCGTATGCCAGCTATCCGCAGTATGGCCACATTGATAACGTGGACGACATCATTGCCGGTAAAAAACCGGTCACCGATCTGGGCGTTAAAGCGCTGGATGACCATACGCTGCAGGTGACGCTGAGCCAGCCGGTGCCTTACTTCTATAAGCTGCTGATCAACTCCGTGATGTCCCCGGTTTACAAACCGGCGATTGAAAAATTCGGCGATCAGTGGACCCAGCCGCAGAACTGGGTGGGTAACGGCGCCTTTAAACTGGAATCACACGTAATCAACGAACGTGTCACCGTGGTGCGCAACCCGCAGTACTGGGATAACGAACACACGGTGCTGAACAAAGTGACCTTCCTGCCGATCAACTCCGAAGTCAGCGACGTTAACCGCTACTTCTCGGAAAACGGCAGCGATATCACCTATAACAACATGCCGATTGAGCTGTTTAAAAAGCTGCAGCGTGACAACGGTAAAGAGCTGATGGTGAAGCCATACCTTTGCACCTACTACTACGAGATCAACAACCAGAAAGCGCCATTCACCGACCCGCGCGTCCGTACCGCGCTGAAGCTGGGGCTGGATCGCGACATCATGGTGAACAAAGTGCTGGCGCAGGGCCAGATGCCGGCGTACAGCTTTACACCGCCAGCAACCGATGGCATGGAGCTGCTGCCACCGGACTGGTTCAAGTGGGACCAGAACAAGCGTAACGCCGAAGCGAAGAAACTGCTGGCTGAAGCGGGCTACACCGCTGACAAGCCGCTGACCTTTAACCTGCTGTATAACACCTCCGATCTGCACAAAAAGCTGGCGATCGCTGCTTCTTCCATCTGGAAAAAGAATATCGGCGTTAACATCAAGCTGGAGAACCAGGAGTGGAAAACCTTTCTTGATACCCGCCATCAGGGCAACTTTGACGTCTCCCGTGCGGCCTGGTGTGCGGACTACAACGAGCCGACCTCATTCCTGAACATCATGCTGTCGGACAGCAGCAGTAACACTTCGCACTATAAGAGCGCCGATTTTGACAAGGTGATTCATGACGCGGTGCAGGCTGCCGATGATAAAGCCCGCGTGGCCGATTACCAGAAAGCCGAGCAGATTCTGGATAAGGACAGCACCATCGTGCCGGTCTATTACTATGTCAACGCGCGTCTGGTGAAACCGTACGTCGGCGGCTATACCGGCAACGATCCGCTGGATAAGAGCCTCGATAAGAATCTGTACATCATTAAGCACTAATAGCACTCAGGCTATCGACAGTGGCGGTGCTGCGGCGCCGCCTTTTTGACTTTGTGAAGCAACAGCCTGGTAGGTACGGCAATGTTAAAATTCATCCTGCGTCGGCTTCTGGAAGCTATTCCGACGCTCTTCATCCTTATTACGATCTCCTTCTTCATGATGCGCCTGGCACCCGGCAGCCCGTTTACCGGCGAGCGCACGCTGTCACCGGAAGTGATGGCCAACATTGAAGCCAAATACCATCTCAACGATCCGATCGGCAAACAGTACCTCAGCTATCTGGTTCAGCTGGCGCACGGTGATTTCGGCCCGTCGTTTAAGTACAAAGACTACTCGGTGAACTATCTGGTCGGGCACGCGTTTCCGGTCTCAGCCAAACTGGGCCTCGCCGCCTTTTTCCTCGCGGTGGTGCTGGGTGTGACGGCAGGGGTCATCGCTGCGCTGAAGCAGAACAGCCTGTGGGATTACGCGGTGATGGGGGTCGCCATGACCGGCGTCGTGATACCCAGCTTTGTGGTAGCACCGCTGCTGGTGCTGATCTTTGCCATCACCCTGCGCTGGCTGCCGGGCGGCGGCTGGAACGGCGGGCAGTGGAACTACATGCTGCTGCCGATGGTGGCGCTGTCGCTGGCCTATATCGCCAGTATTGCGCGTATCACGCGCGGATCGATGATTGAAGTCATGCACTCTAACTTTATCCGCACGGCGCGCGCCAAAGGGTTGCCGCTGCGCCGTATTGTGCTGCGCCACGCACTGCGTCCTGCGCTGCTGCCGGTGCTGTCCTATATGGGACCGGCGTTTGTCGGCATCATTACCGGTTCCATGGTGATTGAATCGATCTACGGTCTGCCGGGCATTGGCCAGCTGTTTGTTAACGGCGCGCTGAACCGCGACTACTCACTGGTGATGAGCCTGACCATCCTGGTCGGGGTGCTGACCATTCTGTTTAATGCGATCGTGGATGTGCTGTATGCCGTTATCGATCCGAAAATCCGTTACTGATGCTGGAGCTCGCTCATGATGTTAAGTAAGAAAAACAGCGAAGCTCTTGATACGTTCAGCGAGAAGCTGGAAGTGGAAGGGCGCAGCCTGTGGCAGGATGCGCGGCGTCGCTTTATTCACAACCGCGCTGCGCTGATCAGCCTGCTGGTGCTCCTGCTGATTGCGCTGTTCGTGATCTTTGCCCCGATGCTGGCGCAGTTCCGCTATGACGATACCGACTGGGCGATGATGTCCTCACCGCCTGATACCACTTCCGGTCACTGGTTTGGTACGGACTCCTCCGGGCGTGACCTGCTGGTGCGCGTCGCCATCGGCGGACGTATCTCGCTGATGGTGGGCATCGCCTCGGCGCTGATCGCGGTGCTGGTGGGCACGCTGTATGGATCGCTGGCGGGCTACCTCGGGGGCAAAATTGACTCCGTGATGATGCGTATTCTGGAGATCCTCAACTCGTTTCCGTTCATGTTCTTTGTCATCCTGCTGGTGACCTTTTTCGGTCGCAACATTCTGCTGATTTTTGTGGCGATCGGCATGGTCTCCTGGCTGGATATGGCACGTATTGTGCGCGGACAGACGCTGGGGCTGAAACGCAAAGAGTTCATTGAAGCGGCGCAGGTCGGCGGGGTATCCACCGGCAATATTGTACTGCGTCACATCGTGCCAAACGTACTGGGTGTAGTGGTGGTCTACGCCTCGCTGCTGGTACCAAGCATGATCCTGTTTGAATCCTTCCTGAGCTTCCTGGGGCTGGGGACACAGGAACCGCTGAGCAGCTGGGGCGCGTTGCTGAGTGACGGCGCGAACTCAATGGAGGTGTCGCCGTGGCTGCTGATGTTCCCGGCCGGTTTCCTGGTAGTAACGCTGTTCTGTTTTAACTTTATCGGCGACGGTCTGCGTGATGCCCTCGACCCGAAAGATCGTTAAGGAATTTCCCGATGTCTATTCATGAAATTCAGCCGGCGACGGCTGCGCAGGCGGGAAACGGAAACCTGCTGCTGGATGTAAAAGATCTGCGCGTCACCTTTGCCACGCACGATGGCGATGTAACCGCCGTAAACGATCTCAACTTTTCGCTGCGTGCCGGTGAAACGCTGGGCATTGTCGGCGAATCCGGCTCCGGAAAATCGCAAACTGCCTTTGCACTGATGGGCCTGCTGGCGAAAAATGGCCGCATCGGAGGCTCGGCGAAATTCAATGGCGCAGAAATTCTCAACCTGCCGGAAAGCAAGCTGAACCGGCTGCGCGCCGAACAGATTGCGATGATTTTCCAGGATCCGATGACCTCGCTTAACCCATATATGCGGGTGGGCGAGCAGCTGATGGAAGTGCTGAAGCTGCACAAAGGCATGAACAGCGCACAGGCGTTCGAAGAATCGGTGCGCATGCTGGACGCGGTGAAAATGCCCGAGGCGCGCAAGCGCATGAAAATGTTCCCGCATGAGTTTTCAGGCGGGATGCGCCAGCGCGTCATGATCGCTATGGCGCTGCTGTGCCGGCCTAAGCTGCTGATTGCCGATGAGCCCACCACGGCGCTGGACGTGACCGTACAGGCGCAAATCATGACGCTGCTGAACGAGCTGAAACGCGAATTCAACACCGCGATTATTATGATCACCCACGATCTCGGCGTGGTAGCCGGCATCTGTGACAAAGTGCTGGTGATGTACGCCGGACGCACCATGGAGTATGGCCGGGCGCGCGATGTGTTTTATCAGCCGGCGCATCCGTATTCCATTGGCCTGCTTAGTGCTGTGCCGCGTCTGGATGCGGAAGGTGAATCCCTGACCACCATTCCGGGCAATCCGCCTAATCTGCTGCGCCTGCCGCAGGGCTGTCCGTTCCAGCCGCGCTGTGCCTGGGCCATGGAGATCTGCAGCAAGTCGCCGCCGCTGGAACCCTTTGGTGACGGGCGCCTGCGCGCCTGCTTCAAGCCGGTGGAGGAGCTGGTATGAGCACCCTGACAGAAGAGAAAAAAGTGCTGCTGGAGATTGCCGATCTCAAAGTGCATTTTGACATCAAAGATGGCCGGCAGTGGTTCTGGCAGCCGCCTAAGACGCTGAAGGCCGTGGATGGTGTCAGCCTGCGCCTGTATGAAGGCGAAACGCTCGGTGTGGTCGGTGAGTCCGGCTGCGGGAAATCGACGCTGGCGCGCGCCATTATCGGTCTGGTAAAAGCGACCGACGGCCGCGTTGCCTGGCTGGGCCGCGATCTGCTGGGACAGAGTCAGGAAGAGTGGCGTCAGGCGCGCAGTGATATTCAGATGATCTTCCAGGATCCGCTGGCATCGCTGAATCCGCGTATGACCATCGGCGATATCATCGCCGAGCCGCTGCGCACCTACTATCCGAAGATGCCGCGCCAGCAGGTGAAGGATAAAGTTAAAACTATGATGATGAAGGTAGGGCTGCTGCCAAACCTCATCAACCGTTATCCGCACGAGTTCTCCGGCGGGCAGTGTCAGCGTATCGGCATTGCGCGAGCGCTGATCCTCGAACCAAAGCTGATCATCTGTGATGAACCGGTCTCAGCGCTGGACGTGTCGATTCAGGCGCAGGTGGTCAACCTGCTGCAGCAGTTGCAGCGCGAGATGGGGCTGTCGCTGATTTTTATCGCCCACGACCTGGCGGTGGTGAAGCATATTTCCGATCGCGTGCTGGTGATGTATTTAGGCCATGCAGTGGAGCTGGGCACCTATGATGCGGTGTATAACAATCCACAGCATCCTTATACCCGGGCGCTGATGTCGGCGGTGCCGATTCCCGATCCGGATCTGGAGAAGAATAAGCAAATCCAGCTGCTGGAAGGGGAACTGCCTTCGCCTATCAATCCGCCCTCCGGCTGCGTATTCCGAACCCGCTGCCCGATTGCCGGACCGGAGTGTGCGAAAACCCGTCCGTTGCTGGAAGGCAGCTTCCGTCATGCGGTCTCCTGCCTGAAGGTAGACCCGCTGTAACCTCAGCGCCGCGTCAAAAAGCAAACGCCGGGCATCTGCCCGGCGTTTTTGTGTTACATCGCTTATTCACGCCACAAAATGTGGCACAGCTTGTGGTCTTTTTCGCGGCACAACAGCACGCGGGCAAAGATGTCGGTGATCGGTTCGCCATCCGCTTCGCCCAGACCAATCACCACTTCGGCGAAGAAATCGGGGTTCAGGTCAAAATCCACGTGTTCCTGCCAGTCTTCTGCCGGGTCAAACAGCTCTGCGCCACCGCGCTCCTCAAACTGCAGATTAAACAGAATGATGTCTGCGGGATCGAGGTTATCGCCTGCCAGCTCAAGAAAAATATCGTAAGCCTGTTCCAGCGTTTCATCTTCGGTAAGGCGATTATTTAAATCCATGGTCATTCCTGCTTGCCCTGCGGCGGTAATATTTCCGCTCGTTTTACAGTAAAGGGCTAAAGAAGTAAAACAGTCGTTCGACGATGCGTTGCCACCAGGCACGTTTTGCCCAGCGGGCGCCGTCCAGCAGGCGGGAGCGGGCAATATAGTCATCCTGCACGGTGGCGAGATCGCTGCCAAAGCCGTCATCATCTACCACCAGCGTGATTTCAAAATTGAGCCACAGGCTGCGCATATCCAGATTGACGGTGCCCACCAGGCTGAGCTGCCCATCCACCAGCACGCTCTTGGTGTGCAGCAGGCCATCCTCGAACTGATAAATTTTCACCCCGGCTTCCAGCAGCTCAGTAAAGAACGCGCGACTGGCCCAGCCCACCAGCAGAGAGTCATTATGGCGCGGCACGATAATGCTGACTTCCACCCCGCGCAACGCCGCGGTGCAGATGGCATGCAGCAGGTCATCGCTCGGCACGAAGTAGGGCGTGGTCATGATCAGCTGTTCACGCGCGGAGTAAACAGCCGTGAGCAGGGCCTGATGGATCATGTCTTCCGGAAAACCGGGGCCGGAGGCGATCACCTGAATAGTGTGGCCGCTCTCCTGTTCAAACGGCATGATGTTGCCATCCGGCGCGGGCGGCAGAATACGCTTACCGGTTTCAATCTCCCAGTCGCAGGCGTAGACAATGCCCATGGTGGTGGCCACCGGGCCTTCCATACGCGCCATCAGATCAATCCACTGGCCGACGCCGGCCTCCTGCTTGAAGAAGCGCGGATCCACCAGGTTCATGCTGCCGGTATAGGCAATATAGTTATCAATCAGCACCACTTTGCGGTGCTGGCGTAAATCCATGCGGCGCAGGAAGACACGTAACAGGCTCACCTGCAGCGCTTCCACCACGTCAATGCCGGCGTTACGCATCATGCCCACCCACGGGCTGCGGAAAAAGGTCACGCTGCCGGCAGAATCCAGCATCAGGCGGCAGTGCACGCCGCGCCGTGACGCGGCCATTAGCGATTCTGCCACCTCGTCCGCCAGGCCGCCGGGCTGCCAGATATAGAACACCATCTCGATATTGTGGCGCGCCAGCTGAATATCGCGGATCAGCGCTTTCATCACATCGTCGGAACTGGTGAGCAGCTGCAGCTGATTGCCTTTAACCCCGGCAATGCCCTGCCGATGCCGGCACAGTTCAAACAGCGAACGCGCAACGTCACTGTGCTCGGTGGCGAAAATATGGCGGCACTGTTTGAGATCGCTAAGCCACCTGGCGGTGGAAGGCCACATGGTGCGCGCCCGCTCTGCGCGGCGCTTGCCGAGGTGCAGCTCACCGAAGGAGAGATAGGCAATGATCCCCACCAGCGGCAGAATATAGATGATAAGCAGCCAGGCCATTGCTGACGTGACCGCCCGCCGCTTCATCAGAATACGCAGCGTGACACCCGCAATCAGCAACCAGTAGCCAAACAGCAGCAGCCAGCTGATAAGGGTATAAAACGTAGCCATTAAGTGGACATCCTGTTCGCGCTTTGATGGGCAAAGTTTACGTGGTGACGTGCGTCAGTGAAACCTTTAATCGTGAATGACGTTTCAATGAAGGTTTCGATTTGGCATTTTTTGTCAGATCTCTATAATGCCCGGCGAGTTTAGTCTGTGTGAGAGGATGTGATGAGACGAAGCAGAAACGAAGTGGCGCGCTGGAGAATGTTACGCCAGGTTCACCGTCGCCGCGCGCGCTGGCTGGAAGGGCAGTCACGGCGCTATAAACGTATTCACGCCATTCGCCATCAGGTGGCGCAGCAGCAGCGCCGCTCCATCCTGTTTATTACCCAGAATCTCTGAGCCGCTGTGCGGCCTTTAGTGGCCGCGCAGCACCAGCGTGACATTCACGATCTGCAGCGCGGCCGCCAGCACCACCATCAGCACAATGTGCTGGCGCGCCTGACGCCAGCCCTGCTGCCGCCACAGCCACAGTGCCCGCCCAATCAGCAGCAGCACCGTCACCAGCAGTAACACCGACAGCCACATGGATCAGAACACGCGTTTAAACGGTTTAACCGCGACTTTCTCATACACGCCTGCTGCGATGTAAGGATCGTCTTTGGCCCATGACTGCGCGGCTTCCAGTGACGGGAATTCGGCAACAATCGCAGAGCCGGTGAAGCCCGCCGGGCCGGGATCGTTGCTGTCAACCGCAGGCAGCGGTCCGGCCACAATCAGGCGACCTTCATCCTGCAGCAGCTGCAGACGGGCGAGGTGAGCGGGACGTACGGCGTTGCGTTTTTCCAGTGAATCTGCGGTATCTTCCGCATAAATGAGGTAAAGCACGATGGGATACTCCCGTTAGACTGGCCGAATTTGCGAGACACGTTAAGTGATCGGTAATCAGAGTGCAAACGAAAGATAATCTCAGCGTCATACAGCGCAGGCGCGGTTAAAAATGCCCTTTCTGCGCCAGGCAACAGCATGAGTTATTGAAACTGATTGCTATTTGCATTTAAAATCTGTGCCTCACTCAATGAACAAGACTGATATGACGACGTTGACTTCACCTTTTCCAGCACGTACCCCCATTGCGGTCGTTGTTTCCGTGGTGCTTCACGCTTCGGTCATCGCGGGCATCCTCTATGCCTCGCTTCATCAGACCATTGAGGTGCCTAAAGCCTCACAGCCGATCAGCATCAGCCTGGTGGCGCCGGAAGTGCAGCCAGAACCGGCCCCGGCCGCTGCTGCGCCAGCGGTAGCAGAACCGGTGCCGCAACCAGAACCAGAGCCTGAACCAGCGCCTGAACCGCCGGTCGCAAAAGCGGTGCCCATGCCGAAACCTGAACCCCGACCCAAACCTCAGGCAGAGAAAAAGGTTGAGAAGAAAGCCGGGAAGAAGGTTGAGAAAAAGGTCGTAAAGAAAACCGAACCGAAACCGCAGGCAAAGACCCGCGCGCCGGATAATCCGTTTAAACAGGATGCGCCAGCCACGCAGACGCGGCCAGCGACGGCACCGAAAGCGAACCCGACGCCAGCTCCCGCGGTTTCCAGCGGGCCGAAAGCCATGAGCGTCAGCAAGCCTGCTTATCCGGCACGCGCGTTTGCGCTGCGTGTGGAAGGGCGGGTGCGCGTGAAGTTTGACGTGGACAGCGAGGGCCGCGTGGATAATATCGACATCATCTCAGCTGAGCCGCGCAACATGTTTGAACGCGAAGTGAAAACGGCGATGAAAAAGTGGCGCTATCAGCCAGGCCGGCCGGGCACGGGACTGACCATGAACATTGTGTTCCGCATCAACGGCGGGGCCAACCTCGAATAAACGACACAAGCGGTCAGCGTAATGACCGCTTTTTTTTGCCGGTCAGTCGCTGAGGTTAGCTTTACCCGGCGGCAGCGGACGGGATTTCCCGGCGTTATCTACGGCGACATAGACAAAGACCGCCTCGGTGGCGCAGTAGGTCTGACCGATCGGCTCGGATGAGACTTTCTTAATCCACACCTCCACATTGATGGTCATAGAGCTATTGCCGGTGCGGATGCAGCGGGCGTAACAGCTCACCACGTCGCCAACCGCTACCGGTTTGAGAAAGCTCATGCCGTCAACGCGGACGGTGACGACGCGGCCTTCAGCGATCTCTTTCGCCATAATGGCACCGCCCATGTCCATCTGTGACATCAGCCAGCCGCCAAAAATATCGCCATTGGCATTGGTATCGGCCGGCATCGCCAGGGTACGCGACACCATTTCGCCTTGCGGCAACTTATGTTTTTCGTCCATTGCTCAGTTCTTCTGCAGGTGAAGAGAAGCCCGGTCAGCACCGGGCAGCGGGATATTATTTTTGTTCCTGCTGCGGCATCTGTCGCCAGATATAAACACCGCTTAACAGGGTAAACAGCAGGGTGAGGCCAGTCAGACCGAACACTTTAAAATTAACCCAAAATTCCTGCGATAACCAAAACGCGACGTAGATATTTGCCAGGCCGCAGGCGAGGAAGAAGAGCGCCCAGGCGATATTCAGCCTGCGCCAGACCGTCCTTGGCAGCTGCAGCTCTTTGCCCAGCATGGTCTGGATCAGCGGCTGCTTCATAAACCACTGGCTGTACAGCAGCGCCAGCGCGAACAGTGAGTAGATGACGGTGACTTTCCATTTGATGAATTCATCGTTGTGGAAGACATAGGTCAGCGTGCCGAACACCGCCACCAGCACAAAGGTGAACAGGGTCATTTTCTCCAGTTTGCGGTACAGCACCCAGCTGATCACCAGCGCGATACCGGTAGCAATCACCAGCGCACCTGACGCGACAAAAATGTCATAGAGCTTGTAGAAGATGAAGAACACCACCAGGGGAAGAAAATCGAGTAACTGCTTCATAGCGTTTCCAGTCAGAACAAAAGCATTCAGTTAAGGCGCTCAGCTGAGCGCCGCAACGCTTAACGTAACAGCATATAGAGCCGGTACAAATAAATAATCAGAATGGCAGAAACCAGATTACCCAGCGCATTCAGCACCACAGACGCCACGTTGGCCGGCAGCACCGTCAGTGAGGAGAAGAAAAACATCAGCACAATCTTCGCCAGTAACCACAGCACAATTGCCGGCGCGATCACCTTAATGTTTTTCCAGGCCAGACGCATACTGGCGCGCATGGCACCGATGACGCCCTGTTTTTCGCTCACCAGCATCACCGGCGCCAGCGACAGCAGTATGGCCAGCAGCACGCCAGGCACCATCAGCACCATAAAGCCCAGCTGGACCAGCAGTGTAATCAGGAAGGTCTGCAACAGCAGTTTCGGCAGCAGCGGGGCAGAGGCGCCGATGGCCCGCAGGGCGCTGACGCGCTGGCCACTGGAGACCATCGGGATCAGGCACAGCATACCGCCGAGCAGCAGCGTATTGCCGATCAGCGCAGCGAACGTACCGGCAGCGGACGCGCGCAGCAGAATGCGCTGCTGATCCGGTGACATGTTCTGCACCAGTTCAAACAGCGATGAGGCGCTGTCATCGGTCTGGCTCAGCAGCGAAAGCTGATCCTCACCTGGCGTTAAGGCATGGCCAACAATAACGGTAATAAACGAGGTCAGCAGCGCCATCAGCACAATGGTGACCAGCTGATGGCGCAGAAAATTTCCTGTGTCACGGTATAACGAGCTTGCCGTGATAGACATGTACACTCCTTGAAGGAACCGGGTTAATTAACCCGGCGATTGTACATGTTCTGCTGGCTGGCTGGCACCTGCAATGCCATAACTTTCTGTCATATCAGGTAAAGAAGGGTGAAAAAGCGCAGGCAGGCCGTAGCGCGCCCGCGCCCGATCGCAGGCTTCATTCCACACGCCATTTTCGCCCGACATGGCAAATTCGCGGCAGGGTGACGGGAGCTGTGAATATATCCCGCACGAGACGCAGCTGCCCGGCTCGCCCTGGAGCGCAATGCAGCGCGGGGGGCGGTCGTTGGTGCCGCGCATATTGCGCATTAACAGGCTCAGGGGCTCGGTAAGTTCAACCGGCACGACGCCGCCGGCATCATCGGCTTCAGCCCAGTAAAAAGAAACGCGGAAATGGGCGCAGCAGGCGCCGCAGGTCATACAAGGGTTAAGTGAATCGCTCATCTGATCGCCCGCCACTCCTGAGGCATCGAACCAAAATCACAAAGGGAAAGAGCAACATAATTTCGCCGTGAACTTTCAGCAACAGGAATTTTATGTCTGCGTGTAAAGGCAAAATTGATCTGAATCAAATCATTGTTTTTTAACTACTTAACCGGAACTGATGCAGATGATCTTTTGCCGGAAAAAGGGTACACATGGTGCCGCGAAAAGCCCTGATACCCTGTTCTGGCAAAGGAGTGATAATGAAACTGAGAACCTGTGCGCTGCTGATGTCGCTGGCGCTTCCCCAACTGGCGCTGGCCCATCAGGCAGGCGATGTGTTTGTCCGCGCCGGGAGCGCCACCGTGCGGCCCACTGAAGGCTCTGACAATGTGATGGGAATGGGCGGATTTAGCGTCAGCAATGATACCCAGCTGGGTCTGACGCTGACCTGGATGGCAACCGATCATCTGGGTGTTGAACTGCTGGCGGCCACGCCATTCCGCCATAAAGTCGGGCTTGGCCCGACCGGTAATCTGGCCACCGTACGCCAGCTGCCACCCACGCTGATGGCGCAATACTACTTTCTGGACAGCAACAGCGCGGTGCGGCCGTATGTGGGGGTCGGTATCAACTACACCATCTTCTATGATGCCAAATTCAATCAGACCGGCCGGGATGCCGGGCTGAGCGATCTCAGCGTCAAAGATTCGTGGGGCGCTGCCGGCCAGGTCGGTCTGGATTATCAGATTAACCGCGACTGGATGCTGAACGCGTCGCTGTGGTACATGGATA
This sequence comes from Candidatus Pantoea soli, assembly GCF_007833795.1. NCBI lineage: Bacteria > Pseudomonadati > Pseudomonadota > Gammaproteobacteria > Enterobacterales > Erwiniaceae > Pantoea > Candidatus Pantoea soli. The sequence continues at coordinate 1,990,050 of NZ_CP032702.1, read as the reverse complement.
TTGATACGGAAGTGAAGTTTAAGGCAGGCGGCGTGCAAAAGAACATTGATACGCGCATCGATCCCTGGGTGTTCTTCTTTGGTGTTGGCTATCGTTTCTGAGCCAACAGAGAAAAACGGGCGGCCCGAAAGCCGCCCGCAGGATTATTTGATCTGCATATTGTTGACGACCGATTTCACACCGGCCACGGTGCGCGTCACGGCCACGGCGCGATTAGCCATCTGCGGCGAGCTGACAAAGCCACTCAGCTGAACCTTACCTTTAAAGGTTTCGACGTTGATCTCGGTTGATTTCAGCGCCTGATCATCCAGCAGTTTCGCTTTGACTTTGGTGGTAATTACCGTATCGTCGATATACCCGCCGGTACCTTCATGGGTAGCGGTAGGAGCACAGGCACTGAGCGTCAGCGCCATCACAGCAGCCACTAAAAATCCCGCAACGACTTTGAACAATTTCATTGGTTATCTCCCTGTCTTAGATGGTTTTACCCCGTAACGAGACGGTGCAATTAAGTGTGGGCTGAGGTTGACTATTAGGCAACTCAGACGCAATGAAAAAGTCAGGGGAAGGGGTTTCAGGCTGGCGCACAGAGAGAAACCCGGCCTTATCCGCGGACAAGACCGGGCGTGCCGCTTAGCGGGTCGCCGCTTTCAGGCTGCTGACAAACGCCTGCAGCGCCTGCAGCAGCGCTGCCGGATCGCTCTGGTTGCGCTCGATGATTTTTACGATGGCTGAACCGGAGATCGTCCCGGCGGCCCCGGCGGCAATCGCTTCTTTTACCTGGCCGGGTTCCGAAATGCCGAAGCCCTGCAGCGGCGGCGCGGCCTGGTAGTCGCGCAGCTTCTCAATCAGATGCTGAAGCGGCAGGCTGGCGCGGTTTTCCGCCCCGGTGACGCCGGCGCGTGACAGCAGGTAGGTGTAGCCGCGCCCGTGCGTGGCAATCTCACGCAGCAGGTCGTCGCTGGCATTCGGCGGGCAGATAAAAATCGGCGCAATATTGTGGCGCAGTGCAGCCTGACGGAACGGTGCCGACTCTTCAACCGGCACATCCGCCACCAGCACGGAATCCACGCCGACAGCAGCGCACTGCGCATAAAAGTTATCGATGCCGCGGCTGAATACCAGGTTGGCGTACATCAGCAGGCCGATCGGTAAATCCGGGTACTTCTGACGCACCGTGGCCAGCATTTCAAAACACTGCGCCACGGTGGTGCCGGCGGCAAAGGCGCGCAGCGTGGCGCCCTGAATGGTCGGGCCATCGGCCAGCGGATCAGAGAAAGGGATGCCCAGCTCCAGCGCATCGGCTCCGCCAGCGACCAGCGTATCGATAATCTGCAGCGACAGCGCCGGTGACGGATCGCCGAGGGTGACAAAAGGAACGAACGCGCCTTCCTGCTTTGCCGCCAGGCGCTGAAACAGCTGACTATAACGTTCCATCAGATCTCTCCCTTAGCTTTCAGAATATCGTGAACGGTGAAGATGTCTTTATCGCCGCGGCCGGAGAGGTTAACCACCAGCAGCTGCTCTTTTTCCGGATTCTCGCGAATCATTTTCAGCGCATAGGCCAGCGCATGTGACGACTCCAGCGCCGGGATAATCCCTTCTGCGCGGCACAGGGTTTTGAACGCATCCAGCGCTTCATCATCGGTAATTGATACATAGTCGGCACGACCGGTGCTGTTGAGGTGAGCATGCTGCGGTCCTACAGACGGGAAATCCAGTCCGGCAGAAATGGAGTAAGACTCTTCGATCTGCCCCTCTTCGGTCTGCATCATCGGCGCTTTCATGCCGAAATAGATGCCCACACGACCATGCTTAAGTGGCGCGCCGTGTTCGCCGGTTTCGATGCCGTGACCGGCCGGTTCAACACCAATCAGGCGGACGGCGGTTTCATCAATAAAATCAGCAAACATACCGATGGCATTGGACCCGCCGCCAACGCAGGCGAGCACCGCATCCGGCAGACGACCCTCTTTTTCCAGAATCTGCGCTTTGGTCTCTTCGCCAATCATCCGCTGAAACTCCCGTACAATGGTCGGGAACGGATGCGGGCCGGCGGCGGTGCCGAGCATATAGTGCGCGGTTTCATAGCTGCCAGACCAGTCACGCAGCGCCTCGTTGCAGGCATCTTTCAGCGTGGCGGACCCGCTGTGCACCGGGATCACTTCCGCGCCCATCAGCCGCATGCGGAACACGTTTGGCGACTGACGCTCCACGTCTTTGGCTCCCATATAGATGCGGCACTTCATGCCCAGCAGCGCACAGGCCAGTGCGGATGCGACACCGTGCTGGCCGGCACCGGTTTCCGCAATGATCTCATTTTTGCCCATCCGCTTCGCCAGCAGAGCCTGGCCCAGCACCTGATTGGTTTTATGCGCGCCGCCGTGCAGCAGATCTTCGCGCTTCAGGTAAAGGCGGGTGTTGCTGCCCTGGGTCAGGTTACTGCACAGCGTCAGCGCGGTCGGGCGACCGGCATAGTTTTTCAGCAAATCCGTGAATTCAGCCTGAAACGCCGGATCGCGCTGTGCTTCGACAAAGGCCGCTTCCAGCTGGCGCAGGGCAGGCATCAGGATCTGCGGCACATACTGACCGCCAAACTCACCAAAATAGGGGTTCAATAACGTTGTCATGGTCTCACTTTCCTTATCCGGCCCGCGCGCGGCGGGCAGGCGAAATTAATAGGCGCGCAGCGTACGGAACACTGCCGCGACTTTTGCCGCATCTTTGATGCCGGGCGATGCTTCCACACCGGAGTTGAAGTCGAGCCCGGCGCAACCGAGTCGTGCGGCTTCCACACAGTTATCCGCGCTCAGGCCACCGGCCAGCAGCACATTGCTGAGGTCTTCCCCCTGCAGCAGCGACCAGTCGAAGCGCTGGCCGGTGCCGCCCTGACCATTGTCCAGCACGTAACGGTCAACGTGTGGCCAGTCACGCGCGGGCAGGCGATCTTTAATGCTCAGGGCTTTCCAGATGCTGACCGACGCCGGCAATGCCTGCCGCAGCGCAGCCACAAATGCCGGGTCTTCATCACCGTGCAACTGTACGGCAGCAAGCGACAGAGTGCGCGCCAGAGTGACAATGTCACTGATACTGTTATTGCGGAACACACCGACGTACTTCAGCGGCGCGCCGCCAATCACGCGCTGCGCCTGCTCCACATCAATGCAGCGCGGGGAACCGGCGGCAAAAATCAAGCCGCCATAGATTGCGCCGGCTTCATGCGCGACGCGCGCATCTTCTGCGCGTGTCAGGCCGCAGACCTTGTTATCACCAAGCAGGACGCGGCAGACGCCCGCGTTGAGATCGGCTTCTTCCATCAGGGCAGAGCCGATCAGGAACCCCTGAGCAAAATGGCTTAATTCCCGCACCTGAGCATAGTTGTGGATGCCGGATTCACTGATGACCGTGACGCCATGCCCCAGGCGCGGTGCCAGCTGGCGCGTGCGGTTGAGGTCAATGGAGAGATCGCGCAGGTCACGGTTGTTAATGCCCACCACCCGGGCTTCCAGTGCGATAGCGCGCGCCAGCTCATCCTCGTTGCTGACTTCCGTCAGCACGCCCATATTCAGACTGTGGGCCACTGCCGCCAGCTGGCGATACTGCTCATCATCCAGCACGGAGAGCATCAGCAGAATCGCATCGGCCTGATAGTGGCGCGCCAGATAGATCTGATAGGGGTCGATAATGAAATCTTTACACAACACCGGCTGGGTAATGGCCGCACTGACAATCGGCAGAAATTCGAACTTCCCCTGAAAATACTTTTCATCGGTCAGCACGGAGACGGCCGAAGCGTGATGGCGATAGATGCCGGCAATGGTGGCCGGATCAAAATCTTCGCGAATCAGCCCTTTCGACGGCGAGGCTTTTTTGCACTCCAGAATAAACACGGTGCGGGTACCGCGCAGCGCATCGTAAAAGTGGCGCTGTGCCGGTTGCAGATCGTTGCGGAAGCTTGCCAGCGGCTGCTGCGCCTGACGTGCCGCCACCCAGACGGCTTTATCCTGTACGATTTTCTCTAAAACGGTGCCTTTGATACTCATCTCATCCTCTCGCTGCCAGCGCGACAACGCGCTCATAAGCCTGGCCGCTGCGAATCGCGGCCACTGCGCGCCCGGTGTTCTCGCGTAAATCTTCATTTCCGAATACTTTCAGCAACATTGCGACGTTGACCGCAACGGCCTGCTCATGGGCAGGCTGGCCTTTACCCTGAAGTAAACGCGTCAGAATGTCACGGTTTTCTTCCGGGGTGCCGCCCGCCAGCGCCTCTTTGGGCTGGAAGCCAAAGCCAAAGTCTTCGGGCGTCAGCTGATAGCGGGTGATTTCGCCTTCGCGCAGTTCAGCCACCTGGGTGGCGCTGTGCAGCGCAACTTCATCCATGCCGCCACCGTGCACCACTGCCGCGCGCTGATACCCCAGCACCTTCAGCGTTTGGGCAATCGGCAGCACCAGCTCCGGGCTATAGACGCCAATGACCGCCAGCGGCGGGCGTGCCGGATTGATCAGCGGACCCAGCACGTTAAACAGCGTGCGCGATTTCAGCTGCTGCCGCACCGGCATTGCATGGCGAAAACCGGTGTGATACTGCGGCGCAAACAGGAAGCAGACGTTCAGCGCATCCAGCGCCGCGCGCGCCTGTTCGGCCGGCATGTCCAGATTAATACCAAACGCGGCCAGCAGGTCGGAAGAGCCGGATTTGCTGGAGACGCTGCGGTTACCGTGCTTGGCCACTTTCAGCCCGCAGGTGGCGGCCACAAAGGCACTGGCGGTAGAGATGTTAATGCTGTTGCTGCCGTCGCCGCCGGTGCCAACGATATCGGCAAACGCATAGTCGGGACGGGGAAACGGCTTCGCATCAGCCAGCAACGCAGATGCCGCGCCGGCGATCTCTTCCGGCTGCTCGCCGCGCACTTTCATGGCGATCAGCGCGGCGGCAAGCTGCGTCGGCTCCAGCTGGCCGGTGATGATGGCGCTGAACAGCTGGTGGCTCTCGGCCTGGCTCAGCGTCTGCGCCTGATACAGTTTTTCCAGAATCGTTTGCATCTTATTCTCCCTGATACGGCGCCAGCGCCCAGTTCAGCGTCTGCTCTAATAAACGGGCACCCTGCGTGGTAAGGATGGATTCAGGGTGGAACTGGAAGCCGCATACGCGGTCGGCTTCGTGGCGCACCGCCATCACCATGCCGTTGTAGCTGGCGTTGACGATAAGTTCAGCCGGGGTGTTGCTGCCAACCAGCGAATGGTAGCGCGCCACCGGCAGCGGATTGCTCAGGCCGGCAAACATCGCTTCACCGTCGTGCGTCACCGCGGAGGCTTTGCCGTGCAGGATTTCTCCCGCCTGGCCGACATGACCGCCGTACGCTTCGACAATCGCCTGATGTCCGAGGCAGATACCGATAATCGGCAGCTGTCCGCGCAGCGTTTGCAGCAGCTGCGGCATGCAGCCCGCGTCTTTTGGTGCGCCCGGGCCGGGTGACAGCATCAGCACCGGCTTTTCCATCTGCTGCAGGCGCGCAATCAGCACGTCCGCCGGCACGTTGTTGCGGTAGATCACCACGTTGTGGCCGAAGGTACGCAGCTGATCAACGAGGTTGTAGGTAAAGGAGTCGATATTATCGAGCAGCAGGATATCGGCCATCAGAAAATCTCCTTGCAGTGATGGGCGGTGGCAATGGCGCGCAGCACAGCGCGGGCTTTGTTGCGGCTCTCATCGGCTTCAGCCTGCGGCTGGGAATCCAGCACCACCCCGGCACCGGCCTGCACGGTGGCCATGCCGTTTTCCACCCAGGCGGAGCGAATCACGATGCAGGTGTCCAGATCGCCGTGGGCGGTGAAATAGCCCACCGCGCCGCCGTAGCTGCCGCGTCGCGTTCCCTCTTTTTCAGCAATCAGCTGCATGGCGCGCACCTTCGGTGCACCGCTCAGCGTGCCCATGTTCATGCAGGCGCGGTAGGCATGCAGCACGTCAAGATCCTCACGCAGCGTGCCCACCACGCGGGACACCAGGTGCATGACAAAAGAGTAGCGATCCACTTTTGTCAGGTCGGCAACGTAGCGGCTGCCCGGGACGCAGATGCGCGCCAGATCGTTACGCGCCAGGTCAACCAGCATCAGGTGCTCAGCCAGCTCTTTGTGGTCGGTACGCATTTCCAGCTCAATACGGCTGTCGAGGTCGCGATCGAGCGAGCCATCGGCATGACGGCCGCGTGGTCGGGTGCCGGCAATCGGGTAGATCTCAATCTGACGTGAGCGCGCATCATATTTCAGTGAGCTTTCCGGGGATGCACCGAACAGCGCAAAATCCTGATCCTGCATAAAGAACATATAGGGGCTGGGATTGCTGTTTTTCAGCGTGTCATAAGCGGCCAGCGGCGAAGGGCACGGCAGCGAGAACCGACGTGAAGGCACCACCTGGAAAATTTCACCGATGCGAATGGCCTGCTGCATCTCGCTGACGACATTGCAGTATGCTTCATCGCTCTGGCTGGTGCTGAGCGTCATCTGCTCAACGCGCTGCACCGGCAGGGCGGGCGCAGGCTGCATCATCTGGCCGTGCAGCTGCTCGATGCGGCTTTGCAGCCGCTGGAACTCGCTGGTGGAAGGGGCAAACAGGCTGGCCTGCAGGCGCGCGCTGCGCTGCTGATGGTCGATCACCAGTAAGGTTTCTGCCAGGTAGAAGCAGTAATCCGGGCAGCGCTGCTCATTGCGCAGCGCCGGCAGGTCTTCAAAGCCCGCCACCAGATCGTAGGCGAACAGACCGCCCAGCAGCATGGCTTCCCGCTCGTCATCCGGGCTGTTCACCAGCTGCGGGATCAGGCGCAGCGCATCGAACACCGACAGCGCTTTAAGCCGTGAGTCCTCGTCCTGCAGGCCATGCGGCGTGCTGAAGTGCAGCTCACGACCGTCCGGACGCGCCTCAATGCGCACCTCCGGCGGCAGCGCATCATCCAGCAGCGGCAACAGGGCGCGGCCGTTTTCGGACAGCGCCTGCAGCGTCACGATGTTGCCAAGCGCGCTGATGCGCAGCGCGCTATCAACAATCAGCAGACTCTTGAGGTTTTTCTTGCTGTCGATATCCGCAGATTCGAGCAACAGAGTCGCCGGACGTGCGCCGCACAACTGATGAAACACTGCGGCCGGATCTTCGCGGTAGGGCGCGGTACCGGTAATCAACTTCACTGTAGGTTTCGCATTAGCCATGTTGGATTCTCTGAATTTCGCTCAAAAAAAAGCCCGCTCGATGGCGGGCTCAGGTATCTGCACTGCGGTTACGCAAAGTGTGCACGACGACGTCGCCCGAAAAAGGGAACCCCGCGCCACCAACCCTGAAAATGCGTAACAAGCTGCGCCATAATTAAATACCCGTTGCGTGTGAACTTGTGTACTAGTTAACTGGTTCAGGTGAAAAAAGTCAATACCCTTTTTCAGTTAACTGCAAAATCGTTATTATGCCAGCCGGATTTACGCTGTTGCTGGAGTCACTTTGTCGGATATTCCCCGTTTTCCTCTTTATGATTTACACAGCCATACGCAGGCGTCAGACGGCCTGCTGACGCCGGCTGACCTGGTGCAGCGTGCGGCAGACATGAACGTTGGCGTACTGGCGATTACCGATCACGATACGGTGGCTGGCGTGGCTGCCGCTCAGGCGGCCGCGCACGATCTGCCGCTGCGCGTGCTGGCGGGCGTTGAGGCGTCTACGCTGTGGGAAAATCATGAAATTCATATCGTCGGGCTGAATGTTGCGTGTCAGCATCCAGCGCTGACAGCGTTTCTGGCCAGTCAGCATCAGCTCCGTCACGCGCGGGCCGGGATGATTGCCGAACGGCTGGCGCGCGCCAGTATTCCCGATGCGCTGGCAGGCGCGCAGCGGCTGGCGCAGGGCGGGGTAATCACCCGCGGGCATTTTGCCCGTTATCTGGTGGAAATCGGCAAAGCGGATAATCTGGCGCAGGTTTTCAAACACTATCTGGCGCGCGGGAAAACCGGCTATGTCCCGCCACAATGGTGTACAATTGAACAAGCCATTGATGCCATTCATGATTCCGGTGGTGTTGCTGTGCTGGCGCATCCGGGCCGCTATGGCCTTTCGGCAAAATGGCTGAAGCGCCTGATTGCCTGGTTTGCCGCCTGCGGTGGCGATGCAATAGAAGTGGCGCAGTGTCAGCAGCCGCCCAATGAGCGCACGACGCTGGCAGGCTATGCGCGTGATAATCAGCTGGCCGCATCGCAGGGATCGGATTTTCACCAACCCTGTCCGTGGATCGAACTGGGCCGCAAACTGTGGTTACCGGGCGGCGTTGAACCCATCTGGGAACGTTTCCCGGCGCTGGCACCGGCGATCGCTGACGCAGACAGGTGACAAGGGGTTTTTATGAGTCAACGTTTTCATATACATCCGGACAATCCACAGCCACGCCTGATTAACCAGGCGGTGGACTATCTGAACAAAGGCGGTGTCATCGTGTATCCCACCGATTCCGGCTACGCGCTGGGCTGTCGGCTGGAAGAGAAAAACGCCATGGAGCGCATCTGCCGCATCCGTCAGCTGCACGGTAATCACAACTTCACGCTGATGTGCCGCGATCTGTCGGAGCTCTCCACCTATTCACAGGTCGACAACAGCGCATTCCGTTTGCTGAAAAACAACACGCCGGGCAGCTACACCTTTATTCTCAAGGCCACCAAAGAGGTGCCGCGGCGTCTGATGAATGACAAGCGTAAAACCATCGGCCTGCGCGTGCCGTCTAATCCGGTGGCGCTGGCGCTGCTGGAACGGCTTAACGAGCCGATGATGTCCACCTCGCTGATGCTGCCGGGCAATGATTTTACTGAATCGGATCCGGAAGAGATTCAGCACAGCATTGGCAAGCTGGTCGATCTGATTATGGACGGCGGGACGCTGGGCCAGCAGCCCACCACCGTCATCGACCTGACCAGCGATGCGCCGGTAGTGGTGCGGGAAGGGGTGGGCGACACGCGTCCGTTCCTGTAATCAGGCGTGGTCAGGTGCCGTCGCGGGTGCCTGGCCAATATTAATATTACTCTCCAGCCAGCGTTTAAAATCACCGTACGGAATATATAACGACACATCCTTCAGGATGACTTTTTTGCTCTGCATGTTGGAGATCTGATGGGTATATCCCACAATCACGCCGCCGATGGTCTGATCAGCATTATATACTGCGCCGCCGGACATTCCCTGCACCACGCCCGCATTTGACGCCATGGCCATACAGGGTTTTTTATTCCAGTTATTAGTAATCGCCGTGCGCGCTAAATTAACGCCACTCGATTCAACCGGCATCGCGGAAATAAAGCTGTAGCCATACATCTTTATCGGTTCGCCCACCGCGCTGGTGCGGAATTTTGCCAGCGTATCCGGGCTGTTTTTATGATAAATAATCGCGACATCGCAATAAGGATGATACGCCTTTACGCGCTGCACGGCGGTCTTAGCCACGTGTGCCGCTGTCAGGCTATATTCCGGTGTCAGAGGAATGGTTGTGCCGAGAATGCCCATGCCCAATACGGTCGGGATGCCGGTCACGCTCATATCAACGTGCTGCAGTGCCGTTCGACTGTATTCAGTATGGCCCACGGAACAACCGCTCAGTGCCAGCGCCGTCAGCGCAGGCCAAAGCAGAGAGGTTCGCATGATAGTCGTCTTCAATTACGGCATGTCAGTAAAATCCCTGGTGAAGACTTTCGACATACCAATTAACGTAATCCGTACAGAAATAAACGCGTTGTATCCCGTGCGCGCCGGTTTATTTTATCAGTAAAGCTACAGTTTTATTCGTTAACAGCCTGTTGTAAAAAAGAGGTTAAAGCGTAAATGGGGTGCCGTTTATTAATGCGACACACTGGCTGTCAGGCTTAAATTTTACACAGTTTTTTGATCATAACAATTCATGTTATTTAATCTGAATTAAATAAAAGGAAAATACAGACTTAATTCAACCTGTAGTGCCAATTCACTGTTTATTTCTTATTGCGGATAGCTTCAATAGCGCCTTAACACATTGTTTCAGTGGTTTGTGCTGTTTTTGCGTTTTTAGTCAGATTTTATGTTTGGAATTGTGAAGGCGGGCAGCGTGCTGTGATAGGGGGTGGTTAATCAACAGAGTTAATGTTTTTCAGAGTGAAGAGGACAGGCAGCAGTTGAGAGAAGAATGGACTTAAAAGCAATAAAAATACAGTGAGTTGCAACATTCTGCCTGCGGCGCTGCCGGTGAAATGCATTAGCCACCGCAACGGATGCGTCCGCCTTCAGCACGCCGCGTCAGACGGCAGGACCCTTTGTTATCGGCAGGGAAGGAAAAGGTGTTAACCCAATCGGGTCTGGTGTAAAATCGCCGTCCGCCTGCGCCTGAGAAAGTGATGCGCAGCGCTTATTGATTCTGATAAGGGAACTGGTAACGCCTTTATCTTACCTCTTCTTACCACGACGCCTGGGAAGGCGACAACGAGGCAGCTCCATGAGCGAGAAATTACAGAAAGTATTAGCGCGAGCCGGTCACGGTTCGCGTCGTGAAATCGAAGCAATGATTTCAGCCGGACGCGTCAGCGTCGACGGCAAACTGGCGACGCTGGGCGATCGCATTGAAAATGACAAATCCCTGAAAATCCGCATTGACGGTCATCTGGTATCGATTGCTGAATCCGCTACCGAAGTATGCCGCGTGCTGGCCTATTACAAACCGGAAGGCGAACTCTGTACGCGCAACGATCCCGAAGGGCGTCCTACGGTGTTTGATCGCCTGCCGCGCCTGCGCGGCTCCCGCTGGATTGCGGTGGGGCGTCTGGACGTGAACACCTGCGGTCTGCTGCTGTTCACCACCGATGGTGAGCTGGCGAATCGTCTGATGCACCCCAGCCGCGAAGTGGAGCGTGAATATGCGGTGCGTGTATTCGGCGAGGTGGACGATGATAAAGTGCGCCAGCTGAGCAAAGGGGTACAGCTGGAAGATGGCCCGGCATCGTTTAAAACCATTAAATTTGCCGGCGGCGAAGGCATGAACCAGTGGTACAACGTGACGCTGACCGAAGGCCGCAACCGTGAAGTCCGCCGCCTGTGGGAAGCCGTTGGCGTACAGGTCAGCCGTCTGATGCGCGTCCGCTACGGCGATATCCAGCTGCCAAAAGGCCTGCCACGCGGCGGCTGGATGGAGATGGAACTGTCAGCGGTCAACTACCTGCGTACCTTAGTCGGCATGCCGGAAGAGACCGTTACCAAAGTGGCCGTCGAGAAAGATCGTCGCCGCACCAAAGCCAATCAGATTCGCCGTGCGGTGAAACGCCACAGCGCGGTAAGCAATAACAGCCCGCGCCGCAACAGCAACAAACGCGGCAGCTGATCCCCTGCAAGACGCCGCCGCGTGCGGCGTCTGCCTGCCTGTTACCAGTCAATACCCTGCTGCGCCTGAATACCGGCATCGAAGGCGTGTTTGACCGGCCGCATTTCGGTCACAGTATCGGCCATCTCCTGCAGCGTACGGTGACATCCGCGCCCGGTAATAATAACGCTCATGTGCTGCGGACGCTGCTGCAGGGCGCTGACCAGTTCATCCAGATCGAGATAATCCATGCTGACCATGTAAGTGATCTCATCCAGGATCACCAGATCCAGGCGCTCGTCAGCCAGCATACGGCGGGCCTGCTGCCAGACCTGCTGGCAGGCAGCCGTATCCGTCTCGCGGCTTTGCGTTTCCCACGTAAAACCGGTGGCCATCACCTGAAATTCAACGCCGTGCTGTTCCAGCAGATTGTGTTCGCCGTTGGCCCATTCCCCTTTGATAAACTGCACCGCCGCTACCTTTTTGCCGTGGCCGCAGGCGCGCAAGGCCGTGCCGAACGCGGCGGTGGTTTTGCCCTTACCGTTGCCGGTAAACACCATCAGGATACCGCGCGTTTCTGTGGCCGCCGCGATACGGGCATCTACCTGCTCTTTCAGGCGCTGCTGGCGCTGCTGATGACGATCGCTCATGCGCTGGCTGGCCCCGGTTTGCGTCCCGGCTGCGCATCAAAACTGATGCCGGTTTTCCGCCGGCTGTCGTCACCCATGACATACAGATAGAGCGGCATCAAATCCGCTGGCGTTTTCAGCAGGCTGGCATTCTCTTCCGGGAAGGCGCTGGCGCGCATTTTGGTGCGCGTACCGCCCGGATTGATGCAGTTTACGCGAAGCGGATGATTTTTATATTCGTCCGCCAGCACCTGCATCATGCCTTCTGTCGCAAATTTCGACACGGCATAGGCGCCCCAGCCGGCGCGTCCGGTGCGACCGACGCTGGAAGTGGTAAACACCAGCGAGCCGGCATCGGATTTCAGCAGCAGAGGTAACAGGGCCTGCGTTAAATAGAAGGTGGCATCCAGGTTAATCTGCATCACTTCGCGCCAGACTGCCGGGTCAAGCTCGGCCAGCGGCACGATCTCACCCAGAATGCCGGCATTGTGCAGCACGCCATCGAGGCGCGGTACCTGCGCGCCGATTTCATCGGCTACGCGCTGACAGCTTTCCGGCGTAGCCTGAGACAGGTCAAGCAGCACTGAGGAAGCGGGCTGTTTATTTAACTGATTAATAGCCGCTTCCGTTTGCTGCAGCGTGGCGGCGTTGCGCCCGAGCAGAATAACGCGTGCGCCATAGCGTGCGTAAGTCAGCGCCGCTTCGCGGCCAATTCCGTCCGAAGCGCCGGTGACCAGAATAATGCGATTTTCCAGCAGATCGCTTTTAGGTTGATAATGCACAGCGATGTCCTTTGGCAGGTCAGAAGGTTTTGGCTTTATGCCTCAATTCTTCATCCGGTGCAATCGCCGAAACGCGCATTCTGTGCCGCCTGCGGGCTTTTCAGGCGACGAATTACGCTAAAGCGGGTACACTCAGCGTGGTTCTGTAATTTACTGTTTAATAAGGCGGCAGCATGGATTTACTCTCCAGCTATGGATTATTTCTGGCCAAGGCCGTCACCGTTGTGGTGGCGATTGCGGCAATTGTTGTGATTGTGATGAATGCCGCGCTGCGCAAACGCCAGAGCGGCGGTCAGCTGCGCGTCACGCATCTTGATGATGATTACCGTCAGATGAAGGAAGAGCTGCAGCTGGCAAAAATGCAACCGCAGGCGCAAAAAGCGTGGCTGAAGCAGCATAAGAAAGAAGAGAAGCAGAAGGCAAAAGCGGAAAAGCGCAATGTCAAAGCTGGCGTCAGCGAAGCGCCGAAGCCGGTGCTGTATGTGCTGGAGTTCAAAGGCAGTATGGACGCGGGCGAAGTCAGCTCGCTGCGCGAAGAGGTTTCCGCCGTGCTGGCGGTGGCACAGCCGGGCGATGAAGTGCTGCTGCGTCTGGAAAGTCCCGGCGGCGTGGTGCATGGCTATGGTCTGGCTGCTTCGCAACTGCAGCGTTTGCGTGATGCCGGCCTGAAGCTCACGGCGGCGGTCGACAAAGTGGCGGCCAGCGGTGGCTATATGATGGCCTGCGTGGCAGATCGCATCGTGGCAGCGCCGTTCTCAATTATTGGTTCGATCGGCGTCGTGGCGCAGATCCCTAACTTCAACCGCCTGCTGAAACGTAACGATATTGATGTGGAACTGCACACCGCAGGACAGTATAAACGCACGCTGACGCTGTTTGGTGAAAACACCGAAGAAGGGCGCGAGAAGTTCCAGGAAGATCTCAACGAAACCCATCAGCTGTTTAAAGATTTTGTCCGGCAGATGCGTCCGGCGCTGGATCTGGACAAGGTGGCAACTGGCGAGCACTGGTATGGTCGTCAGGCGCTGGATCTGGGCCTGGTCGATGACATTGGCACCAGCGATGCGCTGATCATTCAGCAGATGGATCGCTTTAGCGTGCTGGGCGTGCACTATGCGCGGAAAAAGAAAATGATGGACCGCTTTACCGGCAGCGCCAGTCACGCCGCAGAACGACTGATTCTGAAAATCTGGCAGCGCGGTCACCGCCCGCTGCTGTAAACCGACCCGGCGGCGGCCGGGTTTTTTATATCAGGTGATAGCGTGCGGAAAGCACCACAGCCAGATGTTTGAACACGTTGAACACCGCCGTGGTTTTCGCTGTTGGCAACCCCGCGTCATCGGTAAACCACGGGCCGCGAAACACCAGCACGTCGCCCTGCTGAATAACCGCGTTGGCTTCCATCCCGGCAAAATAGTCGTCGTGCTGCCGGATTAACTGATTCGCTATTTCCAGCAGCGCAGAGTGTGAAATCGCTTCCGTTTTTACTGACATCATGCCCGCCTTTTTTGACAGCCTGTTTTCTCCTTCTATATTACTTGCCTGCTATCGCGTTCAGCAAATCCGCCACCGGGACGAAAACTGGCGCAAATTTAAACGGAATGCTAATTAAGTTGCGTAACGGATTTTATCAGGTAGAGTGTGGGCGATTCAGCTTTCAGGGAGATCACACCCGGATGTGTGATGCTGTCAGACGGAAAACTCGCTTCTAATCATAAAGTTGCAAATGTCGATGCAATCTGACCTGAGATTGTCCCCCGCTGGCTTGAAAATAAAAAAGCTGGCAACAATATTGAACCCGTTGGGTTTTGGGGCCTCCAATCCTCTCCCGTTTATCAGGACGTTTTCATTAGGTAAAGGTACATATGGGTAAAGCACTCGTCATCGTTGAGTCCCCGGCAAAGGCCAAAACAATCAATAAATACCTCGGTAATGACTACGTGGTGAAATCCAGCGTCGGTCATATCCGTGATTTGCCGACCAGTGGTTCAACGACCCGTAAAAGTGCCGATGGAGAGAAGAGCAAAACCGGCAAGAAAGTCAAAAAAGATGAGAAGGCCGCGCTGGTCAGCCGCATGGGTGTCGACCCCTGGCACGGCTGGGAAGCGGATTATCAGATCCTGCCCGGAAAAGAGAAGGTGGTGGCGGAGCTGAAAAACCTGGCGGCCGATGCCGACCACATCTATCTCGCGACCGACCTTGACCGCGAAGGGGAAGCCATTGCCTGGCACCTGCGGGAAGTGATCGGTGGTGACGACAAGCGTTTCAGCCGCGTGGTGTTCAACGAAATCACCAAAAATGCGATTCGTCAGGCATTTGAAAAGCCGGGCGAACTGAACATTGAGCGCGTGAATGCGCAGCAGGCGCGCCGCTTTATGGACCGCGTAGTGGGGTATATGGTTTCGCCACTGCTGTGGAAGAAAATTGCCCGCGGTCTCTCTGCCGGCCGCGTGCAGTCAGTCGCGGTACGTCTGGTGGTGGAACGCGAACGCGAAATCAAAGCGTTTGTACCGGAAGAGTACTGGGAAATCGACGCCGATTTCGCGACGCCGAAAGGCGATGCGCTGGCGATGCGTGTGACGCATCAGAATGACAAAGCCTTCCGCCCGGTAAACCGTGAACAGACACAGGCGGCGGTGGCCATCCTCGAAAAAGCCCGGTTTGCCGTGCTCGATCGGGAAGACAAGCCGACCAGCAGCAAGCCTTCTGCACCCTTTATTACGTCCACGCTGCAGCAGGCCGCCAGTACGCGCCTTGGTTTTGGCGTGAAAAAAACCATGATGATGGCACAGCGCCTGTATGAAGCTGGCCACATCACCTATATGCGTACCGATTCTACCAACCTGAGCCAGGACGCGGTGGCCATGGCGCGCGGCTATGTGGAGAGCAGCTTCGGTAAAAAATACCTGCCAGACGCGCCGGTCACCTATGCCAGCAAAGAGAATTCACAGGAAGCGCATGAAGCAATTCGTCCTTCCGATGTCAATGTGGCGGCAGAGCAGCTGAAAGATATGGAAGCGGATGCGCAGAAGCTGTACCAGCTGATCTGGCGTCAGTTTGTTGCCTGTCAGATGGTGCCGGCGCAATATGATTCCACCACGCTGACCGTTGCGGCGGGTGACTTCCGGCTGAAAGCCAAAGGCCGTACGCTGCGCTTTGACGGCTGGACGAAAGTGATGCCGGCACTGCGTAAAAACGACGAGGATTTAACGCTGCCGCCGGTTAACGTGGGTGACACGCTGGATCTGACCGCGCTGCGTCCGGGCCAGCATTTCACCAAGCCACCGGCACGTTTCAGCGAAGCGTCGCTGGTGCGCGAACTGGAAAAACGCGGGATTGGTCGTCCGTCGACGTACGCGTCGATCATTTCCACCATTCAGGATCGCGGTTACGTGCGGGTGGAAAATCGCCGTTTCTATGCCGAGAAAATGGGTGAAATTGTTACCGACCGGCTGGAAGAGAACTTCCGTGAGCTGATGAACTATGACTTCACCGCACACATGGAAGACAGCCTGGACCAGGTCGCCAATAACGAAGCGGAATGGAAAGCGGTGCTGGACTCCTTCTTCAGTGATTTCAGCCAGCAGCTGGATCAGGCTGAAAAGGATCCGGAAGAAGGGGGCATGCAGCCTAATCAGATGGTGCTGACCTCAATTGACTGTCCGACCTGCGGACGCAAAATGGGGATCCGGACCGCCAGCACCGGTGTGTTCCTGGGGTGCTCGGGGTATGCGCTGCCGCCGAAAGAGCGCTGCAAGCAGACCATCAACCTGATTCCGGAAAACGAAGTGCTGAACGTGCTGGAAGGCGATGATGCCGAAACCAATGCGTTGCGTGCCCGTCGCCGCTGCCAGAAATGCGGCACCGCCATGGACAGTTACCTCATCGATAACAGCCGTAAGCTGCACGTATGTGGTAACAACCCGGAGTGCGACGGCTACGAAATTGAGCAGGGCGAGTTCCGCATCAAGGGCTATGATGGTCCGATTGTCGAGTGTGAAAAATGTGGCTCTGAAATGCACCTGAAAATGGGGCGTTTCGGCAAGTACATGGCCTGCACCAATGACGAGTGTAAAAATACGCGTAAGATTCTGCGCAATGGTGAAGTGGCGCCGCCGAAAGAAGATCCGGTGCCGCTGCCGGAGTTACCTTGCGAAAAATCGGATGCCTATTTTGTTCTGCGTGATGGCGCAGCAGGCGTGTTTCTGGCAGCCAATACCTTCCCGAAATCGCGCGAGACCCGCGCGCCGCTGGTGGAGGAGCTGCAGCGCTTTGCCGATCGCCTGCCTGAGAAGCTGAAATATCTGGCAGAAGCGCCGGCCGTCGATCCGGAAGGCAATAAAACGCTGGTGCGCTTTAGCCGTAAAACCAAACAGCAATATGTCGCCTCTGAAAAAGAGGGTAAAGCGACGGGCTGGTCCGTGTTTTACGTTGACGGCAAATGGCAGGAAGTGAAAAAGTAATCTCCCGCAAAGGCCAGCACTCGCTGGCCTTATAGCTATTCGTTCTGTATTTTCCCGATAACTGATATAGTAGTTATAGCTTATTTCATTTCGCTGACGCGCTTTCCCCTCTGTTTCTGCCTGCCGGCAGCAAGACACCCACCGGGGAGGTACCTCTGTCGCTACCTGGAAGATATAACTATGAAATTGCAGCAGTTGCGTTACATCGTCGAAGTGGTTAATCACAACCTCAACGTCTCCTCCACCGCTGAAGGCCTGTACACCTCGCAGCCGGGTATCAGTAAGCAGGTGCGCATGCTGGAGGATGAACTTGGCGTGCAGATTTTTGCCCGCAGTGGGAAGCATCTGACGCAGGTCACACCTGCCGGCGAAGAGATCATTCGCATTGCCCGCGAAGTCCTTTCAAAAGTGGACGCCATCAAATCCGTGGCCGGTGAACACACCTGGCCGGACAAAGGCTCGCTGTACGTCGCCACCACGCACACGCAGGCACGCTATGCGCTGCCCGGCGTGATTAAAGGCTTTATCGAGCGCTATCCTCGCGTCTCGCTGCATATGCATCAGGGATCGCCCACGCAGATTGCGGAAGCGGTATCGAAAGGCAACGCCGATTTCGCCATTGCCACTGAAGCACTGCACCTGTACGACGATCTCATCATGCTGCCGTGCTACCACTGGAATCGCGCGATTGTCGTGACGCCGGACCATCCGCTGGCAGGTAAATCCAATGTCACTATCGAAGAGCTGGCAGAGTTCCCGCTGGTCACCTACACCTTTGGCTTCACCGGCCGCTCAGAACTGGATACCGCGTTTAACCGGGCCGGACTGACGCCCCGTATCGTCTTTACCGCGACTGATGCCGACGTTATTAAGACGTATGTGCGCCTCGGACTGGGCGTAGGGGTGATTGCCAGCATGGCCGTCGACCCGGTTTCAGACCCGGATTTAGTGCGGATTGAAGCTTCAGAAATCTTTACAAATAGCACCACCAAGATCGGTTTCCGCCGTAGCACTTTCCTGCGCAGTTATATGTATGATTTTATTCAGCGCTTCGCTCCACATCTCACGCGCGATGTCGTCGATGCTGCGGTAGCACTGCGATCTAACGAAGATATCGAAGCGATGTTCCGCGATATCAAGCTTCCTTTTAAATAATTCGGTAAATCATGATTTTACCCGGGTGTCCAGTGGGCACCCGCCCGCTTTCCCTCCGCTTAGCGCCAGCAGTAGTTCAAAAAATTCCATTATTTTTTTGTAAATGAAACATCGGTCACATGTTTTTTTATTGTTGTTTCTTAAATGAGAAACAGTACACAATTTTTACGTTGCCGCTTTGCGGACTGCCAGGAATATTCCCATACTCCAGTTAAGAGTTGATGAGAAAGGCCTTTTACACTGGCCTGAAGAATTAAACTCAAATTAAAGCTGGATCTGTTTTTGTTTTAACCCAAATTTACAATGTAATTATTTAATTAATAGTTCGGCGAGTTATTAAATTTACTTCAGCTATATTCGCCTTTTTGATTAATAGCGTTAATCGTTGTACTCAATAAAAATAACTGGATTTTTGGTCTTAAGAAGTTTAGGATTCGTCCTAAATCTTAATCGTTGTTATCAATCGTTTTATTGAGAGTGATTATCAAAAACTATGGCTACGAGATTAACTGTACAACCGGACTTCCGGGCTAAAAGCACCAGGGTTGAGCGTTCAGGTAACATCCGTCGCAAAGCCTGGCTCACTGTCTTCGCTGCTTCAGCACTGTTCTGGGTAGTGGTGGCGTTAACGATTTGGCGTATGTGGGGTTAAGCCATGTGGGCAAATACACTCAGTCGTAAATACCCGGTTTCTGCGCGCCAGCCTAAAACGCCAGTGTGCAAAGCAAAAGACGTACCTGCCGCTGAACAACAGGTGGCGATCCCCGCTTCGTGGGAGCTGAGTGACAAGCAACGCAGTTTTATTGAATCGTTCATGGATCCGAAGTCAAAATAACGCAGCCTGCGTCTGGTTCTTATTAAGACCGTTACATTCCTCATTTTACCGGGTTATCCGGTGGGCAAGTTAAAAGCCCGTCCTTTAACACTCAGCATTAAAAAAACGGTGTCATCAGTCCAACGCTGAAGACGTGGCCTTTTTATGCCCGGAATCCGGGAGGGGAGTGACAAATGAATACCACCACATTTTCCTGGTTTGGCGTATACGCCTTCTCATTCGCTTTCTGGGCCACCGCCCTGTGGGCGCTGGTGTGATCATGCCCCGCCAGTAAGCCAGCCAGTAAGTAAGTTCCTGCTTCTGATAATGCCTCAACGTAAGTTGGGGCATTTTTGTTTGTGTCGCCCGTGTGGCAATCCGTGTTGTTATCAAAACGTTAACGAAAATGTGGTCTATCTTTAAGCTAAACCGGATACACGCTGAGGTTGAGCTGAAAAGCATATAAAAGGAGGAGTTATGTCGTTACCGTTACGTGAGCAAAGTCAGGATGCGCTGCAAGTCGGGGCAAAAACCTATCATTACTACAGCCTGCCCAAAGCCGCGCAGCAGCTTGGCAATATTGATCGCCTGCCGAAATCCATGAAAGTGCTGCTGGAAAATCTGCTGCGCTGGCAGGACGGTGATTCCGTTACTGAAGAAGACATTCAGGCGCTGGTCGCCTGGCAAAAAGATGCCCATGCCGATCGTGAAATCGCCTATCGTCCGGCGCGCGTGCTGATGCAGGATTTTACCGGTGTACCGGCAGTGGTCGATCTGGCGGCCATGCGGGAAGCGGTGAAGCGGCTGGGCGGCGATGTGGCAAAAGTGAATCCGCTCTCTCCGGTTGACCTGGTGATTGACCACTCGGTTACCGTGGACCACTTCGGTGACGACGATGCCTTCGAAGAGAACGTGCGTCTGGAAATGGAGCGCAACCACGAGCGCTATGTGTTTCTGCGCTGGGGGCAAAAAGCCTTTAACCGTTTCCGCGTGGTGCCGCCAGGCACCGGTATCTGTCACCAGGTCAACCTGGAGTATCTCGGTAAGGCCATCTGGCATGAAACGCAGGATGGCAAAGAAATTGCCTATCCGGATACGCTGGTCGGCACCGATTCACACACCACCATGATTAACGCGCTGGGCGTGCTGGGCTGGGGCGTGGGCGGCATTGAGGCAGAAGCGGCAATGCTGGGTCAGCCGGTTTCCATGCTGATCCCGGATGTGGTGGGATTCAAGCTGACCGGTAAACTGCGCCCCGGCATTACGGCCACCGATCTGGTGCTGACCGTTACCCAGATGCTGCGTAAACATGGTGTGGTGGGCAAGTTTGTCGAGTTTTATGGTGATGGCCTGGCCGACCTGCCGCTGGCCGATCGCGCCACCATCGCCAATATGGCGCCGGAATATGGTGCCACCTGCGGTTTCTTCCCGATTGACGAAGTGACCCTGAGCTATATGTCGCTGACCGGTCGCGACGCGGAACTGGTAAAGCTGGTGGAAGCCTATGCAAAACAGCAGGGCATGTGGCGCAATCCGGGTGATGAGCCCATCTTCACCAGCACGCTGGCGCTGGATATGGCGCAGGTAGAGTCCAGCATTGCCGGGCCGAAGCGTCCGCAGGACCGCGTTGCCCTCGGTGACGTGCCGGCTACCTTTGACGCCAGCAATGAGCTGGAAGTGAACCATGCGCAAAAACCGCATAAAAGCGTCAGCTATGTGGCGAGTGAAACCGGCGATCGTCACCAGCTGGATGACGGTGCGGTGGTTATCGCCGCGATCACCTCCTGTACCAACACCTCCAACCCAAGCGTCCTGATGGCTGCCGGCCTGCTGGCAAAAAATGCCGTTGAACGGGGTCTGCAGCGTCAGCCGTGGGTCAAGGCTTCGCTGGCGCCGGGGTCAAAAGTGGTGTCCGATTACCTTGCAGCGGCGCGGCTGACCTCCTATCTGGATGAGTTAGGTTTTAACCTGGTGGGGTACGGCTGCACGACCTGCATCGGTAACTCCGGTCCGCTGCCGGATGAAATTGAAAGTGCCATTAAGGAAGGGGATATTACCGTTGGCGCAGTGCTCTCCGGCAACCGCAACTTTGAAGGGCGTATCCATCCGCTGGTGAAAACCAACTGGCTGGCGTCGCCGCCGCTGGTGGTGGCCTACGCGCTGGCCGGCAATATGAAGATCAACCTGCAAACCGATCCGATCGGTCAGGATCAGCAGGGCAATGACGTGTTCCTGAAAGATATCTGGCCGTCGCCGGAAGAGATCGCGGAGTCAGTCGGCAAAGTGACCAGTGACATGTTCCATAAAGAGTATGCCGAAGTGTTTGATGGCACACCGGAGTGGCAGCAAATCAAGGTCAGTGAAGCGGCGACCTACGACTGGGATGAGGGTTCGACCTATATTCGTCTGTCACCTTTCTTTGATGACATGGAGAAAGAACCCAAAGCGGTACAGGATATTCACGGTGCCCGCATTCTGGCGATGCTGGGGGATTCGGTCACCACCGACCACATCTCACCGGCGGGCAGCATTAAAGCAGAGAGCCCGGCCGGCCGTTATCTGCTGGCACATGGCGTAGAGCGCAACGACTTCAACTCCTACGGATCGCGCCGTGGCAACCACGAAGTGATGATGCGTGGCACCTTCGCCAATATCCGCATTCGCAATGAGATGGTGCCGGGCGTTGAGGGCGGCTATACCCGCCACTTCCCGAGCAACGAACAGCTGGCGATTTATGATGCCGCGATGAAGTACCAGGCGGAAGGCGTGCCGCTGGCGGTGATCGCAGGCAAAGAGTATGGCTCCGGCTCCAGCCGCGACTGGGCAGCAAAAGGACCGCGTCTGCAGGGCGTGCGGGTGGTCATTGCCGAATCGTTCGAGCGTATTCACCGCTCTAACCTGATTGGTATGGGTATTCTGCCGCTGGAGTTCCCGGCGGGCGTGACGCGTAAAACGCTGCAGCTTACCGGTGAAGAGCGGATTGATGTGGCGGAACTGTCTCAGCTGAAACCTGGCTGTACGGTGAAGGTTACGCTGACGCGCCCGGATGGCACGCAGGAAACGCTGGAAACACGCTGTCGCATTGATACCGGCAATGAACTGACGTATTACCAGAACGATGGCATCCTGCACTACGTTATCCGCAATATGCTGCACTAAAAACCAGGCCGGGAAATCTCCCGGCCTTTTTTCTGCCTCAGGCTTTTGGCAGCAGGTGACCCATTTTTTCAGCTTTCGTGTCGAGATAATGGGCATTTTTAGGGTTGCGACCGACAACCAGCGGCACGCGCTCAACAATGTTGATGCCCGCTTCGCTCAGGATTTCCACCTTACGCGGATTATTGGTCAGCAGGCGGACTTCGTTAACGCCCAGCAGCTTGAACATGTCTGCGCACAGGGTGAAATCGCGCTCGTCGGCGGCGAAGCCCAGCTGGTGGTTTGCTTCAACGGTATCGTAGCCTTTATCCTGCAGCGCGTAGGCGCGGATCTTGTTCAGCAGGCCGATATTGCGGCCTTCCTGACGATGGTACAGCAGCACGCCGCGACCTTCCTCAGCGATGGCGGTCAGCGCCGCTTCCAGCTGAAAACCGCAGTCGCAGCGCAGGCTGAACAGCGCATCGCCGGTCAGACATTCAGAGTGGACGCGCGCCAGCACCGGCTGGTGATCGCTGATATCGCCATACACCAGAGCGACGTGATCGTGACCGGTCGCCAGTTCTTCAAAACCAACCATCAGGAAATCTCCCCATGGCGTGGGCAGTTTGGCTTCTGCTACCCGTTTAAGCTGCATGTGACTCTCCAGAACCTTCAGAGGATGCGCTATCATCATGATAACGCACGGGCCCGTTTGGCCCGACAAAACTGACCACATTGTGCCACAACCTGAACCAGGCTCGCTAATCAGTCAGAGTGATTGTAGTGATAAAGCACAATTATCCAAGCTGCAACGGGTATGTTATTCTTTTTTCAGCTAAAGTTATGCAGCACCTGTCAGCATAAGCGGATCGGATAAGGAAAAGGATGTTAAAAATTATTCAACGCACCACGACGGGCGCGTTTTTACTGCTACTGATGCCGCTGAGCGTATGGATCTCTGGCTGGCAGTGGCAACCCGGAGAAGCGCGCCACCTGTTGCGCTTCCTGTTCTGGATGACCGAAACCGTCACCAGCCCATGGGGCATTCTTACCAGTCTCCTCCTGAGTGCATGGATGCTGTGGTGCCTGCGCTTCCGTCTGAAGCCGGCTATTCTGCTGCTGATCATTATGAACGGGGCGATCCTCAGCGGTCAGTACACGAAATCCTGGATCAAAGAGCAGGTGCAGGAGCCACGGCCGTATGTGGTGTGGCTGGAGCACAGCCACGGCGTCAGTGAAGAGCAGTTTTACCAGCTGAAGCGTAAGCAGCGCGGCGAAATGGTCTCCGCACTGCTGGCAAATGATACGCACCTGCCATCATGGCTGAAAAATCACTGGGCGTTTGAAACTGGCTTTGCCTTCCCGTCTGGTCACACGCTGTTTGCAGCCAGCTGGGCGCTGCTGGCAATCGGCTTACTCTGGCCGCGCCGGCGTATCGCGACCATTGCCGTGCTGTTTGTCTGGGCAACGCTGGTGATGGGCAGCCGTCTGCTGCTGGGCATGCACTGGCCGCGCGATCTGGTCATGGCCACGCTGATTTCCTGGCTGCTGGTAACGCTCGCCACCTGGCTGGCGCAACGCTTTTGTGGTCCACTCACCGTGCCGCCGCAGGAGCAGCAGGAGATCGCCCGGCGCGACGATGGATTGTAATGTTACCCTTTGCCCCCATATCATCGGGTAGGTACGTGGAAAAGGGCAGGTGATGCGTGGATAAGCAGCATCAGCCGCGCTTTTTTGGCATACTCATTTGGATAACCTCACGACAGGATGCATTGTGAAATATTTGCTGATTTTTCTTGTGGTTTTGGTCATTTTTATCATTTCGGTGACGCTTGGCGCGCACAATGACCAGATCGTGACCTTTAACTATCTGCTGGCGCAGGGCGAGTTCCGTATCTCCACCTTGCTGGCGTGCCTGTTCGGAGCGGGTTTTCTGCTGGGCTGGGCGATCTGCGGGCTGTTCTGGCTGCGGATTCGCGTCTCGCTGGCCCATGCGCAGCGTAAGCTGAAGCGGATGCAGGCGCAGAATGAACAAGCCGCTGCGGTAACCTCATCGACTGTCAGTCGTCGGGATTAATGTTCGATGCTTGAATTGCTGTTTCTGCTTCTTCCTGTGGCGGCGGCTTATGGCTGGTACATGGGGCGTCGCAGCGCTCATCAGGATAAGCAACAGGAGGCGAATCGCCTGTCGCGTGAATACGTGGCGGGGGTTAACTTCCTGCTCTCTAACCAGCAGGACAAAGCGGTAGACCTGTTCCTTGATATGCTGAAAGAGGACAGCGGCACGGTGGAAGCGCACCTGACGCTGGGCAATCTGTTCCGTTCGCGCGGTGAAGTTGACCGCGCTATCCGTATTCACCAGTCCCTGATGGAAAGCGCCTCACTCAGCTACGAACAGCGCCTGCTGGCCATTCAGCAGCTGGGCCGCGATTACATGGCGGCTGGTCTGTACGATCGCGCAGAAGACATGTTCACGCAGCTGATTGATGAAACCGATTTTCGCATCAGCGCGCTGCAGCAGTTGCTGTTAATTCATCAGGCCACCAGCGACTGGCAGAAAGCCATCGACGTTGCAGAGCGGCTGGTCAAGCTGGGCAAAGACAAACAGAAGGGCGAAATTGCCCATTTTTACTGTGAGCTGGCGCTGCAGGCGCTGAGCAGTGACGATCTTGACCGCGCCATGAACCTGCTGAAAAAAGGCGAATCGGCCGATCATCAAAGCGCACGTGTCTCGATCATGATGGGCCGCATTCTGATGGAGCAGGGCGAATATGCCAAAGCCGCGCAGCGCCTGCAGCGCGTGCTGGAACAGGATAAAGAGCTGGTCAGTGAAACCTTACCGATGCTGGAAACCTGCTATCAGCGGCTGGAGCAACCGGCTGAGTGGGCGCAGTTTCTGCAGCGCTGCGTGGATGAAAATACCGGCGCAGCGGCGGAGCTCTATCTATCCGATATTCTGGAACAGCAGCAGGGGCCGGAAGCGGCACAGCTGTACATCAACCGTCAGCTGCAGCGTCATCCCACCATGCGTGTGTTTCACCGGCTGATGGATTTCCACCTGCATGAAGCGGAAGACGGTCGCGCCAAAGAGAGCCTGATGGTACTGCGCGATATGGTGGGCGAACAGATTCGCACCAAGCCGCGCTACCGCTGCCAGAAGTGCGGTTTTACCGCGCACGCGCTTTACTGGCACTGCCCATCCTGCCGCGCGTGGTCCTCGGTTAAACCCATACGCGGACTCGACGGCCAGTAATGGCCGCCACGTTTTGGGCTTTATGCGACATTGTAGTTACAACATACTATAAAGGATATCACTCCCGCACAGCGCAGGCATTGTGCAGCCTTCAGTCAAACAGGCCACTGGCGGGAGCGGCATGATTGTCGTTGTCAGAGTGCGCAGGTAGAATGCTTGCCGTTTGTCCATTGCGCCTGCGGGTGCCAGCCTCAGAGGAAACGTTATGCCTGTAACCCCTTCACCGATTCTGGTGGCACTCGACTACCACGATCTCAACAGCGCGCTGCAGTTTGTAGACCGTATCGATCCAACGCAGTGCCGGCTTAAAGTGGGCAAAGAGATGTTCACGCTGTTCGGTCCTTCACTGGTGCAAACGCTGCAGCAGCGCGGCTTTGAGGTGTTTCTCGATCTGAAATTCCATGACATCCCTAATACCACGGCCCGCGCGGTGGCCGCCGCGGCCGATCTCGGGGTCTGGATGGTTAACGTCCACGCCAGCGGCGGGGCGCGCATGATGCACGCCGCCCGTGAAGCACTGCAGCCGTTTGGCAAAGATGCGCCGCTGCTGATTGCTGTCACGGTGTTAACCAGCATGGATGACGAAGATCTGAAAGGGCTGGGGATTTCGCTTACACCTGCGCAGCAGGCCGAGCGCCTGGCGCGTCTGACGCAGGAAAGCGGTCTGGATGGCGTGGTGTGTTCCGCGCAGGAAGCGGTACACTTTAAACACACCTTTGGCGACGATTTTGCCCTGGTCACACCAGGTATTCGCCCGGCCGGCAGCGAGGCAGGCGATCAGCGTCGCATTATGACCCCACAGCAGGCGCAGCAGGCGGGCGTGGATTATATGGTGATCGGGCGTCCGATTACGCAATCGGCCGATCCCGCCGCAACGCTGCAGAACATTTTACGCAGTTTACAGGAGGCGTAATGGCTCAGGACAATCCACTGGTCTATTCGACGGATAGCGGTCGTATCACCCCGCAGGAAGAGAAACCGTCGCGTCCTAAAGGCGACGGTATCGTTCGTATTCAGCGACAAACCAGCGGCCGCAAAGGCAAAGGCGTCTGTCTGATCACCGGTGTCGATCTGGACGATAGCGCGCTGGCGCAGCTGGCAGCAGAGCTGAAAAAGAAGTGTGGTTGCGGCGGTTCGGTGAAAGAGGGCGTCATTGAAATTCAGGGCGACAAGCGCGACCTGCTCAAACAGCTGCTGGAAGCCAAAGGCATGAAGGTAAAACTGGCGGGTGGCTGACGTGAAACGGGCCACCTGTGTGGCCCGTTAAGTTACAGATGCGCTGCGTAGTCTGTAATAAGCGTTATTTTAATCCACCTGATGGCCGATGATGCCACCCACGGCCGCGCCGCCAACGGTACCTAAACCACTGCCATTCGTCAGAATAGAGCCGCCAATAGCACCGGCACCGGCACCAATCGCCGTGTTGCGGTCACGTTTCGACCAGTTTGAACAGCCGCTGAGCGCTACGACCAGTGTGGTAGCCAGCACAGCCGCCGTCAGGCGTTTCATTGTTGTAGTCATAAATTTCTCCTTGATGGTTTACTCAGAGGCAACGCTGTAAGTATAGATGTTGCGCACCATAATTCCTCGCGCACCGCAGTTGCTTACGGTTCTTTTCCCTGCAGAGGTTGCCGTCAGCCCGTCAGTCATCACGGGGCCTGCGCCTGACCTGCCGGCAAAACATCCGGACCGGCGCTGGCCTGAATAAGTGTAGGCTCCACCGTGGCGGGAAGGGGGAGGAAAACTCTGAATTCAGGCCACATTTTTCACCGCTCAGCCACTTTCCGCTGCTAATCCAGCCATTCCTTCCATAACGTTTCATCACCACCGTGCGCACAATTCAGCTATCACAGTGAGCAGGAGAAAAATCATGCTGGAAGCGCTGAAACAGCAGGTGCTGGAAGCCAATCTTGATTTACCGCGTTATAACCTTGTCACCTTCACCTGGGGCAACGTCAGTGCCGTCGATCGTGAACAGGGACTGCTGGTGATCAAACCGTCAGGGGTGAAATACAGCCAGATGCAACGCGATGATATGGTGGTGGTAGAGCTGGAAAGCGGCAAGGTGGTAGAGGGAAGGCTGCGACCCTCCTCAGACACCGCCACGCATCGGGCGCTGTATCTGGCGTGGCCGGACGTCGGAGGCATTGTGCATACCCATTCGCGTCACGCCACCATCTGGGCGCAGGCCGGACGTGATTTGCCTGCCTGGGGCACCACGCACGCCGACGATTTTTACGGCACCATTCCCTGTACGCGCGCCATGACGCGTGAAGAGATTGAGCAGGAATATGAGTGGCATACCGGTCAGGTGATCATTGAAACCTTTGCCGGGCGCGGTATTCAGCCTGCTGCCATTCCCGCCGCGCTGGTCAGTTCCCACGGCCCGTTTGCCTGGGGTAAAGATGCAGATGCGGCGGTCCACAGCGCGGTAGTGCTGGAAGAGGTGGCCTATATGGCGTTGCATACCGAGCAGCTGCGTGCAGAACTGCCGCCGATCTCACAAACACTGCTGGATTTACACTACCTGCGCAAGCACGGTAAGGACGCCTGGTACGGCCAGAAGTGATAGCGCGTCGGGCATCATGCATCGGGCACCTGCGGGTGCCTTTTTTTTAGGCCAATTCTTACTGCAATCTGTTTACTACGCGTTACGTGTTCCCAGATTGCGCTGGACCGGTTTTTGACTATCAAGTAAGCCCGCTAATCATTTTTAACCCCCCCTGTCGGGGATATCTCTGGATTTTACGTTATAAATCAAACTCTCATTTGGTCTGGCCTCACTCTGCATTACGCTGATGTGGCGTTTAACGCATCATATAAAACAGAGGATGAGACAATGACAGTAATTAACCAACCTACCTGCCGCCTGTTCACTGAAGCCGGCCAGACCACTCAGCTCGCGGCCTATTACGAGGAAGGGCGACACACCATGTGGATGATGTTGCGTGCGCAGCCGCGTCCCAGTTTCAACCACGAATTAATTGAGGAGATCATGAACCTGAGCTATGCCGCCCAGCGTTCCGGTCTGCCGATTGACTTTTGGGTGACCGGGTCGCTGGTGCCACAAATGTTTAACGCTGGCGGTGATTTACGTTTCTTCGTCGAGTGCATCCGCAACAACCGGCGTGAAGCGCTGCGCGCTTATGCCCGTGCGTGTGTCGATTGCATTCACTCCGCCGCGCGCGGTTTTGATACCGGTGCCGTGACGCTGGCAATGATTGAGGGCAGTGCGCTGGGCGGCGGCTTTGAAGCGGCGCTGGCGCATCACTTCATTCTGGCGCAAAACAGTGCGCGTATGGGATTCCCGGAGATCGCCTTTAACCTGTTCCCCGGCATGGGCGGCTACTCGCTGGTGGCGCGCCGGTCAGGCATGAAGCTGGCAGAAGAGCTGATATGTGAAGGGGAATCGCACGATGCCGAGTGGTATGAAACCCGCGGTCTGGTGGATAAAGTGTTCCAGCAGGGCGAAGGCTACCGTACCACGCGGACCTTTATCGATACCCTGCGGCCCAAGCTCAACGGCGTTCGCGCCATGCTGAAAGCGCGTCAGCGCGTGCTGCAGCTGTCGCGGGCTGAACTGATGGATATCACGGAGGATTGGGTCGACTATGCCTTCACGCTGGAACCTAAAGATATTGCCTATATGGAACGTCTGGTTCAGCTGCAAAACCGTCACAGCGCATCACTGCGTAAAGCCGGCTAACAGTTACAACCAGCGTTAAACGCGGGCAGGATGCTTAGCCAGCCAATGCCCGAGCTGTTCTGCGGGCATTGGCTTGGCGTAAAAATAGCCCTGACGCCCATCAACGCCATTGGTCAGCACAAATTTTTCTTCGGCTTTGGTTTCAATGCCCTCGGCAATCACCTGCAAATCCAAGGCTTTGGCAACCGCAACAATCGCACGCACCAGCGACTGGGAAACCGGTTGTTTATTGATATTTCTGACAAAGCTTTGATCCAGCTTGATGGCATCAATTGGCACGCGCGCCAGCTGGGACAAAGAGGAGTAGCCGGTACCAAAATCGTCCAGGTGCACCTGCGCCCCCAGCTCCTGAAACTGTTTCATCAGTTTCAGCGCGCCGGCTTCGTTTTCGATCAGGCAGCTTTCGGTGAGTTCAATATCAATCGGACAATCGGTCAGGCCCGCTTCGCCCAGCGCCTGTTTCAGGTCGCTGTAAATACTCTGGTCGATCAGCTGTTTCGCCGAAACGTTGACCGCCACGCGCAGCCAGATGCCTTCACTGCGCCATTTAACGATCTGCTGCAGCACATTCAGCATCACCCAGCGGCCAAGCGGCACAATCAGGCCGGACTCTTCGGCATAGGGGATAAACTCGGCCGGTGAAACCATGCCACGCTCGGGTGAAATCCAGCGCACCAGCGCCTCTGCGCTGCGCACTTCGCCGTCGCGATCCAGTTTGGGCTGGTAATGCACCACCAGATGATCCTGCTCCAGCGCTTTGCGCAGGTTGGTATCCAGCCACAGATACTCAAACACGCGCTGATTCATTTCGCTGGTAAACACGCAACATTTACCGCGACCGTTCTCTTTCGCATGATACATCGCAGTATCCGCATTGCGGATCAGGCTTTCCCGATCGTCACCGTGCAGCGGCGCGAGGGCGATACCGATAGAGCAGCCGCTGTAGACCTCAATCAGACCGATGCGGAACGGCTGCCGCAGGCGCTCCAGAATGCGCGAGGCCATCGCCTCCAGCGCGGCCTGGCTGGTGTGTTCGGCGAGGACGATAAACTCATCGCCGCCCAGCCGAGCCAGCGTCTGGTCTTTCCCCAGACAGCTGAGGATCGCGAGTGAAACGGCCTGCAGCAATTGATCGCCGAACATATGGCCGTAAGCGTCGTTGACCTTCTTAAAATTATCCAGATCGAGGTACACCACGCCGGTTTGCGTGCCGTTTGCTAACTCCAGTGCCAGACTAATTTGCTGGTGAATGGCATTGCGATTGGGCAAGCCGGTCACGGTATCGGTGTTTGCCAGCACCCGCAGGCGTTCCTGGGCGCGTCGCTCCTCGGTGATATCGGTTCCGGAACAGATGAGGAAAATTTCATTTTTTCCGCTGCCGCTGTGAACGAACTTATTACGAAACAGAAACAGTCGCTGGCCCTTGCGCGTTTTCACCCAGCGCTCTACCTCGTACGAGTTGCCGTCGCGAAAAAAACCAGCAATGTTGCGGCGAGAAGCCTGCGCTTCCTGTTTGGTCATAAACAGCTGAAAAACATTGCGGCCAATGACTTCCTGCTCTTTCAGTCCGGTGTACTCTTCGCTCAGACGGTTAAAACGCTGGATATTGCCGCGCTGATCAAGAATGACAATCACCGAGTTCGCTTCGGAAACCACCTGTTCGGCAAACGACAGGCCGAGGGTCAGATCGCGGGCCACAGACGAGGTATCGCCCCACGCCGAGGCCGTACCGGCCCAGGTGGACTGATTGACCTTTCTGCCGACAAAATGCATGGGAACGGGCGAACCGTGCAGGGATAAGGTCAGATTGATGCTGGATGTGATGACAGTCATCGCACGCAGCAGACTGGCTTGTGCAGGTGTCAGCGAAACGGCCAGATTGGTATTGGCGTTTTCATCTTCGGCAAAATGCAGTGCATCGCTATCAGAAGTTAAACGCCAATGAGGGCTGGTGGTGCCAAACAAGGTATACAACAGCGTTTGCCCTTGTTCATCGGTCATGGAAACTTCCTCCGGAGGAATGCTCTGCTGGCGGTATCTCATTATTTTAGCAACAGTATTCAACCTCCCGCATTAGCACAAGACGCAAAATGAATATATTTTTGTTTTTAATAAAGAATGGCACGAAAAAGCCCCGAAAAGCGGGGCCTGAAGGTTCAGCAGGGACATTTGCCGAGTTTTCCTGCCTGACTGGGGAAGCGGGCGTCAAGGCAGTAGCGGTGAAAGGTGCGCTCATCCATCGGCGTCTGCAGCGGGTGCTTCTCGCGCATATGCTTCAGATAAGTTTGATAGTCGTGCACGCCAACCATTAACCGGAAACTTTGCTGTAAACCGTGCCAGATTTGCTGCCAGCGGCGGCGCGGCGGTGGGGTAACGGCAGCGCCAATCGGTAAGCAGCGCTGGATATGCCAGCGCCCCTGCGGTTTTTTCCAGCCGCGGATGGACTCAGACATTTCGCACCTCCTGGCGCAGTGAGACGGCAGATTCATGGGTGGTCGGTACCTGGCTGCGCAGCGCGCGGCGGATCACAAAGAAAGCGGCAATCAGCATGGTGACGGCGACCAGCATAAAGAAACCGCACAGGGCCGCGTTAATCTGATTACTGAACACAATGGTTTGCATGTCAGCCAGGGTTTTCGCCGGCGCGATAATCACGCCTTCATCAATCCCTTTGCGGAATTTTGCCGCCTGCGCCAGGAATCCGATCGCCGGTTTTTCATGAAAGATCTTCTGCCAGCCGGCGGTCATGGAGGTGATAAACAGCCAGGCAGTAGGCAGAATGGTGACCCAGGCATAACGCTGCTTTTTCATTTTGAACAGCACCACCGTGCCGAGGATCAGCGCCATTGAGGCCAGCATCTGGTTGCCGATACCAAACAGTGGCCACAGGGTGTTAATGCCGCCGAGCGGGTCGACCACGCCCTGATAAACAAAGAAGCCCCAGCCGGCCACCGCAACGGTGGTCCCCGCCATATTACCCAGCCAGGAGCGGTTGTTCGCCAGTGACGGCACGACAGTGCCTGCCAGGTCCTGCACCATAAAACGGCAGGCGCGGGTGCCGGCATCGACGGCGGTCAGAATAAACAGCGCTTCAAACAGAATGGCAAAGTGATACCAGAACGCCATCATGGCGCGGCTGTTAAACACCTCGGTGATGATATGCGCCATGCCAACGGCAAAGGTTGGGGCGCCGCCGGCGCGGGAAAGGATCGTGCTTTCACCCACTTCACGGGCAATGCCGCTGAGCATCTCTGGCGTCACCACAAAGCCCCAGCCATTGATCACCTGTGACGCATTTTCCACGCTGGTGCCAATCAGCGCGGCCGGCGCGTTCAGCGCAAAGTAGACGCCGGGATCGAGCACCGAGGCGCAGATCAGCGCCATGATGGCGACAAAGGATTCCATCAGCATCGCGCCGTAGCCGATGAAGCGGATGTGGCTTTCACGCTCCACCAGTTTGGGCGTGGTGCCGCTGGAAACCAGCGCGTGAAAACCGGAAATCGCGCCGCAGGCGATGGTGATAAACAGGAACGGGAATAGCGAACCGGCAAATACCGGACCGGTGCCATCAATAAATTTGGTCACCGCTGGCATCTTCAGCTCCGGCATGGCAAACACAATGCCAATCGCCAGGCCGATGATCACGCCTATTTTTAAAAAGGTGGAGAGATAGTCGCGCGGGGCCAGCAGCAGCCAGACCGGCAGCGACGACGCCACAAAGCCGTAAATCACCAGCACCCAGGTCAGTTCCGTGCCTTTCAGGGTAAAGAAAGGGCCCCAGTAAGGATCGGCAGCCACATTGCCGCCGTAGATAATCGCGGCCATCATCAGCACAAAGCCAATCGCGGAAACTTCGGCAATTTTACCGGGACGCAGAAAGCGCATATAGACGCCCATAAACAGCGCAATCGGAATGGTGGCGGCAATGGTGAACAGGCCCCACGGGCTGTTAGCCAGCGCTTTCACTACCACCAGCGCCAGCGCCGAGAGAATAATGATCATCACGCCCAGCGCGCCCAGCATCGTGACGACACCGGCAAACGATCCCAGCTCCTGTCGCGCCATTTCTCCCAGCGAGCGGCCATCGCGGCGGGTGGAGATAAACAGCACCAGAAAATCCTGCACCGCACCTGCCAGCATCACGCCGATGAGAATCCACAGCGTGCCGGGCAGGAAGCCCATCTGCGCCGCCAGAATCGGGCCGACCAGCGGGCCAGCGCCGGCAATCGCGGCAAAATGGTGGCCGAATAGCACCCATTTGTTGGTCGGAACGTAATCCAGCCCGTCATTCAGGCGCTCCGCCGGCGTCCGGCGATTGTCATCCAGTTCAAAAATGCGCTTTGCGATAAACAGGCTGTAAAAGCGATAAGCAATGCTGTAGCAGGCAACGGACGCAATCACCAGCCAGACGGCGTTGACGTGCTCGCCACGACTGAGCGCCAGCATGGCAAACGCACCCGCACCCATTAACGCCACAACTAACCAGATCAATCCGGTTTTGACGTTGTTCATGAATTCACTCCTTGCAGGGATCGGAAAGAAAAAAGCGATCGGAATACAACAAGTTAAAAGTAATGTAATGGAATGTTAACGGAAGGTAATCGCAGCAGAAGTGTGAAGCGGGAAGCAAATTTAACAGTGACGGGAAGGGGCGGAAGAGAAATGCGGGATAACGGCTGTTATCCCGCGGTTTTTCATGCTCAGGCGGCGGGGCGGGCCACCACGCTGCGCGTTTCCATACGCACTTCGGCGATGGTCACGTCAATGATATCGGTGACGCGATAAGCGACTTCACCTTTGATCTGCACAGTGCCGTTTTCCTGGGAGCACACCAGTTCGTCGCGCACGGCGTGAATGAACGGGGCAGGGATAAAGGCAACCGCGCCGTTTTCCTGCAGGCGCACGCGCATTCCGCCGCGTGAGACATCGATGATCTCTGCGCTGAATTTGCGATCGGTACCGGCAAAGGGGGCAAGGAAGCGTGCATAGAGCCAGTCGCCCACGTCACGTTCCGCCATGCGGTTCAGACGACGGCGTTCGCCCATGGTGACCGTCACCTCATCCTGCGGACGCGCAATGCTTTCACCGCGCACAATCGCCTTGAGCAGACGATGGTTGATCATGTCGCCGAATTTACGGATAGGCGAAGTCCAGGTGGCGTATGCCTCCAGCCCCAGGCCAAAGTGCGGGCCGGGCTCGGTGCTGATCTCCGCAAAGCTCTGGAAGCGACGGATGCGGCTGTCCAGATACTGCGTTGGCTGGGCATCCAGCTCGCGACGCAGCTGGCGGAAACCTTCCAGCGTGGTGATTGCCTGCGGATCCACGGTAATGCCGTGGCCCGCCAGCACGCCGGCAGCTTGCTCAGCGTTGGCCAGATCAAAGCCGGTGTGCAGGTTATAAATGCCAAAGCCCAGCTTCTGCTGCAGCACGTTTGCCGCACAGACGTTAGCCAGAATCATCGCCTCTTCCACGATACGGTTGGCGATGCGGCGCGGCTCGGCAATAATATCCAGCACTTCACCTTTCTCACCCAGCACGAAGCGGTAGTCCGGGCGATCTTTAAACACCAGCGCATGGGTCTGGCGCCATTCACCGCGCGCCAGGCACAGGCGATGCAGCAGGCGAATCTGCTGCGCGATGGCGTCGCTTTCCGGCTGCCAGCTGCCGCTGTTTTCCAGCCAGTCAGACACTTCGTCGTACACCAGCTTGGCTTTGGATTCGATCCACGCCGCGAAGAAGTGCACGTCGTCCGCCAGGCTGCCATCGGCCAGCACGGTCACGCGACACGCCAGCGCCGGACGTTTTACGTTTGGACGCAGCGAGCAGACATCGTCTGACAGCGCGCGTGGCAGCATCGGAATGTTGAAGCCTGGCAGATAGTTGGTGAAGGCACGGCGGGCGGCCAGCTTGTCCAGCTCGCTGCCTTCCGCGACATAAGCGGTGGGATCGGCAATGGCGATGGTCAGCAGCAGATTGCCTTCCGCGGTCTCTTCCACATACAGCGCATCATCCATATCTTCGGTGCTGGCGCTGTCGATGGTCACGAAGTTCAGCGCGGTGAGGTCTTCACGCTGCAGCTGTTCGTCCAGCATCTCGCCAAAGCCGACTTCGGGCGCTTCGCGCTCCAGGTTATGGCGGGAGAGCGTGACCCACCACGGCGCAAGATGGTCATCTGCGGTGACAATGAATTCGGTGAGTTCAGCATAAAAGCCGCGGTCGCCTTTCAGCGGATGGCGGCGCATTTCAGCAACGGCCCAGTCGCCGTTCTGGAAATCGTGCGTCAGTCCACGCACCGCGCGGCACTGAATGGCGTCTTTCAGCAAAGGATGATCCGGTACGATAGAAAGACGGTCATCTTTCTTCTGCACGCGGCCGACAAAGCGCGTCAGGAACGGCTCAATCAGGGCTTCCGGCTCCGCGCTCTCGCGATCTTTATCGGTGTGGATTACCGCAGAAATACGGTCACCGTGCATCACTTTTTTCATCTGCGGCGGCGGGATGAAGTAGCTTTTCTGAGCATCAACTTCGAGGAAGCCAAAGCCTTTTTCCGTGCCTTTTACTACACCTTCGGCGCGCGGCGTCTGCGCGTGAAGCTTCTCTTTCAGCTGCGCGAGCAGCGGGTTATCCTGGAACATAATGTATTTAGTTTCGTGGCCTAAGAGCGGTGGACAGTTTTACGCGATTCAGGTGCGCGCGGCAAGGCCAAAACAGGCGAAAAAGCCGCATTGCGCGGCTTTTCATTGCGGGTGTCGTGGCGATCAGGCGATACGCTGGGTCGGCATGGCGGCGCTGAGCGTCAGTTTTACCGGCACAGATTTTGAAGTAGGTGTACCGCTGCCGTCACCGTAGCTGGAGAGCGGCACCAGCGGGTTGGTCTCCGGATAATAGGCCGCCAGGTTACCGCGCGGAATATTATACGGCACCAGTTTGAAGCCGCTGACGCGACGCGTCAGACCGTCATTCCACAGGGTTTCGATATCAACCTGCTGACCTTCGCTGAAGCCCAGCGCAGCCATATCGTCCGGGTGGATAAACACCACTTCGCGCTGGCCATAAACCCCGCGGTAACGGTCATCGAGGCCGTAAATCGTGGTGTTGTACTGGTCATGCGAGCGCAGCGTCTGCAGCGTAAACGGCACCGCGGTGGCGCTGTCCAGCTGCGGGAACAGGGACGTCGGCAGGGCTGCGGCGCTGAATTCCGCCTGCTTAGATGGTGTGTTAAAGCGCAGCTCGGCCGCCGCGTTACCCAGATAGAATCCGCCGGGAATATCGCACTTCGCGTTGAAGTCCGCAAAGCCCGGAATCGTGGCGGCGATGTGATCGCGAATAACGTTGTAATCGGCGGCCATGCCCAGCCAGTCGATACGATCGCTGCCCAGTGTGGCGTGCGCGATACCGGCGACAATCGCGGTTTCGGAGCGCTGCGTCTCTGCCAGCGGAATGCCAACGCCTTCCGAAGCGTGCACCATGCTGAACGAGTCTTCCACCGTCACAAACTGGTTGCCGCTTGCCTGACGATCGCGCTCGGTACGGCCCAGCGTTGGCAGGATCAGCCCTTCGTGACCGGGCACCAGATGGCTGCGGTTGAGCTTGGTGCTGATGTGCACGGTGAGGCCACAGCGCTGCAGCGCTTCTTCCGTAATCGGGGAGTCCGGCGCAGCGGCGGCAAGGTTGCCGCCCAGCGCAATCAGCACCTTCACTTCATCACGCAGCATGGCGTTGAGCGCTTCCACCGTGTTATGACCATGTTCGCGCGGCGGTTCGAAATCAAAGCGCGCGCCCAGCGCATCAAGGAACGGCTTGCCCGGCTTTTCATCAATGCCCATGGTGCGGTTGCCCTGAACGTTACTGTGGCCGCGCACCGGGCAGAGGCCGGCACCTTTTTTGCCCAGCTGGCCGAACAGCAGCTGCAGGTTGACGATTTCGCGTACCGTGTCCACCGAATGCTTGTGCTGCGTAATGCCCATCGCCCAGGTGATGATGACGCGCTCTGCGCTGAGGTAAATTGCTGCTGCTTCCCGGATCTGCGCTTCACTCAGGCCGGACTGCTGCACAATCTGGTCCCAGCGCGTGTTGTCCACGGCCGTCAGGTAGTTTTCCACGCCCTGCGTATGCGCATCAATAAAGGCCTGGTCGAAGATACCTTTCTCGCCGCGGGCGAGGCGCTGGCGTTGCTCTTCCAGCAGCGCCTTAACCATGCCACGCACGGCCGCCATATCGCCACCGAGGTTGGGCTGATAATAGGCCGAACTGATGGTGCCGGCCATCGAGGTGACCACTTCCAGCGGTTTTTGCGGATCGGCAAAGCGTTCCAGCCCGCGCTCGCGCAGGGTATTGAAGGTGACAATTTTTGCGCCGTGATCGGCGGCATGGCGCAGGCTGTGCAGCATGCGCGGATGGTTAGTGCCGGGGTTCTGGCCCAGTACAAAGATCGCGTCCGCATGGTCAAAATCATCAAGCCGGATGGTGCCTTTGCCCACGCCAATACTGCGTTTCAGGCCGGTGCCGCTGGCTTCGTGGCACATGTTAGAGCAGTCCGGAAAGTTGTTGGTACCCATCACGCGGCCAAACAGCTGATAGAGCCAGGAAGCTTCATTACTGGCACGGCCGGAGGTATAGAGCTCCAGCTGATTCGGATGCTCCATCGCCTGCAGATGCTGCGCAATCAGCGCAAAAGCGTCGTCCCAGCTGATCGGCTCATAGTGATCGGTTTCGCTGTTATAGCGCATCGGATGGGTAAGGCGGCCCTGATACTCCAGGAAGTAGTCGCTCTGCTGATAAAGCGTCGTCACGCTGTGCTGTGCAAAGAAGGCGGGTTCCACCACGCGGCGGGTGGCTTCCCAGGTTACCGCTTTGGCGCCGTTTTCACAGAAACTGAAGGTACTTTTATTGTCATCACCCCAGGCGCAGCCGGGGCAGTCAAAGCCGCGTGCTTTGTTCATGCGCATCAGGTTGCGCATATTTTTCAGGGCAGCTTTGCTGTCGAGAACGAAACGGGTAGTGGCTTCCAGTGAGCCCCAGCCGCCAGCAGCGGCGCGGTACGGCTGAATTTTACGTTTAAATTTCATTGTTATCGCAGGCTTATTGTTTATGAATTGTTATCAGAATATGACTTCTGTTGTGGAGAAGTGTGCGACTGACGGCAAAGGTTGTCTAATTGATTGACTTAATGGTGCGATAGCTGGCGTTTATCGCCTGCGCAGCGAGAAAGCGTGACGCACATCAAAGTTTGTCGGCCGCTGCGGACCCGGCACTGCGTGCCCGGCGCATTACTGGCTAATACTTGCTCTTTCAGTCTCTGAAAGGGCATGCGCATGAAGAATCTGACCAGCCAAATTCACGCCTTCGGCAAAGCACTGATGATGCCCATCTCGGTGATTGCTGCCGCCGGGATATTTCTCGGGCTCGCCGCGGCGTTGCAAAACCCGGCAGTGACCGGCGATGCTTTTGCGCATATGCAGGTGCCACAGCTGATTATCGGCTTCATTCGCAAAGTGGCTGCGGCGCTGTTCACAAATCTGCCGGTGTTTTTCACCGTGGCCTGCGCCATCGGTCTGGCAAAAGCTGAGAAGGCCACGGCGGCGTTTGCGGCCATCATTGGTTATATCGCGATGAATGTGGGCATCAGCGCCACGCTGGCCGCCAAAGGGCTGACGGCGGCGACCACCACGCCACAGGCCCTGCAGCAGGCCGGCATGGATCAGACTACGGCAATGATGCACTCTGCTGAGTACATTCAGATGCTGGGCATTTTCACCTACAACATGAGCGTGCTGGGCGGCGTCATTGCCGGGCTGATGACGGTGGTGCTGCATAATCGCTTTTATACCCAGCAGCTACCGGTGGCGATCAGTTTTTTTGGCGGGCGGCGTTTTGTGCCGATTGTGACCATTCTGGTGCTGCCGCTGGTGGGCGTGCTGCTGGCGCTGATTTGGCCAACGCTGGGCGCGGGCATTGCCTGGGTGGG
The DNA here is from genome assembly GCF_007833795.1 of Candidatus Pantoea soli. Taxonomy (NCBI): domain Bacteria; kingdom Pseudomonadati; phylum Pseudomonadota; class Gammaproteobacteria; order Enterobacterales; family Erwiniaceae; genus Pantoea; species Candidatus Pantoea soli. The sequence goes on along the minus strand of NZ_CP032702.1, from coordinate 1,950,807 downwards.
GCAGATGATCGGCAGGAGCGGACAGTACGGTGCTTTTCTGCTCGGCGCCGGCGAGCGTTTACTGATCCCCACCGGCCTGCATCATATCCTGAATGAAACCGTGCGCTTTACGCCTATCGGCGGCATGGCCGTGGTGGATGGCCAGACCATTGTCGGCGCGCTGAATATCTTTAATACCTCGCTGACCCATCCTGGCGCGATCCCCGATGACACCGTGCGCAGCGCGACACAGTTTCTGGCTCAGGGCAAGATTCCGGTCATGATGTTTGGCTTGCCGGCGGCTGCGCTGGCGATGTATCACACCGCCCGGCCCGAGCATAAGCAGCGGGTGAAAGCGCTGGTGCTGGCCGGGGCGCTGACCTCCTTTACCACCGGCATTACCGAACCGCTGGAGTTCTGCTTTATTTTCGTCTCCCCGGTGCTCTATATCCTGCACGCGCTGCTGACCGGGCTGTCCTTTATGCTGATGTCGATGCTGCACCTGATGATTGGTAACGTGCAGGGCGGCGCCATCGATCTGGTGGTGTTTGGCATTCTGGGCGGCAGCAAAACCCACTGGTGGTGGACGCTGGCGCTGGGCGTGGTTTACGCGCCGCTTTATTATTACGGGTTCCGCTTTGTGATCACGCGGATGAACGTAGAAACGCCGGGACGTGAAGCGGAGGAAGTGCAGAAGCCGCAGCAGGTTGCCGCCGATGAACGCACGCGTGTCATTATCAGCGGGCTGGGTGGCGAAGCGAATATAGAGGATGTCGATTGCTGCTTTACGCGCCTGCGCGTACGGGTGAAGGAGATGAAGCAGGTGGTAGACCAGACGCTGCTGACCACCGGTGCCAATGGTGTCAACCGCGTCAGCGAGCACGATGTGCAGGTGATTTACGGCCCGCAGGTTGAGAAAATCGCCAATGAGGTGAAAAGCGCCCTGGGTGTGGCTTAACACAGGAGATTACCGGCGGTGGCTTTTGTTACCATAGCCGCGATGTATTACTCCAAGGGCGGGCGAAAAAATAGACATTAAGCAATTGATCTACCTCTGCAATCTGGAGCGTGAGCGCCATTTCGGGCGCGCGGCGGAAGCCAGTTTTGTCAGCCAGCCGACGCTCTCAATGCGGCTGAAGAATCTTGAGCGCGAGCTGGGACTGTCGCTGATTAACCGCAGCAATAACTTCGATGGTTTTACTCCGGAAGGGGAGCGTGTACTGACCTGGGCGCGCGAGATTGTTTCGGTGTATCAGGGATTGAAGCTGGAAGTGGAGTCGCTGAAGCATGGCGTGAACGGCACGCTGCGGCTGGGCGTCATGCCGCAGTGCAGCGTGGCGCTGCCGGCGCTGCTGAAGGCCGTGGAAGCGCGCTATCCGCAGTTAGACTACCGCGTTTCAGCCATGAGCGCCGACCAGCTGCTGGAGGCGCTGAACAGTCATACCGTGGATGGCGGCATTGGCTTTTTTGAACTGACCTCGTTACGTGAACTGCATTTTCAGACCGCGCTGCTGAAAGATCGCGGCGTGGAAGCGCTGTTTCATCCCGACTCTTTTCCCGATTTACTGGCGCAGCAGCGCGTTTCGCTGACGATGCTGGCCCGCCAGCCGCTGTGTCTGGCCGAGCCCACGCGCTATTTCCGCCGCTATCTCGATGGTCAGCTGCGGGAAACCGGCATACTGCCGCGCGTGATCGTTGAGAGCGCATCGATTATGCAACTGCTGCAGAGCGCCCAGGTGGGGCTGGGGGTGATGGTTGCGCCCTGCGGGCACGTGCTGCCGGAGATGCTGCAGAACCTGGCGCGCCGGCCGATTGATATCGCGCCGATGGGCCGCCAGGCGGCGCTGGTGATCGCTGAGCCGGGCAGGGCATCGCCGCTGGCTCAGCACTTCTTTGATGAGGCGCGGCGGCATTTGCCGGATTAACGCGTCTCCCCCAGCGCCATCAGCAGCCGATCCTGCCAGCTGGCAAACGCCACCGCCTGTACCAGCGTGAACAGGCGCGCGTGCGGCCAGCCGTCATTCAGCAGCGGCTGCAGATGCGCCGCGCTGAAACGGTCCGGCATGCGCGTCAGCTGCGCCGCGATCGCCACTACCGGTTGCTGTTCGCAGAGGTCGTCAACCGCCTGCAATAACGGTTCCTGCCAGTGTTCTGCAAGGCGGCTGAAGCGCAGGCGGCAGCCCAGCAAACGGGCGCTGACCGCCTGTGCCAGCGTTTCATCCGCCGTGTAGTGCTCCTCAAGGCGCTGGCCAAGCGTTGCCCAGCCGTAGAGCACCCGCGCGTCATGCACCAGCAGCCACATGGCGTCATCCAGCCCGTGAATCCCCTGGCAATAGGTGATGGCAGCCAGCTGATCGGCACTGGCATAGCGCAGCTCGACCGGTTTCAGAGCATGCTGCCATGTTTCTTCGCAGCGCAACGCATCCGGGCTGGCATCCGGCGGCGGCGTGACGCCCGGGATCCAGCGGACCGGCACTCCCATCATCGCCTGCAGACCCGCCACCACGCGCGCCTGATAGCTGATAAAGCCGACCAGCTGGTTAAGCGTGACGATATCCGGTTCCGTCAGGCCGACGTCATCCAGCGCGCGGATGCTGTTGCGGGTAATGAGTTCAGGCTGCATCGCCAGCTGGCGGGCGTACTGAGTAATTTGCGTCAGGCGGTTGTTGCTTTCACGTGAGGAGTCCGGGCCTGGCAACGGATTCAGGCGTGCCGAATAGTGGTTACACAGACGCTGAATGCCCGCGACCTGCGCTACGGTCAGGGCAGTGCTGAGGCGATCGTAGAGCGTCAGCGTATGCGTCAGTGAAGTTTGCACCGCGTCGGGCAGCAGGATCTGGCTCAGATCGCGCGCGGCCAGCAGGACCGGCTGGAACTGTTGCAGCAGCGGCTGCAGCGTGGTTGCTTCCTGTTGCAGGCCAAGCAGAAAGCGATCGTGAATATGGGCGGCTTCAGGCACCAGCGGTGCAGCGGCAGAGGTGTGCGGACGAGTCTGGCTTTCATAAAACCAGTGGTCATGGCCGGGAGAACGGCGTTGTTCCATGGTCATTCCTTGCGCAAAATTCGGACTGAATGCACGACGGGCAATTCTGAAAAGCGCATCGTCATTCACGGGCAAGCTTATCGTCGCTGAACCCCTCATTCTGGCAAAAGACTGATGCGGAATAATTAATAGCGGGCGGGTATAAGCAAATCTGATTGACCGCGGTCGGGTATGGAAAAATAACAACTGACTTATCTGCAGCTGCATGGCCTTACTCAATGCCTTTATCGCTGCCAGTGTCCGATTCAGTCAGACGCGTGGCTGAGCACGCCCGGAACGGCAACACCCGCATCCCTGCAGGCCTCGGCACGCGGCATCCCTGCCGCGTGACGTCCGGCTTAGCTTAGCCACGCGTCTTCCTACCGGCACGGTGCTGCTGTAACGGTTGCTTGCGGCGATGAAGAAGCCCTTAAGGCGTGGAAGGTCACGGGGCTTGCAGCAGCCTCCGCGCCAGGGAAGGCGCGGCGGCAGGCCCCAGGGAGGGGTTTATGCCGGTGCAGCAAGCCCCGTGACCTTTCACGACAGGGTGTGAATACGAAGCGTTGGAAAATTAATCAGAGAAGGGCGTGAAGCATGACGGGAAGCGCAGAGAAAGGGCGCACCGCAGTGCGCCCGGGGCGATCGCCCTGAAAATATTACTTCAGTTCCAGCTCGTTCATTGCGGCAATGCTGAAACCGCCATCAACGTGTACCACTTCACCGGTGATACCACCCGCCAGGTCAGAGCACAGGAAGGCCGCAGAGTTACCCACGTCTTCGATGGTCACGGTGCGACGGATTGGGGTCACGGCTTCGCAGTGTGCCAGCATCTTACGGAAATCTTTAATGCCGGATGCCGCCAGCGTACGGATTGGACCGGCAGAGACGGCGTTGACGCGCGTGCCTTCCGGACCCATTGCGTTTGCCATGTAGCGCACGTTTGCTTCCAGTGACGCTTTAGCCAGACCCATCACGTTGTAGTTCGGGATCGCGCGCTCTGCACCCAGGTAAGACAGGGTCAGCAGGGCAGAGTTCGGGTTCAGCATCGCACGGCACTCTTTCGCCATCGCGACAAAGCTGTATGCGCTGATGTCGTGAGCGATTTTAAAGCCTTCACGGGTTACAGCGTTGACGTAATCGCCATCCAGCTGATCGCCCGGTGCGAAACCGATGGAGTGCACGAAACCGTCAAATTTCGGCCAGGTTTTTGCCAGTTCAGTGAACAGGGCGGTAATGCTCTCGTCTTCTGCCACATCGCACGGCAGAACAATGTCTGAACCCAGTTCTTTAGCGAACTCTTCCACGCGACCTTTCAGTTTGTCGTTCTGGTAGGTGAAAGCCAGTTCTGCGCCCTGTTTGTGCATCGCCTGCGCAATACCGTAGGCAATGGAAAGTTTACTGGCAACGCCAGTAATCAGAATGCGCTTACCGGAAAGAAAACCCATAGCTGTAATCCTTATGGTCATTGTTGTTGGCGGTCGCCATGTTCAAAAAGTAAGCGACCGACGTTAATCGACGTGCGGATTCTAGCACGTCTCTGTCAAATGCGGTAAATCGCACCGCGTTTTCCGCTGCGGTGCATCTGCTCAGCGTTCAAGCCGCCACGCTTCGGCGGTCAGCGCTTCGCCAAAATGGCTGGCGATCAGGCGCTTCGTCAGGTCATGCAGCGGGGAAGCCAGCACATCCGCCGTGCCGCCACGTTCCACCACTTCGCCTTGGTGCATCACCAGCACCTGATCGCTGATGTGCTTCATCATGCCGAGATGCTGCGTCACATAAATATAGGCGATGCCATGTTTCTCCTGCAGCTCCAGCATCAGGTTAACCAGCTGCGAACGCATGGTCATATCCAGCGACGCCAGTGCTTCATCGGCAACAATTACTTTTGGCTGTAAAATCAGCGCGCGCGCCAGCGCCAGACGCTGCTTCTGCCCCGGCGCCAGCATGTGCGGATAGTAACCGGCGTGATCGCGCAGCAACCCCACCTGCCGCAGCGTGCCGATAATGCGTTTTTCCCGCGCTGCGTCGTCTAAATCGGTGTTCAGGCGCAGCGGAAAGTCCAGAATCTGACTGACGCGCTGCCGGGGATTTAGCGAGGTAGAGGGATCCTGAAAAATCATCCGGATACGCTGGCTGCGATAGCCGTAATCACCATAGGTAAGCGGGTGATCGTCAATCAGCATCTCACCTTCGGTTGGCGCAACCATGCCACTCAGCATCTTTGCCAGCGTCGATTTACCCGAACCGTTCTCACCGATAATCGCCAGCGTCTGCTTTTCCCGCAGGGTAAAACTGACGTTTTTCACCGCCTCGACGTGCTGACGTCGAAACAGCCCGGTGCGGTAGCGGTAAGTCTTGCTCAGGTTACGCACCTCCAGCAGGGTCTCCATCATCAGCTCTCCATGTTCAGCGGGAAGTGACAGGCAAACAGATGCGCTTTATTGCCGCTCAGTCGCGGCGTTTCCACGCATTTGCGCTGGGCGTAAGGGCAGCGCGGTCCCAGCCGGCAACCAATCGGCAGATGTTCCAGCGAGGGAATCGCCCCGGACAAGGTGTTAAGACGGCTTTTGTGCGGCAGCGCGCTGCCAAAATCGGGCATGGCGCGAATCAGCGCCTGCGTGTAAGGATGATGGGGCGTTTCCATCAAATCCTCACTCTGCGCGGTTTCCACCGTCTGGCCGCAGTACATTACGTTAATCCGATCGGCCCACTGGCTCATGGTGCGCAGATCGTGGCTGATCAGCAGAATCGTGGTGTTGTTGTTCTGGTTCAGGCGGCTCAGCAGACGAAAAATCTGTGCCTGAGTGGTGGGCTCCATCGCATTGGTGGGTTCATCTGCAATCAGCAACCGCGGCTGGTTTGCCAGTGCAATGGCAATCATCGCTTTCTGGCATTCGCCTTCCGTCAGCTCATAGGGAAAGCTGCGCATAATGTCTTTGTGATCTTTAATGCCCACGCGATGCAGCAGCTCAATCGCCCGCGCCTTGCGCCAGAACCACAGACGCTGATACCAGCGGCCTTTGAACGTCCAGCGCGGGATCGCCTGCATCAGCTGACGCCCGATACTTTCTGACGGATCCAGACAGGATTGCGGCTCCTGAAAAATCATTGACACGTTATGACCCACGATGCGGCGGCGCTCGCGCGGTGAAAGGCGCAGCAGATCGATATCATCAAACACCATGCGATCCGCGGTGACACGCCAGTTATCTTTTGTCACGCCGCAAATCGCTTTGGCCACCAGACTTTTACCGGAGCCGGATTCTCCCACCAGACCGCGCACTTCCCCTTCGCTGAGCGTCAGGTTGATGCGATCAACCGCTTTCACCGGCCCTTCAGCGGTCATGAACTCAATAGTGAGATTACGAATATCTAATAGCGGCATTACTCAGCTCCCGCTTCTACTGCGCGACGCACGCCGTCACCCAGCAGATTAATAATCAATACGCTGACCATCAACGCCACACCCGGCAGCATGACGGTCCAGGGCGCTACGTAGATCAGTTCCAGCGCATCGCCCAGCATCGCGCCCCATTCCGGTGAGGGCAGCTGGGCACCGAGATCGAGAAACCCCAGTGCGGCAATATCCAGAATGGCCATTGACAGCGAGCGGGTAAACTCGCTGACCAGCAGCGGCAGCACGTTTGGCAGCACCGCGTTCCATAAAATGTTCAGATTACGCGCCCCGTCCAGGCGCAGCGCGACAACATACTCTTTCTCCATCTCGTCGTGCACGGCGGTATAAATTTCGCGAACCAGACGGGGGATCAGCGCCAGCAGCACAGCCAGCATGGCGTGCTCCAGACGCGGACCAAGAAACGCCACCACCATAATGGCCAGCAGCAGAGACGGAATTGACAGCAGCGTATCCAGCACGTGGTTCATGACCGCTGAACGCACGCCGCGGGTAATGCCGGCCAGCACGCCGAGCACCAGCGCGCACAGCGCTGCCAGCACTGTCACCAGCAGGGCAGACCCGACGGTCGGCGCCACGCCGCTCAGCAGGCGACTTAACACATCGCGGCCTAAATCGTCTGTACCGAGGAAAAACGACACATCGCCGTAGCGCGACCAGGACGGCGGCAGCAACTGATAGCCAAGGAACTGCTGATCGATGCCATAAGGCGCCAGCAAATGGCCAAACAGGCAGAGAAACAGCAGAACGGCAAAGCCATACAGGCCAATCATGGCGCTGGTATCATGATAAAACCGCTGCCAGCTCAGGCGAAAGGCGCCCGGCAGGCGCTTTTCAGCGTACACGTTATCGAAGGGCATACCATTCCTTGTGTTTCAGCGGATTGAGTGCCGCACCGAGAATATCCGACAGGACGCTGACCAGAATCACCAGCCCGCCCACCACCATCACGCCGGCGGAAATGGCCGCATAATCCTGCTGACGGATAGCATTAATCAGCCAGCGGCCGAGGCCGGGCCAGTTGAACACCACTTCGGTGATCATCGCCAGCGTCAGCATGGTAGAAAACTGCAGGCCCAGACGCGGAATCACCGGCGGCAGCGCGTTATGCAGCACGTGACGGCGAATCACCGTAAAGCGCGACAGACCGCGCGTCGCCGCCGCCTTAACATAATTTTTGTCCATCACTTCGCTGGTGCTGCTGCGCAGCAGGCGAATCACTTCGGTGGTGGGCGCCACCGCCAGCACCAGCACCGGCAAAATCAGGTGAGACAGGGCGCTCAGCAGCATTTCGTGTCGCCATGGTGACGGGCTCAGCCAGGCATCAATCAGCGCAAATCCGGTCACATTCTGCACCGGATAGAGCAGGTCAAAACGGCCTGAGACCGGCAGCCAGCCCAGCGTCAGCGAGAAAAACAGGGTAAACAGCAGCGCCAGCCAGAACACCGGCATGGAAAATCCCAGCAGCGCCAGCGCGCTGATGGCTTTATCCTGCCACTTTTTACGCATCACGCCCGCCGTAATGCCCAGCGGAATCCCCACCAGCAGCGCCAGCGTAAACGCCAGGACGCACAGCTCCAGCGTCGCGGGGAACACCTCACGCAGCTGCACATCAATCGACTGACCATTGGTGCTGGAGACGCCAAAATCAAACTGCAGCAGGCCGGAAAACCAGAACCACCAGGCATCAAACAGTGACGCCCCTTCCAGCGGCGCATTCGGTGTGAAGTAGCTCAGGCTGAAGCTCACCAGCGACAGTAAAAACAGGGTGATGATCAGCAGTAACAGACGGCGTAAAAGATAGATAATCATGCTTACTCCTCGGTGCGATCGTCGCGGTAAACGCCGGCAAACGAGGCATTACCAAACGGACTCAGCACCAGGCCTTTGATATCGTGGCGATAGGCCTGCAGACGCAGGGATGAAGCCAGCGGCAGCACCGGCAGCTCCTGCGCCAGAATCTGCTGGGCGCGGTCATAGCTGTCGATTCGCGCTGACAGCTGCTGCGACAGCAGGGCGCGCTGCAGCGCCTCATCAAAGGACGGCGAGCACCAGTGTGCATAGTTGGTCTGCGAGCGAATGGCCGCACAGCTCAGCAGCGGACGGAAGAAACTGTCGGGATCGTTGCTGTCAGTGGCCCAGCCGGTCAGCGTTAAGTCGTGATTCATTGCCATCAGCTGTGCCTCCTGAAAACGGCCTTCCACCGGAATAATGGTGACGCGCACGCCCACCTGCGCCAGATCCGCCTGCAGCAGCTCGGCGGTTTTCAGCGGGCTGGGGTTCCAGGACATTGAGGTGGTCGGCACCACCAGACGCAGATGCAAATCCTCAATGCCGAGCGCTTTCAGGGCTTCGCGTGCTTTATCCGGATTGTATTCGGTTACGCGCGCGTCGTTATCGTAAGCCCAGGACGCGCGCGGCAGAATAGAGGCTGCGGTCTCAGCGGTGCCGTAATAGATCGACTCCATCAGGCGCTCGTTGTTAATGGCCAGCGCCAGCGCATGCCGCACTTCCGGACGGTCCAGCGGGGCTTTGCGGGTGTTAAACGCCAGATAGGCAATATTCATCCCGGGGCGCAGCGTCATCCGCAGGCGCGGGTCGTCACGCAGAATGCTCAGCTGGCTGGCGGCCGGATAGGCCAGCACATCGCATTCACCGGTCAGCAGCTTGGACAGGCGCCCGGTACCGCCGACGCCCAGGTCAATCACCACCTGCTGCAGTCGCGGCACGCCACGCCAGTAATGCGGATTACGTGCCAGGCGCAGATACTGGCCGGTGCGGTATTCGCTGAGCTGGAACGGCCCGGTGCCCACCGGATTGCGATCCAGCTGCTCCTGCTGGCCGCGGGCACTCAGCTGGCTGGCGTACTCCTGCGACAGCACCGGCGCGTAGTGGGTCGCGATGTGCCACAGGAAAGACGCATCCGGGCTGTTCAGGCGTATCTCTACCGTCGCGTTATCCAGCTTCTTAACGCTTTGCACCGAATCAACAAACTGCAGGCTGTCGAAATAGGGATAGCTGCCGCCATTAACGTTGTGCCAGGGATGCTGACGGTCAAACATGCGGGCAAAGCTGAACACCACATCGTCCGCATTCATGTTGCGTGTCGGGGTAAACCAGTTAGTGTGCTGAAACGCCACATCTTTGCGCAGATGGAAGCGGTAGGTGGCGCCGTTATCGCGCACTTCCCAGCTCTGCGCCAGGTCTGGAACCAGCCGGTAGGTATAGGGATCCACATCCAGCAGGCGATCGTACAGCTGGGCCGCAAGGGTATCGACCACCAGCCCGCTACTGACCATCTGCGGATTGAAGGTATTTACCGTGCCATTAACGCAATAAACAAAGCCGCTCTGGCGGATATCCTGTACCGGCGCAGCAAGCGCAGAGGCGCTTAACACGCTGAGGGCAAGCAGCAGCGAAGGGATTAATCTGGGCATAGAACTCAACGATTCTGAGGCAATAGCGTGAGTGTATCGCAAAGGGCGCGCACTCCCCAAATTCATGACGTCACCGCTGGCTTTTTAAGCGCGGCACGGGTCAGGCAGCCCCAGACATTGTGCGGGAATGAGAAAAATTATCATTTGTTACTTTACAGATGATAATAAGAATGATTATTATTACTTTGCACTTCGACGGCAGCCCTGCCTGAGAAGAGCACGACATTGCTCACATTGCTTCCAGTATTATGTTGCCCGCCTCGCGCGGGCTTTTTTTTGCCTGCGACGCATTATCCATGCACCGATACAGAACCTTTGCGCGCGGCTGATGCACGTGCAGCGCGGCGCCATCAGGCTTCATCGCGGGCCTGGATCTCATGCTTTTTCATCATGGCGCGCAGCTGATGGTAAGTCACACCCAGTAATCCGGCAGCACGTCGCTGGTTATACCGCGCCTGTTGCAGGCTCATCTCCAGCAGATCTCGCTCCTGCTGGTGCTGCCACTGACGCAGATCCAGCGGCAGCGCGGGCAGGGCAGCGGTTTCAGCCGTGGCGGGCGGCGGCGTTGCGCTGCGGGGGGCAAAGGGATTAATGATGATATTATCCAGTGGCTCATCGCTGCTGTGATGCCGGTACACCGAGCGTTCCACCACGTTTTTCAGTTCCCGCACATTGCCGGGCCAGCAGTGGCTCAGCAGCGCCTGCTGTGCGCGTGCCGTGAAGCCGGGAAACAGCGGCAGACCCAGCTCGCGGCACATCTGAATAGCAAAATGCTCCGCCATGACCAGAATATCGCTGCGCCGTTCGCGTAGCGGCGGCAACTGCACCACATCAAACGCCAGACGATCGAGCAAATCCGCGCGGAACCGGCCAGCCGCTGCCAGCGCGGGCAGATCTTCATTGGTGGCGCATACCAGCCGGACATTCACCTGCAGCGATTGATTGCCGCCCACGCGCTCCAGCTGGCCGTACTCAATAACGCGCAGTAGCTTTTCCTGTACCAGCATCGGGGCGGTGGCCAGCTCATCCAGAAACAGCGTGCCGCCATCAGCGCGCTCAAAACGACCCAGGTGACGTTTCTGCGCCCCGGTAAACGCGCCCGCTTCGTGACCGAAGAGCTCTGAGTCCAGCAGGTTCTCGTTCAGCGCCGCACAGTTCAGCGACACAAACGGTCCCTGCCAGCGATCCGAAAGATAGTGCAGGCGGCTGGCAATCAGCTCTTTGCCGGTGCCGCGTTCGCCGATGACCAGCACCGGTTTTTCCAGCGGTGCCAGCCGTGATACCTGCTCCAGCACTTCGAGAAAGTTATTTGACTCGCCCAGCAGGTTATCTTTTTTCTCAGACATGATGAATTTCGCCACGGATTAATCAATTTCACCACCATACGCGAGGTGCCAGCCAGAGTAAAATGATTATTTTTAGTAAAAACAGATAGTTGAAAACTGGCACGCATCTTGAATTAGCTAACAGCGCATTGCGCAATCTTATGACAATCAGAGGAACATCATTATGGGTATTTTTTCTCGTTTCGCCGACATCGTGAACGCCAACATCAATTCCCTGCTGGAGCGCGCCGAAGATCCGCAGAAACTGGTACGCCTGATGATTCAGGAAATGGAAGACACGCTGGTTGAAGTGCGTTCAACTTCCGCCCGCGCGCTGGCAGAGAAAAAACAGCTGCTGCGCCGCATCGAGCAGGCCGGGATTCAGCAGGCTGAATGGCAGGAAAAAGCCGAGCTGGCGATTAGCCGCGAAAAAGAAGACCTGGCCCGTGCCGCGCTGATTGAGAAACAGAAGCTGACAGAACTGATCGCCGCGCTGCAGCAGGAAGCGACGCAGGTCGATGAAACGCTGGAGCGAATGAAAGGCGAAATCGGTGAGCTGGAGAAAAAACTCAGCGAAACCCGCGCCCGTCAGCAGGCGCTGACGCTGCGTCATCAGGCTGCCTCCTCTTCCCGCGATGTGCGCCGTCAGCTGGACAGCGGCAAACTGGACGAAGCCATGGCGCGCTTTGAATCCTTTGAGCGCCGCATCGACCACATGGAAGCCGAAGCGGAAAGCCAGCGTTTTGGTAAGCCAAAATCCCTCGATCAGGCATTTGCTGAGCTGAAAGCCGATGACGAAATCAGCCAGCAGCTGGCAGCGCTGAAAGCCAAAATGCAGCGCAACGAAGAATAAGTGTCCGGCGACGTTATCCGGCCACGGCCGCGCTGCACGGTGCAGCCCCGCTGTGGCTGCGGGCTAAGGTTTCCGGTGCGGGTTCAGGTGGTTGCCGATACCGCCTCTGCCGTCCGCACCGGGCAGTCTGTGAAATAAGGAAGTGATAAGGAGACGCAATGAGTGCACTTTTTCTGGCCATACCGCTCACGATCTTTGCGCTGTTTGTGGCACCGATCTGGCTGTGGCTGCACTACAGTAATAAACGTAACGGCGGCGCTGAACTGTCCGCCAGCGATATGCAGCGCCTGCAGCAGCTGACGCAGGATGCACGCCGCATGCGCGAAAGGGTCGAGGCGCTGGAAGCGATCCTGGATGCTGAGCACCCCAACTGGAGGCAGCCATGATGAACGGACGCAAACTGTGGCGAATTCCCCGGCAGGGTAAAGTGCGCGGCGTCTGCGCCGGGCTGGCCGAGTATTTTGATATTCCGGTGCGCCTGCTGCGCGTGATTGTGGTGCTGTCGCTGTTTTTTGGTCTGTTTATGATCACCGTGACCGCCTATTTCATTCTCGGTTATGTGCTGGATGAAAAACCGGACAATCTGCCGGATGCGCATCAGCCCAGCGCCCGCGACCTGCTGAACGAACTGGAAAGCACGCTGCAGCAGGATGAGCGCCAGCTGCGCGACATTGAGCGCTACGTTACGTCCGAAACCTTCAGCGTACGCAGCCGCTTTCGCCAGCTTTAACTGTTTCCCGGGCCCGGCAGCGGGTCCGCTTCTGTGATAAAGAGGCCATATGCACACTCAGCGTTTCTCTGCTCTGCGCCGTCGCGCAACGCCTGCGTTGAAGTCGGCGGGGAAATTTATCATCATCAGTGCCGTAACCTATGCGCCCGGCGGTCTGGCTGGCTGGGCGGTGAAATCGGTGGCGCGCCGTCCGCTGCGCCTGTTGCTGGCGGCCGCCCTGGAACCGATGCTGAGCCGGGCGTTTAAGCGCCTGTCAGCACGTTTCATCAGGGAGAGCGATGAAAAGACTGCAAAATGAATTAATAGCCCTCATGAACCGCGGTGCCGACCGCCATCTGCGCCTTGCCGTCACCGGTCTGAGCCGCAGCGGTAAAACCGCGTTCATTACCTCGCTGGTTAACCAGCTGCTGCATGTTCACAGCGGAGCCCGCCTGCCGCTGTTTTCCGTGGTGCGGGAATCGCGGCTGCTTGGCGTGAAGCGCGTGCCGCAGCGTGAACTGGGCACGCCGCGCTTTACCTATGATGAAGGTCTGGCCCAGCTTTACGCCACCCCACCGATGTGGCCGACACCCACCCGCGGCGTCAGCGAAATGCGCCTCGCGCTGCGCTACCGCCCGGATCAGTCGCTGCTGCGGCACTTCAAAGATACCGCCACCCTGTACCTCGAAATCGTGGATTACCCCGGCGAATGGCTGCTGGATTTACCGATGCTGGCGCAGGATTATCTCAGCTGGTCACGCCAGATGACCGGGCTGCTGCAGGGGGATCGGCAGAGCTGGTCTGCCAGCTGGCGCGCGCTGTGTCAGGATCTTGACCCGTTTGCGCCCGCCGATGAAAACCGGCTGGCGGCGATCGCCAGCGCCTGGACCGATTACCTGCACCAGTGCAAGCGCGAAGGCCTGCATTTTATTCAGCCCGGACGCTTTGTGCTGCCAGGGGAGATGGCCGGTGCGCCTGCCCTGCAGTTTTTTCCCTGGCCGCAGGCCGAAGCATTGCCGGACGCGCAGCGGGCTCAGCCGCCGGCGGGCAGTAACCTTGCCGTGTTGCAGCAGCGCTTTGATTACTACTGTCAGCATGTGGTGAAAGGCTTTTATAAGCAGCATTTTCTGCGTTTTGACCGGCAAATCGTGCTGGTGGATTGCCTGCAGCCGCTGAACAAGGGGCCGCAGGCGTTTAACGATATGCGCCTGGCGCTGACCCAGCTGATGCAAAGCTTCCATTACGGGCAGCGCACGCTGTTCCGTCGTCTGTTTTCACCGGTGATCGACAAACTGCTGTTTGCCGCCACGAAAGCCGATCATATCACCGCCGATCAACACGCAAACATGGTTTCCCTGCTGCAGCAGCTGGTGCAGGACGCCTGGCAAAATGCCGCGTTTGAAGGCATCAGCATGGATTGCCTTGGACTGGCGGCGGTGCAGGCCACCGAAAGCGGGCTGGTGGATCACCGCGGGGAAAAACTGCCGGCTCTGCGCGGCCACCGGCTGGCTGATGGCGAACCGCTTACCGTCTATCCGGGCGAGGTGCCGCCACGGCTACCGGGTCATGCCTTCTGGCAGCAGCAGGGCTTTCAGTTTGAACAGTTCCGGCCGCAGGTGCTGGATGTTGATCGGCCGCTGCCGCACATTCGCATGGATGCCGCGCTGGAATTTTTACTGGGAGATAAATTGCGATGAGTGACGAAACACCGCTGAAACCACGGATCGATTTCGCCCGGCCCTTAACGCCCGCGCGCGAGACGCCGCTGCGTGCGGCGCAACAATTCGATAGCACGGCCGAAAGCGCTTTCGAGCTGACGCCCGAAGCCGAACCGCTGGAAGAGAGCCGCGGTGAAAAAATGGTGGAGGCCGCGCTGCGCCCGAAGCGCAGCCTGTGGCGCAAAATGGTCAGCGCCGGGCTGGCGGTGTTTGCTGTCAGCGTGGTCGCGCAGGGCGTGCAGTGGCTGCATGATGCCTGGCTGACGCGTGACTGGTTTGCACTGGGCACCGGCGTGGCAGGCGGATTGATTGTCGCAGCCGGTGCCGGGGCCCTGATGAGCGAATGGCGACGGCTGTATCGTCTGCGCCAGCGTGCGGAAGAGCGGGATACCGGGCGGGCACTGCTGCACAGTCACGGCATGGGGCAGGGCCGGGCGTTTTGTGAAAAGCTGGCGCAGCAGGCGCAGCTTGATCAGGCGCACCCGGCGCTGCTGCGCTGGCGCGCAGCCGTGCATGAAACCCACAACGATCGGGAAATCGTCACGCTGTATGCGCAGCTGGTGCAGCCGGTGCTGGATCGTCAGGCGCGGCGTGAAATCAGCCGTCATGCGGCGGAATCGACGCTGATGATTGCGGTCAGCCCGCTGGCGCTGGTGGATATGGCCTTTATCGCCTGGCGCAATTTGCGGCTGGTCAACCGTATTGCCACCCTGTACGGCATTGAGCTGGGCTACTTCAGCCGGGTGCGCCTGTTCCGCCTGGTGCTGCTGAATATGGCGTTTGCCGGGGCGTCCGAGCTGGTGCGCGAGGTGGGCATGGACTGGATGTCGCAGGATATCGCGGCGCGCCTTTCGGCACGGGCGGCGCAGGGCATTGGTGCCGGTTTGCTGACCGCACGGTTGGGCATTAAAACCATGGAGCTGTGCCGGCCGCTGCCGTGGCTGGAAGAGGATAAACCGCGGCTGGGTGATTTCCGTCGTGAGCTGGTCACCGAGCTGAAAACCACCCTGATGAAGAGTGGTGAT
The DNA here is from genome assembly GCF_007833795.1 of Candidatus Pantoea soli. Classification (NCBI taxonomy): domain Bacteria; kingdom Pseudomonadati; phylum Pseudomonadota; class Gammaproteobacteria; order Enterobacterales; family Erwiniaceae; genus Pantoea; species Candidatus Pantoea soli. Next base: position 1,935,324 of record NZ_CP032702.1, on the reverse strand, counting down.
AAAGCAGGGCAGACTGCTAAATAACGGCGTATTGTTCATCTTTCACGCTATAAATGGCGTGAAAGATGAAATTATCTTTGTCAGATGTGATATACGGCGGGATTATCGCTGGCGATTCCGTTACACTGCCCGGCATCCCCCGTCTCTGGCTGTCAACTTTTCATGACAGAACCCTTCTGAGGCGCGGCAAGTTAGCGTATTATCTTTAAAATCAAAACCTGACAAAGGCTCATCGCAATGCGTTTGGAAGTTTTCTGCCAGGACCGCATCGGTCTGGCGCGCGAGCTGCTCGACCTGCTGGTAGCCCGCCATATTGACCTGCGCGGCATCGAAATTGCGCCGCTCGGCCGCATTTACCTCAACTTTTCTGCGCTGGAATTTGAACAGTTCAGCAACCTGATGGCGGAAATCCGCCGTACACCCGGCGTGACAGATGTCCGCACCGTGGCTTACATGCCCTCTGAGCGTGAGCACCGCGCCCTCAGCGCGCTGCTGGTGGCGATGCCGGAGCCGGTGTTCTCTATTGATTTGAAATGCAAAGTCGAACTGGCCAATCCGGCGGCACATAATCTGTTTGGCTTTGACGAACAGAAAATTCGCAACCAGAACGCCGGGTCGTTGATTTCAGGGTTTAATTTCCAGCGCTGGCTGGAGAGCGATCGCGTGGAGGCGCAGGCGCAGCACGTAGTGATTCAGGGGCGCGATTTCCTGATGGAAGCGCGGCCGATTTACCTGGCCGGTGAAGAGGGGCAGAGCGACCAGCCGGTGGGCGCGATGATCACCCTGAAATCCACCGCGCGCATGGGGCGCCAGCTGCAGAATCTGACCGTCACGGATGAGTCTGAGTTTGACCATATTGTCGCGGTGACGCCGAAAATGCGGCAGGTGATTGACCAGGCGCGTAAGCTGGCCATGCACGATGCGCCCTTGCTGATTGTCGGTGATACCGGGACCGGTAAAGACATGCTGGCGCGCGCCTGCCATCTGCGCAGCGCGCGCGGTAAAAAGCCCTTCCTCGCGCTGAACTGCGGCTCCATTCCGGATGATGTGGCGGAAAGCGAACTGTTTGGCCACGCGGCGGGAGCCTACCCGAACGCGCTGGAAGGCAAAAAGGGCTTTTTTGAACAGGCCAGCGGCGGTTCAGTGCTGCTGGATGAGATTGGTGAAATGTCGCCGCGCATGCAGACCAAGCTGCTGCGCTTCCTGAATGACGGCACCTTTCGCCGCGTGGGTGAAGATCACGAAGTGCATGTGGATGTGCGCGTGATCTGCGCCACGCAGAAGAACCTGATTGAGCTGGTGCAGCGCGGCGAGTTTCGGGAAGATCTATTCTACCGGCTGAACGTGCTGACGCTGAATCTGCCGCCGCTGCGTGAGCGCCCGCAGGATATATTGCCGCTGACGGAGATGTTCGTTGCCCGCTTTGCTGATGAACAGGGCCTGCCGCGACCGCGCCTGTCACCGCAGCTGGTGCCCTTCCTGACGCGCTATAACTGGCCTGGCAATGTGCGCCAGCTGAAAAATGCCCTGTATCGGGCGCTGACGCAGCTGGAAGGCTACGAACTGCGTCCGCAGGATATCGTGCTGCCCGAACAGGCGCTGGACGTGTCGCTGGGAGAAGAGGCGATGGAAGGCTCGCTGGATGAGATCACCAGCCGCTTTGAACGCTCGGTGCTGACGCGGCTCTATCTCTCGTATCCCAGCACGCGCAAACTGGCGAAACGGCTGGGCGTCTCTCACACCGCGATTGCCAACAAACTGCGCGAGTATGGTCTGGGACAAAAACGCGGCGAGAGCGAATAACACCGCAGCCTGACCCATTGAGCCTGTAAAAAAGCCGTCTGCAGAAGACGGCTTTTTTCATGGGCGCAACGCTTATTTCAGCGCGGCCAGTGCGGCATCGTAATCAGGCTCTTCGGTGATTTCGTTAACCAGCTGGCTGTAAATCACTTTGTCATGCTCATCCAGCACCACGACAGCGCGTGCGGTCAGGCCTTTCAGCGGGCCGTCGGCAATGGCTACGCCATAATTTTCCTTGAACTCCGAACCGCGCATCGCGGACAGTGTCACCACGTTGCTGACGTTTTCTGCGCCGCAGAAGCGTGACTGCGCAAAAGGCAGGTCGGCAGAGATGCACAGCACCACGGTATTGGCCGCGTCGCCTGAGCGCTCATTGAACTTGCGCACGGAAGCGGCGCATACGCCGGTATCGATGCTGGGGAAAATGTTCAGAACTTTGCGTTTGCCTGCATACTGAGAGAGGGTAACGTCGCTCAGATCTTTAGCGACCAGCGTAAACGGTTTTGCCTGCTCGCCAGCCTGCGGGAAATGGCCGGCTACCGGCACCGGATTGCCCTGAAAGTGAACATTCTGAGACATGGGATTTCCTTATTAACGATGAAAAAGTCTGGCGTTTGCCGTGCCAGAACAGATATAGCGTTTGTTTATGACATAATTTTTAAGGGTTTTCGAGCGTATTTCATCAGGAAAATTCAGCTGCCTCGCCATTATGTGATGGCGTTAAGGAGAAAGAGTGCGAACAGTTAAAAGTTATCCGGAAGCCTGGCCGCTGCATTCACCCTTTGTGATCTCACGCGGCAGCCGCACGGCGGCGCACGTGGTGGTGGTGGAAATTGAACAGGATGGCATAAAAGGCGTCGGTGAAGCCACGCCCTATCCGCGCTACGGCGAGAGTGAAGCGTCAGTGCTGGAGCAGATCGCCGCGCAGCTGCCCGCGCTGCAAAACGGCATGACACGAGCGCAACTGCAGCAGGCACTGCCTGCCGGGGCGGCGCGCAATGCCATTGACTGTGCGCTGTGGGATCTGGAGCGCCAGCAGCAGCACACCTCGCTGCTGGCGCTGTGCGGCGTTGAGCTGGCAGATGAAATCTTTACTGCCCACACCATCAGTATTGATACGCCCGACGCGATGGCCAGCAGTGCGCTGGCGCTGTGGCAGTACGGTGCGCGCCTGCTGAAAATCAAACTCGACGATCATCTGATCAGCGAACGCCTGGTCGCGATTCGGGCCGCGGTGCCGGAGGCTACCCTCATTGTGGATGCCAATGAATCCTGGCGCGCAGAAGGACTGGCGGCGCGCTGTCAGCTGCTGGCGGATCTGCAGGTTGCGATGCTGGAACAGCCGTTACCGGCGGATCAGGATGTCGCGCTGGGGAATTTTATCCATCCGCTGCCGATCTGCGCCGATGAGAGCTGCCACACGCGCGAAAGCCTGCCTGCGCTGCGGGGGCGTTATGACATGGTCAATATCAAGCTGGATAAAGCCGGCGGGCTGACGGAAGCGCTGGCGCTGGCGCAGGCCGCCGGGCAGCAGGGCTTCGGCATTATGCTGGGATGCATGCTGTGCACGTCCCGCGCCATACGTGCCGCGCTGCCGCTGTCACCGCAGGCACAGTTTGCCGATTTAGACGGCCCCACCTGGCTGGCCGCTGACGCAGAGCCGGCGCTGCAATTCAGTCACGGTGTGCTTAACGCTGCGGCTGCCAGCGCAGCAGGTTGATCATCGCCTGCAGATAAGTCTCAGTGGCCTCATCCACCGAAACCGGCGGCATCTCGGCGGTGATGCACAGCAGGCTGAGATCGTCACACCAGCTGCCAAACGAGCCCGGTGTGGCATAGCCGACGCTGCTGACCACCGGCAGATCGGTCTGCGCCGCCAGCCAGTCGGCCAGTTCGCTGCGATGCGGATCGTCAATGCAGGCCAGCGGCTCATGCCAGGAGACCACCCAGCGCGGTTTCAGCTGGTGAATCAGCTGGCACAGCGCCTGCGTTTCCGGTTCAGAAGCGGGGGCGCTGCCGGTGGAGAGCACGACATCGCGCGCGTCAGCCATGCTGTTCCAGCGATACAGCGTTTCCCCCGGCTGCCAGTTTGCTGCCGGGAAGTTGCGGTTGAGATCCACGCCATTGGCATTGGCACGCAATCCCAGCTGACAGCCATCGGGATTGACCGCCAGGATCACATGATGGCGACGCAGCGCGTCCGGCAGCGTACGCAGCGCGCCGGAGAGCGTGGCGATGGCCGCGTTTTCGTCTCCGTGGGTGCCGGCGATTATCAGACCGCTCTCTGCATCAGCGGCCGGGGCCGGAAACCACAGCAGTGGCGCGCCCAGCACCGAATGGCCATAAATCTGCCGGACAGCGTCCAGCGTGCCGCGCAGCGGGCGCGGATGGTGTATCGACATAGGTCTTCTCTCTGCAGTAACGCCCGGCAAAGCCGGAAAAGTGTGAGCGGTAAACCAGCCTCAACATAACGGTAAACAGCAGACGGGGAAATAGCTATTTATCAATCAGCAATTTGCGATAAAGTGCGAAAATTCGCTGGCGACGCCGCACGGTTTGCTGTCGCCGTTTTTCGGCAGAAGGAGTGGTGATGAAACAGATTTTCCGCAACACGCTGGCGGCCATGGTGCTGAGCAGCCTGATGTCGTCCGCGTTTGCGGCCAGCGTGCCAGCCGGGGCGCAGCTGGCCAGCAAACAGGAAATTGTGCGTCATATCAAAGATGAGCCGGCATCGCTTGATCCGTTAAAAGCGGTCGGCCTGCCGGAAATCCAGGTGCTGCGCGATCTGTTTGAAGGGCTTACCAGCCAGGATGCGCAGGGCAATATCGTGCCCGGCGTGGCGCAGAGCTGGAGCAGCAGTGACAATAAAACCTGGATTTTTACGCTGCGTGATACCGCCCGCTGGTCAAACGGAGAACCGGTAACCGCCGACGATTTTGTTTACAGCTGGCGGCGTCTGGTTGATCCGCGCAATAGTTCGCCCTTTGCCTGGTTTGCCGCCTTAAGCGGCATTGAAAACGCGGAAGCGATCACCAAAGGGCAGCTGCCTGCCGATAAGCTGGGCGTGGTGGCAAACGATAAGACGCATCTCAAGGTGACGCTGTCACGTCCACTGCCGTGGTTCCCGGCGATGGTGGCGAACGTTGCGCTCTATCCGGTGCCGCAAAACGTCATTGCCCAACAGGGCGAAGGCTGGACGGCGCCGGGCAAACTGGTGGGCAATGGCGCGTACCAGCTGCAGGCGCGCGTGGTAAACGAAAAAATCGTCCTGGTGCGCAATACGCATTACTGGAACGACAAGGCTTCGGTGCTGACAAAAGTAACCTTTGTGCCGATCAACGAAGAGTCCAGCGCGACCAAGCGCTACCGCGCCGGGGATATCGATATCACTGAGTCATTCCCGAAAAACATGTATGCCATGCTGAAGAAAAGTCTGCCGGGACAGGTGTATACGCCGGATCAGCTCGGAACCTATTATTACGCCTTTAATACGCAGAAAGGCCCCACGGCCGATGTGCGGGTGCGTAAGGCGCTGTCATGGAGCATTGACCGCCGTATCATCGCCGAAAAGGTGCTGGGCACTGGCGAAAAGCCCGCCTGGCATTTTACCCCGGACGTCACCGCCGGGTTTACGCCGCAGCAGAGCTACCTGCAGCAGCACAGCCAGCAGGAGCTGAATGCACAGGCGAAAGCGCTACTGGCGGCTGCCGGTTACGGCCCGGACAAACCGCTGCATCTGACCCTGCTCTATAACACCTCCGAGAGCCATCAGAAAATTGCGGTGGCGGTGGCTTCCATGTGGAAAAAGAATCTGGGCGCGGAGGTCACGCTGCAGAATCAGGAGTGGAAGACCTACATCGACAGCCGCAACAGCGGTAATTTTGATGTGATTCGCGCGTCCTGGGTGGGCGACTATAACGAGCCATCAACGTTCCTTAGCCTGCTGACCGCCAGCCACAGCGGCAACATTGCCCGCTTTAACAATGCGGAATACGACGCCGTCCTTGCCCGCGCCAGCAGCGAAACCAGTACGGCGGCGCGCAATGTGGATTATAACAAAGCCGAGCAGATACTGGCCGATCAGGCACCGATTGCGCCCATTTATCAGTACACCAACGGTCGGCTAATCAAGCCGTGGGTCAAAGGCTATCCGGTCACTAACCCGGAAGATGTGGCCTATAGCCGTGAACTCTGGATTGAAAAACACTGATCCGGAGGCCGCTCGTCACGACGGCGCAGCGCGCCGTCTGTCACTTTTGCTCACAGCCTGATGATTGCAACTGTCCGGCGCCACGCTAGACTGCATCATATTGATTTTGATAGTGGGGCGAGGACGTGAACGTCATTGAAGGAAAAGCGCTGCAGGTTTCGGATGCGATTGTCTCATGCCAGTTCGATGGCAAAGGCGGCGTCATTCCCATTGAAGACAAAGACATCATTCACTGCGAGCGTCACTGCTGGCTGCACCTGAACTATACCCAGCGACAGAGTGCGGAGTGGTTGCAGAACACCCCGCTGATTCCGGATGCGGTGCGCGATGCGCTGGCGGGTGACAGCATGCGGCCGCGCGTGACGCGGCTGGGTGACGGTTTCATGATCGTGCTGCGCAGCGTGAATCACAATGCCGATTCGCGACCCGATCAGCTGGTGGCGATGCGCGTATTCATCAATGACAAGCTGATCGTTTCAACCCGGCGGCGCAAAGTGTACGCCATCGACGAAGTGCTGACTGAACTGCAAAACGGCAATGGTCCGGTCGATGGCGGCAGCTGGCTGGTGGACGTGTGCGACGCGCTGACCGATCACGCCAGTGAATTCATTGAAGAGATGCACGACAAAATCATTGAGCTGGAAGATGCGCTGATGGATCAGCAGGTGCCTGCGCGCGGTGAGCTGGCGCTGCTGCGCAAACAGCTGATTGTTATGCGTCGCTATATGGCGCCGCAGCGCGACGTCTATGCGCGGCTGGCCAGTGAAAAATTAACCTGGATGAACGATGACGACCGCCGCCGGATGCAGGATGTGTCCGATCGCCTCGGCCGCGGCCTTGACGATCTGGACGCTGGCGTGGCGCGCACCGGTATTCTGGCTGATGAAGTGGCGTCACTGCTGGCGGAATCCATGAACCGTCGCACCTATACCATGTCGCTGATGGCGATGATTTTCCTGCCCGCAACCTTCCTGACCGGCCTGTTTGGCGTGAATCTCGGCGGTATTCCAGGCGGCAGCTGGCCGCTGGGCTTTACGGCATTCTGCATACTGCTGCTGGTGATGGTGCTGGGCGTGGCGCTGTGGCTGAAACAGCGGAAGTGGCTGTAACCTGGCGGACGGGCCGCCGGGCAGAAACCGGCAAAAAGCTGATCGATATCAATAAGTGCCAGGCCGGAACGCGGCACACTCTGTTTCGCAGGTGAATGCAACGTCAGGCGATGGGCGTTGCGCTCCATATTGTCCTACTTCATTTTTTGAATTACTGCATAGCACATTTGATTCGTACGACGCCGGCTTATCCGCCGGCTTTTTTTTTGCCCGCTGGCTGAGCCGCCGATCTTTTTCTACGCTTGAAAGACACTTAGCGAAAAGGAGAAGGGCATGCGAATGCATTACGCCAGCGAACCTATCCCGACCGATCCACCGCCAATCCCTGAGCCGGTGCCACAGCCGCAGCCCATTCCGGAGCCCGATCCGCCGCACGATCCCGCGTATCCGCCGATTCAGGATCCCCCGCCGCACCGCTGATAAAAAAGGCGCGCTGCCTGAGCAACGCGCCTCGTTCTGTGGTTAAACGCTTATTTAATTTCCAGTACATCCAGACGCACGCGGATGTCCGGTGCGTCTTCCTCGTCCGCCTGCCAGCCTGCAGGCTGCGCCGGCAGCGTTTCCCGATCGAAACCAATATCGCCGCCATCCACCACCGCATCGCCGTGCTGAATGCCTTTAAAATCGAACAGATTGATATCGGCCATGTGCGAAGGCACGATGTTCTGCATCGCGCTGAACATGGTCTCGATGCGGCCCGGATAGCGTTTATCCCAGTCGCGCAGCATATCGGCCACCACCTGACGCTGCAGGTTGGGCTGTGAACCACACAGGTTACACGGAATGATCGGGAACTGACGTGCTTCGGCGAAACGGATAATGTCCTTTTCGCGGCAGTAGGCCAGCGGGCGAATCACAATGTGTTTGCCGTCATCGCTCATCAGCTTGGGCGGCATGCCTTTCATCTTGCCGCCGTAAAACATGTTCAGGAACAGCGTCTGCAGGATGTCGTCACGATGGTGACCCAGCGCAATTTTGGTACAGCCCAGCTCGCTGGCCGTGCGGTACAGAATACCCCGGCGCAGACGTGAGCAGAGTGAGCAGGTGGTTTTCCCTTCCGGGATCTTCTCTTTGACGATGGAGTACGTGTCTTCGGTCACGATCTTATACTCGACACCCAGCGCCTCAAGGTACGCCGGCAGAATATGCGCCGGGAAGCCGGGCTGTTTCTGATCGAGGTTTACCGCCACCAGCGAAAAATTCACCGGCGCGCTCTGCTGCAGATTGCGCAGAATTTCCAGCATGGTGTAGCTGTCTTTACCACCGGAGAGGCAGACCATGATGCGGTCGCCTTCTTCAATCATATTAAAATCGGCGATCGCTTCGCCGACATTGCGGCGCAGGCGCTTTTGTAGCTTGTTCAGGTTGTACTGCTCTTTTTTATTAATATCTTGATTTTCTTGCATTATTAACTTTCTCAGAAACCAGAAGGGGCTGCCATCAGATCGGCGGCTGACCGCTGTGCCTTGCCGTCAGCGCGTTGTGCTAACCCGCCGGCGAACGTCTGTAGCCCCATCAGCTTCGCGCTAAAAGAGGGGTGTGTGCCTGCGACTGTCAGCATACAGGCAAAGTATGCCGCGTATGGTACGGATTACGGCGGCGAATTCCAGCACGATTTACGCCAGCCGGCATGCCGCCGGCGAAACTGCTGCTGATTATCCCTGTCGCTCCGCGCAGCAGCGGAACGCCGTTGCCAGCCACCGCGGCAGTCCGCGGCCGCACGCCGGGTTCAGCCCGTCTGTTTCACGAGGGGGTTAGCGGGGGCAGTGCGCGGCAGATGACCGTCAGCGCCAGCGCGCTGGCCAGCGGGAACAGTGCCAGCAGCAGCCACGGCCAGTACGCTTGCGCTGAAGGCACCAGCGCCGTATCCAGCAGCGGGCCAAAAGCGATGTTACCTGCCAGCACCGCCACGCCGCCGGCAGTCGCGAGCGCGCCATAGTGCGCGCCCAGCGTGGATTCAGCCGCAAAGCGCGGCACCAGATCTTTAGCGGCAGGCACCAGCAGCATCTGGCCCAGCGTCAGCAGCGTGACCAGGCAGGCCGCCGGCAACAGCCTGAGTCCGCCGGCCAGCGGCGGGTGCGGTGCAAACAGCGCCACGCTGGTAAACGCGGCCGCCAGCAGCAGAAACCCCAGCGGCAAACTCCGTGCCGCGCCCATGCGGCGGGCAAGGCGCGCCAGCGGCAGCTGCAGCGTAATGATCAGCACGGAAGCCAGCATAAAAAGCGGGCCGATATCTTTTTCGCTGCCGCCCGCGCGATGAATTTCGGTCGGCAGCGCCAGATAAAGCTGGTTATAGCTCAGCAGCCATGAACTGTACGCGAGGATAAACGCCACAAAGCGCGGCTGACGAAAGGTGGTCCACCACGGCAGAACGCTGAAGGCCTGGCGGCGCGGCGGCGCGGCCGGCAGGAAAAACCACAGCAGCCCCAGCGCCACCACAAACACCGCTGCGCCGCCCAGCGCCACCTGGCGGAACCCCAGGCCGGTCAGCAGGGCGCCGGCAACCGGGCCCAGCACGGCACCCAGTTCGCCGCACACGGCAAACAGGGCAAACCACTCGGCGCGGTTACGTTTGCCGCTGGCTTCGCTGTGCGTGCCCGCCTTAGCCAGCAGCGCCTCAATAGCGGGTGAAAACAGCGCGCCGCCGATGCCGGTGAGACAGGCGCCCGGTATCACCGTCCACAGAGATTGTCCAAAGGCCAGCAGCAGGTAGCCCGCCACGCGGATCGCGCAGCCACACAGAATGACCCCTTTGGCCCCGTAGCGATCGGCGAGCGCACCCCCCAGCATAAACATGCCCTGCTGAGAGAACGTACGCAGTCCGAGCACTAATCCAATGATCCCGCCGGAAAGGCGCATGTCATCGCGCAAAAAGAGGGCAAGGAACGGCACCACCGCATAAAAGCCGAGGTTGAAAATAAACTGACTGGCCGGCAGGACGGGCGTCCAGAGCGTGGTGGCCGGGCGCAGGGAGAGCAGAGGCACGCAGGCGTTCCCTAAGCGAGAAAGTGAATGTGCTGTTTACCATGAAAGCGCGAAATCTCAATGCGGGCTTTCACGCGAAAAACGTCCCAGAGCAGCGCTTCAGACAGAACCGCCTGCGGTGTGCCGGCGGCGACAACCTGCCCCTTTTGCATCACAATCAGCGCATCGCAAAACATCGCCGCATGGTTGAGATCGTGCAGCGCGACGATGCTGGTCACGGGCAGGGTGCTGATCAGCTGCATCAGCTGCAGCTGGTGGTGGATATCCAGATGATTGGTGGGCTCATCCAGCAGGATCTCCGTCGGTGCCTGCGCCAGTGCCCGGGCGATATGCACGCGCTGACGCTCGCCGCCGGAAAGGCTTTGCCAGCCCTGCTGGCTTTTTGGCAGCATATCCACCTGCTCCAGCGCGGCGCTGACGGTGTCGTCATCGTGCCGGCTCCAGCCGGAAAAAGGCGAGTGATGCGGAATACGCCCCAGTTTCACCACGTCGCGCACGCGCATATTGGCTTCGGTCATGCTGTGCTGCTCAACAAACGCCACCCGCCGGGCCAGCTGCTTTCGCGGCATACGGGCAATGTTCTGACCATCCAGCGTCACGCAGCCTGCATCCGGCCGGCGCAGACCGGCCAGAATACGCAACAGCGAGGATTTTCCGGAGCCGTTCGGGCCAAGCAGACCCACGGTTTCACCCTGCGCAACCGTTAACGAGACATCGTTAACGATGATTTTTTTACCCGCCTTCCAGCTGATGTGCTCAGCGCTGATGCTCATTATTTATTTCCTGAACGGTAGATAATCACGGCAAAAAACGGCACGCCCACCAGCGCCGTGACCACGCCTACCGGCAGACTCTGTGGCGCAATCAGCAGGCGTGAAGCGATATCTGCCAGTACCATCAGGATGGCGCCGGCCAGCGCGCAGGCGATCAGCAGCGTGCGGTGCAGCGGGCCGAAAAAGAATCGCACCACATGCGGCACCACCAGCCCGACAAAGCCAATCGACCCGGCCATACTGACGATAGTTGCGGTGATCAGCGCCGTGGTGGTGAAGAGCAGCAGCCGCACCCAGGGCACGGCAATCCCCAGCGACGCAGCGGCGTCATCGCCAAAGGTAAACGCATCCAGCGCCCGCGCGTAGCAGAGGCAAACGGCGAGGCCAGCCAGCACCACCACCAGCACCAGCTGAAACTCCGGCCAGCGTACGCCACTGAAGCTGCCCAGCAGCCAGAACATCACATCGCGCGCCTGCTGCGCGCTGGCAGAGGTGCTGATGGTGTAGGCGGTAATGGCGTTAAAGAGCTGCGAAGCGGCCACACCGGCAAGAATGGTGCGGGCATTGCCGCCGCGCGCGCCCTGCGTCAGGCAGGCTACGAAAACAAAGGCAACAAACGCGCCGGCAAAGGCGCCGGCTGAGAGCGAGACCACGCCGGTGCCCACGCCGAGGATCACCACCGACACCGCGCCCGCGGATGCACCTGCCGAGACGCCGAGCACGTAAGGCTCCGCCAGCGCATTCTTCAGCAGGCTTTGCAACACCGCACCGCAGATAGCCAGTCCGGCTCCACAGCAGGCGGCCACCAGCGCCCGGCTCAGGCGAAAATCCCAAATCACGCTCTCGTAAATCCGATTCAGCGGCACTGCCGTCAGGCCGGTTTTATTGCTGATGGCATAGAAGACGTCCTGCAGCGGAATCGAGAGTTCGCCCACGCTGACGCTGGTGGCAATGATCAGCATCAGCAGCAGGCTGGCAAGCAGAAAGGCGGCGCTGTGGAACCCGCGCGGGCGGATCGCCGTTACTGCGTTGGTCATTCGTTCAGTCCCAGTTTTCTCAGCTGTTCACCCACCTGTTCCGCGCCGTAGAGCGTGCGGATGGTCGGGTTCATCGCCTGGCCATCCATCACCACGATGTGCCCCTTCTTCACGGCGTCGAGCTGGCTGACAGCCGGATCGCTTTTCAGGAACTTAATCTTCTCTTCGGCGTTGTCCAGCGCCCAGCGATTGCGGTCCAGGCTGGAGACAACAATCACATCCGGGTTGGCGGCAATAATGCTTTCCCAGCTGACTGTCGGCCATTCGGTTTCCGAGGTAATGGCATTGTGGCCGCCGAGCAGGCTGGCGATAAAGCCCGACGGACTGTTTTTGCCACCCACATAGGCATCCGCTGACGGCGAGGCGCTGGAGAACCAGAAAACAAAGGAGAGATCTTTCTGACTTTTGCCAAACGTCTGGCGCAGCCTGGCTTCACGCTGTTTGAAATCAGCAATCAATGCCTGCCCGCGATCGGGCACGTTGAAAATTTTCGCCAGGTCGTCAATTTCCTGGTAGAGATACTGCATGGTCCACAGCGCCTGTCGGCTGCCATACATATCGCCAGCGGCTTTTCGCGTGGCGCACATGCCGGGGGAGACGTAGCTGTTGATGCCCAGCGTCTTCAGATCGTCGCGTTTCGCGACTTTGCTTTCCGGGCCCAGCAGCAGCGGCGACTGCGCCGGCACAAAATCCGGATTCTGTGCCAGCACCGATTCCAGCGTCGGGATCTCCACCGTCAGCGTTTTGATTTTTGCGTTCTGTTCGGCCAGCTGAGGCAGCACTTTGGTTGGCCAGAAGGCGCTCGCCGTGACGTGGTCCTGCAGGCCCAGCAGCAGCAAAATTTCCACTGTGTTTTGCCCCAGCGCCACCACGCGTTGCGGTGCGTGGGTAAAGGTCTCCTGGTAACCACAGTTTTCGATGGTCAGGGGATAGGCGGCAGCCAGTGCTGAACCGGCGGACGCACACAGCATGCCCAATGCGCAGATGACCTTTTTCATTCTCTGAAATCCTTTATTGATGCCGGGTACACAGCCGGAATGGCTTATGAATGCAAATGAAACTCATTACTGAGGGCGAGACTTATACAATGGCCGATCGGCAGGTGTCAATGAGAGATAATTCCCGGGCGTGATTATACTGAGCATTGTGCGGAAAATCGCCAGCGGTACGGCATCCACATCGGCGGAGCCACGTGTCGGGAAAGGGGCTGGCGCGATCGTCCTGGCAGGAAAAAAGCCCGAACGGATAGTCGGGCAAAGGCAAAAAAGGGCCTCAGTTTCTCAGGGTGGGTGTCGCTGCAGCAGGGTCACAACACCCTAAGCGACGAGAAAAGCGTAGCGGCTGTGCGCCATTAAGCCAGCCGGCAATATGCAAAGTGTGCATCACCCCACAGCTAACCGCGCGCACGATGCCGGCAGGCACACGGCTTTATGTCGGGAGGCAGACGCGGGGCGGGCAAAAAAATGCCCGCACACGGCGGGCAAAATGTGTCATGAACAATCCATTTCGTACGCAACACGGTTGCTGTGTGTTACGCCAATGACTATAGCGGAACGGTACTGATTTGCTGCCGGAGCCTGCTTATTGCTGTGATAGGTTGCACCCGGCCAGGCCGCGCTACGCCCGGGATGATGACAGAAGCGGCTGACCGTATGCCGGGCGACGGTCGCGTTTTGTTGCACAACACGACCGCCAGTAGCTGGAAATCACTGGCAGGCGCGATAAGGCAGGCGGTAAACTGCTCGCTTTCCGGGGAGAAGTGAATAATGAAAAACGTTGTATTGAGTATGCTGGCGAAGATTTCGCAGATTGATGCCACCACTAAACAGCTCACCGCGCGGGTGGAAGCGCAATCTCTGCTGATCAGCGCGCTGGTGCTGGCGGTAAGCAAGCAGGGCGGCGTAACGGAAGTGATCGAAAGCGCCAGTAAAGCCATCAACATGGTGATTGAATCGGCGGACACCGATGACATGCTGAAATCTGATGCTGCCATGCTGCTGAGCGAATTTCAGGATTTGCTGACCATTTCCCGCGCGGTGGACAGTGCAGACAGCGTGGTTGACCCCGAGGCGCTGGCGGGCATCAGCGGCATCAGTCCGGTGCCGGACGCGCCACTGCCGGATAAAAGCTAAGTCGCCTGCGCTGCACACCGCGTTTTCAGGTCATTTCCAGCGACTGCACGCCTTTCACTTCCATCACTTTGTCGTAAATGGCGTGCATCGGAAAGCGGCGAGATACGGTCACTTCAACGCTTAATTCACACAGGCCGCTCTCTTCATCGCGATTCACCACCGCAATATGGCCGTAGCGCAGGTTTTCCCGCTGCAAGACCAGCAGCACCAGCGGCACGCTTTTCGGTTTGAGATGGACCATCAGCGTGTGGTGCCGGCCAATCAGCCAGTGGCTGATGCGGCGAAAGGTTTCCAGCACCACCAGTGCCAGCAGCGTGCCGTAAATCCCTATCTCATACATACCGCTACCGATCACCAGCCCGATCGCCGCTGTCACCCACAAACCGGCGGCGGTGGTGAGTCCTTTAACGATCTGTTTCTGGATAATAATGGTGCCCGCGCCGAGAAATCCCATGCCGCTGACCACCTGAGCTGCAATACGGCTGGGGTCAAGCGCCACATGCTGCTGGTCGAGCATATCGGCAAAGCCATATTTTGACACCAGCATAAACATGGCGCTGCCGATCCCCACCAGGATGTGGGTGCGTAAGCCCGCTTCTTTGGCGCGCATCTGGCGTTCCAGACCAATCAACCCGCCGAGAATGCCTGCCAGCGCAATCCGAATCAGCATATCCGTTAACATCTCTCCTCCTGTGTCACGACGTCAGTTAAAGGTGGGGAAGAAAAGGGCGTGCTGCCTCAAACAGGATAATTCTGCTTGTAAAAGCCGAAATTAAATTTTGTAAAAAGCTGTGTCGTCTATCGATCCCATCGCACGGCTGACATATGCTGATGCGACTTTTCTGCCCAACGTCCCGGAGCCCGATCGATGAAAGCCACTTCTTTACTGCTGGCTGGCGCAGCGCTGTTACTCTCTGCCTGCAGCAGCAACAGTGATAATGAACCGCCACAACAGGCGACTGCCGCCCACATTCAGCCGCACGTGGTGATGTCATCGATGGCCGAAGTCAACTGCAGTCATGCCGGGGGAACGCTGGCCTTTTCGCGGCAGTTAGATGGCTCGCGCATCGGCATGTGTCAGCTGGCGAACGGCCGTCGCTGCGATGAGCAGGCGTTAATCGGCGGAGCATGCGCCCGCTAAAGCAGGCGCAGCACCTCAGGCGGTAACCTGGTTGGTGCATGTTTCACCGCGATCAAGCTGCTGCAGGTTGCTCAGCGTGGTCTCCGAAATCGCCGTCAGCGCTTCGGCGGTCAGAAATGCCTGATGGCCGGTAAACAGCACGTTATGGCAGGCTGACAGGCGACGGAACACGTCGTCCTGAATCACATCATTCGATTTATCCTCAAAGAACAGTCCGCGCTCATTCTCATACACATCCATACCCAGCGAGCCAATTTTTTGCTGTTTCAGCGCATTGATCGCCGCCTGAGAATCGATCAGGCCGCCGCGGCTGGTGTTAATGATCATCACGCCATCCTTCATCTGTGCGAAGGCCTCAGCATTCAGTAAATGGTGGTTCGCGGACGTCAGCGGACAGTGCAGCGTAATCACATCGGCTTCGGCAAACAGGGTTTTCAGATCAACATACTCCGCGCCCAGCGCCAGCGCCGCGTCGCTGGGGTAGGGATCGTGCGCCAGCAGCCGCATGCCAAAGCCTTTCAGGATGCGCATCGTCGCGATGCCGATTTTCCCGGTGCCGATAATACCGGCCGTTTTGTTATGCATATTGAAACCGGTCAGGCCATCCAGCGAGAAGTTAGCATCGCGGGTGCGCTGGTAAGCGCGGTGGATACGGCGATTCAGCGTCATCATCAGCCCGACAGTATGTTCAGCCACCGCTTCCGGGGAGTACGCCGGCACGCGTACCACCTGCAGACCCAGCGCGGCGGCGGCCTCCAGATCAACGTTATTGAAGCCGGCACAGCGCAGCGCAATATATTTCACCCCCAGCGCGGCCAGTTCTTCCAGCACCGTTTTACTGGCGTCATCGTTGACAAAAATGCAGACCGCAGCGCAGCCGGCCGCATTTTTAGCGGTGGTCTCGCTCAGCAGAAAATCGAAAAACACCAGCTCAAATCCATAGCTGGCGTTCACCTGCTCGAGGTATTTCTGGTCATAGTGTTTGGTGCTGTAAACCGCAACTTTCATTGTTTCGCTCCTGAAAAATGCCATGTCGGTACTATCATAGGATAACGTTTTCCGCGCGACTTTGCTGGCGTTCGGCCAGCCGGTTCCGCTAAGCCCTTCATTTGCCGGGCGTAACATGCCATCATCTTCCTCAGGATTACGGACAGGACAGGAACGTTAACTGCCATGACGCGGGGCCTTCGACGAACACTTGCTGCGCTGCTGGCGCTGATTGTACTGCTGCTGGGTTTGCTGCTGACCGTGACCCAGTGGCTGCCGCGTCTGGCCGGACTCTGGCTGCCGGACAATACCCGCGTTGAACTCACCGGAACCCCACGCTGGCAGCAGGGCGCGCTGCGCTTTCCGGCGGTACGCTATCTGGCCGGCGACTGTATGCTGGCCCGGGTGGACAATGCCGCCATCGGCTGGCATCACCAGCGCTGGCAGCTTAACGCGCAGCGCGTGCAGCTGAACAGTGACTGCCTGCAGGCGCTGCCGTCGTCGCAGAGCAGCAGCGCGCCGCGCAGCCTCGCGGAATGGCAGCAGATGCTGCCAGGGGCCGATATCCATCTGGCGCAGCTGAGTATTTTGCCGTGGCAGCAATACGCTGGCCGTTTCGATCTCACCCTGGATAACACTGCGCAGCGGCTGCACTATCAGGGCGATAACCTGCAGCTTGATGCCCGTCTCGCTGGCCAGCAGCTGCATATTGCCGGGCTGCAGCTGCGCCATCCGCTGCTGCCGCAACCGCTGACGCTGCGGGGAGATGTTACGCTGCCTGCGCTGGTTAACGGGATGCCGGTGGCCGGCGAACTCGAAGGCAACCTGCACCTGACACAGTGGCCGCAGCCGCTGACGCTGAGACTGCACTGGCAGCAGCAGCAGGGCACGCTGATCGTTACCGAACCCGGCGACGCGCCGCTGCTGCAGCTGCCGTGGCAGGTGGATGCGGAACGCCTTCAGATTGCGCAGGGGCAGTGGCGCTGGCCGCAGGGCGCTACACCGCTGTCGGGCGGCGTGTCGCTGACGCTCGCGCACTGGCAGCAGGGGCTGGAACACACCGATATCAGCGGCCGCCTGAATCTGCTGACCCGCGGGCGCGGCGGCATAGGCAATCTGGTGCTGAGCGTGGGCCCGGGCAGGCTGAGCGTTGATGACAGCGCGCTGCCGTTCCAGCTGACCGGCGAAAGCAAACTGGCGGAGATGCAGCTTTACGGCAGCCTGCCGGGAGTGCTGCACGGCAGCGTCAGCGATCCGCAGCTCAGCCTGAAACCCGGCGCGCTGCTGCGCCTGCGTGGCCGGCTGCTGGAGACGCTGGACGTGGATGAAGCGCGCTGGCCGCTGGCGGGCGTCAGCCTCTCTTCACGCGGCGTCTCCGGGCGCCTGCAGGCGATTCTGCAGGCACACGATCCCGACTTCGGCCGTTTTACGCTGCACCTGGACGGGCGCGCCAGTGATTTCTGGCCGGACAGCGGGCGCTGGCAGTGGCGCTACTGGGGACGTGGCGAGATGGCACCGCTGCACGCCCGGTGGGATGTCAAAGGAACCGGCAGCTGGCAGGATACGCTTATCAGCCTGGATACGCTGGATACCGGTTTTGATCAGCTGGCTTACGGTATGGTGCAGGTGGCAAAGCCGCGCCTGACGCTGACCGCACCGGTTCGCTGGCAGCGCGACGCCCGGCATCCTGCTTTTGACGGCAGCTTTACCCTGCGTGCCGGGCAGACGCAATTCAGCTATGGCGGCTGGCTGCCGCCTGCTGTCCTGCATTTTGATGCAAAAGGGCGCGATCCCAGCCGTTTTCTCTGGCGCGGTCAGCTGACGGCAGAAGCCATTGGCCCGCTGCGCGTGCAGGGGCGCTGGGACGGTCAGCGCCTGCGCGGTGAAGCCTGGTGGCCGGCGCAGTCGCTGACCGTGTTTCAGCCGCTGCTCAGCAGCGATCTCAAAATGCATATCCAGTCCGGCACGCTGCGCGCCCAGGCGGCCTTTTCGGCGGCCGCCGGCCAGGGATTTGAGGCGGGCGGTTTCTTTGCGGTGAACGACGGCAGTCTCTGGATGCCGGACAGTGAAATCAACGGCGTCGATTTTGCCCTGCCGTATCGGCTGAAAGATCATCAGTGGCAGCTGGGCCGGCGCGGTCCGGTGTCGCTGCGCATCGCGGAGGTAAAAAACCAGTTTGCCCTGCAAAACATCACGGCGGATTTACAGGGGCACTATCCGTGGCGCGAAACGCAGCCGCTGACGCTGAGCAATGTCAGCCTGGATTTGCTGGGTGGTCATGTTGCCATGCCGCTGCTGCAGCTGCCTCAACACGCGGCGGCGCGTATTTCGCTGCGGGATATCAGCCTGAGTCAGCTGGTCACGGCCATCAAACCTAAACAGTTCGCGATGTCCGGTAAGGTGAACGGAGAGTTACCGCTCTGGCTGAACAATCCGCAGTGGTTGATTGAGAAAGGCTGGATCGCCAACAGCGGGCCGCTGACGTTCCGCATGGATAAAGACATGGCGGATGCCATCGTCAGTCATAACGTGGCGGCCGGGGCCGCCATGGACTGGCTGCGCTATATGGAAATTTCCCGCTCGTGGGCCACGCTCGATCTGGATAACCTCGGCAATCTGGCGATGCACGCTGAGGTCAGGGGCACCAGCCAGTTCAGCAACCGGCGTCAGTCCATAAACCTGAATTACCAGCATCAGGAAAATCTGTTTCAGCTGTGGCGCAGCCTGCGCTTTGGCGATAATTTGCAATCCTGGGTAGAGCAAAATGCCACCCTGCCATCAAACAAGGACCGGAAACCATGAGCCTGAGGGCATTGCTGGTGCTGGCAGCCGGACTGCCGCTGCTCGGCTGCGTACCGCGCATTGAAGTTGCGGCGCCTAAAGAGCCGATTACCATCAATATGAACGTGAAAATCGAGCATGAAATCCACATTAAAGTGGACAAAGACGTGGAAGCGCTGCTGCAAAATAAGAGCGGCCTGTTTTGAGGAGGCACACCATGCGCGCGAAGATTTTTGCCCTGCTGGCGGCGCTGTTGCTGCTGCCCCCGGCGCTGGCATTAACGCTGGACGAAGCGCGACAGCAGGGGCGCGTCGGCGAGACCCTCAGCGGCTATATTGCGCCACGGACGCAGGACAACGACACGCTGGCGCTGGTGCAGCGCATCAATGAAGGCCGCATGCAGCAGTACCAGCGGGTGGCGCAGCAGAATAACCTGACCACTGCCGAGGTCGCGCGTATTGCCGGAGAAAAGCTGGTGAACCGGGCAGGTCACGGTGAATTTGTGCGCGGCATTAATGGCCAGTGGGTGCAGAAATAAGGCGCGCAGTGGCGTAGCAGACCGGCGCGCTGACGCTGAAGACAGGCAGCGGAGCCGGCGCGGCGCAGAACCCGCCCATAAAAAAGCCGGGCACTCAGGCCCGGCAAAACAGATAGCAATATTGTTATGATAATCAGGCGGCAACAATCTGCCTGATGGCGTCTTTGGCTTCACTGGTTGCTTTGGTCGCCACTTCCGGACCGTAAGCGATACCTTCTGCAAACACAAACTCCACATCGGTGATGCCGATAAAGCCGAGGAACAGCTTCACGTAAGGCGTCAGCAGATCGCTTGGGGTGTCTTTATGAATACCGCCGCGGCTGGAGAGAATCACGGCGCGCTTGCCTTTCACCAGACCTTCCGGGCCTGCTTCGGTGTAGCGGAACGTCACGCCGGCACGGGCAATCAGGTCAAAGTAGTTTTTCAGCTGCGTCGGGATATTGAAGTTGTACATCGGCGCGGCAATAACGACGGTATCATGCGCCTGCAGTTCAGCAATCAGGGCATCAGACAGGGCCAGCGCTTCCTGCTGACGGGGAGACAGCGGGGCATCAGAAGGACGCAGCGCACCGACCAGCTCGCCGTCCAGCACCGGGATCGGCTCAGCAGCCAGATCGCGTACTGTGACCTCATCACCTTTGGCACGTGCTTCTTCCGCATAGTAGTCAGCCAGCTGGCCTGACTGCGAGTAACCGGCGAGGATGCTTGATTTCAGAACTAAAACTTTGCTCATGATATTTTCCTGTACGTTATGCGGTTAGCTTACCGCTCAATGCGTTACACTCTACGGAGTTCATGATTAAGGTAAAAGCGCAATATTTCGAGAGCCATGTTCGAAATTATTGAATAAGGTGGCACGCAGGGTCAGGTCAGCATCGCCCATCTGTGCTATGATGGCGCCATTAATCGACTGATCCGCCCGACATTCTGCTGGCCTCACGCGCGCCTGCCAGGTTCGTTGCACTAACAGGTAACTCATCACTATGTCATCATCCGTTACATCACCTTTGGCCCCTCTCTGGACGCGGCTCGATAATCTGATGCTGCGCGATCGCCAGCGCCTGCAGCGCCGTCTGCACGGTGCGGCGAAGGTGAAAAATCCCGCCGCACAGCAGGGCATTGCCGCTGAACTGGAGGGCGAATTCGCGGCAGCGGAGCAGCGCGTCGCGCAGCGTCAGGCGGCCACGCCGGCGATTACCTTCCCGGACAATCTGCCGGTCAGCCAGAAACAGCAGGCGATTGCTGACGCGATCCGCGACCATCAGGTGGTGATCGTCGCCGGCGAGACCGGGTCAGGGAAAACCACGCAGCTGCCAAAAATCTGTCTGGCGCTCGGGCGCGGGGTAAAAGGGCTGATTGGCCACACGCAGCCGCGCCGGCTGGCGGCACGCACCGTGGCGAACCGTATTGCCGAAGAGCTGGAGACCTCCTTAGGGGGCACGATTGGCTACAAGGTGCGTTTTAACGATCAGGTGAGCGAAACCACGCAGGTCAAACTGATGACCGACGGTATTCTGCTGGCGGAAATTCAGCAGGACCGCCTGCTGCTGCAGTATGACACCATCATTATTGATGAAGCGCACGAACGCAGCCTGAACATCGATTTCCTGCTGGGATACCTGCGTGAGCTGCTGCCGCGCCGTCCCGATCTCAAGGTTATCATTACTTCCGCCACCATCGATCCGCAACGCTTCTCGCGTCATTTCAATCACGCGCCGGTGATTGAGGTCTCCGGCCGGACGTATCCGGTGGAAGTGCGCTACCGGCCGATTGTGGAAGAGGCGGAGGATACCGAACGCGATCAGCTGCAGGCGATCTTCGATGCGGTGGATGAGCTGGGCAATGAGAGCCGCGGCGACATCCTGATTTTTATGAGCGGCGAGCGGGAAATCCGTGACACCGCCGATGCGCTGATGAAGCGCGACCTGCCGCACACCGAAATTCTGCCGCTGTATGCCCGTCTGTCAAATGCCGAGCAGAACCGCGTCTTCCAGTCGCACAGCGGCAGGCGCATTGTGCTGGCGACCAACGTTGCAGAAACCTCACTGACCGTGCCGGGTATCAAGTACGTTATCGATCCCGGTACGGCCCGCATCAGTCGCTACAGCTATCGCACCAAGGTACAGCGTCTGCCGATTGAACCCATTTCGCAGGCTTCAGCCAACCAGCGCAAAGGGCGCTGCGGGCGCGTCTCCGAGGGCATCTGTATCCGGCTCTATTCGGAAGAGGATTTTCTCAGCCGCCCGGCGTTTACCGATCCGGAGATCCTGCGTACCAACCTGGCCTCTGTCATTCTGCAGATGACGGCGCTGGGCCTGGGCGATATCGCCGCCTTCCCGTTTGTAGAAGCGCCGGATAAGCGCAATATTCAGGATGGCGTGCGCCTGCTGGAAGAGCTGGGTGCCATTACCCTCAGCGAGGATGAAACCTACAGGCTGACGCCTTCCGGCCGCAGTCTGGCGCAGCTGCCGGTGGACCCGCGGCTGGCGCGCATGGTGCTGGAAGCGCAGAAATTTGGCTGCGTGCGGGAAGTGATGATTATCACGGCTGCGCTCTCAATTCAGGACCCGCGCGAGCGCCCGTCAGAGAAGCAGCAGGCGGCGGATGAAAAGCATCGCCGTTTTGCTGATAAAGAGTCAGATTTCCTCGCCTTCGTTAATCTGTGGAACTATCTGCAGGAACAGCAGAAAGCGCTGTCCGGTAACCAGTTCCGCCGCCAGTGTAAAACCGATTACCTCAACTACCTGCGCGTGCGCGAATGGCAGGATATCTACACCCAGCTGCGTCAGGTGGTGCGCGAACTGGGCCTGCCGGTCAACAGTGAACCGGCACCGTTCCGCGAAGTGCACTGTGCGCTGCTGACGGGCTTGCTTTCGCATATCGGACAGAAAGATGCCGAAAAGCAGGAGTTCACCGGCGCGCGTAATGCCCGCTTTGCCATTTTCCCCGGTTCCGGGCTGTTTAAGAAGCCGCCGAAGTGGACAGTGGTAGCGGAGCTGGTGGAGACCAGCCGCCTGTGGGGGCGGGTGGCAGCCCGCATTGAGCCGGAGTGGATCGAACCGCTGGCGCAGCATCTGCTGAAACGCAGCTACAGCGAGCCGCACTGGGAAAAAGCGCAGGGCGCGGTGATGGCCACCGAGAAAGTCACGCTGTACGGCTTGCCCATCGTCCAGGCGCGCAAAGTCAACTACAGCCGAATCGATCCGCAGCTGAGCCGTGAGCTGTTTATCCGTCACGCGCTGGTTGAGGGTGACTGGCAGACGCGACACGCCTTCTTCCGCACCAACCAGAAACTGCGCAGTGAAGTGGAAGATCTGGAACATAAATCACGCCGCCGCGACATTCTGGTAGACGACGAAACGCTGTTTGCCTTTTACGATCGGCGCATCGGCAGCGAGGTCGTCTCGGCGCGGCATTTTGACAGCTGGTGGAAGCAGGCGAGTCAGGCGAATCCGGACCTGCTGAATTTTGATAAGCAGATGCTGATCAAAGACGGCGCTGACAAAATCAGCCAGCTCGATTACCCCAACTTCTGGCATCAGGGCAACCTGAAACTCAAACTGAGCTATCAGTTTGAACCCGGTGCCGATGCCGATGGCGTTACGGTCCATATTCCGCTGCCGCTGCTGAATCAGGTAGAAGAGCGCGGATTTGAGTGGCAGATCCCTGGCGTGCGGCGTGAGTTGATTATTGCCCTCATCAAATCGCTGCCCAAACCGGTGCGGCGTAACTTCGTGCCTGCGCCAAACTATGCCGAAGCGTTCCTTGGCCGCGTCACCGCGCTGGAACAGCCGCTGCTGGATGCGCTGGAACGCGAGTTTCGGCGCATGTCCGGCGTCACGATAGATCGTGACGCCTGGCAGTGGGATCAGGTGCCCGATCACCTGAAAATGACCTTCCGCATCGTGGACGAGCACAATCGTAAGCTGCTGGAGGGCAAAGACCTGCATCAGCTTAAGCAGGCGCTGAAGGGGAAAGTGCAGGAAACGCTGTCGAAAGTGGCGGATGACGGGCTGGAGCAGAGCGGGCTGCATATCTGGAGCTTTGGCGATTTGCCACAGAGCTATGAGCAGAAACGCGGCAACTATCAGGTTAAAGCCTGGCCGGCGCTGGTGGATGAGAAAGACAGCGTGGCGATCCGGCTGTTTGACAGCGAACAGGAGCAGCAGAAAATGATGTGGCGCGGCCAGCGCCGCCTGCTGCTGCTCAACATCCCGTCGCCAATCAAATACCTGCATGAAAAGCTGCCGAACAAAGCCAAGCTGGGCCTCTATTTCAACCCGTATGGCAAAGTGCTGGAGCTGATCGATGACTGCATCGCCTGCGGCGTCGATAAGCTGATGGCAGAGGCGGGCGGCCCGGCATGGCAGCAGGAAAACTTCGAGCAGCTGCGCGACAAAGTGCGTGCAGAGCTAAACGACACGGTGGTGACCATTGCCAGACAGGTTGAGCAGATCCTGACCAGCGTTTTCAATATTAACAAGTTCCTCAAAGGACGCGTGGATATGACGCTGGCGCTGGCGCTGGCGGATATCAAAGCGCAGCTGAGCGGGCTGGTTTATCGCGGATTTGTCACCGGCAACGGCTATCAGCGACTGGGCGACACGCTGCGTTATCTGCACGGTATTGAACGGCGGCTGGAGAAGCTGCCGGTTGACCCGCACAGCGACCGCGCGCGTATGCTGAAAGTGCAGGCTGTGGAACAGGCGTGGCAGACATGGCGTAACAAACTGCCGCCGCAGCGTCAGGACGATGCGGAAGTGCAGGCCATTCGCTGGATGATTGAGGAGTTGCGCATCAGCTATTTTGCGCAGCAGCTGGGCACGCCGTACCCGATCTCGGATAAACGTATTCTGCAGGCGATGGAGCAAATCGGTTAAGGCAGCGGTGCCGGTGCGGGTGACCGCACCGGGGCTGACGCTACTGCGCCAGCTCTTCCAGTTTGTCTTTGAACGAGGTAACGGCAATCGCGCGGTTATCGGCGCGGTAGCGATCGGCCGGTGCCGGCGCGGAGCTTTGCACCGCTATCAGCTGCCAGTTGCCATTCTGCTTCAGCAGCAGCGGCGATCCGCTGTCGCCCGGCAGCGTATCACACTGGTGTGACAGCACGGCGCGCTGCGACCAGCCGGTAATGACGCAATCACTGTGTGAATAGAGCGTGTCGAGATGATCGGCCGGATAGCCTGCCTGCGTGACTTTCCGATCGGTGGTTTTCAGCGCGGCGGTGAGATCGCTGCGCGAGCCGTCAAACAGCGGAATCGGCACGATGCCGGACGGCGGGTTGTGCAAAATGACCAGCCCGTAATCGTAAGGCGCGGCACCCGGCGGCACGATCCAGCCTTCGCCATCCGCCTGCAGCCGGCGCGCCAGCGAGGGTTCAACGCGGGCGTCAATATCATGAATTTCATAACGCCAGCCTTTTGCACCGGCCATAAAGCGCAGGGCAACCGGCTTATCAAATTTGCCTGGCGGGGTCAGCAGGCAGTGACCGGCCGTCAGCGCCAGATGTTCAGAAATCAGCGTGGCGGTACATAAATTACCGCTTTCGGTTTCCAGCTGACCAATGGCGTCCCACGGGGCCGCGCTGACATCGGTGATTGCCTGACGGTGATCTTTGCCGAAGAACAGCGTTTTGATCTCATCCGGACTAAGCCCGTCTTCATCATCGGCATGTGCTGTGAGGTTAATGCTAAAAAGACCAACAAATAACAGGATAGCCAGGCGCATAGTTCTCTCAATGGCGAGATTAAGTAGAGGTCGTTGTCATCACGCTTGAGCGATAACTATAGTCGGTGAGCGGTAAAAAAGGGAGAAATATTGGAGTAATCAGTACGCTACAACGACTAGATAAAAAAGCTGGCCGCAACGATGCCGCAGAGGATCATCACAATCAGAATAATTTCGAAGCGATAGCGACGCACCATTTTTCGCTACTCCAGTAAATAAACACCCGGCTTAACCGGGTGTTTTCAATCAATCATGCGGTGTTGGCGCGCAACGGCAACCTTATTTAGCAGCTTTTTTCGCTTTGTGGTGCTTTTTAGCAGCCTGAGCTTTCTGTGCAGCTGGTTTGGTTACTTTTTTGTGGTGCTTTTTAGCAGCCTGCGCTTTCTGTGCAGCAGGTTTGGTTGCTTTGTGGTGCTTTTTAGCAGCCTGGGCTTTCTGTGCAGCTGGCTTGGTTGCTTTGTGGTGCTTTTTAGCAGCCTGGGCTTTCTGCTCAGCAGGTTTGGTTGCTTTTTTGTGGTGCTTTTTAGCAGCCTGCGCTTTCTGAGCGGCCGGTGCTTTTTTGTGTTTTTTCGCTGCCTGGGCTTTCTGTGCAGCTGCTTTCTTATGATGCATCGCTTTGTGCTTAGCCGGTGCAGCAGTCGTGGTGGTAGCAGTCGCAGTTGGTGCAGCAGCCGGAGCAGCAGTTGTAGTCTCAGCAGCGAAAGCAGCAGAAGACAGACCCATAGCAGCGGCGATTACCAGTGCAAATAATTTTTTCATTGCAAAATCCTCGGACTATTTTTTCATGTGTAGCCCACTGCGGGGCCGGTGAAAACACTATATGAAAAACAGTGCCGGCTTTCCGTGAGGGATTGGTATCGGCGTGTAACGGATTGTACAAAGCGGGGAAGACAGCAGAACGGGGCGGCCAGAGCGGCCGCCGCGCAGTTTACGCAGTCAGGTAACGCTGTTCAAGATGCTCACGGAAATAGCGTGGATTCAGCGCTTCGCCGGTGGCATTGACCAGCAGCTGCTCTGTCGGGAAGCGGCTGCCATGCTGCCAGATGTTCTGCTGCAGCCAGTCAAACACCGGCTGTAAATCACCCTGCAGAATCAGGTTCTCTACCTGCGGCAGTGCACGCTTCACCGCCTGGAACAGCTGGGCAGCGTACATCGCACCCAATGTATAGGTCGGGAAATAGCCAAAAGCACCGTCGGTCCAGTGAATGTCCTGCATACAGCCGTCACGATAGTTACCGCGCGTGTCGATGCCCAGCGACTGCTGCATCTTTTCATCCCACAGGGCGGGGATGTCCTCTACCTCAATCTCACCTTCAATCAGGGCGCGCTCAATCTCATAGCGCAGAATGACGTGCGCCGGGTAGCTCAGTTCATCGGCATCCACGCGAATGAACCCCGGCTGTACGCGCTGCGTCAGGCGAATAAAGTTGCTGACCTCCAGCGCCGGCTGCTCGCCCATCAGCGCCACCACCTGTGGATGGATGTGCTGCAGGAAGGCGCTGCTGCGGCCCAGCTGCATCTCCATAAACAGGCTTTGCGACTCGTGGATGGCGGTTGAACGCGCAAGCGCCACCGGCTGGCCGCGCCACTGCTGCGGCAGGTTTTGCTCATAGCGCGCGTGGCCGGTTTCATGAATGACGCCCATCAGCGCGCTAAGAAAATCATTCTCGCTGTAACGCGTGGTGATGCGCACATCTTCCGGCACGCCGCCGCAGAAGGGGTGGGCGCTGACATCCAGACGGCCGTGATTGAAATCGAATCCCAGCGTTTTCATGATGCTCAGCCCCAGCTGTTTCTGCGGCTCAATGGCAAACGGCCCGACCGGGGTGGCCAGCGGTGCGCTGCGCTGCTTTTCCACCACCTGCTGCAGCAGATCCGGCAGCCAGCTTTTCAGGTCGCCAAAGGTGCGATCGAGCCGGGCGCTGGTCATGCCCGGCTCAAAGACATCCAGCAGCGCATCGTAGCGCGACACGCCGAGCGCCTCCGCGCGCAGCTGCGCCTCTTCACGGCTTAACTTCACCACCTCTTTCAGATTGGCACTGAACCCCGCCCAGTCATTGGCCGGACGCTGGCTGCGCCAGGCGTGCTCGCAGCGCGAGCCGGCCAGCGATTTTGCTTCAACCAGGGCGGCCGGCAGAATCGTGGCCTGCTGCCATGCGCGCTGCATTTCGTTCAGGTTGGCCTGCTCCACATCGTTCAGCGACTCCTGCTGTGCCGCGCTCAACAGCTCGCCAAGGCGTTTATCCGTCAGCATCTCATGCATAAACACGCTCAGTTCGGCCATCGCCTCGCCGCGCGCCTGACTGCCGCCCGGCGGCATGGTGGTTTGCATATCCACGCCGGCAATGGCGCCGAGGTGGCCAAAGCGGGAGAGGCGCAGAAAAGTGCGGCTAAGTTCCTGATAAGCAGAGGTCATGTAAAGCTCCTTATGACGTTAAGCGTGGTGCTGAGTCCCGCAAGGGTAAGTCAACCGGCCAGCAAAAGCGAACGCAGGCACCGCCCAGCGGGCTGCTCTCAATCGAGACGTGGCCCTGCAGCGCCTGCGCAATTGAGTGGACAATCGCCAGCCCCAGGCCGCAGCCACCGGTGGCGCGGTCGCGGCTGGGGTCAAGACGGACAAAAGGTTCAAACACGCGTTCACGCTCCTGCTGTGGAATGCCCGGACCGTCATCTTCCACCTGCAGGTTGCCGGTGGCGCCGTCAAACCACAGGCTGACGCGCAGCCGCGCCTGGGCATAGCGCAGGGCATTATTGACCAGGTTATCCAGCACGCGCTCCATCAGACGCGTGTCGGCGCTGCCCACGTTCTGCAGCTGCGGAATATCCAGCGCGATGTGCGTCTGCGGATTCAGCGCCTGCACATCTTCAATATGGAGCCGCAGCCACTGTGCCAGATCGAAGGTCTGCAAATTCAGGTCAACGCGCGGTCGATCCAGCCGCGCATAGGTGAGCAGCTCTTCAATCAGGCTCTCCAGCTGGCCGACGTCGCGGTTCAGCGCGGCGGATTCAGCGTCGGTCAGGTTATCGCTCATCTCCAGCCGGTAACGCAGCCGTACCAGCGGCGTGCGCAGCTCATGGGCAATGCCATCAATCAGCTGCTTTTTGCTGGTGACCAGCGTGTTGATGTTGTCCGCCATCTGGTTAAACGCCACGCCAAGGCTGTGCAGGCTGGAGGTGTTCTCAAAATGGGTGCGTACATCCAGCTCGCCGCGCCCGAAGCGCTCGGCGGCCTTTTCCAGGCGCTGCATCTCCTGCCAGTGCGGCCGCAGCCAGATAAACACCGGCAGCGCCAGCGACATACCGATAAAGGCCACCAGCACAATATCCAGGATGCGCATCTGGTGCAGATAAAACAGATAGGGAATTGGCCCGACGGAGAGTACATAGTGGCTGCGCGGAATGTGCTGCAGGAAGGTGTACTGATCGTCCAGCGCCACGATTTCGCCGGCGCGCAGCCGTTTCATGTCGGCTTCGCCCAGCTGATATTTGCTCATTGGCTCGATGTTGAGATCAAACGACAGGTCGAGATCAAGACTGCGAATGGTTTTGTTCCAGTCGCGCGGCGGGATCTCGCGCAGTTCGCTGCGCATCAGAAACAGCGAACTGGCCATCAAATCGTTCATTGACTGGCGGCCGGCGCGTTCGGCGGTGAACTTGTACACCAGGCCGACCAGCAACGTCATTACCAGAAAAGAGACAAACAGCAGCAGATAGAACTGAATAAACAGCTTTCTCATCAGGAACGGGTATCCCAGGCCTGCGGCGCGAACAGATAGCCTTTGTTACGAATGGTTTTGATGCGGAACGGCTCGGTTGCGCTGTCATAAAGCTTTTTGCGCAGGCGCGAAATGGCCACATCAATACTGCGATCCATGCCGTCATAGCTGACGCCGCGCAGCGTTTTCAGCAGCGCATCGCGATCGAGAATCTGTCCGGCATGGCTGGCCAGCTCCCACAGCAGATCAAAATCAGCGGTGGAAAGCGTGATGTTTTCCTCAAACAGCGTGACCTGGCGGTTGAGCGAATCGATGGTTAGTGAGCCAAAGTGCAGCACTTTCTGCGAGCCCTGGCGGACCGGTGCCGCTTCCGGTTTAGTGCTGCTTGCCTGGCGCAGGTGCAGACGCAGGCGCGCCAGCAGCACCGCGGGTGGGGTGGTTTTCAGAATATAGTCATTGGCGCCCATCTCCAGGGCCAGGATATGGTTCATATCGCTGTCCAGCGAGGTCAGCAGCACAATCGGCCCCTGCCAGTGCGCGCGCAGATCGCGGCACAGCGTCATGCCATCTTTACCGGGTAACATGATATCCAGCAGGACCAGGTCAGGGTTGGCGTCCAGGATGGTGGCTTCTGCGCGATCGCCGCGCGTTTCGACAATCACGTCAATATCATGACGACCCAGGTAGGCGGCGATCAGTTCGCCGACTTCTGGCTCATCTTCCACATAAACGATTTTGTTCATAATTCTCTGCAATGGCTGAGGATATCAGCAGCATAACTTTTCCTGGTCCTGAGCTCTACGCTTCCGCACGAATTATCCTTGTCTTACTGGTATGTGCACCGTGAAATGTGCCATTATTAGCGGCGCGCTGTCGCGCGAGGTTCGGAACCGTACAGTAAAACAGGAGGAGTGCGAGGGTGTCTGATAAAGAGCTGGCTGCAGCCGGATACAGTGACCGCATCTGCTTCAATTACAGTGATTTTCTTTCCGCTTCCTGCAAAAAACGCTGGAGCTTTGTCGACGCCATTTATGGCGTAATGCCGATCTTTGGCATGGTAACGCGCAAATCAGCGCACAGCCTGCACACCAGCGACGATCACCTCAAAGAATTAGCATTACAAATCATTTCTACTCAGGTCAGTGACGAGATTAACATCGCCCGTTTGATTACCCTGGCCGAACAGCAGCACATCAGCCGCTTTGATATCCAGCTCCCGTATCCGCTTTCCGCTGAGCAGCTTGATGCTATTCATCATGAATACCATAAGCCGCTCAATCTCACACAGCAGAATGACCTGCTGTGCGTTTCCATTCCGGTGCAGCCGCACTGATTACCGCGCCAGCTGCCACACCGCAGGCAGAGAGGCGACCATCAGCAAAACAATCGCCATGCGTTCATAGTGTGACAGCCGCGCATCGCCACGTCCGCCGCGACGGGCAAACAGAAACAGCAGCAGGCCCGGCGCGTAAAGCACCACCGACAGCAGCAGATGCAGCGGCCCGGAGGCATACAGCAGCCAGATGCCATAGGCGCTGGCCCCCAGCCCGGTCAGCAGCGCCAGCGGCTTGTTCTGGCCAGAGACCACTTTAATCAGATAGAGCCCGACCAGCAGATAAGGCACCAGAATCATCTCTGAGGCGATGGTCAGCAGCGTGTTGTAATCCGCACCGGTGACGGCAATCAGAATCAGACACACCTGCACGCTGCCATTGGTCAGCCACAGCGAGGCGGACGGGGAGTTGTGACGGTTCTGCCGCGCAATGCTGCGCGGGAAGGCACCCTGCTGCGCCGCCAGGAACGGCACTTCCGCGGCCATGATGGTCCAGCTGAGATAAGCGCCGCATACCGAGATAATCAATCCGATAGCAATAACCGCGTCACCCCAGTGGCCAATCAGCCGTTCCATCAGGCCGGCCATGGAAGGGTTGCGCATGTGGGCCAGCTCAGCGCGCGGCACCACGCCCAGTGACAGCAGCGTCACCAGCAGATAGACCAGCAGCGCGGCGACCACTGCCAGCAGGGTGGCGCGTCCGACATCTTTTTTATGCCGGGCGCGGGCTGAGACCACCACCGCGCCTTCCACGCCAATAAACACCCACAAGGTGATCAGCATGGTTTGTTTAACCTGCTGCCACAGCGGCTGGCCGAGTTCAACGCCGCTGAAATCAAAGCGGAAGCGGTCATAGTTAAATGCGGCTACCGCAAGCACCACAAACAGCAGCAGCGGCACCAGCTTACCCAGCGTGGCCAGCAGATTGATGCTGGCAGCGGTCTGCACGCCGCGCAGCACCAGCCAGTGAACCAGCCACAGCAGCACGGACGCGCCCGCCATCGCCTGCCAGGTGTTGCCGTCGGCAAATACCACGTGGCCCGGCGAGTCAGTGAAGAAACTCAGGGCGGAAAAGACGATCACCAGGTAAGAGACGTTGGCGATAACCGCACACAGCCAGTAGCCCCACGCGGAGCAGAAGCCCATCAGTTCACCGAATCCGGCGCGGGCATAGGTGAAAATGCCGCCGTCCAGCTCGGGTTTCAGGCGCGTCAGCAACAGCATTGCCAGCGACAGAAACAGAATGCCGACGCCGGTGATCAGCCAGCCAATCAGCAGCGCCGCCGGACCGGCCACGGCCGCCATATTTTGCGGCAGGCTAAAAACACCCGCGCCCAGCATTGAGCTGAGTACCAGCGCGGTGAGCGCGCTAAGACCTAATTTTTTATCCAAAACGCCATTCCTGAACAGCAGAGTATGCTGAGTAGTGACTATTCCATAGAAGTGTAGCGTGGCAGGAAGCCAGCTTTAAAACGGAATACCCTGAAAACAGGCGGCAGATTTTACGGAGAGCGAAAAGGGAAGGCAATGCAAGTCTATGCAGATTTGTCTAAGGATTATGCAAACGACAGGGCGACCGGCGTCGCCCTGGATACGGTTATTTAAACAGATCTGCGGTGACGGTCAGGTTACCGCCGCTCTGGTTCTGCCACTGACGGGTGATGTGGTAGTACTTCGCCCCTTTGGCAATGGCGCGTTTGCCCACGGCTTCAGAGATTTCAGTTGGCGTGCCGAAGTGATCCGAGAAGGTGATGGTATCAAACGGCTGCATCTGCGCTGCGGTGATGGCGTTGACTTCCTGTACGCTGCGCCCGTCCGGTTGAGTGACAGTGTAACGCTGGCCGGTTGAGCTCTGCGTTTCAAAGAAACGGCCGACGCTGGTGCTCGGTGTATCGGAAGACGCTACACCCGGAATAGCGACTTTTTTCGCTGCCGCACCGCCTGCTGCCAGTGCGGCTTTGCCGGCTTCGGAATCTGCCGGAATCGAATCGGAGGTATCCTGCACCACGCGCGCTTTGGCATCTGCTTTATAGACATAAGCCGTCACGTACTGGTTGCCGCCGTTGTTGGCATCGACCTGACGCACGATAAAGAAGGAGGCTGCGCCTTTGTTTTTTGCCGCTTTGGCAATGGCTTCGTTGACATCCGGCTGGCTGGAGAAGAAGCCGCTAACGGAAACGGTATCGAATGGCTCAAGACGATAGGCTTCGGCTTTCGGCAACTCTTTGACGCCGTTAAACATACGGTACTGCGTGGTGCTCTCTGCTGCAGGTGCGTTGGCTTTATACAGATCGGCCGTCACGCGCCAGTTGCCGCCATTACCGTTGGTATCGTTGATGCCCTGTACATAATAAGAGTCCGCACCCTTGGCATCGGCGGCTTTTGAGACGGCGTCCGTCGCATCGCCGATAGCATTGAAACGGCCACTGATATTGATGCGTTCGAATGGTTTTAACGCGGCCGCTTGTTCTGGCGTCAGCTCTTTGGCAGCAAACGCGTTTGCTGCCAGCAGTGATAACAGGGTGGACGCCAGAATGGTATTCTTGAGCTTCATAAAAATGATCCTTCGCCTTACGCAAAATGAGTACGAAAACGTGCTGGACTCTTGATGTATAACAGATTAGCCGCTGATTATTGCATGTAATAATCAACCTGTCTCAGCCAATTTATGCGCTTAACATTGACAGTAACAGGGAAATATTCATCGCTGTGTCATAACGCACAGTTAAGGCCGTCGTTTCGGTGCGATTATCGGTTAAGGTGGTTATCCTTATCGCTTTAATAATTAACCCTTTGTTAAATAAACGTTT
Organism: Candidatus Pantoea soli; assembly: GCF_007833795.1. Classification (NCBI taxonomy): domain Bacteria; kingdom Pseudomonadati; phylum Pseudomonadota; class Gammaproteobacteria; order Enterobacterales; family Erwiniaceae; genus Pantoea; species Candidatus Pantoea soli. The sequence continues at coordinate 1,902,245 of NZ_CP032702.1, read as the reverse complement.
TAATTAACAGTTAATCCCTGATGACACGATTCGGCGCAGCAGATTGTTTTTCGGACGTGCGCAAAAGCAGTGGCATCACGTGGTCATCCGCTGCGGCAGCTGAATATATGCATGAATGTCATCAGCAGGCGTTATCCCGCTAGATCAGGATCTCTGTTTTCAGTAGGTTATAAAGACTTTGTTACATTGCGCAGAGCGTTCATAAAAAAGCTGAAACCGCGTTTCGGCGCGTAACCCTTTGCCTGTTATCCGACTCCTCCTTTACTCACTGAAAGGAAACAGTATGTTAATTGGAATACCCAAAGAGCGGTTAGCTAATGAAGCGCGCGTGGCCGCCACGCCAAAAACCATTGAGCAGCTCATTAAGCTGGGGTTCAGCGTCACGGTTGAACAGGGCGCCGGCCTGCGTGCCAGTTTTGATGATGCCCACTATAGCGCTGCCGGCGCCAGCATCAGCGACACGCAGGCGGTATGGCAGTCAGACATTGTGCTGAAAGTGAATGCACCTGACGAGGAGGAGATCGCGCTGTTGCGCCCCGGCGCAACGCTGGTGAGCTTTATCTGGCCTGCCCAGAACCCGGCGCTGCTGGAACAACTGGCGGCCCGTAAGGTCACGGTGATGGCGATGGATGCGGTGCCGCGAATTTCGCGCGCGCAGGCGCTGGACGCCCTGAGCTCCATGGCTAACATTGCCGGTTATCGTGCCATTGTCGAGGCGGCCCATGAATTTGGCCGCTTCTTTACCGGCCAGATTACCGCCGCCGGTAAAGTGCCGCCTGCCAAAGTCATGGTAATTGGGGCGGGGGTGGCGGGGCTGGCTGCGATCGGGGCGGCCGGCAGTCTCGGCGCCATTGTGCGCGCCTTTGACACCCGTCCGGAGGTGAAAGAACAGGTGCAGAGTATGGGCGCTGAGTTTCTTGAGCTGGATTTTGCCGAAGAAGCCGGCAGCGGCGACGGCTATGCCAAAGTGATGTCAGCGGCCTTTATCGAAGCCGAGATGGCGCTGTTTGCCGCCCAGGCAAAAGAGGTGGACATTATTGTTACCACTGCGCTGATCCCGGGCAAACCGGCACCGAAGCTGATCACGGCTGAAATGGTTGCCAGCATGAAACCCGGCAGCGTGATTGTCGATCTCGCCGCGGCTACCGGAGGCAACTGCGCGCTGACGGTGGCCGATCGCGTTACCCTGACCGATAACGGGGTGAAAATTATCGGCTATACCGATCTGCCCAGCCGCCTGCCAACACAATCCTCGCAGCTCTACGGCACCAACCTGGTTAACCTGCTCAAATTATTGTGTAAAGAGAAAAATGGCGACATCAGCGTAGATTTTGATGACGTGGTGATCCGGGGCGTCACGGTAATACGTGACGGAGACATTACCTGGCCCGCGCCGCCTATCGCGGTTTCCGCTGCCGCGAAAGCGGCGCCGCAGCCCGCCGCCCGCCCGACGGAAAAACCCGTCGCGACACCCGCCTCGCCGTGGCGCAAATACCTGCTGCTGGCGCTGGCAGTGGTGCTGTTTGCCTGCCTTGCGAATGTGGCCCCGGCGGCGTTCCTGTCGCACTTTACCGTGTTCGCGCTTGCCTGCGTGGTTGGCTACTACGTGGTATGGAACGTCAGCCACGCGCTGCATACGCCGCTGATGTCTGTCACCAACGCGATCTCCGGCATTATCGTGGTGGGGGCGGTGCTGCAGATGGGACACGGCGGCTGGGTGACGTTCCTGGCGTTTGTGGCGGTGCTGATTGCCAGCATCAACATCTTCGGTGGGTTTACCGTCACGCAGCGCATGCTGAAAATGTTCCGTAAGGATTAAGGGGTAACACGATGTCAGGCGGATTAGTGACTGCAGCATATATTGTTGCCGCGATTCTTTTTATCTTCAGCCTTGCCGGGCTGGCGAAGCATGAGACCGCAAAGCAGGGTAACCGGTATGGTATGTGTGGTATGGCGCTTGCGCTGCTGGCGACCATTTTTGGCCCGGACAGCGGTCATGTCGCGTGGATTTTGCTGGCGATGGTGACAGGTGGCGCTATCGGTGTGCGGCTGGCAAAGCGGGTGGAAATGACGGAGATGCCCGAACTGGTCGCCATCCTGCACAGCTTTGTCGGACTGGCGGCGGTGCTGGTCGGTTTTAACAGCTATATCGGTCATGCGCCCGGAATGACGCCGGTTATGGAAAATATCCATCTGACCGAAGTCTTTCTCGGCATCTTTATTGGTGCGGTCACCTTCACCGGTTCGCTGGTGGCGTTTGGCAAACTGCGCGGCAAAATTGCTTCAAAGGCGCTGATGCTGCCGCATCGCCATAAAATGAACCTGGCGGCACTGGTGGTTTCCTTCCTGCTGATGCTGTGGTTTGTGCGCACCGACAGCAGCGGCGCTCAGGTGTTTGCGCTGCTGCTGATGACCGCGATAGCGCTGGTGTTTGGCTGGCATCTGGTGGCGTCGATAGGCGGGGCTGATATGCCCGTAGTGGTCTCCATGCTCAACTCTTACTCAGGCTGGGCGGCGGCGGCGGCGGGCTTTATGCTGAGCAACGACCTGCTGATTGTCACCGGCGCGCTGGTGGGGTCTTCCGGTGCCATTCTCTCTTACATCATGTGTAAAGCGATGAACCGCTCTTTTATCAGCGTGATTGCCGGCGGCTTTGGCACCGACGTCAGTGCTGGCACGGCAGAGCAGGAAGCCGGTGAACACCGTGAAATCAGCGCAGAAGAGACGGCGGAGTTGCTGAAAAACTCGACGTCGGTAATTATCACGCCCGGCTACGGGATGGCGGTTGCGCAGGCCCAGTATCCGGTGGCGGAAATCACGGAGAAGTTGCGCGCCCGCGGCATCCGGGTGCGGTTCGGGATCCATCCGGTCGCCGGACGCCTGCCTGGCCACATGAATGTGCTGCTGGCCGAAGCAAAAGTGCCGTATGACGTGGTGCTGGAAATGGATGAAATCAATGATGATTTCAGTGACACCGATACCGTGCTGGTGATTGGCGCCAACGACACCGTGAACCCGGCGGCACAGGACGATCCGCACAGCCCGATTGCCGGAATGCCGGTGCTGGAAGTGTGGAAAGCGCAGAATGTTGTGGTGTTCAAACGCTCAATGAATACCGGCTACGCGGGTGTGCAGAATCCGCTGTTCTTCAAAGAGAATACGCAGATGCTGTTTGGTGATGCGAAAGCCAGCGTGGAAGGGATTTTGCGCGCGCTGTAACCGGCGCCAGGCAGAAAACAGCAGGGCGGCAATTTTTGCCGCCCTGAGTCAGTTAATCGTCTTCATCATCGTCGAACTCAACCGGTGATTTGAAATCATCGGGTTTAATCGCCAGCAAATCACAGCGCAGATGGTCAATAACCTGTTCAGCCGTGTTGCCGAGGAACGCCGCAGATAAGCCGGTACGGCCAATCGTGCCCAGCACCACGATGCCCGCGTCAAGATGCGCGGCGATATCCGGTATTACTTCTTCCGGTAACCCTTTGGCCACGTGAGTAAACTCTTCGCCAATCGAGAATTTCTGCCGCAGCGCCTTCATTGCCACCAGATGCTGACCGCGGATGGCGTCGTTATAGACGCTGGGATCAAAGTCCGGCAGTTCAATCGCAATGTTAATCGGCGTGACGGGGTAAGCCCCCACCAGATGCACCTCGGTGTGGTTAACCATATCGGCCAGCTGTGTGGTTTCACGGATCAGTTTTTGATTCAGCGCATCGTGGTGCGGCTCTTCGCTGGCCAGATTAACCGCGACGACCGCCTTACCGCCTTCCGGCCACGGCTGGTCTTTGACCATCCAGACCGGGCAGGGGCATTTGCGCAGCAGGTGCCAGTCGGTCGGCGTGAAAATCACCGCTTCCAGCCGGTCATGCTGGTGCGCCATCTTCAGCACCAGATCGTGCTGATGCGCCAGTACTTCCTGGATAATCGCTTCGAACGGCCGGTTGTGCCACACCACTTTGATCTCAATGTCCACCCCCGCCTCTAAGTAGGCGTGGGCCTGTTCACGGATCCACTCGGTGCGCTGGCTGATCACGCCCTTACGCATGTTCGAGCGCTCATCCGGTGAGAGCAGCGTGGTCATTTCATAGGAGAAGTCATAGATTGGCAGGAAAGCTTTGATTTTTCCGCCGATACGTTGATTCAGATAGACCGCGCGCCGCAGCGCGGGCTGGTCATCCTGCTGGGGATCAATCGCGACCAGAATATTTTGGTACCGGGACATCAGGCAATCTCCTCAAACCAAAGCCAGTTTGGAATAAAGATAGCCTAAGATTGCGCAGGGCAGAAGCGGAAAAGATGTAGCCGGATCAATAAAATAACAATTACTGACCCGGCAGGAATTCACGCCGCCTGTTCGGACTGACCTGCCAGCTCTGCCAGCAGGGCGTGATTTTCGATGGTGATATATTTGCCTTTTACCGCCAGCATACCGCTTTTCTGGAAACGCCCCAGCAGACGGCTGATGGTTTCAACGGTGAGCCCCAGATAGTTACCAATATCGCCGCGCGTCATGGTCAGACGGAATTCGCGCTGCGAGAAACCACGCTGGCCGAAGCGACGCGAGAGGTTCCAGATAAAGGCAGCCAGCCGCTCCTCGGCATTTTTCTTCGACAGCAGCAGAATCATGTCCTGATCGCCTTTGATCTCACCGCTCATCAGCCGCATCATCTGCTGACGCAATGCCGGCATTTTACCGGAAAGATCGTCCAGGGTATCGAACGGAATTTCGCACACCATGGCCGTTTCCAGCGCCTGCGCAAAGCTGGGGTGATGCGCACTGACGATCGCATCAAAACCGACCAAATCGCCTGCAAGGTGAAAACCGGTGATCTGCTCATCACCCTGTTCGGTGATGGTGTAGCTTTTGATAGTGCCGGAGCGAATGGCGTAGAGCGATTTCAGTTCGTCACCGGCTTTGAATAGTGTCTGGCCTTTCTGAATCGGCTTTTTGCGCTCAATGATGTTGTCCAGCTGATCCAGTTCGTGTTCGTTCAGCGTGAAGGGAATACACAACTGGCTGATACTGCAATCCTGACAATGGATGGCACAACCGCCAGACTGAATACGTCGAATGCTACGTTTTTCCGGAATCATATGTCTGCGCCCGATGATGATTGACTGGTGTCAATTTTAACATTTTTCGCGGTGAAGGGAACTCATCCGAGCAGTATTCCCGATCAAAACCCCACAAAACCTGTGTATACGCGGTGTTGATGCCGGTCATGTGCCAGCTGAAAAGCGAACTGGCACGAATTCTTTCCAGCAGAATAGCGTAATAAGCCAGATGACAGGGTGAAAAGTGACAGATGTGATGGCCGATATCCTTTGCTAGAATTTTGCTTTTGAGCGTGACAACTCACACGCTCCGTTCACCAGGCGGGAGGAACCATGAACCTTGATGATGACGATCTGTTTCGGGATGCCATGGGGGATGTCACGCCGCTAAAAGATTGTGCCAATACGCAATGGCTGCGCGCCCCGTCAACCAAAGCGCCTCGCTCGCCTGCGCAGGAAGCGCCGCCGGAAAACTTTCTCACGCGCGGTTTTCTCGACATTATTCCGCTTACCGTTCCGCTGGAATACAAAGCCGATGGCATTCAGCAGGGCGTGCTGGATAAGCTGCGGCTGGGTAAATATGACCTTGATGCCAGCCTGAATCTGCTGCGCCAGCCGGTCGAGACCTGCCGTCAGTCGCTGTTCAGTTTTATGCTGGAGGCGCGCAAGCAGGGGCTGCGCAATCTGCTGATCATTCATGGCAAGGGCCGCGATGACGAATCGCATGCCAACATTGTGCGCAGCTATGTGGCGCGCTGGCTGCAGCAGTTTGAGGATGTGCAGACGTTTTGTATGGCGCAGCCGCAGCACGGCGGGGCCGGCGCGCTGTATGTCGGGCTGCGCAAAACCGATAAAGCGCGGCTGGATAACCGCGAACGCCACGCGAAACGCAGCCGCTAGCTGTGAAATTTGCGTATGGTCGCCATCAGCACTTCGGTGCTGAGGTTAAGCGGCTGGCCGCTGCGCGTAATGATACCCACCGGTTCGCCCGGACCGGGTGACGCAACCGGCAGCGCATGCAGGGCGTTATGGCTGAGATCTTCTTTCACCGCCCCTGACGGCACAAACCACACATAGTCATAGCGCAGCGCCAGCTGACGGGCCAGTGAGGTTGAAGAGGTTTCAACGCAGTTAGCCGGTAGCGAACATCCTTGCTCATCCAGCATGTGCTGCGCAATACGGCGCGGCGCGGTGCCTTCGGGTGATATCACCACCGGCCACTGCATCGCCCGGGAAAGCGTGACGTTGTCACTCAGGAGCGGATGTTCCGGCCTGACCACCAGCTTCAGCGATTCCAGAAACAGTAATTCATATGTCAGCCCGGTCATCATTTCACTGCCGGCCATCCGGCCAATGCCCAGATCGAACTCCCCGGCGCGCAGGCCAGCCAGCAGCACGTTGTTGTGCAGGGTGGCCACCTGAACCGTGGTATTGGGCTGTTGCTCATGGAAGCGATCAAGAATCTGCGGCAGCATACCCATAGCCGCCGTGGTCAGGGCGCCGAGACGAATAACCACCGGCCGTCCGGGCACCGGCGAATGAAAGCTTTGTCCGGCATGATGAAGCGCGTCCAGCACTTTTACCGCATGTACCAGAAACTGTTCGCCCAGCGTGGTGAGCTGAGCACCCAGCCGGCCGCGCTCAAACAGGCGTGCACCTGCCAGCTCTTCCAGCTCGTTCAGGGTTTTGGAGAGCGCCGGCTGGCTGAGATTGAGCGTTTCCGCGGCGCGCCCCAGCGTGCCTTGCTGGGCAACCGCGACAAAGGTATGCAGATGGCGCAGACGAATGCGCTGATTGAACAGATTACTTTTATCCATAGGCTCAACATAATGAACAGAGGGGCGCTGCGGCAATCAGCAGAGCGGAATTCTGTTAACTTACTTGCAAAATTGTATTAACAAAATAGCCTGCATTCGGCTTTGTTATCAATACCCTGTTTTGTCTTGTTTTTTTATTATCAGGGGAATTAAACAGATTATCACTGCAAGTAATATCAATCCCTTAGTGGTAATTAATTTGAATAATTCTCACTTTCACCTAAAAAACAGTGCCTGTCATTGTTAACGATCGGCTATCATAAGCGCCGTTTTTTTTACCAAATCTGATGGTTCCATCATCACCGTGCAGGAGTGCTATCGTGACCAGCGTTGAAGCCGTAGACGTTCGCCAGCTGATAAATCAAAACACGCTTAGCAGCTGGCAAAAGCGCCTGATCGCGCTGTGCTTCATCGTAGTGGCGCTGGATGGCATGGATATTGCGCTGATGGGGTTTATCGCGCCGGCGTTAAAAGCCGGCTGGGGTGTGACCAATCATCAGCTGGGCATGGTCATCAGCGCCGCCCTGATTGGCCTGGCGCTGGGGGCGATGGTGGCCGGACCGCTGGCCGATCGCCACGGTCGTCGCGTGATGATTCTGCTTAGCGTGCTGTTCTTTGGCATCTGGACGCTGGCCACAGCCATGGCCCAGAACATCGAACAGATGATGCTGTTCCGTTTTCTGACCGGCCTTGGCCTTGGTGCTGCCATGCCCAACGTCGGCACGCTGGTGGCGGAGTATGCGCCGGAACGCCGCCGTTCCTTTATCATTACCGTGGTGTTCTGTGGTTTCACGTTCGGCGCGGCAACCGGCGGTTTTGCCGCGTCCTGGCTGCTGCCGCGCTATAACTGGCATTCGGTCATGCTGATGGGCGGCGTGCTGCCGCTGCTGGTGCTGCCGTTTCTGCTGCGCGGTTTGCCGGAATCGGTGCGCTTTCTGATTAGCCGTCGTGCTCCTGCGGCGCATATTCATGCCATTCTGGATCGCATGCTGCCGGGCGCGGTACAGCCGGGCAGCCGCTATCAGAGCAGTGAACCCCCGGCAGCGCGGCATGGCGCCATGGCGACCGTGGTATCACGCCGCTACCTGTCTGGCAGCCTGATGCTGTGGGGTGGCTATTTTATGGGGCTGTTCCTGGTGTACCTGATCGGCAGCTGGCTGCCTTCGCTGATCAATACGTTGGGCATGTCAGTGACAGACGCCGCGATTGTTACCGCCATGTACCAGGCAGGCGGTACGCTCGGGTCGCTTTTCGCGGGCTGGCTGATGGACCGCATCAACGCCAACCTTGCCCTGGCAGCGATCTACTTTTGCGGCGGCATTGCCATCGTGGCACTGGGCTTTTCACCGGCGCAGGTTGGGCTGATGAGTGCCATCGCTTTTTGCAGCGGCTTCTGTTTTAACGGGGCCAACACCGGCATGAATGCGCTGTCTGCCAGCTATTATCCCACGCACGCTCGCGCGACCGGCTCCAGCTGGATGCATGGTGTGGGCCGCGTCGGGGCGATTATCAGTGCGTTTGTCGGCGCTGAACTGCTGTCGCTGGGCTGGGCTTTCAGTGAGATTTTCCTGCTGCTGGCCATTCCGGCGGTTCTCACCACGCTCATGCTGGTGCTGAAATGCCGCTTTAGTGACCGGCAGCGCGCCGCTGAGTGACAGCGCGATCACAGTTCCGGGAAATAGTTACCCGGCGCTAAAGGGTTGATCTACAGTAGCAGCGACCCTTTAGTCCGAGGTGATGACCATGGATAATTTTCTCACCAGCGATGCCATCCGCACGCTGTTCTCGCAGGCGATGTCCGCCATGTACCAGCAGGAGGTGCCGCTCTATGGCACCCTGACGCAGCTGGTAACCGCCGTCAATGACCGAACGCTGGAAGCCAATCCCACCCTGAAAAACCGTCTGGCGGCTGCCGATGAGCTGAGCCGTCTGAGCGTTGAGCGTCACGGTGCCATTCGCGTTGGCACTGCCGCTGAACTGAGCACGCTGCGCCAGCTGTTTGCGGTGATGGGTATGGAGCCGGTCGGCTATTACGATCTGTCACAGGCGGGCGTGCCGGTGCACTCCACGGCGTTCCGGCCAGTGACCGACCGCGCGCTGCGCCGTAATCCGTTCCGCGTGTTTACCTCACTGTTGCGGCTGGAACTCATCGGAGATGCGGCGCTGCGTGCCCGCGCCGCAGAGATTCTGGCGTCCCGCGATATTTTTACCCCGGGTTGCCGGGCGCTGCTGGCAAAACATCAGCAGCAGGGCGGGCTGAATGCAGCGGATGCCGCCGCCTTTGTAAAAGAGGCGCTGGAGACTTTTCGCTGGCATGCCAGCACCACGGTAGACAGCGCAACCTATCGCGCCCTGAATCAGCAGCACCGGCTGATTGCAGATGTAGTGTGTTTCCGTGGCTGCCATATCAATCACCTGACGCCGCGCACGCTGGATATCGATCGCGTTCAGGCGCTGATGCCTTCGCGCGGGATTGATCCCAAGACGCTGATTGAGGGGCCGCCACAGCGTAAGGTACCGATTCTGTTGCGGCAAACCAGCTTTAAGGCACTGGAGGAGGCGGTCCATTTCATTGACGGCACGCCGGGTACGCATACGGCACGTTTTGGTGAGATTGAGCAGCGCGGTGCGGCGTTAACGCCAAAAGGGCGAGCGCTGTACGATCGCCTGCTGGCTCAGGCCGGCACTGGCCGTGATAACCAGCAGCATCAGGCGCACCTCAGCGAGGTGTTTCGTGATTTTCCTGATGACGAGCAGACGCTGCGCGAGCAGGGGCTGGCATGGTTTCGCTATCGCCTGACGGAGAAAGGCGAACATGCGCGGCCGCGGCCCGGTGAAAGTCTGAATCAGCTGCTGGCCGATGAGCGTATACAGGCCGAACCCATTGTGTATGAAGACTTTCTGCCGGTGAGCGCCGCCGGGATCTTCCAGTCAAATCTGGGCAATGACGTGCAGGCACGGCAGGCGGGAAATGCCAGCCGTGACGATTTTGAGACGGCGCTGGGCAGCCCGGTTCTGGACGAAATGGCGCTGTATCAGCAGATGCAGCAGCGCAGCCTGGAACAGTGTGGGATTGTCGCGCGCTGAGGCAGAACAGGTGCCGGCGCTGAGCCTGTCGGAATGCAACCGGGTATCGCTAATCGGGTGCCAGCACATGCAAAACGGTGTGGCTTGCCGCACCGGCATGCCCCCCTCCCGGGGGGCTGCCGCCGCGCCATCCCTGCCGCACTTGTTCAGCGCTGCGAACCGTACCACGCTTCCGGAAGCACCGATGCCGGTGGTAAGCAGGGAGATTGCGCTGAGCCGGGCGTCACGCGGCATGGATACCGCGTGCCGGGGCCCGCACGGATACGGGGGTTGCCGTTCCGGCGGGCACAACTTTCTTTTTGACCGTATGCCGATCACCGCCATGCCGTTTATCGATCAGGTTTTTTAGCTTTTCACGGGACAAGATTCTGGCAGGCAAAATAAAACCGGTCCGTCACCGGGCAACACCCCGTGAACGGACCGGTCGATCTTTTTTGATTATTATTGCAGGCGAGCGTCGCGCACCAGCGTGTACTTCCCGGCACCTGAAAACATAATGGCCAGCGCGCCCAGCAGGTAAAACGCTTCGGTCTCCAGCGACCAGGCACCGACGTCGGTGCGATGCCAGAAGGCACCCGTTTTGACCAGCAGCGTGGCAACAACCATATTCACCGCGATAATGAACGCCGCCGGGCGGGCCATTAAACCGATGATCACCATTACGGGTGCCACAATTTCCCCGATGTAAGCACCGTATGCGATATAACCTGGCAACCCTTTCGCTGTCAGCATATGCGCAATCCCGCTTACGCCATGCACCACTTTGAACTGGCCGTGAAACAACAGCAGTCCGCCCAACGTCAGACGTAACAGCAACTTACCGAAATCCGGACAATCGCTTATCCGGGTAAACAGCTGATTGATGCCACCAGACATCGCGTTTCTCCATCGTGCCAGGTTAACGTGCAACCTTAAATCACAACCCGCTACCAGGGTTAGCCAAAAAAACTGATGAAGTCGTTCAATGAAACCGATGCTGATTCGGCTTAATCTGCAAATGCCTGCAAAACATAGACATTCATCCGGGCACTGCAAATAATGGGGGCGATGTAAAACAGGGAACCCACGATGAAAAATGAACGACGTCTGAGCATTCTCACGGCGGAAGGTGAGCTCAGAGGCCTGATGGATGAAGACATTTTTGTATTCCGGGGGATTCCTTACGCTGCGCCCCCCACAGGCGCGCTGCGCTGGCGTCCTCCACAGCCGGTTACACCGTGGCAGACGGTGCGTGATGCCACCCGCTGGGGGAGCGCCAGCTGGCAGAATCGGGAATACTGCGTTGCGGCTGGCGGCGGCGATCCCGGTGAATTCAGCGAAGATTGTCTTTATCTCAATATCTGGACGCCAGACGTCGCGCCCGCTACGCCGCTGCCGGTGATGGTCTGGCTGCATGGTGGCGGCTTCACACTGGGTGCCGGCAGCCTCGATCCCTATCGCGGCAAAGCGCTGGCGGCGCAGGGCGTTGTTGTGGTCACGCTCAACTATCGGCTTGGCCACTTTGGCTTTTTTGCACATCCGGCACTGGATGCAGAATACCCGCAAGGCAGGGTTGTGAATAACTTCGCGCTGCTGGACCAGATCGCCGCGCTGCAATGGGTACAGCGTAATATTCCGGCGTTTGGCGGCAATCGTCACAACATCACGCTGTTTGGCGAATCTTCCGGCGCGCGCAGCGTGCTGTCGCTCTGCTGCTCACCGCTGGCAGAAGGGCTGTTTCATAAAGGCATAGTACAAAGCGCGTACAGCCTGCCGGACGTGCCGCAACAGAAAGCGCAGCAGAAAGGTATGCAGGTGGCAAAACATTTTGGCCTGCCGGAAAATGCCACCTCCGCGCAACTGCGTGCGCTGCCGGCGGAGGATTTCTGGCCGTTGCAGGCACCGCTTACGCTCGGCCCGGTGGCGATCAGCGGCGATGCGGTCTTGCCTGAACCGATGCTGGACACGTTCATGGCCTGCCGGCAACATCGCGTGCCGCTGATGATCGGCAGCAACAGCGATGAGGCCAGCGTACTGGACTACTTTGGTGTCGATGCCACGGCAATCCTGCAGCAAATGCGCCGCAAAAACCGCTTCAGTTACCGGTTGATTAAATGGCTGTACGACATCCATGATGACGCGCGCCTGGGCCGGGCAGTGGCACGCGACATGGCCTTCACGGTGGTACCGCTGCTGGTTGCGCAGGCCCAGCACAGCATCGGCATGCCTGCCTGGCGCTACTGGTTTGACTATGTTTCAGAAAATGCCCGCGATCTCTATCCGCACGGCGCCTGGCACGGCAATGAAATCCCCTATGTGTTTAATAACTTAACCGCAGCTGAGCCGGACGATGGCCGTCCTTATACGGCAACCGATCGCGCGTTTGCCGGGGCCATCAGCGCGTTATGGGTCAGCTTCGCACGGGATGCGAGCGAATTCAGCTACCGGCTGCAGGGAAGCATCGACTGGCCGGTGTGGCGACCCCATGACGACCTCACGCTGGCAATCGGCCATGACGGCAAAGCAGAGATGGTGCTGAAGGCGCGCTTTATGCGCACAAAGCTGCGCCTGTTCCGTCTGATGATGCGCAGCCATGTCAGGCTTTCATAGCCTGCTAATCATCAAAGGGCGCAAATGAATTTTTAACGCAAATATTTCATTAATGTATTGATTTTTCAGCCCTGAACCGTTGCTGCCTCGCCTGATAATCAGCAGTTTTTTAGCTTACAAAACGGTTACATTTTCTCTTTTGCATGCCGATATATACGTTATGCCCGATGTTGTCCGTCGGGTCTCCTGGCATTTCACACCAAGGGATTATGTATGGGTATCTTAAAAAATTTCACGATTCGCGCCGTTCTGCTGACCATTCTCGGCCTGTTCTGCGTGCTGTGGTGCGCCGTCGGACTGTTCAGCGTGCACTCGCTGAACGCGCTGGGCGAAGGCAACGACATTGATCGCCAGCTGGTGAACCAGATGACGGTGCTGAGCAAAGGTAACGATCAATATTTTCGCGTTGTCACCCGTCTTTCGCGCGTCATGGAAGCGCGTGCCGCCGGCACGGCACCCGCAGCTGACGCGATGGCGTCGGTGCAGCAGGCGCTGACCAGCATGAAAGCACAGCTTACGCAGTTTAAAGCCCTGGCTCCCGGCGCGATGGAGGCGGACAAGGTTAACGATGTGATCGCCAGCTGGCAGAAGCTGCTGGATGAAGGCATTGCGCCACAGGTCGCCCTTGCACAGCAGGGCACGCTGGACGCCTATCGCACTCAGGCTAACAGTGTGACGCCGCCGCTCAGCCGGGCTTTCGGTGCCAGTGCCGAAGCCTTTAATCAGGCGGCAGGCATCAAGCTCGATGAAACCCGCGTGACGGTGGATCACCTCACTGACATCACTAAGGTGATCATTGTCGCTGCGGTGGTTTTTGGCCTGCTGATTCTGCTGTTTACCGACCGCTACCTGGTCTCCATGCTGGTTAAACCGCTGGAGCGTATCCGCAATCACTTCTCGATCATTGCACAGGGCGATCTCAGCCAGCCGGTTGCGGAAATTGGCCGCAACTGCGTGGGTAAACTGGTTCCGCTGTTAAGTGCGATGCAGGACAGCCTGCGGGAAGCCGTCAGCGCTATCCGCAGCGGCACGGAAAATATCTATCGCGGTGCGGCAGAGATCTCCATGGGCAATAACGATCTCTCCTCGCGCACCGAAGAGCAGGCCGCCGCGCTGGAGCAGACGGCAGCCAGCATGGAACAGCTGACGGCCACGGTGAAATTCAACGCTGAAAACGCGCGTCAGGCCAGTGCGCTGGCGGAAACCGCTACCGGTACGGCGCAGCAGGGTGGCCGCCTGGTGGGCGAAGTGGTGACCACCATGCAGGGGATTTCCGGCAGTTCGAAAAAGATTGCTGAAATCACCAGCGTCATCAATAGCATTGCGTTCCAGACCAATATTCTGGCGCTGAACGCCGCCGTGGAAGCCGCACGTGCCGGTGAACAGGGGCGCGGCTTTGCCGTGGTCGCCAGCGAAGTGCGCAACCTGGCGCAGCGCAGTGCCGGCGCCGCCAAAGAGATCGCCACGCTGATTCAGGATTCTGTCGAGCGCGTGGAGAAGGGCTCGGCGCTGGTCAGCAGCGCGGGCAGCACCATGCACGACATTCTGAAATCGGTGCAGGACGTAAACGAAATCATGAAGCACATCGCCTCGGCATCGGAAGAACAGAGCAAAGGCATTTCGCAGGTGGGCACCGCAGTGACCGAGATGGACAGCGTCACCCAGCAGAACGCCTCGCTGGTTGAGCAGGTGTCTGCGGCCGCCAGTGCGCTGGAGCGCCAGACCGAAGAGCTGCAGGCTTCAGTCGCAAAATTCCGTCTGTCAGAAAATACGCCGGCCGCGCCGGGGGCGAAAGCCGCACAGCCGCTGCGCCGTCCGGTGCTGGCTGCGGCGGGCACGCCTCAGCCGAAACCGGCCAGTGCCGACGAATGGGTCTCTTTCTGAGGCTGACACAACCACGCCACCAGTTGCGCCAGGCACGGTGGCGCCGCCTTTTCATGCCGCTGTAACAGGCTGTATGCCGCCCCGGTTGCGACGGGGGCGGCAAACGGAGCCAGCAGCCGGCCCTGTGCCAGATCGTCCTGCACCAGCGTCACGTCGGCGATCGCCACACCAAATCCCTGCAGCGCAGCCCCAATCGCCAAATCCATCGTGGCAAAATGCTGATTGCGGGCCATCGGTATCGCAACCTGCTGCGCATCCAGCCACAGCTGCCAGTCACGCCGATCGTGGGTCGGATGCAGAAATGTCAGCCGTGCCAGATCGCGAATGTCACGGGGTAATGGCAGGTCCGGTGACAGCACCGGCGTCAGCCGCTCTTCAAACAGTAGAATTGCGCCGGCAGGCGGTGCGCCAAAGACAATCGCCGCATCGTAATTTTCCAGCTGCGCGTTATGCTCCAGCGTGGTGGTCAGCGCGACGTGCAGCGCCGGCTGCTGCTGTTCCAGCGCAACCAGGCGCGGCACCAGCCAGCGCAGCGCGCAGGTAGGGGCTTTCAGGCGCACCGCAACAGTGTGGCGGCTGGCCTGTTCTGTGGCGCTGACCAGCAAATCATATCCCTGCTGCAGCGACGGCAGCAGTCCGGCACCCTGTGCGGTCAGGCGCAGCCCGCGCGCATGGCGCTCAAACAGCGCAAAGCCCAGCCAGGCTTCCAGCGCCGCGATTTTCCGGCTGACGGCTCCCTGCGTAATGCACAGCTCGCGGGCCGCATGCGTCAGATTAAGATGGCGTGCGGTGACAAGGAAAGCGTGAATGGCATTCAGCGGCAGAGCGGTGCGGGACATGGCGGCCTCAGTTATGCATTTTGATCATGGCTATTATGACAACAATTCGCTTGTGGACTCAAGCCGCGCGCCGTTGAATAGAAATCTGTTCAGGATAAATGGTTATGCAGCCAGCGGGGCGACAATGGGACTTAACAGCAGCGTCAATATCACGTCAAAACAGCCGGATGTCGGCACCACGATTTTCAGCGTCATTGGCCAGCTTTCTGCGCAGCATCAGGCCATTAACCTGTCGCAGGGCGCGCCGAACTTTCCCTGCGATCCGCAGCTGGTGGAGCTGGTCAGCACGGCCATGCGTGAAGGACACAACCAGTACGCGCCGATGACCGGCTTACCGGCACTGCGAGAGGCGCTGGCGGAGAAGGTCTTTACGCTGTATGGCCGGCAGTACGATGCCGGCAGCGAAGTGCTGATCACCGGCAGCGCCAGCCAGGGCATCTACATGGCTATTTCCGCGCTGGTGCATCCCGGCGATGAAGTGATCTTCTTTGAGCCGGCGTTTGACAGCTACGCGCCGGTGGTGCGGCTGCAGGGCGCGACGCCGATTGGCCTGAAACTGCAGTTGCCTGATTTTGCCATTAACTGGGCAGAGCTGCGTGCCAGCCTTACGCCGCGCACCCGGATGATTATCATCAACACACCGCATAACCCCAGTGCGCAGGTGCTGAGCGCTGACGATCTGGAACAGCTGGCTGCCCTGACGCGCCATACCGACATTGTGGTGCTGTCCGATGAGGTGTATGAACACATTTTGTTTGACGGACGTCAGCACTGCGGCATGGCAACGCATGCAGAGCTGGCGCAGCGCAGCGTGGTGGTTTCCTCGTTTGGCAAAACCTTCCACGTCACCGGCTGGCGCGTGGGCTATGCGCTGGCCCCGGCGGCGCTGATGGCGGAAATCGTGAAAGTCCATCAGTTCATGATGTACGCCGCCGATACACCGATGCAGGCAGGCTTTGCCCGCTACCTGCAGCAGCCGCAGCACTACCTGCAGCTGGCAGCGTTTTACCAGCAAAAACGCGACCGCCTGGCGGCACTGCTGCAGGATTCCCCTTTTACGCTGCTGCCGGCAGCCGGCTCCTTCTTTATGCTTGCCAGTTACGGACATTTCAGTGACGAAAGCGATAGCGAAATGGTAAAACGTCTCATCGTCGATCACGGCGTGGCGACCATTCCGCTATCGGCGTTTTATATGGATGGCACGGATAACAAATTCATTCGCCTTTCTTTTGCGAAAGATGAGGCAACACTGCAGGCGGGCGCAGAAGCGCTGTGCCGGGTCAACGGGTAAATCGGGGGATAATAATGAAAAAACGCAGTGCACTGTTTATCGCGCTGGGCATGATCGCGTCGGCTCAGGCGCTGGCGCAGGAGACATTACGTTACGGCCTGGAATCGCAATATCCGCCGTTTGAGAGCCGTAACGCGCAGGGCGACCTGGAAGGATTCGATATTGAACTGGGCAAAGCGATTTGCCAGGTGGGCAACTTTGACTGCAAATGGGTGGAGAGCAGTTTTGATGCGCTGATTCCGGCCCTGCAGGCGAAAAAGTTCGATGCCATTAACTCTGCCATGAACATCACCGCGGCGCGCGCCAAAAGCATCGATTTCACCAAACCGATTTACCGTATCCCCAGCATGCTGATTGGAAAACAGAGCGAGAAGCTGGAGCCGACCGCGGCGGCGCTGAAAGGGAAAAACATCGGCGTACTCCAGGGGTCAATCCAGGAAACCTATGCGAAAAAGCACTGGGAGCCGCAGGGCGTTACCGTGACCGCCTATCAGGATCAAAACCAGGTGTACAACGATATGGTTGCCGGCCGTCTGGATGGCACGCTGGTGATGTCTGCCGCCGGTCAGTCGGGCTTCCTCGATAAGCCACAGGGCAAGGGATTTGCGTTTGCCGGTAAGCCGGTTGAGGATGATGCCGTTCTCGGCTCCGGCATCGGTTTTGGCCTGCGCAAAGGTGACGCGAAGCTGAAAGGTGAACTGGATGCTGCGATTACGAAAGTACAGGACAACGGCACGGTCAGCAAGCTGGCAGCGAAGTTCTTCCCGGGGATTGACGTCACTGCCCGCCAGTAAACGCAGCGTGGCGCTATAACAGGGTGCGCTTTTCGGCGCACCCTGTCTGCATATGATAGCGGGCCGCCGCGGTCAGACCTTCGCCGCCAGATAACACAGCGCTTCCGCCACCTGATAAGACTTCACGAACGACGGCACCGGCAGAAATTCAAACCGTGAATGGAAATTGTGCGCGCCGGTAAAGAAATTCGGCGTCAGCAGGCCTTTTGCCGACAGGGCTGAACCATCGGTACCGCCGCGCATCGGAATCACTTTTGGCGTTACGCCCACCTGCTGCAGCGCCGTAAAAATCAGATCGATAGCGCGGCGATCTTCGCCAATCGCGTTGCTGATGTTGCTGTAAATGTCGGTGATCGTCAGCGCCACCTTGCCGGTGGGGTACTGCGCGGCGATCTGTTCCGCAACCGCCTGCAGCTGCTGCTTTTTCGCGGCAAACCCCGCCAGCGCAAAATCACGGATTGATGCCTTCAGCACCGCCTGGCTGGCATTTGCCTGCATGTCGTTAAACCAGATATAGCCTTCGCGCCCTGCGGTGTGCTCGGGCGTGGCCTGCCGGTCAAACTGTGCAATAAAGTCGTGCGCCATCAGTAATGGATTCACCAGCACGCCTTTGCCGGACATCGGATGAGCCGGCACGCCGGTAAAGGTGATTTCTGCTGACGCACCGTTGAAGCACTCATACACCACTTCTCCCAGTTCGCAGCAGTCAATGGTCCAGGCGAAGTCCACGTTAAACCGTGTTTCCAGATCGAGCGCTTTAGCACCGCGCAGCCCGATCTCTTCATCCGGCACAAAGGCCACCACCACATCACCGTGCTCGCCGTGCAGATTTTCCATCAGCGTCATGACCACGCTGACCGCCGCTTTATTGTCCGCACCCAGCACGCTGGTGCCGTCGCTGAACACGATCTCCTGCCCGATGTACGGCAGGATCTCCGGATGTTCCGCCACCCGCAGCCAGATATCCTGCGTCGGGTTAAGGCAGAGATCGTCACCGGTGAAGGTCAGCGTCTGCGGATGAATATCCGGCGAGAGCCCCACATCCACCGTATCGATATGGGTAATAAAGCCGATGCGCGGCGCGCCGGGACGCGTACCGGGCTTTACGGCGGTCACCGTGGCGTGCTGATCAATCATCACCTGCTGCAATCCCAGCGCGCGCAGCTCCTGTGCCAGCAGTTCCGCCATCGCGTGCTGCGAAGGCGTGCTGGGCAGGGTGGTGGAGGTGGCGTCGCTCTGGCTGGAAACAGCGAGATAGCGGTAAAAACGCTGCGTCAGCTGACGGGCAAGTTGGTCTGTCATCACAATTCCTTATTAGCTTTACGCTACAGGTGATACGCCTGACGGCGAAATCATGTTATTTATTAATTAAATACCGATGCGGACAGATGGAAGTCAACAAAAAGCGAGAAAACATAATGAAAAAGATGATGGCAAAACTGGCGCTAAGCGCACTGGGGTTAGCGGTAGCCGGCGGGGTATCAGCGAAAACGCTGGTCTACTGTTCTGAAGGGTCGCCGGAGAATTTCAACCCGCAGCTCTACACGTCGGGCACCAGCGTAGACGCCAGCGCCGTGCCGGTGTTTAACCGGCTGGTGGATTTCAAACCGGGCACCACCCAACTGATTCCCAGCCTTGCCGAGCGCTGGGACATCAGCGCCGACGGTACGGTCTATACCTTCCATCTGCGGCACGGCGTGAAGTTCCACAGCAACAAACTTTTCACGCCAACGCGCGATTTCAACGCAGACGATGTCATCTTCTCTTTTATGCGTCAGCTTGATCCGGCCAATCCCTATCACACTGTCTCCGGCGGCAACTACGCTAACTTTGAAAGTCTGGAATTGTCCCGGCTGATCAAAGCGATTGATAAAGTGGACGACTCTACGGTGCGCATTACCCTGGCGCACGCGGAAGCACCCTTCCTGGCCGATCTGGCATGGTACTTCGCCTCGATTCACTCCGCAGAATATGCTGACAAGATGCTGAAGGCCGGCACGCCGGAAAAGGTAGATATGCAGCCTATTGGCACCGGGCCATTTGAGCTGGTGCAGTATCAGAAAGATTCCCGCATTTTGTATAAAGCGTTTCCGGATTACTGGGAAGGCAAAGCCCGACTGGATCGGCTGGTGTTCTCCATCACGCCGGATGCCTCGGTGCGTTATGCCAAGCTGGAGAAAAACGAGTGTCAGGTGATGCCGTTCCCTAATCCGGCCGATCTGGACAAAATGCGCAGTAATCCGGACCTGGTACTGCAGCAGAAATCGGGGCTGAATACCGGTTTCCTGTCGTTCAATACCACCAAAGCGCCGCTGGACAAGGTGAAAGTGCGGCAGGCGCTGGCCATGGCCATCAACAAGCAGGCGATCATTGACGCCATTTTTAAAGGCACCGGAACCGTGGCGAAAAATATTCTGCCACCGGATGTCTGGAGCGCGGACAAAGACCTAAGGGATTATGATTACGATCCGCAGCGGGCAAAAGCGCTGCTGCAGGAGGCGGGGATTAAGCCGGGAACGGAAATCGCGCTCTGGGCTATGCCGGTACAGCGCCCTTACAACCCCAATGCGCGCCGCATGGCGGAAATGATTCAGGCGGACTGGGCGCAGGTAGGCATTAAAGCCAATATCGTCAGTTATGAGTGGGGTGAATACCTGAAGCGGGTGAAGGGGGGTGAGCATCAGGCGGCGCTGATGGGCTGGACCACGGCAACCGGCGATCCGGATAACTTTTTCGGCCCGCTCTATAGCTGCACCTCCGCGAATGGCGGTTCTAACTCATCAAAATGGTGCTACGCGCCGTTTGAGAAGCTTATCACCGCCGCGCGCGCCGAGCAGAATCAGGATAAGCGCACAGAAATGTATCGCGAGGCCCAGCAGATGATGCACGATCAGATGCCCGCAGTGATGATTGCGCACTCGACCATTTTTGAACCGGTGCGCAAAAGCGTCAGCGGCTATCAGGTCGATCCTTTCGGCAAACACATTTTCTATCCGGTCGATATCCAACCCTGACTGGCCGCTGCGTCAGGCCTGCCCGCGCGGGTGCAGTGAGGCTGCCAGCGCGGGCAGCTGTGTCAGCAGATAATCCGTAAAGTGCTGTACCGCAGCGCTGCGCGGCCTGCCGGACGGACGCTGCAGCTGCAGCGTGCGCTGACTCAGCTGCTCGATGCCGACCGAACGCAAGCGTAATCCCTCTCTTTCTGCCTCTTCCGGCAGGGTAAACGCGCTGCAGATGGTCACCGCCAGCGGCGTGTGCCGCAGAAAATGAAACAGCGTGGAAAAGTTATCGCAGGTCAGCACCGGTTCCGTAAGGTAGCCGCTCATATGGCAGGCCAGATCAAACAGCTGGCGCACCGTGGTGTTCTGCTGCGGTAGCGCCAGCGGATAGGGGCTGAGATCGGCCAGCGTGATCCCGGCTGCCTGCGCCAGCGGATGACGTTCATGCATCACCAGCAGCACCGGGGCCGGCCAGGAACCCGCCACCTCTACGCCGGGCTCCGCGTGCAGGCTGAACTGCAGAGCCAAATCGCATTCGCCGTTGCGCACCAGCGCCGCCACGCCCTGCGTCCCCGCCACGGTCACATCAAACAGCACGCCGGGATTCACCGCGCGAAAGCCGGCAATCAGGCGGGGCAGCAGACTAAAAGCCAGTCCGTCCGTGCAGGCGATACGCATCAGCGTGCGGCGCACGGCCTTCAGACCTTTGATTTCCGCCAGAGCAAACTCCATATCCAGCAAATTTTTACGCACGTGATGGGCAAAAATTTCACCCGCTTCTGTCAGCTGCATCCCGCGCGCGTGGCGCGTAAACAGCGGCACGCCCATCTGCTGCTCCAGCCGCTGAATCTGCCGGCTGATGGCGGACGCCGCCACAAACAGCTTGTCACTGGCCGCGCTCAGCGAGCCGCTGTCGGCGACAGCCAGAAAAGAACGAACCTCATGACTGATCATACAGATGCCTCAGGGTGGTGCATGCCTCAAAACCGGGCAGCCGGGCATTGCTTTAAAAGCAAAGAATACCCGATAAATTGATAATTGTGGCAACGCAGCCTTTCCGCAAAGATGAAAAAAACACGCTCATAAAAGCAGGCAAACATGACAGCAGAACAGGCAGCACAACAGGCAACCGCGTGGTTCGACAGCGGCGCGTTCCGCGAACTTCTGGCGCGGCGGGTGGCGCAACGTACGGAGAGTCAGCGTCCGGATCGTGAAGCAGAGTTGCAGCACTATCTGCAGGCGGAGATTGGCCCGCAGCTGACGGCGCTCGGCTTTACCCTCCACAGCATTGATAACCCGGCCGCGGCGGCCTGTCCGTTTCTGGTGGCAATACGGATTGAAGATCCGGCGCTGCCCACGCTGCTGAGTTACGGTCACGGCGATGTGGTATTCGGTGACGATGAGCACTGGCGGCAGGGGCTGTCGCCGTGGACGCTGGTAGAAGAGGGCGACCGCTGGTACGCGCGCGGCAGTGCGGATAATAAAGGGCAGCACTGCGTGAACCTGGCCGCGCTGGAGCAGGTTTTCCGGGCGCGCGGCGGGCGGCTGGGCTTTAACTGCAAACTGATTTTTGAGATGGGCGAAGAGGTCAGCTCACCGGGGCTGGCGCAGCTGTGCCAGCAGCATGCCGCGTTACTGAAGGCCGATCTGTTTATCGCGTCCGATGGTCCCCGGCTGAATGCGCAGCGCCCGACGCTGTTTCTGGGCTCACGCGGTGCGGTTAATTTCCGCCTTACGCTGCGCGCGCGCGATAACGCTTACCACTCCGGTAACTGGGGCGGAGTGCTGAGCAATCCCGGCACCCGGCTGGCAAATGCCCTGTCATCGCTGGTCAATGCGCAGGGGGTGCTGCAGGTCGCGGCCCTGAAGCCCACTTCACTGACGCCGCAGGTGCGTGCCATTCTCAGTGATATTACGGTGGGCGGCATGCCTGGCGATCCGGCGATTGACAGCGCATGGGGTGAGCCGGGACTGACGCCCGCAGAGCGCCTGTACGGCTGGAACACGCTGGAAGTGCTGTCGATGCTGAGCGGCAATCCGGCACGCCCGATGAACGCGATCCCGGGCGAGGCCAGCGCCGTGTGCCAGCTCCGCTTTGTGGTGGGAACCGACTGGGAAAACCTGGTCAGCCATCTCCGCGATCATCTGGTGCAGCACGGCTTTGACGATGTGGAGGTGTCATTCCTGCGCGGGTCGCCGGCAACCCGGCTGGATCCCACCGATCCGCTGGTAAGCTGGGTGTTACGCAGTATGGCTGAAATCAGCGGGAAGACACCGGCGCTGTTACCCAATCTGGGAGGGTCGCTGCCCAATGAAGTGTTTGCCGATATTCTGGGGCTGCCCACGCTGTGGGTGCCGCACTCCTATCCGGCCTGCGGGCAGCATGGCGTTAACGAACATATGCTGCAATCTATTGCGCGTGAAGGATTGCAGATCATGACGCGTCTGTTATGGGATTTGGGCGAGCAGGGCAACGCCCTGGTTGCGCAGCACCGGGCCCACCGGGGAGGTGCCGTATGAGCAGCATCAGCCCGAATGTCACGCTGACGCACAGCAAGCCGAATCTGCATAAAACGCTGTTTGCCACCTGTATCGGCAACGCGCTGGAGTGGTTTGATATTGCCGTATACGGTTTTTTTGCCAGCTATATTGCTCATGCCTTCTTTCCCACCCGTGATGCGTCGGTATCGCTGCTGCTGACGTTCGGCAGCTTTGGCGTGTCATTCCTGATTCGCCCGCTCGGGGCCATTTTGCTGGGCAACTACGCGGATCGGCACGGCCGCAAAAAAGCGCTGCTGCTGTCAATCAACCTGATGATGCTGGGCGGGGCGGTAATCACCTTTATGCCTGCGTATGCCAGTATCGGTCTGCTGGCCCCGCTGCTGATTCTGTTGGCGCGGCTGGTCCAGGGATTTTCTGCCGGCGGGGAGTTTGGCAGCTCAACCGCTTTTCTGGTGGAGCACTTTCCAGAGCGGAAAGCATTTATTGCCAGCTGGCAGTTTGCCACGCAGGGGGCGAGCACGCTGCTGGCCTCGGCGTTCGGCCTGGGCCTGACGCAGATCCTGACTGAAAGCCAGATTCAGGCGTGGGGCTGGCGCATTCCCTTTGCTTTTGGTCTGCTGATTGGCCCGCTGGGGCTCTATATCCGCCGCCACGTGCATGAGCCGGCCAGTTTCGCCGCCGCAGCGCCGGAAGCGGCGCCGCTGAAACGGCTGTTCGGGCGGCAGAAAGCGCTGATGCTGCTGGCTATCGGCCTGATGGTGATCTCCACCGCCGTGAACTACATGCTGAATTACGTACCGACCTATGCCACAAAAAATTTGCATTTGTCCGGGTCAGTGGCGTTTACGGCGACCTTGCTGGCCGGCGTGATTCTCACCGTGGTGACGCCGCTGATGGGATTATGGGCCGAGCGCATCGGTCGCGTGCCGCTGATGTGGGGCTCGCTGTTGCTGCTGATCCTGACCATTTATCCGGCTTTTGCGCTGGTAGTACGTCACACCACGCCGCTGACGCTGATTTTACTGGTGTGCTGGATGGCGCTGCTGAAGTCGGTTTACTTTTCCACCGTGCCATCGGTCATGGCCGATCTGTTTCCGATGGGCACACGCGCCAGCGGAATGGCGATCAGTTATAACGTGGCGGTAACGGTGTTTGGTGGTTTTGCGCCGCTGATTTGTACGCTGCTGATCAGCGCCACCGGTACCAGCCTGGCACCGGGCTATTATCTGATGGCGATGTCTGTGATAAGCGGTTTCGCGCTGCTGCGCAGCCAGCAGCGGCTGAAGTAGCCGTATCTTGCGGGCGGCCACAGCGCCGCCCGATTTTGTCAGCTGAACTGCAGATAGGCCACATGGGTTTGCAGATACTCCTCCAGTCCATGCCGGCCATCCGCGCCGCCCACCCCCGATTTTCGCCAGCCGGCATGAAAGCCCTGCATCGCCTCGAAGTTTTCCCGGTTAATGTAGGTTTCGCCGAAGCGCAGCTTGCGCAGCGCCAGCATCGCGGTGTTGAGATCGCGGGTATAGAGTGAGGAGGTGAGGCCGTAATCGCTGTCATTCGCCAGCGCGATCGCTTCGTCCAGCGTGCGGAAGGTCATTACCGGCAGCACCGGGCCGAAGATCTCTTCCCGCATAATCTCCATGTCCTGACGCACGCCGGTGATGATGGTGGGCTCAAAGTAAAAGCCTTTATCGCCCGCGCGTTTTCCTCCCAGAATGACATTCCCGCCTTGTGCGACGGCTTTTGCCACCTTTTCTTCAACCCGCGCCAGGGCGGCGGCGCTGATCAGCGGGCCCATATCCAGGTCATGCTCCTCTGCCGGATTGCCGCTTTTAATCTGCTGCATTTTGCGGGTCAGGGCGGTGATAAAACGATCGCAGATGCCTGCCTGCACATAGACGCGTTCGACGCAGTTACATACCTGGCCACTGTTGATAATGCGCGAGCTGACAATTGCGTTCACCGCCAGGTCGAGGTCAGCATCTTCCATGACAATTGCCGGCGCTTTTCCGCCCAGTTCCAGCGACACTTTAGTCACGTTTCCGGCGGCTGCCTGCATGGTGGCAACACCGGCACTGACGCTGCCGGTGAGGCTGACAAGGCCTACTTTGGGGTTCGCGGCCAGTTCCTGGCCCACTTCCGGCCCATAGCCATAGACGATATTGATGACGCCGCGTGGCAGACCAAGCGCATGAATGATTTCCGCGAACAGGGCGGCATTGTTGGGTGTAATTTCACTGGGTTTCAGCACCAGCGTGTTGCCGGTAATCAGCGCAGGTGCCGCCTTACGGGCAATCAGGAAGAACGGAAAATTCCACGGCAGGATGCCGGTCGTGACGCCTATGGCCTTTTTAAATACGAAGATATTTTCGTTCGGACGATCGCTGTTAACGATTTCCCCTTCGTAGCGCCGGGCCCATTCTGCCATGTAATCAAAATAGTCTGCGGTGAAGAGCACTTCGGTTTGTGCCAGCCCCTGTGTTTTCCCGCCCTCCGCTACGATCGTGGTCGTGATGTCCGGCTCACGCTGGCGAATTGCCGCCGCGATTTTGTGTAACCAGGCACCCCGCTCGGTCGCTGGCAGCGCTTCCCAGCCTGGCTGAGCGGCTTCTGCGGCGGCAATCGCGGCAGCGGCATCCTGGCGGGATCCTTCCGGCACGCGGGATAGTAACGCTTCCGTCGCCGGGTTAATGACCTCAATCCACCTGTCGTGCGGATTGGTAAGAAAAGCGCCATTAATGTAGTGGTGATGGTGTGTGGTCATGAGCAGGACTCCGCGTTGGCTTTATTTATCACATGGCAAAGCAGAGTGAAGCAGAACGCAGCATCGCACCTTATTTTCTGTGCCAGCTGAGCGCCGGAAATGGCAGCAAAGAGAAGGTTGGGGTGATGGGCGCAACATTACGGCAGAATGCCCGACCTGCAACTTTTATTGCTGTCAGAAGCGGTGAAAAGTCAGAAGAGGAGTTAATCACGCCGGAACGGCAACCCCCGCATCCCTGCGTGCCTCGGCACGCGGCATCCCTGCCGCGTGACGTCCGGCTTAGCTCAACACCTCTTCTGCCTGTCCGGCATCAGCGCAGCGATGGGCAGGGACCGACAACAGCGAAACCAATGGCAGAAAAGCGTGTGAGGCTGAGAGACTTGCAGCAGCCTCCGCGCCAGGGATGGCGCGGCGGCAGGCCCCAGGGAAGGGTTTATGCCGGTGCAGCAAGCCTCTCAGCCTTTCACGCTAGGGTAAGAGCAATAAGCGACGGGTTTTGGCGCCCGTCTGCGTGACAATTTTTTTAATGCTTTTATGAGCCTGGCATCATGGCACCGCTGGCGATAAACCACGCCAGAAAGCTGACACCTGCCACGATGATCGCAATGGGAAAAAGCAAACCGATTTTCATAAGCATCCTGTTTATTAAGCGAGCTGAAGGATCGCGCGATGGGTCTTCATCATACTGAACAGCTGAAACTGACTGGCATCGTCAACCTGTCTGACGTGCTCACCTTTCTGATAGCGAATCGCGTGAACGTGGCCCAGCTGACGCCATACCACGATGGCCGAAGCCAGCAGTGCGCAATTTTCTTCACTCTGCAGACAATCCAGCGTGGCGTAGCGGACGGGGTCCAGACCATTAAGGAACACGTTCAGCGCCTGCGGCGGCACAATAGCGCGGATGTCTTCCAGCATCACGCGGCTCACGGCCTGCGACAGTACCAGCGTCAATCTTTTGCTATTCATGCCTGTCCTTTGTGCTGACGATTTTCCCCCACGTTATACGGATTAAACGCCTGCGGGGGAAGCGCGCTGCGCGGCTTTCTCTGGCTGCCAGCGCGTGAAGCTTACTGGCAGTGGAGGGAAAATTGTGGCGGCCAACACAGCAGGATGAAAAAAGATCCGAATAATAAGCAACTTATAAAAATTAATACGCGCAACTCCGGCAAATATGAATTTGTGATCCGCATATTCCGAACTCACCGGATTTTGCCAGTGGCTTCGGCGTCCCGGCAGCCATTCAAAGGCTGAGCGAAAGTCACTCCCTTTAGACTGCTGCTAATCAGGAAACTGCGGTTTCCTGTCTGGCCTCAACCTTATGAAGGAATCACAATGAACAGTGCCATTATTGCCGGTATTTTCTGGCATCTGGTGGGTGCCGCCAGTGCCGCATGTTTCTATGCGCCGTTTAAACAGGTGAAAAAGTGGTCATGGGAAACCATGTGGTCGGTCGGTGGCATCATGTCATGGCTGATCCTTCCCTGGGCAGTCAGCGCCGTGCTGCTGCCAGACTTCCGCGCCTATTACAGCAGCTTCAGTCTGTCACAGCTGCTGCCGGTGTTTCTGTTTGGGGCCATGTGGGGCGTGGGAAACATCAATTACGGCCTGACCATGCGTTACCTGGGGATGTCGATGGGTATTGGTATCGCCATCGGCATCACCCTGGTGGTGGGGACGCTGATGACGCCGCTGTTGCAGGGGCGTTTTGTGGCGCTGTTCAGCTCTGCTGGCGGGCGGCTGACGCTGCTCGGGGTGCTGGTGGCGCTGGTCGGCGTGGCAATTGTTTCCCGCGCCGGTTTACTCAAAGAACGCGCGCTGGGAATAAACGCCGAAGAGTTCAATCTGAAAAAAGGGCTGCTGCTGGCGATCATCTGCGGCATCTTCTCTGCCGGGATGTCCTTTGCGATGGATGCGGCTAAACCCATGCATGAAGCCGCGGCCAGTCTGGGCATTAATCCGCTGTATGTGGCGCTGCCGAGCTATGTGGTCATTATGGGCGGCGGGGCAGTCGTTAACCTCGCGTACTGCTTTATTCGTCTGGCAATCCGCCCGGAACTCTCGGTCAGGCAGGACTTCTCCGTCGCAAAACCGCTGCTGATGGCCAATATTGCCTTCGCTATACTGGGCGGCACGATGTGGTACCTGCAGTTCTTCTTTTATGCCTGGGGGCACGCCCGCATTCCGCCACAGTATGATTTTGTCAGCTGGATGCTGCATATGAGCCTTTATGTGTTGTGCGGTGGTCTGGTTGGCCTGGTGCTGAAAGAGTGGAAAGCGGCAGGGCGCCGTCCGGTCAGCGTACTCTCCATCGGCTGCGTGGTGATCATCATCGCTGCCAATATTGTCGGGCTGGGAATGGCCGTCTGAACCTGGGGTGTCACAGCGCCTGACGTTCACGTCAGGCGCTGGCACGATCGCCGCCGGGCACGGGCGTGGCGATAAAGCGCTGGCGCCAGGCGCTGGGCGTCAGGCCCGTTTCGCGGGTAAACACCACAGAAAAATAGTTACTGTCATCAAAGCCGCAGCGCGCGGCCACTTCGCTGATAAGACACGCCTGCGTGCGCAGCAGGTATTTCGCCTGACATAGCTGCAACTGACGCAGGTAGTGACCAATCGTCATGCCGGTCTGCTGGCGAAACAGCTGCTTCAGCGCGCGCTCGCTGAGCTGATGCTGCTGACAAAAGCGGGCCAGATCAAACGGGCGGCTGATGTCACCCAGCAGCGCGGACATCAGTAAATCAAGCTGCTCGCCCTCCGGCAACGCCCACGGCCGGTTGGATGCATAACCGTGACGGCGCAGAATCAGCGCCAGCTGCAGGAAAAGCGCTTCGGAAAGCTGAATCGACAACGCGTCACTTTTACGGCTTTCCCGCTCCAGCTGACTGATCACGCTCCGCGCCAGCGCCATGCCGCGCGTGGTCAGGCGCCAGCCGGACGGCGCATCGCCCTCCTGCGGTGGCAGCAGCTGATCCCAGTCAAGTGCGAGACGAAAGCGATCGCGGCAGTAAAGAATATTGTCCAGCGCCAGGTCGTTGACGCTGTCATAGCTGTGGCAGTCGTTGTCACGAATGTAAAACACATCACCGCAGGTAATCAGCCACGGGCGATCGTTGAGAACATGCAGGCCGTTGCCGCGCCAGACAATCACGATCTCGCTGAACGCATGCCGGTGCGGCGGAAAGGAGGGCTGCGGCATGCGCTCCGCCACGGCGACAGGCAGGTTGGCGGCAGGGAAATAGTCCTCACGCGACAGGATCAGCGACATAGTAAAAGCTCCGGTTACACCATCTGCTGGCGCTCCATGCGGGGCGCGCAGCCAAATTCACGCCGGAACAGGGTGGAAAAGTGGTTGCTGTCCCCAAATCCACACTGGAAGGCGATGTCCGTAATGCGCATATCGCTGTGACGCAGCAGATGACGGGCCTGCAGCAGGCGCAGGCGGTTGAGATAGCGCTGCGGCGTGCTGCCGGTCTGCTGCTTCATCTGCCGGTGCAGCGTGCGCAGCGGGAGTGAGAAACGATCCGCCAGCGCATCCCAGGCAATGTCCTCACTGTAATGGGCGTTCAGCCAGTCGAGCAACCGGTGCAGTCTGGCTTCCGCATCCTGCGCTTCCGGATTGTGAGCCGCTTCGCGCAGCAGTACCAGCAGTTGCAGAAACAGCTGCTCCTGATGGGCCTGGCGTTCCAGCGACCAGCTGGCGTGCTGCTGCATCTGGTTAACCAGCTGTAACGCCTGGGCCATCACCTTCTGGTTAACGCGCCAGTGGGAAGGGTATTGCCCCGCCTCCTCACGCGGCAGCAATGCCTGCAGGCCGGAAAGGAAGCGAAAGTCCGCCGGGCTGCGGTACAGCACATTTGTCAGGCACAGGTTCTCCGTCTGCTCATAGAGATGCCGGTCGTGATCGCGCACGAAACAGACGCATCCGGCACTCAGGGTTTGGGGCTGGCCATTGAAAATGTGAATGCCGGAACCCTGTTCTACCAGCACGATTTCATGGAAATCATGATGATGCTCCGGAAAAGCCTGCTGGGGTACGCGGGGTTCAATGGCAATCGCGTAATCCCCGGCCGGGAAGAAATCAGCACTGTGCAACATCGTCATGATGCGCTCTCCGTTAACAAAACTGCAACCGAGTCTACGCAGCCGCCAGGCACCTTACCTTGAATTTTGAACCGGGCAGCGCAGGAAAATGGCGCTTTTTTTAAGATCGCGTAAGTGATTGATAAAAATGCGGCGAGGCTCACAACCCGGCCCGCAAGCGGTTTTGTGAGGTCTCTCACGAATACCTTTGCAAGCCTGCCAGCGACCTTTTATCGCTGGCACTGCCGGGAAGGTGGCGAGCCGACCAGCTTTTTATGCTGTCGCTATGTCATCACACAAAGAGCACGCCATGAGTATGCGTAACGTTGTTGCCATTGATATTGGTGCGTCCAGCGGGCGGGTCATGCTGGCGCAGTGGACACCCGGAAGCCAGCAGCTCACCCTGCGTGAAGTGCGGCGTTTTGCTAATCAGCGTGTGCAGCGGGCCGGCTATGACTGCTGGGACCTGGAGACGCTGGAAAAAGAGATGCGCGCGGGTCTGCAGCAGCTAATGCAGGAAGGCATCGTGCCGGACAGTATCGGTATTGATACCTGGGGCGTGGATCTGGTGCTGCTGGATGCGGCGGGCAACCGCGTCGGGGAAGCGGTGAGCTACCGTGATGGCCGCACCGCCGGCCTGATGGCGCAGGCCAGCCGCGACCTCGGTCAGCAGAATATCTATCAGCGTACCGGCATTCAGTTTCTGCCGTTCAATACCCTGTATCAGCTGCGCGCTCTGCATCAGCAGCAGCCTGACTGGCAGGCGAAAGTGAAACATGCGCTGATGATTCCGGATTATCTGCACTATCGTCTCACCGGGGTCATGAACTGGGAATACACCAACGCCACCACCACACAGCTACTGAATATCACCAGCGGCGAGTGGGATCGCGAACTGCTGGCGTGGGCAGGGGCAGAGGCCGCGTGGTTTGGCCCGGTCAGCACGCCGGGTAACACGGTCGGACACTGGATCAGCCCCGGCGGTCATGCCGTTCCGGTGATTGCCGTTGCCACGCATGATACGGCCAGCGCGGTGCTGGCGACGCCGCTGACCGGTGACGCGGCGGCCTATCTCAGTTCCGGCACCTGGTCGCTGATGGGCGTTGAAAGCCTGCAGCCGGTGATCAGCACCGCCGCACTGCAGGCCAATCTCACCAATGAGGGCGGTGCGGAAGGATACCGCGTGCTGAAAAATATCATGGGGCTCTGGCTGCTGCAGCGTGTGTGCACAGAACTGCATATCCGCGATCTCTGCCAGCTGGTGGCAGCGGCGGAGGCAGAGCCCGCCTGTCGGGCGCTGATAAACCCTAATGATCCGCGCTTTATCAATCCTGACAATATGGTTCAGGCGATCCAGGCTGCCTGCGCTGAACAGGACATGCCGGTACCGCGCACGGCGGCGGCGCTGGCGCGCACCATTTTTGACAGCCTGGCGCTGCTCTATTGCCAGACGCTGCAGGAGCTGAGCGCATTGCGCGCCATTCCGCTGCGGCAGTTACACATCGTGGGTGGCGGCAGCCAGAACCCGTTGCTCAATCAGCTGTGCGCAGATGCCTGCCAGCTGCCGGTGCTTGCCGGGCCGGTGGAAGCCTCCACCCTCGGCAATGCTGGCTGCCAGCTGATCGCACTGGGCGACCTGCCGGATGTGGCTGCACTGCGCCGCTGCATCAGCCGCAATTTTCCTTCTGACCTTTTTACCCCGCAGAACGCCAGCGTGCTCGCAGCCCATCAGGCTCGCTTTGCCGCGCTGAGCCAACCCGCTAAGGAACCCGCTTATGACAAAGCTGATTGAACAAGCCTTTGAGCTGGCGAAACAGCGCTATGCCGCCACGGGCGTTAACGTGGAACAGGTACTGGACCAGCTGGATCGGATTCCGGTCTCCATGCACTGCTGGCAGGGCGATGACGTCCGCGGCTTTGAGAACCCGCAGGGGCTGCTGACTGGCGGAATTCAGGCCACCGGCAACTATCCGGGCCGGGCGCGTAATGCCGCAGAGCTGCGTGCCGATCTGGAACAGGCGATGGCACTGATTCCAGGCGCGAAGCGGCTGAATTTGCACGCTATCTATCTGGAAAGCGACGGGCCGGTTGCGCGGGATGAAATCGAACCGCAGCACTTTCGTGGCTGGGTGACCTGGGCAAAGCAGCATCAGCTGGGGCTGGATTTTAATCCCACCTGTTTTTCGCATGCGAAAAGTGCGGATGGCTTTACGCTGGCACACGCTGATGCCGGCATCCGGCAGTTCTGGATCGATCACTGTAAAGCCAGCCGGCGCATCTCTGCCTGGTTTGGGGAACAGCTGGGCACGGCATCGGTCATGAACATCTGGGTACCGGATGGGATGAAAGATCTTACGGTGGATCGCTTCGCGCCGCGTCAGCGGCTGGCCAGCGCGCTGGATGAGATTATTCGCGAGCCGCTCAATCCGCAGCACCATATTGATGCCGTAGAGAGCAAGCTGTTCGGCATTGGCGCAGAGAGTTACACCGTCGGCTCAAACGAATTCTGCTTCGGCTATGCCTGCAGCCGCCAGACCGCGCTGACGCTGGATGCCGGACACTTTCATCCCACGGAAGTGATCTCCGACAAAATTTCCGCCGCCTTACTGTATGTGCCGCGCCTGCTGCTGCACGTCAGCCGTCCGGTACGCTGGGATAGCGATCACGTGGTGCTGCTTGATGATGAAACCCAGGCTATCGCCCACGAAATTGCCCGCCAGAACGCCTTTGACCGGGTGCATATTGGCCTCGATTTTTTTGACGCTTCCATTAACCGCATCGCCGCCTGGGTGATTGGCACACGCAATGCGAAAAAGGCCCTGCTGCGCGCGCTGCTGGAACCGACGGCATCGTTACGGCAGCTGGAGCAGGCGGGCGATTACACGGCGCGGCTGGCGCTGCTGGAGGAGCAGAAATCACTGCCGTGGCAGGCGGTCTGGGAGGCCTGGTGCCTGCGGCACGACGTGCCGGCCGATGCCAGCTGGCTGAGCGAGGTCCGTCAGTATGAACAACACATTTTGCGTCAACGCCAGGGGTAATCACATGCAAAACATACTTAACGCCGGGTTTGTGCAGGGCATGGTCAAAGTGACCAGTGATATGTGGCTTAAAGGCTGGGATGAGCGCAACGGCGGCAATGTCAGCCTGCGTCTGCTGCCGGAGGAGGTCAGCGCCTTCCGCGCAGATTTTTACCCCGAGCCGCGCTGCATTGAACTGAGCCAGCCCGTGCCGGCGCTGGCCGGTGACTGGTTTATCGTGACCGGTTCCGGCAAGTTTTTCCGCAACGTCCAGCTCGATCCAGCTGACTGTCTGGCGCTGCTGCAGGTGGATGACAGCGGGTTAGCTTACAAAATACACTGGGGCTTGTGTCATGGCGGCCTGCCGACCTCCGAACTGGCGGCGCATTTTCAGTCCCACAGCGTGCGCAAGCAGCTTTCACAGGGGGCCGATCGCGTCATTATGCATTGTCACGCTACGCATTTTATGGCGCTGAGCTATGTGGTTAATCTGGACCCGGCCCGCTTCACGCGCCTGTTGTGGGAGGGCAGCACGGAGTGTCTGGTGGTGTTCCCGGAGGGAGTAGGCATTCTGCCGTGGATGGTACCAGGCACCGATGCGATTGGTCAGGCGACCGCAGATGCCATGACAAAGCACAGCCTGGTGATGTGGCCGTTTCACGGTGTGTTTGGTGCCGGCCCGACGCTGGATGAGACGTTTGGCCTGATCGATACGGCAGAAAAAGCGTCTGAAGTGGTGGTAAAAGTGCTGTCAATGGGCGGCATCCGCCAGAGTATCACCACTGAACAGCTGATGGAGCTGGCCGAGCGCTTTGATGTCCGGCCGTGGCAGGCCGCGCTGCAGGCGGAGCGCAGTGATGTTGCGTAAGGCCTTCGTTATGCAGGTGCATGCGCACTGCCACGATGAATATCTGCGCCGCCACACGCCCATCTGGCCGGAGCTGGCGCAGACGCTGAAAGACCACGGTGTGCACCATTACGCCATCTGGCTGGACGCAGAGCGCCATCTGCTGTTCGCCAGCGTCGACATTGAATCGGAGGCGCGCTGGCAGGCCATTGCGCAGACGGAGGTGTGCCAGCGCTGGTGGGCGTCCATGAAAACCCTGATGCCCGTCAACGCCGATAACAGCCCGGTGAGCAGCGAACTGCAGCCCATGTTTTATCTGCGCTGATCAAAAAGGCGGCCCGCTGCGGCCGCCTGTCAACGCATTACCCGTTAGAGCGTAGCTGCGGATAGCGCCGGAAGATGGCGATACACCAGAACAGGGCTGCCAGGCCAATCAGCCCGCCGACATTTCCCACATCGGACATCTGCAGATGCTCGCTGACCTGGTTACCCAGTAACGCGCCGGCGCCAATACCGATGTTATAGATGCCGGAAAACAGCGACATCGCGACATCTGTGGCGTCGGGTGCCAGCGACAGTACGCGCACCTGCATAGCCAGGCCAATCATCATCATGGCCATACCCCAGATGATGCACAGCAGCACGATAGCCGCCGGGCGCACGGCCGCGAACAGCAACAGCCCCATGCACAGGGTGATCAGCGCAATGGCAGCGATCAGCAGCCCGGACGGAAACTTATTGCCCAGCGTGCTG
Organism: Candidatus Pantoea soli; assembly: GCF_007833795.1. Taxonomy (NCBI): domain Bacteria; kingdom Pseudomonadati; phylum Pseudomonadota; class Gammaproteobacteria; order Enterobacterales; family Erwiniaceae; genus Pantoea; species Candidatus Pantoea soli. Next base: position 1,867,924 of record NZ_CP032702.1, on the reverse strand, counting down.
AACAGCAGGCTGCCCAGAATCCCCGCCGATCCAAACAGCAGCAGCAGCAGGGTGGTAAAGTTCTCGTCCGCGTTCGCCACCAGCTGCATAAAGGGCTCAATATAGCTGTAAGCGGTATAGTGCGCGGTGACCACCACGGTGACCAGCAGGTACATTGCCACCAGCGCCGGACGGCGAAACAGCATCGGTACGCTGCTGAGCGAACCGGTATGCTCGCTGGGCAGGCGCGGCAGGACGCGCACCAGCAGAATCATCAGCACCAGCGCGGAGAGACCGATCATGCCAAAGGTGGTGCGCCAGCCAAGATATTGCCCGACGATACGGCCAATCGGCACCCCGAGCACCATCGCCAGGGCGGTGCCGGTCGCCAGCATACTCAGCGCCTGGGTTTTTTTCCCTGCCGGTGCCACGCGAATCGCCAGCGACGCAGTGATTGACCAGAACACCGCGTGTGCCAGGGCAATACCGATACGTGAAATCACCAGCGAGGTGAAATCCCACGCGAACGAAGAGAGGACGTGACTGGCGACAAACAGCACAAACAGCACCGCCAGCAGCAGCCGGCGTTCAATGTTGCGTGTCAGCAGCATCAGCGGCAGCGACAACAGCGCCACCACCCAGGCATAGATGGTGAGCATGATGCCGACATCGGCGGTTTTCATGGCAAAGCTGTCGGCAATATCGGACAGCAGGCCGACCGGCACAAACTCGGTGGTGTTAAAGACAAAAGCCGCGATGGCCAGCAGCACAACGCGCAGCCAGGCTGTTTTACGTGAAACGGTAGTTGATTGCATGGAATTCAAATTGATTTAGCGGCGGTCAGGAGGCGCCAGAACGCCTGATAAAGTGACCTAGGTCACAAACTTCTCCTATTGTGGAGCATTAATGAGCGGATGGAAACCTTTCACCGGGATTTCAGACGGAATATTTTTTCGCAGCGTGAAGGCTGCGTAATGTGCTGACGGGTATCGCTATTTTAGCCGGCCCCGGTGACGGTGATGCTGGCTAAAGAGAGCGCGGCAGGGCGCAGAGAGTATGCGCGGGGAAGAGCGATCTTTTGTGCAAGGCCGGCTGCGGCCGGACAGCAATCGCAGAGATTCTACCATGGCAGAGGCGATCCAGTGAAAACTGAGTCGCACGTTTCTGTTATAGAGAAATGGCGCAACGCGGCTAATAAAACCGGCCTGACGGTAACGCCAGCGGTCAGGCCAGGATTATCAGAGTCAGGCCATATGTTTCAGGGCCACGCTATTGTGCAGGCTCAGGTTTTTTTTTACCGCCACCGGACAACAATGTTCACAGCCCAGCGCACCCGGATAAAATTTTCGCGCCTGCTGGATGGCGGCGGCGGGCGCATAAAAGGTCCCGAGAAAACGCCGTGCGCTGTCCTGAGGCAGGAACGGGCAGCCTTTGGCATGCACCACATGATTGTCGTTATAGCCGGCGTGCTTATCGACGTAGTAAAAGCGTTCCATCTGACCACCTCATTGCTGTGAAAAATAAAGTCTACATATTGTTGGAATAAAACGAATTATAGCGACTTATGGTCGTTTTGTTTTAACCGGCACTGAGTAAATAGCGGATTTTACGGGAAAAGCGGAGCGGCGGGGCCGGACTGGCCCCGCTAAACAGATGAGGAGTATTACAGTTTCCGGCCCTGCAAACGCAGGCCGGTCAGCAGCGCCAGCACCAGCAATACGCTGATAAACACCGTGACGCCCGGCCAGCCATACTGGTGCCAGAACACGCCGCCGAAGGTGCCGGCCACGCTGGAGCCGAGGTAGTAGCTGAACAGATACAGCGATGACGCCTGGCCTTTCGCGCGCCGCGCGCGCGGGCCAATCCAGCCGCTGGCCACCGAATGCGCCGCAAAGAAGCCGGCGGTAAACAGCATCATGCCAGGCAGAATAATCCACAGCGAGCTGAACACCGTCAGCAGCAGTCCGCTCAGCATGACTGCCGTGGCGGCAATCATCACCGGGCCGCGCCCGTAGCGGCTGGTCATCGCTCCGGCTTTGGGCGAACTCCATGAACCAGTGAGATACACTACCGACAGCAAGCCCACAACCGCCTGGCTCAGCGACCAGGGCGCACTCAGCAGCCGGTAACCGATGTAGTTGAACAGGGTGACAAACGCCCCCATCAGCAGAAAACCTTCGGCAAACAGCAGCGGCAGGCCTTTGTCACGCCAGTGCAGACGGAAGTTCAGCAGCAGGCTGCGCGGGCGCAGCGAAGCCGGACGGAAATGGCGCGACGCCGGCAGAATTTTCCAGAACATCAGCGCGCCCGCCAGCGCACAGGCACCGATCACGCCGATCGCTATCCGCCATGAGAAGAAATCGGTCAGTACGCCGCTCAGCAGTCGTCCGCTCATGCCACCAATCGAATTGCCGCTGATATACAGCCCCATTGAGAACGCAACCACCCGGGGATGCATCTCTTCACTCAGATAGGTCATGCCGACTGCCGCCACGCCGCTGAGGGATAACCCGGTCAGCGCGCGCATCAGCAGAATGCCGTGCCAGCTGCTCATGGTGGCGGATACCAGCGTGCACAGTGCGGCAAGCGTCAGCGATGTCACCATCACCGATTTACGGCCAATGGCATCCGAAAGCGGGCCGGTAAACAGCAGACCCAGCGCCATCAGGGCGGTGGAAAGGGAGAGCGACACGCTGCTTTCCGCAGGGGATACGCCAAACTGCTGTGACAGCACCGGCAGGATCGGCTGTACGCAGTAAAGCAGGGCGAAGGTGGCCAGTCCGGCCGAGAACAGTGCCAGCGTCACGCGGAAAAAGCGCGGCGATCCGCGTTCAATCCAGGCTGAATCCGGCACTGCAGGCTGGCGGGTGGAGAGATCGTCGTTATGCAGTGTCACTGCGGATGAAGGGCGACTCACGTCATTTCCTCAGTCGGGTAAGCGTCCTGTCACTGTAGGAAAAGCATATTAGGTTGTACAATATATTAATAATCTCAAATAAGACCTTTTGCCTATGAATATTGAGCTGCGCCATTTGCGCTATTTTGTCGCCGTCGCGGAAGAGCTGCATTTTGGCCGCGCCGCGCAGCGGCTGCATATTTCCCAGCCGCCGCTCAGCCAGCAGATTCAGCAGCTGGAGCAGGCGATGGCGGCCCGGCTGTTTAGCCGCACCAACCGCAGCGTGCAGCTGACGCCGGCCGGTGAGGCCTTTTTACAGGACGCGCGTGCCACGCTGCTACAGGTTGAGCAGGCGGTGCAGCGCGCTGCGCGCATTCATCACGGCCAGGAAGGGGAACTGCGGATTGGCTTTACGTCGTCCGCGCCTTTTACCGGCCTGATGTCCGATGCGCTGTATCAGTTCCGCCAGCGCTGGCCGGAAGTGCACATTCAGATGCAGGAAAACAATACGCGTCAGCAGTTGACCCCGCTGCATGAAGGGCGGCTGGATCTGGGTGTGATGCGTAATACACCGCTGCCTGCCGATTTACAGTACCGGCTGCTGCTGCGTGAGCCGTTAAGCGCGGTGGTTCACTGGGCCCACCCGCTGGCTGATGCGGAAACCCTCTCGGTTCAGGCGCTGGCCAGCGAGCCATTTGTCTTTTTTGATCCGCAGGGCGGCACCGCGCTGTACAGTGAAATCCTGGCGCTGCTGCACCGCTACCAGATTACCCCGTTTATTACCCAGGAAGTGGGCGAAGCGATGACCATTCTTGGCCTGGTGGCAACCGGACTTGGCGTATCCATTCTGCCGGCCTCGTTCCGGCGCGCCCGGCTGGCTGATGTGGTGTGGCTGCCGCTGCAGGAGAAGGACGCCACCTCGGAAGTGTGGCTGGTGTGGTCGGCGCAGCGCGAGCCCACGGCGCAGATGCGCAACATGATGGATTTACTGCTGCGCGGTGCGGAAAAATAAACCAGCCACGCGCGATACCCCGGCACTTTATGTGCGATAAATCACATTTCTAATCAAATATTTGACGCTGCCGGCCAAACTGCATCACCATAGCTGCTGTTTATTTAGAAGCGCGAAAATAACCGGGAGCAGGGCGTGAATCTGGACAGTCAGCCTGGCCACATTGACCAAATTAAACAGACCAACGCAGGTGTGGTTTACCGACTGATTGACCATTACGGCCCGATTTCGCGTATTGAGCTTTCTAAACGTGCCCAGCTGGCGCCAGCCAGTATCACCAAAATTGTGCGTGAAATGCTGGATGCGCATCTGGTGCAGGAAACAGAGTTTCAGGAGCCCGGCAGCCGCGGACGCCCCGCCATTGGTTTGATCCTCGACACCGTTGCCTGGCACTATCTGGCGGTGCGTATTCAACCGGGCTTTATCACACTAACGCTGCGCGATCTCAGCAGCCGTACGCTGCAGGAAGATCGCCTGCCGCTGGCCGCCAGCGCGGCGATGCCGCTGCTGACGCGGCTGCAGGAGCTGGTCGACGCCTTCTTTATCCGTCATCAGCACCTGCTGGAGCGCCTGACGGCCATTGCCATTACCCTGCCGGGCCTGATCAATGCCGCTTCAGGCGTGGTGCACCGTATGCCCGGCTACGACGTGCAGGAGATGCCGCTGGGGGAAACCCTGTCAGCGCGCAGCGGGCTGCCGGTGTTTGTGCAGCACGACATTTCTGCCTGGACGCTGGCGGAGTCGCTGTTTGGTGCCTCACGCGGCGCGCAGGATGTGATTCAGATCGTGATAGATGAAACCGTCGGTGCCGGCGTGATCAGCGGTGGCCAGCTGCTGCATAAAAGCGGGCGCGCGCTGGTGGAAATCGGCCATACGCAAATCGATCCTTACGGCCAGCAGTGCTACTGCGGCAACCATGGCTGTCTGGAAACGGTGGCCAGCACCGGCAGCCTGCTGCAGCTGGCGGCACAGCGCCTGCCTGCGCAGCCCGAGAGCCGGCTGCATCAGCAGGCGCTGACGCTGGAAAGCCTGTGTCAGGCCGCTCTGCAGGGCGATCGTCTGGCGCATGATGTGATTGCCGGAGTCGGTCACCATATCGGCCGTATGCTGGCGATGATGGTCAATATCTTTAATCCGCAACAAATCCTTATTGGCTCGCCACTCAATCTGGCGGCAGACGTGCTGTTTCCCGCCGTGAGCAGCACCATCCGGCAGCAGGCGCTGCCCGCCTACAGTGAAGCCATTCAGCTGGCACCGGCCGCTTTTAACGATCCTGGTACGCTGGGCGCGGCGGCGCTGATCAAAGATGCGATGTACAGCGGCCATCTGCTGGTGAAACTGCTGCAGGGATAAGCCGATCCCGCCTGAAGTTTGCGCTAACGCAAGCCGCGCACTCCCACCTTTCCTTACACTGCCTTCTTCGCAGGTTACGCATCGCTCAAACGAAGGAGGAAAGAGGTGAAAACGCTTTTTATCACCGGAACCGACACTGCGGTGGGTAAGACCGTGGTTTCCCGTGCACTGCTGCAGTGCTTTGCCCGGGCGAATCTGTGCGCAGCCGGTTATAAACCGGTGGCGCGCAGTGCACAGCAGACGCCAGAAGGTTTACGTAATAAAGACGCGCTGTTGCTGCAGCAGGCCTCTGGCCTCAGTCTGGCCTACAGCGCCGTGAATCCCGTACTGCTGACGGAGCAGGAAAGGGCGACCCGGCCGGCAGAGCCGGTGAATTTTTCCTTGCTGAGTCGCGGCCTGGCGGATTTGCAACAGCGCGCCGATCGCGTCGTGGTCGAGGGCACCGGCGGCTGGCGCAGCCTGCTGAACCACCTGCACCCGCTTTCTGGCTGGGTGCAGCAGGAGCAGCTGCCGGTCATTCTGGTGGCCGGGATCAAGGAGGGCTGCATCAGTCATGCGCTGCTGACCGCAGAAGCGATCGCCCGGGACGGTTTGCCCTTAGCTGGCTGGGTGGCAAACCGCATCAATCCGGGGCTGGCACATTATGCGCAGATCATCGACGTGCTGCGCGAAAAGCTTGGCGCACCGCTGCTGGGTGAGCTGCCTTACCTGCCGCGCGCAGAGCAGCGCGACCTCAGTGATTATCTGGATATCAGCGCGCTGCACAGCGAGAGTGCAAAACCCGCCGCATGATGAAACAACGGGGCGCAAATCGCCGCTGGCTGAATCCGGCGTTTCAGGCCCGGTCACCGGCGATCGTCTCCGAACAGGCCTTTATATTCAACCAATTAGCTACAGAACAACGGTTTTTCTGCGCTCTGGCGCGTTTCCTGCATCAGTCCGGCTAATGAATCCCCCGAAAGCCGGAGCATCGCTATGTCACATCCACAGGAAAAAGGTTTGTTATACGGGCTGGACGACCGCATTGGTCCGGCCCCGGCATTTTTCGCCGCGTTGCAACACGTGCTGGCCAGCGTCGTTGGCATCATTACGCCGCCGCTGATTATCGGCTCCGTGCTGGGGCTGCAGGCGTATATTCCCTATCTGATCAGTATGTCGCTGCTGGTCTCCGGCCTTGGAACCTTTCTGCAGGCGCGTCGCGTGCTGGGGATCGGCGCGGGCATGATTTGTCTGCAGGGCACCAGCTTTGCTTTTCTCGGCGTTATCCTCTCCGGCGGGCTGATGGTCAAAGCGCAGGGCGGTTCTCCCGAAGAGATGCTTGCCATGATCTTTGGCTGCAATCTGGTGGCGGCGCTGATCCCGATGCTGATCAGCCGCTGTATTGCGCCGCTGCGCAAAGTGCTGACGCCAGTGGTCACCGGCACGGTAATCACCCTGATTGGCATCAGCCTGATTAAAGTCAGCATCACTGACTGGGCCGGCGGTCATCACGCCGCAGATTTTGGCGCGCCGGGCAATCTGGCGTTGGGCGCGCTGACATTGCTGGTGATTATTGTGCTGAACCGCGCGCACAACCGCTGGATGCGACTGGTGGCGGTGGTGGCCGGCATTGGCGTGGGCTGTATCGCCGCGGCGCTGACCGGGCATCTGCCCCTGAAGCCCATGGCGGACGCCCACTGGCTGGTGCTGCCCACCTTTTTGCGTTTTGGCTTTAACTTTGACTGGACACTGTTTGTTCCGGTGGCGCTGGTGTCCGTGATCTGCGTGATTGAAGCAGTAGGAGATTTAACCGCCAACTGCCTGATATCACGCCAGCCGCTGACGGGTGAAGGCTTTCAGCGTCGTCTGCAGGGCGGCATTCTTGCCGATGGCATCAGCTGTTTGCTGGCAGCGCTGTTTTCCGCTTTTCCCAATACCACCTTTGCGCAAAACAACGGCGTGATTCAGATGACCGGCGTTGCCAGCCGGTATGTTGGCATGGTGATTGGCGTCATGCTGGTACTGCTGGGGATTTTCCCGGTGATTGGTGATCTGCTGCAGCAAATTCCGCCGCCGGTGCTGGGGGGCGCGACGCTGGTCATGTTCGGCAGCGTGGTGGCCGCCGGCATTCGCGTTATGACGCAATCCCCGCTGGGACGCCGTGAAATGCTGATTGTCGCGGTGTCATTTGGTATCGGACTGGGGGTAGAAGCGGTGCCGGATGTGCTGAAGCAGTTCCCGCCGCTGGTAAGTCATCTTTTCGGACACGCGGTGACCACCGGCGGCATTCTGGCCATGCTGTTGAATGTGGTGCTGCCGTCAGAGCTGCCCCAGCCGGTTACCCTCAATGCGGCAGAAAAATCGCCGGATGCCTGAGGCGCAGAATCGTGCGGCGGGCATCACCCGCACAGCGCGGCCCATCCGCGCCCGCCAGACAGGAGTGTGACAGCGCCAGCGCCGTGGCTGGCGCCGGCTCTGTGACGCAGACTGCGGAACGCGGTGTGGCCTTAGAGGCCCACTTTTCCGCTGGCCTGCGGCGCCCGGTTACGATGATGGCGTGCCTTCAGGGATTGAGTCGCCGGCGCGTCCGGCCAGAGCTCAGGTAGTCCGCAATATAATCCTGAGAAATCTCCCCGCTATAACGGCCTTCCTCATCCACAATCGGCATCCAGACGGTGTTGTGCTCATAAAGTTTTGAGAGCACCACGCGCAGGTTCTCCTCCGCTTTGCCGGTCACCCTGAAGGTGTGCAGAATCTCTTCACAGCGGCCGGTGGCACCGCGCGCTTCGCGACGTTTTACAAAGCCCAGCGGCCGGCCATCATCATCCACCACTGTAATAGAGCGCATATCGTTGTCATCCATGGTGGCGAACGCCTGCGAGAGCGGCGTGCTGCGCTGCACGGTAATGGTGGGTTGCTGATCGGTAACGTCACCGGCCTGCACCAGCAGCAGGCGTTTTAGCGTGCGATCTTGGCCGACAAACGAACCGACAAACTCATTTGCCGGTCTTGCCAGCAGTTCATCCGGGCTGGCGCACTGCACGATTTTGCCCTGGCCAAACACCGCAATGCGATCGCCCAGCTTGAGCGCTTCATCAATATCGTGGCTGACCAGCATGACGGTTTTCTTCAGCTGGCGCTGCATCTCAAGGAACTCATTCTGAATCACTTCCCGGTTAATCGGGTCCACTGCGCCAAAGGGTTCATCCATCAGCAGCACCGGCGGATCTGCAGCCAGCGCGCGGATTACGCCGATACGCTGCTGCTGGCCGCCCGACATTTCGCGCGGATAGCGATGCAGAAATTTTGCCGGGTCCAGCGCCACCATACTCATCAGTTCTGTGGCGCGCTCGCGGCAGCGCTTTTTGTCCCAGCCCAGCATGCGCGGCACCACCGTGATGTTCTCTTCGATGGTCATATTGGGGAACAGGCCGATTTGCTGAATTACATAGCCGATGTTGCGGCGCAGCGTCACGGTATCCTGCCCGCTGGTGTCTTCACCATTGATCAGAATCTTTCCGCTGCTGGCCGGAATCAGGCGGTTAATCATCTTCAGGGTGGTGGTCTTGCCACAGCCGGACGGGCCGAGCAGGACGCAGATTTCTCCGGCGGGCACCTCCAGGCTAACGTTGTCCACCGCATTAAACGGCGTCCCGTTTTTCTGGATAAAGGTTTTCGTCAGGTTTTCCAGTTTTATCATTATCGAATCCCCTTAGGAGTCAGTGCTGACTGCAGACGGTGCAGCAGCCAGTCAAGAACAATAGCCAGCAGGCAGATCATCAGCGCGCCGGCAATCAGCATGCGTACATCGCTGCCGCTGATGCCGTCCAGCAGCTGCAGGCCAAGCCCGCCCGCGCCAATTACTGCGGCAATCGCCATTACGCCTACGTTCATCACCACGGCAGTGCGAATACCGCCAAAAATCACCGGCAGCGCCATGGGAATTTCCACCCAGCGCAAACGCTGCCAGAAGGTCATCCCAATACCGCGCCCGGCTTCACGCAAGCCGGGCGGCAGGTTTTCCAGCGCGGTGTGGGTATTGCGCACAATCGGCAGCAGCGAGTAAAGGAACACGGCGGTGATCGCCGGCAGGGCACCTATTCCCTGACCGATCAGCGAAAACAGGGGGATCATCAGACCAAACAGCGCAATGGTCGGTATGGTCAGCACGAGGGTGGCAATGCCCAGCACCGGCGTTGCCAGCCACTTAAAGCGCACAATTAAAATGCCCAGCGGCACGCCAGCGATAATCGCAAATCCGACCGCCACCAGCACCAGCCAGGTATGTTGCCACGTCAGGAGCAGCAGAGTGTGCCAGTTATTCATGATGTAATGCAGGGTATCCATTGCGCCTCCTTACAGCATGTTCCTGGATTGCAGAAAGTCACGCGCGACCTGCTGCGGTGACTGATGGTCAATATCCACGCGCTTATTCATTTCCGTGATGACGTCATCGGTGATCAGCGCAGACAGCTGATTCAGCGCTGCTTCCAGCCCCGGATGGCTTTCCAGCACATCTTTACGCACCACAGGCGTGACGTTGTAACCTGGGAAGAAATGCTTATCATCTTCCAGCACTTTCAGATCAAAACCTTTCACCCGACCGTCAGTGGTATACACCAGGCCCGCATCGACAAAGCCGTCCCGCACCGCGTTGTACACCAGTCCCGGGTCCATCTGCCGGATTTGCGGCCGATCAAGCGGCATGTTGTAGACCTGCTGCAGCGGCCTGAGGCCATCGGAACGGCCGGCGAACTCCAGATCCAGTCCAAGCCGCCAGTTGTGGTCTGGATCCTGTTTGCGCACCGCCTCCAGCTTTGCGACCAGCTGCGACAGCGTTGAAATGCCTTCTTTGTCTGCCCGCGCCCGCTGCATGGCAAAGGCGTAGGTGTTGTTCATCGGCGCCGGCTTCAGCCAGATCAGGCCCAGCTTTGCATCCAGGGTTTTTACCGTTTCATACGCCTGTTCAGAGGTGAGGGGTTTATTGATGTGGTTAAAGATTATCAGCGAGGTACCGGTATACTCCCAGGTCATATCGATCTGTTTGTTGATCATGGCATTGCGGCTGATGGTGGTGGCGATATTGGTTTTCGGGACCACCTGAAAACCCTGCTTTTGCAGCCACAAAACCGTAAGCGCCGATAAAATGTGCTGCTCGGTAAAACTCTTGGTGGACATGACGATCGGCGACGCAGCGGCGGCGCTTTGTGTGAGGATGAGGGTGGCGCTCAGCGCCAGCACCGTCTGTTTTATCCGGAGCATAAGCCGGTTGATGTTCAGCATAAGGTCAGCCTCCCTGTGTTAAGCCGTGTGCGGGCTGAGAAAACGTCCCAGTGCTGCCAGCAGCATATCCAGAATCAGGGCGAACAGGGCGGTGGCCGCTGCGCCGAGAATCAGCGTCGGGAAGTCATTAAGGTAGATACCGGGGAAAATCAGCTCACCATAGCTGCTGGCCCCAATCAGGAACGCCAGCGGGGCGGTGCCGACGTTAATGGCGGTGGCGATGCGCACGCCGGCCAGTATCACAGGCAGGGCATTCGGGATTTCCACCCGGCGCAGACGCTGCAGTCGGGTCATGCCGATACCGTTGGCGGCTTCGATCAGCGACGGCGGCACCGCGCTTAAACCGGCATAGGTATTGCGCACAATCGGCAACAGCGAGGCGAGGAAGAGGGCAATCAGCGCCGGCCGGTCGCCAATGCCGACCACGACCATCGCCAGCGCCAGCACGGCCAGCGGAGGCAAAGTATTGCCGACATTAAAGATTTGCATAACGTACTCTGCCCAGCGCCGGGCAAAAGGGCGACTGAGGATAATCCCGCTGGGAATGCCGACCAGCAGAGCAAACAGCATGGACCAGAACACCAGAAACAGATGCTGCTGACCCAGGTAAAGCAGATCCACCCGGCGGGCGCGCAGGGTATCCAGCCCTAATCCCCAGACCAGCAAGGCAATCACCACGGCTATCGCCAGCAGTGCCAGTGCGGCACGACGGGCAAGCGATGCATTGTGCATAGCGTGCGTCTCCCTGATAAAAAATTTTCATGCGTCAACCGGCGTCATTCGCAGCCGCGGGCGGCGTTTCACTCAGGATACGCACGAAAATCCGCCAGGCTGACAAAGTGCAGGTAAAATGACTGTTTAGCGAAGCTTTACCGGCGCTTAATCAGAAAGCGCCTGCAACAGCTATAGCAATGCTTTCCAGTAATAGCCAGTTTTTACGGCAAAATCAGAGGGATAGAAAAAGGGTAAAACGAAGCGAAACCCGCATGAGAAAAGGGATGCCGCGACAATGAAAAAAATTTATCGAAATAGGTGACAACGTCACAAAGATGCGCACACAGAACACCCTCACCGGGCACATTTTCAGCTAGCCTTGAGGAAAAAAGGGAGACGTATGACAGAGAGCGCAGCATTACACACGGAGCACCGTCACTGGGTATTGATCGCCTGCATGCTGGCCATGTTTATGGCGGCGATTGAAGTCACCATTGTCGCGACGGCAATGCCCACCATCATTGCTGACCTGGGCGGATTTGCGCAGTTTGGCTGGGTGTTCTCAATTTATCTGTTAACACAGGCGGTGAGCGTACCGCTGTACGGTCGTCTGGCAGATATCTGGGGGCGTAAACGCCTTTTCTTAATCGGCATCTCGCTGTTTCTTACCGGCTCAGTGCTGTGCGGCTTTGCCCACACCATGACGTGGCTGATCCTGTTCCGCGCTTTTCAGGGGCTGGGAGCGGGGGCGATTATGCCGCTCAGCACCACCATCGTGGCGGACATCTATTCGCCACGCGAGCGCGCCGGCGTGCAGGGCTGGCTCTCCAGCGTCTGGGGCGTGGCGGCGGTGATCGGGCCGCTGAGCGGTGCCTGGCTGGTGCAGCACTTCTCCTGGTCGGTCATTTTCTGGGTGAATCTGCCGGTCGGCCTGCTGTCGATGCTGCTGCTGGCGCGCTTTCTGCCGGTGCGCACGGCATCGCAGGGCGCCAGACTTAACCTCACCGGCAGCTGCTGGCTGATGATCTGCGTCACTGCGCTGCTGGTGGCGCTGTTACAGGCGGAAGCGCTGGGCTACTGGCTGCTGCCGTTCCTGCTGCTGGCGCTGGTTGCCGGCTGGCGCCTCAAACAGCATGAACAGCGCGCCGCCGCACCGCTGTTCCCGCTGGCGCTGTGGCGCAGCCGGCTAATCGTGGCTGGCAACGCCGGTAATCTGATCATCGGGGCCACCATGATGGGCATCAGCGCTTTTTTGCCGACGTGGATTCAGGGCATTACCGGCGGTTCAGCGCTGCAGGCGGGCAGTGCGCTGGCGATGATGTCCATCGGCTGGCCGCTGGCCAGCACACTGAGCGGACGGCTGATGCTGGTCACATCGTACCGTTTTACCGCCCAGCTGGGGGCCTTGCTGCTGATTGCCGGCAGCGCGCTGTTGCTGTTACTGCGGGCGGAGAGTTCAGTTATTCAGGCAGGGGTCACGGCGTTTGTGATTGGGACCGGTATGGGCATGACCAGCACCACGTTTCTGGTTTCCGTGCAGAATCATGCGCATTATGAAATACGCGGCATCTGCACCGCGTCGATCATGTTCAGCCGGATGATTGGCTCAGCCGTGGGCACGGCCGTTATGGGCGCGGTACTGAATCTGAACCTGGCACTGCGTCTGCCGCAGGCCAGCGATCCGATGCAGAAAATCATGTCGCCGGAGACGCGCCAGGCACTGCCGGCGGAACAGCTGCATCACTGGACCGGACAGATCGCCGCGTCGCTGCACTGGGTTTTTGTGGTGGCGATGCTGATTGCGCTTCTGACGTTATGGATTGCCTGGCTGATGCCGCGTCAGCGGCCGGAAGCGGAATAAAAACAGGGCGGCTCGCGCGCCGCCCTGGGGGTTACTGTGCCGGGCCGTCCTGGGAACTGCCGGCACTGTCCGGCACGTTGCTGTCAGCATCGCGGCCGTTTTTCTTATACACAATTTTCTGCGAATCATTTTCACAGTGGCCGACCACCTGGCCACCCGCCTGATCGGCCTGGTCGTTGGGGACAATATCCAGTGAAAAATCGGATTCCGCCACGCCGTTGCTGATAATTTTTTTGCTGATGTCTGCGCGCACGCTTTCACAGGAAGCCTGTGCCAGCACTGGCAGCGTCAGCGCGGTAATAAACAGAGCTGCAATACGTTTTTTCATCATTCACTCCCTTGTGCGGATGCCAGTAAAAACTATAGCAGTCTTCGCTGATTACGGTGCCAGCGGACGTCCGGTGCGGCGATCGAGGCAGCGCAGGGTATTCGGCTCCCAGTAGGCGTTCACGTTGTAACTCTTTTCACAGGCGTCGCGGGTGTCAAAAGCGCGGTCCGCTTTATCGAACTCTTTCTCCACGCGCGTGTTGACTTTATGGCGCAGGTTACGGGTATCGTTCCACTGCTCCTTGCTCTGGCGCGCGTCTTCGTTGCTGGCAGCATTGTTACCATCCTCAATGATCAGACGGTCGGTTTTGGCGGCGGCGAACGGCGCGGCCAGCAGCACGCTGGTGCTCAGCACGGTCGCCAGCAGGGCGGATAACAGTTTCTTCATCATCATTTCCTTTGGTTTTCTCCGGCACAGCGCGGATAGCGGCTGTAACTGCACAGGGCAAAAGTATATCATCGCCGCTTCTTTGCTCACCAGCGGTGAGCCGCTTGTTTACGTAACAGAGAGTTTTTTATGCTGGTGAAGACCGCCATCCTGTTTTTTCTCACGGCCCTGGCCGAAATCACCGGTTGTTTTCTGCCGTGGCTATGGCTGAAAAAGGGCATGAGCGCGTGGCTGCTGCTGCCGGCGGCGGCCAGCCTGGCGCTGTTTGTCTGGTTGCTGACGCTGCACCCGGCAGCCAGCGGACGGGTGTATGCGGCGTACGGCGGTGTTTATGTGCTGACCGCGCTGATCTGGCTGCGCGTGGTGGAGGGTGTCAGGCTGAACGTATGGGACTGGACCGGGGCGCTGGTGGCCTTCTGTGGCATGTTAATCATGGTGGCGGGCTGGGGCAAAGCCTGAGCAAACCGGCGCGGGCGTCTCCCTGCAGGAGAGAGACGCCGCCAGAAATGACTTAACCTTTGTGGACTTTCAGACCGGCAGTGGTCTGACTCACCGGCATCATCTCCAGCGTATTGATGTTGACGTGGGCAGGCAGCGTCGTCACCCAGTACACCGCTTCAGTAACATCCTCTGCCGTCAGCGCCGTGGTACCTTCATACACCGCATCGGCACGGCCGTCATCGCCTTTAAAACGCACGTTGGAAAATTCCGTGCCGCCGACCAGGCCAGGCTCAATGTCCGTCACGCGCAGCGCGGTGCCGTGCAGATCGGTGCGCAGGTTAAGGCTGAACTGGCGCACAAAGGCTTTGGTGGCACCGTAGACATTGCCACCGGCATAGGGCCAGGTTCCGGCAATCGAACCGATATTGACGATATGGCCGGTATTGCGCGCTACCATCGCCGGCAGCACGGCGCGCGTCATATACACCAGGCCCTTGTTATTGGTATCGATCATGTTTTCCCAGTCTTCGACGCTGGCTTTGTGCGCAGGCTCAACCCCCAGCGCCAGGCCGGCGTTATTGACCAGCACGTCAATATCGCGCCATTCAGCCGGCAGCGCGGCAATGGCCTCTTCAATGGCGGCGCGGTTGCGCACGTCCAGCTGCAGGGTATAGAGATTGTCGCCCAGCTCCTCTTTCAGCGCCTGAAGCCGTTCCGCCCGTCGGCCGGTAGCAATCACCTTGTGACCTGTAGCAATAAAGCGGCGGGTGATACTTTGACCAAAACCGGCAGTGGCGCCGGTAACAAAAATAATCATCTCACTGTTCCTTATATGATTTCAGGTGCTCTGCGTCACACCTTAGCACTAACCCCGGCGCGCTGCTCGTGAATTGCGGCGCGGCGCGGCACCCGGTTTTTACTGCACCATTGAAGGGCGGCACTGCACCATCCCGGGGCCAGCTTCCGGCTGCAAAACGGCGCACCGTGGCCGCTTGTTAAATCGCAACCGATTGCCAGCCAACGCAACCGGTTGCCTGCGCGATAAGTGCGCAATCGGGGTGCGTGGTATTAACTTTATGAATTTAAAGGCTATATTTCTAACTGTGTGCTGGCACAAGCTTTGCAGAACAGTCTGAAATCCGATCGCGACACATTTAAGGAGCATTATGTCTGACGCATCGCTGACACATCTGCGCGCCAGCTTTTTTGATTTTACCGGGCTGGCACAGCAGCCGGAGGAGGTGGCGTCGCGGGCGCGCTATCTGCAGGATGGCGTACTGACGCTGCGCGCCGGCAACATTGTCAGTCTGGAAGCCTGGACGGAACAGCACAGCCAGGCCGGTGAGATGATCGATCTGCGCGGCAAGCTGATTGTACCGGGCTTTGTGGATACGCATATTCACTATCCGCAGACAGAAATGATTGGTGCCTGGGGCGAACAACTGCTGCAGTGGCTGAATCAGTACACTTTTCCGGTGGAAGGCCAGTACCATTGCGCTGAACATGCCGCGCAGATGTCGGCGTTCTTCCTGCAACAGCTGCTTGCAAACGGCACCACCACTGCCCTGGTGTTTGGCACCGTCCATCCGCAATCGGTGGAGGCGTTGTTCACCGCCGCCGGGCAGCTGGCGATGCGCCTGATTGCGGGCAAAGTGATGATGGATCGCAACGCGCCGGATTACCTGCTCGAATCGCCGCAGCAAAGTTACCAGCAAACGCGCGAGCTGATTACCCGCTGGCACGGGCGCGGCCGGCTCGGCTATGCGCTGACGCCGCGCTTTGCGCCCACCTCGTCACCGGCGCTGCTGGAGCAGGTCCGCCAGCTGCATGAGGAGTTTCCGGACACCTGGGTGCACACGCATCTGAGTGAAAACCCGGATGAGGTGGCGTGGGTCAAACAGCTGTTCCCGCAGCATGAAGGCTATCTGGATGTTTATCATCATTATCAGCTGACCGGCCGTCGCAGCGTCTTTGCCCACTGCCTGCATCTGGAAGACGCAGAGTGGCAATGTCTGCATGACACCGACTCCTCGATTGCCTTTTGTCCAACCTCTAATCTGTTCCTCGGCAGCGGCTTGTTCAACCTGCAGCGCAGCTGGCGGCAGAGGGTGCGTATCGGTATCGGCACCGATGTTGGCGCCGGCACGACCTTCAATCTGCTGCAGACGCTGGGCGAGGCTTACAAAGTGGCCCAGCTGCAGCAGTACCGGCTCAGCGCCGCTGAGGCGTTTTATCACGCCACGCTCGGCGGCGCGCATGCGCTGGATCTGGACGATCACATCGGGAATTTTATGCCCGGTAAAGAGGCCGATTTTGTGGTGCTCGACCCGGCCGTCTCGCCGCTGCAGACGCTGCGCAATGCGAACTGCAACGATATCTGGGAGCAGCTGTTTGTGCTGATGACGCTGGGTGACGATCGCAACATTTATCAGACCTGGGTTAACGGCAAACCGGTGTGGCAGCAGACTTCATCGCCGCACAGCGGGAGTTGTTGCCAGCCGGTGAAGCTGCCAGGATAAAAGCACTCCGCCGCCTCTCTGCGCGGCGCTGCCGATCATCAGGAGCGAAAATGCATTCACGTGTTAATCCGTTTTTCACCGTCAGTCCGCTGCCGTATCAGGCTCCGCCGTTTGACCAGATTGGGGAGGAGGATTACCTGCCCGCGCTGGAAGCCGGGATTGAGGAGAAGCGTCAGGAGGTGGCCGCTATTGCCCGCAATCCTGAACCGGCCACCTTCGCCAATACTTATGAGGCGCTGGAGCGCAGCGGCCAGCTGCTTACGCGTGTCAGTCACGTTTTTAACGCCATGACCTCGGCCAATACCAGCGCGCGGCTGCAGGAAATTGAGGAGATCATTACGCCGAAACTCGCGGCGCTGAATGACGAAATTCATCTGAACAGTCAGCTGTTTGCCCGACTGGACAGCGTCTACCAGCAGCGCGGTTCACAGTGTCCGGATGCGGAAGCCATGCGGCTGGTGGAGGTGACCTGGCAGGCTTTTCAGCTGGCCGGTGCCAGCCTGAGCGAGGAAGAGAAAACCCGGCTGCGCGCCTGCAATCAGGAGCTGGCCAGCCTTGGCACGCGCTTTGGTAATAAGCTGCTCGCCGCCACCCAGGCCGGAGCCTATGTAGTCAGCAGTGCCGCGGCGCTGGAGGGGCTGAGCGAAGAGGCGCTGGCGCACGCCAGAGCGGCCGCCGAAGCGCGTGGACTGCGCGATCAGTGGCTGATTCCGTTGCAAAACACCACGCAGCAGCCTGCGCTGCAGTCGCTGGCGGTGCGGGCTACGCGTGAAGCGTTATTTCATCAGGCGCTGACGCGCAGCGAGCAGGGCGATGACAATGACACCCGGGCGATCGTGGCGCGTATGGCGCAGTTGCGTGCTGAGCAGGCGGCACTGCTGGGGTTTACCAGCTATGCCGAATGGAGCCTGCAGGATCAAATGGCGAAAACGCCTGAGGCCGCCTTTGGCTTTATGCGCAATATCGTGCCGGCCGCACGTCAGCGGGCGGAACGCGAAGCCGCCGATATTCAGCAGGTGATCGATCAGCAGCAACACCGTTTCCCGCTGCGGGCCTGGGACTGGAATTTCTACGCCGCGGAAGTACGCAAAGCGCGTTACGCCCTGGATGAAAATCTGATCCGCCCCTATTTTGAACTGAATAACGTGCTGGAGAAGGGCGTATTCCGGACGGCCAGCCAGCTGTTTGGCATCCGCTTTGTTCAGCGTCACGACCTGCCGGTCTACCATCCGGACGTCGGCGTCTATGAAATTTTTGACGCCGACGACACCCCGCTGGCGCTGTTCTACACCGATTTCTTCAAGCGTGATAACAAAAGCGGCGGAGCGTGGATGAGCAATTTTGTCGATCAGTCCACGCTGCTTGAGACGAAGCCGGTGATTTACAACGTCTGCAATTACACGAAACCCCAGCCGGGCCAGCCCGCCTTGCTGAGCTGGGATGAAGTGATCACGCTGTTCCATGAATTTGGTCATACGCTGCACGGTCTGTTTGCCACTCAGCGCTATGCCGGGCTCTCGGGTACGGCCACGCCGCGCGATTTTGTTGAGTTTCCGTCGCAGCTTAATGAGCACTGGGCCAGCCACGAGGCGGTATTCACGCATTACGCACGGCATTATCAGACCGGGGAGCCGATGCCCGCAGCACTGCGGGAAAAAATGGTGCGCGCCGCGCAGTTCAATAAAGGTTATGACATGACGGAACTGCTGGCGGCGGCGCTGCTGGACCTGCAGTGGCACTCGCTGACGCCGCACGATCGTTTACAGGACGTGGCGCACTTTGAGCAACAGGCGCTGGCAGCAGAGAACCTTGCACTGGAAAGCGTACCGCCGCGCTACCGTTCCAGCTACTTCCGGCATATCTGGGGTGGCGGATACGCCGCGGGTTATTACGCGTATATCTGGACGCAAATGCTGGCGGATGATGGCTTCCAGGCCTTTATTGAGCGCGGTGGCCTGACGCGCGAGAATGGCCAGCAGTTCCGTGAGCAGATTCTGTCACGCGGTAACAGCAGCGATCTGCAAAATCTGTGGCTGACGTGGCGCGGCAGGGCGCCGGATATCGGCCCGATGCTGAAAAACCGCGGCCTCACCGACGCCTGACTGACCGCCTGGCGGGGCGGGCTCTCAGCCCAGCGGCCCGCCTTCAATGGTGTCACACATGCCGGCCAGCACCCGCTCGCCGGTTTCATTGCGTAAATCCGCATACCAGGCGGCCGTCACGGCGGCGTCCCTGGCATGCGTGACATCGCAGCGCTTACGCGCCTTCAGCACCAGATCGCGCGTGCGTTCAACGCGGCGCGCCTGATAGCGCAGCAGCGCGTCTTCGATTCCCAGCGAGTGCGTGGCCAGCGTCTGTGCCAGCACCACGGCATCCTCCATGGCGGCGCAGCCGCCCTGACCAATGTCCGGGGTAGTGCTGTGCGCCGCATCGCCCAGCAGCGCCACGCGTCCGCGCACAAAGCGGCTGAAGGGTTCAATATCGTGAATTTCAACGCGGTTGATGGTGCTGGCATCCAGGCTCTCAATCAGGCGCTGTACCGGCGCGGCCCAGTCGCGAAAATAGCTTTTCAAATCCTGTTTAGCCGAGGCGCGATCCTGCGCCAGCCCTTTGGGCAGCGGCACATCAAAGAAATAGTAAAAGCGCTGGCCGCTGACCGGCATCAGTGACACCCGTTTGCCTTCGCCGACAAAGGTGGTCCACTGATCGGCGGGTGCGATGCTTTCATCAAGGGTGACCAGCCCGTTCCAGTTAACGTAACCGGCATAGCGTCGCTCACGCTTTTCCCCGGTGACCCAGGCGCGCAAAACTGAATGGGTGCCATCGGCGGCCACGAGGAAATCACCTGATTCCTGCGTGCCGTCATCAAACCAGGCGGTGACGCCGCGGGCGTGCTGTTCAACGTGCGTCACGCGTTTGCCAAAACGGATACGCGGGCGGCCATAGGTATCAATCAGCATGGCCTGCAGCTCCGCGCGCGCGACCGGAGAGGGATATTCGCCGACCTGCTGCACCAGCGGCAGCAGGCTGAAGCGGGTGAGCGGCGTGCCGCTGTGCGCATCGTGATATGCCATATAAGCCATGTTGCCGCTCAGCGCGCGCAGCTGCGCCTTCATGCCGAGCGCATTCAGGCATTTTACGCCGTTGGGCCACACCGAAATCGCGGCACCGACCGGCTTCATCTCTTTCACTGCTTCAAATACCGCGGTATCAATGCCCACCTGCTCCAGCGCAATGGCGGCCGTCATGCCGCCTATACCCGCTCCGATTACAATCGCTTTCATCGCCGTCTCCTTTTCTGTACCTGTCGGTTATTGCAACTTTTGTACCAGAAGCAAAATAACGGTGATTGTGGTGATATGTTTTTATAATCATAGAGTTATGCGGATGATGCTCACCCCCTCTGCACCGCACCAGCGCAGCGCGCTGCACCGTGACGGCGCATTGCGCGAATCAATGGTTTCAGCGTGGCAAACCGCACGCCAGCAGTCATACTCACTACATACCCGAAAGAGGAACAGATCATGAAGTGGACAATAGCGTTACTGATGCTGTGCAGCCTGGGCACGGCGGCACAGCCGCAATGGCAGCCGGCACAGCGCACACAGCTGCCGCAGTTCACGCCGGCAGCGTCGAAATGCGATCTTTCTGCCTGTCAGCAGAACTGTTATGTGCAGCAGTCGCAGTGCAAAAACAACGGCGATGCGGGCTGCGGTTCGCTGGGGCAAATGTGCGTACAAAACTGCAGCAGCCAGTGTCGTTAGGCAACCGCACCGGAGATAACCGGCTGCCAGCGTGATTTCCCGCTCAGGTGATGGTCTGCTGAGCGGGCAAGGGCCGGAAACCGGCTGCCACCGGAAAGCCGCAGACCACGCCAGCGCGCCGCGAACGGGAGCAGATTTAGCCCGGGTTATCTTCTTTGATGCGGTGGTCGATGGCGAAAGGTGCCGGGGTGGCCTGCGCGAGAATGGCGGCAGCGGCGGGGTGGTCAGGGTTGAGCAGGGCGTTATCCTCACCGGTCAGGATGCTGGGCACGGTCATGAGTAGCGGGAAGTTGTTTTCAAGGTTCAGGAAGGCCGCGCCGATGGCCTGCGTCTCTTCCTGCTGCTGATACTTTTCCCAGCCTGCGGGAAGTTTGCTGCTGTCCAGGGCGATGATTTCGCTTTCGGGAACAAATACGCTAAAAATCACAAAGCGGCTCTGCTGCAGCAAAGCCTTACCGGCATGCACCACCAGTTCCAGCGTGGCCAGCGCCCGGGAGCTGCTGAGGTAAACCGCTTTGGTCCCTGGCGGGTTCCAGCGGCCACCCCATTTTTCTGCCCCGGCGCCGCTGAAGGCCTGACTGGCCCAGGTCTCTTTGACCAGGCGATAAAACACCCGGCCGGGTTCGGCGGACTCCTTCCGGCGTGCCATCAGACGATCACGCCCTGTTCCAGCCGGCCAATCAGCGTTAATACGGCGTCACAGCCGGCCGGGGTGCTGAGCATGCTGAGGGGCTGCACATCATCCAGCGCCAGGGCGGGCTGATTCATCCACTGCATTGCCGCCTGCGCATCACCGGAAAACAGGTTAATTGCGGCATCCAGCACTTCGAATACCTGATAAATGCGCGCACCCTGTTCCACTGACAGGTGCGTACCGGCTTTTTCCCGACGGCGGTAGGTGTTACGGTCAATCGAGACCATCTGCGCGATGTCGATGGGTGAGGCCTGCAGTACGCTGGCCGCGCGCTCCACGATGCCGACATCAATCCCTTCCGTAATCAGTTTATGCGCCTTCAGGCGGTTTTTGGGTAACCCCATCTGATCCATGAAGGAGCGGGTACTGCGCGGAATCAGTGAAGGGTCAAAAACGCGCGCGCGCTGCGCACGGGGTGCAGATGATGTCAGGGTCATAAACGCCTCTCGCTTCTGTTCATTTGAACAAATTTATCGTTCAAGTGTACATCAGCGGCGCGCGCTTGTCATGCTGACGCTGGCTTATCAACCGGCTTCGCTCCAGATATCGCGCATGGCCAGCTCCAGCTTTTTAAAACGGCGATAGCGGGCGTCATGAAACGCCACGCGATCCGGACGGGGTTGCAGGGCTGCGGCGCTGAGCGGCACGGCATGCTGTACGGCTGTGGTCAGATTGGGCCAGACGCCCGCCCCGACACCGGCACACAGCGCGGCCCCCAGCGCACCGGTCTCTTTGCAGCCGGCGACGCGAATCGGAATATTCAGCACATCGGCAAACATCTGCGGCCAGACGCTGCTGCGCGTCGCGCCGCCAGAGAGATTCGCCTGCCGAAAGGCAAGGCCCGCGGCCCGCAGGCGGTCAATGTGCGCGCGATGAGCAAAGGTGACGCCTTCAAACAGCGCAAACAGCATATCGGCGCGCGTGTGCCAGCCACCGAGCCCATAAAAGCCGGCTTTCGCCGGCTCGGCTTTGCGTCCGGCATAGAGGTAAGGGTGATACAGCGGCAGTTGGGGATTGGGCTGCACGAGGGCCACGCTGTCGCTGCTGCGCCCCGCGCCTTGCCCGCTGCGGCCGTCGTCAAATTCACGCAGAAACCAGTCAAGATTGGCAGCGGAAGTGGCGCTGGCTTCAATCGCCATATAACGATCGTTTTCCACAATGGCATTCATGAAGACCGGTCGCAGATAGTGCGGTTTCTCCACCACCACCTGATTAATGCTCCAGGTGCCGGCCACGATAGATGCCTCACCACAGTTGACGACGCCCGATCCCACCGCGCTGGCGATCACATCAAACAGTCCGGCAACCACCGGAATGCCGGCGGGCAGCCCGGTCAGCCGTGCGGCCTGCGCCGTCACCCGGCCGGCGACAGCGCAGGATTCGCGCAGCGCCGGCAAACGCGGCAGCGCATCGGCAATGCCGTACAGCGCCAGTAACGTCTCACTGTAGCTGCGCAGGCGGTAGTCAATCAGCCCGGCACCGGCGGCATCGGAGTAGTCGGTGCCGATGACGCCACTCAGAAAGTGCACGATAACGTCTTTGGCGCACAGCAGATGGCCCGCCTGCGCCCAGAGATCGGGCTGATTATCGCGGATCCAGCGGATCAGCACCGGCGTTGCCGCCGGCCAGGGTTGCTGCAGCGAGAGCTGATGAATTGATGCGGCGGCACCGCTGTCGATGAGCGCCTGTGCGGTGGCGATTGCGCGCTGATCGATAGACTGGATGCCGCACAGCGGTTGCTGCTGCCTGTCCAGGACATACAGTCCGTTGCCGTGCCCGGCCGCGCCTACGGCAATAATATCCCGGCCGTCGCTGCCTGCCTGCTGCAGACAACCGCGCACGGCCTGGCAGACTCCCTGCCAGATATCGTCAATGCGGCGATCGGCATAACCGGGCTGCGACTGCTGTGTTTCACCGGCGCACTCTGCCACGGCCTGCACGCGGCCACGCAGATCGAACAGCACCGCTTTAA
This sequence comes from Candidatus Pantoea soli, assembly GCF_007833795.1. Taxonomy (NCBI): domain Bacteria; kingdom Pseudomonadati; phylum Pseudomonadota; class Gammaproteobacteria; order Enterobacterales; family Erwiniaceae; genus Pantoea; species Candidatus Pantoea soli. Next base: position 1,844,742 of record NZ_CP032702.1, on the reverse strand, counting down.
TCATGGTATTGCCGGCATCAATGCCCAGAAGCTGGCTCATATCCGACTCCGTTTACGCGGCGAAGACGGCGTACCGCCTGCGCACTGAGGCAGGTGAGGCTTAACCCTGCTGGTAAATATCCAGCGCCTGCGCGCCGCTGGCACCCTGATGGATGATTGCCATCAGTGCCTTAACCACGCGCGACGGATTCTCGTGCTGATACACATTGCGCCCGTACACCATGCCACTGGCACCCTGGGCCATCAGCGCCGCGCTTTTAGCCAGCACGGCGCCGATCTCTCCTTTGCCGCCGCCGCGCACCAGCGTCGGGCAGCGCGCGGCTTCAACCACGCGGTGAAAGTCATCTGTGTTATCGGTCGGGTCCGCTTTGATGATGTCTGCACCCAGTTCCCGCGCCAGCCTGACCAGCGGCACCATTTTCTCCACATCGCCCAGCGAACCATAGGCCGCCCCCTGACCGGCAGGGGCCATCACCAGCGGCTCGACCATCAGCGGCATCGCGTAACGTTCACACGCCTGCCGTAACCGGCCGATATTCTCGATGCACATGCGCAAAATGCCGGGTTCATCCGGAATCAGATAGAGGTTCACCACCACCGCGGCGGCGTCCATCTGCAGCGCGGCGAGAATGGGTTCGTCCGGATTGTGCAGCACTGCCCACATTTCACGGTGGCGGGACGCGTTATAGGCGTTGCCTACGTCGGTGCGCATCACCAGCGCGGGTTTGCGCGCCGGACACTGCTGCAGCAGATCGGCCTGACCGTAATTGACCTGTATCGCGTCCGGCCGGGCGGCAATCAGGCTCTGCATAACGTGCGCAATATTCTCCAGCCCCAGCAGAAAATCGGGTTCGTTGGCGATGCCGTGATCGATGGCGACATCCAGGCATTTGCCGTCGCGGAACAGACGATTCATCCGCACCTTACTGGTTACTGACATGGCGGATTTCCTCCTGAACAACTGTGGGATAGAGGCCGGTGAGACCGTGCAGGCGCGCCAGGCTGGCGCAGGTGCGCTGCAGATTCTGCACGCGCTGATTTTCGTTCCAGCCCAGCGTGCTGGCTAGCAGCAGCGAGATCTCCTGCATCAGCGCGGGGGTGAGCTCGCCGCAGATGGCCAGCCCGGTGCGTCGTACAAGAAGATCCTCCAGCTGGCACACCTGTTCATGTTCAATCAGATAATGCAGCTCCAGCGCGCTGTAGTCGGCATGCTGGCGCAGCGGCTGCTCTCCCTGTTGCTGAATGCGTGCCAGCAGCGGCAGGGCGCGACTGCCATAGCGTTTGACCAGTTGCGTGACGCGCGGCAGCGGCACGTCATATTGCCGGGCCAGCTGGCTGAGCCACGCGCTCTGGCCGGAAGCCGGGGGAAAATCCCGGCCGCCGCCGATGGGCAGATCGGTAGTGGAGACCTGACGTTTTTCGCCCAGCAGGCGCAGCACGCGATCGGCCGCTTCCTCGCCAAAGCGGCGGAAGGTGGTCCATTTGCCACCGACCAGACACAACGTACTCCAGGCGCGGGTGGCATCCGGTGGCAGCAGCACCAGCGAGTGGTTGCGGGAGATCTGGCCGTTGACCGTGGCGTCGCTGGCCGGCAACGGCCGCACGCCGCAAAAGGTGTAAACCACCGCGGCGTCCGGCACCACGATGTCCGGAAACACAAAGCGCAGCGAGGCAAGGATGTAGGCTTTTTCCTCCTCTTCGCACACCACGCTGTCAGGGTCGTCCACGCGAATATCGGTTGAGCCCACCAGCACTTTCCCAAACCACGGGAACATAATGCAGACGCGGCCCTCTTCATTTTCGAAATAGACCATTTCACCCGCCAGCATCTGCAGCAGCTCCGGATGGTCAAGAATCAGATGTGAGCCTTTGGTGCCGCCAATCAGCCGGGGTCCACCGGCATTCGCGTGCAGCCGCTGATTAAGCTGATCGATCCACGCGCCTCCGGCATTCACCAGCACGTGCGGCTGCAGGGTAAAGTGCTCGCCGCTCAGGACATCCTGCAGCGTGACCGTTTCGCCGTCAGCGCTGACCAGCTGCAGATAGTTGAGTGCCAGCGCTGTCGGGCAGGCGCGCTCTGCGTCCTCAATGAGTTCGAAGCCCAGCCGCTCCGGTGCGCTGATCCACGCATCGTAATAGCTGGCACTGTATTTCACCCACGGGGCAAAACCTGGCCAGCGATCGCGCGTGGCCGCTTCATTACGCACCTGATGGCGCGGCATGGTGCCATACTGGCGGGTATAGAGATCGTAAAGGCTGAGGCCGGTTTTAATCAGCATTGCGCCGCGCCGCGTGGGTTTATCACTCAGCCGCAGAAAGCGCCGCGTCGCATTGACCAGCCCGCCACTGAGATTATCGACAGGCACCGTGGTCCGCAGGGGGAACACATAGTGCGCGGCGTTTTTCAGCAGGCGATCGCGTTCCATCACCGATTCTTTCACCAGCGCAAATTCGCCGGTCTCCAGGTAGCGTAATCCGCCGTGGATCATGCGTGACAGCGCACCGCTTGCTGCCTGACACCAGTCGCCTTTTTCAATCAGAATGGCCGGTATGCCCTGTAAAGCCAGTTCCCGAAAGGTACTGATGCCATTAATACCGCCGCCGACAATCAGTACCGGTGCGGCATGTCGCTGACGAAGCTGGTTAAGTCGCTGTTCACGGGTCAACACATTATCCATAGCACGCTCCCTTGCGGTTAAAGCTTAATTTACAGAGGTATAGGAGTCGGTTGAAAAAACAGCAACCCGGCATTGAGAAGATGTGACACCGTTCACTTGCAGACAGCGATGGCGCGTAAAGGGGACGCGGGCAGGGTATACTGCGGCCCTGACATCCACCTGTGACAGGAATAAAAGGATTTTTTATGCGCTTACCCGCCCGATTTTTTGTCGTAACGCTGTTGCTGAGCGGCAGCGCGCTGGCCGAACCTTCACCGGATGCGGTAATCGTCCCGCTGATGCAGCAGTACGCTATCCCCGGTATGGCGGTGGCGATCCTGCACGAGGGTAAAACGCACTTTTATAATTACGGTGTCGCCTCAAAACAGACGCAGGTTGCCGTCAGCGAACAGACGCTGTTTGAAATCGGTTCGCTGAGCAAAACCTTCACCGCCACGCTGGCCAGCTATGCGGCACAGCAGCATCAGCTGGCATTCAGCGACACCGTCAGCCAGTGGCTGCCAGCGCTGAAGGGCAGTGCGTTTGATCGGGTGACGCTGCTTAATCTGGCGACCCATACCAGCGGCACGCCGCTGTTTGTGCCCGATACCGTGAAAGATAATCAGCAGCTGATGGCGTGGTATAAAAACTGGCAGCCGCCGCAACCGCCCGGAACGACACGTGTGTATTCCAATTTAGGTATTGGCCTGCTGGGCATCATCACCGCGAAAAGCCTGCACCAGTCGTTTACCGACGCCATGGAAAAACAGTTATTACCGGCGATGGGAATGTCGCATACCTATGTGCAGGTGCCCGCGGCAGCCATGGGGCGCTATGCGCAGGGGTACAGCAAGCTGGATAAGCCCGTGCGCGTGACGCCCGCGCCGCTGGATGCGGAAGCTTACGGGCTGAAGTCAACGTCGGCGGATCTGATCCGCTGGCTGGCTATTCAGTTACAGCAGCAGCCAGTGGCCCCGGCGTGGCAACAGGCGATCGCGACTACGCAGCAGGGGTACTACCGTACGGAGGCCTTCACCCAGGCGATGATGTGGGAGTATTACCCTTTAGCGGCAGATGAAGCGCAACGGGTGGCGGGTAACAGCGGGGCGCGCATCATGAACGGTATGCCTGCCACGCCGGTTTCGCCGCCAGAAGCAGCGCCGGCGCAGGCGTGGTACAACAAAACCGGCTCCACCAATGGCTTCGCCACCTATGCGGTATTCATCCCGGCGCAAAAAATTGCCGTTATTATGCTGGCCAATAAGTGGTATCCGAATGATGATCGCGTGAGAGCCGCCGATAAGATCATTCGTGCCATCAATAACAATCAATAAGGACCGGGTATGGAAATACGGGCATTACGCGCGGAGGATTTTTCTCCCTGGATGGCGCTGTGGCGGGGATATCAGCGCTTTTATCAGACCACTATTGATGATGATACCTCCGGCGAAACCTTCCGCCGCCTGCTGTCGCGCGCAGAGCCGATGCACTGTCTGGTCGCGGAGCGCGACGGCAGTATGGTCGGTCTGGTGCATTTTCTGACGCACCGCTCAACCTGGACGCGCGGTAACGCCTGTTATCTGCAGGATCTTTACGTCAGCGAATCCGCCCGCGGGCTGGGCTGCGGCAAAGCGCTGATGCTGGCGGTCTATCAGCAGGCAGAGCAGCTTGGCTGTGCCCGCGTCTACTGGATGACGCAGGAAAGCAACGCCGCGGCGCGCGCATTGTACGATCAGGTTGCCAGCAAAACCGATTTCGTTCAGTACCGGCATCTGCTCGGATCATAACGGCAAACAGCTGCAGCGACGCGGAGGAAAACTATGTCTGCCGTGAACAGCGGCTGGTTTACCCAGCGAGCACAGACTATCCGACTGGAGTGGGGCTTAGCGGCAGCCCGGTGGCTGGCCGGCGAAGTGGCGTGTGTGGTGGTGGTAGACGTGATGTCCTTTTCCACCTGCGTCAGTCTTGCCTGTAACCGTGACGCTTGCATTCTGCCGTGGCGGTGGCGGGATGACACTGCCGCGCAGTTTGCCCAGGCGCAGGGGGCGTTGCTGGCGAGCACAGAGCGGCAAGTCAGCGGGGCGCACTTCAGCCTGTCACCCTCCTCATTAACCACGCTGCCGCCCGGTTCGCGGCTGGTACTGCCTTCGCCTAATGGTTCAACAGTAGCCTTTAGCGCCCGTGAAAGCGGGGCGGTGATCTTCAGTGCCTGCCTGCGCAATCTGTCCGCTACCGTTGCGGCTATCCGCCATTTCGACACCATTCTGATTATCCCCTGCGGTGAACGCTGGCCCGATGGCTCGCTTCGACCGGCGCTGGAAGATTATGTTGCGGCGGGTGGGCTGGTGGCGGCACTGGCCGAGCGCACGGCTTCGCCTGAGGCGCAGGCGGCGGCAGCCGTGTGGCAACAGGCAAAACAGCAGGCGTTTCGCGATCTGGCGACTTGTGCATCTGCCCAGGAGCTGCGCCAGCGCGGCTTTGCTGACGATGTCGAACTCTGCCTGATGCTGGATGCCGATACCCGTGCAACGCGCCTCGATGGGGCGGCCTTTTATGCGGTTACCGTGCAATGCTGAAACCTGCTGATTTACGAATGAAGGCTAATTAACCTTCGATTTGTGATCGCGCTTCACTATTTCCCTCAGCAGGCTTGATGTCCGGGCGGTATGCGCCATAAATGAAAGTGTAAAAGCTTTCATTTGAAAATAACCCGCTGACCCGAGGAGCGCGCCATGACCACCCCGTTTACTGCCGAACAGCAGCCCGCCGACTGTCCACAGGCCATTCGCCAGCTTAAGCGTGCCCTGCGCGCGCAGATCGGCGACGTTGAAGGGCTGTTTGAACAAGTCAAAAGTAAGATTGTCAGTGAAATTGCCGCCGCGCGCGCGGAAGAGGCACAGAACGGCAGCGCATGGCCGCAGATTACTCAGGCTGAGATTGCCGCTGGCAGCCTTGACGAAGCCACCCGGCAGCATATCCGCCGACGCGGTTGCGTGGTGGTCAGGCAGACGTTTCCCCGCGATCAGGCGCTGGCGTGGGATGCCGCCATGATGCGCTATCTGGACGACAACGCCTTTGATCAGGTTTACGCCGGACCCGGTGACAATTTCTTTGGCAATCTGGACGCGTCGCGCCCGGAGATTTACCCCATCTACTGGAGCGAAGCGCAGATGGCCGCGCGCCAGAGTGAGGCGATGGCACAAACCCAGTCTTTCCTTAATCGCCTGTGGAAGTTTGAGTCCGGCGGCAGACGCTGGTTTGAGCCGGATGTCAGTATTCTGTATCCGGATCGCATCCGCCGTCGTCCGCCGGGCACCACCTCGCGCGGGCTGGGCGCGCATACCGATTCCGGCGCACTGGAGCGCTGGCTGCTGCCGGCCTATCAGAAGGTGTTCGGCCCGATCTTCAGCAATCACTTTGATCAGTACGATCCCTGGGATGCGGCGCATCGCACTGAGGTTAATGAATATCAGTCCGGCACCACCACAAAGTGCTCGGTGTTTCGCACGTTTCAGGGCTGGACAGCGCTCTCGGATATGCAACCCGGCCAGGGACTGCTGCATGTGGTCCCGGTGCCGGAAGCGATGGCGTATCTGCTGCTGCGTCCGCTGCTGAACGATGTACCGGAAGAGGAGTTATGTGGCGTGGCGCCGGGCAAGGTGCTGCCGGTTTCAGCGCAGTGGCATCCGGAGCTGATCGACGGACTGTGTTCCATTCCGGCGCTCGAGGCGGGCGACTCCGTCTGGTGGCACTGCGACGTCATTCATGCCGTGGCACCGGTGGAAAACCAGCAGGGCTGGGGCAATGTGATGTACATTCCGGCCGCGCCGCTGTGTGAGAAAAACGCCGCGTATGCCGCCAGCGTGGCGCAGGCACTGGCGAACGGGACGTCACCGGGGGATTTCCCAAAAGAAGATTATGAGCAACACTGGCGCGGTCGATTTACGCCACAGGCGCTGAATGCCACAGGCCGCCGCAGTCTGGGACTGGATCGCTGACAGGACAGCAAACACCATGAACGCACGTCATGAACACATTATTCAGCTGGTCAGCGCGCGCGGCAGCGTCAGCGTCAATGAACTGGCACAGACCACCGGCGTTTCCGAAGTGACGGTGCGGCAGGATCTCAATGCGCTGGAAAAAGGCGGTTTTCTGCGCCGGGTACACGGTTCGGCCGTTGCGCCGGAAAGTGACGATGTCGGGGCCCGGATGCAAACCCGTTTTGCCGTGAAAAAGCGCCTGGCGGAATTTGCCGCCGGGCTGGTCAATCCGGGGGAAACGGTATTTATCGAGGGCGGCAGCACCAATGCGCTGCTGGCGCGTGAGCTCAGCGATCGCCAGGATATCACCATTGTGACCGTCAGCCACTACATCGCCGGCCTGCTGCGGGAAAAGGGCGGCGATGTGATTATTCTCGGTGGGCTGTTTCAGAAAAGCAGTGAATCGGTGGTTGGCCCGCTGACGCGGCTCTGCATCCAGCACCTTAATTTTCACAAGGCGTTTATTGGCATTGATGGCTGGGATGCCACCACCGGCTTTACCAGCCGCAATATGCTGCGCTGTGACGTGGTCAACGCCATTATGGAGAAGCCGGCCCACACTATTGCGCTGACGGATGCTTCCAAGTTTGGTCAGATTCACCCTTACGCGCTGGCCCCGCAGCAGCCTTTCAGACAGGTCATTACCGACAGCAGTCTGGACATCGCCTGTCAGCAGCAGCTGCGCGCGCAGGGGCTGACGCTGAGCCTGGTTTAGCACGTTATCCCACGGGAGTTTTGCATGTTTGCTGTTCGCTCTGCCAGCATTGACTATCGTCCCATGACCGCCGCTGACTGGCCTTTTTTTCTGGCACTGCATCAGGACCCGGACATCATGCGCTATATCAGCGCGCCGCGCAGCACAGAGGATATCCGCACCCACTCCTTTCTGCCGCGGCTGCCGCCATGGCAGAAAGGCAGCGCGCACTGGCTCTGCCTGGTGATGAGTGAAAAGGGCAGTGCCATACCCGCGGGGGTGACCGGTTTTATCGATCGCGGTGACAACGTCGCGGAGGTTGGATTTATCCTTGCGCCGGCATTTCATGGCCGGGGGTTAGGAGCCGGTTCACTCTATGATATTGCCCGCTTCGCGTTCGATGTGTGCGGCTACCGCAGGCTGACCGCGACGGTCACGGCAGGTAATGAAGCCTCCCGCCGCACCCTGCTGAAAGTGGGTTTCACGCACGAGGGCACGCTGCGGCAGAACTATTTTCTGCAGGGACGCTGGCAGGATGACTGGCTGTTCGGCCTGCTGCCCGGTGAATTGTGCCCCGCGCCCCGGCGTGGCTGAACCTCAGGGGGTTAGCAGCGCCCGGGCCGTCTGCTCGTCGGTGATCAGCCCGGTGACGAGGCCGCTGGCCAGCACGGCGCGCAGAGCGGCCACTTTGCTGCTGCCGCCAGCCAGCGCCACGATGTCGGCGTGATGCCCCAGTTCAAGCGGCACGGAAAGGGTGCGCGCCGTCAGCGAGTTATGGATCATCTGCCCGCTGGCATTAAAGAAGTGCCCCAGCAGTTCCCCCACGGCACCGGACGCGGCAATCTCATGGATCTCCGCTTCGTCAATCATGCCGGCTTCTACCAGCTGCGCCGCCGGTTCCACAGTACCGATGCCAACCAGCTTCACTTCACTGGCTTCGGCCATGCTAAACACCTCGTGCACGCCGCGCTGCGCCAGCAGGACATCGCGGTCTTCACGGGTGTTGGCGCAGAACGGCACCGGCATCATGTACGCCTGCGCGCCGGTTTTTTCTGCGATGCGATGCATCACGTCATGCGGATTCAGGGCATAGTTGCGCGTCAGGCAGCCCAGCAGGGAAACAAAGCGCACCTGCGGCGCCTCGGTGCGTGGCAGCTGGTGGATCGCCGCAGAGAGCGTTCGCCCATGGCCCAGCCCCAGCGTCAGTGCGGGTGAGGCGGCAAGCAGATTGCGCAGATAGTCGGCGCCCGCCATCCCCAGCGCCCGCACCGGCAGACCCTCTTCACCCAGATCCGGTGCCACCTGGCAAAAGCGAAAACCATATTTCCCGCGCAGCTGCTCTTCCAGCCGGACGCAGTCGACGATGTCACCATCGATGGTGACCTTGACCGCACCTTCGGCCACCATACGCGCAATCATGCGGTGTGTTTTCACCGAGGGCAGCCCGAGACGTTTTGCCACTTCCGCCTGCGTCAGACCACCAACGTAGTGCAGCCAGGCAGCGCGCAGCGCCAGAGAATCATCGCGCTCAGCAGGGGTGGGTGCCGGTTTCATGTGTTATTCCCTTATCGGTTACGGAAGGCCCGTCGCAGAGTTAGCGCTGCGGCGGGTTGACCAGATGCAAATCCTGCACGCCGGTATCAATGTGATCGGCCCAGAATGCCACGCTCTCGGCAATGTCAGCGATGACCCGGCTGTCGGTGGGTTCACGCTCTTTGAAACTCAGCTCCAGGCAGATCTCGTTATTCTCCGCGCCACCGCGCGCCAGCGCATCCAGCAGCGGCTGTGGCTGAATGCGGCCGCCGGCATTGTACTGCAATGTAAAGGGCCTGTGGCCGCCTTTATCCATCATGCTTTGCTTGATGTGAATAATCGGCGAGTAGCGCGGCACCGCTTCTGCCCAGGCATAAGGATCGTAGTCACGCGCATCCGCAGACGTGACATCGCCGTGATCGATATCCGCCATCATCCACATCGGCACGGCAAAATCACAGGCGCTGAGCCGCTGCTGCAGTGCCAGACAGGCGGGTATCGTTTCACCAAATTCGCGGCCAATGCTCATCGGCTCCCAGAACAGATAGCGCAGGCCTGCCGCCCGCGCGTGCTCGGCGACTTCGGCCCAGCAGTCAATGGCGATGGCGATCAGCGCCTCGCGGCGCGCCACATCGTTGAAATCCTGCTGGGTGAAGATGGCGAACTGCGAGCCGATGGCGGTGCCGCCCAGGCTGGCTGTGATATCGGCAAAGGTCTTAAACCAGTCAATATAATAGCGGCGCACCGCAGCATCAGGATGACCAAAATGATTCAGGCGGCCATAAGGCCCGGTCATCCCGGAGGTCACGCGCACGCCGGTGTCGCGCAGCGCCCGCTGCATGCGGCGCGTCATCTGCATGATGGTGGCGGCGGGCCAGCCGGGGTTAATGAACTCGTGCGTCAGCTGCAAGTCACGAATGCGGATTTGCCGGGCAACGGTGGTAATCAGATCCTGCGGGTCAGCAAAGCGGTTGACCAGCGGATTGGTGTTCAGTGAAAGTGTCAGCGGCATGGTATTTCCCTTATCCGGCATGGGCGCGCAGCGGCGCATGCTCAGTAAACGTGTCAGTAAACCAGCGGGTGAAGGCCGCGCGCTGCGCCTCATTCAGATGCAGCTGATGCTTGGTACGCCGCCACAGCACATCTTCGGCTTGCTGCGCCCATTCATGCGCGACCAGATAACGCGCCTCTGCTTCATACAGCTGCCCGCCAAAATGGCGACCGAGATCGGCGATTTCGCTGGCGTGCTCCAGCAGCTTCTCCATGCGGGTTCCGTACAGACGTGCATAGTGCTGACGCAGCGGCTGCGGCAGCCATGGCCAGCGCGCTTTGACCTGCTCCAGGAAGCCGGCAAAATCTGCGCCCTCCATGTCGCCGCCCGGCAGCGTAGCGCTGCGCGTCCAGTCCGGACCCATAGTCGGGAAGCAGGGGCTGAGCTTCTGCAGCGCGTGTTCAGCCAGCTTGCGAAAGGTGGTGATTTTGCCGCCGAACACATGCAGCAGCGGGGCGTTCTGCTGGTCGTCCAGTTCAAACACATAGTCACGCGTCACGGCAGAGGGATTGCCTTTGCCGTCATCAAACAGCGGACGGACGCCAGAGAAACGGGTGATGACATCACTGGCGCGCAGTTTCACTTTGAAATAGCGGTTGACCGCATCCAGCAGATACTGCTGCTCATTGTCATCCGCCACAACGTCACCGGCTTCTCCCTGCCACGGAATGTCGGTGGTGCCGATCAGCGCTTTATCGCCTTCATAAGGATTAATAAAGATCACCCGTTTATCGGTGTTCTGCACCAGATAAGCCTGCTGGCCTTCCCAGAATTTGGGCACGATAAGGTGCGAGCCCTTGACCAGCCGCACGCGGCGTTGGCTGCTGCTGCGCGTCACCTGTTTGACAATGTCCAGCACCCAGGGGCCGGCGGCGTTGACCAGCACGCGGGCAGAGACCGTGCGCTGCGCGCCGCTCTGGCTGTCCTGCAGCGTAATCCGCCACGCGCCCGCCTGGCGTTCTGCCGCCACACAGCGGGTGCGCGTCAGAATGGTGGCGCCCCGTTCGGCGGCATCCAGCGCATTCAGCGTGACCAGTCGCGCGTCATCCACCCAGCAGTCGGAGTATTCAAAGCCTTTGCGGTAACTATCCAGCAGCGGTGCACCCTCCGGATCGCGGCGCAAATCCAGCATACGGGTGCCCGGCAGTTTGTTGCGTCCACCCAGATGGTCATAGAGAAACAGGCCCAGCCGCACCAGCCATGCCGGCCGATCGCTCGGGCTGTGCGGCAGGACAAAGCGCATCGGCCAGATAATGTGTGGTGCGGCGTTTAGCAGCACCTCACGCTCGATCAGCGCTTCGCGCACCAGCCGGAACTCGTAGTACTCCAGATAGCGCAGCCCGCCGTGCACCAGCTTGCCGGACCGTGAAGAGGTGCCCTGGGCCAGATCATCCTTTTCACACATCATCACCGATAAGCCGCGTCCTGCGGCATCGCGCGCAATGCCAGCACCGTTAATGCCGCCGCCAATGACAAACAGATCAACTGTGGTATCACTCATGAGAAACTCCCTGCAACGCTGTTAATGCCTGCCAGGCGGCGGGCAGATCATGACGAAGCTGCTGATAGCCCGGAAACAGCTGCTGGTAGCGCTCAGCCAGCGCCGGAACAGGTGCTTCCGGCGCATCCAGCAGCGGCCGCACCCAGGTTTCCACGCAGCTGGCCATTGACGGGTAAGCGCCAATCGCCACCGCCGCCATCATCGCTGCGCCAGCGGCACCGGCTTCTTCACGCTGGCTGATACGAACCGGTACATTCAGACAGGCGGAGAGGATCTGCCGCAGCGGGCGTGAGCGCACCGCACCGCCGGTAAGCCGGATCTCCTGCGGCATGCGCTGGCCCATCGCCTGATAGCAGTCCCGCGCCGCCATGCCAATGCCTTCAATGACGCCGCGCACCAGGTCACCAAAGTTGTGCTGATAATTGAGGCCGGTAAAGCTGGCACGCGCGCCGGCGTTGACAAAGGGGCCGCGCTCGCCTGCCAGTGAGATATAGGGATGAAACAGCAGGGTGCCGGGCGTTGCTTCCGTCAGCCAGCGGTCGATCTGACCGACCAGCCGGGCGTGATCGGTTTCGCAGTCAAAGGTGCGCAGCAGATCGCTGGCAAGGTTCAGCAGCCAGTCAAGATTGAGCGTGGAGGCCATATTGGTCTGTACCTGCGTGACATAGTCGGGCCACGGCAGCGGAATGACGTACCCAGTCTGATCCGGATTAAGCCAGACATCGCCGGCAGGCACGCTGCGCAGGTGTACGCCGGTTGAGCCGACAATCGAGCAGGCCGTACCGGCTTCCCCGGTGTGCACCCCGGCACCCAGCGCGGTCATCGCCATATCGACATAGCCGAGGCACACCGGCGTCCCGGCGTGCAGACCTGTCTGCGTTGCCGCCGCGGGGGTCAGCGGATGGGTGATTTGCGTACCGTCCAGAATCTCCGGCAGCCGGTGGCGATGATGCGTCAGGCCCAGCGCGGCGATGACCGTCTCGTCATAGTGACGGGTACGAAAGTCGCCAAAGGTAAAGCTGGCTTCTGAAGGGTCTGTGGCGCGCACGCCGGTCAGATTAAGATAGAGCCAGTCTTTGCAATGCAGCACCACTTCGGCCTGTAAAAGCGCTTCCGGCGTATGGCGGTCCATGTGCGCCAGCTGCGCGCCCTGCTGGCAGGTGTTCAGGCCGGTGCCGGTGGCGTGAAAGCGGGCTGCGGCAAGCGGTTGCTGATTCAGCCAGTTCACGGTAGGGGCGGCGCGCGCGTCCAGCCAGATCCACGCATCCTCCACCGGCTGATTCTCTCTGCCAACCAGCCAGCTGCCGTCGCCCTGGGCGGTTACCGCCAGTGCCGCCGTGCGGCCAGCCAGATCCGGCATGCGTTCGCTGAGCTTGCGTATCGCACTGACCGCATCCTGCCATGTTTGCGTCAGGGATTGCCGGGCTGCACCGCCCGCACTGCGATAATAGCGATTGCGCACAGAGGCACACGCCAGCTGCCGGCCTTCCAGATCAAACGCCACGGCTTTGACCACTGAGGTACCGGAATCCAGCCCCAGAATGATATCGCCACTCACCACGTCTACCTCCATTGGTTATCCCTGTTACAGGAATGCGGGTGTTAACAGTCTGTGTATTTTTTGCTAACTGAACTCTTACACCACTTCTCATGGAGATAACATATCTTCCGTATTATTTTTCTATTTTCATAATAAATTTCACTCAGCTTAGCGAGGAGGATCACGAAAACGCTGCGCTAACCCTGCCGGCAGGGCCTTTGCTACTGTTAAGAAACCCTTAATAGTATGGGTAAAAGTCCGTTTTTACCGGGTTAAGATGGATTAAGCGATCCAGATCGCTCTCCTGAAAAAATTGCCGCCAGCCTGTTGACAATTTAACCGCGCTGACACAATTCTCATCACACAAGTTATCACATTTATAACATTGGCGGCGGACGACCACGCCGCTCAACGGTGAGAGGTCATGTTATGTCCGATGTCTCGATACTGGCTCAGCAGCTGACGCGACAGCGCATGCGGCGCTATCTGCTGACAGGCGCAGCGGTGCTGGCGGTGATAACCGCCATCGCGCTGGATACCAAAGTGGTGCGAACCGGCTCCGGTGATGACGCGCAGCAGGGATTCGTCGCGGACCGCTACGGTCAGCAGACGTTTCCGGGCATTCAGCAGGATGTCACCGCGCGCGCCGTGGAGGCCACCACGCTGGCCAGCGCGCTGCAGGCGGGTCAGCAGGCCGCCGCGGCAAAGTATGGCGTGGGCTCACCGCTGCCGGTCATCCCGGTGAAGCTGAAAGGGGTGGTGCAACCGGGACAGATGGGGATTTTTCCGCTGAAGGTGGCAGGCGTGCCGGAGACAATCCATATACGCCTGCAGACCGGCCCGGCAATCACCGGCACCGACCTGCGTGACGCCAGCGGCAAAATTCAGTTCGGTGACTTCACCAACCAGATTGAGTACCAGAATGCCGGTGCGGCCATTAACCGCGCCATGAAAGACGCGGTGCTGGATAAGCTGAACCGTGATGCGCTCCCGGGTAAAACCGTGCAGGTGGTGGGTGTATTTCGTTTGCTCAATCCCGGTAACTGGATGGTGACACCGGTCAGCGTGGAGGTGCAATGAAACCCTTTACCCTTAACCCGGCGCTGGTAAAAGGCGAAGTGATTCTGCAGGCGCGTAACGTCAGCAAAGTTTACGGCTCTACCCATGCCCTGAAAGGCGTCAATTTCGAGATCCGCCGCGGGGAAGTGACCACGCTGTTTGGAGAAAACGGCGCGGGTAAATCCACGCTGATGAAAATCCTCTCCGGTGTGGTGACGCCCACTGACGGCGAAATTCTGCTGCAGGGAGAACCGAAGGTGTTTCACTCAGCAACGGAGGCGCGCGATTGCGGTATTTCAATCATTCATCAGGAGCTGAATCTCGCCCCCAATATGAACGTGCGCGACAACATCTTTATGGGGCGCGAAATTCGCCATGCGGGCGGGGTCGATTTTGCCGAAGAGGCGCGTATTACCCGCCATCTGATGGCTTCACTGGAGGAGGATATCGATCCGCTGACGCCGGTGGAGAACCTGCGCCTCGGGCAGCAGCAGATTGTGGAAATTGCCCGCGCACTCTCGGTGAATGCCCGCATTCTGATCATGGACGAACCCACTTCCGCACTCAGCGCCGCCGAGGTGGCGGTGCTGTTTCAGGTAATCCGCGATCTCACCAGTCAGGGCGTGGCGATTGTCTATATCTCCCATCATCTGGAGGAGGCGCTGGAGATCACCGATCGCGCCGTTGTGCTGCGTGATGGTGTGATGACCGCCTGGGCGCGGCGGGATGAGATCGATCTGGAATGGATTGTGCGCAACATGGTGGGCGACCATTTTGATCTGGGCGCGCCGCCGCAGGGCTATGACTTTGGCCCGCCCGCGCTGACGGTGAATGCGCTGACGGTGCAGAGTAAAACCGGCATCCGGCTGGTGGATGCGCTGTCGCTTAGCGTGCAGGCCGGGGAGATCGTCTGTATCTACGGGCTGATGGGGGCCGGCCGGACCGAGCTGCTGGAGTGTCTGGCCGGTCGCCTGACGCCACAGAGCGGACAGGTGCTGCTGCAGGATACCGACCTTGCCGGACTTTCTGTGTCGCAGCGCATCCGCATCGGGCTGGCGCTGGTGCCGGAAGACCGGCAGCGCGACGGCCTGGTGCAGACCATGTCAGTAGGCGAAAACCTCTCGCTTGCCAGTATTGGCGCCTTCGTGCGCGGGCTGGTGCTCTCCAGGCGTCGTGAAAAACAGCTAATCGACGACACTATTCGCAACGTCACCGTGAAGACGGCCGGCGGTGAGGCCGCCATCGGTTCGCTGTCCGGGGGGAATCAACAGAAGGTGGTGATTGGCAAAATGCTCGCCACCCGGCCGAAAGTGATCCTGCTGGATGAACCGAGTCGCGGTATTGATATCGGTGCCAAGGCCGAAGTGTTCCGGTTGCTGGCAGAGAATGCGCGCAAAGGGCTGGCGGTGGTGTACACCACCTCAGAAGTGGGTGAATGCCTGAGTATCGCCCATCGCATTGTGGTGATGAGCAAAGGGCGTATCGCCGCCATTTTTGACGCCAGCGTCAGTAAAGAACGCATCATGGCTGCGTCAGGCGAATCGCTGGTGGCATAACATGAAAAACGGAGCAAACGATATGACCGATCGCACTCAAACTCTGGCCGCGCCGCCGGTTGCCGCAACACCGCGCAGCGGCAGACACCTGAATCTGGCGCGCCTGCTGCTGGAAGGGCGCGCCTTTATTGCGCTGCTGGTGATTATCGCCACCTTTTCGCTGCTTTCGCCCAACTACTTTACCGGTGCCAACTTCCTGACCATGGCGTCGCACGTGGCGATCTTCGGCCTGCCGGCCATCGGCATGCTGCTGGTGATCCTGAACGGCGGCATCGATCTTTCGGTGGGATCGACGCTGGGGCTGGCAGGGGTGATGGCCGGCTTCATGATGCAGGGTATCAACCTGCAAGGATTGGGCGTGGTGCTGTATCTGCCCGTGTGGGCGGTGGTGGTGCTGACGCTGGTAACCGGGGCGCTGGTGGGGCTGGTGAATGGCGTGCTGATCGCCTGGTTTCGCGTTCCGGCGTTTGTGGCCACGCTGGGCACCATGTACGTGGCGCGCGGTATTGCGCTGCTGATGACCAACGGTCTGACCTATAACAAGCTTTCCGGCAGCGCGGCGCTGGGGAATACCGGCTTTGACTGGCTGGGTTTCAACCGGCTGTTTAACGTGCCGGTGGGCGTGCTGATACTGGGCGCGGTGGCGCTGGCGTGCGGCTTTTTACTGAGCCGTTCAGCCTTTGGTCGCTGGCTGTATGCCTCCGGCGGCAATGAGCGCGCAGCCGACCTTTCCGGCGTGCCGGTAAAACGCGTCAAGATTAGTGTGTATGTGCTTTCCGGTATCTGCGCCGCGCTGGCGGGGCTGGTGCTCTCTTCGCAGCTGACTTCCGCCGGCCCGACCGCCGGGACCACCTATGAACTGACGGCGATTGCTGCCGTGGTGATCGGCGGGGCGGCGCTGACCGGCGGGCGCGGGAATGTGCGCGGAACGCTGCTCGGTGCGTTTGTGATTGGTTTCCTCTCTGATGGCTTAGTGATTATCGGTGTCTCTGCTTACTGGCAGACGGTATTCACCGGTGCGGTCATTGTGCTGGCGGTATTGCTGAATACCCTGCAATACGGCCGGCGCGGGCGCTGAATCAGGGGCGCGGTGACGGCTGCGTCCCTTATCCGTAAAACCTCTACCCTGAATAATAACGGAGCACTTATGTCTGCTAAACATCTGCTTGTCGCCGCTGCGGTGGCACTCTCTGTCTGTGCGCTGCCTGTCCGGGCGGATAACGGTCTGATGACCATTATTGTCAACGATCCCTCGAATCCTTACTGGCTGACCGAAGGTCAGGTGGCACAGAAAGCGGCGGAGAAACTGGGTTACAGCGCCAAAGTCAGCGCGCACAAAGGGGACACCAACACCGAAAGCCAGCTGATTGATACCGCCATTACCAATAAATCCAAAGCGATTATTCTCGATCCGGCCAATGCGGATGGATCGATCGGATCGGTGAAAAAGGCGATTGCCGCGCACATTCCGGTGTTTGTGATTAACGCCGAGCTGAATCAGAGCGGGCTGGCAAAGGCGCAGCTGGTGTCGAATAACGCGCAGGGCGCTGCTATCGGCGCCATGGAGTGGGTGAAGCAGGTCGGCGACAGCGCCAGTTACGTTGAGCTGGTGGGGCCACCTTCCGACAACAACGCCGCGACCCGCGCCAACGGCTTTGATACCGTGCTGTCGCAATATCCGACGCTGAAAAAAGTCGGGCAGGAAGTGGCAAACTGGGACCGCACCCAGGGCTTTAACAAAATGCAGTCGCTGCTGCAGGCGAATCCTGGGATTAAAGGGGTCATCAGCGGTAACGATGAGATGGCGCTGGGCGCCATTGCGGCGCTGAAAGAAGCGGGCAAGCTGAATCAGGTGAAAGTCGGCGGCTTTGACGGTTCGCCGGATGCGGTCGATGCGGTTAAAGCGGGCACGCTGGCCTATACGGTGATGCAGCCGGTGGCGCAGTTTGCGCAGCAGGCGGTTGAGCAGGCCGATAATTTTCTGAAAACCGGCAAAACCGGTGCAGCTGCAGAAAAGCAGCTGTTTGACTGCATCCTGATCACCAAAGAGAACGCCGGCAATTTCGTTTCGCCATTTGTTCTGAAGCCCTAATCCGGCTGGCCGGTCGCCCGCAGCGGCGATCGGTTTCCTGCATTTGCAAAAAAGCCATTTACACTGTGTAATCAAAGCCAAATCAGTATTTCTGCTCTCTTTTCCGGACGAACTATGGCGCACAACCCGCACGATGCTTCCGCTGGCGTATTTCTCACCGAAACCATCCCCGGCGACAGTCGCCAGGCGCGACAGCTGGCGCGGCGTCAGCTGATTGCTGAAGCCGTAATGGCCGAAGGGGCGATACGTATCGAAGATCTCACCGGACGCTTTGGTATCAGCCTGATGACTGCGCATCGTGACATCGACGAGATGGTCGCGCGGGGGCTGCTGCATAAATCGCGTGGTGTGGTCTCCGCCACGCCAACCAGTCTGGTGGAGTCGAGCGATCTCTATCGCGCCACGCGGCAGCTGGAAGAGAAGCAGGCGATAGCCGAGGTAGCCGCCACCTACATTGAGCCGGGGCAGGCGCTGTTTCTGGACGATTCCACCACCGTTCTGCAACTGGCACGGCTGCTGGCGATGAAAGCGCCACTCACGGTGATCACCAATTCACTCACGCTGATGAATGAGCTGCGTAACGGGCGCGATATCACGCTGATGGGGCTGGGCGGTCAGTTTCATCACTGGTGTAACGCCTTTATGGGGCGGATGACACGAGATGAAATTGCCAGCCTGCGCGCCGACGTGTTTTTTATCAGCATGTCCGCGATTGTTGATGATGCGGTGTTTCATCAGTCCGCCGAGACGGTCGAAACCAAGCGGGCGATGTTTGATGCTGCGCAGAAGCGCATCCTGATGATGGATCACACCAAATTTGAACGCCGGGCGCTGCACCGGTTTGCGCATCTGACCGATTTTGATGTAGTGATTGTGAATCAGGGAACGCCGGTGGCCACGCTGCGCCGGCTGCAGGAGCAGGGCGTTAATCTGGTGGTTGCACCGATGAAAAAAGATCAGGTTGCTGACCAACAGCCCTGAGAAGCGCATCCGGACGCGGCCCGTGCAGCGCGAACAGGCTTTAACCGGGCCTGTTACACGATCACTTTAGTGCCAACATACATAAGGCGTTGCTGTTAAAACCCACTCTGCAACTTCAGTGGAAATCCTTCACCAGGTGCTTTATGCCTGCCAGACAGGAAAGAAGGGCGCCGGGACGTGCTCAGCGGCTATCGCATGGCGGAAACAGAGGATACGCGCGCAGCGGGAAATCATGAAAATGGCTCATGCAAGAGTGAAATTATATCACTTTAATTCAATCAATCACTTAGGCATAAATAGACGCTATAAACCGTACAGACAGCATCAGGACCGTTGCATCACCCATCAGGAAATCCTGGTAAGCAAGCGCGACATTCCGGTCTTAATGTCAACAATCAGGATGGTAGCTCACGATGAAAACCGACTTTGCCTTTAACATTAAAACCACGCGTTTTGACGAAAATTACAATCCGTCTAAAAACACGCGTATCACCACCAATTTCGCGAACCTGGCGCGCGGTAAAACGCGTCAGGAAAATCTGCGCAATGCCTTAACGATGATCGATAACCGATTCAATTCGCTGGCGCACTGGGATAATCCGAAAGGGGATCGCTACGGTGTCGGACTGGATATTATCTCGGTGGAGATTGATATCGAAGGCAAGGGCAATACCTTCCCGATTATTGAAATTTTGCAGACTACCGTGCTGGATAAGAAAACCGGTCAGCGTATTGAGGGTATTGTCGGGAATAATTTCTCCTCTTATGTCCGCGATTACGACTTCAGCGTGTTGCTGCTGGAGCACAATAAACAGCATGACAGCTTCAGCACGCCGGAGAACTTTGGCGATCTGCATGGCAAGCTGTTCAGGTATTTCGTGGATTCGGAATGCTATAAAGCGCGCTTCAGCAAAGCACCGGTCATCTGCCTGAGCGTCTCCAGTAAAAATATTTATCAGCAGACCGGCAATGTCCATCCGGTGCTGGGCGTGGAGTATCAGCAGAATGCCTTGTCGCTGACCGATCACTACTTCAGCAAAATGGGCCTGCAGGCGCGTTATTTCATGCCGCCAGGCAGCGTCGCACCGCTGGCATTCTATTTCAGCGGCGATTTACTGGCTGATTACAGCAATCTGGAGCTGATTAGCACCATCAGCACGATGGAAACCTTCCAGAAGATTTACCGGCCGGAGATTTATAACGCTAACTCGCCGGCAGGACACTATTACCAGCCAAGCCTGAATCATCACGATCACTCGTTAACGCGCATTGTTTACGATCGTGAAGAGCGTAGCCATCTGGCAATAGAGCAGGGGAAGTTTACGGAAGAGAACTTCATCAAGCCATATCGCGATATTCTCGACACCTGGTCTGCTCATTACGCTCTTTAATTAAACCCATACAAGGTTATTGATTATGAATAAATTATTACCGACGTCCTCTTCAGGCAGCCTGCCAAAACCCGCCTGGCTGGCTCAGCCGGAGACGCTGTGGTCGCCGTGGAAACTGGAGGACGAAATTTTAGCCGAAGGCAAACGTGACGCACTGCGTCTGGCGCTGGACGATCAGCGCCAGGCCGGTATCGATGTCGTCGGCGATGGTGAGCAGACGCGTCAGCATTTCGTCACCACGTTCATTGAGCACCTGAGCGGCGTTGATTTCGAGAAGCGCGAAGTGGTGAAGATTCGTAATCGCTATGATGCCAGCGTGCCGAGCGTGGTCGGTGAAGTATCGCGCCAGAAACCGGTTTTCGTTGAGGACGCGAAATTCCTGCGTCAGCAAACCTCGCAGCCGATTAAATGGGCGCTGCCGGGGCCGATGACCATGATCGACACGCTGTATGACAGCCACTATAAAAGCCGTGAAAAGCTTGCCTGGGAGTTCGCGAAGATTCTGAATCAGGAAGCCCGCGAGCTGGAAGCCGCCGGCGTGGACATCATTCAGTTTGATGAGCCTGCCTTCAACGTGTTCTTTGATGAAGTGAACGACTGGGGCATTGCGGCGCTGGAAAGGGCGATTGAAGGTCTGAAATGCGAAACTGCCGTGCATATCTGCTACGGCTACGGTATCAAAGCCAACACCGACTGGAAAAAGACGCTCGGCAGCGAGTGGCGCCAGTACGAAGAGATTTTCCCGAAGCTGCAGAAATCCGGCATTGATATTGTTTCGCTGGAGTGCCAGAACTCCCGCGTGCCGATGGATCTGATTGAGCTGATCCGCGGCAAGAAAGTGATGGTTGGTGCGATTGACGTGGCGACCAACGCCATTGAAACCCCGGAAGAAGTGGCCAACACGCTGCGTAAAGCGCTGCAGTTTGTCGATGCCGATAAACTGTATCCGTGCACTAACTGCGGCATGGCGCCATTGTCACGTCAGGTGGCGCGGGGCAAACTGAGCGCGCTGAGCGCCGGTGCCGACATTGTACGTCGTGAGCTGACTCGCTAAGCCTTCAGCAACGATGCGCATACACAGCCGCGTAGCCAGCAGAGCGCTGCCACGCGGCTGTGTCATTTTATGAAGCGACAGCCAGTTATGAAGCGACAGCCAGCCGCGGTAATCGCCGCAGAACGCCGCCAGAATCCCGTCTTTCCTGCATGTTGCCTGATGGCGCATAATGTATATTATGTTAAATAAGGTATCGGGTGACGTATTTCCTGTGTTGTGCTTTCCCGTGTGACCCCCTAACCAGCCTGATGTGAATCATGATCTGAAAACGCGCCGTAAACGTTCGGCGGATGCTCACTTCATCGTGCGGGTTGCCGCATTGCCGTTCCCTCACCTTTCCAGTATCCTGCCGTCAACATTTCAGAGGTTTTCATGAACGACCATCGATCCAACGATCCGCTGCACGGCATTACGCTTGAAATGCAAGTCAACGCGCTGGTCGCCCATTATGGCTGGGCCAGACTGAGTAAGCTCATCAACATCAACTGTTTTAAAAACGATCCCAGCGTTAAGTCGAGCCTCAAATTTTTACGCCGCACGCCGTGGGCCCGGGCCGAGGTTGAGGCACTCTATCTGGATTCACTCAATGATATGGCCAACAAACCGGATGATGCAGCGCCCAATCCCTGGACGCTGGGTAAATCAGGCTGAATACAGCACATCGCCGCTCAGCGTGCCTGCGTGCATTACGATGCTGTATCACGCCAGCACGTCTGCCGGCGCTACGCGTAAAAAACGCATCACTGCCCTGCGCTTTCGGCCAGATTTCACGTAGCGTTGCCGGTTTACTGTGCAATGCGATTGCGTTGCACGGAAAACCGGCTTCGTCTGGCTCAGCGTTACCAGAAGCGCACGCCGGTTAAATGCAGCGTTCGCGCAATGCCACCTGCAGCAATCAGTGCCAGCACGATACCCAGGCCGGTCATGGCTTCAAATCCCAGCAGCTTAAACAACAGATAGCCGGCGACGCAGCCCGACAAAAAGGAAAAGATCGTCACCATATGCGTCAGTAGCACGGTACGGTGCAGCGCCCGGTCTGCCGCTTCACTCTGACTCAGCGAGGCGCGCAGCCAGGAACCGAGCGCGATGCCGGCGTCGGTTAGCGTGCCCGTCACATGCGTGGAGCGCACCCGGCCGGAAGAAAGCTGCGTCGAGGTGGAATTGTGGATGCCCATCAGAAAACTCAGCGTCACCAGAATTTCGCCGTTATTGCGCTCTGAATACCACAAAATTTCAACCAGCGCGGTTAAGGCCAGCGCCACGCCTTCGGCCAGCAGCACCAGACAATATATGGTGCGCAGATTGCGCTTCAGCCCAAAGGCTACCGCAAGGCGTGACAGCATGGCGCCGGTGACAAAGGCGGCAATCAGTACGGCGAGAAACAGCAGATCGTGCAGGTCAGAGCCGGTCACCTCCGCAGAGATTTGTGAGGTGTTGCCGGTCATATGTGAAGGGAAAAAACCAAAGGCGCCAAACGCCATCGCATTAAGGATACCAGCAGTGGTAGCCAGTGTCAGCGCCAGCAGCCGGTCTTCACTGTGAGAACGGATTTTCTTCTTTCGTAGCAGCATACGTAGTCAGTCACTCCCGTTAATAACTTAGCGGTAATATCTCGTGCCCGTAATAAGCATAGCGGTTATAACGTCCCGGCGCGCCACTCTCCTGCTTTTATTAGTTATAAATCATCAGCATCGGCGAAAAGCATGCTGCCCGCGCCGATGCCGGGGTCACCAAAGCCTTTGCCTGCAGGCCTTCTGCGCCCTATTTGTCGTCAAAATAGTCAGCGGACATTTGTCCCGGCGGCATGTTAATCACCGCATCATTGTCCGGCCCTTCATTTTTCATATACGTCACCCGGGCAAACTCGGGAATGATCACGTAAGGGTATGCCGGCCCTTCATCGCGGAAACGGTGCATATCTTCAATAAATTCATTCTGATAGCAGATGGTTTTTTCCGGATGTTGTCCTTCACCGGCAATCCATTGCGGGAAGAAAATGGTACCGTGAATCACTTTCCGGTTCAGATCGAACAGCAGGCTGACGCAGGTGCCGGTTGGCTCATGCCAGTCAGCTTTATAGATGCCGGGGGCGAACTGCACGGCGTGCATGGCCTGCCCGGTGACCCAGCGTCCGCCGACCAGCCCCTGATGAATGCGGTAGTCACAGGTGGTGGCATTGCGGGCATACCACTCGTATTTCCAGCCGTTATCGTAGGTGTAAACGAAATGCGTTCCCACAAACCCGGAGAGATCCTGTGAAATATCGTCAAGCTGCGTGGTGTTTTCCATTGAATACCTCAGTCAGAGCGTTGCAACAGGAATAGTAAGTTATAGCGTCTGTGGTGAATTCAGCGCTCCGCTCGGCCGTTTTTTTGCGTCGCCTGCGTCTTTTGCTGCTCCGCAAGTGAAAAGCCGCGCTTCCGGGCAAAATCTGCCACACTTACAGGGTGTCTTTTTTGGTAAGGAAATCTGATGCGTTATCGCCCTTTACTGCCGGTTCTGTGTGCCCTGTGGCTGGGCCCGGCCTGCGCGCAGGCACTGCCGCAGCGGCCACCAGAAACGCTGGCACCCGCCAGCTGGATCTCCGCCGTGAATCCCGACAGCAGCGTCACCTGGCGGCTCTGGGCACCTGCGGCTCACGCGGTCGATGTCGTGACCGGCGCCACGCCCGACCGCTATGTCTCGCACCCCATGCAAAAAGACGATCAGGGCATCTGGTCGTTTACCAGTGCGCCGCTGCAGCCGAACTTATATGAGTACTTTTTTAACGTGGATGGCTTTCGCAGCATCGATACCGGCAGCGCCATGCCAAAGCCTCAGCGGCAGGTTAACACCAGCCTGATTCTGGTACCGGGCAGCCTGCTGGATGAACGTCAGGTTCCCCACGGCGAAATTCATACCCTGACATGGCACTCCACGGTGCTGGACCGCGAACGACAGCTTTCCGTCTGGGTGCCGCCGGGCAGCGACAGCCGCAAGGAGGCCTTACCGGTGCTCTACTTCTACCACGGGTTTGGCGATACCGGGCTTTCAGCGTTAATCCAGGCGCGGCTGCCGCAGATTATGGATAACCTGCTGGCAGAAGGGAAAATTGTGCCGATGCTGGTCGTGATACCGGACACTGAGACCGATATGGCCGGCATCGTGCCGGAAACGTTCGCGCCCGCCACGCGGCGTGACACCTTTTATGCCCGCAACGCGCTGGCCGCAGATAAGGAGCTGACGCAGGAGATCATTCCGCATATCGCGCAGCGCTACAACGTGCGCAGCGATGCGGAGGGACGGGCGCTGGCCGGGCTTTCGCAGGGCGGCTATCAGACGCTGGTCAGCGGAATGCGCCATCTGGATCAGTTTGCCTGGCTGGGCATTTTCAGCGGTGTCACCACCGAAACCGTGCCGGATTTTCGCGTCAGCGCGCAGCTGAAGAAGGCTTCCGCCGTCAACCACCAGCTGAAGCTGCTGTCGCTCTCCGCAGGCGAAGAGGACATCATTACCGGGCGCGATATGACCGCGCTGAAAGCGCAGCTTGAACAGCTGAAAATCGATCACGACTGGCACAGTTATCCGGCGCTGGGCCACGAAATGGATGTCTGGCGACCCGCTTATATTGAGTTTGTGCAGAAGCTGTTTCGCTAGTGCCCTGGCGGCAGCGCCCGCCAGAGCGTCAGCTGATTTTCCTCCGCGCCGCGTTGATAGTGCACGCTGTCAACGCTGGCAAAAATCAACGGCCACCCTCTTCCCCCTTCGCTCATGGCGTCCGGCCAGTCTTCCCCGGTCGGTGCGCCCTGCTGCAGTTTCTCCTCCGGCACCGGCAGTCCGGAATCATACAGCGTCACCGTGATGCCCTGCGCGTCGCCAGCAAAGCTGACGCGGTATGATTTCCCCGCGTCATCGCGATACGCATGACGTATAACATTGCTTGCCGCCTCGCACAGCGCCAGGTCCAGCGGATAGATCCAGCCTTCACTCAGGTGCAGCGGCGTCAGGAAATCCCGCAGCGCGTGGCCCAGCGTGGTCAGGCTGTTGAGCGTGGCGGGCAGCTGCAGCGTGACCGGGTGTAAAACGTGCGACATGGGTCCCCCTTACCGAAGCCGGCTCAGCGCGTCGTCGCGATCGGTACAGAGCGTAAACACCCGATCCATGCGCGTCAGCGTAAACATGCTGTTGATATTGCTATTCAGCGCGCACAGCACCAGCTGGCCACCGTTGCTCAGCGATTTCAGGATGGAGATCAGCGCCCCCAGACAGCTACTGTCGATAAAATCGACGCGGGAAAAATCCAGCACCAGCTGGTTATGCCCCTGCGCAATGGTGGCGAGAATCGCTTCTTTAAAACGCATCGCCACCGAGGCATCCAGCCGGCGCACCACCGGCGTCAGCAGCGTCACGTTATCAATCTGTTCTGTATCAATTTTCATTTATCTGCTCCTGTTCACTAAGCGGCTGCCGTTCAATCATCAGCAGCGAAATATCATCGCCCGCCGCGCTGTCGCTTGTGTCCGGCGACTGGCGCCAGAGATTCAGCCGGGCGTGAATCTGAGCCAGCTGTTGTGCAAGCGGCAGCCGCGCGTGCTCGGCCAGCAGCGCGGCGAAACGGGAGGCACCCAGCATCTCCTGCTGCGGGTTTTCACATTCACTGATGCCGTCGCTGTACAGACAGAGCCGCTCACCGGGCGCCAGCGTAAAGGAGACCTCTTCCCACGTCAGCGTATCCAGCAGGCCGACCGGCGGCCCGCCCTCGCCAATCTCACGCAGACTGCCGTCCGGCGAAACAATCAGCGGTGTCGGATGTCCGGCCTGACACAGCCGCCCTGCGCCGCTATGCCGATCAATGACGCCATAGACCATGGTGAAATAGCTGGTGACGTCACTGCTCTGCGCCATAAACCGGTCATTCAGGATCTGCACGACGCGGGCAGGCGGCGTAATCGCGTCGCCGTCATACAGAAAACGCTCGACCGTGCGGCCATGCAGAAACTGCCGCGCCACCGCCACCGACATCATCGCCGCAGAGACGCCGTGCCCGGAAACATCCACGCTGTAGAAACCTATCGCCTGCTTATCCAGCGGAAAGACATTGAAAATATCGCCGGAGACCCACGCGGAGGGAATAAACAGCCAGTCGGCAAAATAGTCGCCGTGACGCATCGCATGCGGCGGCAGGATGCTCTGCTGAAGCGCCGCAGCGGCCTGTAAATCCAGCTGAATTTGCTGCAGCGCTTCACTCAGGCTGTGATTGCGCCGCGCCAGGGTTTGCTCCAGCTGTAAGATGCGTTCGCCGGCGTGCAGCCGCGCCTGCAGCTCCACCCGGTTCACGGGTTTGCGCAGGAAATCATCTGCGCCGGCTTCAAAACCGGCGCGCAGATCGTCGGTGCTTTCCCGCACCGTCAGCAGGATCAGGTAAATGTAGCGCTGCTGAAATTGCTGCCGGACCTGACGACACAGCGTCAGTCCATCCATAACCGGCATCTCCCAGTCGCTGAGCAGCAGATTAATCGGATGCCGGGCCAGCATCGCCAGCGCCTGCTCGCCGTTTTCGGCTTCATAGACGTCATATCCCCACTGCTGCAGCAGGCCGGAAAGCAGCTTACGCCAGGTGGCGGCGTCATCCACGATAAGCACGGATTGCGGCTGTAACGTTAACATCGTGAGATTCCTAAAACGGTAGAAACCAAATCAGCGACACCGTCCCTTCGCGGAACTTTGCGTTGGCGTTGCTGCGGCCAGGAAAACGGGTACCGCTGTAGTTGCTGTACTGCAGAGACAGCGAGCCGGGCGTATAACCGGCATAGCCGAAGCTGTAGCTGTAGTCACCGTTCCACGGCTGCTGCTGATCGGATTGCGGATACCAGAAGGCCGTGGCGCGAATAAAGAAGTGCTGCTTAAAGGTGTAGCCGCAGCCTCCCAGCGCCACCTGTTTGTTATCGCGGATGCCATTGTCGGCCAGCGAGTAATAACGCGGCACCCAGCTGTAGCCGACCTGACAGGTCAGTGCATCCCCCTTGTTGATCAACAGATGACGCTCCAGCGCTTTCGGCAGCGAAAATTTCCATGCAAAGGTAAACGCGCCCTGCTCAAAGTAGGTACGCCGCGCGTTGCCGGAAGGGAAAAAATGGTTATCACCGTAGTTGCTGTACACCAGACTAAAGGTGTTGGGATGCCAGTCGTCATAGCCGAAGCTGTAACGAAAATCGCTGGTATATTTATCAAAATCCGTTATCGGCGCACGCATTGTGATATTGGCGAACCAGTAGCTGTAAGGGGAATATTGCAGGCTCAGGTTCAGCAGCTGATTAATTTTCTTTTTCTGCCGGGCGGATTCTGAGCCGTTAGGGATGGTCAGCCACTGATCCTTCAGGCCGCTGGAAAAGCTCAGCGCGCCGGAAAATTTATCCTTGTTACCGGAAAACAGCCGTCCCCAGCGGCTGGTAAAGACCCCCGCCTGAATGGGTTCATTGCTGGCCGACACCGATTCGTTATCGGTGGCCACTGCCCGTACCGGCTGGCTGGCCAGCGTAACGGCCACCAGCAGTAGCCATTGCCCTGTCTTCCCTGTCCGCCCGCAGTATCCCATCTTCGTTCCTCTGTTAATTCGGAATAAAACGACCGCCAATTTCTTTTTTCGCCATCCACCACAGCAGGGTCAGCGCCGCGAGGTGGATAAAGGTGTTGCGGATCCACGCGTGGTGCCACAAATCAAACGGCACAAACTGGCTGACGCCCAGCACCACAAACACATGCAAAATGAAGGTATAGAGCGAGTGCTGTCCCAGCGGGATCAAAAACCAGCCCACGGCGCGCGCAATGGGTTGCCAGCACCAGGTCAGCACCAGGTACACCAGCAGCATCAGAGAAAAATCATTCAGCACGCGACAGGGTCCGAGGGCGTTCTTCGCCGCCAGATGATGGTAAAACCAGTTGAAATCCGCCGGCGGAATCACGTGCATCAGCAGCGCCGGCGGCATAAACGGGTTGGTATGATTCTGTGCGATAAACATCATTACCAGCGCATACACCAGCATGATGCCGATGGTGATTTTGCCCGGCAGTGTGCGCGCCAGTGACATCAGCTCCTCTTTGTACCAGCCGCAGCACATGCCCAGCACATAAATCAGCTGCCAGGCCAGCAGCGGAAACGCAAACTCAAATTCTGAGACGGTCAGCCGCAGCGGCCACAGCTGATAGCTGACATAGCCCGCCAGCGACAGCAGGATCAGCCAGCCGGCCCGGCGCGCCTGCAGCAGCCACAAAAACAGCGGACTGGCCAGCAGCAGGCAGATATACAGCCCGAGGATCTGTGTCTGATGGGGCCCGATTTGCAGATACAGGATGATGTTGAACCAGGTCTCCTTGATCTGCGGCGTGGTGGGAAACAGCGCCCACACCGTGCCCGCGTAGCGATCAACAAAGTGCGTGACCTCAAAGGTATTTACGAACGGCAACCGGGAAAGCAGCAGCATCAGCAGGATAATGAGGATGTTAACCAGGTATATTTTCCCTGCCCGCCGCCATAGCGTCCAGCCGATGGTCAGCAACACCTCTTTCTGCAGCCGCTGCCGGTTGAGCATCCCCAGCATAAACCCGGAGAGGATGACAAACCCCTCGGCACCGGTGGTCAGGCCAAAGCGCTCCCAGGTAAAGATATTCAGCACCGACAGCAGTTCGGTATGCGCCACCACCATCATCACTAACGCAATGCCACGCAACATATCGATGCGCAGATCGCGCCGTCCCGGAATAGCGTAACGCCATGCGCGTATGTCGGTGGAAGCGGGTCTGGCGGTGAGCACCTGATCGGCCATAAAGCATTAACCCCGGTGAAGATAATCATCTTAAAAGCATAAGCAAAGCCACAGATAAGCGTGTAAAAATAAGTGTAGCCGTGTTGCAGGTTAAGTCACGCGTCGGGTAAAAATTTCAAATAATTCCTGTAAATAACTGTAATTTATTACTATAACTAGCAGGATGGGAGAGCGGCGTGCATTATGTACCAGCCAGCCGCCCGGCTTAAAACATAAGAATTTTTCATAAATTATATTAAATATCATTTATTTAATTTGCGTCAGGGCTGACACCGGGTGGGATGACAAACCTTTAGGAAAGGTGACGGGGCGCTATGGAACACTACTTTTCACGCTTTGAATCGCGACGGCCGCCCGCGCCGTTGCAGACGCCGCGCTGGGTGATGTACACCTGGCAGACGCTGGCGGTTGCCGGGCTGATTCTCGGTGCCAATTACATTCGCTGGCGCTGGATGGAATCGCTGAACGTGGATGCGCTGTGGTACGCCGTACCGCTGGCGCTGGCGGAAACCCTGGCGTGGGTGGGCACGCTGCTGTTTACCATCAATATCTGGCAGGTCCGCGATCCGGCCTGCCCACCGCCGCCGGAGACGATCAATCAGTGCCTGCTGCCCGCCGACCAGACCCTCGATCGGCCGGTGAAAGTCGATCTGTTTATTGCCACCTATTCTGAAGATCCGGAGCTGGTCAGGCTCTCTATTCAGGATGCGTGCAAAATGCGCTATCCGGCGGCGCTGGATTTCACCGTACACGTGCTGGACGACGGCCGCCGCGCGGAGATGCGCGCGGTGTGTGAACAGGAAGGCGTCAGCTACATCACGCGTGATAACAACATCGGCTTCAAAGCGGGCAATATTCGTAACGGCATGGAGCAGACTGACGGCGATTTTCTGGTGATCTGCGATGCGGATACGCGCGTCTTTCCGACGCTGCTGCAACACACGCTGGGCTATTTCCGCGATCCGGACGTCGCCTGGGTGCAGACGCCACAGTGGTTTTATGATTTGCCGGAAGGCGAGCGGCTGCCAGTGTGGCTGAAACGCAAAGCGGGCTGGCCCGGCTTTGTGCTGGGCAGCCTGAGCGAGAAGCTGTTTGGCCGGCTGACTATCGGCAGCGATCCGTTCTTCAACGACCCGCGCATGTTTTATGACGTGATTCTGCGCCGCCGTAACTGGGCCAATGCGGCGTTCTGCTGCGGCGCGGCCTCGGTGCACCGGCGTGAAGCGGTGATGCAGGCAGCACTGCGCAGCTATGCCTTCAACGTTGAAGAGGAGATCGCGCGCTATACCCGTGATATTCGCGACGAAGAGACGCGCGCCGCGCTGAGCCTGGCCATGCGCCCGCATGTGATTGCCGACACCGAACTTACGCCCTACAAATTTCACGTCTCTGAGGATATTTATACCTCGATCGTGCTGCACGGCGATGCCGGGCGACGCTGGCGCTCTGTCATGCACCCGGGCATTGAATCGAAAATGCTGTCGCCACAGGACCTGCTGACATGGATGATTCAGCGTTTTAAGTATGCCGCGGGCTCGCTGGACATTCTGTTCCACGATAAGATCTTCAGCCGCCGGCGCTTCAGGCTGAGCCTCGGTCAGACGCTGATGTATGGCACCACCTTCTGGTCCTATCTGGCCTGTATCTGGAACACCGTCTTTCTGATCTCGCCGCTGGTCTACCTGTTCACCGGCATCCCGCCGGTGTCTGCCTACTCCACGCCCTTCTATCTGCATTTTCTGCCGTTTTTTATTGTCTCGGAGCTGGCGTTCATGTTTGGCACCTGGGGTATTTCCGCCTGGGACGGACGATCCTCCTACCTGGCGTTCTTCTCGGTGAATTTACGCGCACTCAGCACCGTGCTGCGCGGGGAAAAGATTAAGTTTCACGTGACACCAAAAGAGCGGCAGTCCGGTCGTTTCCTCTATCTGGTGAAACCGCAGCTGGCGATTGTGCTGCTTACCCTGCTCGGGCTGATCTGGGGCGGGATTCAGGTGGCGCGCGGCAATGTGGACGATCCCTCGGGCTACGTTATCAACATCTTCTGGGGCGCGGTCAATATCGCCGCGATGTTACCCATGATCATGGCGGCAATGTGGACGCCACCTGACAGCGAGGAGACCCGGGCCGGATGAGTCTTAAAGCGGGGTTATACAGTGCGCGCAGTTACCTGACAATCCTGATTGGTTTTCTGATCGGGTTCGCCATTGTGCTGTGGGTGGAACATCAGATGCCGACGCGGGTGGAAACCACCGACGGCATCATACTGAGCAAAGATTTTCCACCGCTGCCCGCTGAGCGCGCGCTGACGTTTGATGAGGCGGTCTGGGCGCGCGTCGCCTGGCAATATTTTGTCAACAACACCCAGCCAAACGGGCTGGCTAACGCGGAAGCGGACACCCCCTGGCTCAGCCTGTGGAGCAGCGGCAGTTATCTGCTGGCGACCATCGCGGCACGTCAGCTTGATATCATCCCGGACAGCGAGTTTGACGATCGCATCAGCTCGGCGCTGGACGCGCTGGGCCAGCTGCCGCTGCAGGCGGACGGATTGCCGGCGGCGTTTTATCAGGCCGATACGCTGACGCCGCTGATACAGGACCCGCCGGTCAACGGCTCCGCCATTGATATGGGGCGTCTGCTGATGCCGCTGCAGGTGCTGGTATGGCGCTATCCGCAGCATGCCGCCGCGGTGCAGCAGCTGCTGGCGCACTGGCAGCTCAGTGCCCTGTTACAGAGCAGCGGTGCGCAGGCCGCCAGCCTGCCGGTAAACCGCTGGGTGATTTCACCGGACGATCCGCGCGGCAGCTATGGCTATCGCCTGTACGCCGGCAGCGTGCTGCGTCTGATTAACAGCGCGGCCGGTCTGGCCGTCAGCCAGCCGCCGGATGGCCTGAAGCTGATCGATATCGACGGCCATGCCGTGCCTGATGAGGGATTGCGTACGCCGTGGGGCAAGCAGCCGGCATTGATCAGCCAGCCCTATCTGCTTACCGGACTGGAGCAGGGTTTCGATGCACGCAGCGCAGAAATCAGCTGGCGCATTATGCAGATTCTGCAACAGCGCACCGGCAAACCGGACGCGCGCGGCGATATCAATGCCGACTACGCCGAACAGGCACCCGATTTTACCGGCAGCCTGCCGGGCAAACAGCCCCTGCCGCTGCAGGAGCAAACCGACACCACGCGTGCCACCTTACCCGAGCGCGCGCTGCTCTCTACCCGCTCGGCGTTTGCCTGGTACGCCCTGTTCCGCAATCGCTGGAGCGAAGCGCTGCGCCAGCAGATGCTGCCAATGCTGGAGCCCGGCAAAGGCTGGAAAGCCGGCTTTAATCCGGACGGCAGCCCGAACGCCGCCCTCACCGCCGATACCAACGCGATGGTGCTTGAGAGCCTCTCCTACATCGCCCACGGCCAGTTACTTTGTCTGGGCTGCCTGCATTCCACGCCAGCCACCGACCGTCATAAGGAGTAAGACCGCAATGAGCGTGCTATCACTACATTTGTCTGGGTTGCGCAGGATGCTGCTGCTGGTGCTGGCGTTACTCGCCCCGTCGCTGCAGGCGGCGGTCAGCCTGCCCGCCTCGGACTATAAAAGCCGCCACGGCGATCTGACGCCGCGTGAAATGCGCGTGGCAAAAAACGCCTGGTCTTACTTCGTCGCGAACTATCAGCCCACCACCGGGCTGGTGAACGCGGTCAACAAATACCCCTCCACCACCATGTGGGACAGCGCCTCCTATCTGGCTGCGCTCACCGCAGCGCGCGAGCTGGGGCTGATTGATAAAGCGGAGTTTGATCGCCGTTTTCTGCAGTTTATGGCCACGCTCAACAAGCTGGTGCTGTTTCAGAATCAGGTGCCGAACAAAGCGTATAACACCATCACCGGGCAAAAGGTGGACTACCTCAACAAGCCGGGTGAGATCGGCTTTTCGGCCATCGATATCGGCCGCATGCTGCTGTGGCTGAAAATTATTAAAGAGCGCTATCCGGAGCACGCCAACAATATCGATAACGTGGTGCTGGGCTGGGATTTCACCCACGTGGTGGATGACTGCGGCACGCTGTACGGTGCTTATCTGGATAAGGACAAAAAGCCGCAGTATGTGCAGGAAGGCCGCCTGGGATATGAAGAGTACGCCGCCTCCGGCTACCAGCTGTGGGGGTTTACCACCTGCCAGGCAAGCAAGCCGGAGCCCTACGCGCTGGCCGATATTTACTGCGTACTGGTGCCTTATGATTCGCGCGATCCGCGCCTGACCAATCAGCACAATTATGTGGTGACCGAATCCTACCTGCTGCACGGGCTGGAGATGGGCTGGGACAACGCCGACGATCGGGAAGAGCGTCCAAACAACCACTCGCACCCGTGGATGAAGAACTTCGCCGACCGCGTGTATCAGGCGCAGGAAAACCGCTACATGATCACCGGCACGCTTACGGCGCGCTCGGAACACCAGCTCGATAAAGCCCCGTACTTCGTTTATGACACCATCTTCAGCGACGGCTTTAACTGGAACACCATCACGGATAAAGGTCAGTACGTGCCGAATGTAGCCGCGGTTTCGCTGAAAGCCGCGCTGGGCATGTGGGTGCTGTGGGATTCGCCCTACACCGACCGCCTGTTTGATGCGATAGAAAACGCCGATGAACCGGACAAAGGCTACTACGAAGGCCTGTATGAAAACGGCGACGGTCCGATCAAAGAGTTCACCGCCAACAACAACGGCATCATGCTGGAAGCGCTGATGTTTAAAAAACAGGGCAAGCTGCTGCGCTTCAATACCAACGACCCGCGCAATACAAGCTATGCCCCGTCGCTGTGGGAAAAGCGTCTGGTGGATGTGTTTGAGCAGAACAACGAGCCGCGCAACCGGCCGTTCCTCAGCGTTACGCCGGGCATCAAAACCTGGTGCGATCAGACCGGCACGGCGGTACGCACCGCGCCGAAATGCAGCGCCTGTAAATGCGCCCGCTGTGACAGCTCCGCGCCTGTGAAATTACCGCCGGTAGCCACCTCATGCCTAAAACAGTAATTCGCCTTGCCGGGTTATTACTGCTGCTGGCGGTGGCGGGCAGCGCCTGGCTGCTGGCGCGGCACGACGCCGCCGGCTGGCGCTGGCTGACGCACGGTGGCTGGCACACCAGCGCGCGCACCGGTGCGCTGACCGATGAAGAGCAGCGCTGGGCGGCCGTCGCCTGGCGTTACTTTGAAAACAACCAGCAGAGCAGCGGCCTGGTCAACGGCAGCGACAGGCGCCAGGTGACCAGCCTGTGGCAGATGGGTGACAGCCTGATTGCGCTGACCGCGGCGCGCGAGCTGCGGCTGATTGATGATGCGACGTTTGACCGCCGCCTGACGCAGCTGCTGGGCAGCCTGAACCGCCTGCCGCTGACGCAGAGCGGCATACCTAACCTGCTGTATAACACGCAAACCCTCGCCATGGTTGGCTACCGCAATACGCCGCAGGTCATTGGCTGGTCCTCGCGCGATCTGGCGCGGCTGATGATGGCGCTGCGCATTGTGGCGGCGTTTCATCCGCAGTACAGCGAATACCTTGAGCGCGTGGTGCTGCGCTGGAACTTCTGTCCGGTGGTGGATAAACAGGGGCAGCTCAACGCCGCGCTGGCCGAGCAGCAGCAGCTGCGCGTGCGGCCGGAAGGACGGCTCGGTGACAGCGAATACAGTGCGGCGGGCCTCGGGCTGTGGGGCTTTGCCAACGATCGCTCGCTGCGCCCGCCGGCTCAGCACGTGATTATTTACGGACTGGCGCTGGATGTGGACAGCCGCGATCCGCGCACCACCTGGACCCCCAGCGCCATTACCACGACGCCCTATGTGCTGAGCGGACTGGAGTATGGCTGGGAGCTGCCAGGGGCCGACCGCGAGATCATCCGGCAGCAGCGGCAGCGCGCCAGCAACGTCTATCGCGCTCAGGAGCTGCGCTGGCAGCGTGAAGGCATTCTGACCGCGCGCAGCGATTTTACCCTTGCGGCACCGCCCTGGCATGTCAATGACACCCTGTTCGCCAACGGCTACGCGTGGAACACCCTGGCCGACGACGGAAAATGGGTGCCCACGCTGGCACAGGTCTCAACGCGCGCGGTGTTTGGCCTGTGGGCGCTCTGGCAGACGCCCTTTACCGATGCGCTGATGCAGATGACGCGCCTGCAGTATGACGATAAGCGCGGCTGGTATGAAGGGCGCGTGGAGGCGACCGGCGATTACAACCGCGCCATCACCCTCTCCACCAACGCGATGGTGCTGGAAGCGCTGCTGTTCAAAGCCAATATGGGGCCGCTGCTGGGCAGCGCTACGCTGCCTGCCGACAGCTATTTCCGCCGCCAGACAAACGATCCTTTTAACCCGCCTTCGCGCTGCTTTCCCTTTGTAAAGGGTGAAACCGCGCCGGCCAGCGATTAAGGAGGCCTGCATGCCGGATAGTTTGCTACCGAAAGCGCTCGACTCACTGCGCGCAGCCATGCTGATGTACGACGATCAGGAGCGTCTGGTGGCCTGGAACCAGCAGGTGGTGCGCTTTTATCCCGGTATGGAGCACTGCATCCACACCGGGATGACGCTGACAGCGCTGGCAGAAGCGTTCATCGCCACGGTGTACATGACAGAAAACGCCCAGAGTCGTCAGGCGATGGCCGACAACCTGGTCAGCCGCTGCCGGCTGGATAACCACAGCGAGATGCGCCGCATCGGCAACCGGCAGGTGTTTGTGCAGCATAACCGCACGCCGGACGGCGGCATTGTCAGCCTGCATATCGATATGTCCGGCTTTACAATGATTAACGAATCACGCCAGCAGCTGCACGCCGATTTTGTGCTGGCCGCCGAATCGACGCAGATCGGTATCTGGGACTGGCAGCAGCAGCATGATTTGCTGCAGGTCAACGACGCGCTGCTGAACATGCTGGGGTATCCGCGCGAGACCTGGCACTACAGCGCCAGCTTCCTCGATACCCTGCTGCATCCCGACGATCGCGAACCGCTGCAGCAGCTGTTTGCTTCTGCCAGTAACCAGCAGCTGCCGGTGTTTGAGCGGGAAATCCGTTTGTTACACCGTAACGGCAATTACCGCTGGATGCTGCTCTCCGGTCAGGTAGCCAGCGTCACCGTCGACGGCGGCACGGAACGGGTGATTGGCACGCTGCAGGACATCACCAAGCGTAAAGAAGCGGAACAGCTGTCGCTGCAGGCGGTGGCCGCCGCGCGCGGCGCCAACGAGGCGAAAAGCGCGTTTCTCGCCAACATGAGCCATGAAATCCGCACGCCGATGAACGGCATCCTCGGCATGACGCAGCTGTGTCTCGATACCCGGCTGACGGCTGAACAGCGCGAATACATGACGCTGGTTTACCACTCAGCGCATACGCTGCTGCGCATTATCAACGACATCCTGGATTACTCGAAAATTGAAGCCGGCAAAATAGAGCTGGATGAAGAGACGTTTGAGATCCGCCCCTTCCTGCACGCGATCATGCGGCCGCTGATGCCCGCCGCGTCGGAAAAAAATATTGAGCTGCTGCTTAATGTCGCGCCGGAGGTGCCGCAGACTTTTGTCGCCGACACCGTCCGTCTGCGGCAGATCCTCACCAACCTGGTCAGCAATGCGCTGAAGTTCACTCATCAGGGTGAAGTGGAACTGGCGGTAAAACGTGATGCCGCCACGCACCGGCTGCACTTTCGCGTGCGCGACACCGGCATTGGCATTCCGCTGGAGAAGCAGCAGCTGATCTTCGAATCCTTCAGCCAGGCGGACACCTCCACCACACGCAAATATGGCGGCACCGGGCTGGGCCTGACCATTTCGGCGCGCCTCGCTGAACGGCTGGGCGGCGAGCTGAAGGTACAGAGTGAGCCCGGCAGCGGCAGCGTCTTCAGCTTTTCGCTGCCGCTGCCGGCGCAGGACGCCGCCGACGCGCTGAAAACCTCACCGCGCCTTGCGCAGCTACCGGTACTGGTGGTGGATGACAACGCCACCAACCGGCATCTGATGAGCGATATGCTGCGCAATATGGGGCTGCTGCCGGCCTTAGCCGCCAGCGCCGCCGATGCGCTGGCGCTGCTGCAAACGCACCCGGTCTACCCGCTGATTTTGCTGGATGCACAGATGCCGGACAAAGACGGCATTGCGCTGGCGCTGGAGATCCGCGCCAATCCGGCTTTTCGCAGCAGCCAGATCATCATGCTGAGTTCCATGAGCCGGTCAATGGACGCCGAACAGCTCAGCCGGATTGGCGTGAACTATTTCCTTGGCAAGCCGGTGGATCAGCGTGAGCTGTATGAGGTAATCCTCGCCGCGCTCAACAACCAGCCGCGGCCAGCCGCCGATCATCCCGGTGAACGCACCGAACCGCCCCAGACTGCCGCTACCTCGCTGCGCATTCTGCTGGCGGAAGATAATCTGGTGAACCAAAAGCTTGCGGCCCATTTCCTTACCCGGCTCGGGCACGAGTTTGCCATTGTCGGCAACGGCATTGATGCACTGACCCAGCTGCAGCACGCCCGCTGGGACCTGATACTGATGGATTTGCAGATGCCGGAGCTGGATGGCGAACAGGCCACGCGGCTGATTCGGGAGCGCGAAGCCGTCGCCTCGCCGCCGCGCCACCAGCGCATTATTGCCATGACGGCGCATGCCATGAAGGGTGATGAGGAGTACTGCCTGCAGATTGGCTTTGACGGCTACATCGCTAAACCGGTGAGCCAAGAGGCGCTGCACAGTGAAATTCAGCGCGTGATGGCGTTGCCGGAAGCGACGCCGCCCGCCGCGCCGCCGGTTTCTGACGGGGCGGCGCTGGCGCAGCAGCTGGGACTGGAGGCGACGCTACTGCAGGAGCTGCTGACGCTGTTTGCCGGCTCGCTGCCCGATCTGCACGCCCAGCTGACGCTGGCGCTGCAGGACGCGGATAACGAACGCATCCGCCGCATCAGCCACAAGCTGCGCGGCGAAGCCTCGATTTTTGGCTTTAACGCACTGACGCAGTTCCTGCAGCAGCTGGAGGAGCAGGCGCGGCAGCATCAGCCACCCGATCGCGACGCCGTGTCACGCCTGGCTGCCCTGGCGCAGCAGGTCCGGCTTCAGCTTGAACGCCTGCAGGAGGATGTATGAAACAGGCTACGTTGTCCCTGATGCTGGTCTGCTGCGCCCCGGTGCTGGCCGCGCCGGTGGTGTCGCCGGTCAGCTGGTCGCTGGCGGGGCCGTGGAAAGTTCACGATGCGAATCAGCCGGCACCCGACAACGGGCGTCTGCCGGGCACCGGCTGGCGCACCCTGCCGGTGCCGGCCAACTGGTATGCCGCCGGTTATGACCATCAGGGCGCGCTCTGGTACCGGCGGGCATTTTCGTTACCCGCCCTGTCGCCGCAGCAGCGCGTCACACTGGAGATGGATGGCGTCGATTACTTTGCCGATGTGTGGCTGAATGGCCGCGCGCTGGGACACCATGAGGGGTATTTTCAGCGCTTTAGCGTGGATCTCACCGACAGCCTGCGCCGCCATAATCAGCTGACCATTCGCGTGGACAGCCCGCTGGAAGATGTGCACAAAGAGTGGCCGCTGCGCAAGAATCTGATGAAGGGCATACTTAACCAGCACGATTCCCGTCCCGGTGGTGCCTGGTCGCCGCAGGGACAGGATGCCAACTCCGGTGGCATCTGGGCGCCGGTGCGGTTGCGCGTCAGCCGTGGTGCCACCATCGATACGCTGATTCTGCGGCCCGACTGGTCGCAGGGGTTATCGCAGCCGCAGCTGCGCGCCGAACTGGTTTATCGCGCCCCCGCCGATGCGCACGCCTCCCTGAGCGTGCAGGCAACGCCGGCCAATTTCACCGGCCAGCGGTTTACCCTGCGCCAGCGGGTGAAACTGAAGGCCACCGGCAGCAAAGCACAGCGGCTGAGCGTCACGCTGCCGATGCCACAGGCGCGCCTGTGGTGGCCGGTGGGCTATGGCAAACCGCATCTTTATCGGGTCAGCGCGACGCTCAGCGACGCCCGGGGCGTGATGGATCGCCGCAGCAGCGTGACCGGGCTGCGCAAAGTCGACGCGCTGGCTGACAATCAGGGCTGGCGGGTGAACGATCAGCGGGTGTTCATCAGAGGCACCAATTACATCGGCTCGCCCTGGCTCAGCACCATGAATGCCGACCGCTACCGGCGCGATTTGACGCTGGTAAAACAGATGAATGCCAACGCCATTCGCGTGCACGGTCACGTGGCCGGTCGCCCGCTGTATCAGGTGGCGGATGAGCTGGGCATCATGATCTGGCAGGATGTGCCGCTGCAGTGGGGCTATAACGATTCAGACGCCTTTGCGGATAACGCGGTACAGCAGACGCGGGACATGGTGGAGCAGTTCGGCAACTCGCCGGCGATTATCGTGTGGGGCGGCCAGAACGAACCGCCGTTTAACTCGCCGTGGATGGAGAAGCGTTTTCCCGACTGGCATAACAATCTCAACCGCAAGCTGACCGATCGGGTGGCAGCAACGCTGGCAGAAGACAAGAGCCGCATTGTGCATCCGTTCTCTGCCGTTGAGGAGCACTACTGGGCGGGCTGGTATTTTGGCACCCTGGAGAAATTACTGGAGCCTGCCAAAACCGCCACCGTGACGGAATTTGGCGCCCAGGCCCTGCCGCGCCTCGCCACGCTGAAGACCATCATCCCGCGCAGCGACTGGTGGCCGGCCACCACCGAGCCCGGCGATGTGAAGTGGACCCGCTGGAAATACCATAACTTTCAGCCTATCCAGACGTTTAAAAACGCCGGGATCGCCCGCGGCGAAACGATGGAGAGTTTTATCACCAACACCCAGCGCTATCAGGCGCAGCTGGTTGCGCTGGCTGCGGAGAGCTACCGGCGTCAGCGTTTCCAGCCGGTAACGGCGCTGTTCCAGTTTATGTTTGTCGAAACCTGGCCCTCCATCAACTGGGGCGTGGTGGATTATCTGCGGCAGCCCAAACAGGGCTATTACGCCCTGCAGCAGGCTTATCAGCCGCTGCTGCCGTCGATCGACCCGCACACGCTGCAGTGGAAAGCCGGCCAGCCCGGACAGATCTCGCTGTGGATCATCAACGATCGCCCGCGCGCTTTTGCTGGCAGCACGCTGGTGTGGACGGTCAAACAGGGCAACCGGGTGCTGGCTGACGATCGCCAGCCGGTCAATATCGCTGCGGATTCCGGCCGCAAAATTGTCGATCTGCCGGTGTCGCCGGTTGACCGTACGCCGCTCCGGATTGATGCGAAGATTGTTGACGGCGGCGGCCGGGTGTTATCGGCCAATACGCTGCAGCTGGCGGTCAGTCCGTAAGCGCGGCGGCCGCTGTGCCCGGCTTTGCGCCGGCCGGAAACGCAGGCGACACATGCTGCGCCAGCCGGCGCGCCGTGCGGTATGCTGCCACACCCGCCAGCAACCGGCTCGCTTTCGCCGCT
Source organism: Candidatus Pantoea soli (assembly GCF_007833795.1). Lineage (NCBI taxonomy): Bacteria > Pseudomonadati > Pseudomonadota > Gammaproteobacteria > Enterobacterales > Erwiniaceae > Pantoea > Candidatus Pantoea soli. The sequence goes on along the minus strand of NZ_CP032702.1, from coordinate 1,804,352 downwards.
GTGGTGGCAGCAGGCGGCCTGTCCGCGCTCTGCTGCTTATTGCTGATCATTCTGGCCTGTCCGATCCCCGCATCCTTGCAGGCTTGCCAGCGTCATCACAATTTCCAATGACCCGCCGCCTTGTCAGACACTGACCCGCGTGACAATATCGCTACATGTATATACATGTACGCTTCGTGACGATTACGCCAGCACGCCATCACTGCAGACTCTCCCTTTTGCCGCTTAAGCGAGGAAACTATGTCAGCCGACTCTACTGCCGCAGCACAGGCAGGCCGGGAAAAACAGCGCCTGTCTGAAACCCGTTCCATTGATTACATTCCGCTTAATGAACGCCACGGCCATCCCATCAGCCAGTTTACGCTGTGGTTTGGTGGCAACCTGCAGATTACCGCCATCGTCACCGGCGCGCTGACCGTGGTGCTGGGCGGCGATGTAGTGTGGTCGATTATCGGCCTGCTGGTGGGCCAGATCGCGGGGGCGGCGATTATGGCGCTGCACGCCATTCAGGGGCCGCGCCTGGGATTGCCGCAGATGATCACCAGCCGCATGCAGTTTGGCGTGCTGGGGGCGGTGATCCCGCTGGTGCTGGTGTGCATCATGTATGTCGGCTTTTCTGCCAGCGGCACGGTGCTGGCCGGCCAGGCGCTGGCTAAGCTGGTTCACGTCAGCAATGCCGCCGGGATGATACTGTTCAGCGCGCTGATTATGGTGATTGCGGTGCTGGGGTATCGCGTAATCCATCAGCTGGGCAAAATCGCCAGCGCGATCGGCGTGCTTGCCTTTCTCTACCTGTTTATCACCCTGCTCTCCACGCACGATCTGGCGGCGGTCTGGCAGAACCGGCACTTCACGCCCGCCAGTTTCCTGCTGGCGGTGTCGCTCGCGTCGTCGTGGCAAATTGCTTTCTGCCCCTATGTGTCAGACTATTCACGCTACCTGCCCGCCGATGTCAGCGCGCCGCGCCTGTTCAGCTGCGTTTTCTTTGGCACCGTGCTGGGCACGCAGGCCTCCATGACGCTGGGCGTGCTGGTGGCGGCCATCGCTGGCAGCGCCTTTGCCGGCAATGAAGTGGGCTACATCGTCAGCCTTGGCAGCAGCGCGACGATGGCTATGGTGATCTACTTTGCTATCTGCTTCGGCAAAATTACCTTTACCACGCTCAACGCCTACGGCAGCTTTATGTCGCTTTCCACCATCGTTTCCGGCTTTCGCCAGCAGTCCGCCATCAGCCGCCGCGGCCGCATCCTGTTTGTGGTGCTGATGGTGTCGCTGGCCTGCGCGATAGCGCTCATCAGCGAGCCGGCCTTCCTGAAATCCTTTACCCATTTCCTGCTGTTTCTGCTGGCTTTTTTTGTCCCGTGGAGCGCCATCAGCCTGACCGATTTTTATCTGATCACCCGCGGCAAGGTGGATATCCCTGCGCTCTCGCGAGCGGATGGCCGCTACGGACGCTGGAACTGGCCGGGCATCGTGACCTATTTTCTTGGCGTGCTGGTGCAGCTGCCGTTTATCGATAACCCGATTCATCACGGTTCACTGACGTGGCTGTTTGCCGGTAACGATGTCTCCTGGATCATTGGCTGGGTGGTCACCGCGCTGCTGTGGCTGGGCGCGCGCGGGCTGGATCGCCGCGGTACACTTAGCCACTCCGTCTATCCGCCGGCATAATCCCGCGTGTTGCTGACCGGGTGGCGTTGTCACCCGGTCTTCACCGCGTCAGTTATCGTTGGTGAAACGCCCGACCCGCGTCGCCCCGGCCAGCGCGTGCCCCCTGAGCTTGCTGACCAGTTCATCCTGCGTCAGCCCGGCCGGAAGCTGATCGGCGGGGAGATCGGTGGCGATCAGCACAAAATTGTAGTGATGCATGCCGCTGCCGGCAGGCGGACAAGGGCCGTAATAGTGTGCGGTGCCCGGCGTGTTCCGGCCGCCGGTGTAGCCGGTACCCTGCGTCAGCGCGCCCCGGGCAAACGCACTGCGGCTGGCGGCGATGTTATAGGCCACCATGTGCGTTACCCCCAGCCCTTTTGCCCCGACCGGATCGGTTATCAGCAGGGCAAAACTGCGGGTGCCGGCGGGCGCGCCGGACCATTTCAGCGCCGGTGAGACATTCTCCCCGGTGCAGGCCGCATTCCCCGGTTTGTTGCCGGCAAAGGCCTTCTCCAGCATGCCGCCATCCTGAAAATCCGGCGATTGCAGCGTAAATACCGGTGCCGCGAAGGCTGAAACCGGCAGCAGCGCCAGCAGCAGCCCACGTTTGAACGTTCTCATTTTTCACTCCCGTTGATGAAAAAACCCGCCAGAGAAACAAGTATATAACCTGAATCTGCCGCTGCCGCCGACTACACTGCATAACGTCCGTCACGGTTAAACAGGAGCCAGGGATGCCTGCGTCATCGTTATCATTATTCACCCCCGCCACACAGCACTGGTTTCGCCAGACATTTACCCGCCCGACGCCGGTGCAGCAGGACGCGTGGCGCGCTATCGCCAGCGGCCAGCATTGTCTGGTGATCGCCCCGACCGGCTCAGGTAAAACGCTGGCGGCGTTTCTGTATGCGATTGACGCGCTGTTTCGCGAGCGCAGCGCCGGTGAAACGGTGCCGCGCAGCCATAAAACGCGCATCCTCTATCTCTCGCCGGTCAAAGCGCTGGCGGCGGATGTGCAGCGTAACCTGCAGCTGCCGCTGGCGGGTGTACAGGCGCAGCGGCAGCTGGCCGGTGAAGCGGCGATAACGCTGGAGGTTGGTATGCGATCCGGCGATACGCGCAGCGCTGACCGCGCCAGGCTGCTGCGCCGCCCGCCGGATATTCTGATCACCACCCCGGAATCGCTGTTTCTGATGCTGACGTCGAAAGCGCGCGATACGCTGCGCGGTATCTCGACGGTGATTGTCGATGAAGTGCACGCCGTCGCCGGCAGTAAACGGGGATCGCATCTGGCGCTCAGCCTGGAACGACTGGATGCACTGCTGGCCGCCCCGGCACAGCGCATCGGACTCTCTGCCACGGTGCGCCCGCCGGAAGCGGTCGCCCGCTATCTGGGCGGCGCCGGCGAAACGCGCATCGTTAACCCGGCCGCAGAGCGGCCGCTGCAGCTGACCATTACCGTGCCGGTGAGCGATATGACAGATATCGCCGCGCGTCCGGATGCGCGCGCCGCCGGCGAAGGCGCGCAGAGCACGGGCTCGATCTGGCCGCACATTGAAGCCGGGATTCTGGCCGAGGTGCTGCGTCACCGCGCCACGCTGGTATTTGCCAATTCACGCGGGCTGGCCGAAAAACTCACCGCCCGGCTCAACGAACTGTATGCCCGCCAGCACGGCGAAGCCGCACGGCCGCCCGCCGCGGCTTACAGCTCCTTCAGCTGCGGCACCGGACAGCGTGCCGACGCCCCGGCCCCGCTGCTGGCGCGCTCGCATCATGGCTCGGTCTCCAAAGAGCAGCGGCTGGCGATTGAAACCGCACTCAAACAGGGCACGCTGCGCTGCGTGGTGGCCACCTCCAGCCTGGAGCTGGGCATTGATATGGGCGATATCGATCTGGTGATTCAGGTGGGGGCGCCGCCGTCGGTGGCCAGCGGCCTGCAGCGCGTCGGCCGCGCCGGTCATCAGGTGGGCGGCACGCCAAAAGGCATTATCTGGCCGCGCACCCGACGCGATCTGCTGGACGCAACGGTGACGGCGCAGGCGATGCTTGACGGCGCGCTGGACCCGATTGCCCTGCCGCGCAATCCGCTGGATATCCTGGCGCAGCACACCGTAGCCGCCGCCGCGATGGAGACGCTGGACGTAGAGAGCTGGTATCAGCAGGTCACGCGTGCGGAACCGTTCCAAACGTTACCGCGTCACGTTTTTACCGCGGTGCTGGATATGCTGGCCGGGCGCTATCCCTCTGATGCCTTTGCCAGCCTCCGGCCGCACCTGATCTGGGACCGGCAAAACAACACCCTGCGCGGTCGCCCCGGCGCACAGCATCTGGCGGTCACCAGCGGTGGCACCATTCCGGATCGCGGCATGTTCAGCGTTATGCTGCCGGAAGGCGAAGAACAGGCCGGTGCGCGCCGCGTCGGTGAACTGGACGAAGAGATGGTGTATGAATCGCGGGTCAACGACATCATTACCCTCGGTGCCACCTCATGGCGGATTCAGCAGATCACCCACGATCAGGTTGTGGTGGTACCGGCACCGGGCCGCTCCGCCCGCCTGCCGTTCTGGCACGGCGAGAGCGCCGGCCGGCCGGCCACGCTTGGCGCCGCCATCGGGCGTTTTCTGCGCGAGACCGCCGGTGCGCCGTCGTTTGTCAGCGCTATTGCCGATGCGAACGCGCAGCACAACCTCAGGACGCTGATGGAGGAGCAGATCGCCGCCACCGGCACGTTGCCAACGGATCGCACGCTGGTGCTGGAGCGCTGCCGTGATGAAAACGGCGACTGGCGCGTGATCCTGCACTCGCCGTATGGCCAGCGCGTACATGCCCCCTGGGCGCTGGCGATAGCCGACCGCCTTGGTCGCCAGCTCGGCCTCGATCCGGCGGTGGTGGCCAGCGATGACGGCATCGTTGCGCGTTTTCCGGCCAGCGAGGGCCGGGAGCCGGATGCCGCGCTGTTTCTGTTCCAGCCGGATGCGTTGCAGCGCACGGTCAGTGCGGCGATTGGACACTCGGCCCTGTTTGCCGCCCGCTTTCGTGAGTGCGCTGCCCGCGCCCTGCTGCTGCCGCGCCGCAATCCGGGCCAGCGTTCGCCGCTCTGGCAGCAGCGGCTGCGCGCCAGCGAGCTGCTGGCGGTGGCGCGTCAGTTTGATGATTTCCCGATCCTGATTGAAACCGCGCGTGAATGCCTGCAGGACGTGTACGATCTGCCGGCGCTGCACCAGCTGATGGCGCGCCTGCAGCAGGGTGAGATTCAGCTGGTGGAGGTCACCACGCAGACCCCGTCGCCGTTTGCCGCGCCGCTGCTGTTCGGCTATGTGGCAGAATTTATGTATGCCAGCGATGCGCCTCAGGCTGAACGCCGCGCCTCAATGCTGGCGCTGGACAGCAATCTGCTGCGCGATCTGCTGGGCCAGGCGGAGATGCACACGCTGCTGACGCCCGCGGTGGTAACGCGAGTCGATCAGGAGCTGCAGCGCGTGGCGCCGGACTATCAGGCCACGCAGGTCGAAGCGCTGGTGGATATGCTGCGCCAGCTTGGCCCGCTGAGTGAAGCCGAGCTGAAAGCGCGCTATGCCGGCGACCCGCTGAACACAGACGCCTTCGACGCGCTGCTGCAGGCACAGCGCCTGATCCGCGTCTGCATCGCCGGTGAGCCCCGACTGGCGGTGGTGGAAGACGCCGTGCGCCTGCAGGATGCGCTGGGCGTGGCGATCCCGCCCGGCTTGCCCGCAGCGCTGTTGCAGCCGGTGCCGCAGCCGCTGGAGGATCTGCTGCACCGCTACGTGCGCAGCCATGCCGTCTCCACCAGCCAGCAGATAGCCGCCCGCTTCGGCCTCGGGCGCGCCGTGGTAGACGCGACGCTGGAGACTCTGCGCCAGCAGGACCGCGTCCTGAAAGGGGATTTTCTGCCGTCACCGTCCGACAGCAGCAGCCAGTGGGTGGCCACGCCGGTGTTCCGCCGTTTGCGCGTGCGTTCGCTGCAGGCGGCGCGCGATGCCACCCGGCCGGTCAGCCAGTCTGCCTATGTCAGCTTTCTGCTGGCGCGCCACGGCCTGATCGGCGAGGCCAGCGCTGCGCCGGCCGCAGGCGTATTTTCAGGAAGCCACGGCGTACTGCGCGTGATTGAACAGCTGGCGGGCGTGGCCCTGCCGGCGTCGCTGTGGGAAACGCAGATTTTGCCGTCCCGCGTGCACGATTATCAGCCGGCGATGCTGGATGAGCTGCTCGCCTCCGGCGAGGTCATCTGGTGCGGTCACCGCGCCCGCAGCGAGCGTGAGGGGCTGGTTTCGCTGCACCTCAGCGAGTATGCCGGCGAGACGCTGCCGCCATTGAATGCGGGCCAGCCGGTGACGTTGTCACCCATGCAGCAGGCGATTCTCGCTGTGCTGCAGGATGGCGGCGGCTGGTTTGTGCGGCAGCTGGTGCCGCGTGTGGCTGAGCAGCTCCAGCAGACGCCGGACCCCACTGAACTGTATCAGGCGATGTGGGAGCTGGTGTGGTGCGGCTGGCTGACGCAGGATACCTGGGCGGCGCTGCGGCATCTGACTTCACGCAGCGCCGCCCGCCCGCGCCCCAGCCGCCCGCCCCGCCATCGTCACAGCCGGGCCAGCTTCGCCGCGCGTCAGGACGCGGCGCCGGGTCTGACGCTGAACAGCATGGCCGGACGCTGGTCGCGGGTGGTGCGGCCGGCACTGGCAGAAACGGAACGGGCGCTGGCGCTGACGGAAAATATGCTGGACCGCTTCGGCGTGATCACGCGCGGCGCGGCCATCGCTGAGCAGATCCCCGGCGGTTTTCCGGCCCTGCAGCCGGTACTGCGCGGCCTGGAAGATGCCGGACGTCTGCTGCGCGGCCGCTTTGTCGCGGGCATGGGCGCGGCGCAGTTTGCCGATAACCCGACAATTGAGCGGCTGCGACAGGCTGGCAGCGGTGCGCCAGCGCGGCACGCGCCGGTAGCGCTTTCGGTGCTCGATCCGGCAAATCCCTTTGGGGCCCAGCTGCCGTGGCCGCTGAGCCGCGGCGGCGTGCGTCCCCCGCGTCGCGCCGGGGCGCTGCTGGTACTGGCTGACGGCGCGCCGGTGCTCTGTCTGCCGCCGGGCGGCAAAGCGCTGCTGACATTTGGTGATGCGCTGAGTGACGAGGCGCTGTACGCCGCCGTGCTGGCGCTGGGCCAGGCGCTGAAACGGGAGAAAACCCTGCGGATCACGCTGGAGCGCATTGACGACCAGCCCATCGGCCAGTCGCCGCTTGCCGGCGCGCTGAAGGCCGCCGGATTCTCCCGTGAGCCAAAAGGCTACAGCTGGTACGGCTAAGCGCTGAGCCGGTAACGGTGCTGCTGCAGCCGCTCGGCCTGGCGCGGCGTGGGCTCAGGCCAGGCCAGCTGCGGAAATAAATACAGCCGCACGCTGTAGAGGTGAAACAGCGGCGTCAGCAGCTGTTCGTCGCGCGGTGCCAGCTGTGCCATCAGCAGCAGCAACATATCCAGCTCCTCCTGCAGGTCGGCGTGCGGCATCGCCTGCAGCGATTTCAGACGTCGCTTCAGAAACATGCTCAGTTCATGAAACATCTGTCCGCTCTCCAGCTGATAGCGGCTGAGCAGCGCCTGATGGCGCACGTAATAGTCGAAGCTGTTGACGCCCAGCCACACCTCGGTGAGCAGCATGCCGGCAGAGCGCATATCCGACTGCGGATCGAGGTGCAGACGCGGCAGCACCACGTTAACTTTGTCCAGCATCAGGCTGATAAAGCGCTGCCGGGCCGTGAGGGAGGAACCGGTGCGCTCAATCTCTTTGATGAAGCGCAGCAGTTCACGCAGGCCGTGCCGCACTGCGCGACGCGCGGTCCACGACGGACGCTTGTTGCGCATGATCGCGGTGAGGATCACCGCCAGCAGCACCCCGCTCAGCGAGGCAATGGCGTTGTTTACCAGCAGCACCAAATCCGGCTTCAGATGATGGCCGAGCCCGATAAAACCGGGGATTTGAATCGCTACGCTCAGGCCAATCATATTGCTGGCCGGACGGGCAATCATCAGTCCCAGCAGCAGCAGGCCCGGTGCCAGACACAGTATCAGCGCCTCAAACGAGGTAGCCTGCGGCAGCAGCAGCGCCACGTAAATCACGCTGATAACAATGGCGACGATCACGCCACGCACAAACAGCTTCATGGAGGTGAGCGGCGTATCCAGACTGGCAAAAAAAGAGCTGAGGATCGCCGCCATCACTGGCGCAGCGGCACCGTCACGCCAGCCGGTCACCATCCACAGCAGGCAGGCGCCAAAGGTGGCGCAAAACGCCGTCAGCGCTGACAGCCGAATCAACCCTTTGTCAAAGAAACGGTGCGTGCGTTTGCCGCGTGCCAGCGTGGTGTCGCCTGACAAATCGCTCACCAGGTCGCCCACGCTCTGATACGCGCCGGCGATGCGGACAAAATCTGCCAGTCGCTCCAGCAGCCCCGTCAGCAACAGGCAGTGTTCCAGCGGCAGTTCGCCGCTGCGCCAGGCGGCGTTGACGCGATCCTGGCAGTGACTCAGCTCCAGCTGAATGCCAATCACATCCCCCACGGCTTCGCCATCGTGCAGCCAGATCAGAAACTGCCGGAAGCTGTGCGCCACATAATCCGGAAACGTGATGTCCCGCGCCGCCAGCCGCTGCAAACGCATTTCAATGGCTGTCAGCGTTGGAATCAGGTACGAGAGGTGCTGATACTGCACGCTGACCAGGCGGATGAGCCGCCGCGCGGCATCCCCTTCATACACGCAGTGGGTGATCAGGATTTCCACCTGCTGCGGGTTGGTGGCCATACGGGTCAGGATCGCGTCGCGCTCCGGCGACGTGGCGCCGGAAATCCCGCTGAGCAGATCGCTGCACAGTTTGCGTCCGTTGAGATACCACTGGCTGACGCTTTGTTCCAGCAGGCTGCGCATGGAAACCGGAAACAGCAAGCCGTGTACCAGACTGCTGCAGACAATCCCCAGCGTAATCTCTTCTATCCGCGACAGCACGGTGCTGGTAATGCCGGCGGGCGTAGTGACCTCCGGAAAACCCATGATCGCCGCGCTGTAACCGGCCAGCATAAACACATAGCTTTTTGGCGTGCGGTCATGCAGGGATAAATAGAGGCAGACGCTGACCCACAGCGAAATGCAGAAGCTGAACAGCAGCGGATGCGCCACCGTAAGCGGAAAGATGAAAAAGATAAACACGCCGCCCAGCAGAGTGCCCAGCAGACGAAACAGCGATTTTGAGATGGTTGAGGCGGAATAGAGCTGAGAAGCAACAAACACCGTGGTCAGTGCCCAGGCGGGGCGATCCAGGTTCAGTTCCAGGGCCAGATACAGGGCAACAAAAGCAGCGAGACAGGTTTTTACAGCAAAAAAAACGGCGTTTTTTGAAAACCACGGCATGTCACGAAAGACCAGAAGGCGCTAAGTGCGGCGTATGCTGCCAGAATCTGGCGGCCGCTCATCCGGATAACTACGACAAATTGTTTCGCCATCAAAAAGCGTGTTCCTGCCAGCCGATAGATGCCTGACTAATTATTAAGGATAACTGATAGACCGCCGGCCGCGCCGACGACGCCATGCGGCCTGCCCGCGCACGCTGCGGATAAAGTGTGCAATCTGCCAGTAGCGGAAGAAATGTGTGCGGGATCACATTTTCTCCGCCGGGGGCGTTATCCATAAAATTATTTCGCGCAGCCGGCCGGACGCTGGCTGCGCTGCCGCCGGGTGTCAGGGAGCGTAGCGGACAAGGGTGACCCAGTTGGCGTCGCGGCCAGCCGGTGCTTCGCCGACGCGCGTCAGGGTGCCGTGCTGCGGATCAATGGCGTAGCTGCCAATCACCCTGCTCTTTTCACCGCTGACAATCAGCCAGCGGCCGTCCGGACTGACGGCAAAGCCGCGCGGCTGCTTTTCGACCGGCCAGCTGCCCGTCAGCGTCAGCCTGCCATCCTCCGGATCCACGCGATAGCCGCTGACGGTACTGCTGGTCCGCTCAGTGACGTAGAGAAAGCGGCCATCGGGCGTCAGAGCGATATCCGCAGCCCAGATGCGCGGCGTGGGATCGCTGTAGCCAGGCGGACGCTCGCGCCCGTGCGCAAGATCGTATTGCCCCGCCACCGCCGGTGGCGTTTCGGCCACCTTGATCAGCCTGCCATCGGCCTCGCGCCGGAACTGTGTGATGATGCCGCCCATTTCGCCAAGGTTATAGAGAAAGCGATTGTCCGGTGACAGCACAGAGTGACGCGGGCCATTTTCTGCGGCGGTGCTGACCGCGCCACTGCCCAGCGCGCGCAGCGTTCCGGTTGCCGTCAGCTGCAGTTGCAGCACGCGGTCGGTTCCCAGATTGCCGACGTACGCCGTCCTGCCGCTGGCGTCGACGATCACCGAGTGCGCCGCGTGGCCGGTGCGATAGCTGCTGACCGGCGGGGCGACAACCTGACCATTCGCCGCCAGGCGGTACACCTGTACCACGTCGCCATCATAGGAGGCGCCGAGCAGAAAGCGCCCCTGCCTGTCGGTGCTGATAAAAGGGTAGCTGGCGGCGGCCGCAGCAGAGCCGTTTTGCGTCAGATCGCCACTGTGCCGATCGATGTTCCAGCTCACCAGCTGGTAAGGCTTGCTGCGAATCGCGCCATACAGGTGCGCGCCGTCGGCGCTCAGCGCCAGCGGCATGATTTTACCGCCGGCTGCGGTATGTCCCAGCAGCTGCAGCGCACCGGTCTGCGCATTCAGCACATAGCGCGCGATGGTGCCGTCTTCTGCTTCCGAAACATAGACAAAGGTGTTTGCCAGCAGCGGCGCACTGAACGTCAGTGCTGCCAGCAGCGTCGCGGTGCGTAATCGGTTTCTCATCGGTTTTCCTTCCTGGGTAAGACCGGACCGGCGGCTGTGCTGCCCGCCCGGCATGACGGGGTTCTCTGGCCGCGCAGTGTAGCCTGTCTGCGCCCTGCGTGCGCGGTCTGCCTGCCCGTGTTACCGGGCAGGCGCAGGATCTCCAGATATACGCACGCGTGCGCCGCGCGGTCAGGGCAGTTTGCCTGAGTTCCACTGGGCAATTTGCCAGGAGACGAAGGCTTTCAACAACCTGCACCGGTTTACCTCGCCACGTTTTTGCGCGGTTTGTGCGCTGGCTCACCTGCGGCATCTGCGATAGCGTGATGAACAGGCAAAACCGCCTCATCCCAGCCGTATCGTCTACACTTTCTGCTTTAACGCGCAGAAACAGGAGCTGTTATGAGTGAATCATCGCAAATCAACCACGCCTGGCTACTGGCTTCCCGCCCCGATGGCGAGCCGGTAAAAGAGAACTTCCGTCTGGTGGAGCAGCCTGTTCCGCAGATTAAGCAAGGCGAAATTCTGCTGCGCACCCGTTATCTCTCTCTGGACCCGTACATGCGTGGCCGGATGGACGACAGTGATTCTTATGCTGCGCCGGCGCAGCTGGACGAGCCGATGGTCGGCGGTACGGTGAGCCAGGTGGCGGCATCGCAGCATCCTGATTTCAAAGAAGGTGACTGGGTGCTCTCGGCCAGCGGCTGGCAAAGCTATGCCGTCTCCAACGGTGAAGGCGTCAGTAAACTCGGCGATCTGCCCCACCCCTCGTGGGCGCTGGGCATTCTGGGAATGCCGGGCTTCACTGCCTGGATGGGCCTGATGGATATCGGCCAGCCCAAAGCCGGTGAAACGCTGGTGGTGGCTGCGGCCACCGGACCGGTGGGCGCCACCGTCGGCCAGCTGGGGAAACTGCACGGCTGCCGGGTGGTGGGTGTGGCCGGTGGTGAAGAGAAGTGCCGCTATGCCATCGAAAAGCTCGGTTTTTCCGCCTGCATTGATCACCATCGCGAAGATTTTGCCGACCAGCTGGCAGCGGCCTGCCCGGACGGCATCGACATCTACTTCGAGAACGTCGGCGGCAAAGTCTTTGATGCCGTGCTGCCGCAGCTGAATACCTCCGCGCGCGTACCGGTTTGTGGCCTGGTGTCCGGTTACAGCAGCCGCGAACTGCCACCGGGGCCGGACCGCGTGCCGCTGCTGATGGGCACGCTGCTCAAGCGCCGCATTCGCATGCAGGGCTTCATTATTTTCCAGGATTATGGTGATCGTTATCCGGAATTCCTGCAGGCAATGACCCCGCTGGTGGAGCAGAAAAAAGTACTGTACCGCGAACATATGATTGAGGGGCTGGAAAACGCACCGCAGGCATTCTTCGATATGCTGAAGGGGAAAAACTTTGGCAAAACCGTGGTCAAAGTCGCCTGACGCCTGACTAAAAACGGGCCGTCAGTGCGACGGCCCGGTTAGCTGACGTCATCATTTAAAATATCGAACCAATATCATGAAAAATCGTAAACTCCGCCTCACTCATGGTATGCGTCTGGCCATCTACCGTAAATGAGACAAAATGATTACCCTCCAGCACGATGTCGGATTCCACCTGACGGGAAAAAACCAGCGAGGTAAAAATAAAGGCTTCAATCATGGCCAGCGTTTCCCGCACCTGCGGATTACTGCCACCGGGTCGATCGTCGCGAATACCATAATTGGCTTTTTTCAGCGTTGCGAATTTTTCTTTGCATTTTGCCTGGTCAGTAATGACTTTGCGGCGCGTATCGTCAACAAACTTACTTAATTTGATCTTCGCCTTGACCACCCGCTTCGTGGCATTAATAAACCGTTCATTACTTTCCGTCTGTTTGGAAATAAGGTGATTACGCAGCAGAAAAAAAAGCGCAGCGCTGGCTAAACCGGCGGTGCCGCCAATCAGCGCCATACGGGCAGTTTTAAAATCTTCATACTGCTTGCCGCTGGTTTTCGCGCCCTCTGCCGTCAGCAGATTAACGCTGTAGCCTACCAGCGCCCCTGCTGCGGTTAACACCCCCGCGATACTGGCATAGGTGGTGGCCCGCGCTTTATCATAAATATTACTGACGAGGCGTAAATCCGGACGACGGATGTACTGGGACAACGGCATCGGTACCGATGAACGGAACTGATTGAAATAGGCGTTTTGCCTGATATCCGCCGCCGGCGCGCTGCTGCCGTTGAGCGGACGCAGCTCAAAGCCGGCGCTGTTTTCCACATCGGAGCGGCGCGCGGTGGCGGGCTGAACCATATTCTCGAAATGGTAGATAATCAGGTCGTTTGAATCATTCTCAAACTGCTGCAGCGTGCCGGAATCCTCTTTCAGTCCGTTGACGAAGCCGATAATCAGCTTCATTTCCTCCGGTGTGACGAACCTGTTCTCACGCATCAGGTTAGTGATGCTCGGCGTGATATCATTCATAAGCTACCTGTCAGATTTCTTTATTTTGTTTGATATCCCAGCCTGATTTTGTCTCTGCGCCTTTATTGCCTTTATCGGCCTGCTCCCAGTAATGCAGGTTCACTTTGGCCGCCTGGAAATAGTAATTCACCACAATGGCATCGGTGTTGCCCACGCCATTAAACTCTGTGGCGGTCACCAGCACATCTTCCAGCACCACGCGCGAATATTCGACCTGATTACCGCCTGCTTTGCAGATCGATAATTCCACCTTGCTGACATGTTTGCCGCTGGCGCAATATTTCATGATGGCCGGCGTCGCTTTATCAATTAATGCCTGCACGTTCAAATCGCGGAACTGCACTTTTCCCGCACCGCCGCCACCGCCCACGCTCATATTGCCCGGCTGACTGGCCGCCCAGTTAAATGACAGCGCATCAATCCAGTTTTTATGATTTGCGTCTTTTGATTCGCCGGTTACGCCGTCCACTTTTAAAAACATATCAATCGCCATAAAACTCTCCTTTAACATGTATTAGTCTGAATAAATTAGCGCCAGACATTAATAAAGGGTTTAGCGCGAATGAGTCAATGTCATTAATATGACAGTACCATTTATAAGAAGATTCCTGGCATACCGCGTCACGCATTAAGCCAACTGTGCAGAATATACCGCTGCATCACTCTATAAAACAAATTAAATCATGGCTTTAAAATCGATGAATTACTCCGGTTCGCAAGGCCTGTTAAAGGGCGATTTTTCCTGGCCTGGCGGCAAAGGATAAGAAAAATTTCAGCGCCGTTCAGGGCGAAGCTTGCCTGCGGCCCGCCCCCATCAGGCGGCAGCCTGAAACGTCGGTTTTACGCGGCGACCACAGCCGCCCTCTGCCCGGCCGCGACGGCAATAACCGTTAAGCCAGCCACCGGCAATCCCTGCTACGCTTGCGCCTCCATACAGGAGGAAGCATGGGTTCTTTAATCGATATTTTTACCAGCCATAAAAGCGATCGCAGTTTTACCACCCGGCCCGTTGACGACGCGGTACTGGATCGCATCATTTCGGCGGCCTATTTTGCCCCGACGTCGGTAAACTCACAGCAGGTGTCCGTTGTGGTGACGCGGGATGCGGCGAAGCGCGCACAGATTGCGGAAATCGCGGGCGGTCAGCCGTGGATTGCACAGGCACCGGTCTTCCTGACGTTTGTGCTGGATATGCATAAATCTGCGCTGGCCCATCAGGCCGTGGGCCGCCAGCAGGTGGCGCATGAGAGCATCGAGAGCATTGTTTCCGGCTCAACCGATGTGGGCATCGCGCTGGGCTCGGTGATGGCCGCCGCGCGTGCTGAAGGTCTGGGGATTGTGCCTATCGGCGGCATCCGTCGTGATGCAGAAGCGCTGATTGACCTGCTGGCGCTGCCGCCGCTTACCTTCCCGGTTGCCGGGGTGGTGATTGGTCATGTCGATCAGCCGGCTCATCAGAAACCGCGCCTGCCGCTTGCCACCTTCCGCCATGAAGAGCACTACCAGCAGGAAGGCCTGGAACAGCACATTGCGGCGTATAACGATCAGCTGCTGCAGCACTGGCAGAACATCGGCCGCAGCGACGGGGAAAACTGGAGCGACAGCGTCAGCGGTTACTACCAGCATATCTATTTCCCGCACGTGCTGGCCGCGCTGAAGAAACAGGGCTTCGGTAACGACAAATAATGTCGGTGTCGCCCTGTCCGGCGACCCGGGGCGCTGCGCTGAACGGCTCAGCGCCCTTTTTTTCTGCGGCCCGGCTGGGTAAAGCGTTTGCGGTTCGCGCCCTGCCCACCCGGCTTCTCGCTCGGTTTCGGCGCGCCGGCCTGCGGTTTCTTCACCGCAGGCGCGGCTTTTTTCTTCGCCTGCGCTTTCTGCGTCTTCTCATCCTCTGATGATGAGTCCTCGATCAGCTTGAACAGCTCAATCAGTTCATCATCCGTCAGGTCACGCCATTCGCCGGGCGGAATGCCTTTCAGGCTGACATTCATGATGCGCGTGCGCTCCAGCTTCGTCACTTCATAGCCAAAATGTTTGGTCATGCGGCGAATCTGTCGGTTCAGCCCCTGCACCAGAATGATACGAAACACAAAGGTGGACTCTTTTTTCACCTTGCACTTTTTCGTCACCGTGCCAAGCATTGGCACCCCGCCGGCCATGCCGGCAATAAACTCGTCGGTGATGGGTTTATCGACGGTGACCACGTACTCTTTTTC
Source organism: Candidatus Pantoea soli (assembly GCF_007833795.1). Taxonomy (NCBI): domain Bacteria; kingdom Pseudomonadati; phylum Pseudomonadota; class Gammaproteobacteria; order Enterobacterales; family Erwiniaceae; genus Pantoea; species Candidatus Pantoea soli. The sequence continues at coordinate 1,789,198 of NZ_CP032702.1, read as the reverse complement.
GTGATTGTTGCCGGCGCGCAGAATCTTATTAACCAGATCGCCGTGGTTGGTGAGGAAAATCAGCCCCTGCGAGTCCTTATCCAGCCGGCCAATCGGGAATACGCGTTTGCTGTGGTTAACGAAATCGCTGATGTTGTCACGTTCCCCCTCTTCCATGGTGGTGACAATGCCGACGGGCTTATTCAGCGCAATCAGCACCAGATCCTCTTCGTTGCGCGGTTCAATCAGCCGCCCGTTGACTTTGACCTCATCCCCGGCGAACACCTGCGCCCCGACGGTGGCGCGTCTGCCGTTAATGAAAACGTTGCCCTGTTCAATATAACGGTCGGCATCGCGGCGGGAGCAGATTCCGCTCTCGCTGATGTATTTATTCAGGCGCGTGGATGAGTTGGGCAGCATGGTTCCTCCGAAAAAAAACGGACTATATTGCACATAGCCGGGTGGTGCAATCTCCTGACGCACCGCCCGCAGCGCTGAACGTTAAACAGCATGTTAACTGCTGCCATTTCATTCACGCCATGCTAACCCTTTGCTCACAATCCGGTTGTGGCGCCGCTGCCAATCGGCGACAATCGCCAGCCATCGCTTTTTCTTATGACCCGGTAACACCATCATGACGCAATCCCCTTCGCCAGGCCGGCTGCATGCGCTGCGCCTGATCCTGGCGCGGCTCTGGCCGCATCCGCTGCCTGTCGCCCGCAAACAGATTCTGCTCGCCAGCCTCGGTGCCGGCCTGGGACTGATGCTCACCAGCCTGATCAGCCATGCGCTGCTGGGTGCGGTAAATTTATGGTTTGTTGCGCCGATGGGGGCCTCTGCGGTTCTGCTGTTTGGCCTGCCGAACAGCCCGCTGGCGCAGCCGTGGTCGATTGTCGGCGGCAATCTGGTGGCCGGACTGATTGGCGTCACCACCGCTCGCTATGTGCCGCAGCCCGCGCTGGCCTGCGGCGTTGCCGCCTGCCTGGCGATTGCGCTGATGTTTAAGCTGCGCTGTCTGCACCCGCCCAGCGGGGCGGTGGCGCTGACGGCGATTCTCGGCGGTGAAGGCGTCCGGCAGATGGGCTACCACTTTATCCTGACGCCGGTGCTGCTGAATTCGTTCTGCCTGGCGCTGCTGGCGATCCTCTTCAACAATCTGGCCGGGCGCCGCTATCCTCACCCGCTGGCCGCCGCCGAAACCCGCCCGCAGCCGGTCGCGCTTGATGTACCCATCACGCGCGACGATCTGCATCAGGCGCTGGAGAGCGGCCAGCTGCTGGATATTGACGAAGATGATTTACAGCAGCTGCTGCAGCGCGCCGAGGCGATCGCCGTGCAGCGCCAGCAGGCGCAGCCGCTGAAGCGCGCGGGCTGATCGTCTGCGGCGGCGGCAGTCAGTCAGGGGCATAGCCGGGCTGTCCGCCGTAGCCGGTGACGGTCATCCCCGCCGGCGTCAGCGTCACTGTGGCAAACGGCACCGCTTCTGCGCCGTCCAGCATTCCCCGCAGCGTAATGAAATCCGTTTGTGCCAGTCGCGCATAGCCGCCACGATGATCGTGTCCGGCAAAACAGGCGCGCACGCCGTAACGGCAGAACAGCTGCGTCAGTTGCGGCCCGTTCAGCAGCATATGGCTGTTGTGCGGCGCCAGCGGATAGTGACCAAAGACGATCACCTGCTCCTGCGCTGCCTGCGCCTGCTGCAGCTGTGCTTCCAGCCATGCGCGCTGCGCGCTGCCCACGGCACCGTTCCACGGCTGTGCCTGCGGCTGCTGGCTGGCGAGTAAATCGGCCAGCAGCCTGGCGGCCTGCTGACGATCGTCACCGTTATGGCGGTTGCAATAGAGGCTGATGTCGTTGCCGTCGTACACGATAAAACGCCAGCCTGCCATGCGAAACGCATAGTAGCTTTTGGGCAGCGGCGCGGCGTCGTTCAGCTGCTGCGCGACGGTCTGCGCGTCATGATTGCCCATCACCACGGCGTGCGGATGCACCAGACGATCGTAAACCGGCAGCAGCGCGGCATAGCTGCGCCAGTCGCGGTCCACCAGATCCCCCAGCGTCACCACAAAATCCAGCGGCTGCTGATTCAGCGCGTCAATCGCCTGCGGCAGCTTACGCAGCGCATGGCGGTAATAAAGCTGCTGCTTCACATCGGCGTCAATATCGGCATATTGCGGATCGGCCAGCAGGCCAAAGCACAGGCTGCTGCCCAGCGGTGCCCGGCGCAGATCCGGCGGCTGATACCATTCCGCGACATCGCCCAGCAGCGTACGCTGCAAGGCAGTAAGTGGATGAGGATGCAACACGGGGGCTCTCCTTAGCGAATACCGGCACGCATAAAAGACTGAATAAACTGGCGCTGAAACAGCAGAAACAGCAGCAGCAGCGGTAACGTGGTGATCAGCGTCGCGGCGCTGATCAGCGCCCACTGAACGCCCTGCTCCGGCGCGGAAAATAGCTGCAGGCCGACGGTCAGCGGTCGCACCTGCACCGAATCGGTAATGACCAGCGGCCAGAGAAAGTCATTCCAGTGAAAGCTGATCGACACCAGCGCGAAGGCGACATAAACCGGTTTTGCCAGCGGCATATAGATCGTACGCAGGATGAAAAAGCGGCTGGCGCCTTCGACAATGGCCGCCTCCTCCAGCACCAGTGGAATACTTTTGAAAGTCTGACGCAGCAGGAAGATGGCAAAGGCCGAGGCAAAATAGGGCAACGCAATGCCGGTCAGCGTGTCGCGCAGCCCGAGCGCGCCAATAGTGGTGTAGTTGTTCAGAATCAGCACATCCGGGCTGATCATCAGCTGCAGCAGGATCAGCGCAAAAATCGCGCCGGAAAATTTCAGCCGGAAACGCACCAGCGCATAGGCCGCTAGCGTTGCCAGCACCAGCTGTACCACCACAATCATCAGCACCAGCAGCGTGGTGTTGAGAAAATAGCGACCAAAAGGGGCGGCCTGCCAGGCGGTGACAAAGTTGGCCAGCGTCAGCGGAGCCAGCAGCGAAAAGCCGGCCTGAGCCGAAACCGGGTGAATCGCCACCCACAGCGCCACCAGCACCGGCAGGCACCACAGCAGCGCCGCCAGCCAGGTCAGCAGCGTCAGTGTCAGACGGCCAGCAGAAAACGCAGGTTTCATTGGTAGTGTGCTCGCTTATCCAGCAGGCGGAATTTAAGAAGCGCAATCGCCGCCAGCAATAGCAGCAGCAAGCCGGTCATGGCCGCAGCGGCGGGCCTGTCCCAGAAGCTGAACGCGGTGCGGTAAATGTAAAACAGCAGCAGGCTGCTGCTGTTATCCGGCCCGCCGCTGGTCATGGCGATCACCTGATCGACAATGCGAAACGCATTCATTGAGGCGTTGATCAGCACAAACAGCGTGGTGGGCATCAGCAGCGGCCACTGCACGCGCCGGAAAAAGTAGCGGCGTGACGCGCCCTCGATCGCCGCTGCCTCCGCCAGGCGCGGATCGATCTGCTGCAGCGCAGCAAGGTAAAAGATCATAAAGAAGCCCGCCTCGCGCCAGACGGAGACCACCATCAGACACCCCAGCGCGGTGGCCGGATCCCCCAGCCAGTTCACCGCAGGCAGTGAAAACCACGCCAGCAGCTGATTCAGCAGGCCGAGCTGTGGCGTGTAGAAAAACAGCCACAGATTGGCGATGGCGATCATCGGCAGCAGTGAAGGAAGAAAGAACGCCGCGCGCACCAGGCCGTTACCGCGCAGACGCCGGTTCACCGCCAGCGCCATCAGCAGCGCCAGCGCAACCGCCAGCGGAATGGTGATCGCCGCATACAGCAGGTTGTTTTGCAGTGAGCGCAGGAAAATATCGTCATTCAGCAGCGCCCGGTAGTTCTCCAGCCCGACAAACCGGGCCGGATGATGGTTACGCGCGGCGCTGAACAGGCTCTGCCACAGCGTGGCGACGGCCGGATAATGGGTAAACAGCAGCAGAAAGCTCAGCGCCGGCAGGATCAGCAGATAGCCGGAGAGCTGCAGCGACCAGTATCGCGGCCGGTAAGGCGTCACGCTGTCAGTGAGTGTGCTCATCGCGCCACCGTTACTGATAGTTTTTCAGCAGCCGGTCGGCCTGCTTCTGTGCCTCGGCCAGCGCCTCCGCCGGCGTTTTGCGCAGCGTTACGGCCGCTTCCACCGCATGATTGAGCGCGTCCTGGATCTGCACGCTGTTGTAGGTAGAGAGCTCCGGCTGGGCGTATTTCAGCTGTTCACGCGCCACCAGCGCCTGCGGCACGGCCTGCACATAGGTTTTCATTGCTGGCGTTTCCCACGCCGCCGGGGAGGTGGCCACATAGCCGGTGGCAATGCTCCAGCGCGCCGCCTGCTCCGGGGCCGTGACCCAGCGGATAAAGCGCATCGCGGCCTGCTGCTGCGCCGGCGTGGCGCTTTTAAAAATATACAGGTTGCCGCCGCCGGTCGGGCTGCCGCGCTGGGTTTTCTCCGGCAGCATCGCCACGCCAAACGGGAATTTCGCGTTGTCGCGTACGTTGGTCAGGTTGCCGGTGGTGGTCACCATCATGGCGGTTTTGCCGCTGATGAAATCCTGCGGCGTGGTGGCCCAGGCGATGGCACCTTTAGGTGAAACTGCCGCTTTCTCACCGAGATCGGTCAGCCACTGCAGCGTCGCAACGTTGCCGGGGGTATCGAAGTACACCGCCGTGCCTTTGCCGTTGTCGAGCCGTCCGCCGTTGGTGGCGGACAGCCCCTGAAAATTCCAGTAGCCGTTTGGCGTGGAGGGAATTTCAATGCCCCACTGGCTGACGCCGCTGGCGTCTTTCAGCGTGAGTTTTTTAGCAAAATCTACCACCTGCTGCCAGTTTGCCGGCGGCGTATCGGCATCCAGTCCGGCGCGGGCAAACGCCTGTTTGTTCCAGTACATCACCACGGTTGAACGCTGAAACGGCACGCCCCACACTTTGCCATCAATGCGGCGCAGAAACGCCGGGTAAAAACTGTCGAGCCACTGTTTCCCCTCATCGCCGGTGGCCAGATCGCTGGCTGCCACAATCGCGTCCGCATCGATCAGCGAATAGGCTTCAATGTCCCCGATCACCGCCAGCTGGGGGGCGTTACCGCCGCGAAACGCCGTCAGCGCTTTGGTCACCGTGGTGGCGTAATCGCCGGTATAGACCGGCTGGATAGCGATCTCCGGATGTACTTTCTCAAAATCGGCCACCAGCGCATCCACGGTATGGCTGACTTTGCCGCCCACGGCAATCGGATAGTACATCTGCAGCTGCACCGGTTCAGCAGCCAGCGCAGCGGACGCCGCGCACAGCATTAATGCACCGGCCAGACGTGAGTAACGAATTGCGGTCATGATTTTCCCTTAAGCGAAGAGTGGCAATTAAACAGCGACTTTTTTCTCACCCATAAACAGCTGTTGTTCGGCAGTCACGCAGCGTTTGCCGCTGTGGGTCGCGAACAGATATTGCCTGGCGGCGGGCCACTGCAGCCCCAGCTGGCTGCCCGCGCTGACCGGCTGCAGGCCGGCAACCCTGACCGTGACCGGCTCCTGAACGCCCGCCAGCTGACACAGCAGCAGCGTCTCGGCACCCATGTATTCATGGCTGATGACGCGGGCGCTGAGCGCGGCGTTGTCAGGGGCGGTAATACGGATATCTTCCGCGCGCAGACCGAGGCTGAGCGCGGGCTCGTCGCAGTCCCTCACCACCGGCGTGCTGAGGTGGCTGAGATAGTGATGCGATCCTTTGCTGTGCAGCGGCAGAATGTTCATCGGCGGCGCGCCGATGAACTGCGCAACAAACAGGCTGGCGGGCTGGTTGTAGAGTTCGTCCGGCGTGCCGTGCTGTTCAATCTGGCCGTCACGCAGCAAAATAATGCGGTCGGCCATGCTCATCGCCTCGGTCTGATCGTGGGTAACGTACAGCAGCGTCAGACCGAGCTGCTGTTGCAGCGCGCGGATCTCACGCCGCATGCTCTGGCGCAGCCTGGCATCCAGGTTGGACAGTGGTTCATCCATCAGGCACAGGGTGTGATTGGCGATCACCGCCCTGCCCAGCGCCACGCGCTGCTGCTGTCCGCCGGAGAGCTGCGCCGGCAGCCGATCCAGCAGCGGCGTCAGCGCCATCAGCTCACTGACCCGCGCAAGCCGGGCGGCAAACTGCGTTTTATCCTCACCGCGCGCGCGCAGGCCAAACAGCAGGTTTTCCCGCACGCTAAGGTGCGGAAACAGCGCATAGGACTGAAACACCATAGAGAGCGCGCGCTGGGACGGCGGCAGCCGGGTGATATCACGCTGGCGGAAATGCACCGTGCCGCTGTCGGCATTTTCCAGCCCGGCAATGGTACGTAACAGGGTCGATTTACCGCAGCCGGATGGCCCCAGCAGCGCGACAAAGCTGCCCTCTGCCACGCTAAAGCTGATGTCGCTGAGGGCAACGTTGTCGCCCCAGGCTTTCGTAATGTGTTGCAGCGCAAGGTGGCTCATGGGTCCGCAGTCCTGATAGCAGAATGGCGGTAAGCTAGCTGAGCCGGATGAACGATTTATGTCGCTGGCGTGACGGTCGGGTGACACCCGCTGCCGGGCAGCCCACCGCTTACTGCGCCAGGCTGAGAATGGTACGGATATTGGTGGCCGAAGTGGCGATGATATCAATCGCCCCGGTGCGCAGCGCGCCGAGAATCGCCATCGCTTTGGTATTCTCGGCGGCAATGGCAATCACGCAGGGAATTTTGCGCAGTTCTTCAATGCTCAGGCCGATGACGCGGTCATTCATGACGGTATCCACCGGCTGCCCCTGCGCGTTGAAGAAGTCGTAACCGGCAATATCACCGGTTACGCCCTGATGCACGCTGGCGTCAATGATTTCATGCGGCGTAAACCAGCCCAGCTTGACCATGTAGCTGTTCTCATTCATATCGCCGATGCCGACCAGCGCCACATCCGCTTTACGCGCCCGGTCCAGCGTCTCTTTTATGGTGCCATTCTGCATAAACGCATCGCGCAGCGCGCGGTTCTCAACGTAAGCCGGGGCATAAAGGGTTTCGCTGATGCCGCCAAACTTCTTTGCCAGCCGACGGCTGATGTGGTCAGCATTGATGGCATCACCGGGACGGTGCGTGCCGCCAATGCCACTGATAAACAGGCAGTTGCGCGTTGGCACCTGGCCGGGATGATCGGCCACCGCCGCCACATTGCGCCCCTGGCCCACCGCCACAATGGCGTTGTCCTTCAGCGACTGCGCCAGATGCGCGGACACCAGCGCTGCCACCTGACGGCGCTGCTCGTCGCTGTCGGCGGAATCCAGCGCAATCAGCGCGCGCTGCAGGTGCGGAAAGCGCGTCTGCAGCTGCTGCTCCAGCCGGGTACTGAACACCGGATGGTAACGCACGGTGATTTCCACAATCCCCTCTTCGCGCGCGCGCTTCAGCAGCCTGCCCACCTTAATGCGGGAAATGCCAAATTTACGCGCAATCTCCTCCTGGGTGATTTCGTCCTGATAATAGGCCACCGCAATTTCTGTCAGCAGTCCGGCTTCCTGAGAAAGCGTGTGTTTGTCCATCCGTTACCTGTCCTGTGCGCAGCTGAGAACGTAAGCAGGGAGTTATAGCATTGATACCGCTCGCTTCGCCACACAGCCGCGCGGCGTCTCAGACCGGCCGCGCCGCGATCTGCGCACTGGCTTCCGCTATGATGCATTCCAGCGCCTGCGGATCGTGGGCAAAGCGGCCAAGGAACAGGCCATCCACGTCAGCACCCAGCCGCTGGATCAGGCCCGGCCCGGCGCTGCCGCCGTATATCACGCGCAGTGAGAAGCCGGCGGGCAGCGGCAGCTGCTGCAGCCCGGCGCAGACGGTGCGGATATAGTCGTCCGGTGCCGGTTGTGGCGCGCCAATTGCCCACTGTGGTTCATAGGCTAACAACACCTCACCCTGCAGTCCCTGTTGCTGCGCGGCAGTCAGCGCTTCGCCCAGCTGCTGCTTACACAGCGCCATCGCCTGCGCTGGCGTACCCTGCTGCGCTTCACCCATGCACAGCACGGGCGTCAGCCCCTTGCGCAGCGCCTGAGCCACCTTGGCCGCAATCTGCGGCTGATCTTCATGAAAGTGACGGCGACGCTCGGCATGCCCTATTTCAGCCAGCGTGCAGCCCAGCTCCTGCAGCATGCTGGCGCTGACTTCACCGGTCCAGGCGCCGTTTTCCGCCTGACACACATTCTGCGCGCCAAAGCGTACCGGCGTAGAGCGGAAAATCTCCGCCACGGCGGGTATGGCCGGAAAGGCCGGCAGAATAAACAGCCCGACCTCGCCGTTTTCAATCGCCGGATGCTGCGCCAGACGGGCCACGTCATGACACCATGCCAGCGTTTGCTGATAACCGAAGTACATCTTCAGACTGACGCCAAGCCAGATTGTTGGCTGGGACATAATGAGGCTCCTTGCTGTGAGAAACAGAACGGCTTCGCCGCGGGCCGGCAATCTCCGCACTATTGAGTGTGCCTGTTGCTTTGCACCGGGCGCAACCGCGAACCTGCCGCTATACAAATGAACAATATATGAATAATTGAGCAGCGGTTATCGCCGGATCGTTAATCTGTGATCGGGCGCAAAACGCAAATCCGGCCCAGGTTGCCTGCCTTTACCGCCCTGCTTACCTGCTACTGACGAGGTCATCAGGCACCTGCCCGCGATAAACCGTGACAGCAGTCACGCTGCGTAACCTATTTCATATGAACGCCACTTGAACATATGATTAAAAGTATGGCAGGCTGCAATTGAACATATTATCGCCTGTTGCACAGATGAACAGGCGGCTGACCCCTGTCCTGCCGGAGCGTGATGATGAAGACGATTGCGATTGGCGCCGATGATGCGGCGATTGATCTGAAGAATACGATTAAAACCCTGCTGGAACAGCAAGGTTACCAGGTGACGGATTTCAGTAATGATGCCCAGGACGCGCGTCCGATGTATCCGGATGTCGCTTTTGCGCTAGCGACCGCCATTCAGCAGCAGCAGTTTGCGCGCGGCATCCTGCTCTGCGGCACCGGTATTGGCGTGGCGATTGTGGCGAATAAAGTGGCAGGCGTGCGTGCCGCACAGTGCCATGACACGTTCTCGGCTGAGCGGGCGCGCAAAAGCAATAATGCCCAGATTATGACGTTGGGATCGCGCGTGATCGGCCCGGAGCTGGCTAAAAACATCGTCAATGCCTGGCTGGCGGCCGAGTTTGAAGGCGGCGGTTCCACCGCCAAAGTCGAGAAAATCGGCTACTACGAACAGGTTGCCCACGCCAGGTAGCCGCCTCTGGCCGCCGCGGTTGTCCGGCGACGGCCTGCGCTGCGTCAGCTGCCGCTGACGGTGCCGCTCATGACCGCAGGCGCATCCTGCCGGACCAGAAACAGCACCAGGGTGGCATCACGTTCGCCACTGACCGGCGGCAATGCGGCGCTGTCGCAGAGTGCATCGCCCGCCTGCGCACGCAGCTCGCCACTGCGCACTACGCCTTCCAGCACGGTCAGCCAGCTGGCATAGCCCGGCAGGTGCGGAACGCTGAGCTGCGCACCGCGCGTCAGTTTCACATCATAGATGCAGACCTGCTGACGCAGCGTCAGCGGGGCCGCACTGGCCTGCGGTCCGGCCAGCAGCGTCCAGTGGTCAGGTGCCACGCCCTCTGCACGGTGCCAGCTGTGCACAGCGGCCGCGCCGCCGCTGTGCTGTGGCCGGATATAGGCCTGCAGCAGGGCGGTTTCGATCAGCGGCGCAGATTCCGCATACCGCACGCCATCGCCGGCGCTGACCACCAGCATGCGTTTGCTGTTCAGCATGATCTCTGCGCCATTTTCCTGTTCGTGCCGCACAGAGCCACGCCACACATAGCTGAAAATCTCATCGTCCTGATGCTGCTGCAGCGGGATCGTTGCCCCGGTTTTCAGCGTCATCTGGTCAACGATCGCCAGCGGACCCAGGGCTTCACCCGGCCGCTGACGCCGGACAGTAAACGGGCCGTACTCAAACAGCTGGTCACGCTGCGCTTTAATCAGGTTCATTTCCGTGGCCTCATTATCAGGGTGTGCTGTCCATGATAGAGGCTGGCTGCATCCGTACCAGAGGGGGAATTTGTCCGGTTAAATCAGGATATTTGAAGGAGTGCAGGCGGCCCGATTGCGCGCTGCAGCTTAGCATACCTGCCAGGCGCAGCACGGCTGCGGGGCGCGCGTGGGGCAACCGCCGCGTCAGCGCGGACGCTGTGCGAATACCTGCGCCAGCGCCAGCCGCGGGATGGTCAGCGGCTGGCTGGCCGCATCGATATGCGGCAGGGCCGCGGCCATGGATACCTGAGCCAGCGCGACGTGGTCTGCGCCCTGCTGCCGCGCCTCACGCACCGCAGCGGCAATCAGCACATGATATTCATCCTGCCGGCCGGCTTTGAAGGCGGCCCAGGCCCCCGGGATCAGCTGCACTGCGGGCTGCGATGCGAGCGGCAGCGCAGGCGGACAGAACAGTCGTCGCGTGCTCGCCAGCGTGGATTCTGCCGCGCACAGCACCTGCGTCCTGCCCTGCAACTGGTGTACCGCCTGCGCCAGCATGCGATCCGTCCGGTAAACCGGGCAGCCGGCTGGGCCGGCCGGAAAATCATCCGCCACGGCACCCAGCGTTGAACAGGTGATCAGGATCGCGTCAAACCATGGCAGCAGCGTGCGCAGCCACTGCGCCAGCCGCTGTTGCTGCTGCGACGTCATGCCACCGCTCTGCTCAGCCTCTTCCAGCCAGTGTGGCATCACCAGGTGGCTGAGCGCGCTGCTGCGTGCACCGCAGGCCGCAGCGGCCGCGTCAAAAAGGGCGATATTGCTGGCAGCAGTATGCAGACAGGCGATGGTCATGGTGTTTCTTCCCTTTTTCTCCGTGGCGGATTTGCACTATAGCGCGGGTGCCACCAGAATGAGGGAGGTTTTTTCCGCTTTCATCAGACCGTTACAGTGAGTTCCCGGCATGCACAGCGTCCCATCCTTAGCCAGCTTTGGCCCCCGCATTTGCATACTCGGCCCGTCAAACAGTGGCAAATCCACCCTTGCCCGGGCCATTGCGCGCCAGCGTGGTTTCCCGCTGATCCATCTCGACCAGCTTTACCATCTGCCTGATACGCACTGGCAGGCGCGGGAAGAGGCGGAGTTTCGCCACCTGCACCGCACCGCCGCCGCCGGCGAGTGCTGGGTAATGGACGGCAACTACGTGCGTACGCTGCCGGAACGGCTGCCACGCGCCACCGGCCTGATCCTGCTGGATATCCATCCGGCGCGCAGCTTTCTGCGCTATCTGCGCCGCACGCTGCTGGATGCGCAACGGGTTGGCGGCGTGGTGCCGGCGGGCCAGCGCGAACGCCTGAGCTGGGAGATGACGCGCTACCTGCTGTTTACCGCACCGGCGCACCGGCCGCGCAATCGCCAGCTGTATGCCAGCTGGACACAGCCAAAGCTGATGCTGGCGTCCCCCGCGGCTCTGCACGCCTGCTACCAGCAGTGGGGGCTCTCCCGCGCCCCCTGACCATCAGAACCACACTTCTGCCTGTACGCCGAAGTTCCAGCTGCCGCCAGCGGTAAAGCCGCTGCTGCCAAAATCGTCATACGGCGCATAGCTATCCAGCGCTTTCGACCAGTTCAGGTAAGTGGCAAACAGACGAATTTCCGGCCTGACCAGCAGGTCGCTGATGTTGCTGGCTTTGAACGTCGGTGCGAATGTCAGTTTATACACGTCGCCCTTCACCGCGCGGTATGTGCCGCTGTTGCCGCTATGCTGCCAGGTGCGGCCATGGGGCTTCAGATCCATATACAGCCACGAAGCCTCATACTGCAGGGCAAAATTTTCATTGATCGCCTGCACCGCGCGCAGATTCACCGTCGCCCAGTCATAGCGATCGCCTTTGCGGTAGCGGTCGCTGCTGTGCTGCGCCACGACGCCCGGCGCCAGTGACCAGCGATCGCTGAGCGGCACCACGCCAAAGGAGGCGACACGCAGCGACTGCGCGCTACGGGTCAGATCGCCGTCACTGCCGGGCTGGCGCGTCTCGGCACCCAGCCCGCTGCCCCACTGCAGCGCATGGGTGCTGCGGCCCGGTGCCAGGCCATAAAACCGCTCCGCATCGTGCCACGCCAGCATGGTGAACAGCCCGCGCGTTGCGGTGTCGTTGCGGCGCAGCGCCTCACTGCCGCTGCCCGCCTCACGGCGTTTGTGTGCGTCATTGCCACGCGCGCTCATACCGGTGAGCATCCACTGCCAGTTGCCATAAAACTGGTTCGCGGTCAGCAGCAGGTTCTGCACGTTATCGTCGGCATAGCGGCTGCTGCCCAAATCACCGAAGCTGCGCCCGTAGATCGAGAAATCGCTGCGGCCGTTATCGCCCCACTGCACATTGCTGATACCGGCCCCGGTACCGCCCAGAAAAACGATGTCTGTGTCGGTAAAGTGCAGGTCAAAATTTTTACTGTCAAAACGCTTGCCGGCCCACAGTGAAGCCTGACGCGCCGCGCCGCCAAACGCCGGCAAATCGCCGATTTCAACATACATCTGGCGGATATTGAGGTTGTTGTCACGACTGGCGACCCACGGGTCGGGGCTGGCCGTGCCATCCGCCAGCACCGCATGAAAGTCGGCACGGGCACCATTGCTGAGCCGGTTGTAGTGGTGAAAACCCAGTTCAAGATAGTGATCGTTCTCATTGCCCAGCCGGCCAATGTGCGCATCGCCACCGATGGAGCTTGCCGGTGAGATGCCGGGTCCGGCCCGGCCGCCCCGCCCGTTATCCTTGATCAGCAGGCCGGAACGCGCATAGCCCGAGAAGCGGAAACGCGCGTCGTCGTCGCCCGATGACTGCCGCTGGGCGATTCTGGCTTCCAGCTGCGTCAGCCGCTCTTCCAGGGTTAACGGCTCAGCGCACAGCGAGCCAGAAAATATCAGCGTCGTGGACAGCGCCACGCGTGTTACTGCGGTATTCAGCATCACCATAGTGTTCTCTCTTATTTTTACGGGGAGGGTTGTCCCTCATGTCCTGCAACGCCGCGAGAGAATAAAGAAGCCGGGTAAGGCTGTATTTGATCGCCATCACTTTTATAAAAAGTGTTATTTTACAATAACTTATTAACAGTTCCTGTAATTTACCGCCTGTCTGCCGCTGTTTTTAAAAAGCCTGTACGACCTGTCTTAAACCCCGCGCTTCGGCGGCTGATTTATGTGAACGGCTCCGCAAAAGAACGCTTTATTCGGCAGCGATATTCTGCTTATGGCGGGATGAAAAAAAATGCTGAAACTGTGCGCCTTGCCACAGTGCACAGCGCGGGTCGGATGCGGAAAGGATTAATCGGGCAAGCCAGCCGCGTACTGCTACGCTTAGTGGTTGAATTAACCATACAAAAGCTGGAGAGATTATGAGCAATGACGATCGCAAACCGACCACCACGGACGCTGGCATTCCGGTAGCCAGCGACGAACATTCGCTTTCCATCGGCCCGGACGGCCCGCTGATGCTGCACGATCACTATCTGATTGAACAGATGGCCAATTTCAACCGCGAGCGCATTCCTGAGCGCCAGCCGCACGCCAAAGGCAGCGGCGCGTTTGGCCATTTTCAGGTGACCGAAGATGTCAGCCAGTACACCAAAGCCGCCGTCTTTCAGCCAGGCACGCGAACGGATGTGGTGATGCGATTTTCAACCGTAGCGGGCGAACGCGGCAGTCCCGATACCTGGCGCGACCCGCGCGGCTTCTCCATCAAGTTTTACACCAGCGAAGGCAACTACGACATGGTGGGCAACAATACGCCGGTGTTCTTTATTCGTGACCCGATGAAGTTTCAGCACTTTATCCGCTCGCAGAAGCGCCGGGCGGATAACAACCTGCGTGACAACGACATGCAGTGGGATTTCTGGACCCTTTCGCCGGAATCCGCCCATCAGGTCACCTGGCTGATGGGCGATCGCGGCATTCCCAAAAGCTGGCGTCACATGAACGGCTACTCCAGCCATACCTATATGTGGGTCAACGCCGCTGGCGAGAAGTTCTGGGTGAAATATCACTTTAAAACCGATCAGGGCATTGAGTTCCTGACGCAGGAGAATGCCGACCAGCTGGCGGGCCAGGACGGGGATTACCATACGCGCGATCTGTTTACGGCGATTAAAGAGGGGAACTTCCCGAGCTGGACGCTTTACATGCAGATCATGCCGTTCGCCGACGCTGAAACCTACCGCTTTAACCCCTTTGATCTCACCAAAGTGTGGCCGCACAGTGATTATCCGCTGATCAAGGTGGGCAAGCTGACGCTGGACCGCAACCCCACTGACAACCACGCGCAGATTGAGCAGGCGGCGTTTGAGCCGAACAACCTGGTGCCAGGCATTGGCCTGAGCCCGGACAAGATGCTGATTGGCCGCGTGTTTGCCTATGCCGATGCGCACCGTGCGCGCCTGGGCGTGAACTATAAGCAGATTCCGGTGAACGCCCCGCAGGCGCCGGTGCACAGCTACAGCAAAGACGGCGCGATGCGGATCAATCCGGTGTCCGATCCGGTGTATGCGCCGAACTCCAAAGGCGGACCGGTTGCCGATGGCGAGCGCTATCCGACTGACTCAACCTGGGAAGCGCACGGCAATATGGTGCGCGCACCTTATACGCTGCGTAAAGATGACGACGATTTCGGTCAGGCAAATACGCTGGTCAATAAAGTCATGGATGACGCGGCGCGCGACCGCCTGGTGAATAACGTCAGCGGCCATCTGCTGAACGGCGTGGAAGAGCCGGTGCTGTCTCGGGCGTTTGCGTACTGGCGTAAGATTGACCAGACCATTGGCGATCGCATTGCGCAGCAGGTGCAGAGCGAGCGGGCAAAACGCTGAGTGACGCCCGCCGCTGCGCTGACGGGCAGCGGGTGCCGGTAAGATAAAAAAGCCGCCCTTCGGGGCGGCTTTTTAGTGTGACAGCAACAGGGTTATTTCAGCCGGAACGCGACGACGCTGTCGCCCGCCTGGGTGCCGAGTGAACCGTGCCCGCCGGCGGCAATCACCACATACTGTTTGCCATCTTTGCCCATATAGGTAGACGGCGTTGCCTGAGCGCCAGCACTCAGCTCGGTCTGCCACAGCAGCTCGCCGGTGGTGCTGTCATAGGCGCGGAAGAAGTTATCCGCCGTGGCGCCGTGGAACACCAGATCGCCGGCGGTCAGCAGCGGTCCGCCGTGTGCCACCATCCCCATCGGGAAGCCAATCGGGAAGCGGCCGGGCAGGAAGCTGGTCTTGAGGTTTTTGGTGGTGCCAACGCGCCGCAGCCATTCGGTTTTACCGGTTTTCAGATCGACCCCCACCATCCGGCCCCACGGCGGCGCGATGCACGGAATCCCCAGCCCTGACGCCAGCTGCTGAATATGAATCGCGTAATCACCGTGGAAGTTTTCGTTCCAGTAGGGCTGCCCGTCCTGGGTAAAGAGCCGCTCGGTGGCGGTCTGCGGCGTGCGCCGAATCAGATTGTATTTGTAGGCCAGGCGCACCGGTGCGGCGATCAGCATCTGACGCTGCGGATCGACCGCCACCGAGCCCCAGTTGAACACACCAATGTTGCCCGGGAAGACCAGCGTGCCGGCTTCGGTGGCTGGCGTCCACGGGTTGCCGTCATAGCGCAGGCGGCGGAAATCCATGCGGCAGGCCATCTGATCAAACGGCGTGATGCCCCACATTGATTTTTCACTCAGCGGCTGCGGAATAAAGTTCAGACTGGAAACCGGCTGCGTCGCAGCAAATTTTTCACCCGCCACGCCACCCTGCGTAGAGACGCTGACTTCTTTCACCGGGTAGACCGGCTGGCCGGTGAGACGGTTCAGCACAAACAGGTTGCCGGTTTTGGTCGGCAGGATCACCACCGGCTGTTTCTGCCCCTGATAATCGATATCCAGCAGCGAAGGCTGCGAGGGATTATCACGGTCCCAGAGATCGTGGTGTGAACTCTGATAGCGCCATCTGAACGCTCCGGTGCTGAGGTCCAGCGCCACCAGCGTGTCGCGAAACTGCTCGGTGTTGCTGTTCTCGTCGCGTGCGAGGCCGACTTCATCCGGCGAGGCGTTGCCAAAAGGCACATACACCAGTCCGTTTTTCACATCGGCGCTCAGCGTGCCCCACGCCACCGGCGTATCCTGCGGATAGGTCTGGTCTGCGGCGATCGGTGCGGTGCGCTGCGGATTGGCCGGATCAAAGTTCCACACCAGGCGACCGCTCTGGACGTCATAGGCGCGGATCACCCCCGACGGGTTGCCGCTGTTGAAGCCATTGTCCATGACCGAACCGCCGACGATCACCAGATTGCCGGCGACCAGCGGCGCAGCGGTCTGCATCAGCGCATGCGGACGCACCTGTCCCATATTGGCATGCAGATCCACGATGCCGTTGTTACCAAAGCCGGTGCAGGGTTTGCCGGTGTCGGCATCCAGGGCAATCAGCTTTGCATCGGTGGTGGCATTAAAAATGCGCCTGCGGCACGCCGCCGGCGCGGCGCTGCTCTGCGGTGCCGCCTCCGCTGCCGGCTGATAGTAGCTGACGCCGCGGCAGGTCTGATGCTGCTGCAGGTAAGAGCGATCTTTATCCGGCGTGTATTTCCACCTGACTGCCCCGCTCTCAGGATCGAGCGCGTGAACCTCATTATGCGGCGTGCAGAGATAAAGCATGCCGTTGGCTTTCAGCGGCGTCGCTTCAAAGGTGTACTCGGTCGCATCGGTGTTCTGACGCAGGTCGCCGGTGTGGTAGGTCCAGGCCACCTCCAGAGTGTGCACATTCTCTTTGGTGATCTGCTTCAGCGCCGAGAAACGCATGCCATCGGCGGTGCCGCCATAGGCTGTCCAGTCGGCTGCGGCACCCTGCTCTTCGGCCGGGGTACGCGCATTGCTGATGCTGCCTGCCTGCGGCAGCGGATCGTAAAAGCACAGGCCGATCACCATCACTACCATGACGGCAACAGTGCCGCCGAGAAACGGATGGAAACGCCGCGTGCCCTGATACAGTGGCCTGACAACCCACGGCATCGCCAGCCACACGCCAATCAGGCCAAACAGATCGCCGCGCGGAATCCACTGCCATTTATCAAAGCCCACTTCCCACAGTGTCCACGCCACGGTAATCCACATCAGAATGGCGTACAGCGCCAGCGCACTGCGCCGGTTTCTGAACAGTAAAATGGCGGTGATCAGTAACCCCACCGCCATCAGCGCATAGAAGGCGCTGCCTCCCATTATCAATAATTGGCTGCCCATATAGAGCAGCGCTATACCCAGTATCGCCAGTACGATACTGGTCAGTTTGTTTACCATGCCTGTCCCTCAACCATTGTCATCACTGACCCAAAAAATTACACACATAATCAACAAAATATTAACGTAACCGGCACAGTGGTAAAAACCCGTTGCGAAGTGTGTCGTTAAGCGCGCTTATCAATTGAGCCTGTGCGCCAGCGGATGCAGGCCGGCTGGAAAAGGATGGGAGTAAAATCACGTTTCATTCAGGCTAAAGAAATTAATCATTCCCGACAAAAATCCGCATTTTTTGGTAACCCGCCGCCGTTTTATTCAGCAGAAACGTTAAACCGGCATTTTCATGGAAAAGCTTAATGTGTTGCCGCTGCGGTTCTGCGATTACTCCTGGCGTTTTTTTTCCGGCAATGTCGATCTCCGCGTTTTTATTCACTTTGTAGCACTTCCGTCCCCGCTTACGGTGTGTTTAATAGGTTAAAAGCGTTATTAAAAGCGCATTTTGGGAGTTTCCTCAGCCTGTTTTATGCCGCGCGCGGTGCTATAAATCCTCTCACTGCTCTGCGGCAAGGCCGCTTATAAAAAGAAGGTTATGATGATTAGCGCAGATGCCCTTTATCGTAAATTACGTTTTCCTTTTAAATTGACACACGCGGCTTTTAAATTCCCCCTTGCAAATGCGCATGCCCGCCAGTATCCGGTGCTGTCGCCCGAGCAAACCATTGATTTGCTCCTCAATAATGACCGCCTTTCCCTGGCGCGCTATGGCGATGGAGAACTGGAAATGACACTGTTTAAAAACATTGGATTTCAGGCATTTGATGAGCGACTCTCGATTCGCCTGAAAGAGATTTTACGCCGCGGCACCCGCGCCACCCGTCCCTGTCTGATCTGTATGCCGGACGCGTTTCGCGGCACGGCAAATATGCGTTTTGGCTCGGCGCTGTTTTGGTTTTTTCATAAGGCCTTTTTCTTCCGTCATTATGAACACCTGTTAAAGAAAGATTACTGCTACGGTAATACGTCGGTGACGCGCCCTTATCATGATTATAAAGACAAGCAGCAGGCGGTACGCGTGTTTAATAAATTTCGCCAGCTGTTCAGCGACAAAAAAATATTAATTGTGGAAGGCAGCGGGACCCGTCTGGGAATGGGAAATGATTTACTTGCCGGGGCGCGGGAAATTAAACGCATTACTACCCTGAATCGCAATGCGTTTTCCGTTTATAACGATCTTTATAGCACGGTGCTGGCGCATGCGCGTCATTACGATCTGGTGCTGATGTCGCTGGGCCCGACCGCCACCGTACTGGCCTACGACCTCAGCCAGCACGGTATCCGCTGCATCGATAGCGGCCATATTGATATTGAGTACGAATGGATGCGCAGCGCCGCGCGCACTAAAGTGCAGGTGGCCGGCAAAAACGTTAATGAGGTGGGCGTACTGCTGGATGACGATCGGCGCGACAGCGATCTGCTGTACCGCAGCCAGGTCCTGCAGCACGTCGGCCTGCCGCAGGAGCCGCAGGTCAACGCGGCCGTGCTGACGCAGCCGGTGGTGTAATGGCAGGCGGCCCGGCCGGGCCGCCCTGTGGCTTTCTGCCGCTCAGCGCGCATGGCGCTCACAAAAGGCCGCCACATCGCCGGACTGAAAATCCGCGAGGCTGGCCATCAGCTTGCTCAGCGGCCAGTCCCACCACGCGATGGCCTGCAGCTGCGCGGCAATCGCCGGCGCAAAGCGCGCGCGGATCGGCTTTGCCGGCACGCCGCCCACCACGGTATACGGGGCGACATCTTTCGTCACCACCGCCCCCGCCGCCAGCACGGCGCCGTTGCCTACGGTGACCCCGGGCAGAACAATCACGCCGTGCCCAATCCATACGTCATTGCCAATGATCACCCGATCGGCACGTCGTTCAGCAAAAAAACCGCTGTCACGCTGTGCCCGGGCATCGTAATACTCCGGACAGTAGGTAAAGCGATGCTGAGAGGCGCGATCCATCGGATGATTAGGCGCACCAATGCGCACCTGATTAGCTATCGCGGTAAAGCGGCCAATCTGCGCGTCGGCCACGCAGCAGTGTTCCCCGAGATAAGAAAAATCGCCCAGCTGGCTGTATTCCAGATAGCTGTGCGCCAGGATTTCACACTGTTGTCCAACGGTGGTATCGCGCATGCGCACGCTGGGATCGATAACGGTGTGTTGCAGTTTGGCCGGTTGAACGGCGGCGAGTGCCATAGCGCGTCTCCATAGTGGTCTGATGTCTGGATAACCGGTTGCCACCGGGCAACCGCAGACCCCTATTCTGAAACGTTCGCATGACAGGAATACGACGGCACTAGGCCTGCAGTTCGCTGTTTTTCACATCGGCGGACGGTACCAGCAGGTTTTTATCAAACTCCCGCAGCGGCAGCCCCTGACGAATACGCAGCGGCAGGTCCGGGTTGGCCAGCGCGCTTTTGCCCACGGCGACATACTCCGCGCCCTGATGCAGCGCCATTCCGGCCGTTTCTGCATCGCCGAGGCTGCCATTCGCCATCACCGGTAAACCGGGTGCGGCGGCACGCGCAATCTGCACCAGGGAAAGCGGTGAATCCGCAAACGCCGGCTGCAGCGCATCATATTCAGTGAGATGCAGATAATCGACGCCGGAGGTTGCCAGCCGCGCAAACACCTGGCGCGCGCTGGCTTCGCCGCCGGCCCATTTATGCTGAAAGTCGTTCACTTTGCCCTGCGACAGGCGAATGCCCAGCGTGACATCCTGACCGATACGCGCGCGCACCGCCGCGATTACCGCCAGCGTCAGGCCAAGGCGCGCCAGCAGGTCGCCGCCCCAGCTATCGCGGCGCTGGTTGGTGTAATCGGTAAAGAACTGATCCAGCAGATAGCCGTTCGCGCCGTGAATTTCAATGCCGTCAAATCCGGCGCTGCCAATCGCCCGGGCGGCGCTTTCAGCAAAGTCGTCAATCACCTGCTGAATCTGCGCCTCACTCATCGCTTCCGGCAGCCGATACGCACCGTGGCCGTGATAAAAACTCAGCTGTTCACCGCGCGGCCGGATAGCGGACGGCGCCAGCGTTTCCGGGCGATAAATGTTGCCCTGCGACAGCGCGCCTGCGTGCATCAGCTGCGCAATGATTTTGCCGCCGTGCTGGTGCACGCTGTCGGTGACACTGCGCCAGCCGATGGCCTGCTTGCGGTTCGCCAGCCCGGCCTGAAACGCATAAGTCTGCGACCAGGCTTCATCAATATACAGCCCTTCGCTAATCACGGCGGCAAACCCACCCTGGGCGAAGCGCTGATAGTACTGCTGCATGCGCTCGCCCGGCACGCCGTCTACGCTGGCAGAGATACGCGTCATCGGGGCGACCAGCAGCCGGTTTTTCAGGCTGAGGCGATTAAGGGTGGTGCGCTGGAAAAGGTGTTTATCAGTCATGCCATGCTCCGGCCGGGATAAGGGTCACAGCGCATTATATTGCGTGGTCAGCGCGGCAGAAATGGGGGAAGATGATACGTCTGTATAACGGATATCGTTACAATGAACCTGAAAGATATTGAACTGTTTCTGATGGTGTCGCAGACCCGCAGCCTGACGCAGGCGGCGCGACGCTTGGGCACCACGCCGATGACGGTGTCACGCCGGCTGGCTTCGCTGGAGGAGGATCTCGGCGTGCGCCTGCTGCACCGCACCACGCGCGCCATCGCCCTGACCGATGAGGGGGAAGAGTTTCTGCCTTATGCCCGCACGCTGGCAGAAACCGGAGAGAGCGCACGCGGCCTGTTCTCCCCGGACAAGACCGGCGCAACCGGCCAGCTGCGCCTGACTGCCCCAACAGGATTTGGCCGCCGTACCGTGCTGCCGCTGCTGCCCGGGCTGATGGAGCACAATCCCGGATTACGCATTGAGTTTCAGCTGAGCGATAACCTCACGGACATTGTTGGCCTCGGCTTTGATGTCGCCATCCGGATTGCGCCGCTGCGCGACTCCCGGCTGGTGGCGCACCGGCTGGCCGATAACCCGCGCGTACTCTGCGCCTCACCCGGCTATCTGGCGCGGGCCGGCACGCCGCGTACCCTGAGCGAGCTGCATCAGCATAACTGTTTGCGCCTCTCCAGCGTGGTGCAGTGGAGTTTTCTGATAGAGGGGCATATCTCCAGCCTGAGCGTGGACGGCCGCTTCAGCGGCAGTGATGTGGAAGGTGTGCGCACGCTGTGCGTGGCCGGCTGCGGCATTGCCCAGCTCTCCGAATGGGATGTGCGGGAGGAGCTGGCTTCCGGCGAGCTGGTCGCCATTACGCTGGCTGACGCGCAGCCGCAGATGCTGGGCGTCTGGGCGCTCTTCCCGACAACCCGCCATCTGCCGGCGCGCGTCACGGTGTTTCTGCAGGCGCTGCAACAGGCCATGCAGACGCAGACGCGAAAAAAGGCGGAGGGGTGAGCTCCGCCTTGTTTCAAGTTCCGATCAGTGCGCCTGACCGGTCAGTTGCAAAAGGGCAACGATGATTTGCAGGATCACCCGGATCAGATCCAGGAGTAACCGAACAAGTTCCATCACTTTCCTTCTCCTCTGCAGGAGCGCGCTGTTCAGCGGCCGGGGCCCTGACTCTACCCGCCGACCGCCTAAGCACATCTGTGAGGAGCGCTGAGCGGCACTCATTGTAAAAGCCACAGGCCAGCACCACCTGAAACCTGCCGGGATTTGACTATCCGCGCCCCTGAGAGTCATCAGAAAACAATGAGGCTAAAACCCGCACCCAACACCTGTATAACCATACAGTATTTTAGCGAAACTTGAAATCTTTCGCTGCACATTTTATCATTCGTTTTGTGAGGAGTGCTGAGCACCCCGTTCGCCACGCGGTTACCCGCCGCAACGCGGACATAAAAAAAAGGATTTGGCGACCGCCAAATCCTTTTTTATTTCTACCCGAAGATCAGCGCGCTGCTGTAACGCGCCAGATAGCGTTACCCGCATCATCGGCAATCAACACGCCGCCCTGCTTATCCGTTGCCAGCCCGACCGGCAACCCACGCACCTGTTTCTGATCGTCGGTCAGGAATCCGGTCACCACCGGCTGTGGTTGCCCCACCGGCTTACCGTTTTCAAATTTCACCCAGACCACTTTATAACCGTTGAGCGGCGTCCGGTTCCAGCTGCCGTGTTCGCTGATAAACGCCCCGCCGCGGTACTGCGGCATCGCATCCGCCGTGTAGAACAGCAGCCCCAGCGGCGCCACGTGCGAGCTCAGCGCGTAGTCCGGCTTGATGGCTTTCGCCACCAGATCGGGCCGCTGCGGCTGCGCCCGCGTATCAACGTGCTGACCAAAATAGCTGTAGGGCCAGCCGTAGAAGCCATTCTCCTGCACCGACGTCAGATAATCCGGCACCAGATCGGAGCCAATCTCATCGCGTTCGTTGGCCACCGCCCACAGCTTGCCGCTTTGCGGTTCCCACTGCAGCCCGGTCGGGTTACGGATGCCGCTGGCATAGATGCGGCTGGCTCCGGTGGCGGTGTCCACTTCCCACACCGCCGCGCGGCCCATCTCTTCACCCATGCCGTTTTCCGTGATGTTACTGTTGGAACCGACCCCCACGTAGAGCTTGCTGCCATCCGGGCTGGCAAGCAGCGATTTGGTCCAGTGGTGATTCAGATCGCGGCCCGGCAATTCCGTGACCTCCTGCGGCGGTGTGCGAATCGCCGTTTCGCCGGTCTGATAGGGGAATTTCACCAGGCTGTCGGCATTGGCAACGTACAGTGTATTGCCTATCAGCTGCATACCAAACGGCGCATTGAGGTTTTCAATAAAGGTGTGCTGCTCCCACTTGCCGTCGACGTTGCGCAGCAGCGTAATACGGTTACCGCCCTTGCCGCCTTTGCCGGAGGACTTCTGCACCAGGCTCATGATCAGCTCTTTGGGTGCCGTCACCGGGTTTTTCACGCCGTTGGCTTCGGCCACCAGTACATCGCCGTTTGGCAACACATAGAGCTGACGCGGATGCATCAGGTTTGCCGCGATCTTCTCAATCTTCAGGCCCTCTGCCACCTTAGGCGTTTCACCGGCTTTCCACGGCGTGCCTTCCGGCACCTGCATGGGCGGCATAAAGAAATTCTGTGCCTGAGGCAATTCCGGATTCGGCCCGGTCTGGCGCTGCGGATCGAGCGTAGCGCCGTTATCGCAGGCGCTCAGCAGCGTGGCCAGGCTCAGGGCACCGATCAGATGACGTTTCATGGGCGTGCTCCCTGCAAGTGACGTTCCCGCAGCGCCAGCTGAAGATTGGCGGCCAACAGCAGCAGCACCACGATGGTTGAGAGCGTCACGCCCATCGGCACCACCGCATAGGCGTCGCGGCTATGGATAAAGGCGTTGACGATCGCCACGCCGGTGGCGATCAGCGCAAGCCAGAAATGGGTTTTCTCAGCCGGCCTGGCGCCGCGGAACAGATAAATCAGGCTGATAATGCGCGGAATAATCGCCAGCAGCAGACCCAGCACAATCAGCCAGCTGGCGGCTTTGGTCCACATGACGATAAAGGTTTGCATATAGATAATGTCGAACAGCCAGGCGGCCACAAAAAAGCCCAGCGGCAGCGGCTCTAGCAGCGTAAACAGCGTCACGCCGACTACCGCCCTTCCTGAGGTATGGTACATCGCACTCTCCCTAATAGTTTGCTCACACGATCGCGAATCGGCACGGCATCGCTTCTTACGTCTGAGAAATATTAGTAAAGATAAAGGGTCATGCGTGCCCGGCTGGCAAAATAACTACGCGTGCTGGCGAAATTTTTCCAGCTCGCGCGCATCATGGCTGCAAAACAGCTGCACGTCATGCGGGTGCGCCAGCGATAGCGCCCGCAGCCGCTGCTGGTTAGTCTGCCAGGCGGCGCGATCGCTGCACATCAGGCGCTGATAGGCGCGCAGGCCCGGCGTACAGTGGCGTTCCGGGTGATGCATTTCACCGCGATAGAACCAGGCATCGCCGCCGTGCAGCAGCCAGCCGCCCTGATGACGAATCGCCACCCCGGCGTGACCTGCGGTGTGCCCCGGCAGCGGGATCAGCAGTATCTCGTCACTGAGATCGTCTATTGCCTTCACCGCATCAAAGCCCAGCCAGTGCTCCCCGCTGCTGGCATAACCACGCCAGCCGTCGTGCGCCGTCCACTGCTGCGGACGAAAGCGCTGCCGCGCCAGCCAGTGATGTTCACGGCTGCGGGTCACGCTATCCAGCTCCTGCTGCAGCAGATGAATTTTTGCGCCCGGAAAATCACTGATGCCGCCGGCGTGATCGAAATCGAGGTGGGTAAGAATGATGTGGCGCACATCTTCAGCGCGAAAACCCAGCAGCTGAATCTGCGCCAGCGCAGAGAGCTGTTCGCGGTAGCGAATATTATTCAGCAGGCGGAAAAAACCGGAAAGCCGGCGCGCAGGATGCCGCATATCCTGCACGCCAAGGCCGGTATCCACCAGGATCAGACCGTGGCGATCGGTCTCCAGCAGCAGGCAGTGACACACCAGCTCGGCAAAGGGTCCGCGGCTGAAGCCGTCAAACAGGGCGCCGCCCAGCGGACACATACATCCGCAGTTCAGATGGTGAATTCGCATAGTTTTCTCCCGTGTTTTCCGCGCGCAATGCCGCAGCGCAATCAAACGTTCAGCGCGGTGATTTATCATTTACAGATAAGGTATGCGCACGAACCGGGAATTGTGCAAACAGAGCGGGACTGGCAAATACGATAAGCGCAGCGTCTGTTAAACCCGGCTGCGCCTCTATTTTGTCGTTTTATCGGCGCTGAAAAATATCCCCCGCTTTCCGGCAAATCGCTTATGCGGTTATTTCCCGCACGAAGTCGGTCACCGATCGCTGCTGTCCGTGTTCATACAGACAGTGCTGCAGACGCGGGCCGCTCAGTGCGGTTTTAACCAGCGCCGGGTCCAGTGCGCGCAGCGACGCCAGATAATCTTCCTTCAGCAGCGCTGCTTTTACTTCGCGGAGAATGCCGGCGTTTTGCACCTGCGGCGCTTTACGTTCCGGCGGATAGCCCTGGCCTTTTTCACCGCTGAATGCTTTTTCAAAAATAAACCGCAGATTCAGTTCCGCACCCCAGCCAACCCCTTTTGCGAAGGGCAGCGATAGCGCATTGCCGTTATTAATTTGCGCAAACAGATAGGCATCGGCCGGATCGATACAGTAGCCACACTGCACGCCCGGATGCAGGTTCAGCGACATCAGCGCGCCCTGGCCGGTGCCGCAGCCGGCCACCACAAAATCCACCGCGTGGCTGTTCAGCAGCACGCTGGCCATGATGCCCAGATGAATATAGGTCAGAGGGTAATCCTGCTCATCGCACATGCCGACGTTAAAAACCTGATGGCCGAGCGGCTGGGCCACCTCCTGCAGCGCCTGCCAGACCGTGGCATTCTTCGCGGCCTGGCTGTTTTCCATCATTAATGCAATTTTCATCCTGTACCCCACTTAAAATTGAAACGCTGTTTCATTTTAATCGCATGGCAGGAAATTGCAGCCCGCTGAACGTGAGGCGGCTCACATAAACGTGGATGCGCGGCGGACGAGGATGCCAGCGCCACCAGGCGGAACAGCCCGTTACCCTCTTTCCACCACCGGTGCGGCGCCCGGCTTACACCACCGCGCGGACGAGGTTGCCGGTCGTGCCAGCTGGCGCTGCAGCCACGCGCTGGCGGCGGCCTCATCCGGCGCACACGCATTCAGCGTAAACACCGGCCCCACTGCCATCGGCTGCGCCTGCTCTGCCAGCCGGCGCAGCTCCGGCAGATACTCTGCACCGGGGTGTCCCGGCCGGCGCTGCGACAGCCGCGCCTGATAGCGCGCCACGGCCTCATCCGGCGCGATCGCCAGCCACAGCTCCAGCGCCCGGGTGACGCCAGCCTGCTGCAACCCCTGCAGCAACACATCGCGGGGCTGGAAGCCAAACCAGGCATCAATCAGATAGACGCAGCAATCCGGGGCCTGCGCCACGGTCTGCCAGATAGCCTGATAGGCCGCACAGCCCAGCTGGCGATTACGCTGACGATCGACCGGTGCGAAACCGGCCATGAACGGCTCTTTCAGGCTGTCCAGCGTCAGCACCGGTAGTCCAAAGCGCTGCGACAGCGCGTGCGTCAGGGTGCTTTTACCGGCGGCAGGAATGCCATTCACCAGCACCACGTTTTTTTCCCGGGTTATCCCTGTCATAAGATGGCCATCACCTCCGCGGCGCTGCGCGCCGCGCGCAGCCGCCTCAGCGTCTCCTCACTCTCCAGCAGCGTCACAATCGCGCGGATCCCCTCTTCAATGTGTGCATTGTTGTCGCGGGCGCCAAACAGAATCACGATATCGGCCTTTCCGCTGCCGTCAAAGGCGATCGGCTCTGCCAGCACCAGCATACTGAAGCAATCTTTCAGCACGCCGCTCTCAGGCCGGGCATGTGGGATAGCAATGCCCTCCTCAAACACGTAATACGCGCCGTGCGTCAGGGTGTTAGCGATGACCGCCTGCGGATAACTTTCACGGAGATAGCCGCCCTGTACCAGCGGCTGCGCCGCCAGCGCAATCACCTCGCGCCAGTCGCGTGCCGCCACCCTGACCTGGATTGCCCCGGCTTCCTGCAGCAGTTGTTTGATGCTCATCCGGTCTGACCTCCCTGAACTGATGTGCGAATGGTGTTACGCAGCGCATCGATTTTGACAAACAGCGCATCCATCTCCTGGCGGTAACGCAGGCTTCGGGCAAACACAGGCAGTGCCCGGTTATAGGCCAGCATCAGGGCTTTCTGCGCCTCTGCCGCCTGCGGATCCCGCGCCAGCTGCTGCTCCAGCTGCACAATGGTGTCAAGCAGGCCTTCCGCCTGCCGATCGAGTTCTGCCGCCTGCGCTGCCGTCGCGGCCGGCCTCTTTTTCAGAAATCCAAACATAGCCTCTCCTGACCCGAACGCCGCACCGGCCTTCAGGCAATGGTTGTTTGACGCGGGAACGGTTAACGGAACAGCTGAATTTTTTCGACCAGCACATTGGTGACGGCATCGTTGGCAGGCACCAGAAAGTTGCGTACGCTGTCGTTCACTTTGCCCTTTTCAAATGTCTGCTTGCAGTTTGCCACCCACTGCACATTCATTTCGGTGCCGACGTTCACTTTCTCGATCCCGCTGCGCACCGCCAGCCGCATATCCTCGTCGCTGACGCCGGTACCGCCATGCAGCACCAGCGGCGTGTGGGTGGCTGCGGTAATGTCGGCCAGCCGCTGATGCTGAATCTGCGCCTTACCGGTATACAGGCCGTGCACGGTGCCAATTGAGATAGCCAGCATATCGACGCCGGTTTCCGCGACAAATCGTCTGGCATCTTCCACGGTAGTGAACGCCGCGTCATCCAGCGCCACGGATTTCCCCTCTTCAGCGCCGCCGATCGCCCCCAGCTCCGCTTCCACCGACACCTGCAGCGGGCGTGCCATATCAATCACGCGCCGCGTATTGGCAATGTTTTCATCAAGCGGCAAATGCGAACCGTCATACATCACCGAACTGAAACCGGCATCAAGCGCGGTCTGAATGGCGGCCAGATCGGAACAGTGGTCCAGGTGTAAACACGCCGGGACGTTCCGGCTCTCTGACAGAGAGCGTATCGCGTCCACAATCAGCTTATGCCCGAGGTACTTTGCCGTGCCGGTGGAGATCTGTACCATCAGCGGGCTGTTGGTCTTTTCCGCTGCCGTAAAGAAGGCCGGTAACATCTCAAGGCAGTGCAGATTAAACGAGCCGAGCGCTTTAAATTCACGTTGTTTCGCCACCTGCAACAGATCGGTAAAGTTATAAAGTTTCATGCAGCTTTTCCTCGTGGGATTTGGGAGATTTTCCGTTAACAAACCAGGCGATCAGGGTGATGAACAGCACAAACAGGGCGACAAACAGCCAGTTATTCTGGAACGCGTGCCCCAGCACCAGACCGGTACTGATGACGTCAGAATCGCTGAAGGTCACGCCGGTAAAGCCGTAGCTCTCCAGCATCGGTACCAGGATAGCCGGCAGCAGCGTAATAAAGAGGCCGTGGACAAAGCCGCCGATCATCGCGCCGCGCCGTCCGCCCAGCGCATTGCCAAATACCCCGGCGGTGCCGCCGGCAAAAAAGTTTGTCAGCAGCCCGGGCAGGATCATCGCCATGCCAAACATCGGGAACAGCAGCATGCCCACCACCGAGCCCAGCGTGGTGGCGAGGAAGCCAACAATCACGGCGTTGGGCGCATAGGGGAACATCACCGGACAGTCGAGGGCCGGTCGGGCATCCGGTACCAGCCGCATGGCAATACCGCGAAACGCAGGCACCAGCTCGTTCAGCAGCAGGCGTACTCCGCTGTAGAGCACAAACACCCCGGCGACAAACTGAATCGACTGCATAAAGGCATACATCAGGTAGTTCATGCCATTGCTGTACTGCGCGATAAACGCCGGGCCGGCCGCCAGCGCGGGAATGAGATACATTGGCACCATCACCACCGCCATCGACAGGTAGGTGTCCTGCAGGAACTTAAAATTGTCCGGCAACTTCAGGTCTTCCGTGGAGCGTGAGCCCCTGCCCACCACTTTGGCCACTGCCGCCGTCAGCAGATAACCGATGGTGCAGAAGTGACCCAGCGCCACGTCGTCAGACTCCGTGATACGACGCACCACCGGCTGTGCCAGTGCGGGCATCACCACCGCCATCACGCCGCCAAAGAGGCCGCCCGTGAGGATCAGCGGCAGGCCGGTCAGTCCCGCTTTGTAGCCAATCACTGCACCGATAGTGGCCATCCACAGCAGCGCCTGGCCGGTGAGGAAGATGTATTTGAACGGCGTCAGCCGGGCGATAAGGATATTGACGATAAAAATCACCAGCAGCGTCAGCGCCACTTCAGATCCCAGTTCGCGACTGGCTAAGCCGGCGATGGCGGCCACGTCGGTGATATACCCCTGCATGCCAAAACCGTGAGTAAAAATGGTATTCAGGAAGGTCAGCGTACCCACAATGATATTGATGCCGGCCATCATAATTAAAAAGCCCAGCAGGGTTTTGAACGTGCCTTCCACCACTTTCCCGGCCGATTTTTTTTGCAGCAGCAAACCTATCAGTGCAATAAAAGCGATCAGAATAGAGGCCTGACCGAGTAAATCTTTAATCAGAAAATTAATTACGCTATTCATGGCTGGCCACCTGCAAATTATGGGCTTTCATAAACGCGACGATTTTCTCCTCAATTTCATTTTTATCCGTCAGCCGGTTCAGAATAATGACGCGCTTCATCTGTTCGGGGCTGGCGTCGGCGTTTAATACATCGGCGAAGGCTTTCTGGGTTAATATCATGTCCGATTTAAAAGCCCCGGCTTCGGAAATGGTGGTGTGATCAATATCTGCTTCAATATCGAGCTTCTTTAACACCGCTTTTGCGCTCATCTCGATAGCAAAACTGGAACCCAGACCGCAGCCACAGACACAGAGTATTTTCAGCATGGTTATGTCCTCACAGAATATGCAGTTGTTTAGCGAGTTTGTAATAATGCCCTTCGGTATCCACCAGGCGTTTTTTCATGCTTAGTAAATCAATCGGGATGGGTTTATGACTGCCATTAATAATGACGGCTTTATTGCGCATGCCCGATTCAATACAGCGCGCGACTTCACTGGCCATCAGCGTGCCCTGATAAATCTCTTCGCAGGTGGCGTCTCCGTTGCGCAAACCATAACCCATGATGGTTTTACGGATGCGCACGCCCGTCAGCGGTTCCAGCTGTTTAATTAGCGTATCAATCGCGCCCTGAAAGCCCGGTGAGTATTCACGGGTATAGCCTTCGGAGCACAGGATAATCACGCTGTTCTGCGCCGCCAGCCGCTGCGTGATACGGGCGGCAAGGTCGGCAACCGGGATCTGGCACTCCGGGATCAGCGCAAAATCCGCATTGGATTTGATGGCCGATTGCAGGGTTAATTCGCCGCAGTACCCTCCCAGCAGTTCAACCATAAAAACCCGCCCGGTTAAAGCGCGGCCGGTATTACGCAGTTTTGCCACCTCCTTTAATACCTGCTCGCAGGCGGTCGAAAAACCAATGGTGTAATCACTGCCAAACACGTCGTTGTCAATGGTCATCCCGACACCAAAACAGTTGACGCCAAATTCACTCAGCGTATGCAGAAATTGCAAAGAGCCATCACCGCCGGCCATAATTAATATATCGATGCGCAGCGATTTAAGCTGTCTGGCAATAGTTTCATACTCCGGGCGCAGTAATTTCCGCCCGGTGCGCCCGGAACGGATAACCGGGATGGCAGCAATCGCGTAATCCACCAGGTCGCGCCGGGTCATTTCCTGATGGCAATTTTCCAGCAGCCCCGGAATGCCGCCGTTAAATAACACCATCTCCGCCTGCGTCAGACGCGCAACCTGAAAAATAAAATTATTTATGCCGGTCACATCGCCACCGCTGATCACCATGCCTATTCTCATCACCGCTGCTCCTGTCATTACCGCTCTGCCGCTATTCTTCCGGCGAAGCACATTGTTATTTGCAGGTGAGATCACACTTCCGTCACTTATTTAACCGGTGAAGACGTTGACAGACGGCGCAGCAAGGTTATTTATGTGAACAAAATCACAGGTGCGGATTAGCGCACATTTTCAAAATATATGCGTTATCAGGCTGTTATATTTTTTTGCCGCCTCTGACTGGCTGAGGCTTATTTGCGGCGGCGGACGTGTTTTGTTTAAAGCTGAATTGTGACTCTGCGCGCATTTTTAGCCGCGCAATTGCGCTTTACGGCCGCGCAGATAAGTGGGTGCGGAGGTGGCAGACGCCCGCTGACAGGCGATCAGCGGGCCGATAATTGCGCGCAGCGGGCGCAGGTTGCGCCGCTCCGCGCGGGACGATCAGGCCGTAACCAGCACGCGCCAGCGGCGGCGCTGGCGCAGCAGCTGTGAATAAAGCTGTTGCAGGTGCGCTGGCGTTAACGCTTCGGTGGCACAGTGCGTCAGGCAGGGCAAGCCCTGCTGCTGGCGCAGCGCCTCCTGGGCCGCCGTCACATTGTCCTGTGGCGTGCACGCGGCCGCCAGTGTTGTCTGCCAGTCCCGCAGCGTCGCGGCCTGCAGCTGCTCCACCGCCGGCTGCATGTCACGCAGAAAGCGCTTGCAGTGGGACAGCAGTTCGCGCCAGCCCACATCCGGCGACTGCAGCGCCAGCAGCAGTCCGTCGACATCCGCGACGCGCTGATAGCGTGCTGAGACTACGTAGCCCACCGGCTGCTCCACGCGCAGACGCTGGAAAAAGCGCGGTTCTGTCATCAGCGCCAGCGCACGCAGCGCTGCCAGGCTGAGATCGTCCTGCTGCGGCAGCGGCATAAACAGCAGTAACGCGGCATCGCCACCGGTACAGGGCAGCGCTGTAATGCCGCGCTGCAGCGGCGGCGCGGCGGAAGCGACGGCGCTGAGCGGGAAAGCGTGCAGCGCCTGCGCCACCTGGCGATGCCGCGCCGCGCTGCCGCACCATACGGCCTGCCAGCAGAGAAGCGGTGCGGGTGCGCGCAGCTGCTGCGGCAGCGCGGCCAGCAGCTGACGAATGGCAATCGACGGTGGCACAGCCGCCGTCGCGGCTTCGCCCGGTGTCTGCAGGGCATGCAGCAGCGCCGGCAGCAGCGGCAGCGCCGCGGCGGACAAATGCAGTGCCAGCTGCCAGCTGCCCTGCTGTTGTTCCCAGCAGCCCTGTCCGCCGAGGTGACGCAGACGGGCCAGCAGCGGACGCAGCGCCACGCTGCGCGCCTGCGCGGCCTCGTCCGTCAGCGTCTGTCCACAGGCCGGTCGCAGCAGCAGCGTCTCCTGCGGCTGTCGCGCTGCAATCTGCAGCAGCGGTGCGGCAACCCCAGATGCTGCCGGGGGTTCCGTCACCGGCGCTGCCGGCTGCGGATAGAACGTCCACGGCACCGGGGCCAGCACCGGCGGCGACAGCGGTGGCCAGGGCGCCCGCTGCAGCGTAAAGCCCTGAGTGCAGCAGGCCGCAGCGGCTGCCTGCTGCTGCGTCAGCAAACGCAGCGCGCCAGCCGGTGCCAGCGCGGCGGCAAAGGCAGAAAACGCTGCCGGCACGCTTTCCGGCGGCGCGAACTCCAGCGCGCGTCCGCGCAGCTGCGCCAGCGGAGCCAGCGCCTGAAAATCCTGCTGCGCCAGCTGCAGATAGTGCCGGTGCTGATGCGCCGACGCCTGACTCACCGCAGTGAGATGTTGCCAGAAACGCTGTTCAATACGCTGCGCCTGGCGGGCGGTGAGGCGAGGCGCACTGAAGCGCAGCACCAGCACGCTTTGCCGCCCGGCCTGCCACAGCCACTGCACCTGGATTGCGTCACAAAGCTGTTCAGCGCGCAGCCGGGCCATCAGCCCACCCGGCGCGTCATCCTGCCAGAAGGCACGTAATAGCGTGACGTTGTCACGCAAGCAGGTGGCTTCGCCGCTCAGCGGCAGGCCGAGCCAGAACTGTTCCTGACCGGCCAGCCGCAGCACCGAGGCTGCAGGCGCCGTTGGGGCGTCCATCAGCGGCGGTTCATTCGCCTCTCCCGGGGCGATGGCAGCGGCAAAGTCGTGCGCCAGCTGCGTCAGGGCGGTCAGCGACTGTGGCCCGCTGATCCACAGCGTCATCGCGGCGGCGCGGTAGTGGCGCTGATGAAAATGGCGCAGCGCCGCCTGACATTCAGTGACGTTGTCACCAAATGCCGACGCGCTGCCAACGCGAAAGCGGCGGAACGCTCCGCCCAGCGCATCCAGCAGGGCCGCTTCGCACAGGGTCTCCGCGTGGTCCTGCAGCAGACGGTATTCGGCATCGATCACCGCCTGCTCCTGCACAATCGCCTCGCGACTCAGCTGCGGTGCGGCCAGCAGATCGGCGAGCCGCGTCAGCCCTTCGCCCAGCGCGGCTGCGGGCAGTTCAAAGAAGTAGGCGCTGCGGCTGAGCTGGGTGGTCGCATTCACCTGACCGCCCTGCTGCTGCACCCACGGCATCAGCCGCTGGGGGCCGCTAAACCGTGCGCTGCCGCAAAACAGCAGATGCTCCAGCAAATGTGCCAGCCCGGGCCAGCGCGGCGGCTCATCAAGACTGCCGGCGCGCACCTGCACCAGTGCGGCAGCGCGCTGCGCCGCTGGCTGGTGGATCAGGTGACAGCGCAGGCCGTTTGCCAGCGTCAGCACGGCTGCAGCCATCAGGTGATCCGCTGTTTGAAGATCAGTTCGGAATTGCTGCGATTGCGGAACTGCAGCTGGGCAATTTTGATGTCGCTGCAGTTGGCTTCGCGCCGGGCTTCAAGGATTTTGCCATGGTGCGGCGATTTGCTGCACACCGGATCGGTGTTGTCCGCATCGCCGGTCAGCATGTACGCCTGGCAGCGGCAGCCGCCAAAATCCTTCTCTTTTTCGTCGCACGAGCGGCACGGTTCCGGCATCCAGTCAAAGCCGCGATAGCGGTTGAAGCCAAACGAGTGGTACCAGATCTCTTCCAGCGACTGCTCCAGCACCGAGGGAAACGCCACCGGCAGCTGTCGCGCACTGTGACAGGGTAACGCTGTCCCCTCCGGCGTGACGCTGAGGAAGATCGATCCCCAGCCGCCCATGCACGGTTTGGGGCGCTCTTCATAGTAATCCGGCGTGACAAACAGCAGGTTGGTCAGATTGCCGTTGTCGCCCATGCGCGCCCGGTAGTCGGCCACCACCGCTTCCGCGCGGGCAATCTGCTCACGGGTTGGCAGCAGCCCTTCGCGGTTCAGGTGCGCCCAGCCGTAAAACTGACAGGTAGCCAGCTCGACGTCGTCCGCCTCCAGCTCGATACAGAGATCGATAATTTTATCGATCTGATCGATGTTATGGCGGTGCAGCACAAAGTTCAGCACCATCGGATAGCCATGTTTCTTGACCGCCCGCGCCATCTCCAGCTTCTGCCGGAAGGCTTTTTCCGAACCGGCCAGCGCGGCGTTCAGCGTTTCGTCGCTGGCCTGGAAGCTGATTTGAATGTGGTCCAGACCCGCGTCGGCAAAGGCGTCGAGTTTTTTCTCCGTCAGGCCGATTCCCGAGGTGATCAGGTTGGTGTAGAACCCCAGGTCACGCGCGGCGCGGATCAGTTCCGGCAGGTCTTTACGCGTCAGCGGTTCGCCGCCGGAAAAACCCAACTGGACGCTGCCCATGGCGCGCGCCTGGCGAAACACCTCAATCCACTGTTCCGTGGTCAGTTCCTTCTCCTGCTGGGAAAAATCCAGCGGATTGGAGCAATACGGGCACTGAAGCGGACAGCGATAGGTCAGCTCCGCCAGCAGCCACAGCGGCGCATTCACGCCAGGTTTATTCGGGTTCACGACACACAATCCACTTTTGTTCAACCGCAGCCTGCAAAAACGCCCTGACGTCCTCATCCACGCCCCCTGCTTCCGGGAAGCGTGCGTTCAGCGTGGCGATAATGGCGGCGACGTCCTGTTTACCGGTGACCAGTTCCAGAATGGCCGCCGCCGTTTCATTCAGCTTGGCCATGCCTTCCGGATAGAGCACAACGTGGCTCTCCTGCGCAGCTTCCCACTGCAGGCGATAACCGCGGCGAAACGCCGGGATCAGATTGTCATTCATCACGTTATACCAGCCTTGTTGTGTGCCATGCCGCGCCATCGGTCACGGTGTGATAAGGCGGACGCTGCAGGACATACGCCAGCGTCATGGCGTCGAGCATGGTCCAGAGAATATCGAGTTTGAACTGCAGAATCTCCAGCATGCGGTTCTGCTGCTCTGCGGTGGTGAACACCGCCAGCGCCAGCGCCAGGCCATGCTCCACATCGCGGTTGGCCTGACTGAGACGGTTGCGGAAGTAGAAGTACCCTTCCTCTTTGATCCACGGATAGTGCTGCGGCCAGCTCTCCAGCCGCGACTGGTGAATCTGCGGCGCGAACAG
The DNA here is from genome assembly GCF_007833795.1 of Candidatus Pantoea soli. NCBI lineage: Bacteria > Pseudomonadati > Pseudomonadota > Gammaproteobacteria > Enterobacterales > Erwiniaceae > Pantoea > Candidatus Pantoea soli. The sequence goes on along the minus strand of NZ_CP032702.1, from coordinate 1,754,024 downwards.
CTCGGTGAGTGAGCTGCAGGCCGCTTCCTGCCAGTTAGCGCGGCGGGCAAAGTTGACGTAGGCATCAACGGCAAAGCGCACGCCCGGCAGCACCAGCCGCTCGGACAGCAGATCGTCACGCGTCAGCCCCACGGCTTCACCCAGCTGCAGCCAGGCTTCAATACCGCCTTCGTGGTCGCCGCTGCCGTCGTGGTCGAGGATGCGCTGCACCCATTTGCGCCGCGTGGCCGGATCCGGGCAGTTCGCCATGATCGCCGCATCTTTCAGCGGAATCGTGGTCTGGTAATAGAAGCGGTTAGCCACCCAGCCCTGAATTTGCTCACGCGTGGCTTCGCCGTTGTGCATGGCAATGTGGTAAGGGTGATGGATATGATAATACGCGCCTTTGTCGCGCAGCGCCTGCTCAAACGCCTGCGGCGACAGCGCTTCAGTGATGATCACGATGCGGACTCCTGCAAATCAATGGCCATGCCGTCCCAGCTCACTTCAATGCCCTGCTGCGTCAGGAACTGGCGCTGCGGCGACTGTTCGTTGAGAATCGGATTGGTGTTGTTAATGTGGATCAGAATTTTGCGCTTCGCGGGCAGCGAAGCCAGCAGCGCCATCAGCCCCTGCTCTTCGGCCAGCGCCAGATGCCCCATCGCCTTGCCGGTGTTTTTGCCCACGCCGGTGGTCAGCAGCTCATCATCCTGCCATACCGTGCCATCGATCAGCAGGCAGTCGGCTTTTTGCAGCCACGGCATGATCACCGCGTCCGGTTCGCCCAGCCCTGGCGCGTAGAGCAGCGTCTGGCCGCTGGCGGTGTTTTCGATAAACAGTGCCACATTGTGGCCCGGCAGCGGGCGATCGCGGTAAGGCGAATACGGGGGCGCGTTGCTGAGGATGGGAATAGCGGTGAACTGCAAATCGCCACATACGTCAACGCGGAAAGGCGTCAGCGGCGTCAGGGCGCGGTGCTGCAGCCCGCCGTTCCAGTGCTGCAGCATGGTAAAAATCGGGAAGCCGCTGGTGAGATCGGCATGCACTTCCGGCGTGCACCACACCTGATGCGGACAGCCCTCACGCAGGCTGAGCAGCCCGGTGGTGTGATCGATCTGACTGTCGGTCAGGATGATGCTGCCAATCGCGGTGCCGCGCAGCACACCTTTTTTCACCAGCTCGGGGGTGCGCGCTATCTGCTGGCTGATATCGGGCGAGGCGTTGCACAGCACCCAGTCCACGCCGTTGTCGCTGACGATAATGGACGATTGCGTGCGGGCCTGTGCCGGAAGGGTGCCGTTGCGCAGGCCGCTGCAGTTGGCACAGTTGCAGTTCCACTGCGGAAAGCCACCGCCTGCCGCTGAACCGAGGACTTTAATAAACATGTGAAGGACCGAAGCAGAAAAATAAAATGCCCGCACGAGCGGCGGGCACAAAGTCTTAGCGGTTGGAGATGTACAGAGTCACTTCCAGGCCCAGACGCAGGTCAACAAACTCAGGTTTTTTCCACATATTGTGCTTCCTCTTGATGTTAAACGCAGAGCAGGCTCTGCTGAAAACGGTTGCTGCCGAAAGCGGGTTTCAGACAGCAACACATGACGCGGCGCGATGTTGCGGGAATGTCGCGCGCAGATCAACCCTGTTTCCGTAAGGGAATCGGTTAATCCTGCCAGATTTGTTGCAACACGCGCTGCCAGTTGCCCCAGGCAAGCTGCTCAATCAATGCATGATCATAGTTGAGACTGCGCATTAGCGCATAGAGCGCAGGCAGGCCGCTGACATCTTTCAGCTCCGCCGGCACGCTGATGCCATCGAAATCTGACCCCAGCGCCACATGATCGCGCCCCATGATAGAGAGGAGATGCTCACAGTGTTTAACAATTTCGATCAATCCGCCATCCGCGTCGCGTTTACCGTCAGCGCGCAGAAAGGCATTACCAAAGTTGATGCCCACCACTCCGTCACTGTCGCGGATCGCGCGTAGCTGATCATCGGTGAGATTGCGCGGCTGTGGGCACAGCGCGTGCGCGTTGGAGTGCGTTGCCACCAGCGGCGCGCGTGACAGCCGCGCGGTATCCCAGAAGGCTTTTTCATTCATGTGCGACACATCAATCAGCATGCGGTGTTCGGCGGCGAAGCCAATCAGCCGCTCACCGTCGGCCGTCAGGCCGGGACCGCTGTCCGGCGAACCGGGAAAGCCGCCGCTGACGCCTTCGCCAAAACGATTGGGCAGATTCCAGAAGGGCCCGATGCTGCGCACGCCCGCCTGATAAAACGCGGCCAGGTCCTCCCCGTCGGCGTCAAAGCCATCGGCGCCTTCAATGTGCGCCACCATCGCCAGCACGCCGTCGCGGCGGCAGGCGGCAATGTCCGCCGCAGAAAGACACAGCCGCGCGCGTCCGTCAGACCGCGCGACCAGGGTTTTCAGAATATCCAGCTGCTGCCACAGAATCGCCTGCGGCTGCCACGTCTGCAGGTCGCGCTGCGGCGCCATCTCCGCCACATAGCGCCGGGGCGGCACAAACAGCGCAAACAGGCCGCCAGCAAAGCCACCCTGCTGCATGCGGGGATAATCCAGGTGCCCCTGTTCCGTCCCGCCAAAAAAGGCGCCGGCCGGGTCGTCGTGGTGATGCAGCCACAGCCTGAGCAACAGATCGTTGTGGCCGTCAAAGGTTTTGAAAGACATTGCATTATCGGAAGAGATCGCCATAGCGCTATGCTACGCGCGCCGGCGGCAAACACCAAGCGTGCACGGGGGAAATGTGTCTCAGGTGGTGCGGCGGGCTCAGATTGTCCGCCAGGCGCGGCAGGTTGTCAGCTATGCGCGAGCGCCATTTGCGTGCGGCGGTAACACTGTCAGCACCCGAACAAGGAGATCCTTATGCTGACGCATCCTGCAGAAAAATATACCGCCTGGCCGGTGATGACCTTACCCGACCGCCAGTGGCCTTCACGCCAGCTCACCCGCGCACCGCGCTGGCTCTCAACCGATCTGCGTGACGGTAATCAGGCGCTGGCGGTGCCGATGGACAGCGCGCGCAAGCTGGCGTTCTGGCAGCTGCTGTTACACTGCGGCTTCAAAGAGATTGAAGTGGCCTTTCCGTCCGCCTCGCAGACCGATTTTGATTTTGTGCGCCTGCTGATTGAGCAGCAGCATATTCCGGCCGACGTGACGATTCAGGTACTGACGCAGGCCCGGCATGCGTTGATTGAACGTACCTTTACCGCGCTGCAGGGCGCGCCGCGGGCGATTGTGCACCTGTATAACGCCACCGCCCCGCTGTTCCGCGAGCGCGTATTCCGCCAGAGTAAGGCAGAGATCGTGGCGCTGGCCTGTGCAGCGGCACGGCAAATCCGCGACAGCTGCGCGGCACAGCCGGAGACCGACTGGACATTCCAGTACTCTCCAGAGACCTTCTGCTTTACCGAACCGGCGTTCGCGCTGGAGATTTGCGAGGCGGTGGCCGCCATCTGGCAACCCGGCCCGACGCGTCCGATGATCATCAACCTGCCGGCCACGGTGGAAGTGAACACGCCGAATGTCTACGCCGATCAGATCGAATTTTTCTGCCGCCATTTCAGCCAGCGCGCCGCGGTGACCATTTGCGTGCATCCGCATAACGACCGCGGTACCGGTATTGCCTGCGCGGAACTGGCGATGCTGGCGGGGGCCGATCGCGTTGAAGGCTGCCTGTTTGGCAACGGCGAGCGCACCGGCAATGTCGATCTCGTTACCCTGGCGCTGAATCTGTACAGTCAGGGCGTGGCGCCCGGGCTGGATTTCAGCGATATGGGCCACGTGCTGGAGGTGGTAACGCGCTGCAATCAGCTGCCGGTCCATCCGCGCCATCCTTATGCCGGTGAGCTGGTGTTTACCGCCTTTTCCGGCTCGCATCAGGATGCCATTCGCAAAGGCTTTGCTGAACGCGCCGCGCGCCAGGAGACTCAGTGGCTGATGCCCTACCTGCCGCTTGATCCGCAGGACATCGGCTGCAGTTATGAGGCGGTGATCCGCGTCAACAGCCAGTCCGGTAAGGGCGGCGCCGCCTGGCTGCTGGAACAGAATCACGGCCTGCAACTGCCACGCGGCCTGCAGCAGGATTTCAGCCGGCGGGTGCAGCAGCAGACCGATACTCACGGTGAAGAGATGACGCATCACGCGCTGTGGCAGCTGTTCTGTCAGCACTACGGCCTGACCCGGCCGCGGCACCGTCTGCTGGACGCGGACAGCCACAGTGATGACAGCGGCGAAACGCGCCTCCGGGCACGGGTGCAGACCGAAACCCGGACGCTGACGCTGCAGGCCAGCGGTAACGGTCTGCTGTCGGCCGCGGTGAGCGCGCTGCAGCGGCAGTACGATGTGGCGCTGACCATTGAGGATTACCACGAGCATACGCTGGGCAAACGCAGCGACAGCCGCTCAGTGTGTTACATCAGCTGCACCAATGTGCGGGGTGAACGCGCCTGGGGCGTCGGTATTGAGAATGACGTGGCGCGCGCGTCGCTGCAGGCGCTGCTCAACGCAGCGGGCGCGTTTCTGCCGCCGGAAAGTAGTTTGCCGGCGTCACCCCCAGCACGCGACGAAACATGGCGCTGAAGGCGCTCGGACTGTCGTAGCCCAGATCGAGCGCCACCCGCAGCACGCTGTCGCCCTGAGCCAGCCGCGTCAGGGCAATGCTGAGCCGCGCGCGCCGCAGCCAGTCGCTGAACTGCAGGCCGGTTTCCCGGCTGAAATGGCGCGCCAGCGTGCGGCCGGCCACGCACAACTCGTCGGCGGCGCGCTCCAGCGTCCAGGCCTCGCCCGGCGCCTGCTGAATGCGCTGGCACAGCGCCAGCAGCCGTTCACTTTGTGGCAGCGGCAGGCCAAACGGCAGCACGTCCATCACGCGGATTTCATCGAGGATCAGTTCATAAATCCGTTCGGCGCGGCTGCCCGGCGCGTACTGCTCCGGCAGCGCCAGCGCGCTGACAATCAGTTCACGCAGCAGCGGCGAGATTTGCACCACCTGGCAGGCCGCCGGCAGATCGGCGCGCGCCAGCGGATGCACAAACAGCGTGCGTGCGGCCACCGCGCCGACAATCTGCAGCGCATGCCGCGTGCCGGCCGGCAACCAGACGCCGCGGCTGGGTGGCACCACCCAGCTGCCGTGCGGCGTCTCCACCTTCACTACACCGCTCAGGGTGTGGATCAGCTGGGCGCAGTCGTGATGGTGCCACGGCTCTGTCGCACCGTGCGGATAGTCGTGCGCGTAAGACAGCAGCGGACGACGGGCGAAATCGATGCTGAGCTGCTGCGTCATATCAGCGTTTCAGATAGGCGTAGACCGCCGCCAGATCCTGCTCGCCGTAACCGGCATCCACCGCCTGCTGCCACACTTCTGCAATATTTTCCAGCGCCGGCAGGCGCGTGTCACCGGCGGCATCCAGCGCCAGCTTCGCGTCTTTCAGCGCCCAGAGCAGATGCATCTGCGGCGTAAAGTCGCCGCCGGCGATCATGTCCAGCTTCATCTTTGCGTAGGGTACAGCCAGCGGGCCGCCGTCCAGCACCTGCCACAGATCGGCGGTGCTGAAGCCGAATGCTTCCGCCAGCCGGGTGCTCTCCGCCAGACTCTGCATCAGGCCGATCAGCCAGCTGTTCACCACCAGCTTCATGCGCGAGCTGGCTCCGGCCTCGCCCAGCCACTGCGTGCCTTTGCCGATCGCCGCAAACACCTGTTCTGCCGCCTGAGCCCGGTCACGGTCGCCGCTGGCCAGCACCAGAATCTGCGCGTTTTCCGCCGGCGCTTTGGTGCCGGAAACCGGCGCGTCAATGTACAGCACATCCGGACGGCGCTGCTGCAGTTCGGCAATCAGCGCGTCGGTGGCGTCCACCCCAATGGTGCCCATCTGCGCCAGCGTGGCACCCTGCTTCAGCGCATCGCTGGCCGCCTGCAGCGTTTGCCGCGTGGTGTCGCCATCGGCCAGCATGGCAATCACCACATCGGCCCCCTCCACCGCCCCGGCAGCGCTGTCGGCCAGCGTCAGTCCGGCACGGCATAAATCTTCCCCTTTCGCCCGCGTACGGTTCCAGCCGCGTACGGTAAAGCCTTTTTTCAACAGGTTAGCGGCAAAGGCATGGCCCATCGCGCCCAGTCCCAGAACGGCTACCACAGGTTGCTGACTCATCCTGACTCCTTCATATGCTTTTTGACTGATGTGCCACACTGACAGAATTTTTCCGCCCCGGCCAGGCCGGCGGTGCGCCGGTACCCTTTTTTCGCCAGGCGGCCCCGGTTCCGTCATACTCTTTACGCTTTTCAATCTTTTGACAAAACAAGTAACATACGCGCACAAATGTCCCATCTGGTTCATTACGCGTCTTTCACGGTCTTTAAACAATGAAAATTACGTTCTTGCGTCAGGCACCGCTACTGTTGCTGCCTGCCCTGTTCCCCCTGCCGCTGCTGGCAGCCGACAACGCCAGCCAGACCATGGTGGTCAGTGCGGCGCCAGCCGCTTCCGGCTTATCGGAGCTGGACACGCCTGCGGCGGTAAGCGTAGTCAGCGGCGACGAAATGCGCCACGCAGCACCGCGCGTTAACCTTTCGGAAAGCCTGATCAGCGTGCCGGGGCTGCAAATCCAGAACAGGCAAAATTACGCCCAGGATCTGCAGCTTTCGATGCGCGGCTTTGGTTCCCGCTCCACCTTCGGCGTGCGCGGCATCCGGCTTTATGTGGACGGCATTCCCGCCACCATGCCGGACGGTCAGGGCCAGACATCTAACATTGATATCGGCTCCATCGATCATATTGATGTGCTGCGCGGCCCGTTCTCGGCGCTCTACGGTAACGCTTCGGGTGGCGTCATCAATGTCGAAACCGAAACCGGGCAGCAACCCGCCATGCTGGAAGCCAGCAGCTGGTACGGCAGCTACGGCAGCTGGCGCAACAGCGTCAAAGCCAGCGGCGCGACCGGCGATGGCAGCCACGCCGGGGATGTCAGCTACACCGTTTCCGCCTCGCGCTTCACCACACACGGCTATCGTGACCACAGCGCCGCGCAGAAAAACCTCGGCAATGCCCGGCTCGGCGTGCGCATTGATGAAGCCAGCACCCTGACGCTGTTGTTTAACAGCGTACACGCAGAGGCGCAGGACCCCGGCGGACTGACCGCGGCACAATGGCGCGACAATCCGCGTCAGGTGGTCAGCAACGTCACCCAGTACAACGCGCGCAAAACGGTGGACCAGACGCAGGGTGGCCTGCGCTATCAGCGCCAGATGGGTGAAGATGACGATCTCAGCGTCATGATGTACGCCGGCGAGCGTCAGACCACCCAGTATCAGTCGATTCCCGTCGTTGCGCAGCAGCGGCCCGGACAGCCTGGCGGCGTGATTGATCTGGCGCGGCATTATCAGGGTATTGATACGCGCTGGACCCACCGCGATACGCTGTTCAGCGTGCCGGTGACGCTGACCGGCGGCCTTGACTACGAAACCATGACCGAGAAGCGCAAAGGCTATCAGAACTTTATCGGCAACGATTTCGGCGTACAGGGCGATCTGCGCCGGAACGAACGTAACCGGATGTGGAACCTCGATCCCTACCTGCAAACGGCGTGGCAGTTTGGCGATCGCTGGTCACTGGATGCGGGCGTGCGTTTCAGCACGGTGAGTTTCACCTCGCGGGATGACTACATCACCGCGCGCGATCCCGACGACAGCGGCAGCCGACGCTATCACCGCTGGTTACCGGCGGCCTCGCTGAAATATGCGATTGATGACGGCTGGAATGCGTATGTCTCGGCCGGGCGCGGTTTTGAAACGCCAACGCTGAATGAGCTTTCTTATCGTTCCGACAACCAGAATGGCCTCAACCTCGGCCTGCAGCCGGCCACCAGCGACACCGTCGAACTGGGCAGTAAAAAGCGCATCGGCAACGGCCTGCTCAGCGCCGCCGTGTTCCAGACGGATACCCAAAATGAGATCGTCACCGATGGCACCGTGAACGGGCGTTCAACTTACAAAAATGCCGGCGAGACGCGACGCCGCGGACTGGAACTGGGCCTGGATCAGCAGTTTGGCTATGACTGGCACCTGAAAGCGGCCTGGACGCTGCTGGACGCGCGCTACCGCTCAAACGCCTGCGGCAGCGACAGCTGCGACGGCAAGCGCATTCCCGGTATTGCGCGTAACATGGCCTACGCCGGCCTCAGCTGGGCGCCGGAACAGGGCTGGTATGCCGGTACCGATGTGCGCTATCTGAGCGACATCGCCGCGAACGATCAGAATACGGTCCGGGCGCCAGCCTATACCGTGGTCGGCGTGAACAGCGGCTACAAGTGGCTGGTGCGGGACTGGTCGCTGGATCTGTTTGGCCGGGTCGACAACCTGTTTGATCGCAACTATATCGGCTCCGTTATCGTTAATGAAAGCAACGGCCGCTATTACGAACCGGCTCCCGGCCGCAATTACAGCGTCGGGCTCACCCTCAGCTACGCCTTCCGGTAAACACAACGGGTGCCAGCTGGCACCCGTTTTCGCCTGTGGCGCGTCGGTGCCACACCCGCTCCGGTATAATGCGTTATCCCTCCGGTAATTACGCACCGTGGTTAGCAAAACCCGCTGAAGTTATACCCTGCTATGCCGATAAGACAGAAGCAGAATCATGTTCCCGCCGTCCCGTTTAGGGGGTGTCTGAACATGCAGAGCGCGGCCTTTCGCCTGTTCGCAGGAGCCGCATCTCTGAGCATCTGGTGCAGGCCTTTTTTGCGGTGACAGGGTGACCTGTCTGACTGAACGTGTCCCCAGGCTGCTGTTTCAGGCCGGCTACAGCATCTCTTAGGGAGGGATAGCGTTGAAATCCACTATTCATAATGAAGCGGCGCGTCTGAACGCCCTCGATCAGTATCAGCTGATGAACACGCCCTCTTCGGACGCACTGGACCGGCTGACGCTGCTGGCGGCGCGGCTGTTCCGCGTGCCGGTGGCGTTTATTTCACTGATCGACAGTAAAAAACAGTTTTTTAAGGCGCGTCACGGGCTGAACATTTGTGAGACGTCACGCGAAGTCGCCTTCTGCCAGCATACGCTGGAGCAGGACGATATTCTGTGCATTCCGGATACGCACCTGGATGCGCGCTTTCGCCACAACCCGCTGGTGCTGGGTTATCCGCATATCCGTTTTTACGCCGGGATTCCGCTGACCACGCCGGAAGGCTACCGCATCGGCACCGTCTGTCTGGTGGATACGCAGCCGCGCCCGGCGCTCACGCCCGCCGATCGCCGCCACCTGGCCGTCATCGCCTCGCTGGTGATGGATCGGATGGAGGTGCACCGGCTGGAGCTGCTGCGCCACAGCAGTCAGCAGCGGCTGGAGGCGATCTCCTCCACCTCGTCGGATGCCATTATCTGTACCGATATCAAACAGGGCGTGATCTTCTGGAACCCGGCGGCCACTGCCCTGTTCGGCTACAGCGCTCAGGAGATGATGGGCGAATATGTTGCCGGTCTGGTTTCTGAACGTTCGCAAACGGATTACCGTCAGGAACTGGCACGCATGATGGCCGAGAACGACGCGGTTTCCCGGCCGCGCCGCATCCAGATCTGGGGCCGCAGACGCACCGGCCAGGAGTTCCCGGCAGAGGTCTCATTTTCCGGCTGGCAGGAGGATCAGGAGCGGCTGGTGGGCATGATTATTCGTGACGTCACCGAACGTCACGAAAGTGAAGCGCGGCTGTGTGAACTGGCGTCGCTGGATATGCTGACGCGGCTGGCCAGCCGCAGCGCCTTTATGGATCAGCTTCAGCAACTGACCATGGCTGGCGTGCCCTTTACCATCCTGATGGCCGACCTGGACGGATTTAAAGAGGTAAACGATTCACTGGGCCATGCCGCAGGCGATGCGCTGCTGTGTCATGTGGCCGAGCAGATCCGGCATGTCTGCGTGCACGCCATTATGGCCGCGCGGCCGGGTGGCGATGAGTTTGTCATTCTGCTGCCCGGCGAGAGCGCAGCGGCGCAGCCGATCGCCGAACAGCTGATCCTGGCGATACAGACGCCGTTTGATTATCAGGGTGCGCCGGTCACCGTGGGGGCCAGCCTCGGCATCGCCGCTTTTCCGCAGCACGGTAAAGATGCCTCGGCCGTGATGTCGGCGGCGGACCTTGCCCTCTACCGGGCCAAAGCTGCCGGCAAAGGCTGCAGCGTGCAGTTTCAGCCGCTGTTTCTGGAGGTGGACCAGCAGCGGCGTCGCTTCGAGCACGAACTGGAGGTGGCGGTGCGTCAGCAGCAGTTTGTGCTGTTCTATCAGCCGCAGTTCGACGCCGTCAGCGACCAGCTGATCGGCTGCGAGGCGCTGCTGCGCTGGCACCATCCGGTACGCGGATTGCTGCTGCCTGGCGCGTTCCTCAACATGCTGATGAAAAGCTCCCTCTCGATCACGCTGGGCGAGTGGATCCTGCGCAGTGCGCTGCAGCAGGTCAGCGAATGGCGGCGGCAGCAGCCGGCGCTGCGCGTCAGCATTAACCTGTTTCCGCGTCAGCTGGATGATGTCCGGCTGGATAAGCTGCTGTGCGAACTTACCGCCAACGACGCCAGTTTTGTCGATCTGGAAGTCGATGAGTCGGTGCTGACCAGCCTGGTGCAGGAGGTGCCCGCGCGCTTCAACGCTATCCGCCAGACCGGTGCCCGTTTTGTGATTGATCATTATGGCCGCACGCTCGGCGCCATTAATTTGCTGCAGCATGATTTTGTGGCCGGTCTGAAAATCGATAAATCCCTGACGGCGCAGCTCAGCGACAGCGGGCGCGTGCGCATGATGTTCCGCGCCCTGGCGGCGCTGGGCAAAAGCCTGAGCCTGACGGTAAAAGCGGAAGGGGTAGAAAACGGCCAGCAGCGTGCCTTTGTCACCCAGGCGCAGTGTGATGTGGTACAGGGCCACGCCCTGGGTGAGCCGGTCAGCGCCGACGTGTTCGGCACGCTGCTGGCCGAAACGCGGATGCACCCGCTATGAAGCTGATAATGCACACGCTTTTATTACTGCCACGACTTTGTCAGATACGGAGGTCCTGTGCTGATTGAACCCGATGACAACATTCATCGCTACTGCGCGCTGCAGGCGCTGCGTGAGCCGGATGCGTGCCGCGATGACGTACTGGTGAAATTTGTCCGGCTGGCCTCGCGGGTGCTGGGCATTCCGGGCAGCTTTATTTCGGTGCTGGATGACAGCGACCAGTATATCCGCGCTGCGCATAACTTCGGGCTGAAGCAGACCACGCGTGAGGAGTCGCTGTGCCGCCACGTGGTAGACGGCGCAGCGGAAATGGTGATCCCGGATACCTGGCTTGATGGACGCTTTGCCGCGCATCACTTTGTCACCGGCGCACCCTTTATTCGCTTTTATGCGGGCGTGCCGCTGAGAAACCGCGAAGGCGTCATCACCGGCACGCTGTGCGTCACCGACAGTGAGCCCCACCCGTTTAGCGCTGAACAGCTGGCGACGCTGAAGATGCTGGGCAACCTGGCGATGTCGTTTCTTGACGCATGGCACGCCGCCGGCTTTATCGATGCGGTAACCGGCCTGCCCAACCGGCAGCGGCTAATCCGCGATCTGCATCAGTTAACTGACAGCCCGCACCGCCTGATTTTACTGGAGTGCATTGAGCTGCCGCGCGCCAGCGAACTGGCGCGATCCATGGGCATGGGCCCGGTCGAGGCGCTGTTTAAGGATGTGGCCACGCTGCTGCAGCAGCGGCTGCGACCCGCGCCGGATGAGCGCCTGTATAGCGTAGCCAACGGGCGCTTCGCCCTGCTGACCTATCCGGAGAGTGCGCTGACTGCCGACCGGGCCGTCGGACGGATGGCCGGCATCAGCGCCGGGCTGAGCGAAGGGTTGTCGATTTCGCTGACGCCGCACGGCGGTCAGGTCGATTTTATCACCGGCGGTATCAGCCCGGAGGAACGCTTGCGGCGCGCTGCCAGTGCGCTGTATGAAGCGCTCAGCCGCGGCGTGCCTGCCATGACCTACAGCGAATCGGCAGATGTGCAGCATACGCGCGATTTTACCCTGATGCATGATTTCGCCGCCGCACTGTGCAGCGAGGGCGGGCTCTATCTGGTCTATCAGCCGAAGATATGTCTGCGCAGCGGCGCACCGGTCGGGCTGGAGGCGCTGATTCGCTGGCGGCATCCGCAGTATGGCGAGCTTTCACCGGTCACCTTTGTGCCGCTGGCGGAAAAAACCGAGCTGCTGCATAAAATGACCACCTGGGTGATCGAACGCGCCATTATGCGTCTGGTGCGGCTGCGTAATCACCCTATCCAGCTGCCGATTACGGTCAATGTCAGCCTGAATGATTTTGCCCGGGACGACTTTGCCGACGTGCTGGATGAAAAAATGCAGCAGCATGGCCTCCCGCCGTCGCTGCTGGGCATTGAGTGCCTGGAAACCGAACGGATTGTGGAGAACCCGCAGGCCATGAGCGGGCTGGCGCGCCTTCGCCAGCGCGGCTTTGGGATTTCACTGGATGATTTCGGCACCGGCTACAGCAACATCAGCTATCTGGGGCGTATGCCGCTGGATGTGGTCAAGCTTGACCGCTCGCTGGTCAGCAATCTCGCCACCGAACGCGCCTCACGCGTGATCGCGCGCAGCATTATCCGCATGCTGAAAGATCTCGATTACGTCGTGCTGGCGGAGGGGGTGGAAGATGCGGAAACCGGGCGAATTCTGTCGGAATATGGCAGCGATCAGGCGCAGGGCTATTTTTATGCCCGCCCGATGGACGATAACGCGCTGGATGCCTGGCTGCTGTGGAAGCTGCACGAAACCTGCCGCTGATCGCCGCGCCGGGGCGTCTGCCGGCAGGCGCAGCCGCGTGCGGCGCTGCAAAAGCGTTGCAAACGGCAAACAATCCTCAAACCCTGCTGACACTGCTTTACCGCTGCGCCCGTAGTATGCAGGCAGAGACATCAGCAGAGAGGATTGCAACATGACACAACGGGTAAGCTTTGCCGTGCTGTTTATTTTCATCACTTTGGGTGCCGCAGCGAAAGCGTCTATGCCTCTGAAGCCCGCAGCCGATTCCGCCGGTGGCTTCCACCGGCACAGCGGGATAGCTGATACCGCCGAGACGCCGGATGAACATGTGCGTGAAGAGGTGCATAAACACCCGGCGGCGGCCTCCTGACCCTTGCGGGACGCAGCGGGCCGCCCGCCTCGGCGTCCCTGCCTGCGCCCGCTTTCTCTCCGCGCGATAAACTCCTGTCTTCGGTAATGACTTTTTCCCGCAGCCCCCGCGCAGTACTGTGCCTCTGACCGCAGCGCAGCCGCTCTTCTGCCGCGCTGCCGCGATATTGACTGACAGGAGAACCAGCACATGACAGCGACCTTTAGCGGCCCCTCCGCGCGTTTTAACCCGGCGGAGATCGCCAGCCAGTTACCGGCTACGGCCGACACCCTGCTGGCGGATATCTATTTAACCGATCGGCCAGCGGCCAGCAGCCGCGTGTTCCGCGCTTATCGCGGTGTACCACCGCATTTTCACCGCGGATGCGATGAATATCTGTATGTATTATCCGGTCGCGGCACCTTCTGGATGGAAGATCCGGCGCGCGAAGCAGTATTTGCACCCGGCGACATGCTGTTCTTTGCCCGTAACGTGGTGCATGCCCTGCCGGTGCTGCTGGAGGAGCCGGTGATTTTCCTGACCATTGATACGCCCCGGCGTGCCGAGGATGATGTGGTTTTCGTGGATGCCGGAGCCGGCGACGCCAGCACCTTTATGCAGCGCAATCGTCCGACAGAGTGAGCGCGGCAGCAGAACACAGGGGGCGATGCCCCCTGTGCGGGGATGGCTCAGCGCGTTGGCGCCGGTGCGGCATGGATGCGTATACGCAGCAGCGCATACGGCTTCTGGCGTAAATCCCGGCCGCCGTGGAAGCCTGGCTGGCGGTTGAGCTGATTGACAGTGAAATAAAGATAGCCATCCGGGCCGACCGACAGCGTATCCGGCCACAGAATAGCCGGGCCGTGCGCAATCGTCGTCCACTTACCGCCGGGTGGCAGTTTACGGATGGCATTGCGCTCATAATCCCCGGCGTAAACGGTGCCGCTGGCATCACTCTCCAGACCATCTGACGCCCCTTTTTCGCCCAGATCCTGCACGGCGGCAGCGAGCTGCGCGTCGGTAACGGCCGGATCGCGCAGCAGTGCGGTTGCCACAGCATACAGATGACGTCCTGACAGCGGGCTGTAATAGAGCGTTTTGCCGTCCGGCGAAAGGGCTATGCCGTCAGAAGCCACCGCGAAGGGCGCCGTCGTGCCATCAGCATGGCGCTGCAGCAGGGTTTCCCCTTCCACCACCGGCGAAAAGCCGGGTTCCGGCGAGGTTGACCGGTCGCCTTCCAGGCGGCGCAGCGCTTTTCCGCTGGCCAGATCCAGCACGATAATCGCGCCGGTGCCGGAGAGCGACGAGTCCGTCACATACGCAACCCCGGCTTTGCCGATGCGGAAATCAAAGCGCACATCGTTAACATAGGTGGCGGGTTTGATCACCGCTGGCGGGAAGACCACGGTTTTCTCCACCTGATTCGTCCGCAGATTCACCGCCACCAGTTTCGCGCCACCAGCCACCGGCGTGGCGAAGCCCGGCGCGGCGGTATCCAGCAGCCAGACGCGCCCCTGGCCATCGGCCACCACACTTTGCACGCTCAGCAGATGCGTGCGCGGCTGGGCGTTATCGGCCCGGTTCATCGCCGCATCCGGGTAAGGCACCAGCCGGTTGCCTTTGACTTCCGCGACGGTAAAGGGCACATCATCGCCCCAGCGCGGAAAGTTAACAAAGATGCGGCCGGTTTCACTGACGGTGACGCCAGTGGGCATCGCGCCGCTGAAGGTTGCCACCACCTCGGGCTGGCCAATCGGACGATCCTGCGCCAGCTGGCTGAGCGCGGGCAAGGGGCTGGCCGCGCGGGCCAGCGATAGCGTGGCGCCGCTGGTAAGCAGCAGCGCAGCCGTCAGTGCAAGCGCGGTTTTCGTCATCGGTGTATTCATCTGCGTCTCTTCCTGATTAAACGTGCATGAGTCGCGGCCGGCAAAGCCGCCAGCCGGGCAATCCGCCACCGGCAGTGCCTGCCCTCTCTCCGGTGCGGCGGATAAGGCAGCGCGGGCGCATCAGGTGCAGGCAGCAGCATGGCGGGTGGGTCACGCAGAGAGTACGCAAGCGGCTGGCGCAGAAAAACGGGGACATCGCAACAGCACTTTCACTCGCGGAGTGAAAATCCGCGCGGTCGCGCGCCGGAAATAGCATAAAACGGGCCCGCAGGCCCGTTTTATGCAGCATACCCGCACGCGCCGTTACCCCAGCAGCGCCAGCACGTCGTCCGTGCTGCCGGTTTCCCCAAGGCGCGGGAAAATGCGCGCAATGCTGTTGTGGTGAGTGTCGGCATCCAGGCAGGTCATGGCATCGGTTGCCAGCGTCACGTTGTAGCCCAGCGCATACGCCTGACGCGCGGTGGATTCCACGCCGATACTGGTGGCGATACCGCACACCACCACCTGCGTGACGCCGCGCTGCTGCAGCTGCTCATGCAGGCCGGTGTGGTGGAACCCGCCCCAGGTTTGCTTGGTGACACAGATATCGTCCGGCTGTGGTGTCATCTCCGGTACCAGATCGGCCCAGTCCGCCGGCAGTTCGCCGCCGTGGCGCGGCTGCTGTGTGCGGCCTGGTGCCCCACCCGCCACGTTTACCAGCACCACCGGCAGATGGCGGGCGCGAAAGGCCGCGACCAGCCGCGCAGCTTGCGCAATCACCGCTTCGGCAGCGAGTGGCGTCACCGGCAGGCGCACAATACCGTGTTGCAGATCAACCACAATCAGCGCGGTACGGGAGTCAAGCGTCGTTAAAGCCATGAAGGAACCTCTCAGGATAAAGGGGCGGGAACGTGCGTACAGCCGGACCCGCCGCAGGTCTGATGAAGGGCGAGTATATAAACCTGACGCCAGGCTGGGTAGCTTGCCGCCGTATCAATTTGTAAGCCGCGCTGGCCCGCAGCAGCGGCCCGCACGTCGCTCAGGGGCGCTGCAGATAGTGGATCAGGCTGTGAAAACGCAGCGGCGTGCTGAGCGGATTGCGGTAACTGTGCGCTTTATCGGCAGCGAACTGCCAGGCCTCGCCGGCGGGCAGGCGGCGCCAGGTGCCGTCAAGACCCAGCAGCAGCTCGCCCTCCAGCACCACCACCTGCTCGATCACCCCCGCTTCGTGCGCCGAGGAGTCGCTCTGCGCCCCCGCCGCCAGCGTCACTTCCAGCAAATCAAATCGCAGCCGATCGTCATACGGCAGCAGGGGTTTCACCTGCATCTGCGCGTTTGGCTGACAGAAGGTGGCACCGCTGCCGGCCGGTTGCGTCTGACCCTGCACAAAAAAGGAGAACGGCACATTGAAACCGGTGGCGATCTTCCACAGCGTGGCGACCGTCGGGCTCGATTCACCCCGTTCGATTTGTCCCAGCATGGCTTTGCTGACCTGGGTGCGCTCTGCCGCCAGCGTCAGGCTCCAGCCGTTGGCCTGACGCAACTGCTTCAGCGCCTGGCTCAGATGTTGATGCAGATTTTCCATGTTCTCTCCCAAAAGCCCGCGCGCAGTGTAGCACTTGTCCGCAGCGCCCGGTCATGCCATATTGTGCGTTATAACGCACAACAGGATGTGACTGATGACAACTGCCGCGGCGCGCCACGCCTTCTCGTTCCCGATGCTGGTTTCAGGATTTATTGCCGTGCTGATTGGCTACAGCAGCAGCGCGGCCCTGATTTTTCAGGCGGCGCAGGCGGCAGGCGCCACGCCGGCGCAGATTGGCGGCTGGTTCTCTATGCTGGGCATCGGCATGGGGCTGGCGTCGTTAGCGCTCTCCCTCTGGACAAGAATGCCCATCCTTGCGGCCTGGTCCACGCCAGGTGCTGCCCTGCTGGCCACCAGCGTACAGGGGCTCAGCCTGAATGAGGTGGTCGGCGTGTTTGTCGCCACCAACCTGCTGATTGTCCTGAGCGGCATCACCGGCCTGTTCGCCCGTCTGATGCACCACATTCCGCAATCGCTGGCGGCCGCCATGCTGGCCGGCATCCTGCTGCGCTTCGGCACCGCCACCTTCAGCGGATTACAGGACAACGCCGCGCTGTGCGGCAGCATGTGTCTGGTCTGGCTGGCGGGCCGCCGCTGGCTGCCGCGCTATGCCATTCTTATGGCGCTGCTGGCCGGCGTGCTGGTCGCGCTGGGACAGCACGCCATCCACTTTCCGTCCGGCGCGCTGACCTTTAGCGTGCCGCAGTTCATTATGCCGCACTTCAGCCTGACGGCGCTGCCTGGCGTGGTGTTGCCCTATTTTCTGGTCACGATGGCCTCGCAGAATGCCCCCGGTATCGCCACGCTGCAGGCCCACGGCTATCAGCCGCCGGTCTCCGCCCTCACCGGCTGGACCGGCTTTATCGCGCTGGTTCTGTCGCCGTTTGGCGGTTTTTCCGTGTGTATTGCGGCTATTACCGCCGCTATCTGTATGGGCGATGAAGTGGATGCCGATCCGCGCCGCCGCTGGATGGCCTCAGCCATCGCCGGGCTGTTCTATCTGCTCACCGGCCTGACCGGCGCGCTGGTTGCCGTGCTGCTCAGCGCCCTGCCGCCGGTGCTGATTGCCACGCTGGCGGGCCTCGCGCTGCTGGTGACGCTGGCCGGCAGCCTGCAGCGCGCGCTGGCCGAGCCGGCGCAGCGTGACAGCGCCATCGTGGCCTTTCTTGTAACAGCCAGCGGCGTTTCACTGTTCGGCGTTGGTGCCGCCTTCTGGGGGCTGGCGGGGGGACTGCTGGTGCATCTGCTGCTGAGCCCGCGCCGCGCTGATTAAAAAACCAGCACCTGCGCCGACGCTGACAGAATAACGCCCTGTTTTCCCCCTCTTTTCCGCCGTTTGATTATGCTGTATTTGGCTTAAGATCACTTTCATCGCCAACACACACGATGTTCTGCCTCAGACAACCATCGATAAGGGCCAACGAGTGGCAAAAACTTTTCTGCGCAGCGGCAATCTGGATACGCTTCTGGCACTGGGTGAGAACGGTCAGCCAGTCTGGGCTTCTGCCCTGCAAATCCGCGAGACGTTGCGTCTGCGCCGCCAAACCACGCTGGCGAACTGCCTCGCCATTCCTCAGGCCAACGACAAAGGCGACCGCCTTGACTGGTATGCCCCGTTCAACGGCAAGGTAAAATCCTGGCTGGCCGCCAGCGATCGCGAACGCCGTCTGGCGCTGGAACTGCTTACCCTGAACCAGCAGGATCTGCAGGCGCTGAGCCTGCGCGCGCGCGACGCGGAAAATCCCGCGATGCGCCTGTTTGGCGCACTGCTGAGCAAAACGCTGCAGTTCCCCGATCAGCAGTATGTCTATCTGGTGGATGGCCAGCCAGTGATCACCTTCTGGGGCTTTGTCGATCCGCAGGCGCGCACGCGCGAAGATGCGCTGGCCTGCCTGCGCGACACGCTGGATGAGGCGCTGCCGCCGCTGGTGGCCGAGCCGCCGGCCCCTGCCGCTCCGCCGATCGCCGCCGTCAGCGACGCACCGCTGGTGACCGAGGTCACCCCCGAACCAGAGCCGCTGCCAGAGCCGGAGCCTGTGCTCCCGCCGGCGGAGCCCGTGCCGCCGCCTGCTGTGGCGCCGCGTGCGCGCCTGCGTCCGCTGGCGCTGCTGCTGCCGGTCGCGGCGGCAGCCGCCGCCGGTGTCGCCTTCTGGCTGCACAGCCCCGCACCGCAGAACAATCCGCCCGCCGACACTGCACAGGTTGCCCCGGCCGCCGCTGGCGCACCGCCGGCGGCACTGGTGAAAGCGGCCGCGCTTGCGACCACGCTGCCGCAGCGCCAGGCCAGCGTCGTGGCAGCACCGGCGGCAGAAACGCCTGCGGCACCTGCCCCTGCGCCGGCTGAAATCGTGGCGGAACATACCGAACCCGCCAAAGCTGACGACCTGGTGATGACCGCCGACGATGCGCGCCTGGGCTCAGTGAAATTTATCAATGGCAACTGGCGCGTCACCCTGCGTCAGACCAACCTGCCGACCGGCAAGCCGCCCAGCCTGCGCTATCAGATTCGCAACGGCAAAGGCACGGCGCTGATTGTTCAGGGCGACAACATCCGCTGCAAAGCCGATGTGACCGCCGCCATGACCAGCGCAGGCACCATGGTGGTACGCAGCCGCTACACCGCCAGCTGCAGCGATAAATCGCGCTACCGCATGCCAGAGCTGGTGTGCAAAGCCGGTGATGGTATCGCCAGCTGCACCGCGCAGTATGGCGCGGACCAGGCATTCCCGTTGACGATTAAGCGTGAGAGTAAGTAACCATGTTAGCTCCCCTGATTGATGACAAACAAAAAATCACGCTGATCGAAGATAGCGGTGTGCAATTTCTGGATTTCGGACTGCGTCTGCCGGCACTGCAGGCGCGCCGCCAGTTTGTGCGGCAGACGGCAAATGGTCCGCTGCTGCGCCTTAACGTGGATGGCAACAGCGGCAAATTCCTGCTTTATCCGCAGGATGGCGGCGCGGCGGAAGTGGTACGCCCGGAATCGGATATCGCGCTGGCGGATTCGCTGCTGCTGCTGGCTAATCAGTGGCTGCCGCTGCCGGTACTGCGCTGCACCAGCGGCCGCCGCTTTATCGGCGGGCCGGACAACTGGGCGCGCCTGCATCTGGCGCCGCTCAGCCAGCCGGATGCCGCTGGCAATACGCACCGCATCACGCTGGCGTTTGATACCCGCATCGTGGCGGAGCAGGATGGCGGTGAACAGCTGGGGCTGAGCAAAGCCGATGCGCAAAACGGCGTCAGCTTTGCCCTTGCCTGGCATAACTATGAACTGGGTGAGTTTCTCGATCTCACCTGGGTGGATGGCTGGCTGCGCGAAACTTTTACGCAGCAGGTGCACGCGCTGCAGTCGCGCCGCGAGCAGGAGCTGAACCAGGCGCTGCGTGAATTTGAATATCAGGCACACTATCTGAACGTGCTGGAGCTGCTGGGCGAACAGCTCGATCTGGCGGAAATTTATATTCAGGCCAGCTCGCTGCAAACCCCGGCGGTCAATGTCGATATCATTCTGGACGTGGGCAACTCCCACACCTGCGGCATTCTGGTCGAAGACCATGCCGAAGAGAGCAACGGTCTGCGCCAGACCTATGAACTGCAGCTGCGCGATCTGTCGCAGCCGCATCAGGTCTACAACGAACTGTTTGACAGCCGGCTGGAGTTTGCCGAAACCCGGTTTGGTAAAGCCAGCTTCTCGCTGGAAAGCGGGCGGGAAAATGCCTTTATGTGGCCGTCACTGACGCGCGTCGGCCGTGAAGCCAGCCGCCTGGCGCTGCTGCGTGCCGGCACCGAAGGCAGCACCGGCCTCTCCAGCCCGCGCCGCTATCTGTGGGATGAAGCACGCTATCAGCCCGGCTGGCGCTTCAACGCCAGCGGCAGCAGCGATGAACCGCAGGCCACTGCGCTGCCCTTTACTTTATTACTGAACGATGAGGGCCAGCCGCTGCACGCGCTGGCCGAAGATGATCGTCTGCCGGTGTTTACCGCCAGCTACAGCCGCAGCTCGCTGATGACCTTTATGCTGTGCGAACTGCTGGCGCAGGCGATGATGCAGATGAACAGCGTGGCGCAGCGCCAGCGCATGCCGCAGAGCCAGGCACCGCGTCAGCTGCGTCACGTGATTCTGACGCTGCCCTCGGCGATGCCAAAACCCGAGCGCGAAATTTTCCGTCGCCGCATGCAGGAAGCGATTGCACTGGTATGGAAAACCGAAGGCTGGCATCCGGCAGAAGAGGATTTCAGCCCCGCCAGCCAGGCACGCAGCCTGCGCCCGGTGCCGGATGTGCAGATGGAGTGGGATGAAGCGACCTGCGGCCAGATGGTGTGGCTGTTCAACGAAACCCAGGTGAATTTTGCCGGCCGCGCGGAGGACTTTTTCACCAGCATGGTTCGGCCGGATCGCCCGCGTGAAGCCGATGAGCAGCCGGGCAAAAGCCTGCGCATCGCCTCGATTGATATCGGCGGCGGCACCACCGACCTCGCCATCACGCAGTATCGTCTGGATGATGGTCAGGGCAACAACGTAAAAATCACCCCGCGCCTGCTGTTCCGCGAAGGCTTTAAGGTGGCCGGTGACGACATTCTGCTGGATGTGATTCAGCTGTGGATCCTGCCGGCGCTGCAGCAGAGCCTGCAGAAAGCGGGCCTGACGCTGGCCGAGCCGCTGATGAACAAACTGTTTGGTCACGACAGTCGCATGGACGGTCAGGCGACGCTGCGCCAGCAGGTCACGCTGCAGCTGTTTATTCCACTGGCGCAGGCGGTACTGGAGCGCTACGAAAACTGGGACCCGCTCGACAGCCACAGCGAAATCAACGCGCTGTTTGGCGAACTGGTGCCGCAAAAACCGGCCAGCAGCGTGCTGGCGTTTGTTAACGGTGAAATCCAGCGCACGCTGGGAGGCGACAGCCGTTTTGATCTGCTGGAGGTGCCGCTGGTTGTGAGCATGGCGCAGCTGCACGGCGAGTTCCTGCAGCACCGCATGGCGATTATCCCGGCGCTGCGCGCGATGTGCGAAGTGGTGTCGCTGTATCAGTGTGACGTGCTGCTGCTGACCGGCCGGCCGTCCCGCTTCCCGGGCATTCAGGCGCTGGTGCGCCACCTGCAGCCGCTGCCGGGCAGCCGTATTTTATCGCTGGAAGGCTATCACACCAGCGACTGGTATCCGTTTAACAAACAGGGCCGCATTGATAACCCGAAATCCACCGCGGCAGTGGGCGCGATGCTGTGCCTGCTGGCGCTGGATCTGCGTCTCAGCAGTTTCTGGTTCCGCGCCGGGGATTTTGAGCCCTATTCCACCATTCGCTACCTGGGCGTGCTGGACGAAAATGCTACGCTAAGTGATGACAACCTGTGCTACAGCGAGATCGATCTCGACAGCGAAAGCTTTGCGCTGGACCGGAAAAGCAGCTTCCGCATCCGCGGTAACGTCTGCCTCGGGTTCCGTCAGCTGGAAAATGACCGCTGGCCGGCTTCGCCACTCTACAGCCTGAGCATTGTCGATCCGCAGCTGGCGCGGAAAGTGGCCGGCGAGAGCGTGCTGCGCATCAAGCTGGCCGTGCAACCTGGCCCGGATAATGCCGGCCCGGAACGCATGGTGCTGAGCGATGCACGTCTGGATGACGGCACGCGCGTGCCACTGGAACACCTGAGCCTGAAACTGAACACGCTGTCCGCCACTGGCAACGCAAATGCGCAATATTGGATCGACAGCGGGAGCGTCTGTAAACGATGAGAACTGCGAAAAAAGCCACGCCTGTCACGCCTGCCAAACGGCTGAGTCTGTTGCAGGAAACCCTTGACGGCGCACTGAACTGGGTGGAGACCCATCAGGCGCACTCACCGCGTCTGACGCTGGAAGCCGATACGCTGCGCCTGCAGCTGCGCCGGGCGCGGGTAGAGAGCCACGCACTGGCGCGCCAGCTGGCACGTCCGGTCACGCTGGCGCTGTTTGGCCAGTCACAGGCCGGTAAAGCCTGGCTGCTGAGTGAGATGGTCGGCGATGCGCAGGGACAGCTGATCGCCCGCCTCGGCGATCGCACCCTTAACTATTTCCAGAACATCAATCCGGGCAATGCAGATTTTGCCATTGCCACCCGCTTTACCCATCAGCGTGAAGCGCCGTCCGGGGCCTGGCCGCTGGAGATGACGCTGCTGAGCGATGCCGAGCTGATCCGCCTGATACTGGCCAGTGCCAGTCGCGACGCGCAGCCGGACAGCGCAGCCGTTGACGCCGGGCTGCAGCGTCTGCAGCGCCATCGACAGAGCGAGCTTCAGCCTGGCCTTGATAGCGATGCGCTGATTACGCTGTGGGCGTGGAGTCGCCGTCAGCACTGCCATGCGGAGGCGCTGGATCGGCACTTCTGGCTACAGGCAACCGAACTGGCCCCGTGGCTCAACACGGATGACCGCGTGCAGCTGTTTGCGCTGCTGTGGCCCGGTCAGCCTGCGCTGAGCGAGTGTCTGCGCCACCTGCTTCATCTGCGTCATCAGTTGCGTCAGGCACCGCGCGTGCTGGCACCGCTCAGCCTGCTGAGCGATGATGCGGCGCTGCCGGCGGAAAAACTGATCGGCAGCGAGGCTGAGGACGATGAGATGATTGAAGTCTGTCCGGTGGTGGGCAATCGCGTTGCTAAACCGCAGCAGGTGCCGCTGGGCCTGCTGGCGCTGCTAACGCTGGAGATCACGCTGCCGCTCTGCTCCACGCCGCGCCAGGCGCTGTACGATGACGCCGATATGCTGGAGCTGCCGGCACCGGGCACCCCGGCCGATCGCCATCAGCAGGAAGAGCTGATGCGGCTGCGCCAGCGTGATGCGCTGCGCGCCACGCTGCTGGACCAGAAACGCGCCCTGCTGCCCGGCCTTTACGCCGCGCGTCAGGGCATTGATTTAATGCTGATCTGCACCGCGGCCAGTCAGCGTCAGGATGCGGACCGCGCGGCCAGCGCGCTGCGCGAGTGGCAGCTGCATCAGCAGGTCAGTAAACCGCGCCTGATCTGGGCCATTACCCCGCACGATGCGCGCTATCAGCAGCAGCAGATGAATGTGGATGAAGCGGTGCAGCGGCAGATTGGGCAGCCGGGTCAGAGCTGGGGATCGATGCTGGCGCTGGATCGCGCGGGCGTCGATCGCATGGGCAGCTGGCTGCAGGATGAGATGCAGCCGGAAGCGCGGCGCGACCGCCTGGCGCAGCAGCTGACGCAGCTGCAGCAGAAACTGGTGGAACGGCTGCAGCCGTGGACGGAATCCAGCGCGACGCCAGAGCAGGCCGTGCGCAAACAGGCGATTTCAGACACGCTGCTGAAGTGCCTGCAGCATCGTACCGGCCTGCACGGAGAGCTCCTGGAGCGTTTACAGCCTTCACGTGAAGCGGTGCGGCAGCTATGGCTGAGCCAGAGCGCGTCTCACGTTGCGCCGGTGCACAGCAGTAAAACCGACATTGCCGGGCAGAGCTATTTTGGCATTGGCTTTGAGTTCGACCTGTTTAAAGATGAACCGGTGGCAACCGCCGAGCCGCGTGCCGCCGGGCAGCGCGATCAGCAGTTTCCGCAACAGGTGCTGGCGCTGTGGCTGGAGCATTTGCGCCAGCTGCCGGAAAGCCGCAGCCTGCTGGCGCTGCTGAACGTCGATAAAGCCACGCTGGAACTGCTGGTTGAGGAGCTGATCACCGCCAGTTTCCGTCTCAATATTCTCAGCAAACTGCAGCAGGCGCTGAATGAGCCGGAGGCGCAGGCCAGCGCACACGAGGCGCGTACCGATCGTCAGGTCTCGCGCGCGATGACGGTGCTGGGGGATTTCGTGGCCTGGCTGGGCTTTTTGCAACGGCCGGAGAGCGAACGGCCGGAGAGCCGCGTTAACCGCGGGCAGACGATTTTTGCCCGCCCGCCGGCTCCCAGCGTCACCTTCTCACCGGGTCAGCGCCTGACGCGTCTGTCAGCCGCCCCGGCCAACCACACCGCCTATTACATTTATGACTGGCTGGTCGGCCTGAATACGGTCATTGTGGAGAACAACGGCTACACCGGCGGCGGCGATTTACCGGCGCAGGCCAGGCAGATGCTGGCGGTGCTGCTGCTGCCGCTGCATGCCTGATCAGCTATACACCAGGCGCAGCTCACCGGCGGTTTGCTGCGCCGCTTCCGCCAGCAGTGCCAGCACCGGCGCAAATTCCGCACTCTCCTCCGCCTGACCGGCATGCTGCAAATGCAGCGTGGCTGGCAGGGCCATGCCGCCAGTCAGCCAGTCCCACAGGGCATCAAGGTTATAGCCGAAATGCGGCGGACAGCCGCTTTGCTGCACCAGCGCCTGATAAAACGCCTGGCGGTCAGCGAGTCGGGCAAAATCAAAGGTCAGCGTCAGCATCATCAGGGTACCGGGGTGAAACTGCGATAGTGGTCGGTGGTCAGAAAAATCAGACCATCAGAAGAGTACAACAGACGATCGGCCTCGCGGTGGCCGCAACGATAGTTCACATCCGCTTCATACCACTGCCGGCCGGATTGCGCGGGCAGCCGCTTTTCACGGTTGCTGAAACGATCGCCGCCAATTGCCCTGCCCGGCAGCACGTCACACAGATTGCCTTTGGCCGGGTTCCAGCCCTGCCGGCGCGCTTCACTTTTCGTCAGGTAAAAATCGGGTAATCGATGGTGCTGCTGCAGCCAGCGGGCCACGTGTTGCGCCTCGGTTTGCTGCGCGATATCCGCCTGGCCGGTGGCCGGTTTACCGCTCAGGTGCGGTTTTAATCCGATCCAGCTGACAACCAGTGCGAGAAGAAGTCCAATCCAGCGTATTTTTGACATGATGACATCCCGTAAAGCAGGACGCCGATAATAGCAGGTTTAGGGCGAAGAAAAACGCGGGCCAGCATGGCTGGCCCTGGCGGAGAAATTACTGCTGCATCGCACCCGGGCTGTGTGCGGCATGACGACGCCACGCGCCGGGTGCCACCCCGTACTGGCGTTTAAAGCTGCGGTTAAACGACTGCTGCGAATCGAAGCCCAGCGAAATGGCCACGTTGAGGATCGGTTCGTTGGTGGTCGTCAGACGATCCGCCGATTTCTTCAGCTTTTTCGCCCGGATGTATTCGCCCAGCGGATAGCCGGTGTGCTCTTTGAACATGCGCTGCAGGTGCCATTTTGAGTAGCCTGCGCGGTCCGCCACCGTATCCAAATCCAGACGTGCTTCAATGTTGTTATCAATCCAGTCAATCAGATCGTGAATAAAGGCGTCGCTCATCATCCCATTCTCTCCCGTCGTTGTGACGAACAGTATCAGTATCAGTTGCAGTTACACTTTAAGGGTGACTGACTATCGCATTTAATGCAAGTTTTATTATTACATTAAATGCCGCACTCGCCGTAGGGGCTTTCCGCACAACCGGTGGCGCACGCAAAACCGCACATAAAGTGTATCAGATATTCTTGCAGTTGCAGTTCGCCCAAGCCTACACTCATCGCGTTTAAATGCAATCTTAAAAGTTGCAGATTTTTCGTACGTTTCCTTTCTTTTTCACCAACGCGGAATAACAACAATGCATCTGCAAACATATGGGGTTCGTCGGGCCGTAAGCCTGTCAGGAGTGGTGTTGCTGGGTAGCCTGCTGGCCGGATGCGATCGGGGAGTGGCGCAAAACGCCCCGCCCCCGCCGCCTGAAGTGAGTGTCGCGCAGGTTGTCGAACAGCGGGTCAGCCACTGGGATAGCTTTAACGGGCGCATTGAGGCGGTGCAGAGCGTTCAGCTGCGTCCGCGCGTGTCGGGCTATATCGATCAGGTCAACTATCGCGAAGGCGATGAGGTGAAAAAAGGCCAGGTGCTGTTCACCATTGACGATCGCACCTATCGCGCCACCCTGGAGCAGGCGCAGGCCGAACTGGCCAATGCGCGCACCCAGGCGGCGCTGGCGCGCAGTGAATCCGCGCGCACTGATAAGCTGATCGGCACTAACGTGGTCTCCCGCGAAGAGTGGGAACAACGCCGCTCGGCCGCGCATCAGGCGCAGGCCAGCGTGCTGGCCGCGCAGGCCGCCGTGGATATGGCGCAGCTGAACCTCGATTTCACCCGCGTGACGGCACCGATTGATGGCCGCGCCAGCCGGGCGATGATCACCACCGGTAACCTGGTGACCGCCGGTGACAGCGCCAGCGTGCTGACCACGCTGGTCTCGCAGGATCGCATGTATGTCTATTTCGACGTCGATGAATCCACCTACCTGCACTACCAGGCGCTGGCGCGTCAGGGAGAGAACCGCGGTTCGCTGCCGGTGGAGATCGCCCTTACCGGCGAAACGGGGTTCCCGCACCGCGGCACCGTTGATTTTCTTGATAACCAGCTGACCGCCAGCACCGGCACCATCCGCATGCGCGCCACGCTGGACAACCGCCAGCGGCAGTTCACGCCCGGGCTGTTCGCCCGCGTGCGGTTGCCGGGCCGCGCGGATTCCCGTGCGCTGCTGATTGACGACAAGGCGATTCTGACCGATCAGGATCGTAAGTATGTGTATGTGCTTGACGCACAAGGCAAAGCCGAACGCCGCGACATTCAGCCGGGCGAGATGGCTGACGGGCTGCGCATTGTGCAGCAGGGTCTGAAGCCGGACGATAAAGTGATCGTTAACGGTTTGCAGAAAGTGTTTATGCCAGGCATGCCGGTGAAAGCTCAGCCGGTGGCGATGCGCGCCGCGCAATAATAATCGAGACTGCCCGTTATGGATTTTTCCCGCTTTTTTATCGACCGACCGATCTTCGCGGCGGTGCTGTCGATTCTGATTTTTACCACCGGCCTGATCGCCATTCCGCTGCTGCCGATCAGTGAATATCCCAACGTTGTGCCGCCCAGCGTACAGGTACGCGCCGAATATCCGGGTGCCAACCCGAAAGTGATTGCCGACTCCGTGGCGACGCCGCTGGAAGAAGCCATCAACGGCGTGGAAAACATGATGTACATGAAATCCGTGGCCGGTTCAGATGGCGTGCTGGTGACCACCGTGACCTTCCGTCCAGGAACCGATCCGGATCAGGCCCAGGTGCAGGTGCAAAACCGCGTAGCGCAGGCCGAAGCGCGCCTGCCTGAAGAGGTGCGCCAGCTGGGTCTGACCACGCAGAAACAGTCGCCAACGCTGACGCTGGTGGTGCATCTGTTCTCGCCGCACGGCAAATACGATTCGCTCTACCTGCGTAACTACGCCACGCTGAAAGTGAAAGATGAGCTGGCCCGCCTGCCGGGCGTCGGCCAGATTCAGATCTTCGGTGCCGGCGATTACGCCATGCGCGTCTGGCTTTACCCTGACAAAGTTGCCGCGCGCGGAATGACAGCCGCAGATGTGGTCAGCGCCATGCAGGAGCAGAACGTGCAGGTCTCTGCCGGCCAGCTGGGCGCGGAGCCGACGAAGAAAGCGAGTGATTTTCTGCTGTCGATTAACACCCAGGGACGGCTGGAGAGTGAAGAGCAGTTTGGCAATATCATCCTGAAAACCGCCGATGACGGCACGCTGGTGCGCCTGCGTGACGTAGCGCGTATTGAGATGGGGTCCGGCAACTATGCCCTGCGCTCGCAGCTGAACAACAAAGATGCGGTGGGGATCGGTATTTTCCAGTCTCCGGGCGCCAATGCGATCGACCTCTCGAACGCGGTGCGTGACAAGATGGCCGAGCTGGCAACCCGCTTCCCGGATGATGTGCAGTGGGCTGCGCCATACGACCCGACGGTGTTTGTCCGCGATTCGATTCGTGCCGTGGTGCAGACGCTGTTTGAAGCCATTGTGCTGGTTGTCCTGGTGGTAATCCTGTTCCTGCAGACCTGGCGTGCCTCCATTATTCCGCTGCTGGCAGTGCCGGTGTCGGTGGTGGGCACCTTCAGCGTGCTCTATCTGCTGGGCTTTTCGCTGAATACCCTGAGTCTGTTCGGGCTGGTGCTGGCAATCGGTATCGTGGTGGACGACGCCATCGTGGTGGTGGAGAACGTCGAACGCAATATCGAACAGGGGCTGACGCCAGTGGCGGCGGCGCATCAGGCGATGCGCGAGGTTTCCGGGCCGATTATCGCCATTGCGCTGGTGCTGTGCGCCGTGTTCGTACCGATGGCGTTTCTTTCCGGCGTGACCGGCCAGTTCTATAAGCAATTTGCCGTGACCATCGCGATTTCCACGGTGATCTCGGCAATTAACTCGCTGACGCTCTCCCCGGCGCTGGCGGCGAAGCTGCTGAAAGCGCACGGCGCACCGAAAGATATGCCGACGCGGCTGATTGATCGCCTGCTGGGCTGGCTGTTCCGTCCGTTCAACCGCTTTTTCCAGCGCAGTTCAGACGGCTATGAGACGCTGGTTGGAAAAACCCTGCGCCGTCGCGGTGCAGTGTTTGGGGTGTATGTGCTGCTTCTGGTGGGCGCCGGCTTTATGTTCCATACCGTGCCGGGCGGCTTCATTCCGACGCAGGACAAGCTCTACCTGATTGGTGGCGTCAAGATGCCGGAAGGTTCCTCGCTGGCGCGTACCGATGAAGTGATTCGCAAGATGAGCGAAATCGGCATGAACACCGAAGGCGTGGCCTACTCAGTCGCCTTCCCGGGTCTGAATGCGCTGCAGTTTACCAATACGCCCAACACCGGCACGGTATTCTTTGGCCTGAAACCCTTCAGCGAGCGCAGCCGCAGCGCGGCGGAAATTAACGCCGAGCTGAATGCCAAAATTGCCAAAATTCAGCAGGGCTTTGGCTTCTCAATTATGCCACCGCCGATTCTCGGTTTAGGTCAGGGCTCCGGCTATTCGCTGTATGTGCAGGATCGCGCCGGGCTGGGGTATGGCGCATTGCAGACCGCCATCAACGCGCTTTCCGGTGCGGTGATGCAAACGCCAGGCATGATGTTCCCGATCTCCTCCTATCAGGCCAACGTGCCGCAGCTGGATGTGCAGGTGGACCGTGATAAAGCCAAAGCGCAGGGCGTCTCGCTGACGGACCTGTTCAGTACGCTGCAGGTGTATCTGGGATCGTCCTACGTCAATGATTTCAACAAGTTTGGCCGCACCTGGCGCGTGATGGCGCAGGCCGATGGCGATTTCCGCGACAGCGTGCAGGATATCGCTAACCTGCGCACCCGCAATGACCGCGGCGAGATGGTGCCGATTGGCAGTATGGTGAACATCACCACCACCTATGGCCCGGATCCGGTGATTCGCTATAACGGCTATCCGGCCGCAGACCTGATTGGGGAAGCCGATCCGCGCGTGCTTTCGTCAGCACAGGCGATGGAAAAACTGGAGGCGCTCTCTGGTCAGGTGCTGCCAAACGGGATGAACATTCAGTGGACCGACCTGAGCTATCAGCAGGCGACCCAGGGCAATACGGCGTTTATTGTCTTCCCGGTGGCGGTGCTGCTGGCGTTCCTGGTGCTGGCGGCACTCTATGAGAGCTGGACGCTGCCGCTGGCGGTGATTCTGATTGTGCCCGTGACCATGCTGTCGGCTCTGGTGGGCGTCTGGCTCACCGGCGGCGATAACAACGTCTTCGTGCAGGTGGGTCTGGTGGTGCTAATGGGCCTGGCCTGTAAGAACGCCATCCTGATTGTTGAATTCGCCCGCGAGCTGGAGATGCAGGGGAAAGGCATTGTCGAGGCGGCGCTGGAAGCCTGTCGCCTGCGTCTGCGCCCGATCGTCATGACGTCGATCGCCTTTATCGCCGGGACGGTGCCGTTGATTCTGGGTGAAGGTGCCGGTGCGGAAGTGCGCGGCGTCACCGGCATCACGGTGTTCTCCGGTATGCTTGGCGTCACGCTGTTTGGCTTGTTCCTGACGCCGGTGTTTTATGTCACGCTGCGCAAGCTGGTAACGCGCAAGCCGCAGCCGGAAGCCGACGTGCAGACGGTGTCATAACGGCAGAAAAGTGAAAATCCGGGCCTGCGAGCCCGGATTTTTTTTGCCTGAAAAAGCGCAAACAAAAAGGCCGCCACAGTGTGACGGCCTGAAGGTGGAGCGTAAAGCGCCGCGCTTAACGCGCTTTATTACACAGCCCGACCGTTTCGGGATCCGGCAGCGGCTCGCAGTTGCTGGTATCACGCTTTTTCAGTTCGGCCAGCGCATCCGCGACGGTGCGGGTTTCCAGCACTTTAAGCGACGCTTCTTCGGCTTCTTCAGCAATCGATTTGAAGTACCAGCACAGGTTGGCGCTGACCAGACAACGTGGCGCCACATCCGGGCGCGACGCCCAGAGTTTTTTATCTTCGATCACGGAAGTGTAGATATCACGCAGCGTGATTTCCGCAGCCGGGCGACCCAGGTGAATCGAACCGGTGCGACCGAGCGTAGACACAATAATGCCATCGCGCGTCAGCGGAACCATAAGTTTCCGAATGAAACTGGGATTCGCTTCAAGACCGTAGGCCAGAATGGCGCTGGTTGAACGTTTACCCAGTTGCTCCGCCATCGCTACGCTCAAAACCATCTGCAAAGCTGTCGGGAAGCGGTAATCTAGCATTTCAATTTCCTGAGTTGCGGCCTATCTTCTTGTTTTTATACCGCTGCAGTGAGTAATCAATGAGCAATAAATATAACAAACACTGTTGCTTTTTAGAAGCAAGCAGCCGCGATCAAGGCACGGATTCATCATTTGCGCGCTCAGAAGCGCACAGGCTGCTTAGTTTACCCTCGGGTCGCCGGTGTGCGCCCTGCCCTGAGGCAGTTTGAGCTTCAGCGCAACCACCAGCAAGAGATTGATCGCCGCGAGCCCAAACAGCAGCCACAGCGTGGCGGCAGCCCCGGCGTGCTGGTAAACATAGCCGCCGGCCAGCGGAGTGAGCGCCTGTCCGATCAGCGCCGGCCGCGCCATACGCCCGGTGATCACGGCATAATCTTCTGGTTTGACCATCACCAGCGGTAAAGTTCCGCGGACGATGGCGCGCAGCCCGTTCCCGGCACCGTAAAACACCATACTGATCAGTGCCCACTGCGGATAGCAGGCCAGCAGCAGCAGGCCCAGCGCCACCAGCCCGGAGGAAAAAAACGCGGTCCAGACCGGATGACCGCGCCTGAACGCCACATCAACCAGCCGCGACCCGACCTGACAGGGGCCGGGAATGGCACTGATGGCCAGCGCGGCGGTCAGCGAGTAGCCGCTGGCCTGCAGCAGGCTAATCAGCTGAACGGAGACGGCCGTCATGATCACGGACGCCAGGGTGAAAATGCTGCACAGCAGCCAGAACAGTGTGGCGGGCAGCGCGGCAGCCGGCGCCGTTTTTTTCACGGCGGCCGCTGGTGCCGCGCCCTGCGGCGCAGGCAGCGCATAAAAATAGGCCGGCAGCACGGTCAGACACAGCAGTCCGGCGATAGCAAAACAGGCCTCGCGCCAGCCAAGCCAGTGAATCAGCGCGGCAATCCCCGGCCAGACCAGCGAGGTGCAGAAGCCGGAAATCAGGGTGATACCGGTAATGGCCGCGCGCGCCTGACCGCCATACAGCGTCCCCAGCGTGGCAAACAGCGCATCATACAACCCCATCGCCATGCCGACGCCAGTAATCAGCCAGGCAAACAGAAACAGGGGCAGATGATGACTGAGCCCCATAATGACCAGTCCGAGCGCCATCACCGCCCCGCTGCCGGCCAGCATCGCGCGACCGTGTGAAGCCGCAATCAACCGCCCGCTCAGCGGGGCCAGCAGGCCGGAGATTAAAATTCCCAGCGACAGCGCTCCGTAAACCCACTGCTGTGACCAGCCGGTTTCCGCTGCAATCGGCATCGCCATGACGGAAAGTAAATAGAAAGAACCGCCCCAGGCGAGAATCTGGACCAGACCGAGCGTTACGATGGCGGGAAGCGGAGGTTTGGCAACAATGGGCACGCGACACTATCCGATAACAGGTAAAGCGTTGTTATAGCATGGGCATCCCGCGCAAAGCACGCCTTGCGACCTGACTGACAAAAATCGTGCGCGGGAGTGACAAGCCGGCGTATATTTTATAAACTCATTAGTATGTTGTAACTAATAAGGGGATCATGATGCGATACGATCTGGTGGCGGATTTACATGCGTGCGTGAACGCGCTGGAGCACGCGCTGAGCGAACTGCGTCAGCAGGTGGAGCAGCAGCCGCTGCTGGTGGCGCGCGTGTTCAGCCTGCCCGATATTGAAAAAGGCCACGAACATGATGAAATTGCGCGCATTGCCGTTACCCAGCACCTTGGCAAACGGGCGCGTGAAATGGCCCTTGCCCACTACTGCCGTCTGTTTATGCAGCATCAGTCAGAGAAACTGAGCACCAAAGCGGCGGTGCGCCTGCCGGGCGCGCTCTGTATTGAAGCGGACGAAGCGGCCAGCGAAAACATCTCTGCGCGGGTCACCGGCATCAACGCCCTGAAACAGCGGCTGGAGCAGCTGATTACGGTTGAATCCGGTCTGCCGAGCGAGGCGCGATTTGAATTTGTGCACCAGCATCTGCGCGGGTTAATTACGCTTAACGCCTATCGCAGCGTGACGGTGGTGAACGCGCCCGATACCCTGCGCTTTGGCTGGGCAAACAAAAACATCATTAAAAACGTCACGCGTGAGGCGGTCATCGAACAACTTGAGCGCAGCCTGAAAGCCAACCGCGCTCAGGCACCCTGGACGCGCGAGCAGTGGGCAGAGAAAGTCCAGCAGGAGCTGGAATCCATTCACGCCCTGCCCGCCAGCGCCCGGCTGAAAATCAAGCGTCCGGTTAAAGTGCAGCCGATTGCCCGGCTGTGGCGCGCCAGTGAGAAAAAGCAGATCCAGATGGCCTGCCCCTCCCCGCTGCTGGTGCTGTGTCGCGATAAAACGCAGGTGCCCACGCTGGGCGAACTGCTGGATTATGATGCGGAAAATGTCGCGCATCGCTATAAACCGCAGGCACAACCGCTGCACCTGATTATTCCGCGTCTGCATCTGTGGAGCGATCGGCTGGCCTAAGCCGGCCCGCCGATCGCGGCGTGCATGCTTATGACTTCATGCTGCCCACCATCGCTTCCGGACGCACCCATTCGTCAAACTGCGCCTCGGTGAGATAGCCCAGCTTCAGCGCGGACGCTTTCAGCGTCAGCCCCTCTTTATGCGCCTGCTTGGCGATCTCCGCGGCTTTGTCATAGCCGATATGGGTGTTCAGCGCGGTGACCAGCATCAGGGACTCATTCAGCAGCTGACCAATGCGTTCACGGTTGGGCTCAATGCCCACCGCGCAGTGATGGTTAAAGCTGTCCATGCCGTCCGCCAGCAGGCGCACCGACTGCAGGAAGTTATGAATCACCATCGGGCGGAACACGTTGAGCTCAAAGTTACCGGATGCCCCGCCCATGTTGACCGCGACATCGTTGCCCATCACCTGGCAGCACAGCATGGTCAGTGCTTCACACTGGGTCGGGTTCACTTTCCCTGGCATGATCGAGCTGCCCGGTTCGTTTTCCGGAATGCTGATTTCACCGATGCCGCAACGCGGTCCGGACGCCAGCCAGCGCACGTCGTTGGCAATCTTCATCAGTGAGGCCGCCAGCCCCTTCAGCGCACCGTGCGCATGCACCAGCGCATCGCAGGTCGCCAGCGCTTCAAATTTATTCGGGGCCGTGACAAACGGCTGGGATGTCAGCTGCGCCAGCGCGCTGGCCACCCGCTCAGCATATTCCGGATGGGTATTCAGTCCGGTGCCGACGGCCGTTCCGCCCAGCGCCAGCTCCGCCAGGTGCGGAATGCTGTTTTCAATGTGCCGCAGGTTATGCTCCAGCATCGCCACCCAGCCGGAAATTTCCTGGCCGAGCGTCAGCGGCGTGGCGTCCTGCAGATGGGTACGGCCAATTTTAACGATGTCTTTAAAAGCGTCAGATTTTTCGCTCAGGGTCTGTTTCAGCACCTGCAGCTGCGGCAGCAACTGCTCCCGCACGGCAATGACCGCGGCCACGTGCATGGCGGTGGGGAACACATCATTGGAGCTCTGGCTTTTATTCACATCATCATTGGGATGCACCAGCCGCGCCATGCCGCGCTCGCCGCCAAGCAGTTCACTCGCCCGGTTCGCCAGCACTTCATTCATGTTCATGTTGGTTTGCGTGCCGGAGCCCGTCTGCCAGATGGCCAGCGGAAACGCGTCGCTGTGCCGATCGGCCAGCACTTCGTCAGCGGCCGTGATGATCGCGTCAGCGCGTTCGGCCGGCAACAGGCCCAGATCGCGATTCACCTGGGCCGCCGCGCGCTTGGTCAGTGCCAGCGCATGCACCAGTGCCACGGGCATTTTTTCAGTGGAAATGCGAAAATGCTCCAGCGATCGCTGGGTTTGTGCGCCCCACAGCTTATCGGCGGGTACTTCGATCGGTCCCATTGAGTCTTTTTCAATGCGATGGGCTGCCATGACTACGTCTCCTTAGCTCAGATAGTGAGGTTTTCGCCTCAGGCATCTTCCCGCGACGCCTTAAAGCGAGCAAGATTGTCACATACATGAAGATAGCAGTATGCGAGCCCATCGCGTTTCTTGCACATGCCGCTGTCGCTTCTGTGGCACTTTCTGCTTTAATACGCCTGATTACTTACCGTTATTAAGGGTAAACGATGCAAAAACTGAACAATTCGCTGCAAAATTACGCATGGGGCAGCAAAACAGCACTGACGGATCTCTATGGCATCGAAAACCCGCAGGGATTGCCGATGGCGGAACTGTGGATGGGGGCTCACCCGAAAAACCCGTCCACCGTACAGATAAACGGGGAAAGCCGTTCCCTGCGCGAAATGATTGCGGCGCATCCGCGCGCCATGCTGGGCGACGCGGTGGCCGCGCGCTTTGGTGAGCTGCCGTTTCTGTTTAAAGTCCTCTGCGCTGACCAGCCGCTGTCTATCCAGGTACATCCAGGCAAGGCGGCGGCAGAAGCCGGCTTTGCGCGCGAAAATGCCGCCGGCATTCCGCTCAGCGCGGCCGAACGTAACTATAAAGACGCCAACCATAAACCTGAGCTGGTGTATGCCCTGACGCCCTTCCAGGCAATGAACGGTTTCCGCGAACTGCACGACATTGTCTCGCTGCTGCAGCCGGTTTCCGGTGCGCATCCGGCGATTGCCCATTTCCTGGAGAACGCCACCGAAGAGACGCTGTCCACGCTGTTCGCAACCCTGCTTTCGCTGCAGGACGCGGAAAAAACGCGCGCGCTGGGCGTGCTGAAATCGGTGCTGGATACGCGCGATGGCGAACCCTGGGACACGGTGCGCGCGATTGCCCGCGACTATCCCCAGGACAGTGGCCTGTTCTCGCCGCTGCTGCTGAACGTGATTACGCTGCAGCCGGGTGAAGCGATGTTTCTGTTTGCCGAAACGCCGCATGCGTATCTGCACGGCGTGGCGCTGGAAGTGATGGCGAACTCTGATAACGTGCTGCGCGCCGGCCTGACGCCAAAATTCATTGATATCCCGGAGCTGCTGGCAAATCTGAAATTCCAGCCGAAACCGGCAA
Organism: Candidatus Pantoea soli; assembly: GCF_007833795.1. Classification (NCBI taxonomy): domain Bacteria; kingdom Pseudomonadati; phylum Pseudomonadota; class Gammaproteobacteria; order Enterobacterales; family Erwiniaceae; genus Pantoea; species Candidatus Pantoea soli. The sequence continues at coordinate 1,718,030 of NZ_CP032702.1, read as the reverse complement.
ACACGCTGCTGACTACGCCACAGCAGCAGGGCGATAGCCAGATTTTCCCGATTCCGGTGGACGACTTTGCCTTTGCCATCCACGCGCTCTCCGCCACGCCGCAAGCGCTGGCGCAGCAGAGCGCCGCCCTGCTGTTTTGTATAGAAGGTCAGGCGGTGATTGAAAAAGCGGGCCAGCAACTGCTGCTGCAGCCGGGCGAATCCTGCTTTATCGCCGCCAGCGAATCCCCGGTCAGCGCGGCCGGCACCGGCCGACTGGCGCGCGTCTACAACGCGCTGCAGTGACGCTGCCAGCATTAACTGCTATTATTTCAGACTATTAATTAAAACGCCTGCGGGCGTTTTTCTTCACCCGTTACGCGGCCTGAGGGCGGGCGGACGCAAGGATAAGGACGACACAGCGATGAAAAAGACCAAGGTTGCCGTAGGTGTAATTGTGGCGCTCGGCGTAATCTGGACCGGTGCTGCGTGGTTTACCGGCAAACAGCTGGAAAGCCACAAAGATGAAATGCTGCAAAACGCCAATGCGCAAATCAACGCCTATGCGCCAAACAGCCGTCTGACGCTGAGCTATCAGGATTATCAGCGCGGCGTATTCAGCAGCAAGACCCGGCTGGTGATTCAGGCCAGTTCGCAAACGGTCGATAACCCGCTGCTGAAGCCGGGTCAGAGCATCGTCCTGAACGAAACCATCGACCACGGTCCTTTCCCGTTTGCCCAGCTGAAACGCGGCAATCTGATTCCCTCCATGGCCTCCGTGCACTCCGAGCTGGAAAATACCGATGCGGTGAAGAAGCTGTTTGAACTGACGCAGGGCAAATCGCTGGTGAATGCCGATACGCGCGTTGGCTATAGCGGCGCCACCGATACCGATCTTACGCTGCTGCCGGTGGATTACAGCAATGCACAGACGGGCGATCGCCTGGCGACCAACGGCGGCACGCTCAACCTCAGCGCGGACAGCAAAGGGGATAAAGTCAGCCTGCAGGGGGATTTCTCCAGCATTGCCGTCACCAGCAAAAATCAGCTGGCGCAGCCGGTGCTGTTTACCCTCAACGGCCTGAAGCTGGGCGGCGATACGCACCTCAGCCCGGAAGGCGTGCGCGTGGGCGATCAGACGCTGACGCTGGATAAGCTGGAAGCCAGCATCAATGGTCAGGAAGGCCTGAAGCTGGAAAATATGGATGGCAAATCCAGCTTTGATAACAAAGACGGCAAAATTGGCGGCCATATCGATTATAAAGTCGGCAATATGACCCTGCAGAAACAGCCCTTTGGCGAAGCGAAAGTGGCGATGAAGTTTGCGCAGTTTGACGCGCAGGCGGTGAAGACCTTCTCAGATAACTACAACGCACAGATGCAGGATTTACTCAGTCAGCCTGGCGTCGCGGAAGACCCGATTCGCTATCAGATGAGCGTGCAGACCATCCTGAAAAACAACCTGCCGGTGCTGCTGAAAGGTGCCCCAAGCATCAGCATCGCACCGCTGAGCTGGAAGAATGACAAAGGCGAAAGCACCTTTAACCTCAACGTCGGCTTTAACGATCCCGCCAGCGTAACCGGCGAGCCGCAAAGCCTGGGCGCGGCGGTGGATCGCGTGCTGAAAACCCTCGACGGCAAGCTGAACATCAATATGCCGATGGCCACGGAAGTGATGCGCCATGTTGGCCTGGCTGAAGGGTACCAGGGTGACGATGCGCAGAAACTGGCGGATCAGCAGGTCAAAGGTCTGGCCGCGATGGGACAGATGTTCCGTCTGACGCAGCAGCAGGATGACAACATCACCACCAGCCTGCAGTACAGCAACGGTCAGGTCATTATGAACGGTGACAAAATGACGCTGGAGCAGTTCCTGTCGCGTTATATGTTAGGCGCGCCCACCAGCGAAGGCATGCCTGAGTAAGCCATCCGGCAGCCCGCCCCGGGCTGCCCTTTTCTTTTCTGCCCGGCCAGTGAAAAAAAGTGCTGCGGCGTGCATCCGTTTTGCTTCCTGCTGCGTATATCCCTTTGAGCGCACCTGTTCTGCTCGTTCAATGAGGATATATGATGAAAAAGTTACTGCACTTTACTGTTCTGTCTGCTGCGCTGCTGTGCGCAAATGCCACTTACGCTGCCATGACCGATTCCGTGATGGTGGGCGGTGCGGCAATGTATCCGCAAAAAAACATCATTGAGAACGCCCTGAACTCCAAAGATCACACCACGCTGGTGGCTGCCGTCAAGGCAGCAGGTCTGGTTGACACATTACAGGGTAAAGGCCCCTTCACCGTATTCGCTCCCACCAACGCGGCCTTTGCCAGACTGCCTGCCGGTGCGGTGGATAATCTGCTGAAACCGGAAAACAAAGCCAGACTCACCAGCGTGCTCACCTATCATGTAGTTGCCGGCACCTATGATATGAAAGCGCTGGAGCAGAAGATTAAACAGGGTGGCGGTAAAGCTGAATTAAAAACGGTGAACGGTCAGCCGTTGTGGATTATGCGTAACGGCGCACACAATATTCAGCTGAAGGATGGTCAGGGTAATGTGGCCAATATCAGCACTTATGATGTCTATCAGAAAAACGGCGTCATTAACGTTATCGATACGGTTTTGATGCCGGAATAACTGTCTATACTCGGTACGGTTAACTCACCCGCCAGGACAAATATGGACGCGACGCAGGCTGAACACCATGTCACGTTAATCAGGGCGATCGCACGCGGCGATCGCCTTGCTTTTGAGCAATTGTATCGTCTGACTTCCCCGTATCTGCTGGCCGTGGCGCTGCGCATGGTGCGTCAGCGCGCCTGGGCAGAAGAGATTTTGCACGAATGCTATATCACGGTGTGGCACAACGCAGCGTCGTTTAACAGTGCGCTGAGTTCACCTCTGACATGGCTGACGCACATGGTGCGTAATCGCTGCATTGACGGGCTGCGCAGCGGCTACGCCCGGGCGTGGGATACCGACAGCGGCGACGTTGAGGAATACCTCAGCCTGCTGGCCGAACCCGATACGGATCAGCCCAGCGACAGTCAGGTGGCGCGCTTACACCGCTGCCTCAGGCATTTAAGCAGTGAGCAGCAGCAGAGCATCGCGCTGGCTTACTTTCAGGGCTTATCGCACGCGGATATTGCCGGCTGGCTACAGCAGCCGGTGGGATCGGTGAAGAGCTGGATTCGCCGTGGGCTGGAACATTTACGGGAGTGCGTGGGATGACAAGCGATAACGAGGCGCGTGACGAAGCGCTGGCTGCAGAGTACGCCCTCGGTACGCTGCAGGGCGGCGCCCGATTGCGCTTTCAGCGTCGCCTGCGCAGCGAGCCGGTGCTGCTGCAGCGCGTGGCGCGCTGGCAATCGCTGCTCGGCGGCCTGGATCATCCGCTCACGCCCGTTGCGCCTTCTGACACCCTGTGGAAGAAAATTGCGCTGTCGCTGCCGGCAGAACAACGTCCGCCAGCGTCGCGTCGCGCCCTGCCCTGGCTGGCTGCGGCCTGCGTCGCGCTGGGCCTGCTGGCCGCGGCTTACACGCTGCGCGAACCGGCGCTCACCCCGCTGGCGGTGCTTGCCGATGCGCAACACCACAGCCAGTGGGTGGTGAGCGTCAACCGCCAGCGTGATGTCATCAGCCTCGCTCCGCTGCAGCCGCGTGCGGTGCGGGACGATCAGAGCCTGCAGCTCTGGCTGATACCGCCGGGCCAGGCGCCGGTTTCGCTGGGGCTGGTTGATACGGAGACTTCCCGGCGTTATGCCCTGACCGCCTCCGCCACGCTGACAGAGGCCACGCTGGCCATCAGCCTGGAGCCGCGCGGCGGTTCGCCAACCGGCCAGCCAACCGGGCCGGTGTTATACAGCGCAAGTTTAACGGCGGCGCAGACGCGTGGCTGAATAATGGCATACGGGCGCGCCTGACTGGCGATTTATGGGGTGGCCGCCGGCAACTTAAGGCGCCGGGCAGCCATGCTGCGCGTCATAAAACAAAACGGCAGCAGTAATAACAGCAAGAGGAATAAACAATCGCCGCACCGCGCGGTGGAAAAACCCGGCTGCCGCGCCGCTCGGCGAGCCCGTCGGCAGCCGGATTAATTTAACCTGTCATTCTGAATAAAATATTTTGTCGTCAGGTTATTTCCTTTTTCAGAAAAGCCTGCCACGCTTAACGGGTAAAAAAATAGCGCGCTACATTATTGCGAGCAATCAAAATAACTCTCTGTCAGTTTTGAGCAATATCAACACCGGGGAATCTCATCATGCAATTTCTGAAAAACTTTACTATCCGCAGAGTGGTGCAGTGCATCCTGCTGGCCGCACTGCTGATTGTTGCTCTGGCTGGCAGCTATGGCAGCGCCCTGTTACGTGACATGCATCAGCGCGCGCAGCGCAACGATGAACTCACCCGCCAGCTGGCGTTTCTGAATCGCGCCAGTATTGCGATGCAGTCCGGTAACGCGGCGGCAAAAGCCACGGTGTCTGCCGATATCCCGGCAGATGACAGCTGGGCACCGCTGCGGGCAGCGCTTAACGGGCCACCGGCAGACTTTGCCGCGCCGGCGGAAGAGCGCCTGACCTCGCTGCAGCATCAGATAGCGGCAGACAGCAGCGCGCTGGCCGCCGATCGCCAGCGCCTGGAGCGGGCCTTTGTCACCGCTGCGCTGCTGATGCTCGGGCTGCTGATCTTCTGTGACCGCTTTCTGGTGGTGCATCTTGTCAGGCCGCTGGGCTGGCTGCGTGAACATTTCCGTGCCATTGCCGGTGGCGATCTGACGCGTGAACCGCGGGATTTTGGCCGCAACTGTGTGGGTCAGTTAATCCCGCTGGTGAAGCTGATGCAGGAGAGCCTGCTGACAACGGTGCGTGCCGTGCATGAGAACACCCATGTCCTGCGCAAGGAGTCTGCGGATATCGCCAGCGGCAACGTCGATCTTTCCGATCGCACTACGCGTCAGGCGGCTGCCCTGGAACAGACTTCCGCCAGTATGGAGCAGCTGAGCGCCACCGTAGAGCACAACGCGCACAGCGCCGGCGAAGCACGCGGACTGGCGCAGGAAGCGGCGCGCACCACGCGCGATGGCGAAGCGTTAGTGAAGAGCGTCGCGACAGTGATGGCAGACATTGCCAGCGAAGCCGATAAAATCCGCCAGTTTACCGATACCGTTAACAGCATCGCCTTCCAGACCAATATTCTGGCGCTGAACGCGGCGGTGGAAGCGGCGCGCGCGGGCGAACAGGGGCGCGGATTTGCCGTGGTCGCCGCCGAGGTGCGTACGCTGGCACAGCGCAGCGCCAGCGCTGCAAAAGAGATTGAAGGCCTGATCAACGGCACCGTGGTGCGGGTAGAACAGGGTGCACACACTGCCCGACGCGCCGGGGAGATCATGGGCAGCGCCACACAGAGCGTTTCGGCGGTGACTGATCTGATCAGTCAAATTGCGCTGGCCTCAGATGAACAGAGCAAGGGTATCGCCCAGGTCACGCTGGCAGTGGCCGATCTGGACCGCGTGACGCAGCAGAATGCGTCGCTGGTGAAAGAGATTGCCACCTCAGCCGGCAGTATGAATGGCCGCACGGAAACCCTTGCATCCGCGATCGACCATTTTACCTTTGCTCATCGTCAGGACAGCCGTCCTGGCGTGGCGCAACCCCAGGCCAGGGCGCACGCCCTGCTCAGCCAGTGAACCGGCATGATGCCCGGCGAATGCCGACACGGACAGGGACGGTTTTGATAAAAGAGAAAAAAGAATGAGCCACAAATCTTTTCAGCACATGGTGCCGGTGCGGACCGATGTGCGTGACTTACGCATGGCAACCGGTATGACACAGCTACACGCTGCAGAACGTTTTGATCTGAGTCTGCGCGTCTGGCAAATGAAAGAAGCCGCGGCGAAGCCCTCACCGCTGAGCCAGGGGGAGTATGAATTCCTGCTGTTACTGGCAGGCAAACACCCCTTTCTCAGCCTGACGGCGAAAAACCGTTAACCTGCCATGCAGGGCATGTTTGCCCTGCGTGACTGGCAGGCGCACTCTCCCGCCCGCGCGAGGCCCGGCCCCGCGCTGCGTTTAACTTATGCCGTCCTGAATACCGCGATGCGCTCTCTCAGCGAGGACGCCTGCTGCGCCAGGTCGCCAGCAGAGGCCGCGGATTCCTCAACCAGTGCCGCATTCTGCTGCGTTACCTGATCCATCTGGTTCACCGCAATATTGATCTGCGTGATACCGCCACTCTGCTCCTGCGAAGAAGAGGAAATATCGCGAATCAGCTGGGAGGTTTGCTCAATGGCCTCCACGCTCTGCTTCACTTTATCGCCTGCGTGCCGCGCCTGGATGATACCTTCCTGGGCATGCTCCACCGATTGCGCAATCAGCTCTTTGATCTCTTTGGCCGCCGAAGCTGAGCGCTGCGCCAGCGAACGCACTTCCGATGCCACGACCGCAAACCCTTTGCCCGACTCCCCGGCGCGTGCCGCTTCCACCGCTGCGTTCAGGGCCAGGATGTTGGTCTGGAAGGCGATGCTGTCAATCACGCTGGTGATATCCTCAATACGCGCTGAACTGCCGCGGATTTTGTCCATGGTTGTCAGTACCGCATCCATCGCTTCGCCGCTGAGCATGGAGGCGCTGGTAGCCGCTTCAGCCATGGTCGACGCGTGACGGGTATTATCGGCGTTCTGACTGATAATCGATGCCATCTGCTCCATGCTGGCCGCCGTCTGTGCCAGCGAAGCCGCCTGCTCTTCGGTCCGTGCCGACAGGTTATCGTTACCGCGGGCGATCTCTTCTGATGAGGTGGCGATGGTCAGCGCGTTATCCTTGATCCCGGAGACCAGCTGTAACAGCCGATCCTGCATCAGACCCAGCGATTTCAGCAGCATGGCCATCTCGTTGGAGCCTTCCACGCGGATCGCTGTGGTCAGGTCGCCCGCCGCCACACGTTCCGCCGCATGCACCGCTTCTTCAACCGGACGGGTCACCGAGCGTGAGATCAGCGTGGCAACGAAGATCGCCAGCAGCGCGACCGCCAGCAGTGCACCCAGCAGCAGGTACTGATCGTGACGGCGCGCCTGAATCTGCGCGTCAAGCATCCCGGTGAGCTTATCGGCGCTCTGATTGCCCAGTGCGGAATAGGCATTGATCGCCTGGGTGAAAATCCGCACGTAGTCGGTTGCGGTAATCGTCTCGGTTTTACTGCCGAACAGCCGTTCAGCCAGCGCCAGCGCATTCAGTGCCTGCTGATTGGCGTTTTCATCCGTGGCGGAAAAAATGGCTTTCAGTGAAGGCTCAATGGCAAACACTTTATCCATGTTGCTGCTGAACTGGTCGAGGGCGACTTTGCCATTTTCAATGCGGAACGCCATACGGCTGATGGCCGCTTCCGGCGCGCTCTGTCCTTCCGCAATCAGCGAGGTGCCGTGTGCGCGGATCTGCCCCAGCGTTTCCGTCAGCAGCGGCAGGCGGCTGAACACGCTGACGATCAGCTGATAGGTATTCAGATCGCTGTCCAGCGTCAGCCCATAAAAATCCAGCACATCCTGGTTTGCCATCAGCAGGTTTTGGATCAGCGCGGCGTGCCGGGTCAGGCTGTCATCCAGTGACAGTGAGCGATTATTCAGATCCGCCTGCAGGGATTCCCATTCGTGTGAGACCTTTTCCAGCCGCGCCAGCGGCTGCGCCTGGGGATCGGCCTGTGTCAGGTCATCATGAATCACGCCCTGCAGTTTATTGATGGTCTCAACCAGTTCCAGCCGCGGGGCGTTGTCCGGTTTGTTCAGCGCAATCGCGATCGCGCTTTCTGCACGGTGGCGCTGGATCTGATTCAGCAGCGTCAGCATCTTTTTCTCGACAGGGATGCCGGTCAGCTCCACTTCTTTGGCGTCAATCAGTTGATTACCGCTCTGAATGAAGAGAAAAGTTGGAAAAATAAACAATACCAGGGCAAATAAGCCCAGCAGAATAAACTTTGCAGGCAGGTTGATGGTGTGCAGTATTTTTTTCATGCTTAATTCCGGGTGTGTGAGAAATAAACGATTCGATAAATATTATTAGTATGAAGAGCGCAGTTTTTTGAAAGCAAAAAAAGTCGCCCTGCCACAACGCAAATAACTGCGCGGGCAAAACACGGTAACGAAATAACGTCGCTTCATATCAGCTGAACTGGATTATAGGTTGCTGCAAGTGATTTTGAAGGCAATGAACTGACGATATTTTCTTGTGTCAGAACTAAAGTCAAATAATAAAATAACCATATAATACAGCGACATGAATTTTATACCCCTGATGTTGTGCAGGCATAACAGAACGGTTTTTTTATTAAAATTGATGTGAGCAGGAAAAGATTAAAGTTTCGCATTTCTGCGCCGATAAGCGGCCAGAACCGATATTCTGCCGATAAATTGACCCGCAGTGTAAGCGTTATCACCCGAAAGCGTTACCGGCGGCAGAAGAAAAGCAAGGGTGCGAACGGCGATAAAACGAGCGCGCAGAAAAAACGGCATTCAGGCAACCCTGAATGCCGTTAAACGATTCTGCATCGGACAGACGCCTCACCCGAAAAACAGGCGCCTCAGCGGTTGCTGCGTTTAAGGGCCTCACCCACCGGTGCCGGCGTCGCGCGTGCCGCCAGCTGATAAAAGGCATCCAGACTGGCGCGGAAGCGCGCCGGATCGTGATCAGTTTTAATCCGCTGCAGTGCCATGGCCGAGCGTGAACGCACCGACTCAGGTTGGGCGAGAATGTCGGTAATCGTCTGTTTCAGCTGCGCCACCACCTGACGGCGAATGCGCTGTTTCTCCTCCGCTGAGCGCAGAGATATTTCAAACATCTCATCCAGCGGACAGTGCAGCAGCCAGCCCGCCTGAGACGGATTAATTTCCGGCAGCGCGCGCACATTGGTGGTAATTACCGGACAGCCGCACGCCTGCATTTCAAGTACCGAAAAACCATAGGTGTCCTGCCAGGTCGGTAATAATCCCACGTCGGTCTGGCGCAGCAGATCCATCAGCAGCGTATTCTGCATAAATGCGACGTGGCGGAAGATCGACTGCTGGTTGATTAAGGTTTCAATCTGCTGATAAAACGCGGCGTTATCCTGATACGCGCCGTGAGCAATATTGTAACGGTTGCTCAGATCGCCCACTAAATTCACCTCAACGCTGTCGCGATCGATAACGCCTTCCTGCAGAAGCTCGCTGAAGGCCAGCACCACTTCCGCCCCGCCTTTACGATAGAATTCGTTGCCCACAAAGCTGAAAACACGCTTCCCCGCTGCGGCGCTGCGCGGCCGATCGCTGATCACCGCCTGCGGCGGATGCAGCGTATGCAGCTTAGGCAGAATCGCCGCCGCCTCCCCGGGAAAGGCTTCCAGCAGTTTCATCTGAATGTTTTTCGTCGCTTCTGAAATGGCGATGATGGCTTTGCACTGTGGCGCAGCCACCTGGCGCAGCTGCTTCTTCAGTTCCGGATTACGCCATTTCGATATTCCCGGCACCGGCAACACGCGCGGCAGTTCCGTTTCAAAGGTTGAAATCCACGGCTTTTGCGTAGTCGCCACCTCATTAAACAGGTGAATCACCTGAGCGTCGCCCGGCACGGAGAACGGCAGTGGCGAAAAAACAAACAGCTTATTGGCTTTCATCAGCCGCTGGCGCACCGCATTGCGATAAAGCCAGATATTTTTATATTTCAGGTTAAGATACGAATGGGAATCACTGACGATAATATTTCTCTTTTCCGGATAACCCTTTCCATTGACGATTATTTTCATACGCACTCCGGCTCAGAAAAAATAAGCTACCGGGGAGTATATGGAGAGAACGTGATAAATCCATCGGACAAATATCCCAAATCGCAACTATGAGAATATTGCACCTTTTAACCGGCATTCTTTATCAGCTTTTCTTAATTACCTTTTGACATGCCGGTTAACACAATTAAACATTTCGTTTCGGCTCCCGGGATAAACTTCTGTAACTCACTGATTTAATAACGCTGCCTCGTTATTTTTTCGGCGTGGTCATACACATTTTCTCATCTTAATTCACCTGTTCATCTTTTATTCACATTAATCGATAAGCATTTTGCGCGTTAAATTAATGATGCAATTTTGTAAATAGCTTTAGCGCTGAGCGCAATTATGCCGATGCCCTGTAGCTGCCCGGTCGCTATTTCTGATTTAAACGTTTTCTTTCACGTCACCCGCCGGAATGCCCACGCAGGCGCAGGCGTGCGCCGCACCGGCCAACTGGTCACTGACACGCACACTGTTGCTTAATGCAGCATCTGTCATTCGGTTTGCGCAAATCACTGGCGCGGTTGCGCAAGATATTTTTATAATGGTCTGCACTTTACGTTCATTCAGCGAGTGCGACATGATTGATGCAAAACTGCCCCTCACCGATATCCACCGCCACCTTGATGGCAACATCCGCGCCCAAACCATCCTGGATTTAGGCCGCCAGTTTAACCTTGCTTTGCCAGCGGATTCGCTGGATGCGCTGCGCCCGCACGTTCAGGTTACCGCTAACGAACCCGATCTGGTCAGCTTCCTGCAGAAACTCGACTGGGGGGTGAAAGTGCTGGGCGATCTGGACGCCTGCCGCCGTATCGCGCTGGAGAACGTTGAAGACGCCGCACGTGCCGGTATTCATTATGCCGAGCTGCGTTTTTCTCCCGGCTATATGGCCATGACGCACCGCCTGCCGATTGCCGGCGTGGTTGAGGCGGTGATCGACGGCGTACGCGCTGGCGTGCAGCAGTATGGCGTCCAGGTGAAGCTGATCGGCATCATGAGCCGTACCTTTGGTGAAGAGGCCTGCCTGCGCGAGCTGGAAGGCCTGCTGGCGCACCGTGATGGCATCACCGCCGTGGATCTGGCTGGCGATGAGCTGGGCTTCCCTGGCAGTGAGTTCCTGAGTCACTTTAACCGTGCGCGCGATGCCGGTTTCCGCATTACCGTGCACGCCGGTGAAGCCGCCGGTCCGGAAAGCATCTGGCAGGCGATTCGCGAGCTGGGTGCAGAGCGCATCGGTCATGGGGTTAAAGCGATTGAGGATCGTGCCCTGATGGATTTCCTGGCGGAGCAGCGTATCGGGATTGAGTCCTGCCTGACGTCAAACATTCAGACCAGCACCGTTTCGTCGCTGCAGGCGCATCCGCTGAAGGCCTTCCTGCAGCATGGTATCCTGGCGACGTTGAACACTGACGACCCGGCCGTACAGGGCGTGGAGCTGGCGCATGAGTATACGCACGCGGCTCCGCAGGCCGGTCTGACGGCCGCTGAAATCCGTCAGGCGCAGGATAACGGCGTAACCATTGCGTTTCTCAGCGAGGCGGAGAAAGCCGACCTGCGTAAACGCGTGGCCGGTTAACCCGCGCCGGTGACAACCGGCCGGGCGTGGCAACACGGCAGGCCGGGCGCTTACGCGCCGCGCCAGAGCAAGCGCGGCGTGTGAGCATGCCACACCCGAGCGGCAGTTATTTCAGCGACAGCGTCTGGCGTTTTTCCGCCGACTGCAGGCCCAGCTCAATCAGCTCCATCACCTGAATCGCCTCTTCCGCGCTTACCGGGTTCGCCGCACTGCCGCGAATGGCATCGCGGATCGCGCTGTAATACGCGGGATAATTGCCCGGCAGCGTCAACAGCTCTTTTTCCACCATGACATCTCCCTCTGCCAGCGTCAGCGTGCCGTTGCGCATATCGTACCCCCAGGCTTCCTGCGGCGGACGCTCGCCCGCTTTCAGCCGATCTTCCTGCGGGTCGAGGCCATATTTCACGTAGCTGCCCCGGGTACCGTGCACCACAAAACGCGCAGACTCCGCCGCCACCAGCATGCTGGCGTGCAGCACCACGCGGCGGGTCGGATAGGTCAGCACCGCATGGAAATAGTCGGTGGTTTGCGCACCGGGACGCAGTTCGGCCAAATCCACGTTAATCGCCACCGGCGGGCCAAACAGCTGCAGCGCCTGATCCAGCACGTGCGGACCGAGATCAAACCAGATGCCGCTGCCCGGCCCTTTCATCTCGCGCCAGCGCTGGCGCACTTCGGGACGGAAGCGATCAAAATGCGATTCAAAGTAGCGGATCTCGCCGAGCGTGCCGTCGTTCAGCAGGCTTTTCAGCGTCAGGAAATCACTGTCCCAGCGGCGGTTGTGAAACACCGACAGCAGCAGCCCTTTGGCGGTGGCCAGCTGGTCCAGCTCGCGCGCCTGTGACAACGTCACGGTAAACGGCTTATCGACGACCACATGCTTGCCCGCATTCAGCGCCGCTTTGGCCAGTGGGAAATGGGTATCGTTTGGGGTGGGAATAACAATCAGGTCCAGGGTCGGGTCGTCAAGCAGCGCCTGCGGTTCAGCCACCACCTGCACCGACGGCCAGTCAGCGTGGACCTTGCTGGCATCGCTGCTGGAGATGGCTGCCAGCTCCACGTCCGGCGTGCCGGCGATCAAAGGTGCATGAAAGGTTTTGCTGGCAAAACCGTAGCCCATTAGGCCGACACGTAATTTATCGCTCATTATGACTCCTCTTGTTCGTTACCAGACTGATTTAAGACGAATCAGCCAGTAAGAACAAGGTGGAATCACCTGAAAAATCAGGACATCACGCTGCGCACCGGCTGCCAGCTCTCCTGCGCGACCAGCGCATCGTGCGCGTCCTGACTGCGGCGCCGGAAGTCGCTGGGGCTCACCCCCACGCGCTTGCGAAACACGCGGGAGAAATAGAGTTGATCGTCATAGCCCACTTCGCGTCCTACCGAGGCGATCGGCTCCTGCGTGGTCTGCAGCAGCAGTTTCGCCCGGATGACCCGCTGGTCTTCACGCCAGCGCAGCAGGTTTATGCCCATCTGTTCCCGGAACAGGTGCGCGAGGCGCGACGGTGAGAGGCAGACATGGCGCGCCACATCCTCGATTCTGACTTCGCTGGCCAGATGGTTAGTCACATACTGGCAGGCTTCAATAACGCGCGGATCGCGGATTTGCTGATGGCTGCGCGGATCCTCTTCCACTGCACGCAGCAGCAGGCGCTCCAGCAGATTCATCGCCAGCTCTTCGGCGAAGCGGCGACCGGAGTTATGCGTTTGTTCAATACTGGCAAACAGGCGATCAAACTCGGCGCGCAGCGCTTCCGGCAGGCGCAAACGCCCCACGCCCTGACTCTCATCCTGCCACTGCAGCCAGTCGGTCCAGTAGGCGCGCGGACGGAAATAGACCCAGCGATGGTGCCAGCACGGACTGTCCGGCGCGCGGCCGTAATAGTGCGGTGTCTTTGGCTGAAACAGCAGCAGATCGCCCGGCAGGCAGTCAAACGCCGATTCGCCGTCAAACACCCGGCCCTGACCTTTAATCGTCAGGTTGAGAATGTAGCCTTTCATGCCGTGGGGACGATCGATAAAGAAATCCAGCGGATCGTTCGCATTAATGGGCGTCAGCCCCGCCACCAGCCACGCATTAAACGGATAGCCGGGCAGCAAAGGGTTCTGCTGCTCAGCCGGGGGTTCACGGTGATACATAGTGCCCTCACTTTTCGCAGGATGACCGGGCGCAACCGCTGGCTGCGCCCTTGTTCTCAGGCGGCTTTGTGTTTCTGTTTATAGCGGTCGAAAATCACCGCAGCTAACAGTATCAGACCGCGCACCACATACTGTGAGAATGGCGAGATATTCAATAAATTCATCGCATTCTCAACGGTTCCCAGAATCAGTACCCCGGCAACCACATAGGAGATTTTGCCAATTCCCCCCTTGAGCGATACGCCACCCAGCACGCAGGCAGAGATAACGATCAACTCATAGCCCAGCGATGTCATCGGCTGACCGCTGGTCATGCGTGACGCCAGGATAATGCCCGCCGCCGCGGAGACCAGTCCCGACAGAATAAAGATGATAATGCGCGTGCGAACCACGGGTACACCCGCCAGCCGTGCGGCTTCTTCATTCCCGCCGATGGCCAGCGTGTTACGGCCAAAGGTGGTTTTGTTCAGCAGAAAGCCAAACACAATCATGGTGGCAATGGTCAGCCAGATCGGTGCCGGTACGCCCAGCCAGTTGGCGTAGCCGAGGGTGAAAAAGCGCTCATCTTCAATACCGACCGCTTTCCCATCGGAGAAGATATACGCCAGGCCGCGCACAATCTGCATGGTGGCCAGAGTGGTGATCAGCGCGTTGATCTTCAGGCGGGCAATGACAAAGCCGTTGATGAACCCGGTGGCCATCCCCAGCAGCAGCCCGGCGGCCACCCCGATCCACAGGCTTTCGGTCATATTGATCACCACGGCGGTCACCACCCCGGCACAGGCAATCACCGAAGCCACCGACAGGTCAAAATCGCCCGAAGCGAGGCAGAACAGCATGCCGCAGGCCACCATGCCGGACATCGACATCGCCAGCCCGAGGCCTTTCATGTTAATAAAGGTGCCAAAGTTCGGCACAAAGATGGCGCAGACGATAAACAGCAGCGCAAACACCACCAGCATGCCAAAGTTGTCCCAGATTCGCCCCAGCTGCAGCCCGCTGCGCTGCACCGGTGGCGTGTTGGACGTGGTAGATGAAGCCATTCTTTCTCTCCTTTACATCAGGCCACGGCGGCCGCTTGAGGGGTTTTCGGCATTGCCAGGCTCAGCGTCAGCTGCTCCGTGGCGGCGTCGTGCGGCAATTCACCGGCGATTTCACCTTCGCGCATCACGACGATGCGGTCGGCCAGGCCCATCACCTCAGGCAAATCACTGGAGGCGAACAGTACCGCGATGCCTTTGTTCGCCAGTTGATAAATCAGGTTGTAAATCTCATGCTTGGCGCCGACGTCAATGCCGCGCGTTGGCTCATCCAGCAGGATCACGTTCATCTCTTCGGAGAGCCAGCGTCCGAGGATCGCCTTCTGCTGGTTACCGCCGGAGAGGTTCATGATCAGCTGATGCGCGCCTGGCGTTTTGATATTCAGCGAACGGATGTGATGATCGGCGTTTTTCGCCTCCCAGGCGGGCTTAATCAGACAGCCAGCGCTCAGATTGTGACGACGTGCGCTGATGTTGATGTTTTCACGCACCGAGTGCACCGGGATGATGCCTTCAGCTTTGCGATCTTCCGGGCAGAGCATAATGCCCGCGCGAATGGCGTCGATGGGCTCGCGGATGTTGAGCTGTTTGCCATCCAGCGTGACCGTCCCGCCGCGCAGGCGCGTGGCACCAAATAATCCTTTCATCAGTTCACTGCGCCCGGCGCCGACCAGACCAAACAGCCCGACAATTTCGCCCGCACGCACCGTCAGCGATATCGGCATACGCACGCCTTTCGCTTCCACCTTGTCCAGCTGGAGACGCACGGGGCCCAGCTCGCGCGGCGCGTAACCATAGATATCCCCCAGATTGCGGCCCACCATCGCCTCGACCAGATCGTCATGATGGGTGTTTTTCATATCGGTAAACGTGCGCACATAGCGGCCATCTTTGAACACGGTGATCGCATCGCTGAGCGCAAAAATCTCCTCCATCCGGTGCGACACATACAGCACCGTGCGGCCTTCGGCGCGCAGCTGGCGGATAACGCGAAACAGGTGCTCAATCTCACGTGCAGAGAGCGAGCTGGTCGGTTCATCAAAGGCAATGATACGCGCATTGCGCGCCAGCGCTTTGGCGATCTCCACCATTTGCCACTGACCGAGTGAGAGATACTTCAGCGGCATGTCAGGATCGATCTCCATGCCGAGATTTTTCAGCTGCAGGCCCGCTTCATAGCGCAGCAGCTTGCGGTTAACCAGGCCGCGCTTGTGCGGCAGCTGGCCGAGGTAGATGTTCTCCGCCACGCTCATTTCCGGCACCAGGTGCAGCTCCTGATAAATGATCGCTACCCCGGCATCCAGCGCATCGACCGTCGTCGTGAAGCTTTTCGCCTCGCCTTTGATGCGGATTTCACCGGCGCTGGGCTGATAACTGCCGCTGAGAATCTTCAGCAGCGTCGATTTACCGGCGCCGTTCTCCCCCATCAGTGCATGCACTTCCCCGGCGCGGCACTGGAACGAGATATCCTGCAGCGCTTTCACGCCCGGAAAGGTTTTACTGATGCCATGAAATGACAGAAATGCGTGATCCGTGTTCATAGCGACTCCTTTAAGTCTCTCTGCTGCGCGCCGCAGCGGCGTGGGCTGCGCACCTGTGCCCCGGCCACTGACCGCAGTCGGTGCCGGGGAGGATGCCCTGTCGCCGGGCTGCGGCGCGAATAACGCAGGCTGTTATGGGTGAAAGCCGGCTGACACCGGCTTAACCGGATTACATCAGCCCTTTCTTCGCCAGCTCAGTTTTGAAGTTGTCGCGGGTAATCAGCACCACGTCAGTCACCTCGGTGAACTTCGGCGGCGCATCACCTTTGGTGACCCAGTTGTAGAGCATCTGGCTGCTCTTATAGCCGTGCACGTCCGGGCTCGGCAGCAGCGAACCGTAGAAGCCGGTTGGCGCACCTTTTGACAGTTCACTTACCGCATCCACGCCGTTGATGCCGATACCGATCACGTCCGGCGCTTTAAAGCCCTGACCTTCGGTGGCGCGCACGCCGCCCAGCACGGTGTTGTCATTCATGCCGACAATCAGCCAGTGTTTGACTTCCGGATGCTGCACCAGCAGCGAGTTGCCGGCGTCAAACGCACCGGGGATATCGTTGGATTTGGTCGGAACCTGATAAATCTGCTTCTCCGGGAAACCGGCGGCTTTGAGCGCCTCCATGGAGCCACCGGTGCGGCGACGCGCGGTGTCCAGCTCATTGGCGGTGATCGCCATCACGGCCGTGTCTTTCACGTCCCAGCCGCGTTTTTTCATCTCTTTATAGAGTTCCTGACCCTGACGCTCACCGATTTTGGTGGCCGCCATCATCACCAGCGGCACGGTATCCATCGGTTTGCCCTTCGCCGTTACAAACTGGTCATCAACCGCGATCACTTTAAGATCGTAACTGCGCGCTTTGGCCACAATGGCCGAACCCAGCTTCGGATCGGGGGTACAGATCACAAACCCTTTCGCGCCGCTGGCCGCCAGACTGTCGATGGCGTTCAGGGTTTTTTCGCCGTCAGGCACCGCGATTTTGATCACCTCAAAGCCCAGGTCCTTGCCGGCTTTATCAGCGAATTTCCATTCGGTCTGGAACCAGGGCTCCTCCGGTTGTTTGACAAGGAAACCGAGTTTCATGGTCTCGGCGATAGCGGATTGTGACATAACCGCGGCGAGGCCTACCGCCGCCAGCGCTTTAGTGAATTTATGCATGATGCTCTCCGGCACAATGGTGTTATTTCGCTGTTATTAACCGATTGGTGTAAACGCTACCAATCAGATTTCACGTTCGGGTACAGCGCAAAATCAGCGCGTTAGCTCAAAGGTTGTACAAAGGCTGTGCAAACGCTGGGCTAGTTGTATCGGGAAAAGCGCAGAAAAATGTAGAGCGGTATCACATCCTAAAACGATGACTAAATCGTCCATATATTCAGCCAGATTAACCGGTCATGAACTTTTGCTGTCGATCACACAACCCTGCCGATGACAGAAAAATGCATATTCTCAGCCGCTGATGACTAACCCCCGCAGCGACCGCATTCCAGGATAGAGCCAGCTAACTCACACAGGAGAATCCCAATGGGTGCGGGCACCATAACAATTGGGCTGGATTTTGGCAGTGACTCAGTGCGTGCACTGGCCGTGGACTGCCGCAGCGGTAAAGAGCTGGAAAAGGCCGTCGTGAACTATCCGCGCTGGGCGCGCGGCGAATTCTGCGATGCGCAGGTCAATCGCTTTCGCCATCATCCGCAGGATTATATTGATGCGCTTGAGCAGGCCATCATCAGCGTGGTGCAGGCGCTGACGCCGGAACAGCGCGCCGCCGTGGCCGGCATTGGTGTTGATTCTACCGGTTCCACGCCTGCGCCAGTCGATCGCGCCGGCAATGTGCTGGCCCTGCGGCCGGAATTTGCCACCAATCCCAACGCAATGTTCGTGCTGTGGAAGGACCACACCGCCATTGAAGAAGCGGAAGAGATCAACCGCCTGTGCCGCAGCGGCCAGTTTACCGATTACACCCGCTACATCGGCGGGGTTTATTCGTCAGAATGGTTCTGGGCCAAGATCCTGCACGTTTCGCGTGAAGATGCCGCCGTGCGCGAGGCCGCCGTTTCCTGGGTAGAGCTGTGCGACTGGGTGCCGGCCCTGCTCTGCGGCAATACGGCGCCGGCACAACTGCGGCGTGGACGCTGTGCCGCCGGGCATAAATCGCTGTGGCATCCGGACTGGCAGGGGTTACCACCCGCCAGTTTCTTCCGCGCGCTCGATCCGTTGCTGGTGGAAACGCTGGATTCACCGCTGTTCACCGACACCTTCACGGCCGATGTCCCGGTTGGCACGCTGAGCGCCGAATGGGCGCAGCGCCTCGGCTTATCCACGGACGTGGTGCTTTCCGGCGGTGCCTTTGACTGCCACATGGGCGCAGTCGGCGCCGGCGCGCAGCCTTACACGCTGGTGAAAGTGATCGGCACCTCCACCTGCGACATTCTGATTGCTGACAGCGAAACCGTTGGCGATCGCGCCATTAAAGGTATCTGTGGTCAGGTTGATGGCAGCGTCGTGCCTGGGGCGATCGGCTGTGAAGCCGGACAATCGGCCTTCGGGGATATCTACGCCTGGTTCAGTCGTCTGCTGGGCTGGCCGCTGCAGCAGGCGGCGCAGCGCCATCCGGAACTGCAGCCACAGCTGGCTGCGCTACAGCAGGATTTGATTCGCCAGCTGACCGAAGCCTGGGCGGCTAACCCGCAGCTCGATCACCTGCCGGTGGTGCTGGACTGGTTCAATGGTCGCCGCACGCCGGATGCCAACCAGCGCCTGAAAGGGGTTATTACCGATCTTAATCTCGGCACCGATGCGCCCGCGCTGTTTGGCGGACTCATCGCCGCCACGGCCTTTGGTGCTCGCGCCATTATGGAGTGCTTTGAACAGCAGCAGATTCCGGTGCAAAGCATTCTGACGCTGGGCGGTATCGCACGCAAATCCCCGGCCATCATGCAGGCGTGTTGCGACGTGATGAACCGTCCGCTGGATATCGTCGCGTCGGATGAATGCTGCGCGCTGGGCGCCGCCATCTTTGCCGCCGTTGCGGCCGGGATCTATGCCGATGTGCCCGCCGCGCAGCAGGTGATGGCCAGTCCGATTGCTGTCACCCTGCAGCCGGACAGCCAGCGCGTCGCCCGCTATCAACAACTTTATCAACGTTACCAACACTGGTGCCAGGCCGCTGAACCGCAGTACGCCGCGCGCACCCTTTCCGCTAAGTAAAGGAGTGGTTTTATGGAACAGCACAACACACAACAGGTGTGGTTTGTCATTGGTACGCAACACCTCTACGGGGCGGAAACCTTGCGCCAGGTGGAACAGCATGCCCGCCAGGTGATGGAAGGACTGAATCAGGCCGGCACGCTGCCGGTGCCGCTGGTGCTGAAGCCGCTGGTGAAATCCCCGGATGAAGCGCTGGCCCTGTGTCGTGAAGCGAATCACGACACCCGCTGTGCCGGTATCATTACCTGGCTGCACACCTTTTCTCCGGCCAAAATGTGGATTGGCGGGCTGAGCATTCTGCATAAACCGCTGCTGCAGTTTCATACCCAGTTCAATGCTGAAATCCCGTGGGACAGCATGGACATGGATTTTATGAACCTGAACCAGACTGCGCATGGCGGCCGTGAGTTTGGCTTTATCGGCGCACGCATGGGTCTGCAACACAGCGTGGTAACCGGGCACTGGCAGGATGGTGCCAGCCAGCAGCGCATCAGCCGCTGGATCAACGCAGCGCTGGCCCGCCAGGCCAGCCAGCAGCTGAAAGTGGCGCGCTTTGGCGACAACATGCGCGAAGTCGCGGTAACCGAAGGCGATAAAGTGGCGGCGCAGATCCAGTTTGGCTACGCGGTTAACGGCTGGGGTGTGGGCGATCTGGTGGAGGTGATTAACGGCGTCAGCGACGGCGACGTGAATGCCCTGATTGATGAATATGAAAGCCAGTACCTGTTCAGCGAGGCGGCGTCGGTCAACGGCGACAAGCGTCAGAATGTGCTGGATGCGGCCCGCATCGAACTGGGCCTGAAACGCTTCCTTGATGACGAGGGATGCAAAGCGTTTACCACTAACTTCCAGACGCTGCATGGCATGACGCAGCTGCCGGGACTGGCGGTGCAGCGCCTGATGGGCCAGGGCTATGGTTTTGCCGGTGAAGGTGACTGGAAAACCGCGGCGCTGCTGCACATTCTGAAAGTGCAGGCCGGTAACCGCGCCGGCGGCACGTCGTTTATGGAGGATTACACCTATCACTTCTCGCCGGGTAACGATTTAGTGCTGGGCTCGCATATGCTGGAAGTGTGTCCGTCGATTGCCAAAGAGGAAAAGCCGCTGATTGACGTGCAGTTCCTCGGCATTGGCGGCAAAGCCGATCCGGCGCGCCTGATTTTCTCTACCCCTGCCGGACGGGCCGTCAATGCCAGCGTGATTGACCTGGGCGATCGTTTCCGCCTGCTGGTTAATGTGGTCGACGCGATAGAACAGCCGCAGCCACTGCCGAAACTGCCGGTGGCGCGCGCGTTATGGCGGGCACAGCCGTCGCTGGCAACCGCTTCCGAGGCCTGGATTCTGGCCGGTGGTGCGCACCACACCGTGTTCAGCCAGGCACTGGATCTCGATGACCTCTATCTGTACGGCGAACTGAACGGCATTGAAGTGCTGGTGATTGATGAAGAGACACGCCTGCCGGCCTTCAAAGATGCGCTGCGCTGGAATGACGCCTACTACCGCATGATGCGTTAATTGCCTGAAAATTGAAGTAAGCCGCGAGTGTATCGCGGCTTTTTTTATGGCAAAACTGCGGTCCAGTCAACAAAGGCAGGCGTTACGTAAAGCCGGCGTGAATACCTCCCTGTAGCCTCGGCCGCCGCATCCCTGCGGCGTACGCTTTACTCCACTGCCTGCCTTTATTAACTTCATATCCGTATGTTGCGAGTGGTCAGATTTAAACGCCGCGCAGCGCATTAATGACAGCGATGAACAACTTTACTGTCCCATCAAGGCCCGCCCGAATAGCAAAGCGTCCGCGCCAGGGATGGCGCGGACGATCGGCATGGATGCGGGGTTTCTTTGCGATCGAGCTGGCCTTTGTGGGGCCAGGCACCCAATTAACAGCAACTCCACCGAACTTTCACGACTCTGAGCGCTAAAACGGCAAACCCCACCCAACATCCACGAATCTGAGCATAAAAAAAGGTGCGCCAGTTTGCGCACCTTTTAACACAAACATGCGATCACGACTAAGAGGTTAAACGCTTAACCGGCGCGTTCTGCTGGCGGTCCCACATCACTGTCAGCAGACGCTGCAGCGCAATGAAGGCAAACAGCAGAATACCGATGGCGATTTTGGTCCACCATGAACTCAGCGTACCGTCGAAATTAATCCACGTCTGAATCAGCCCCTGGATCAATACGCCAAACAGCGTGCCGAGCACGGTGCCGACGCCGCCCGACAGCAGCGTTCCGCCAATCACCACCGAAGCAATGGCATCCAGCTCAACGCCCAGTCCGGCCAGCGCATAACCGGCGGAGGTATAAATTGAAAATACAATCCCAGCCAGCGTCGCCAGCAGGGTCGACAGCATATAAATCTTAATGGTGGTGGCCCGCGTGGATACCCCCATCAGCCGCGCGGAGGTCAGGTTGCCGCCAATAGCGTACACCTGATTACCAAAGCGCGTGCGGTGCGCGAGGATAATGCCCCCGGCGACCACCACCAGCATAATCACCGCCAGCAGGCTCAGACGCCCGCCACCCGGCATTTTCCAGGCCAGACCGGACAGCGTGGTATAGAGCGGATGATCGATTGGAATGGAATTTTCCGACACCAGATAACTGCAGCCGCGCAGGAAGAACATGCCGGCGAGGGTAATGATAAACGCCGGAATTTTCAGCGCATCAATCAGCCAGCCCATCATGGCACCGAACAGCGCGCCCAGCGCCAGCGCCAGCGCAAACGCCAGCAGCGGGTCCACATGGTAATCACCGATGATGCGCGCCAGAAACACCCCGGTAAAGGCGATCACGGCCCCCACCGACAGATCGATACCGCCGGACAGAATGACAAAGGTCATGCCAACCGCGATAATGCCGAGAAACGCGTTATCGGTCAGGATATTACAAATTACCCGCGTGGAGGCAAAGCCGGGAAACTGACTCAGACAGAACAGGTAACCGGCGACGAACACCAGCAGCGTAATCATCAATGGCAAATGGCGCTTAATCATTGCAGACGTCTCCCTTTCAGCATGGCGATGAAACGCGGCGACTGCAGCAGCAGCACGCACATCACGACAATCGCTTTCACCACCTGATTCAGCTCCGGCGGAAAGCCGGACAGCAAAATCCCGGTATTCATCGACTGTATAATCAGAGCGCCAATCAGCGACAGCACCAGATTAAACCGGCCACCCATCAGGGAGGCACCGCCAATCACCACCGCCAGGATTGCGTCCAGCTCCAGCCAGAGCCCGGCGTTGTTGGCATCGGCACCGCGAATATCCGCCGCCACAATCAATCCGGCGACCGCGGCACACACGCCGCTGATGGCATAGGTCGACATCACCACCAGCCAGCCGGTTACCCCGGCGTTACGCGCGGCGCGCAGGTTGATGCCGACGGCTTCGATAAACAGCCCCAGCGCCGTCCTGCGCGTCAGCAGCCATACCGCCAGCGCCACCAGCAGCGTAATCCACACCGGCACCGGCAGCAGCCACAGCGAACCGCTGCCGAACCAAGAGAGGCTGTCGCTGTTGAATGTCACAATCTGCCCCTGGGTAATCAGCTGGGCGATACCGCGCCCCGCCACCATCAGAATCAGCGTGGCGACAAAGGGCTGAATCTTCAGCAGCGCAACCAGTACGCCATTCCATAATCCGCACGCCAGTCCGGTGGCCAGCGTGGCGAGGATAATAAAGCTCAGGCTGTGACCGGCTACCGTCAGCGTCGCCGCCGTGGCGCCGGCAATCGCCATCACGGCGCCGACCGACAGATCGATACCGCCGGTGGCGATCACCAGCGTCATGCCGACGGCCAGCAGCGCCACCGGCGCGGCGCGGTTCAGGATATCGATGGGGCTGCCAAACAGCCGGCCATCCTGCAGGTGAATGGCGAAAAAGTTGTTGGCCACCAGGCTATCCACCAGCAGCACCAGAATCAGTGCGGCAATCTGCGGCATGCCGGGCGGCAGCTTCGGCTTACGCCGTTCGGGTTTGTCATGAGTCATAGGCGATTCAAGCATGTTGTGCTCCTCCGTCGGCAATGGCGTTCACAATTGACGCCACCGACAGCTGATCCAGCGGGATTTCGGCGACCTGTTTCAGATCGCGCATGATCAACACGCGATCGGCATAGCCCACCAGTTCTTCCAGTTCAGAGGAGATAACCAGCAGCGCCAGTCCGTCGGCGCACAGGGATTCAATCAGACGAATAATCTCAGCGTGTGCGCCAACATCAATACCGCGCGTGGGCTCATCCAGAATCAGAAACTGCGGTTTGGTCACCAGCCAGCGCGACAGCAGCACCTTCTGCTGATTGCCGCCAGACAGCAGCTCCACCGCCTGTCCGGCATCCGGCGTCCGGATCCCCAGACGCTTAATGAAGCGATCGGCGATCTCCTGCTGTTCGCGACGTTTAATCGGTCGCAGCCAGCCGCGCTGCGCCTGCAGTGCCAGAATAATGTTCTCGCGCACCGAGGCCGCACCAATGATGCCGTCGGTTTTACGATCTTCCGGGCAGAAGCCCATGCCCAGCCGTGACGCCTGCGCCGGCGTGCGAATACGCTGCACTTTGCCTTTGATGGTGGCGGTGCCGCGATCGGCGCGGCGGATACCAAACAGCACCTCGGCGGTTTCGGTACGCCCGGAACCCAGCAGACCGGCCAGCCCCACCACTTCACCCGGACGCACCTGCAGGCTGAAAGGTTCAATGGTGCCTTTGCGGCCGTAATCCTCAAACGCCACCACCGGCTGATCGCTGCGCAACGTGCTGCCCTGACGCTGCAGCGCCGTCTCCAGCAGTTCACGACCGAGCATCAGCTTGATCAGATCAAGCTGTGGCAGCGTAGCGGTATCGCGCGTGGCAATAAACTGACCGTTGCGCAAGACGGTAATGCGATCGGTAATGCGGTACACCTGATCAAGAAAATGGGTGACAAAAATCAGGCTCATGCCCCTGGCTTTCAGCTGCGCCATCAGGGTAAACAGCAGTTCTACCTCGCTGGCATCAAGACTGGCGGTTGGCTCATCGAGGATCAGCACCTGCGCGGAGAGATCCACCGCGCGGCAGATGGCGATGATCTGCTGCATCGCCACGGAAAAATGCCCGAGCGGCCGGGTCACATCCAGCACAAAACCGTATTTACGCATCAGCGCATCGGCGTCACGCACCATGCGCCGGCGATCAATCATGCCAAAGCGGCGCGGTTCGCGGCCGATATACAGGTTATCCGCCACCGACATATTCGGCAGCAGGTTCACTTCCTGATACACCGTCCCGATGCCCATGCGCTGCGCGTCCGCCGTGCTGTGCGGCGAAATCTCCGCGCCATTCAGCGTAATGGTGCCGGCATCGCGGGTGTAGACGCCGGTCAGCACTTTAATCAGGGTCGATTTGCCGGCGCCGTTCTCGCCCAGCAGCGCCATGATTTCGCCTTTGCGGATGCTGAACGACACGTTATCCAGCGCTTTCACGCCGGGAAAGCCTTTGCTGATGCCGCTCAGGGTCAGCAGAGGGGTTTCATCAAAGCTGCTCATCAGGTTCTACCTCGCTACGTCATGAAAAACCGCCCCGGGGGGCGGTTGCGGGGATCAGTAACCCATGCCTTTTTTCTTATCCAGCTCCGCCTGCGCGTCAGCCGGTAAGAACAGTTTTGACTCGGTTTTGATAATTTTTGGCGGCTGCGTCCCGTCTTTCTTAAATTTCTCCAGCGCATCGAACGCCGGGCCGGCCATGTCTGGCGTCAGCTCCACGTTGGCGTTGGCCTCACCGGCCAGCATCGCTTTGTAGATATCCGGTACGCCGTCAATCGAGCCGGTGAGAATATCTTTGCCCGGCTTCAGGCCCGCTTCTTTGATCGCCTGTATCGCACCGATCGCCATGTCATCGTTATGCGCGTAAACCATGCAGATGTTTTTGCCGTTGTTCTCGGCTTTGATAAAGCTCTCCATCACCTCTTTCCCCTTACTGCGGGTAAAGTCACCGGACTGGGAGCGGATCACTTTGATGTTGTTGTGTCCGGCGATGGCTTCAGCGAAGCCCTTTTTACGGTCGATGGCGACGCTTGCGCCGACGGTGCCCTGCAGCTCCACGACGTTACACGGCATGTTGCCGACCGTTTTCACCAGCCAGTCACCAATCAGCTTGCCTTCCAGCACGTTATCCGCCGTGACCACCGACATATACAGCGACTTGTCTTTCACCACGATGGCGCGGTCCAGTAAAAACACCGGGATCTTCGCGTCTTTGGCTTCTTCAAGCACCGGTTCCCAGCCTGTCTGCACCACGGGCGCGATGAAAATTGCATCCACGCCCTGAGCAATAAACGAACGTACCGCTTTGATCTGGTTTTCCTGCTTTTGCTGGCCGTCGGCAATTTTCAGCGTGATGCCGCGCTTCTGCGCTTCACTTTTTGCCACGTTGGTTTCGGCAGAGCGCCAGCCCGATTCAGAGCCCACCTGCGAGAAGCCTACGGTCATATTTGCCGCCAGCGCCGGAACGCTCAGCGCGGAACTCACCATGGCAGTCAAGAGTAAACGTTTCCACATAATATTCATTCCTCTGAAGGGAGTGTGCTGTAGGGGTACAAACGCGGTTTAAGCCTGGCGTAAAAGCGTTAAAACTAGCGCGACATAGTTCACAAAATAGAATGATATAAAGGAGTTACGCGTATCAGCCTGCTATAAGGGCAGAGGAAGTTATGGACAATTCGCCTGACGTTGTTTGCAGCTGCGGTTAAATAACTGTAATAAAGAGAATTGGTTATGTGGCAGCTGACTGAAAACGATTACAGCCGGTGCGTAAAGAATGGTTATTCCCCGCTCAGCCAGGCAAAGATCGATTTTGTGACTGCCAGCACATTCACCGATCTTCTGTTTCATCATTTCTTTAAAAAATTGCGAGCTGTCCTGAAATAATTCACGACATCGTCACCGCTTCGGTCGGGTATGGCGCACAGAAAAGCAGGAAAAATAAGCAGGGTATGACGGCGGGTTGCGTGGCAGGTGCTGAACGGGCAGCAGCGTCACAGCGCGGATAACCGGGCCCTCGTGGTGAAAATAAGCGTACCGCAGAAAAGGGAAAACCGGTGAAAAGATGCATTTCAAGTACCAAACTGCGTACATTGTCTGAATTTTACTTTTTTTACATCTGATATATAGACTCTGGTCGCATGCTCCCTATACTTGGGCACTCCTCCGATTTTTTATATTAATGGCAATCATGACTGCGCTGGATTACCTGCTGAAGTTTCGCAAAGTGAATAATCTCGAGAGTCTCGAAAAACTCTACGATCACCTTAATTATTCGCTGACGGATGACAACGATCTGATCAATATGTACCGCGCGGCCGATCACCGGCGGGCGGAGCTGGCCTCCGGCGGGCGCCTCTATGACCTGGGCTGTGTGCCAAAATCCGTCTGGCATTACGTGGTTTAACGCACGCTTTCACGCTCACTGCTTTTCGCTGCGTCCCGATCGGGCGTGACCCGTCCGGACATGCTACGCTCTGCAGCGCCCTCATTTTGGTAACAGGATCTCCCTCATGTCCGATTCGGTAAACCCGCCGCGCATTGGCGGCTGGCTGCTGCTGCCGCTGGCGTGGCTGATTATGACCATGCTCACCAGCGCACTGGTGCTGGCGCTGTATCTGCGCCCGCTGTTTGATAGCGAGCTACGCACCACGCTGTTTTCCCATGCCGATGTGCTGCTGACGCAGTGGCTCATCTCACTGCTGACCGCAGCGGCCGTCTGGCTTTACAGCCTCTGGGTGTGCTGGATTTTCTGCCAGCGATCGCGCCGTCTGCCGCGGCATTACATTATCTGGCTGCTGATAACGGTGCTGCTGGCGCTGAAAACCTTTGCCTTTACGCCGGTGGCTGACGGCAGGGCGATTCAGACGCTGCTGCTGGCGCTGCTTTCCGCCGCGGTGTTTGTGCCCTACTTCAAGCGCTCGCAGCGGGTAAAACAGACCTTTATCCAGCCGTAATGAGCGGCAATTCGTCAGGAATTTAATTCTGAGTGCGGTTGCCTGCCGCACATTTTGCGCAAAGGTTGAGATGCATCTCTCATTTTCGGATAATAAACGCCTTTCGGCTTCCCAGGTTTAATCATGACCGATTACTTACTTCTCTTTATTGGCACGGTGCTGGTGAACAACTTTGTGTTGGTCAAATTCCTCGGCCTTTGTCCCTTTATGGGCGTGTCAAAAAAACTGGAAACCGCTATCGGCATGGGACTGGCCACCACTTTTGTCATCACGCTGGCGTCCATTTGCGCCTGGCTGGTGAATCACCTGATTCTGGTGCCGCTCGATCTGGTGTACCTGCGCACGATGGCGTATATCCTGGTGATTGCGGTCGTCGTGCAGTTCACCGAAATGGTGGTGCGCAAAACCAGCCCGTCACTCTATCGCCTGCTGGGCATTTTCCTGCCGCTGATTACCACCAACTGTGCCGTGCTGGGTGTGCCGCTGCTGAGTGTGAACCTGAACCACACCTTTCTGCAGGCGGCACTGTACGGATTCAGTGCTTCGCTTGGCTTCTCGCTGGTGATGGTGCTGTTTGCCGGCATGCGTGAACGTCTGGTGCTGGCCAATGTGCCCGCGCCGTTTAAAGGTAACTCGATTGCCCTGATCACCGCCGGCCTGATGGCGCTGGCGTTTATGGGCTTTACCGGTCTGGTGAAATTCTGATATGACCGCGATCTGGATTGCAATAGCCGTACTGACGGCGCTGAGCCTGGTGTTTGGTGCCCTGCTCGGCTACGCCTCGCGCCGCTTCGAGGTGGAAGAAGACCCGATAGTTGAGCAGATTGATGCGATTCTGCCGCAGAGCCAGTGTGGCCAGTGCGGCTATGCGGGCTGCCGCCCGTACGCTGACGCCGTCGGAAACAACGGCGAGGCGATTAACAAATGCGCGCCGGGCGGAGAGCAGACCATGCTGAAGCTGGCAGAGCTGCTTAACGTCGAGCCGCAGCCGCTGGACGGCGGCGCTGAGGTGCTGGCCCCGGTGCGTACCGTGGCCTGGATTGACGAAGCCAACTGCATTGGCTGCACCAAATGTATTCAGGCCTGCCCGGTGGATGCGATTGTGGGTGCCACGCGCGCCATGCACACCGTGCTCAGCGATGTCTGCACCGGCTGCGACCTGTGCGTTGCCCCCTGCCCGACCGACTGCATTGAGATGCGCCCGGTGGCCACAACCACGGCCAACTGGAAGTGGGATCTCGAAACTATTCCTGTGCGGGTGATCCCGGTAGAACGTCATGCTTAATCTGTTAAATCTGTTCCGCAAAGAGAAGCTGTGGGATTTTCAGGGCGGCATTCATCCGCCGGAAATGAAAACCCAGTCGAACGGCACGCCGCTCAGCCAGCTGCCGCTGCCTGAGCGCTTTATTATTCCGCTGAAACAGCACATTGGTCACGAAGGAGAGATTTGCGTCTCTCCTGGCGATCGCGTGCTGCGCGGCCAGCCGCTGACCTTTGGTTCCGGCCGGATGCTGCCGGTGCATGCGCCCACCTCCGGCACCGTTGAAGCCATCGCGCCACACATGACAGCGCACCCTTCCGGGCTCTCGGAGCTGTGTATTTTCCTGCGCGCGGACGGCGACGATCGCTGGGCCGAACTCGACCCGCAGCCTGACTACCGCACGCTGGCGCGCGACGAGGTGGTGAAACGTATTCACGCCGCCGGGATTGCCGGCCTGGGCGGCGCGGGCTTCCCGACCGCCACCAAGCTGCGCGGCGGCCTGCGCGGCGTTAACACGCTGATCATCAACGCCGCCGAATGTGAGCCCTATATCACCGCAGACGATCGCCTGATGCAGGATTGCGCGGCGGAAGTGCTGGAAGGCTGCCGCATTCTGGCCTGGGTTTTACAGGCCGAGCGCGTGCTGATTGGCATTGAGGACAACAAGCCGGAAGCCATTGCCGCCCTGAAACAGGCGCTGGGCGGCGACCGGGAACTGCAGATTCGCGTCATCCCCACCAAATACCCTTCGGGCGGGGCCAAACAGCTGACCAAAATTCTTACCGGCCGGGAAGTGCCGCACGGCGGTCGCTCGACCGATATCGGCGTGCTGATGCAGAACGTGGGCACTGCCTGGGCGGTGAAGCGTGCCATCATTAACGGCGAACCCATTACGGAACGCGTGGTCACGCTGACCGGCGAAGCGGTTACCCGCCCGCGCAACGTCTGGGCGCGTCTGGGTACGCCGATCAGCCATCTGCTGCACCAGGCCGGCTTTACGCCAGGCCCGCGCCAGATGGTGATTATGGGCGGCCCGCTGATGGGCTTTACCCTGCCCGCGCTGGACGTGCCGGTGGTAAAAATCACCAACTGTATTCTTGCGCCATCTGCCACTGAAATGGGCCAGACGCAGCCGGAGCAATCCTGTATTCGCTGCAGCGCCTGCGCCGACGCCTGCCCGGCGAAACTGCTGCCGCAGCAGCTGTTCTGGTACAGCCAGGGCGGCGATCATGAAAAAGCCCGCGCGCACAACATTGATGACTGCATTGAGTGCGGCGCCTGCGCTTATGTTTGTCCGAGCAACATCCCGCTGGTGCAGTACTACCGTCAGGAAAAAGCGGAGCTGCGCGCGATCGATCTGGAAGCGAAACGTACGGCTGAAGCCAAAGCGCGTTTTGAAGCCCGTCAGGCACGCCTTGAACGTGAAAAACTGGCACGTGAAGCGCGTCATGAACAGGCGAAACAGCGCGTGGCGCGCAGCGATCAGGGTGAGCGTGCCGCCGCCGTGGCGCGGGTGAAAGCGCAACAGGCAAAAACCGCTGAGCAGGAAGCGGCCGAGCGCGAGGCGCGCCATGCGCAGGCGCTGGCTCAGCAGGCGGAAACGCAGGCCGAAACCCAGGCGCTGAGCCGTCAGTCCGGCGATCCGCGTAAAGCGGCGGTCGAAGCCGCCATTGCCCGCGCCAAAGCGAAAAAAGCCGCGGCGCAGCAGACGGCAGAGGCCGTCGTGCAACCGGCGGCGGACGCAGACGCCGCGCCAGCAGCCAATGCCGATCCGCGTAAAGCGGCGGTCGAAGCGGCGATTGCGCGTGCCAAAGCGAAAAAAGCCACGGCGCAGCCGGCAACAGAGGCCGCCGTGCAACCGGCGGCGGTCGCAGACGCCGAGCCAGCAGCCAATGCCGATCCGCGCAAAGCGGCAGTCGAAGCCGCCATTGCCCGTGCCAAAGCGAAAAAAGCCGCGGCCCAGACGTCAGAGGCCGCCGTGCAACCGGCGACGGACGCAGACGCCGCGCCCGCAGCCAATGCCGATCTGCGCAAAGCGGCGGTCGAAGCGGCGATTGCGCGCGCTAAAGCGAAAAAAGCCGCGGCGCAGCAGACGGCAGAGACCCCTGCACAACCGGCGGCGGACGCAGACGCCGCGCCAGCAGCCAATGCCGATCCGCGTAAAGCGGCGGTCGAAGCCGCCATCGCCCGCGCCAAAGCGAAAAAAGCCGCGGCGCAGCCGGCGGCAGAGGCTGCCGTGCAACCGGCGGCTGACGCCGCGCCCGCAGCCAATGCCGATCCGCGCAAAGCGGCGGTCGAAGCCGCCATTGCCCGCGCCAAAGCGAAAAAGGCCGCGGCGCAGCAGACGGCAGAGGCCGTCGTGCAACCGGCGGCGGACGCAGACGCCGCGCCAGAAGCCAATGCCGATCCGCGCAAAGCGGCGGTCGAAGCGGCGATTGCCCGTGCTAAAGCGAAAAAGGCCGCGGCGCAGCAGACAGCAGAGGCCGCCGTGCAACCGGCGGCGGACGCCGCGCAGAGTGAGCCTGCATCCCCCGTTTCTGAGACAGAGGCCGCGGCCTCTGCTGACTCCGCCGACCCACGCAAAGCGGCCATCGCCGCTGCGGTCGCCCGTGCCAAAGCGCGCAAAGCGCAGCAGCAGCCTTCGACGACTGAGGAATAAATGGCTTTTCGCATTGCAAGTTCGCCCTATACCCATAACCGCCGCAGCACCGGCAATATCATGCTGCTGGTGGTGCTGGCCGCCCTGCCGGGCATGGCCGCGCAGTGGTATTTCTTTGGCATTGGCTTTCTGATTCAGGTGGCGCTGGCGGTCACGACGGCATGGCTGACAGAAGCGGCTATCCTGCGTCTGCGTCACGTGCCGGTGGTGCCGGTGCTGACCGATAACTCCGCCCTGCTGACGGCGCTGCTGCTTGGCATTAGTTTGCCCCCGCTGGCCCCCTGGTGGCTGGTGGTCATTGGCACCCTGTTTGCCATTGTGATTGCTAAACAGCTGTATGGTGGTCTCGGCCAGAACCCGTTCAACCCGGCAATGGTGGGATATGTGGTGCTGCTGATCTCCTTCCCGGTACAGATGACCAGCTGGCTGCCGCCCGACGCGCTGCAGGCGGTGAAACCGGGTCTGGCTGATTCATTCAGCATGATTTTCAGCGGACACATGCTGAGCGGTGAGACCATGCAGCAGCTGCAGATGGGGGCAGATGGAGTCAGCCAGGCGACGCCGCTGGATACCTTTAAAACCGGCCTGCGTGCCGGACACAGCGCCTCAGAGCTGTTAGCTCAGCCGATTTACAGCGGCGTGCTGGCAGGCCTGGGCTGGCAATGGGTCAACCTTGGCTATCTGCTGGGCGGCCTGCTGCTGCTGGCGAAAGGGGCGATTCGCTGGCACATTCCGGTCAGTTTCCTGGCCTCGCTGGGCTGCTGTGCCACGCTTGGCTGGCTGTTTGCGCCCGACACGCTCAATTCACCGCTGATTCACCTGTTTTCCGGCGCCACCATGCTGGGTGCGTTTTTTATCGCCACCGATCCGGTGACCGCCTCCACTACCAACCGCGGACGCCTGATTTATGGCGCACTGATTGGCCTGCTGGTATGGCTGATCCGCAGCTTCGGGGGCTATCCGGACGGCGTGGCCTTTGCCGTGCTGCTGGCCAACATCTGCGTGCCGCTGGTGGACTACTACACCCAGCCTCGCGTTTACGGCCATCGCCGGGAGTAACTGATGATTGACGCCATTCGTAAAAATGCGGTTACGCTGGGCCTGTTCGCGGTGATCACCACCGGCGTGACGGCGATTGTTAACGCTGTGACCAAACCGACCGTTGCGCATCAGACCGCGCTGCAGCAGAAAAACCTGCTGGATCAGGTCGTTCCGCCTGAACTGTACGATAATCATATCCAGCAGGAGTGCTATCTGGTCACGGATGCTGCCGCCCTGGGCAATGCGAAGCCGCACGCCCTGTATGTGGCGCGTAAAGGCAACCAGCCCGTGGCCGCTGCGCTGGAAACCACCGCACCGGACGGCTATTCCGGCGCCATTCAGATGCTGGTGGGCGCCGATTTTCACGGTAAGGTGCTGGGCGTGCGCGTTGTGGAGCATCACGAAACGCCGGGGCTGGGTGACAAAATTGAGCTGCGCATCTCCGACTGGATCAACAGTTTTAACGGTAAAGTGGTCCACGGTGCCGGGGATACGCATTTTGCGGTGAAGAAAGATGGCGGTGAATTTGACCAGTTCACCGGCGCGACCATTACGCCCCGCGCGGTGGTGAACGCCACCAAACGAACGGCACTCCTGATTGAAACGCTGCCAGCGAAGCTCTCTTCGCTGCCCGACTGTGGAGAGGCACCATGAGTGAAGCGAAAAACTTACTGACAGGCGGATTGTGGAGAAACAACTCCGCGCTGGTTCAGCTGCTGGGCCTGTGCCCGCTGCTGGCGGTGACGTCCACCGCCACCAATGCGCTGGGGCTTGGCCTGGCCACCACCCTGGTACTGACCATTACCAACAGCGCGATTTCCGCTTCGCGCCGCTGGGTGCCGGCGGAGATCCGCATTCCGATTTACGTGATGATCATCGCTTCGGTGGTGAGCTGCGTGCAGATGCTGATCAACGCGTATGCCTACGGCCTGTATCAATCGCTGGGCATTTTCATTCCGCTGATCGTGACCAACTGTATCGTGGTAGGCCGCGCTGAAGCCGTCGCCTCCAAAAGCAGCATTCCGCTCTCGGCGCTGGATGGCTTTGCCATCGGCATGGGCGCCACCTGCGCGATGGTGACGCTGGGATCCCTGCGCGAACTGATTGGCAGCGGCACGCTGTTTAACGGTGCTGACCAGCTGCTGGGCCCCTGGGCGAAAGCGCTGCGCATTGAGGTGGTGCACTTTGATTCACCCATGCTGCTGGCCATGCTACCGCCGGGCGCGTTTATCGGCCTGGGCATGCTGCTGGCGGGCAAATACCTGATTGATCAGAAAATGAAGCAGCGTGCTGCGCAGCGCGCCGCCGCGTCAGAAGTGGCTCCGCAAGGCGAAACCGGGAAGGCGGTGTGAATAAAGAGAAACGTTTGCAGATCCTGACACGGCTGCGGGATAACAACCCTCATCCCACCACTGAACTGCACTTTACCTCGCCGTTTGAGCTGCTGATTGCGGTGCTGCTCTCGGCGCAGGCCACCGATGTCAGCGTCAATAAGGCGACGGCAAAGCTCTATCCGGTGGCGAACACCCCCGCCGCCCTGCTGGCGCTGGGCGTGGAGGGGGTAAAAGAGCACATCAGAACCATTGGTCTGTTCAACAGCAAAGCGGAAAACATCATTAAAACCTGCCGTATCCTGCTGGAAAAACACGGCGGCGAGGTGCCGGAAGATCGCGCAGCGCTGGAAGCGCTGCCCGGCGTCGGGCGCAAAACCGCCAATGTGGTGCTGAATACCGCCTTTGGCTGGCCCACGATTGCCGTGGACACGCATATTTTCCGCGTCAGTAACCGCACGCGCTTTGCGCCCGGGAAAAACGTAGAAGAAGTGGAAGAGAAGCTGCTGAAAGTGGTGCCGCCTGCCTTTAAAGTCGATTGTCATCACTGGCTGATTCTGCACGGCCGCTACACCTGCGTGGCCCGCAAACCGCGCTGTGGCTCCTGCCTGATCGAAGACCTGTGCGAATTTGACGCCAAAACCGATCTCTGACACCACGCCGCCCTGAGGGCGGCTTTTTTATGCCCTTCCGGCTGCAGCCTGCTGCCACGTCACCGTAATCGCCTTCTTTACGCTTCCTGTGCTCACTGTGCGGCGGTTCAGCACGTCGTTCAGAGGATTGAGTGCATTTATGCCCGACAATGCGACGAAAAAAGCGGCAGATTCGCCGTACCGCGGCGCTTTGTTTTTTTGCATGCTGAATTAATCTATGAATTTGTGAGCAGGATCAATCTTTTAGCTTTCCGGAAACTTCTGGCTGCGCTTTGTGCTCAGCAATCAGTCAATTGGGCTCAATATATGACCATTCACGGAGTCATTTACGGCATAATGTATCATCATTAGCGTTATGTTCTGCAAATCACGCAGCAGGTGGTTTATTTCAGGAAAATGATCGCTCAGGTTTCCAGTCAACCGTATTATTCTGATATACTGCTGCCTTGCAGTATTTAACACTGATTTACAACTTCGCTTCATGGTTTTAACCCTGCCAGTAACCTGTATTTCAGCGTGCAGAAAATGCTTGCCCTGTGGGTCTGATTCAGCCAAATTAGGCCGCGTTTTTCCTTTCTAATAACAATGTTGCGCGGGATGACCCGACCCGACGCAGACTTAATTCCTGTCGTAAAACAGGCGATATATAAAACTGAGGTACACGTGTCAACTGCAAACAAACACACTGACGAGGCGGTAAGCCTCAACGCCTTCCGGCAGCCGAAAGCGTTTTATCTGATCTTCTCCATCGAGCTGTGGGAACGTTTCGGTTTCTATGGCCTGCAGGCCATCATGGCGGTCTACCTGGTGAAACAGCTGGGCATGTCCGAAGCTGATTCCATTACGCTGTTCACCTCGTTCAGCGCGCTGGTCTACGGACTGGTCGCCATCGGCGGCTGGCTGGGGGATAAAGTGCTGGGCACCAAGCGCGTCATCGTGCTGGGCGTGATGGTGCTGGCGCTGGGCTATGCGATGATCGCCTTCTCCGGACATAACACCATGATGGTGTATGTCGGCATGGCCACCATCGCAGTCGGCAGCGGGCTGTTCAAAGCCAACCCGTCTTCCCTGCTCTCCACCTGCTATGAGAAAGACGACCCGCGCATCGACGGGGCGTTCACCATGTTCTACATGTCGATCAACATCGGTTCGCTGTTCTCCATGATGCTGACGCCATGGCTGGCGGCCCGCTTTGGCTGGGGCGCCGCCTTCTCGCTGTCGGTGGTGGGCCTGGTGATCACCCTGCTGAACTTCCTGTTCTGCCAGCGCCTGGTGAAAAACTACGGCTCAAAACCCGATTTCGCTCCGCTGCAGCTCGGCAAACTGCTGATGACGCTGGTGGGCGTGGTGGCGCTGGTGGCGCTGGCCGCCTGGCTGCTGCATCATCAGAACATTGCCCGCATGACGCTGGGCGTGGTTGCCGTCGGTATCGTGCTGATCTTTGCCAAAGAAGCGTTCGCGCTGCACGGTGCTGCGCGTCGTAAGATGATTGTGGCTTTCCTGCTGATGCTTGAAGCGATTGTGTTCTTCGTGCTCTACATGCAGATGCCGACTTCACTGAACTTCTTTGCCATTCGTAACGTTGAGCATGCGATTCTGGGGATTAACTTCGAGCCGGAGCAGTTCCAGGCGCTGAATCCGTTCTGGATTATGGTTGCCAGCCCGATTCTGGCGGCGGTCTACAATAAGCTGGGCGATAAGCTGCCGATGCCGCACAAGTTCGCTATCGGCATGATACTCTGCTCAGCGGCGTTCCTTGTTTTGCCGTTTGGCGCAAAATTTGCCAATGAAGCCGGTATCGTCTCGGTGAACTGGCTGATCCTGAGCTATGCGCTGCAGAGTATCGGTGAGCTGATGATCTCCGGTCTGGGTCTGGCGATGGTGGCTCAGCTGGTGCCACAGCGTCTGATGGGCTTTATTATGGGTTCCTGGTTCCTGACCACCGCAGGCGCAGCGATGATTGCCGGTAAAGTGGCTAATCTGATGGCGGTACCGGGAAACGTCACCGATCCGCATGCCTCTCTGGCGGTTTACAGCCAGGTGTTCCAGCAGATTGGCATTGCCACCGGCGCGATCGCCCTGCTGATGCTGGTGACCGCACCGCTGCTGAACCGCATGGCGCAGAATGACGCGCAACCTGAACTGACGCGCGCTAACGCGAATCAGTAAGCATACAGCCGGGCCCCGCCCGGCTTTTTTCTTCCTTCCCATCCCCCGCTTTCCCTTGTACTTTAGGCAGGTCTCAGCGCCGCCCGGTGCACCCTGACACCGCCTGTCGTACAGCGTTACCGCTTTTAGGCGATCCCGCCAGACGGCCTGAGTGACGCCGTTCGCGCGCTGCTGAGCGATTATCCGGACGCGCGCCGTCCTGATGCACGTCGGCCTGCGCACTCACGGTATGACTACGATTGCCGATCGCGGTCACGGGTAAAAAACGCTGGCAGTTCTATGCTGCTGTGATGATTGTATCGTCCCTTAAGGAGAAGCCATGATGAAACTCTATTGCAAGCCCGGTGCCTGTTCGCTGTCGCCCCATATTGTTGCGCGTGAGTGCGGGCTCGACTTCACGCAGGTGAACGTTGATTTGCAGAAAAAAGTCACCGAACAGGGTGAGGATTACTGGCAGATCAACCCAAAAGGCCAGGTGCCTGCGCTGCAGTTTGATGATGGCACGCTGCTGACCGAAGGCGTGGCGATTGTGCAGTATCTGGCCGACCTGAAACCCGACCGCAATCTGCTGGCCCCGACCGGCAGCCTGACGCGCTATCACACGCTGGAGTGGCTGAGTTTTATCAGCAGCGAACTGCATAAAACCTTTTCCCCGCTGTTTCGTCCGGATACGCCGGAAGCGTACAAAACCATCGTGCGGGCGCAGCTGGAGAAGAAGTATCGTCTGGTGGATGCGGCACTGCAGGACAAGCAGTGGCTGATGGGGCTGCGCTTTACGGTGGCCGATGCCTACCTGTTTGTGGTGACGCGCTGGGCGAAGGCGATCCGGCTGGACCTTGACGGACTGGAGGCGCTGGAGAGCTGGTTCAACCGGGTAGCAGAACGGCCCGCAGTACAGGCAGCGCTGCAGGCTGAAGGCCTGGCGTAACGGCGCGGCATTGACGGGCGGCGACATGCCGCCCGTCAGGTATTACAGTTTTTCTGCGGCAAAGTGCTGCACAGGCTGCGCAATCGCATCCTGTGCAGCCACCAGCTGCAGCTCATATTCACCCATCTCGTGGGTTTTCAGCATCACTTCATACACTGCCGCTGTGACGTGCTCCAGCGCTGCCTGCAGGCTTTTACCGTGCAGCAAATCCACCAGCAGCAGGCCGCTGGTCAGGTCGCCCACGCCCACCGGTTGCCGCACGCCAAAATCCACTAACGGACGGCTGATATGCCAGCTTGCGTCGGCGGTGACCAGCAGCATCTCAAAGCGATCGCTGCGCCGCCCGGCGCGCGCAAGGTGTTTCACCAGCACCACTTTCGGCCCCTGCGCGATCAGCGCCTGCGCGGCCACCACGGCCTGTTCGACATTGGCGACCGTCTGACCGCTGAGCATCTCCAGCTCCAGCAGATTGGGGGCGATCAAATCGCTGGCCGGCATCGCCTGCCTGCAGTGAAACTCCGCCACGCCCGGTGCCACGATGCAGCCTTTTTCCGGATGACCCATCACCGGGTCGCAGAAGTACCAGGCGTCGGGATTGGCCGCTTTCACCTGACGCACGATGTCCAGAATCTGTTCACCCTGCTCGGCGGAACCCAGATAACCGCTCAGCACCGCATCACAGGTTTTCAGACGGTCGATTGCCGCAATGCCCCTGACGATATCGGTCAGATGAGTGGCGGGCATCACGGTGCCGGTCCAGTGCCCGTACTGGGTATGGTTAGAGAACTGGACCGTATTGAGTGGCCAAACGTTTGCGCCCATGCGGCGCATCGGAAACTCGGCGGCGCTGTTGCCAGCATGACCGTAAACAACGTGAGACTGTATTGCGAGGATATTTTTCATTGTTGCCCTGCACTGCCTTACCCTGAAAAAAGGGCCGCTAGCCGGCCCTTGCACCTTACTGCCAGTTAATCAGGCAGTAGTGTTTTTTGCCACGACGCAGGAGCGTAAAGCGGCCAAACAGTTTATCGCTGTCGCTGAAGCGGTACTCGGCATCGGATTGTTTTTCACCATTAACAGAGACGGCATTGGAGCCAATCATGGTGCGCGCCTGGCCGCGAGACGGCACCAGCTCCGCGGCAACCAGCGCCTGCTGCAGGTCGTCATCCGCGCTGAGGGTGATGGTTGGCATACCATCCTGCGCCAGCTGCTCAAAGTCCGCTTCGGTCATGTCGCTCAGGGAACCCGAGAACAGGCTTTCGGTGATACGTCTGGCCGCCATCAGGCCGCTTTCGCCATGCACCAGACGGGTAACCTGCTCGGCCAGCACATACTGGGCACGCGGCGCTTTGCCGCTGTTTTTGTCCTCTTCTTCCAGCGCATTGATCTCGTCGATGCTCATGAAGGTGAAGAACTTCAGGAAGCGATAAACGTCCGCGTCCGCGGTGTTGATCCAGAACTGGTAGAATTTGTACGGGCTGGTTTTCTTCGCGTCCAGCCACACTGCGCCACCTTCGGTTTTGCCAAATTTGGTGCCATCGGATTTGGTGATCAGCGGGACAGTCAGCCCCCACACCTGCTGCTGATGCAGACGGCGGGTGAGATCGATACCGGAGGTGATGTTGCCCCACTGGTCAGAGCCGCCAATCTGCAGCACCACGTCATGACGCTTGTTCAGCTCGGCAAAGTCATAGCCCTGTAGCAGGTTATAGGAGAACTCGGTGTAGGAAATGCCCTGATCTTCCCGGTTCAGACGCATTTTCACCGCTTCGCGGTTGATCATCTGATTCACCGAGAAGTGCTTGCCGATATCGCGCAGGAAGGTCAGCACGTTCATACCGCCAAACCAGTCATAGTTATTGGCGGCAATCGCACTGTTGTCACCGCAGTCAAAGCTGAGGAACGGCGCAACCTGGTTGCGGATCTTCTCGACCCACTCACCCACGGTGTCTGCGGTGTTGAGCTTGCGCTCGGCGGCTTTAAAGCTGGGATCGCCAATCAGACCGGTGGCACCGCCCACCAGCGCTACCGGCTTGTGTCCGGCATCCTGAAAGCGCTTCAGGCAGAGCAGCGGCACCAGATGGCCCAAATGCAAGCTGTCTGCGGTCGGATCAAAGCCGCAATAGAGTGCAATTGGCCCTTGCGCCAGTCGCTCTGCTAACGCTTCTTCATCCGTTACCTGGGCGACTAAGCCCCTCTCTTGCAATTGTTGTATCAGGTTACTGCTGGTCATCACTGACTCCAAATTGATCACACTGCACCCGGGCTGGTACACAGCTTTCCGCTGACTTGCGGATACGAAAAAAATGAGGGCTATAGCATAAAGCGCTGACGCCAACTGCGCCAGCGCTGAAAAGGGGAAAACGCAGTTTTACGGGGCTAAACGGTCAATCGTCCAGCCATCGCCATCGCGCTGGTAGAGGAAGCGGTCATGCAGACGGTGCTCGCCCCCCTGCCAGAACTCCATGGTATGGAAACGCACGCGGAAACCGCCCCAGAAGCTGGGCAGTGGCACTTCGCCCTGCTGAAACTTCTGCTTCAGCTCAAGGAATTTGCCTTCCAGCACGCCGCGCGCCGAAATCCGGCTGGACTGCTTCGATACCCAGGCGCCGATCTGGCTGTCACGCGGACGGCTGTGAAAATACTTCAGCACCTCTACCGGCGACAGCTTTTCTACCTCGCCCAGCACCATGACCTGGCGCTCAAGAAAGTGCCACGGGAAGTGCAGCGCAATACGCGGATTGCCCTCCAGCTGGCGGGCCTTGCGGCTGCCGAGATTGGTGTAAAACACCATGCCCTGCTCGTCGTAGTGCTTGAGCAGCACAATACGCTGATAGGGCTGCCCACTGCTGTCCACGGTGGCCACGGTCATGGCGGTGGGATCCGGCAGCTGCGCGGCACACGCCTGCTGCAGCCACTGCTCAAACAGCGCTAAGGGATGGTCAGGCAGATCTTTACGACGCAGCCCGCCGCGGGTGTATTCACGACGCAGGTGGGCAATGTTTTGCAGGCTATCACTGTCGCTCATGGGGGTTCTCTTCGTTACCGGGCGGACGCATCCGCATTGTGCAGTTCACAGTCATTAATGACGATTTTGTCATGACGTTCAACAAAGGCGCTGTTGCCTTTAGACCAGAAGACGTAAGTGCCGTCGCTGTAACGTGCGCCGGACGCCGAAACGGTCTGCGTCAGCGTCAGCGGCTTGCCATCAAGAATAAAGCTTACCTGCTGCCTGGCGTTATCCTGCGTGACCGTCAGCGGCAGAGTGCCGCACTGGTAGTGCAGGGTTTGCGGCGCCTCGGGCGCGGAGTGCAGCATGCCGCAGCCGCTCAGCAGAGCCGCGCCGGTCAGCATCATTAACTTTTTCATACGTGCTCCTTAACGTGTCGTGCGGTTGTTCGCCGGATAGATGGCCCCCAGCACGCTCATCTCGCGCGCGCCGGTGACCGCCGGTAAATTGCCGGGCAGGCCGGAGAGCGTGCGGCATGCCAGCCAGGCAAAGGCCAGTGCCTCCATGTCATCGCCGCTGATGCCGGCCTCATCGGTGGTGCCAACCTCGGTGCCCGGCAGATGCGCTGCCAGCCGTGCCATCAGCAGCGGATTGCGGCTGCCGCCACCGCACACCAGCAGGCGATCGCAGCCGTCATTGAGCTGGACCTGATGGGCGATGGTGATCGCCGTTAGCTCGCTGAGCGTGGCCTGCACATCCTGCGCCGCCAGCGCCGGGAAGCGCTGCAGCTGACGCTCCACCCAGCCAAGGTTGAAATATTCGCGTCCGGTGCTCTTGGGCGGCGGCAGCGCGAACCACGGATCGCGCAGCATATGTTCCAGCAGTGCCGGCACCACCTGGCCGCTGCGCGCCCACGCCGCATCTTTATCATAGGCCTGGCCTTTGTGCCGCCAGATCCACGCATCGATCAGCATATTACCGGGTCCGGTATCGAAGCCGCGTACCGGCTGTCCAGGGATCAACAGCGAGAGATTAGCGATGCCGCCAATATTCAGCACCATCCGCCGCTCCACGCTGTCCATCAGTAATGCCTGATGAAACGCTGGCACCAGCGGCGCACCCTGTCCGCCCAGCGCCATGTCACGGCGGCGGAAATCCCCCACCACGGTGACACCGGTTGCCGCGACAATCTGGTGGTTATCGCCAATCTGCAGCGTATTGGGCGCTGCGCTCTGCGGCTCGTGCCACACTGTCTGACCGTGGCAGCCGATGGCCATAATGTCGGCAGCCTCCAGCGACTGCTGCTGCATCAGCGTTAGCACCGCCTCGGCAAAAAGTTGCCCCAGCTGCGTATCCAGCTGCCCCAGCTGAGACAGCGTCAGCGACTGTCCCTGGCAGATAGCCAGCACCTGCTGCCGGATCGCCGCTGGAATGGGATGGCAGTAGCTGGCCTGCTGCGCCACCATGGTCTCATCAATGGCGGCCAGCACCACATCCACGCCATCAAGGCTGGTGCCGGACATTACACCGATATAGCGTCCTGATTTCATCACGCTTCCTCACCCGCAACGGGCCTGCAGTTCATCTCTGCACAGCCTGGCAAATTAACCGGGCTAATTCTATGATAAATTTCTGCTTTTCAGCGATGCTGCGTCGCGCATCCCGCGACAAAAATATTTTCACTGCGCAATTGAATTATTGTTGATGAGGGGTGGTCTATGCTTCGCCCCAGCCGCATATTGTTCGGACACAGCGT
Organism: Candidatus Pantoea soli; assembly: GCF_007833795.1. NCBI lineage: Bacteria > Pseudomonadati > Pseudomonadota > Gammaproteobacteria > Enterobacterales > Erwiniaceae > Pantoea > Candidatus Pantoea soli. The sequence continues at coordinate 1,676,039 of NZ_CP032702.1, read as the reverse complement.
CATTTACCCGCTTTCTGTCTTATACTCTCTGCAGTACAGGATGAGAACATGGCGATTTTTTGCATTAAGGAGCTTTCTGATGATTAAGCGTTTCTTAGCCGTGGCCCTGGCCGGCGTCACGCTGGCAGGTTGCGTGAATAACGACACCCTTTCCGGCGATGTCTACAGCGCCAGCGAAGCCAAACAAGTACAAAATGTCTCTTACGGCACGCTGGTGTCAGTGCGCCCGGTGAAAATTCAGGGCGGCGACGACAGCAATGTGATCGGTGCCATTGGCGGTGCGGTACTCGGTGGTTTCCTCGGTAACACCATTGGCGGCGGCGCAGGTCGCAGTCTGGCTACCGCCGGCGGCGCGGTGCTGGGCGGCGTAGCCGGTCAGGGCGTACAGGGTGCGATGAACAAATCAGACGGGGTAGAGCTGGAGATCCGCAAAGACGACGGCAACACCATCATGGTGGTGCAGAAACAGTCTGCCAGCCGCTACGCTGTGGGACAGCGCGTGGTGCTGGCCTCCAACGGCAGCCAGGTCACCGTCTCGCCGCGCTGAGGCCACAGATAAAAAAAACCGACGCCAGTGCGTCGGTTTTTTTATTTCTCGCGATTCTGCAGTTCAAGAATGTTTTTCTCAAGCCGCGCAATCAGCGTCACCATCTGGTTGATCTCCTCAAGACTGATGCCGGAAAGAATGTCATCGCGCGTGGCGTCAATCACGTTTTCTACCTGCTCAATGATCGGCTCGGCTTCACGGGTAAGGCGGATGCGTTTGGCCCGGCGGTCATTCGCGCAGGTGGCACGGGTGATCAGCCCTTTTTCTTCCAGCTGGTCCAGCGTGCGCACCAGCGAAGGCTGTTCGATACCAATGGCTTTTGCCAGCTGAATCTGTGACTGCTCAGGCGGGAGTTGATGAATATTGTGTAACGTCACCCAGTGGGTTTGTGTCAGCTCAAGCGGCTTCAGACGCTGATCGATCAGGGCGCGCCAGATGCGCACCAGACGGGACAGATCGGTTCCAAGCGGCGTATCCATTTCCTCTCCTTATAATTAGCTTGCTAGCTATCAAGCCGGATTTTACACTATTCTGCGAGTTTACAGGACAAATTACAAATCCCGGGCCAGACGGCGCGTTATCATCTACGCTTCGTGAAGAAACGGCCTGGGTTAATGAAGGATGAGCATTTGTGTCCCTGACCGCGTTTATCGCTACCGCCCCGCTTACCGACCTGGTGTTCGGCGCTTCCCTGTTTTTCCCGCCGCTGTTTAAAGCGGTGCTGCTGGGCTTTTTTGCCTGGCTAATCATCCATCCCCTGCTGCGCGGCTGGATGTACTCCGGCGATATCTGGCATCCGACCCTGCTGGATGTATCGCTGTTTATTCTGTGCGTCAGCGGCGCGCTCTGGTTACTGACTCTCGGATAACGCACCATGAAATTTAACCCGGTAAAATATTTTTCGACGCTGGTGGTATTTGCCGCTGCGCTGCTGGCGGGCTGGTGGATGTGGAATTACTACATGCAGTCGCCCTGGACGCGCGACGGAAAAGTGCGTGCTGAGCTGGTCGATATCACGCCGGATATCTCCGGCCGCATCATCAGCGTGGCCGTACGGGATAACCAGTTTGTGCACAAAGGCGAGGTGCTGTTAAAGCTCGACCCGGTGCCGTGGCAAATCGCGCAGGATAATGCGGAAGCCCAGCTGGCAAAGGCGCAGTCCGATCTTGCCAAAACCCAGCATGAAGCGGCACGCCGTGCCAGCCTGCCGCGCAATGTGATTTCGGCTGAAGATCTCGACGCCGCGCGCCTCAGCGCCAGCGCCGCTGCTGCAACCGCCAAAGCCGCGCAGGCGATGCTGGATCAGGCGCGCTGGAACCTGCAGCAGACCACACTGATCGCCCCCACCGACGGCTGGATCAGTAACCTGACGCTGCGTCCGGGCAATTACGCCACCGCCGGTTCACCGCTGTTTGCGCTGGTCGACAGCCACTCCTATTACGTAATGGGCTACTTTGAAGAGACCAAACTGCGGCACATTCAGCCTGGCGCCGCCGCCGGGGTGGTGCTTTACAGCAACGGCACGCGCTTACAGGGCACGGTGGAAAGCATCGGCCGCGCCATTTACGATCAAAGCGTAGCCAGCGACAGCGCGCTGGTGCCGGATATCAAACCCAACGTGCCCTGGGTGCGGCTGGCGCAGCGCGTGCCGGTGCGCATTCGGCTGAATCACGTGCCGGATGATGTGCCGCTGATCGCCGGCACAACCTGCACGATTTCTGTGGCGCACTGAGGTCAATGATGAATCTGCAGTGGCTGGCCTGGCATAACCTGCCGTGGATCAAAGCAACCGGCGGTGAATGGCGTTACGCCCTGCGCAATGCCGTTGCCATGTGCCTGGCCCTGACCCTGGCCTATGTGCTGCAGCTTGATCAACCCTACTGGGCAATGACATCCGCGGCGGTGGTAAGTTTTCCGACCGTGGGCGGCGCGATCGGCAAAAGCCTGGGGCGTATTGCCGGCAGCCTGCTGGGTGCCAGCGCCGCGCTGCTGATTACCGGACATACGCTGAATGAACCCTGGCTGTTCGCCTTTTTTATGGCGGGCTGGCTGGCGCTCTGTACCTGGGTGGCAAACCACTATCAGAACAATGTGGCGTATGCCTTTTCGCTGGCCGGTTATACCGCCGCCATTATTGCATTCAGCAGCGTGAACATCACCGACGTGACCGCGCTATGGACCATTACTCAGGCGCGGGTGTGTGAAGTGATTGCCGGCATTTTATGCGCCGGGCTGATGATGATGGTGCTGCCGAGCACCTCCGATGGCAGCACGCTGATGCGCTCCCTGCGCCAGATGCACATGCGCCTGCTGGAGCATGCGGCGCTGCTGCTGCAGCCGGAGAACGCCGATAACATCCGCAGTGCCCATGAATCGGTGATCAGCCAGATTCTCACCGCAAATCTGCTGCGAATTCAGGCCTTCTGGAGCCACTACCGCTTCCGGCGGCAAAACAATGTGCTGAACTATGTGCTGCATCAGCAGCTGCGCCTGACCAGTGTGCTCTCCAGCCTGCGCCGGATGCTGCTTAACTGGCCCGATGCGCCGCCTGCGCTGTTTCAGGCTATGCAGCAGCTGCTGGCAGAGCTGAATCAGCCGCAGTGCGACAAATACCGTCTGGCGCAGATCCTGCGCGATATTACCCCTGCCGCCGACGGTGATTTTCGCCAGCGCGCCTTTGTGCAGCGACTGCGCTATTTCTGCTGGGTGTGGCTGAACGTGGCCCGCTGGATCCGCCTGATTGAACGCGCCGACGCCGATACCCGCTTTCAGCCGCCCGCTGTGCCGGCGCTGGCGCGGACCAGCGACAGCGCCGAAGCTGGCTGGAGCGCCCTGCGCACCTTCTGCGTGATTATGCTGGGCTGCGCCTTCTGGATTGGCACCCAGTGGGACGCCGGTGCCGCCGCGCTGACGCTGACGGCGATTGCCTGTGTGCTTTACTCCTCCGCGCCCTCTCCCGGCAGCAGCGTCTCGCTGTTACTGAAAACGCTGCTGTGGCTGTCGCTGTTCAGCTTTGTGCTGCAGTATGGCCTGATGGTGCAGATCAGCGCACTGTGGCAGTTTTTGCTGCTGCTGTTTCCGCTGCTGCTGACGCTGCAGCTGTTTAAGCTGCAGCAGAAACAGCGCGCCGCACTGTGGGGTCAGTTTGTGGTATTCATGGGCTCGTTTATCGCTGTTACTAATCCACCCGACTGGGATTTCGCCAGCTTTCTCAACGATAACCTGGCAAAAGTGTGCGGCGTGCTGCTGGCGTGGCTGGCTTTTCAGGTGCTGAAACCGAGTTCCGATGCGCGCCGCAGCCGCCGGCATATTCGCGCCCTGCGTTATGCGTTTCTGGACCAGCTGCGTTCACAGCCGCGTCTGAGTGAAAGCCGCTTTGAATCGCAGATTTATCACGCTGTCAGTCAGTTAAGTCACAGCCGCGATGAGCAGGCGCGGGTCTGGCTGCTGCGCTGGGGCGTGGTGCTGCTTAACTGTTCGCACATTGTCTGGCAGTTGCGCGACTGGCAGCCGCAGGCGTCCGCGCTGGCGCAAATGCGCGATCGCAGCCTGCAGAGCCTGCAAAAAATCATGAGCCTGCGCGGCGTGCGGCACAGTGAGCTGCAGACGGCGCTGGATGAGCTGGAAACAATGATTGCGCAACTGCAGCCGTCGCCGGCGCCGGAGGTCAACACGCTGGCAGGCATCCTGTGGCGGCTGCGCTGTTCGCTGGCGCAGCTGCAGCAGGCACTACCGGCCTGATCACTGACAATATTGTGCATACTGGTGATTGAACTCATCCTGCAGTTGCTGCAGGCTTTTTTGCCCTTCAAAACGGGTTTTGTCCTGATCGGTCATCGGTTCAATCACCAGCGCTTTTTCATCAGACGAGTAGATAAAGCGGCGCGTCAGCAGGGTGCTGGTAAAGCTTTTTCCCTGAATACCGCCGCACACCACAGTGATGTTGTGGTGGTAGGTTTCGGTATGGGTAAAATTGGTCTCGGTGGCGCTGCGCAGAACATTCTGACAGCCCTGCTGCTGTAACTGATGCAGCGTGCGCTGCGTCAGCCATTCACGACCGCGGGCGATGCTCTCACAGCTGGCGCGCAGCGCGCTGGTATCAATGGTCCGCTGGAGCTGCCGGCTGGCATCAAGCCGTAACTGATTGTCATTGGGCTGGTCGCACCCGGCCAGTAACAGGCATAACAGCAACATTCCTCGTGTCTTCATGACGGCTCCCAGGGTTATCTTCCTCGCCGCACATCATAGGATGGAAAACTGCCCCTGAGTAGTCGGAAAGTGGGTCAGAATTTTTCCGCACTAAAAACGGCAGCCAGGCTGCCGTGTCGCGCTCAGATGACGCCGCAGGCCAGCCTCGCCCCGCCGCCGCCCAGCGGCTGCGGATGGTCGGCATGGTTATCACCGCCGGCATGCACCATCAGCGCTTTGCCTTTTATTTCACTCAGCGATATCAGGCGCGGTGCCACCACCGGATAGTCCGCTTTGCCGTCCTGCGTCACATACAGCGCCGGCAGGTCGCCGGTGTGGCCATCACCCCAGGGGCCCAGATGTTTACCGCTGTTCCGGGGATCGAGGTGTCCACCCGCCGCGCCCGCTGCCACGGTTTTGCCGGCGGACTCGCCAGGTTCGCAGCTGCCTTTGGCGTGCACGTGAAAACCGTGAATACCCGGCTTCAGGCCGGTCAGCGCCGGGGTAAACTGCAGGCCGTAGGGCGTTTCGGTCACGGTAACGCTCCCGACAGCCTCACCGCTCCCCTGTGCTGTGACCTGGTGCAGCGTTACCTTCTCTGAGGCCGCCTGCGCACCGGTGGCGCAGGCGAGTGCCAGAACAGCAATAACGGTCTTTTTCATAACGTCTCCTTACGGTTCAGGTTCCCTCTAAGCCTGGACCGGAATGGTCCGCCCTGCCGCAGGTTGACGAAGCTTTACGCTTCAGGGGACGTCATAGCCCAGCGCCGCTTTGCGGATGCGGAACCACTGCTGGCGATCCAGCGTCAGGTCGCAGGCTTTTACCGCCTCGCTGATGCGCGCCGTTTTTCCGGAGCCGATAATCGGCAGCGGCCGGCTTGGCAGCCTGAGCACCCAGGCGTACACCACCTGCTCAATATTATCGGCACCGATTTCCTCGCTGATCTGCGCCAGCTCATCGCGCAGCGGCTGGTAGTGCGGATCGTTAAACAGCCGGCCACCGCCCAGGCATGACCAGGCCATCGGCCGCATCCGCGTCTGCTGGCACTGGTCGAGCGTGCCATCCAGCAGCGCCGACTGCTCCAGCGGGGAGATCTCCAGCTGATTGGTCACCAGGCTAAACGGCAGGCGCGACTGCAGCAGGGTGAACTGTGAAGCGGTAAAGTTGGAGACGCCGAAATAGCGCACTTTGCCGCTTTGATGCAGCTGTATAAAGGCTTCTGCCACCTCATCGGCATCCATTAATGGATCGGGGCGGTGGATTAACAGCAGATCGAGATAATCCGTGGCCAGATGGCGCAGCGAGTTTTCGGCACTGTGCAGAATATGGCGGGCTTCGGTGATGTAGTGGCCGATGCGGTGTGCCGGCTTAGCACGCGTCGCGATACCGCATTTCGTCACGATCTGCAGCTGCTGCCGCAGATGCGGCGCAAGGCGCAGCGCTTCACCAAAGGCGGCTTCACACTGGTAGTCACCGTAAATATCGGCATGGTCAACGGTGGTGATACCCAGCGACAGATGATGCTCAATAAACTGCAGCCGCTGCTGCGGCGTCATGTTCCACTCCATTAATCGCCAGTAGCCGGCAATCAGTGGTGAAAAGGCCGGGCCCTGTGGCGCAATAGTTTGTGGCTGTAACATGGTTAAACTCCCCTGAACGCGTGAGCGGATAGCGAAAGCGGCAGTATAACCAAAAGCATCGGGCGCGGGCGTTAAAACAGCTCGGGTTGTTGCGGATCGTCAGGTTCTTCCGTTTTCTGCTGGCGCTGCAGACGCAGATAGCGCTGGCGGCACAGACGCAGCACTTCCCGCTTCTGCGCGTCACTGAATTTCATCCAGTTGAAACGCTCGTCGCGGCTGCGCAAACAGCCCCGGCAGTAGCCGCGCGCATCGCTCTGGCAGATACCACGGCACGGGCTGGGAACGGGAAAAAACTCAAGTTGTTCGGCCACATTGACTCCGGATTAATCACCTCAAGCCTGGTTATAGCAGGTTAGCGATATTGTGCAAGGCGTAAGCAGGAGGCAGCAGATACCCTGCGGCAGCGGGCAACAGGTTGCGCCTGTTTACCAAAGAGTGCCGTTTTATGCTGTGGTAATGGTAAAGTTGCGACAGGATTAAGGTTTTCCTCATCTTAAATTCATACGATTGTCACATTCCGTCTGCCCGATGAGTCCCCATGAAATTTTCGTCAAGGTTACAGTGTCACGCCAGCAGCTTCGATTTTGCCGCAGCGCTGTTTTTCGCCCTCGTTCTGAATGCCCTGTTTTTACTGCGCGCCTGGGAAAACATTGCCTTTACCCGACTGCATGATTATTTATTTGCCGCCAGCATGCCGGTGGTGCTGATCGCGGCCTTTTACCTGATTTTTTCCCTGCTCAGCTGGCCCTATGTCCGCAAGCCCCTGCTGGCGGTGCTGGTGCTGGTCAGCGCGGCCGCCAGCTATTTCATGCACAGCTTTGGTACCGTTATCGACACCAACATGATCGAAAACGTGTTTGAATCCAATGCGCAGGAGACCGGCGCGCTCTTCAGCCGTAATTACCTCATCTGGATGCTGCTGATGGGTTTTTTACCGGTTGCCGTCCTGTGCAGCGTGCGCATCAAAACCGGCCAGCGCTGGTGGTGGAGCGTGCTGCAGCGGCTGGCGGGCGCGCTGGGCGCGGTGCTGGTGATTCTGCTGATGGCCGTGCTGTTTTATAAAGATTACGCCTCACTGATCCGTAACCATAAAGGGCTGATTAAAATGATCACCCCGGCAAACATTGTGAGCGGCACCGCCCATTACGTGGATCAGCGCTATCTGCAGGGCAGTCAGGCGCTGGTGCGCATCGGGCAGGATGCGAAAAAAGGCCCGCTGATTAGCGCAGCAGGCAAAAAGACGCTGGTGGTGCTGGTGGTCGGCGAAACCGGCCGCGCGGAAGATTACTCGCTCGGCGGCTATGGCCGTGACACCAACCCGCAGCTGCAAAAACAGCAGGTTATTTATTATCCGAACGCCAGCTCCTGCGGCACCGAAACCGCCATCTCCGTGCCCTGCATGTTCTCCCGCATGCCGCGTGAACACTACGACGCCAATCTGGCACACCATCAGGAAGGGCTGCTTGACGTGCTGGCGCATGCCGGCGTCAGCGTGTTATGGCGGGAAAATGACGGCGGCTGCAAAGGCGCCTGTGACCGCGTGCCGCATACGGATATGACCCGCTGGACGCTGCCGCAGTACTGTCACGACGGCTTCTGTCTGGATGATGTGCTGCTGCATCGCCTGGATAACTACGTGGACAGCCTGCATAATGACGGCATCATTGTGCTGCATCAGATGGGCAGCCATGGGCCCGCCTATTATCAGCGCTACCCGGCCGCGTTCCGCCGTTTCACGCCGACCTGCGACAGCAACCAGATTCAGGATTGCGATCATCAGGCGCTGGTCAACACCTATGACAATACGCTGCTGTATACCGATGATATGGTAAGCCGCACCATCGATAAGCTGAAAGGCCTGAGCGACCGCTTCAATGTGGCGCTGGTGTATCTCTCCGACCACGGCGAATCGCTGGGCGAGCACGGCATGTATCTGCACGGCGCGCCCTACCTGTTCGCGCCCTCACAGCAGACGCATATTCCGCTGCTGATGTGGATGTCGCCGGGTTATGCTGCAGCGTATCACCTGGATGAAGCCTGTTTACGCCAGCATGCCGCCAGTGATGTGGTGTCGCAGGACAATCTGTTCCATACCCTGCTGGGCATGTTTAACGTGCAGACGCAGGAGTATCAGCCGCAGCTGGACATGATCAAATCGTGCCAGAACCGCGCCTGAGCATTGCATTAGACTGACTGGTCTACTACGCTTCCGGCCATGAATAAAAGTGTGCAGCGTAACGAAACCCGTGAACACCTGCTGGCCGTCGGCGAGCAGGTTTGTCTGCAGCGCGGTTTTACCGGCATGGGCCTGAGCGAGATGCTGGCGCGGGCCGACGTGCCGAAAGGCTCGTTTTACCACTATTTCCGCTCCAAAGAGGCTTTTGGCGTGGCGCTTCTTGAGCGCTACTTCGTCAATTACCTGCAGCAGATTGAGCAACAGCTGACGCTACCGCACCTTTCTGCGCGCGAACGCCTGTTACAGCACTTTCGCTATGCGGAAACGCTGTTTGTTGAGCAGGGCCACATTGTGGGTTGCCTTGGCGTTAAGCTCTCGGCGGAAGTCTGCGATCTCTCAGAACCGATGCGTGACGCCCTGCAGCGCGGCGCAACGGCGATTATCGCTGCCTATGCCCGCTGTCTGAGTGAGCTGGCGGACGAACAGCCGCTGCCGTTCGGGCAGACGCCGCAGCAGCTGGCACAGCGCTGCTATCTGTTATGGCTGGGTGCCAGCCTGCAGAGCAAAATTTCCCGTGAAGCCGGGCCCATCAGCCTGGCACTCGGCACGATCGAACAGTGGCTGAACGGCCACTGATTTTAAAAACCGCAGTTTCTAGACGACCGGTCTATTACAGGAGCTAGTATGGCGAGTAAACAGCTGTTCACCCCGCTGAAAGTGGGCGCGATTACCGTACCTAACCGCGTATTCATGGCCCCGCTGACGCGTCTGCGCAGTATTGAACCGGGTGATGTTCCCACGCCCCTGATGGCAGAGTATTATCAGCAGCGCGCCAGCGCCGGGCTGATCATCACTGAAGCGACGCAGATCTCTTTCCAGGCGAAAGGCTATGCCGGTGCGCCGGGGCTGCATACGCAGGAACAAATCGCCGCGTGGAAAGTGATCAATGAAGGCATTCATGCTGCGCAGGGCCACAGCGCGGTTCAGCTGTGGCACACCGGGCGTATTTCGCATCACAGCGTGCAGCCGGAAGGCAAAGCGCCGGTGGCCCCGTCCGCGATCCCGGCAGGCACCCGCACCTCACTGCGCGCGCCGGATGGCAGCGTCTATCGTGAAGATACCTCCACGCCGCGCGAGCTGAGCGTGGCTGAAATTCAGCAAATCGTGAAAGACTTTGGTCAGGCCGCGGCCAACGCGCGCGAAGCGGATTTCGACCTGCTGGAGTTGCACTCCGCGCACGGCTATCTGATGCATCAGTTCCTTGCGCCCGGTTCGAACCAGCGCACCGATGAGTACGGCGGCTCTATCGAAAAACGCGGTCGCTTTGCCCTGGAAGTGGTGGATGCCGCGATTGCCAACTGGTCAGCCGACCGCGTCGGGATCCGTATCTCGCCAATTGGTTCGTTCCAGAACCTCGACAACGGCCCGGATGAAGAAGAAGCAGCGCTGTGGTACATCACGGAGTTGGGCAAGCGCGGGCTCGCGTATCTGCACCTTTCCGAGCCAGACTGGGCGGGCGGTAAGCCGTATACCGATGCTTTCCGTGAAAAAGTGCGTGCCGCCTTCCCGGGCGTGATCATCGGTGCCGGTGCGTATACCGTCGAAAAAGCGGATGATCTGATTGCCCGTGGTCTGATCGATGCCGTGGCGTTTGGCCGCGACTTCATTGCTAACCCGGATCTGGTGGCGCGCCTGCAACAGGACGCCCCGCTTAATCCGCAGCGCCCGGAAAGCTTCTATGGCGGCGGTGCAGAAGGTTACACTGATTACCCGACGCTGTAAGCGTTTTGCCGCCGCACCTGCTGTGCGGCGGTTTTGCTTATAGCGGGCATTTACTCGCTATACTTAGCGTTTTGTCACACCAGACGACTTGTCAAAAAAGAGGATGTTATGCGTTTACTTCACACCATGTTACGCGTTGGCGATCTGCAGCGCTCAATTGATTTTTACACCCGCGTACTGGGCATGCGCGTTCTGCGCCAGAGCGAAAACAGCGAATACAAATACACCCTGGCGTTTGTTGGCTACACCGAAGAGAGCGAAGGCGCGGTGATTGAGCTGACCTACAACTGGGGCGTAGATAAATATGACCTCGGCAATGCGTATGGACATATCGCGCTTGGCGTGGATAACGTGGCGGAAACCTGCGAACGCATCCGCAGCGCCGGCGGCAACGTAACGCGCGAAGCCGGCCCGGTGAAAGGCGGTACCACGGTGATTGCGTTTGTCGAAGATCCGGATGGTTACAAAATCGAGCTGATCGAAAACAAGCACGCCGGTAACGGCCTCGGCAACTGATGCCGCCTCTCAGCCTGCTAATTTGCAGGCTGATCTCCCTCTCCTGCTGCACCCTCCGGCAATTTTTGCCATAATGCGCGCTGCCTTATTGCCTGCTATGAGATCCTGATGTCTGAATCGAACGCCCTGAATGCCCTTCATCAACGCTTCCGTGGTTTCTACCCTGTGGTCATTGACGTGGAAACCGCCGGTTTCAACGCCAAAACCGATGCCCTGCTGGAGATCGCCGCGATCACGCTCAAAATGGATGAAGAGGGCTGGCTGCAGCGTGATGAAACCCTGCATTTTCACGTGGAGCCATTTGAAGGCGCGATTCTGAATCCGGATGCGCTGGCCTTTACCGGTATTGATCCCACCAACCCGCTGCGCGGTGCGGTGAGTGAATACGAAGCGCTGCACGCCATCTTCAAGATGGTGCGCAAAGGCACCAAAGAGAGCGGCTGTAACCGCGCCATCATTGTGGCGCACAATGCCACCTTCGATCACAGCTTTCTGATGGCGGCGGCAGAGCGTGCCGGTCTGAAGCGGAATCCGTTCCATCCGTTCGCCACTTTTGATACCGCGGCGCTTAGCGGTCTGGTGCTGGGGCAAACGGTGCTGGCAAAAGCCTGTATTGCGGCGGGAATGGCGTTTGACAGCACGCAGGCGCACTCTGCCCTGTATGACACCGAGCAGACAGCCATCCTGTTTTGTGAGCTGGTGAATCGCTGGAAACGTCTGGGCGGCTGGCCGCTGGCGATGCAGGAAGCACCGGCCGAAGACGACGCCGCCCTCTGACTGCGCAGAAAAGAAAAAGGCCGACAGAGGTCGGCCTTTATAGCGCTTTCGCTTCGCTTATTCCGCTTCTTTGTGTTTCTCAGCGGTCTCTTTGATCAGTGGCTGCAGTTCGCCACGCTGGAACATTTCGACGATGATGTCGCAGCCGCCGACCAGTTCACCATCCACCCACAGCTGCGGGAATGTTGGCCAGTTAGCGTACTTAGGTAATTCAGCACGGATATCCGGATTCTGCAGGATATCCACATACGCGAAGCGCTCACCACAGGCAGACAGCGCCTGCACCGCCTGCGCAGAGAAGCCGCAGCTTGGCAGCTTTGGCGACCCTTTCATATACAGCAGGATCGGGTTTTCTGCGATCTGGCGCTGAATTTTTTCAACAGTACTCATTTTTGCCTTCCTTAATCCTTCACTTCGTGTTTGTTTATTGTAGCGACTTCGCCCCGCGACTGAAAACGGGATTTTGCCCCGCGACAGTGCGATCGCCATCTTTGTTAAGCGGATGACTGAACGATAACATTTTCATATCATTAACAGGCATTAATCAATTAATAATTAGCAATAATTTCGCTGGCTTAACCGGCTGAAATCGCTCATTTTTGCCACAAATTCAGTGCCGTAACAGATTAATGGAAAAAGCCCTTACCTTTTAGAAAAAAAGTGGATTAGAATTGCCCTGGCTCTGATTTTTGATCAGATTTTTCTAACTTTTCCGCAGCCTGTGCCTGAGCAGCCTGCTTAACCTGTAACCGGACTATGCGTTTACTGATTACGCTTTTCATACTGGCTTTTGCCCAACTGTTCGTTAATGTGGCTTCTGCATCCCCGCACACGCCGGTTAATGCCAGTCTGCAGAAGACTGAGAAAAAAAGTGCGCGTGACGATGAGCGCCGCAAGCGACGTCCGGTGAAGACCACCACAAAAAAATCCCGTCTGACGTCGGTGCAGAAATTTAAACTAAAAAAGCAGCAGAAAACCGCCACCGCACTGCAGAAAACCACCAGCCGTCGCGCCCCCCTGAAACTCAGCGGTAAAAAATATGGTCATCAGCGCCTGGCGAAAGCCGCTGCCGCGGCAGAGGCCGATGACGAGGTTCAGGGCCTGACCGGCATTAAAATGAGCAAGTCTCACCGCCTGCGCTATCAGAAAGCGCGTGAAACGGCGATGAATAAACTGATGGGACAGCTGGGTAAGCCTTATCAGTGGGGCGGCACCTCGCCGCATACCGGTTTCGATTGCAGCGGTTTGGTGTGGTACGCCTATAAAGACCTCGTCAAATTCAAACTGCCGCGCACCGCCAATGAAATGTATCATCTGCGCGATGCGGCCCCGATCAAACGCGAGCTGCTGGAGAAAGGCGATCTGGTCTTCTTCCGCATTAATAACCGCGGTGCTGCCGATCACGTCGGCGTCTATCTGGGCAACGGCAAGTTCATTCAGTCGCCGCGTACCGGTAAAGATATTCAAATCAGTGCGCTAAGCGAAGATTACTGGCAGAAACACTATGTAGGCGCGCGCCGCATGATGACACCTAAAACCATTCGCTAAGCGTTGCGTTGCGCAAGCAAGCAAAGAAAAGCCGGCGGCTGTTGCTCAGCGCCGGCTTTTTTATTAGTGCAGAATTGCCGTAAAACTGAAGGCCACAATCATCATCAGCGCCGCGACCGTGGTCATTAACGCCAGCTTCATCTCCGTACTCATCCTTGCTCCATAGCCACACTGTTATCATGGTTAAAGAATTTTCGCACAGCAACCGGCAAAAATCTCGTGTTATCCGCGCCAGCTTGCTAGAATCGCCGCCTTTCGTTGCGCAACAGGTTTTGCGCATGCTGCATTGACAGCCTGCGAACGCGTTTTCTTTGCCCCTGAAACGCCGGTTTTCCGGCCAAAACGGGGTAAAATACCCTTCGCAGACGCAAACGTTTAACAATATACTTATCAGTAAGTTGCGATAAGCCCAGGAGTACCATTCAGATGGCAACAATTAAAGATGTGGCGAAACGCGCCGGTGTCTCAACCACCACGGTTTCGCATGTCATCAACAAAACGCGCTTCGTTGCTGAAGAGACGCGCAACGCCGTATGGGAAGCGATCAAAGCACTGCACTATTCACCCAGCGCCGTGGCGCGCAGTCTGAAGGTGAACCACACCAAAACGCTGGGGCTGCTGGCCACCTCCAGCGAAGCGCCCTATTTTGCCGAGATTATCGAAGCGGTGGAAAATCACTGTTTTGACCGCGGTTATACCCTGATCCTCGGTAACGCGCATAACGACCTGCAAAAACAGCGCGCCTATCTGTCGATGATGGCGCAAAAACGCGTGGACGGGCTGCTGGTGATGTGCTCAGAGTATCCGGACGATCTGCTGCAGATGCTGGAAGAGAACCGTAACATTCCCATGGTGGTGATGGACTGGGGCGAATCGCGCGGCGATTTTACCGATACCGTGCAGGATAATGCGTTTCACGGCGGCTATCTCGCCGGACGCTATCTGATTGAGCGCGGCCACCGTGATATCGGGGCGATTCCGGGCCAGATGGAACGCAATACCGGGGGCGGACGCCACGCTGGTTTTTTACAGGCGATGCATGAAGCGGGCATTACCGTGCGTCAGGAGTGGATTGTGCAGGGCGACTTTGAGCCGGAATCCGGTTATCAGGCGATGCAGCAGATCCTCAACCAGAAGCAGCGCCCTACTGCCGTGTTCTGCGGCGGTGACATCATGGCGATGGGCGCAATCTGTGCGGCTGATGAGATGGGGCTGCGCGTGCCGCAGGATATTTCCGTCATCGGTTACGATAACGTGCGCAACGCGCGCTACTTCACGCCCGCGCTGACCACGGTCCATCAGCCCAAAGCCCAGCTGGGGGAAAAAGCGCTTGAGATGCTGCTGGATCGCATTACCAGCAAGCGCGAAGAGCCGCAAACCATTGAAGTGCAGCCTACGCTGATTGAACGCCGTTCGGTCGCGGATGGCCCGTTCCGCGACTATCGCCGTTAAGTGCGCGTCTCGCTGAGCCATTCCTGGTTCAGCGTTTCCGCATCCCCCAGATAACTCAGCAGCCAGTCCAGCGCCGGTGAGTCACCCTGTTCTGACCAGCTGACACAGCAGGGGCTGTCCGGAAAAGCCTGCGGCAGCGTCAGTTCCGTCAGGGCGCCGCTGTCCAGCAGCGGCCGCGCTAAATGGCCGGGGATCATGCCCACGCACAAGCCGGCCTGCAGACAGTCCAGCCCGGTTTCCCACTCCGGCACCACCAGCCGGCGCTGGTTATCCAGCGTCCAGGTCATGCGGCGCGGTAAGGCGCGCGAGGTGTCTTCCAGCACCAGCGACGGCCAGGCGCGCAGCGTCTCGTCGTCAAGCTGTGTGCTGCCAGCCAGCGGGTGATCGGGGCTGACCACGCAGCGCCAGTTAAGCGCCCCCATATCCTGAAAGGCAAAACGACCGCCCACCGGAATCGCCTGCGTCGCGCCAATCGCCACGTCAACGCGCCCGTCAGCCAGCGCATCCCACACGCCGTTGAACACTTCGTAACTGATGATCAACTCCATATCGGGAAAATGACGATAAAAATCCTTCACCAGCTGTCGCGTACGCTGCGGTTTGACAATGCAGTCCACGGCGATACTCAGCTGACCGCGCCAGCCGTTGGCCAGCTGCTGACACTGGCGGCGGGTTGCCAGCATTTTTTTGATAACAGATCGTCCTTCGCGCACAAAATGCTCGCCAGCCGGCGTCAGCACCACTTCCCGGTGCTGGCGTTCAAACAGCGGCACCGCCAGCCAGCTTTCCAGCTGGCGCACGGTATAGCTGATGGCAGAAGGCACGCGGTGCAGCTCCTGCGCTGCGGCGCTGAAGCTGCCCGTGCGCGCAACCGCATCGGCCACTTCCAAAGCGTATTCAGACCACATTTTTTTGCCTGCAAAAATTTTGATAGCACAATGCAAATATTAGCGTTTCACAAAGCTGGCTGCACCCTTTTACACTGCCCGCCGTTCACCCTGTCGAATGAGAATCACTATGTTGTCATCAAAAGGATTTCTGCCCTATCTGGCCGTGCTGAGTATGCTTGGCTTTCTCGCCACGGATATGTATCTGCCAGCGTTTGGCGATATGCAGCGCGATTTCGCGACCGCCCCCGGTACCATCAGTGCCAGCCTCAGTGTGTTCCTGGGCGGCTTTGCCTGTGCTCAGGTATTGTGGGGTGCCCTGTCAGACCGCATTGGCCGCAAACCGGTGCTGCTGGCTGGCCTGACGCTGTTTGCCGTCAGTTGCCTCGCGATGTTGTGGGTCAGCGATGTCTGGCTGATGCTGGCGCTGCGCTTTATCCAGGCGGTTGGCGTGTGTGCGGCAGCGGTGAGCTGGCAGGCGCTGGTGGTCGATCGCTATCCGAAAGCGCAGGCCAATAAAGTGTTCGCCACGATTATGCCCCTGGTTGCGCTCTCACCGGCGCTGGCACCGCTGCTGGGTGCCTGGCTGATGAATCATTTTGACTGGCGTACGATTTTTCTGGTGCTGGCGCTGGTGACCGGCGTGCTGCTATGCGGCACGCTGCGCCTGCGCGCGCCTGCGCCGCAGCAGCGCGATCGGGGCGAGCAGCCCGGCTGGCTCACGCTGCTCGCTGCCCGGGTTTACAGCGGTAATGTGCTGATTTACTCCGCCTGTTCAGCCAGCTTTTTTGCCTGGCTGACCGGTTCCCCCTTTATCCTCGCTGCGGCGGGGCTGAGTCCGGCTGACATCGGCCTGAGCTACATTCCGCAGACCATCGCCTTCCTCGTCGGCGGCTTTGGCTGCCGCGCGCTGCTGAATCGTTTTCAGGGTGCACAGCTGCTGCCGTGGCTGCTGCTGGTTTACAGCCTGAGCATCATCAGCCTGTTCGCCGTGGCGCTGCTGCCTGCGCCACCACTGGCTGGCCTGCTGCTACCGTTCTGTGGTATGGCGCTGGCTAACGGCGCGATTTACCCGATTGTGGTTGCCAGCGCGCTGGCCCCGTTCCCACAGGCCACCGGCAAAGCGGCCGGCCTGCAGAACCTGCTGCAGCTTGGTCTCTGTTTTCTGGCCAGCCTGATTGTCTCATCCGGCCTGCAACATGCGCTGTATCACACTACACTGGTAATGGTGATCACTGTCGCACTGGCGTGGGCAGGCTATCTCTGGCAACGTACCGCTGTCGCACAAAGTGACGTTGCTGACCCTGCCCGCCCCTGCGAAGATACGCTTTGATGCAACGCTTATCGTTAGCATGATAACGATAAGCCGTTGAATATTGACCCACGTGAGCATATACTCGGTGGGTCAGCATTTCTGTAACAAATCAATAACATAATTGCCTTATTTATTCGCGACTCTGTCGCTGGGATGGCGTCTGCGCGGGCATCTTTCTGCGATGCTGTGCCGGACATTTCTGTTGAGATCTCTACCTCTGTAAAACGTCGACTATCTGGCGCACGGATCTTCCGTGAGTTCTCTCACAGGCCTGGGGAATTTGACTATTCTCTTTCTCAGGTTTAAATCGGAAAGGTGATGGAGAAGCTATGAGTTCATCGTGTATAGAAGAAGTGAGCCTTGAAGAAAACCAATGGTTTCGTATCGCCCATGAGCTGCTGGAGCGGGCAGATATCCACATCAATGGCACACGCCCCTGGGATATTCAGGTAAAACATCCGGATTTTTTTAAACGGGTCCTGCAGGAGGGATCGCTGGGCCTTGGCGAGAGTTACATGGACGGCTGGTGGGAGTGTGAGCGTCTCGACATGTTCTTCCATCGGGCGCTGAAGCATCATCTGGATAAACAGCTTCCCCACCATTTCAAAGATACCCTGCGCATCGCCGCAGCGCGCCTGACCAACCTGCAGTCGAAAAAGCGCGCCTGGATTGTGGGTAAAGAGCATTACGACCTGGGCAATGACCTGTTCGCCCTGATGCTGGATCCCTTCATGCAATACTCCTGCGGCTACTGGAAAAGCGCTGAGACGCTGGAGCAGGCGCAGCAGGCAAAACTTGATATGATTTGCCGCAAGCTGCAGCTGGCGCCGGGCATGACGCTGCTGGATATCGGCTGCGGCTGGGGCGGTCTGGCGGAGTTTGCCGCGCGCCATTACGGCGTTAAAGTGCATGGCGTCACTATTTCCGCTGAACAGCAGCGCATGGCGCAACAGCGCTGTGCCGGGCTGGACGTCACCATCCTGCTGCAGGATTATCGCGATCTGAATCAGCAGTTCGACCGCATCGTTTCAGTGGGCATGTTTGAGCACGTCGGGCCGAAAAATTACGCCACCTATTTTGACGTGGTCGATCGCAACCTGAAGCCGGACGGCCTGTTCCTGCTGCACACCATTGGTGCTATCCGGACAGATATGAATGTGGACCCGTGGATCGATAAGTATATTTTCCCCAACGGCTGCCTGCCGTCGGTGCGCCAGATTGCCGATGCCAGCGAATCGCATTTTATCATGGAAGACTGGCACAACTTCGGTGCTGACTACGACACCACGCTGATGGCCTGGCACACGCGCTTCCAGGCGGCGTGGCCGCAGCTGGCGGAAAAGTACGGCGAGCGCTTTAAACGCATGTTCACCTACTACCTCAATGCCTGCGCGGGCGCCTTTCGGGCGCGCGATATTCAGCTGTGGCAGGTGGTGTTCAGTCGCGGTACGGAAGGCGGACTGCGCGTTGCGCGCTAGTCGCAGCATTCACATGAATAAAGGCGCGGGGAGCGCCTTTTTTTATGGCGTTTATTCCGCCGCATCCGGCTGAATCTGTGACATCATCGCCGCCGCATCGCGCTGAGCCAGCACGCGCTCAACGGTATCGACAATCGCCTGGGTGTGCGGATCGATTTCGATGTTCACGCGGTGCCCCAGCTTTTTGGCGCCAAGCGTGGTGCGCTCCAGCGTTTCCGGGATCAGATGCACACAGAATTTGCTTTTTGTCACATCGCCCACCGTCAGGCTGATGCCGTCAATGCCGACAAACCCTTTGTGCAGAATATATTTCATCTGCGCGGCGTCCTGTAATTTAAACCAGATTTCACGGTTATTTTCCGACTGGATAATTTTACAGATTTCCGCCGTGGTCATAATATGGCCGGACATCAGATGGCCACCAATTTCATCGCTGAATTTCGCTGCGCGCTCAATATTCACCACATCGCCGGTGGCTAATTCACCAAGATTCGTGATGCGCAGCGTCTCTTTAATCAGATCAAAACTGACGCGATCGCCGTCGATCGCGGTGACCGTCAGGCAGCAGCCGTTATGCGCGACCGAAGCACCCAGTGCCAGACCGGGCAGCAACGCTTCCGGCAGACGCACTACGTGGGTACGAAACAGCTCTTTTTCTTCAATGGCGACAATTTCTGCTGTGCCCTGCACAATTCCCGTAAACATAATTTCAGCCTCTGCAAAGTTTGCCTCAGTTTATCACAGCTTACCTGGCGTGGCTTAATTTGCCGGCGTGCAAACTTTACACATCCGGCCCGACTAAGTGTGAACAGTGTTTGGTGGAATGCGGCGCGGCGGCTACACTATGCCGCGCATTCTTTGGGCATTTCGCCCTGTTCTCTTTATCAATAACGCAGGTGATACGTGCAGAAGTATTTAACAGAAGCGCGTCAATTGCTGGCCCTCGCGATCCCGGTCATCCTTGCTCAGGTGGCGCAGACCGCGATGGGATTTGTGGATACCATAATGGCCGGTGCGGTAAGCGCCACGGATATGGCCGCCGTTGCTGTCGGCACCTCTATCTGGCTTCCCGCCATTCTGTTTGGTCATGGTCTGCTACTGGCTTTGACGCCAACCGTTGCGCAACTCAACGGTTCCGGACGCCGCGATCGCATCGCAGAACAGGTACGCCAGGGTTACTGGCTGGCCCTGGCGGTGGCCGTGCTAATAATGCTGGTGCTGTGGAACGCCGGCTACCTGATTCACGCCATGCATGACATTGATGCGCAGCTGGCAGTCAAGGCAGAGGGATATCTGCACGCCCTGCTGTGGGGTGCCCCTGGGTATCTGTTTTTCCAGGTCGCGCGGAACCAGTGCGATGGCCTGTCCAAAACCAAACCCGCGATGCTGCTGGGATTCCTTGGGCTGCTGGTGAACATTCCGCTTAACTATGTGTTTATCTATGGCCACTTTGGCATGCCGGCGCTGGGCGGCGTCGGCTGCGGCGTTGCCACGGCATCCGTCTACTGGGTGATGTTTGTGGTGATGCGTTTCTGGCTGAAACGCATGCCGGCGATGCGCGATATCCGCATGCAGACCGGCTGGTCTGCTCCGTCCCGGGCGATTCTGACGCGTCTGTTCACGCTCGGGCTGCCGGTGGCGCTGGCGCTGTTCTTTGAAGTGACATTATTTGCCGTGGTGGCGCTGCTGGTTTCCCCGCTGGGCATCGTCAAGGTGGCCGGCCATCAGATCGCCCTGAACTTCAGCTCGCTGATGTTTGTGCTGCCGCTGTCGCTGGGCGTAGCGACCACCATTCGCGTGGGCTACCGTCTTGGTGAGGGGTCGGCTGAGCAGGCGCGCGTTGCCGCCTGGGCTGGTCAGGGCGTGGGCATCAGCATGGCGGCAATCACCGCCCTGTTCACCGTCACCTTTCGCCATGATATTGCGGCGCTGTATACCAGCAATCCGGAGGTCATTACGCTGGCAGCACAGCTGATGCTGCTGGCGGCGATCTACCAGTTCTCCGATTCAATCCAGGTCATTGGCAGCGGCATTCTGCGTGGCTATAAAGATACCCGTTCGATCTTCTTTATTACGCTGATCGCTTACTGGGTGCTGGGTTTGCCGGTGGGCTATATCCTGGCGCTGACCGACTGGGTGGTACCGGCGCTCGGGCCGGCCGGTTTCTGGTGTGGCTTTATTGTTGGCCTGACCTCTGCGGCCGTCATGATGCTGTGGCGCATCCGCCGTTTGCAGCGTTTACCGGCGCAGGTGATCCTGGCGCGCGCTGCGCGCTAAGTGGCTGAGCGGGCGTCAGTTGGTCAATAACGTCTAAAAAAACGACGCATAGCACAGTTGCTGGTCAGTCGAGGGGGAAATTCACTTTTTCCCCTTGCCAGCCACACGGCCTGCCGTTAATATTCGTCCCCGCTGTCGCCCTGACAGCGTGTTGCGCTCTTAGCTCAGTTGGTTAGAGCACCACCTTGACATGGTGGGGGTCGATGGTTCGAGTCCATTAGAGCGCACCAAAGTGCGTCCGTAGCTCAGTTGGTTAGAGCACCACCTTGACATGGTGGGGGTCGGTGGTTCGAGTCCACTCGGACGCACCAGTTTTCTGTAATGCGCTCTTAGCTCAGTTGGTTAGAGCACCACCTTGACATGGTGGGGGTCGATGGTTCGAGTCCATTAGAGCGCACCACTTCTGCTGTACTTCTCGTTGCGCAACCCCGGTTTTCTTGATCTGCATCGATTTCTTCTGCTGCTTTTATATTGGTTTTCGCATACTTAGCGACTATACTATGGCGCGTTGTTCCACCTGAAAGGTTTCAGCGCTAACGTGCCTATGACAGCAACACTCCAGATTTGCGCAACAGGGTCCAGCCGGTGCCACCGCGTACCGTACAACTTCCCTGCACGTCCAGCCTTCGTCACCTATTCTTACTTCTGTACTAGCCTAATCAGCACCAGACACATTTTTACTTCGGTGCAGCCTGCATCGAACACCGACCTTTATCATCCATCACAACTTACAGAAATCTGACATGAAAAAGACCAAGATCGTTTGTACTATCGGTCCGAAAACCGAATCCGAAGAGATGCTGACTCAACTGCTGGAAGCGGGCATGAATGTCATGCGCCTGAACTTCTCTCACGGGGATTATGCCGAACATGGTCAGCGCATCAAAAACATGCGTGCCGTCATGGAAAAAACCGGCCGTCAGGCCGCGATTCTGCTGGACACCAAAGGCCCGGAAATCCGCACCATGAAGCTGGAAGGTGGCAATGACGTTTCGCTGAAAGCCGGCCAGACCTTTACTTTCACCACCGATCAGTCCGTTATCGGTAATAACGAACGCGTTGCCGTGACCTATGCCGGTTTCACTGAAGACCTGAAAATCGGTAACACCGTGCTGGTGGACGATGGCCTGATTGGTATGCAGGTCACCGAAGTGACCGAAAACACTGTGGTGTGCCAGGTGCTTAACAATGGCGATCTGGGCGAGAACAAAGGCGTTAACCTGCCGGGCGTCTCCATTCAGCTGCCTGCACTGGCGGAAAAAGACAAACGCGACCTGATCTTCGGCTGTGAACAGGGCGTGGATTTTGTGGCGGCATCCTTTATCCGTAAGCGTTCTGACGTGCTGGAAATTCGTGAGCACCTGAAAGCGCACGGCGGCGAGCACATCCAGATCATCTCTAAAATCGAAAACCAGGAAGGCCTGAATAACTTCGACGAGATTCTTGAAGCCTCGGATGGCATCATGGTGGCGCGCGGCGATCTCGGCGTAGAGATCCCGGTTGAAGAAGTGATCTTCGCGCAGAAGATGATGATCAAGAAGTGTAATAAAGCCCGCAAAGTGGTGATCACCGCCACGCAGATGCTGGACTCGATGATCAAGAACCCGCGCCCTACCCGCGCAGAAGCCGGCGACGTGGCGAACGCCATCCTCGATGGCACCGATGCGGTGATGCTTTCCGGTGAGAGTGCGAAGGGTAAATATCCGCTGGAATCGGTCACTATCATGGCGACCATCTGTGAGCGTACTGACCGCGTGATGAAATCGCGCATTGACGAACTGAAAGATTCGCGCAAACTGCGCATCACCGAAGCTGTCTGCCGCGGTGCGGTTGAGACCGCTGAGAAACTGGAAGCGCCGCTGATTGTTGTGGCGACCGAAGGCGGGAAATCCGCGAAATCGGTCCGTAAATACTTCCCGGATGCCACCATTCTGGCACTCACCACCAACCAGACCACCGCACGTCAGCTGATCCTGACCAAAGGCGTGGAGACGCGTCTGGTGTCGGAAATTGCCTCGACCGACGACTTCTACCGCATCGGTAAAGAGATGGCGCTGGAGAGCGGTTATGCGCAGAAAGGCGATGTGGTGGTGATGGTTTCCGGTGCGCTGGTACCGAGCGGAACCACCAATACGGCCTCCGTCCACGTACTCTGATTGACGGTTGAATGTTTATTTAAAAAAGCGCCTTTAACGGCGCTTTTTTTATTCCGCGTCTGCGACACAAAGCAGAAAATTCCAATCGATAATAACTATTCAATATCCCGCCGAATTAAGGTTAATCCGATTAAATCTCTCTGTTTTCGCTAAATATTTTCATCATGTTCTGCGAAACGCTGCTTCTTTGAGCGAACGATCAAATTTAAGCATGTTCTCATCAAAAATTTATTCTCAACTTAAAAAGCTTTGTGTAATACTTGTAACGCTACATGGAGATTAACTCAATCTAGAGGGTATAAATAATGAATCGTACTAAACTGGTACTGGGCGCGGTAATCCTGGGTTCAACTCTGCTGGCTGGTTGCTCAAGCAACGCTAAAATCGACCAGCTGTCTTCAGACGTTCAGACTCTGAACGCAAAAGTTGACCAGCTGAGCAACGACGTGAACGCAATGCGTTCTGACGTTCAGGCTGCTAAAGACGACGCAGCTCGCGCTAACCAGCGTCTGGACAACCAGGCTCACTCTTACCGTAAGTAAGAGTTCTGGTTTGAAAAATGGTGCCCATGTGGCACCATTTTTTTTGTCCTGATTCTGCGCCCTCCGCTGGCCCTGAATCAGGGTTGTGCGACGGCCTGCGTCACGCCTGCCCGATCGCCCGCCGTTTCTCCTGACGGCTGCACCGGCTGCTGAAACGGCAGCGCGTTTTCATCGCTGACCGGCTCCCCGCTGCTCACCAGTACCGGCATCCCCGAGCGCCGCTCAATGGCCGCTTTGATCAGTGCCGTATCGCTCTTCGGACTCTTCATAAAGCTTTTCAGCTGTGCGGTCAGCGGGATCGGCATGGTTTGCGGATCGTCTTTCTCGGTGCGCGACAGCGGCTGATGGACTTCGATATAGCGTTTGCCGTCCGGCTCCACCGCATACTTGACAGGCTGATTTACTATCTGCACGCGGGTGCCCTTCGGCACGCTATTAAACAGCGCTTCAATGTCATCCGGACGCAGGCGGATACAGCCCGAGCTGACGCGCATGCCAATCCCGAAATCAGCATTGGTGCCATGAATCAGGTATTGTCCGGTGCCACGTGCCAGACGCAGCGCAAACAGCCCCATCGGATTATCCGGGCCTGCCGGCACCACGCCCGGCAGCGTTATGCCCTCTTTCGCGTAACGCTTGCGGATGTTCACCGTGGGCGTCCACGTCGGATTCGGGATCTTCTGGCTGATGCTGGTCACCATGCTGGGCGTCGCTGCGCCAAGCTGGCCAATCCCAATCGGGTACACCACCACGCGCTGCTCCCCTTTGGGGTAGTAATAGAGGCGGAGTTCTGCCAGATTCACCACGATACCTTCGCGTGGCGCATCCGGTAGCAGCATTTGCAGCGGCACGGTTAACTGCGTGCCGGCTTTGGGCAGCCACGGGTCAACGCCGGGGTTGGCTTCCAGCATACCAAGCAGGCCAATCTTGTAGCGCGCGGCAATGCTCTCCAGCGGGCGTTTATCATCAGGGACAGTCGTCAGCGTGTTTTCACCGATTAAACGGCTGTTATCGGCTGGCAGGGGGTATTCCGTGGCAAAGGCGGGTGCAGACAGTCCGATACAGGACAACAGCACTGCACCGGCTAAACGTAACGCGGGTCTCATGCAATTTTCTCTTTGTCGGAGGGAACAGACCCCGGTCATGCCGGGGTCTGGAGAGTGTAACTTAGCTGAGCGCCTGAGCGTTATGGCGGATTGCGCGAATCATCGCTTCCAGCCCCTGCGAACGCGAGGGGGTGAGGTGCTGGGTCAGGGCCAGCTCACCGAACCAGTGTCCTACATCAAGCGCCAGAATGTCGCTGGCTTTCAGCCCCTGATACAGGCTAAATACCACAGCAATCAAGCCCTTAACAATGGCTGCATCACTGTCGCCTTCAAAGGCGATGGTGCCGTCAGCCTGGGGCGTCATCCGGATCCAGACTTGGCTTTGACAGCCGGAAATCACGTGTTCCGGCTGGTGTAAGCTTTCAGAGGATTCTGGTAATTTTGCCCCGAGTTCAATGATGTAGAGATACTTCTCTTCCCAGTTGGCGCAACGGTTAAAGTTGCGGACCAGTTTCTCTTTATCCGGCAAATTTGCCATCCATTACTCCTGAAATCTGTTCAGCCGCCTAACAGGCGGTGAATACGCGTCAGACCGGTCGCCAGGCGATCGGCTTCCTCTTCGGTGTTATACAGCGCGAATGAGGCGCGGCACATTGCCGGTACGGCGTAATGGCGCATCAGCGGCATCGCGCAGTGATGGCCGGTGCGAATGGCGATACCGTACTGGTCGAGGAAGCTGCCCACGTCAAAGGCGTGGTGTTTGCCGAGGTTGAAGGCAATGACGCCGCTGCGCTCAGCCGGTCCGTAAATGTGGATATCCGGCACCGAGGCCAGCTTATCCAGCGCATAACGCATCAGCTGCGTTTCACGCTGGTGAATAGCGTCGAGTCCCAGCTCACTGATCCACGTCAGCGCGGCCCCCAGGCCGATGATGCCACCGGTATTCGGCGTACCGGCTTCAAAACGCCACGGCGTCGTGTTCCAGGTGGTCCCGGTCGGCAGGCTAACCTGGGCAATCATTGACCCCCCGCCTTCCCAGGGCGGCATGATCTCCTGCAGCGCCTTGCGCGCGTAAAGCACGCCAGTGCCGGTAGGACCGTAAATTTTATGTCCGGAAAAGACATAAAAATCACAGCCAATATCCTGTACATCCACTGCGTGGTGCATCACCGCCTGCGCACCGTCGATCAGCGTCAGCACGCCAGCGGCTTTCGCCTGCGCCACCAGCGCTTTAACCGGGTTCACGGTGCCCAGTACGTTGGAGACATGGGTAACCGCCAGCAGCCGGGTACGGCTGTCGATCAGCCCCGCCAGCTGTTCCGTTGCCAGCTCACCGTTATCATTCAGCGGCAGTACGCGAATTTCCGCACCGGTGCGCTCTGCCACCATCTGCCATGGCACGATGTTGGCGTGATGCTCCATTTCAGTGATGATCAGGTTATCGCCGGGCTGCAGCTGGCTGCCGCCCCAGCTATTAGCCACCAGGTTAATGCCTTCGGTCGTGCCTTTGACAAAGATAATCTCTTCGGCAGACGGCGCATTGAGAAAACGCGCCGCCTGCGCGCGCACGTTTTCCATGTCTGTGGTGGCCTGGGCACTCAGCGAGTGAATACCGCGGTGCACGGCGGCGTAGCCGTGCTGGTAGAAGTGACTTTCCGCATTGATCACGGCGAGCGGACGCTGTGCGCTGGCCGCGCTGTCGAGGTAGGCCAGCGGATGTCCGTTGACCTCACGACTCAGAATCGGAAACTCCGCTCTGACTCGTGCGGGATCAAAACTCATGACGCAACTCCGGGGAAACGGTCAGTGATACGCTGCAAGACCGCGGCGCGCAGGGTTTCATCCTCCAGCGCTTCCGTCAGTTCAGCGGCAAATGCGTGGATGATCATCTGCTGGGCAGCGTCTTCCGCGATGCCGCGTGAGCGCAGATAGAACATCTGTTCGTCATCGATACGGCCAATGGTCGCACCGTGGCTGCACTTCACATCATCCGCATAGATTTCCAGCTGTGGCTTGGTGTCCACTTCCGCCAGACGCCCCAGTAACAGGTTGTTATTGGTCATCTGTCCATCGGTTTTCAGCGCATGCTGCGCCACTTTGATGTGACCGTTGAAGACGGAGCGGCCCTTTTCGCGCGAAATGGTTTTATGCAGCTGACGGCTCAGGCAGTAGCCTTTGTTATGCTCCAGATAGCTACGGGTATCCGCAACTTCAGCCCCCACCGGCAGAACCAGACTGTTCAGCGACAGCTGGGTGTTTTCACCGTTGAGCTGAACGCTGGTGTTGTGACGCGACAGACCGGCACCCAGCAGGAAGCTGTTGCTGCTGACTTGGGCATCACGACCAATCACGATGTCGTTATGCGCAAAGTGGTAGCTGCGGCTGTCTTCAAACGCCAGCTTAATATGCTGCAGCCGGGCGTTATCCGCCACGCTGAAGGTGAAGCGCGCGCCGGTGAAGTGCGCCGTGGCATCCAGGCTGACGTAATGTTCAATCACCTGTGCTTCTGCGCTCTGCTCCAGCTCCAGATGGTGACGGTGATGCACGGTATTCAGCGCATCCGCCTTGCCACTGGTAACGTGCAGCAGATAGAGCGGACGGGCAGCCGCTTTGCCGCGCGGCAGGCGAATGGACGTCACCTCTTCTGCCAGGCTCTCTGTCAGGTGCAGAAACACTTCCGGCTGAACCGGTGCCGGCAGCGGACGACGCTCTGCGGCCCGGCTGTGCTGCACCTCAAACAGTTCGGTGTCGCGTGCGCTCAGCTCCGGCTGGAAGCGACCGTCAACAAACACCAGACGAATGGCATCCAGCGGCAGCGCCAGCTGCGCGATCTGTTCAGCGCTGACGCTGTGCGCGTCCGGCAGTACGAACTGCTGTGCCAGCAGGCTGTCCAGCGAGGTGTATTTCCAGTGCTCGTGCTTGCGCGTAGGCAGGCCGAGACGCATCAGTTGCTGCCAGTGCTGCTGCGCCTGCAGGGAACGCGCATCACCGCGCGATTCAAACAGGTGATGCCACTGCTGCAGCGCGTTATCACTCCTGGTCGGTAAGCCAGCCATAGCCTTGCTCCTCCAGCTGTTTCACCAGCGTAAAGTCGCCAGACTTCACGATTTTGCCCTGATACAGCACGTGCACGTGATCCGGCTTGATGTAATCAAGGATACGCTGATAGTGCGTGACGATGATGAACGAACGTTTGCCATCGCGCAGGCTGTTAACGCCTTCCGAGACAATCTTCAGGGCATCGATATCCAGACCGGAATCGGTTTCATCAAGGATACACAGCTCTGGCTCCAGTGCCGCCATCTGCAGAATGTCGTTACGCTTTTTTTCACCGCCGGAGAAGCCGACGTTCACGGAACGGGTCAGCAAATCTTCCGGCATTTTCAGCAGTTTGATCTTGTCTTCAATGAAGTCCTGGAAATCAAAACGATCCAGCTCTTCCTGCTCACGGTATTTGCGTACCGCGTTGACTGAAGTCTGCAGGAAAAACTGGTTGCTGACGCCCGGAATTTCAACCGGATACTGGAATGCCATGAAGATGCCTTCACCGGCACGCTCTTCCGGCTCCAGCGCCAGCAGATCTTTGCCTTTGAAGGTCACGGAACCGCCGGTGATTTCATAATCTTCACGGCCAGCCAGCGTGGCAGACAGGGTGCTTTTGCCGGAACCGTTAGGTCCCATGATGGCATGCACTTCGCCCGGCTTCACTTCAAGGTTCAGACCGCGCAAAATCTCTTTGTCTTCAACGCTAACCTGTAAATCTTTAATGCTTAACATACTCTTTCCTTCACATTGCTTCCGGCAACGCGTGTGGCATCAGCCGACACTGTGCTCAAGGCTGATGGCTAACAGTTTTTGCGCTTCCACGGCGAATTCCAGTGGCAGCTCGGAGAAAACGTCTTTACAGAAGCCATTCACGATCATGGAGATCGCATCTTCTTCGCTGATGCCGCGCTGCAGGCAGTAGAACATCTGATCTTCACCGATACGCGACGTGGTGGCTTCGTGCTCCAGCTGAGCGCTGTTGTTGCGGGTTTCGACATACGGGAACGTATGCGCACCACAATCCGGGCCAATCAGCATGGAATCGCACTGGGTAAAGTTACGTGCGTTCGTTGCCGTCGGCATAATTTTCACCAGCCCGCGGTAGGTGTTCTGGCTCTTACCGGCCGAGATCCCTTTAGAAATGATGGTCGACCGGGTGTTTTTACCAATGTGGATCATCTTGGTGCCGGTATCCGCCTGCTGACGGCCACTGGTCAGCGCCACAGAGTAAAACTCACCGACAGAATGGTCACCGCGCAGAATACAGCTTGGGTACTTCCAGGTGATGGCTGAACCGGTTTCAGACTGGGTCCACGACATCTTGCTGTGGTCACCTTCGCACAGGGCGCGCTTGGTCACGAAGTTCAGAATACCGCCTTCACCTTCGCCGCCCGGGAACCAGTTCTGAACGGTGGAGTATTTCACTTCAGCGTTCTTGTGAATGATCACTTCCACCACAGCAGCGTGCAGCTGATAGGTGTCACGCACCGGCGCGGAGCAGCCTTCGATGTAGCTGACGTAGCTGTCTTCATCGGCAATCAGGATGGTGCGTTCGAACTGACCGGTTTTGGCCGCGTTGATGCGGAAATAGGTCGACAGCTCCATCGGGCAACGCACGCCTTTCGGGATGTAGACGAAGGTACCGTCAGAGGCCACCGCCGAGTTCAGCGCCGCAAAGAAGTTATCGTTATGCGGCACAACGGTGCCCAGATACTTCTGCACCAGCTCCGGATGATCGTGAATGGCTTCGCCGAAAGAGCAGAAAATAATGCCCTGCTCTGCCAGTTTGTCACGATAGGTAGTGGAGACGGAGACGGAGTCAAAAATCGCGTCAACCGCAACTTCTTTCCCTTCGCGCACCGGTACGCCCAGCTGATTAAAGGCATCTTCGACTTCTTTCGTCAGGTATTCGCTGGACGCGACGCTGCCGGAAGCCTGAGTGGCACCCGGTTCGGAGGCGCAGCTGTCGTCGCAGTTACCGCAGGATGGCGCAGAGTAGTAACTGTAATCCTGATAATCGAGCTTGTCGTAATGCGCTTTCAGCCAGTGTGGCTCTTCCATCTCCAGCCAGGCACGGAAGGCCTTGAGGCGGAATTCCAGCATCCACTCCGGTTCGTTACGTTTGGCCGAAATGGCGCGCACCACATCTTCATTGATGCCGTGTGCCAGTTCGTCGGTTTGCAGCTGGGTGAAGAAGCCTTCTTTGTAGTTCAGGCTGCCTTCCCAGGTTTGTACATCGTCAGATGCTTCGCTGTGTCGTGACATATTTCACTTACTCGACGCCAAAGCTTTCACCGCACCCGCAGGCGTGCTGAGCTTTAGGGTTGTTGAATTTAAAAATCTGGTTCAGGCCTTCACGGACATAGTCCAGTTCGGTACCGTCAACAAACGGCATCGCCTGAAGCGGCACAAACAGTTTTGCGCCGAATTGCTCAAACTGCAGGTCGTCATCGGCTGGCTCTTTTACCAGATCCATGACATAACCAAAGCCGGCACAGCCGGACTGTTTCACGCCCAGTTTCAGGCCCTTTACTTCCGGGTCCTGTTCCACCAGGCTGAGAATCTGTTTTGCCGCTGACTCGGTCAGCGTGAGCCCTTTCCAGACGAAATCATCGGGTGAAAAAGACGCTGCATTTACTGATGACATAGTGTTACCTCGTAAGTCTGGGCCTTTTCAGGCTATCCCCCTATGGTAGTGATATCAGATATCACTTCAACCTCTTGTTTTGCAGGGATAATCATCTCGTGCTGTTTTTGACCGCTGCTTTATTAAGCATAGTCACTCCACACCATCCTGTAAGGGCGAATCTGTTCCCGGCGTCGCCGGCGTAACCTGTTAAAAAACCGTAAAATTCTCAAATACCACTTTACGTTTTTATGCTGATTGATAGGTTACGCCTTTCTATGATGTAAAGAGATTGTTATTGCCGATTTAAGTAACAGGCATAAGAAATCAATTAATTTCACAGCGGGAATTGCATTCCTGACGCGGTTTAATATGATAATGATTATCATTAACCCATTAAGGTGGCGATATGACGCTGTCCGTTCCGGCCTGGCTGCAACAGAAAATCGACGAATATCGCTTTGCATTGCGCGATAGCACCGTCGACTTCTATCTGGCTCAGGCAAAGCTTAACCGCGCCGACTGCTCCATTGAGCAGCTGCGCCGCTTTAATGACACCTGCCTCGATATGGCCGAACTCTGCCAGCTGAACGGCGACGATCACAGCTATCTGCATGCGCTGGGCAAGCTCCATCACCGTCTGGTACAGGAGATGGGCAACGCCGATCGCGACCGTTTGTTCCGGATTCAGGCTTACCAGCTGGCGCGCCTGTCGCTGACCCGTTTGTGTCATCAACTGGCGCTCAGCGGCGACTGGGCACAGGCAACGCGCCTGTAGAGCGATTTTGTCCGTCACGCCGGCTGGATATTCTAATCCAGCTTTGTGACGGCTCCTACAATTTGTTTACATCAATTCCAGCAGCGCCTGCAGCGGGTGGCGCATGCCGTTACCTTCGGCGCGTTTAACCTGACTGCGGCAGGAGAACCCGGTCGCCA
Organism: Candidatus Pantoea soli; assembly: GCF_007833795.1. NCBI lineage: Bacteria > Pseudomonadati > Pseudomonadota > Gammaproteobacteria > Enterobacterales > Erwiniaceae > Pantoea > Candidatus Pantoea soli. The sequence goes on along the minus strand of NZ_CP032702.1, from coordinate 1,645,105 downwards.
GACAGCGCTGACGCGGTAATTTCTGCATCTGCGGATGCCAGGAGAGCGCATAAATGCCCAGCGAATTCTCCAGATTTTGCCGTTCATGACCGTAAGTGCCAGCCATGCCGCAACAGCCGACATTGATATTTTCCAGCTTCGCGCCAAAGCGGGCAAAAATAGTCTGCCACTGGGCCGGGGTGGCCGGCAGTGCCGTCACCTCCGTGCAGTGAGCAAACAGATACCAGGCTTCACCGCTGGCGATTTCCACTGGCCGATCCGCCAGCACCTGCTGCAGCCACTCATGCACCAGCAGCACCTTAAAATCGCCGCGCTGCTCGCCCAGTACCTGCTGATACTCGTCGCGATAGCAGAGCACCGTGGCGGGATCGACGCCAACCAGCGGCATCCCCAGCCGGGCCACGCGGTTGAGCATGTCCGCCGTTTTGCGGGCGGTGCGCGCAAAACGCTGCAGGAAACCTTTAACATGCTGTGCCTTGCCGTTCGGTGAGAACGGCAGCAGCACCGGCCGGTATCCCAGCTTCTCAATCAGCCGGATAAAATCCGTCACCAGCTGCGCTTCGTAGTAGCTGGTAAAGGGATCCTGCACCACCAGCACACAACGCTCGCGCTGCGCGCTGTCCAGCGCTTCCAGCTGCTCCAGCGTCAGGCTCATCGCCGCATGGCCGCTCAGCTGCTGACGCAGACTGGGCGATGAGAGCAACGGCAGATCGACCATGCCGATGTGGTTTTTACTGAATTCCCGCATCCACGGCTGCTTAAGGAAGAAGTTAAATGCCCGCGGCGCTCTGGCCATCAGCGGCGCATAACTCTCCACCGCCGCCACCAGGTGGTCACTTACCGGTCGCAGATAACGGGTGTGGTAGAGCTGCAAAAAGCGGGCGCGAAAATCCGGTACATCAATTTTGATCGGGCACTGCGTTGAACAGGCTTTGCAGGCCAGACAGCCGGACATCGCTTCTTTCACTTCGTGAGAAAAATCGTATTCGCCCTGCCTGGCATGCCAGGAATTACGGGTACGGCTGATCAGCGTCCGCAGGCTGGCGCGCTGTTCCGGCAGCGCGTTTTCCAGCTGTGAGGGATCAACGCCCTGCTCCGCCAGCAGCCGCAGCCACTCGCGCGTCAGGGTTGCCCGCCCTTTGGGTGAGTGGATCCGGTTACGGGTAATCTTCATCGACGGGCACATCGGACTGCGGGCATCAAAGTTAAAGCACAGTCCGTTTCCATTACACTCCATCGCGCCGCGCCAGTCATTACGCACCGTGAGCGGGATCTGACGATCCCAGGTTCCCCGTTTCACCGCATCGACCTGCATCATGGGTTCATTGCTGCCCAGTGGCGTACAGATTTTCCCGGGGTTCATGCGGTTATCCGGATCGAACGCGGCTTTGATGCGTCGCAGCTCGGTGAAGAGCGTTTCGCCAAAAAAGTCCGGGCTGTATTGTGCGCGGAAACCTTTGCCGTGCTCTCCCCACAGCAGACCGCCGTAGCGCGCAGTCAGCGCCACCACTTCGTCGGAGAGCGTCTTCATCAGCATCTCCTGCTGAGGGTCGCACATATCCAGCGCCGGGCGCACGTGCAGCACGCCGGCATCGACATGACCAAACATGCCGTAACTCAGTCCGTGGCTGTCGAGCAGCGCGCGGAACGCGACAATGTAATCCGCCAGCTGCTCCGGCGGCACGGCGGTATCCTCAACGAACGGAATCGGTTTGGCGCGCCCTTTGGCATTGCCCAGCAACCCCACCGCTTTTTTGCGCATGTTATAGATACGCTCGATTCCGGCTAAATCGTTGCACAGCTGGTAGCCAATTACGCCCCCCTGCTGCTGCGCCATCAGTTCATCCAGCCGGCTGCACAGAGCACTGACCTGCTGCTCGATCAGCGCAGCGTTGTCGCCCGCGAACTCAACAATATTCAGCCCCTGCATCTCTTTATCCGGCACATCGGCAATCAGCTCTTTCACGGAGTGCCAGACGATGTCTTCGCGTGCCAGGTTAAGCACTTTGGAATCGACCGTTTCCACTGACAGCGCCTGCGCCTCCACCATAAAGGGCGCGTTGCGCAGTGCGGAATCAAAGGAGTCATATTTAATATTGACCAGCCGCCGCACCTGCGGGATGGGCGTAATATCGAGACGTGCCTCGGTAATAAAGGCCAGTGTGCCTTCAGCGCCGCACAGCAGTCGCGTCAGGTCAAAGATTTGCATATCGTCACTGAAGACGTGGCGCAGATCATAACCGGTGAGGAAGCGGTTCAGCCGGGGAAACTTTTCCAGAATCACATCGCGCTGTGCCCGGCAGCGATCGATCACTTCGCGGTAAATGCGCCCTTCTGGCGTTGGCGTCGCGGCCAGCTGTTCGGCCAGCCCCACCGGCATGGCGCGGGTATCCAGAATGTCGCCGCCCAGCAGGACCGCACGCAGGCCCTCTACGTGATCGGAGGTTTTGCCATACACCAGCGACCCCTGACCCGAGGCATCCGTATTGATCATGCCGCCGAGCGTCGCGCGATTGCTGGTTGAGAGCTCCGGCGAGAAAAAGAAACCGTAGGGCTTGAGCCACGCGTTAAGCTGATCTTTAACCACACCCGCTTCGACCCGCACCCAGCGCTGTTCCGTATTGATTTCCAGGATGCGATTCATGTAGCGCGACATGTCGACCACAATGCCCTGATTAAGCGACTGGCCATTGGTGCCGGTGCCGCCGCCGCGTGGTGTAAAGACCAGCGTTTTAAACCGCGCTTCGCCTGCCAGGCGGGCAATCAGCGCCACATCGGCGGTGGAACGCGGAAACAGCGCAGCGTCAGGCAGCAGCTGGTAAATACTGTTGTCCGTGGACAGCGAAAGGCGATCGGCATAGCTGGTGGCGGTATCGCCGGTAAAACCCTGTTCTTTCAGGGCCTGCAGGAATGTCAGCACCAGCTGAACGAGGCCGGGTGCCTGAGAAATCTGTGGGATCATTATTTCGTGACCGGGATGTTGTAAACGTTTGCGTGGTTAAGTTTTTTCAGTCACTGGTTTTATCATATTTTTTTCACGCCCGCTGTTTTTTCCGGAAAGCGCCGCGGCGGCGCGGCTTTTTTCTGTTTAATTTTCAGGAAATAGATCATCATGAGCCCGGCGTTCTCCGCCGCTTCACGAAGGATTATTTGAGGTTAAACGTCGTTATGAAAAACCTGCAACGCGGTATGGACTTACCGCAGATTCTGTTTTCGCTGATGTTCATTCTGCTGATGATCATCGCCTGTCTCTGGGTGGTTCAGCCGTTTATTCTCGGCTTTGCCTGGGCCAGCATGGTGGTCATCGCCACCTGGCCGTTGATGATTCGCCTGCAGCACCTGCTGTGGGGCCGCCGCTCTCTGGCCGTCGTCGCCATGACCTTTTTGCTGCTGCTGCTGTTTATCATTCCGATTGCGCTGCTGGTCAGCAGCCTGATTGACAACAGCGCACCGGTGATTGCCTGGGCCACGCAGCGGCATCTGGTGCTGCCCGATCTGGCCTGGCTGCATGATATTCCGTACGTGGGCGGTAAGCTTTATCTCAATTATCACAAACTGGTGGATGGCGGCGGCTCAGCCATTATGCGCCAGGTTCAGCCCTATATCGGGCGTACCACCGGCTTCTTTGTTGCTCAGGCCGGCCATTTTGGCCGCTTTATGCTGCATCTCGGCCTGATGCTGCTGTTCAGCGTGTTGCTTTACTGGCGCGGTGAGCAGGTAGGACAAGGCATTCGTCACTTTGCTTACCGGATGGGCGGACCGCGCGGCGACGCGGCCGTGCTGCTGGCCGGGCAGGCAATCCGTGCGGTGGCGCTCGGCGTGGTTGTGACCGCGCTGGTGCAGGGCGTGCTGGGCGGCATTGGCCTGGCGATTTCCGGCATCCCTTACGCCACGCTGTTAACCGTGCTGATGATTCTGACCTGCCTGGTGCAGCTGGGGCCCCTGATCGTGCTGGTGCCGGCTATCATCTGGCTCTACTGGAGCGGAGATACCACCTGGGGAACCGTGCTGCTGATCTGGAGCTGTGTGGTGGGCACGCTGGATAACGTGCTGCGCCCGGTGCTGATTCGCATGGGCGCCGATCTGCCAATGATCCTGATTTTATCCGGCGTTATCGGCGGGCTGATTGCCTTTGGCATGATTGGCTTGTTTATCGGGCCGGTGGTGCTGGCGGTGTCGTACCGGCTGGTATCGGTATGGATGCATGAAGCGCCCGCCCCTGATGACGATCCGGAAACGGCCATTGAAGCCTTAACCGAACACGAAGAAGAACTGCCCTGACGTGCCTGGCGCGCGGCGTGGCCGGCAACGCTGCGCGCTAAGTTAAACGTCAGCAGAGCGTGGAGCTTTCTGTCCCGGAACCGGTGTCTTCCCGGCGAGGCCGCCGGTAGAGGCTGCCAGCGCAGCCGGTGTTACAGTGGCGCATCACTTATCAGTGAGAGCGCGTCGCAAGGCACGTTTATCGCTGGCGTTGCCGCCCCATCCCGTCATAACAGCCTCTGCGCTTCTGCTTTAGCGTGCGCCCATACTTTACGCTGGCTAAACCTCATTAACCCGGCGACGGCGAATTCCGGCCTGCAGCGGTTTTTTTCATTAATGATTTTTAAGAAAAAACGCACTTTTCGCCGCTTTGCGCTGTTTTCACCGTTCGAATGATTATTTTTCGCACTGGATTTTGCGTGCGAAGGGGGTAAAAAGGCCACAAAAGATTATCAACTTTAAACTAATAAGAGGATTCTTAAAGACGCAGGCGGCGGCGATGAATAACATGTTGCGTATGTTTTGAATCAACCTACTGATTTTTAATCACCCTTTTCCCCTGAGTAAAGTGAAGAATTGCTGTGTGTAGTCTTTGCCCATCCCCTGTGATGGGCTTTTTTTTGCCTGCAATTCAGTAAAACAGAAGGCCAGCAGTGCTGGCCTTCATGGTTTTTAGCCGTAACGCGTCCGGATTGTCCCGAACGCGCTATTTCACGGATAAATCAGGCTTTTGCGCCATCCAGCTCCGCCAGGCTCAGCCAGGTTTCCACCACGGTATCCGGATTAAGCGACAGGCTGTCAATGCCCTGCTCCATCAGCCAGGCAGCAAAATCCTGATGATCTGACGGCCCCTGTCCGCAGATGCCGACATATTTGCCCTGCTTCTTCGCCGCCTGAATGGACATCGACAGCAACGCTTTCACCGCGTCGTTGCGCTCGTCAAACAACGCGGAGACCACGCCGGAATCGCGATCCAGCCCCAGCGCCAGCTGCGTCATATCGTTGGAGCCAATCGAGAAGCCGTCGAAATGCTGCAGGAATTGCTCTGCCAGCAAGGCGTTAGAGGGGATTTCGCACATCATAATCACCTTCAGCCCGTTTTCACCGCGCTTCAGGCCTTGTTTCGCCAGCTCGGCCACCACGGCTTCCGCCTGGTCCACGGTACGGACAAACGGCACCATGATCTCGACGTTGGTCAGCCCCATTTCGTTACGCACGCGCTTCACCGCTTCACACTCCAGCGCGAAGCAGTCGCGGAAGCTATCCGCCACGTAACGGCCCGCGCCGCGGAAGCCGAGCATCGGGTTCTCTTCTTCCGGCTCATAACGCTCGCCGCCCACCAGGTTAGCATATTCGTTTGATTTGAAATCAGAGAGACGCACAATCACCCGCTTCGGGGCGAAGGCTGCGCCCAGCGTGGCAATCCCTTCCGTCAGGCGGGCAATGTAGAACTCGACCGGATCGTCAAAGCCTTTCATCATCTGGCGGATCTGCGCCTGCAGCTCTGGCGTCTGCTGCTCAAACTCCAGCAGCGCTTTCGGGTGCACGCCGATCATGCGGTTAATTATGAACTCCAGCCGCGCAAGCCCGACGCCTTCATTGGGCAGGCAGGCAAAATCAAAAGCGCGGTCCGGGTTGCCCACGTTCATCATAATTTTCAGGGGCAAATCCGGCATGGTATCCACCCGGGAGCTGGTCACTTCAAAATCTAGCAGGTCATTATAGACGTAGCCGGTATCGCCTTCGGCACAGGACACCGTCACCTTGTGACCATCCTGCAGGTGCTCGGTTGCATCCCCGCAGCCCACCACTGCCGGAATGCCCAGCTCACGGGCGATGATCGCCGCATGGCAGGTCCGGCCGCCGCGATTGGTGACAATCGCCGAGGCTTTCTTCATGATCGGTTCCCAGTCCGGGTCAGTCATATCGGTGACCAGCACATCGCCTTTCTCAATGCGGTGCATTTCACTGATATCGTGGATGACCTTGACCTCACCCGCGCCGATACGGTGGCCAATCGCCCGGCCCTCCACCAGCACCTGGCCTTTGCCCTGCAGGTTATAGCGTTCCATCACCTGACCATTCGAGCGCACCGTTTCCGGACGCGCCTGGACGATAAATAGCTTGCCGGTGTGACCATCTTTGGCCCACTCAATGTCCATCGGGCGCTGGTAATGCTGCTCAATCAGCACCGCCTGGCGCGCCAGATCCTGCACTTCCTCATCCGTCAGACTAAAGCGATCGCGCGCCGCCTGATCAACATCCTCAATGCGCACCTGTTCGCCATGCGCCTGCGAATCGGCGTATACCATGCGAATTTTTTTCGAGCCCATCGTACGGCGCACAATTGCCGGCCGGCCGGCTGCCAGCGTCGGCTTGTGGACATAAAACTCGTCCGGGTTGACCGCGCCCTGCACCACCATCTCACCCAAGCCGTACGCCGAAGTGATAAAGACCACCTGATCGAAGCCGGATTCCGTATCAATGGTGAACATGACACCCGAGGAGGCGAGATCGGACCGCACCATACGCTGAATACCCGCCGACAGCGCTACGCCACGGTGGTCGTAGCCCTGATGCACACGGTAGGAAATGGCGCGATCGTTAAATAACGAGGCGAAAACGTGCTTCACGGCAATCAATACCGCATCAAAGCCCTGCACGTTCAGGAAAGTCTCCTGCTGACCGGCAAAGGAGGCATCCGGCATATCTTCCGCAGTCGCGGAAGAGCGCACCGCAAAAGAGGCATCGGCGTCATCAGCAGAGAGCTGCTCATACGCTGTGCGAATCGCCTCTTCCAGCGCAGGCTGGAACGGCGTGTCCACGACCCATTGACGAATCTGTTTGCCCGCCTGCGCCAGCGCGGCAACGTCATCAATATCCGTTTCATCCAGCAGGGCATAAATACGCTGGTTCAGTCCGCTTTGATCGAGAAACTGATTGAAGGCGTAAGATGTGGTCGCATAGCCGTTCGGCACGGACACACCCAGCGACGACAAATTGGTAATCATTTCTCCCAGGGACGCATTTTTGCCCCCCACCCGATCAACATCATGCATGCCAAGCTGGTTGTACCAGAGCACTAAGGACTGTTGGTCTAGATTGGACATTGAGATTATCCTTTTAAATGATTAAAGCACATGGAACATGTTGCTATTCGCCAGACCAGCCTGGCACAACCACTAAATAAACTCTAAGTGTTGAATCGTTAAAGCAGAAAAAGAAATCAAAATTCGGACTACTCCCGGTAAATGATCATGTTGCGCAACATGCTAATTTTCGCGCAGCGCCTTGCCTGCCTGATACCATCCTGTTTTCAGTGATTTATCGCCCTTTTTTGTTGCGCAACTGTTCGCAGACTTATTTCGCAGCCATGATTAAAAAGGAGAGGAATTAACACTTTTCCCGTGAGGATTTCATCTAATATGGAATTTGCGGTGCGGCAGAAAATTCCGTACCGCTTCGCTCAATATGGATAATTCATTTTGTTATGAATTAAAATGAAATACTGTTATTAATTATTGCCCTGCGACGAAGAGGAAACAGATACGGATGAGCACCGAACGTAGCGTGTTTTATATCTCTGACGGAACGGCCATTACCGCAGAAGTGCTGGGCCATGCGGTGTTATCTCAGTTTCCGGTCAGTACCCACAGCGTGACGCTGCCCTTTGTGGAGAACGTGCAGCGCGCACAGGCGGTAAAAGCGCAGATTAACGCCCTGTATCAGCAGAGCGGTGTGCGCCCGCTGGTCTTTTTCTCAATTGTGACGCCCGAGGTGCGCGACATCATTCTGGAGAGCGACGGCTTTTGTCAGGATATCGTGCAGGCGCTGGTGGCGCCGTTACAAAGTGAGCTCGGCGTCGCGTCGATGCCGGTCGCCCACCGCACCCACGGCCTGACCGCCAGCAATCTGGGGAAATACGATGCGCGTATTGCCGCCATTGACTATACGCTGGCGCACGATGACGGCATCTCGCTGCGCGGGCTGGAAGATGCGCAGGTGATTCTGCTGGGCGTGTCGCGCTGCGGTAAAACCCCCACCAGCCTCTATCTTGCCATGCAGTTTGGCGTGCGCGCCGCAAACTACCCGTTTATTGCCGACGATATGGACAACCTGAAGCTGCCGCCCGCCCTGCGCGCGCACCAGCATAAGCTGTTTGGCCTGACAATCGATCCGGAGCGTCTCGCCGCTATCCGCCAGGAGCGGGCAGAGAATACCCGCTATGCTTCGCTGCGACAGTGCCGGCTGGAGGTCGGTGAAGTGGAAGCGCTGTTCCGCCAGCATCAGATTCGCTACCTCAACAGCACCAACTATTCGGTGGAAGAGATCGCCACCAAGATCCTCGACATCATGGGGCTGCAGCGCAGCATGTATTAAGGCGAAACTGCCGCAGCCGGCGATCGCGTAAAGCCCGGCTGCCGGCAGATTTTTATACCCGTTTGATTTCGCTGGTTGAATTCGCAGACCAATGGTTTATTGTGACCCTCATCACTTCCCGGTATTTCACCGTTGCGAAGAACAGCTTTGAGAATCCCCCATGAACAAAACCGATGAACTGCGTACGGCACGCATCGGCAGCCTGCTGACCCCGGCTGCCCTTGCGCAACAACATTCTGTTTCGGCGGACGTGGCCGCCAGCGTGACGGCCGCGCGCCAGCGTATTGCGCGCATCCTGACCGGTGAAGATCCCCGCCTGCTGGTGATCATTGGCCCCTGCTCGCTGCACGATCCGAAAGCCGCGCTGGAATACGCCGCCCGCCTGAATGCGCTGCGCACGCAGTATCAGGACCGCCTGGAAATCGTCATGCGCGCCTATTTTGAAAAACCGCGTACCGTGGTGGGCTGGAAAGGATTGATCTCCGATCCGGATCTGGACGGCAGCTTTGACGTAAACCGCGGCATCGCCATTGCCCGCAAGCTGCTGCTGGATATCAACGCGCTGGGTCTGCCCACCGCCACGGAGTTCCTTGATATGGTGATCGGCCAGTTTATTGCTGACCTGATCAGCTGGGGAGCCATTGGCGCACGCACCACCGAAAGTCAGATTCACCGTGAAATGGCCTCGGCGCTCTCCTGTCCGGTCGGCTTCAAAAACGGCACCGACGGTAACGTACAGATTGCGGTCGATGCCATTCGCGCCTCGCGCGCCAGCCATATGTTCCTGTCTCCGGACAAAAACGGCCAGATGACCATTTATCAGACCAGCGGCAACCCGCACGGACATGTGATTTTACGCGGCGGACGTCAGCCCAATTACCATGCTGAAGACGTGGCGGCGGCCGCCGCCAGCCTGCGCGAGTTCAACCTGCCGGAGCAGCTGGTGATCGACTTCAGCCACGGTAACTGCCTGAAGCAGCACCGCCGCCAGCGTGACGTTGCGGACGATGTCGCCGGGCAGATCCGCGCCGGTTCACGGGCGATTGCCGGCGTGATGATTGAGAGCTTCCTGGAGGAAGGTCAGCAGAAGGTCGTCAGCGGCCAGCCGCTGACCTACGGCCAGTCCATCACCGATCCGTGTCTTGGCTGGGAAGACAGCGCCGCAGTGCTGGCGACGCTGGCGGCCGCCGTTGACAGCCGCTTCTGAGTGCTTCAGCTGGAGCAACTGACCTCCAGCGTTTTTCCCCACTCCGGTGGCCGCTGGCGCAGTTCGGCGCTGACGGCCGCATCACTGAAGGGTTGCTGCAGCGCAAGGTGCAGCTTTTCCAGCGCCGCGGTATTACCCTGCTCCACATCGTCAATCACCTGCTGCGCCAGGTAGTTGCGCAACACCAGCGCCGGGTTGGCCGCTTTCATTACCGCCTGACGCGCCTCATCACTGACCTGCTCCTGCAGCAGTCGCTGGCGGTACTGCGCATACCAGCGATCAAACGCGTCGCGATCGATAAACTCATCGCGTAACGGAGAGCGCGCCTCCTGCTGCTGCGTTTCACTCAGCAGGCGGAAGGTCAGCGTATAGTCGCTGCGCTCCTGCGTCATCAGGGTCAGCAGACCGGTAAGAATGGTATTATCACTGGCGTCGGCGGTCAGAAGACCGAGTCTGGCGCGCATTTTCTCGCCCCAGACGCGCATCAGTTCCGGCTCGTACTGCGCCAGCGCCTGTTTCAGTTGCTCCGTGGTGAGCAACCCGGAGAGCGCGTGTGCCAGCCGGTTGAGATTCCATAACCCAATCATCGGTTGGTTTTCAAATGAATAACGTCCCTGATAATCGCTGTGATTGCAGATGAAATCCGGCTGATAGTCATCCAGAAAGCCATACGGGCCGTAATCCAGCGTTAAGCCCAGAATCGACATGTTATCAGTGTTCATGACGCCATGCGCAAACCCCACGCTTTGCCACAGGGCAATCAGACGCGCCGTACGCTGTACCACATCGGTAAACCACAGCAGATAGCGATCCGCTTCCTCCTGCAGCTGCGGCCAGTGATGGCGAATCGCATAGTCCGCCAGCTGCCGCACTTTCTCCTGCTCGCCGCCGTAATAGAAGTGTTCAAAATGGCCAAAGCGCAGATGACTTTCTGCGATGCGCATCAGCATGGCCCCCCGCTCGCGGGTTTCGCGCTGCACCGGCTCATCGCCCACGGCCAGCGCCAGCGCGCGCGTAGTCGGAATGCCGAGGTGATGCAGCGCTTCCGACGCGAGAAATTCACGCACGCTGGAGCGGATCACCGCCCGGCCATCTCCCATGCGCGAATACGGCGTTAAGCCCGCCCCTTTCAGATGCCAGTCAACCCGTCGCCCGTTGGTCAGCTGCTGCTCGCCCAGCAGCAGACCGCGGCCATCGCCCAGCTGACCGGCCCAGACGCCAAACTGATGGCCGCTGTAGACCTGCGCCAGCGGCGCCATGCCCGGCAGCAATGCGCGACCGCTCCAGACGCCATGTCCGTCTCCGGCAAACAGCGCCTCGTCCAGTTCCAGTTCGCTCGCCAGCGGTGCATTGTGATAAAACAGCCGCCCACCCGCCAGCGGCGTCGGTGACAGCGACGTATAGAATCCCGGCAACTCACGCTGCCAGCTATTAATAAATTGCATCGATACTCCAGAAGGTGCGCAGCACAGCGGCACCCGCATTGCATAGTGAGTGTTAAGCGTAGTCTACTGCCGGCGTGGCACAGAAGACAGGTGAAAGGTTTAGTGCTGTGAAGGGGTTTGCAGCGTGACGTCAGGATAGATGAGATCGTTTAACCGTTCCGCCTGGACAACCGAAAACAGGCTACCCTGCATTTGCGCGCCCGTCAGGGTGCTGACTTTCTCCAGCAGGGCATTATTGTCGATACCGCAAATAATGATCTGCTGTGCGTGAGCAGAAAAATTATCGATAACTGCCTGAATGAAAGGTGTAAATGAGGCGCGTTTTGCCAGTTCCTGAATAAAGGCTTTATCCAGTTTTAACACGCTAAACACATTATCATAAACAGCAGTGGCCGGCGCTTTTCCGGCGCCAAACTGAGAAAGTGATAAGCGAAATTCATGTTGCAGCGCGCCAAGCAGCGGATGAGATTTCCCCAGCGATAATTGCGGAAACGTTTCGCTGACATCCAGCACAATAAAAGAAAGCTGTCTGAATTTTCTTAACAGAAATTCACTGGCTAATAGCGTCGCCGCCATCGATTCATCAATTCGGATTAGCGCAATTATTTGCCGGGACTCAAAAAAGTCGCGGTATTTTTCCAGCAGCAAAAGCTGGCTCTGCAGCAGGCGTAATTGCTGTGCATCGTCTAACTGCGGCAACAGCAGGTCCTGCGGCAGCGTAATGGGAGCACTGTCGTGGACAAATTGTGTAACCAGCTCGACCGCTGTGAGCTGGCCTGCCAGTGTGTAGGCTGGGTAGAACCAGGTTTCCGACTGATAGTCGGCAGATAAATGGACTTTCATTTTAACAGCCAGAAGCAGTGGCAATTGGCGCATCGTATATCAATGAAAACAGCCAGGCAATAGGACCAAACGTGGGAAGAGAAGGCGTTTTTTGTCCCATTGCGCCATTTTATGCATCTCAAAATACTTAAGCCAAATGCACAGGTTTAAATCCGTACTGATTAAATTAAGTTAGCGCTAGTTTTAGTATTAATCCGGGCTGGCGTAAAGTACCAATTTTAAGAAGAGTTATATCAGCACAAAAATAATGAATTATTTACGCGCAAAAATCGTTGGCTTTTTGCGCCATTTTTCTGCTTTATGGACAATGCGTTTAGATGCGGCGCGCCTGCCAGAAAACTTTTCGCCAATAGACATTATCCAGCGAGGAGCGAATTACCCCCTGACTGGTCGAGGCGTGAATGAAGCTGTTATCGGTATCATAAATACCCACGTGCAGCCCATTCTCTCCGCTGCCGGTTTTGAAAAAGACCAGGTCACCCGGCAGCAGATCGGCTTTATCGATGCGGGTACCGATGTCGGTCTGCGCCCGCGTGGAGCGTGGCAACTGCAGGTCAAAACGGTCGCGGAACGTGAGGTAGACAAAGCCGGAACAGTCCACGCCGCTGCGGCTTAAGCCGCCGTAACGATACGGCGTACCGCGCCAGCGGCTGAGCTGTTCATTGAGCTGCGCGATGACCGTGATGGAGTCAGACAGACGGCCATTGGGCGGCGGCGCATGATGGCTGCAGCCTGCCAGCAGTAAGGCAAAAAAAAGAAGAAGCGTCACCCGCATCAGCAGTGTCCTTTTGAACCGTCATCCGGCTGACACTGTAGCGGCAAAGCGGCACGGCACGCAAGCTAGGGGATAAACAGCAGCGGGCCGTCAGGCGTGTCGATTTGCCGGAACACAGTCTGATAAAGCGGCGTCAGCCGCGCGGCCGTCAATACCTCGGTCGCAGGCCCCTGACACATCACCTCGCCCTGCTGCATCAGCCACACTATTGACGCACGCCGCAGCGAGTGGTTCAGATCGTGTCCGCTGGCCAGCACGGCAATACCCGCCTCACACAGCTGCGCCAGCAGCGTGTCCACTGCGCGCTGCCGGGCAACGTCAAGCGCCGTCATGGGTTCATCCAGGATCAGCAGCTGCCCGCGTGGATTCAGGGCCGGATGCACCTGCAGTATCACCGCCGCCAGCCGCACGCGTTGCCACTCGCCGCCAGAAAGCTGGCTCAGCGTATGGCGCAGCTTGTCCTGCAGGCCGAGCGGCGCCAGCACCGCCTGCAGAACCGTATCCGCATCGGCAGGCAGCGGCGGTAAATGCAGCCGCAGATAATGCCACACCGGCAGGGAAACCGGCGCCGCCTGCTGCTGCGGCAGCCAGGCGCGGCGCTGTGCCAGCGCGGCTCCGCTGAGCGAGGCCAGCGGCTGCCCCGCCAGCGTAATCTCACCCTGCGCCGGCAGCATCCCGGCAAGCACGCTCAGCAGCGTGCTCTTACCGGCGCCGTTTGGCCCCACCACATGCACCAGTTCGCCCCTGCGCAGCGTCAGGCTGACGGGGGCCAGCCGTCCGGCAACGCAGAGGTTCTGACACTGCAGTAACACTCAGGCCGCCAGCGCCTGCTCAATACGCTGCAGGATAAGCGGATCGTCCGGCGTCATATCCGGCGCAAAGCGGGCAATCACCTTCCCCTGTTTATCAATCAGGAATTTTTCAAAATTCCACAGGATATCGCCTGGCGCTTTCGGTGCCCGCCCTTTGCTCACCATACGCTCCAGAAAGCCGCTGCCCGCCGGGCGCTCGGCTTCAGGCTGGGACTCAACCAGCTGGCGATACAGGGGGTGGCGCTGCTCGCCGTTAACCTCAGTTTTGGCAAACATCGGGAATGTCACGCCATAGGTGGTGCTGCAGAAGGTTTTGATCTCGCTGTTGCTGCCCGGTTCCTGCTCAAGAAACTGATTGCACGGGAAGCCTAGTACGCTGAAACCTTTCGCCTGCCAGGCTTTATGCAACGCCTCCAGCTGCTCATACTGCGGCGTCAGACCGCATTTTGACGCCACGTTGACCACCAGTAATACCTTGCCTTCATACGCTGCCAGGGTAGTTTTTTCGCCGTCCAGCGTTTCCAGTTCTGTCTGATAAATCTGCATTGTCCGTTCCTGTGGTTGATTGCATACCGCCAGCTGCAGCTAGCGCGTTGACTTCACTAATAGCACGATAAACAGCGGTGCGCCCAGCGTGGCGGTCACCACGCCAATCGGCAGCTCCGCTGCGGTCAGGGCGAGGCGGGCAATGATATCCGCCGCCAGCAACACCGCCGCACCGGCCAGCGCGGCTGCCGGCAGCAGATAACGGTGATCGCTTAAGCCGCTCAGGCGCAGCAGATGCGGAATGACCAGTCCGACAAAACCAATCGCGCCGGCCATCGCCACGCTGACGCCCGTAAGCCAGCCCATGGCAAGGACCAGCAGATTGCGCCACAGCAGCAGCGGTAAGCCCAGCTGGCGAGCGGAGGTTTCACCCAGCGCCAGCAGGTTCAGCGTGCGCGCACTGGCCAGCAGCGCCAGCGTGACCGGCAGCAGACCCAGCATCATCCAGCCGTAGCGCCAGTCGATGCCGCTGAAGCCCCCCATCATCCAGTACATCAGCTGGCGCAGGTCGAGGCTGGTGCTGAAGTACACCGCCCACGTCATGATGGCGCTACAGATAATGCCCAGCGCCACGCCGGTCAGCAGCAGGCGCGTCACCGAAAGCTGGCGGTGCGCGAAGTGCAGCAGAATCAGGGTAATCAGCAACGCGCCGGCCATGGCCGCCAGCGCCAGGCTCCACAGCGCGCCATTGCCAAGCAGGACCGCCAGCACCAGCCCGATACCGGCGCCGTTTGAGACGCCCAGCAGGCCCGGCTCCGCCAGTGGATTACTGAACAATGCCTGCATCACCACGCCGCACACCGCCAGCGCTGCGCCCACCAGCAGCACAGCCAGCGTGCGCGGCAGGCGCAGCTGCCAGACAAAGAGTTTGCCTTCGACAGAAAACCAGCGCGCCGGCGCAATCCAGCTGTCGCCGGCGCACAGGCTGAGTACCAGCAGCAATATTACCGCCACGCTGAGCGCCAGCAGCCAGCGCTGGCTGCGCTGATCGGACTGGCGGGCAAGCTGATCCAGCAGAGTCATAGAGGAGATAGGCTGAGAAAACGGTGATTGGATTGTAGAGAGATTGCAGCAAAAAGAAAGCCGTGGCGCTGATGACGCGCGCAGGCAATAAAAAAGGCCGCTGCGCGGCCTTTTTGTGGTACTGAAATCAGTCAGCATCCTTGGGTGACGCGTTTTCCACGCGGCTTTTCAACTTCTGCCCGGGACGGAAAGTCACCACGCGACGGGCGGTAATCGGAATATCTTCCCCCGTCTTTGGGTTACGGCCCGGACGCTGGTTTTTGTCACGCAGATCAAAATTACCAAATCCAGACAGCTTTACCTGTTCTCCGTTTTCCAACGCACGGCGAACCTCTTCAAAAAAAAGTTCCACCAACTCTTTGGCGTCGCGTTTGCTCAACCCGAGTTTTTCAAACAGGTACTCTGACATTTCAGCTTTTGTAAGCGCCATAGGTTCAATCCCTCAAGGTTGCCTGGAATCGCTCTTTTAATGCTGCAACGCATTTGGCAACGGTCGCAGCAATCTCCTCTTCTTCGAGTGTCCGGCTGGTATCCTGCAAAATCAGGCTAATCGCGAGGCTCTTTTCACCCTCGTTTACGCCCTTACCACGGTACACGTCAAACAAGTTTACGCCAACTACCTGATTTACGCCAACTTTCTTACACTCCGCAATGATATCTGCTGCTGGCACGCTTTCGGCCACCACCACGGCAATATCACGACGGTTCGCCGGGAAGCGTGAAATCTCGCGCGCGTCAGGCAGTACGCGGTCTGCGACCTTATTCCAAAGCAGTTCAAACACTAAGGTGCGGCCGTTGAGATCCAGTTTACGCTCCAGTTCCGGATGTACCACACCGATAAATCCGATACGTTCCTCACCCAGATAAATGGCCGCGCTCTGTCCCGGATGCAGCGCCGGATTCGCTTCGGCGCGGAATGAAATGGCGTCCAGCTTACCGGTTAACTCCAGCAGCGACTCTAAATCGCCTTTCAAATCATAGAAGTCAACCGTCTGACGCGCCAGATCCCAGTGCTCTTCGTAGCGGTTGCCGCTCAGTACGCCAGCCAGCATAAGATCCTGGCGGATGCCGAGATCGGCCTGCGTATCAGGCACAAAACGTAAACCGCTTTCAAACAGACGCACGCGGCCCTGCTGACGGTTCTGGTTATACACCACCGCACCCAGCAGACCGGTCCACAGCGACAGACGCATGGCGGACATATCGCTGGAAATCGGGCTGGGCAGAATCAGTGCCTCTTCACCCGGATGCAGCAGCTGCTGAATTTTTGGATCGACGAAGCTGTAGGTAATGGCTTCCTGATACCCTTTATCCACCAGCAGGTTTTTTGCCCGCTTCAGTGACAGGTTCGCTTCGCGATGCTGCGTCATGATCAGGCTGGCTTTAACCGGGACATCCGGGATGTTGTTGTAGCCGTAAACGCGTGCGACCTCTTCCACCAGATCTTCTTCAATCGCCATATCGAAGCGCCAGCTCGGTGCAACCGCCTGCCATTCGCCGTTGCCTGCGGTGACGTCACAGCCGAGGCGCGTCAGAATATCGGTGACCTGTTCATCCGCGATCGCGTGGCCAATCAGGCGGTCCAGCTTTTCGCGGCGCAGCGTGATGGTGGCACGCGGCGGCAGTTTGCAGGCATCGGTCTGGTCGATAATCGGACCCGCTTCACCGCCGCAGATGTCCAGCAGCAAGCGGGTAGCGCGCTCCAGCGCTTTATGCTGCAGCGCCGGATCAACACCACGCTCGTAGCGGTGCGACGCGTCCGTGTGCAGTCCATGACGACGCGCACGACCGGTAATCGCCAGCGGATCGAAGAAGGCGCACTCAAACAGAACGTTCTGCGTCTCTGTGTTGACGCCGGAGTGCTCACCCCCGAAGATGCCGCCCATGGCCAGCGCTTTATGATGGTCAGCAATCACCAGCGTATCGCTGCTGAGTTTCGCTTCGCTGCCATCCAGCAGCGTCAGGGTTTCGCCCTCTTTTGCCATGCGCACCACGATGCCGCCATCAATGCGGTCAAGGTCGAACGCGTGCATCGGCTGGCCAAGCTCCAGCAGGACATAGTTGGTGATGTCTACCACCGGATCGATAGAGCGAATACCGCAGCGACGCAGTTTTTCGCGCATCCACAGCGGGGTTTCCGCTTTAACATTGATGCCTTTTACCACCCGGCCGAGGTAGCGCGGGCAGGCATCCGTGGCGTCGATCCGAATCGGGAAGGTATCAGAGAGGGTGGCCGGGACTGGTTCAATCGCCGGTGCGTTCAGCGGCAGACCGTTCACCACCGCCACGTCGCGGGCAATGCCGATGATGCCGAGGCAGTCAGCGCGGTTAGGCGTTACGCTGATTTCAATGGTGTTGTCATCCAGCTGCAGGTATTGGCGAATATCCATTCCCACTGGCGCATCCGCTGGCAGCTCAATGATGCCGGCGTGATCGTCGGAAATCCCCAGCTCAGAGAAGGAGCACAGCATGCCTTCTGACGGTTCGCCACGCAGTTTAGCGGCTTTGATTTTGAAATCGCCCGGCAGCACGGCACCCACGGTCGCCACCGCTACTTTCAGGCCCTGACGGCAATTTGGCGCGCCGCAGACAATATCCAGCAGGCGATCGCCGCCGGTGTTAATTTTGGTGACGCGCAGTTTATCTGCGTTCGGGTGCTGGCCGCACTCCACCACTTCACCCACGACGACGCCGTGGAAGGCACCGGCAACCGGCTCCACGCCGTCCACTTCCAGACCGGCCATGGTGATTTGCTCAGACAGCGCGTCGCTGTCCAGGGCTGGATTTACCCATTCGCGTAACCAGAGTTCACTGAATTTCATTGGATAACCTGCCCTTATTTAAATTGTTTGAGGAAACGTAAATCATTTTCGAAGAAGGCGCGTAGATCGGTCACGCCGTAGCGCAGCATGGTCAGACGTTCCATGCCCATACCGAAGGCAAAGCCGGAGTAGATTTCCGGATCGATGCCCACGTTACGCAGCACGTTCGGATGCACCATGCCGCAGCCCAGCACTTCCAGCCATTTGCCGTTTTTACCCATCACATCCACTTCCGCTGACGGCTCGGTAAACGGGAAGTAGGACGGACGGAAGCGAATCTGCAGGTTTTCTTCGAAGAAGTTATTCAGGAAATCGTGCAGGGTGCCTTTCAGGTTGGTAAAGCTGATGTCTTTATCGACAATCAGGCCTTCCATCTGGTGGAACATCGGCGTGTGGGTCTGATCGTAGTCATTACGGTAGACGCGACCCGGTGCGATGATGCGAATGGGCGGCTGCTGGTTCTTCATGGTGCGAATCTGCACGCCAGAGGTCTGGGTGCGCAGCAGACGGGTGGCATCAAACCAGAAGGTGTCATGATCGGCGCGCGCCGGGTGATGCCCCGGAATATTCAGCGCATCAAAGTTGTGGTAGTCATCTTCAATTTCCGGTCCGGTGGCGACCGCGAAACCCAATTCGCCGAAAAAGGTTTCGATACGATCGATAGTACGGGTGACCGGATGCAGACCGCCGTTTTCAACGCGACGACCCGGCAGGGAGACATCGATGGTCTCTGCCGCCAGCCGGGCATTCAGCGCCGCGTTTTCCAGCGTGTTTTTACGCGCAGTAAGACGATCCTGAACCTGCTGTTTGGCTTCGTTAATCACCGCACCCGCGGCCGGGCGCTCTTCTGCCGGCAGTTCGCGCAGGGTGGTCATTTGCAGCGTCAGGTGCCCTTTTTTACCCAGATATTCGACGCGCACGGCGTCCAGGGCGGCGATATCCGACGCCTCGTCGATGGCGGCCGTGGCACGGGCCACCAGGTCTGCGAGTTGGGACATGATTTCCTCTTCTTCCAGCCGGGCTGGTCAGTTCTCGTTGGGATCGTGCGATCCGATAAAGTGTCGCCAGAAACAAAAAAGCCTCCACGAGGGAGGCTTTCAGCGCGATTTTTCGTTTCTTTTCTTATGCGCAAAAGCCCCTGATGTTCAGGCGCTAAAGTAAAAAAAGAAACGGAAAATAGCAGCGTGCATGCTTGCATTACCTTGTCTTGATGGAAACCGTACTATTGAAAAGCCCGGCGGCGAAAATGTCAATCTTTTGCGTGAGTTGCGGACAATAAAAAAGGGAGCAAGCTCCCTTTTTTACCTGACTTACGCCAGAGCTGATTTTGCTTTTTCAACCAGTGCAGTGAATGCCACTTTGTCGAATACAGCGATGTCAGCGAGGATTTTACGGTCAATTTCAATGGACGCTTTTTTCAGGCCATTGATGAAACGGCTGTAAGAGATGCCGTTCTGACGCGCCGCAGCGTTGATACGTGCGATCCACAGCTGACGGAACTGACGCTTACGCTGACGACGGTCGCGGTAAGCATACTGACCAGCTTTGATAACAGCCTGGAAGGCAACGCGGTAAACACGTGAACGTGCACCGTAGTAGCCTTTAGCTTGTTTTAAGATTTTTTTGTGACGTGCGCGAGCAATTACACCACGTTTTACGCGAGCCATGTGAGCTCTCCTATATCATATTCTGTGATGCCCGATGCCCTGCCGGCCAGAAGCCGTAGTGCAGAGAGGTCAGGCAGATTTATAAAAAAGTTAACTTATGCGTACGGCAGGCAGGCAACAACCAGACCCAGATCGCCTTTAGACACCATGCCTTTTGGACGCAGGTGACGTTTACGCTTCGTTGATTTTTTAGTCAGAATATGACGCAGGTTTGCGTGCTTACGCTTGAAGCCGCCAGAAGCGGTCTTCTTGAAGCGCTTAGCCGCGCCACGTACAGTTTTAATCTTTGGCATTTTTACAAATATCCACTTCGCATTGTTAATAAAATGAACCAGACAGGCGAATAAAAATCCGCGCGGCGCGAACGCTGCGCGGCATTATTACTTGAAAGCCTACTGTTTCTTCTTCGGAGCAAGCACCATAATCATCTGGCGGCCTTCGATCTTCGTCGGGAAGGATTCGACCACTGCCAGATCAACCAGATCGTCTTTCACGCGGTTAAGCACTTCCATACCGATCTGCTGGTGAGCCATTTCACGACCACGGAAACGCAGCGTGATTTTGGCTTTATCGCCCTCTTCCAGAAAACGAACCAGGCTGCGGAGTTTTACCTGGTAGTCGCCTTCATCGGTCCCAGGACGGAATTTAATTTCCTTAACCTGGATAACTTTTTGCTTCTTCTTCTGTTCCTTAGAAGACTTACTCTTTTCATAAAGGAACTTGCCGTAATCCATAATACGGCAAACCGGCGGTTCGGCGTTCGGGCTAATTTCAACTAAATCAACGCCAGCTTCTTCGGCTTTCTCAATCGCTTCGCGCAGTGAGACAATGCCAAGTTGCTCGCCGTCTACGCCTGTTAAGCGCACTTCGGTAGCACGGATTTCACCGTTGATACGGTTCGGACGCGTCGGTTGTACTCGTTTTCCGCCTTTAATAACCTTATTCCTCTAATTGGTGAAGATGTCGGCTGCGAATCTCTTGTTGCAGCTTCTCAACAAACACATCTACGTCCATGCTCCCGAGGTCTTTACCACGGCGGGTGCGCACGGCAACTTTGCCTGCTTCCACCTCTTTCTCACCGCAGACCAGCATATAAGGGACGCGACGTAATGTGTGCTCGCGGATTTTAAAGCCTATCTTCTCGTTTCTCAAGTCTGCTTTGACACGAATGCCAGCATTCTGCAATTTCTTTGTCAATTCACTGACATATTCAGCCTGACCGTCGGTGATATTCATCACCACGGCCTGCACCGGAGCCAGCCAGCTCGGGAAGAACCCGGCGAACTCTTCTGTCAGGATGCCGATAAAGCGCTCCATTGAACCCAGAATCGCGCGGTGAATCATCACCGGCGTCTGACGGTCGTTGGTTTCGCCCACATAGGTAGCGTCCAGACGTTTTGGCAGGGAGAAGTCTAGCTGAACGGTGCCACACTGCCAGGCGCGGTCGAGGCAATCGTACAGGGTAAACTCAATTTTCGGGCCGTAGAACGCCCCTTCACCCGGCTGATATTCAAACGGAATCGCGTTTTCTTTCAGCGCTTCGGCCAGGTCAACTTCCGCGCGGTCCCACATTTCATCGGTGCCGATACGTTTTTCCGGACGGGTCGACAGCTTCACCACGATTTTTTCAAAACCGAAGGTGCTGTACATGTCGTAAACCATACGGATGCAGCTGTTGACTTCGTCGCGTACCTGATCTTCTGTACAGAAGATGTGCGCATCGTCCTGGGTAAACCCGCGCACGCGCATCAGGCCATGCAGCGCGCCTGACGGTTCGTTGCGGTGACAGCTGCCGAATTCCGCCATACGCAGCGGCAGATCGCGGTAGGACTTCAGGCCCTGGTTGAAGATTTGCACGTGGCCCGGGCAGTTCATCGGCTTGATGCAGTATTCACGGTTCTCAGACGAGGTGGTGAACATCGCTTCTTTATAGTTTTCCCAGTGCCCGGTTTTTTCCCACAGCACGCGGTCCATCATAAACGGACCTTTGACTTCCTGGTAGTCGTACTCTTTCAGCTTGGTACGCACAAACACTTCCAGCTCGCGGAAGATGGTCCAGCCGTCATTGTGCCAGAACACCATGCCCGGTGCTTCTTCCTGCATGTGGTAGAGATCCAGCTGCTTACCGATTTTACGGTGATCGCGCTTTGCGGCCTCTTCCAGGCGCTGCAGGTAAGCCGCCAGCTGTTTTTTATCAGCCCAGGCGGTGCCGTAAATGCGCTGCAGCATTTTGTTATCGCTGTTGCCGCGCCAGTATGCACCGGCAATCTTCTGCAGTTTAAAATGGTGGCAGAAGCGCATATTCGGTACGTGCGGACCGCGGCACATATCGATGTATTCTTCATGATGATACAGACCAGGACGATCGTCATGGCTGATATTTTCGTCAAGAATGGTGGTTTTATAGCTTTCGCCACGCGCGGCAAACACGTCACGGGCTTCCTGCCAGCTCACCTTTTTCTTCACGACGTCGTAATTGGTCTCTGCCAGCTGGTGCATACGCTTTTCCAGCTGCTCAAGATCTTCCTGAGTCAGGGTATGATCAAGGTCCACATCGTAGTAGAAGCCGTTGTCAATGACCGGGCCAATCGCCATTTTGGTATTCGGCCACAGCTGCTTGATTGCATGCCCTAACAGGTGCGCACAGGAGTGACGAATAATTTCCAGACCGGCTTCATCTTTGGCGGTGATGATCGCTACCTGCGCATCTTCAGTGATGGGATCCACCGCATCCACCAGCTCGCCATTAACGCGACCGGCGATACAGGCTTTGGCCAGACCCGGACCGATATCGAGGGCGATATCCATCACGCTGACCGGACGGTCAAACACGCGCTGGCTGCCATCAGGAAGAGTAATTACTGGCATTTCATATCCTTACATTGCAGTGGTAAGCCACACGAAAGCCTACATGCAACATTGAGTTTTGTTTGGTTTACCCGGCGTGATGTCAGACCCACATTGTCGGAATGACGCCAGGCGCGTAAAGCGGCAACGATGATAGCAGCTTTCCGCCGTGAGCAAAACCCATGCGAAAGTGCGCTAACCCAGCGAGAGATCGAAAAAAAACCGCCGTGCGGCCTGGGCCAGACGGCGGTTGATGATCCACGGCTGCCTTACATCGCGTAGGAGAGCTGGATCGTGGTTTTGGTGTCGGTACGGTCCGGCGCAGATTCTGGCGGATTGTTATTCCAGGTCACGTTGTAACCCAGCTTCAGGGCGAAATGATCGTTGATCGCCACCTGCAGCGCGGTTTCAGAGTTCAGCGTGGTGTCTTCACCAAAGCTGCTCAGCACGGAAACACCCTGAATGAATTTGGTGGTGTCGGTCAGCTGCCACTGATAGCTCAGCGCACCGTAGCCCAGCGCTTTGGTCTCATGACCGCCGTCGTGGAAATCGTCATAGCGCACACCCGGACCAAATTCAGCACGCAGTGAGTGCACCGGGCCGTTCAGAATCTGACGACCGTAACCGGCGGTCAGAACATCACGTGAATCGTAGCCGTTGAAACGGTCGCTCAGCCAGCTGGCCTGACCAAACAGGTAGTCGGCGCTGTTGAGGTTATAACGGCTACGGCCACCGATGTTATAAGTCTCGGAAGAGCGTTCATCGTTGGAAGAGGTGTTCGCCGCGTTTCCCCACAGGCTGTACGCGGTATTGGTCTGATACCAGGTCATGCTGGTGGATGCCGTCAGGGATGAACTGGTGGTGTTACCGGTCTGTGCGAGGTAACCGGCTGACGCACTGCCCTCAAACGGCTTTTTCGCCGTGGAAGGATCATCCATAGAGGTAAACACGGCATTGTCAGCAAGGGCCTGGTGGCAAAATGCTCCGGCCGAGAGCAGAAGAACAGCGGACAGCTTGTTAAAGGCTTTCATTGAAAAGTAATCCGTACGACAGTTTAAAAAACAGTGAGTCTGCAGCGTTTTCCAGGGCAATCAATGCAATTTACGGTAAGTTTTGTAAAAAAATATGAAAGCGCCTGAAATGCCAGGTTTCGCGCTGACGCCGCTGACAGAGCAGTAATATTCCCGTAACCGGCGCGCATTATAGGGGGCAATCGGCCAAATAGCAGCCTGAATGCAACAGGAATTTTCTGTTGCCCTGCTGAGCGCTCAGGGCCCGGTTTCCGGCGCTGCGCAAAATTCGCTCTCTGCAGCGTGCTGGTCTACGCTGAATTCTGTTCGATAACAACGAGGTGAGAAAATGAGCGATCATACGCCTGTAAGTTACGTTGTCACATTCAGGTATCAGGAAAAAGGGCTGGGCGATCTGCAGTCGCTGAACAGTGCGATGGTGAACGCAGGCTATGCCACCACGCTTCACGATGCAGACGGCCATGCGCATGAACTGGGAACCAACAGTTTTGGTATCGTCAGCGCCCTGCCGGAACAGGCACTGGCGGACCAGGCTGCAGGCGTGGCGGAAGTGGCGCTGCATCAGCGTCCGCAGGTCGCTGTCACTAAGCTGGAAGCCTATCTGAAAGCGCAAGCCTGACGCACTGCACAAAAGAGGCGTCAGACGGGTTTTCGCTCGACTGTGGAGCGTTACAATCGACCTTAAGCAGCGGATAAAGAGGACAACCCCATGTGGTCAGCCATTCATCGACTGTTAAGCGAGTACGCCGGCGAAGCCGAAATCACCGATCGTCGTGAACTGCCAGGCGGGGACGTTCACCCGGCCTGGCGCATCCGCTATGGCGAGCTGGATGTGTTTGTGAAGTGCAACACGCGCGACATGCTTACCCTGTTCAGCTGGGAAGCTGACCAGCTTGATCTGCTGGCACGGACCCAGACGGTACGGGTGCCCAAAGTCTATGGCGTCGGGAACGACCGCGACACCAGCTTTCTGCTGCTTGAGTATATTCAGCCGGAACCGCTGAATCCGCACAGCGCCTTTCAGCTTGGCCAGCAGCTCGCCCGGCTGCACCAGTGGAGCGAGCAGCCGCAGTTTGGCCTGGACTTCGATAACAACATCACCACCACGCCGCAACCCAACAGCTGGCTGCGCCGCTGGTCGGTTTTTTTTGCCGAGCAGCGTATTGGCTGGCAGCTGCAGCTGGCGGCGGAAAAAGGTATCCAGTACGGCGATATGGATGTGATTATTGCCTGTGTACAGCGCAGCCTGGCAAACCACCATCCGCAACCCTCGTTATTACATGGCGATCTCTGGCCGGCTAACTGTGCCGGCAGCGCCAGCGGCCCCTGGCTGTTTGATCCGGCCTGCTACTGGGGCGATCGCGAATGCGACCTGGCGATGCTGAGTTATTACACCGGATTACCGCGTGAGATTTATGACGGATACCATGCCGTGTGGCCGCTGCCGGAAGGCTTTTCGCAGCGCCAGCCGGTGTACCAGCTTTACTATCTGCTGAACCGCGCAAACGTGTTTGGTGGCAACTGGACCGGCGAAGCGCAGTTCGCCATTGGCCAGTTGCTTAATGAAGATATGCTGGGGCACCGTCAGGCCAGGCCGGCCTGACCGTCAGATCATGCCGAGTAGCTTCAGTACGAAATAGCCCGCCACGGCGATAATCACCGGCAGAACATAGAGCGGGAAAATCTGCAGCAGGATGGTGTGATGCGGTACGCGGATTTTCTCTTCCAGCTGGGTGCGCGAGCGCCCTTCACTGCCTTTCGCCTGTTCAAGGATCATCTGATCTTCAATGCCCTCTTTCACATGGCGTGACTGGCGCCACATGCGCGCGCCGGACGCCTGCAGCGCCATGCCAACAAAAATCAGAATATAGATAAACCAGAAGCCCAGGTTCGCACTGCCGCTGAACTCCGGTACCGGTGAGTTTTGCCAGAAAAAATTCAAAAACGGGGTATTAAATTTCACCATATCGACCATGACGTGCACAAAGTCGAGCATCACCGCATCAATGCCAGGTTGTTTTTCGCTGTGCTTAAACATGAAGCCAAGGATGGAAATCAGTGTGGACAGCAGTGCCGGAATAAAAATAACCCAGCCAGCCACGCGCTTGAGGATGGCGATGCGGCCAGCCTGTTGATACGTCATAGTGTCGTCCCTTCACGAACAGTAGATTTGCCCTAAGTCTACCTGCACTGCGGTAAATTTTCCTGATAAATGCGTTACCTGGCGTGCGTCGGTTTTCCGCCATCGTCATGTTAAGGTAGAGCAAATCATCAACGGAGCTGTGTTATGTCTTATCGTCGTCCCGTACTGGCCGCTATTTTTGATATGGATGGTTTACTAATTGATTCGGAACCGCTGTGGGATCAGGCTGAACTGGAGATTTTCGCCAGCCTGCAGGTGGATATCAGCCGCCGGCATGAACTGCCGGACACGCTGGGTCTGCGTATCGATCAGACCGTGCGGATGTGGTACGAAGCGCTGCCGTGGCAAGGCCCGGACCAGGCGGAAGTCACGCAGCGCATCATTGCGCGGGCGCTGGAACTGGTGGAAGCGCGCCGTCCGCTGCTGCCGGGCGTGGAACAGGCGCTGCAGCTGTGCCAGCAGCAGGGCCTGCAGATTGCGCTGGCATCGGCTTCACCGCTCGCCATGCTGGAGCGCGTGCTGGAGATGTTCAACCTGCGCCACTATTTTACTGCCCTTGCCTCTGCCGAAGCGCTGCCTTATAGCAAGCCGCATCCGCAGGTCTATCTGGATGCGGCAGCAAAACTGGGCGTTGATCCACTCAACTGCGTGGCGCTGGAAGACTCCTTTAACGGCATGATTGCCTGTAAGGCCGCGCGGATGCGCGCCATTGTGGTTCCGGCAGCCGCACACCGCGACGACGCGCGCTGGTCCCTGGCCAATGTGAAGCTGGACGATTTAACCCAGCTGCAGGCCGCACATCTGTTCAACTAGCCTTTCCCATCTCTGCCGCCGCCTGCCGGGCTGGCGGTTATCGCGCGGCGCGGCCCAGCACTGTCCCTGCCTGACCTGCCTCACAAATAATTAAAATAGCGTTTCATTTTTATTGAAGCACGGCTTCACGGTGACTAAGATGCCTTATCCACTGCACTGAAGAGGAAGGCCGCATGCTTAACGCGTTTAATCTGGAAGGTAAAATTGCCCTGATTACCGGCTGCAACACCGGCCTGGGTCAGGGCATGGCGCTCGGCCTGGCGCAGGCAGGCTGCGACATTATTGGCGTTAACCGCGCCGGCCCGGGTGATACCGCGGAACAGGTCGCTGCACAGGGGCGGCGTTTCTGGTCAATTCAGGCCGATCTGACGCAGCCCGCTATCGTCCCGCAGGTGGTGGAACAGGCAATAAGGCTCGCCGGACGCCTTGATATCCTGATCAACAACGCCGGGATTATCCGGCGCGCGGACGCCCTGACCTTCAGTGAACAGGACTGGGATGCGGTAATGAACATCAATAGCAAAAGTGTCTTTTTCCTGTCGCAACAGGTGGCGCGTCAGTTCATTGCGCAGGGCAACGGCGGGAAAATTATCAATATCGCGTCCATGCTCTCTTTTCAGGGGGGGATTCGCGTGCCCTCCTATACGGCCTCAAAAAGCGCCGTGCTCGGCCTGACCCGGCTGATGGCCAACGAATGGGCACCTTATGGCATTAACGTGAATGCCATTGCACCGGGCTACATGGCTACCAATAACACCACGGCGCTGCGCAACGACGCGGCGCGTCAGCAGGAAATTCTGAGCCGCATCCCCGCCGGACGCTGGGGTCAGCCAGAGGATATGATGGGGCCGGTTGTTTTTCTGGCTTCGCGCGCGTCCGACTATGTCAACGGCTATACGCTGGCGGTGGATGGCGGCTGGCTGGCACGGTAGCGGGCGCAGCGCCCGGACAGGCATCCGCGCTGTTCAGGTGCGGCAAAAAAATTCACTCTTCGTTACAGCGTCACCGTTCTCATTTACTGGATAAATCCCTATACTGGATGCATCGACAGTTTTTGCAGCCAGGTTTTATCATGACGGCCGAAGGCCACATCATTTTTGCCATCGCCAGTGCGATTTTTGCTAAACGTGCTGAACTGACACCGGTTATGGCAGCGGCCGACTGGTGGCATCTGGTGCCCGCGACGCTGCTGACCTGTCTGCTGCCGGATATTGATCATCCGAAATCCCTGCTGGGCCAGCGTCTGCGCTGGCTGTCACACCCTATCGCCCGGGCGTTTGGCCATCGCGGATTTACGCATAGCCTGCTGGCGGTGGCGCTCGGGTTATGGCTGTTTCAGATTAACGTGCCCGCCGACGGTTTCCTGCCAGCCGATGTCCTGCAGGGCCTGACGCTGGGCTACCTGAGCCACATCGTCGCCGATATGCTGACCCCGGCCGGTGTGCCGCTGCTGTGGCCGTGCCGCTGGCGCTTCCGCCTGCCGCTGCTGAGCAGTCAGAAGGGTAACCAGCTGGAGCGGGCACTGTGCCTCGCGCTGGTCGGCTACGCCCTGTGGTTCCCGCCTGGCATGCCCTCTTTTGGTGCTAACGGCTGGCCTGAGCAGCTGTTCAATACCCTGCAAAATGGCGTCGGCCGGCTGATTACTCTCCATAACGGTCAATAAAGCCACAAATTCAACGCGATAGTTATAAGCCATTCTTTTTGGGTATAAGCCTGCCCTTTGATCAACTGCTAACATCCCTGACATTCCTTTAAGGAACCTGACTGTATTACGTGCCTCTGCCAATTGGGGCCGCGGCATATCTCTGGAGTTAAGCATGGATTTTCCTCTGATTATTAATATCGTGGCGTTCGTCGCCCTGCTGGTGGTGCTGAATCGCGTGGGCAACCAGAGCTGGAGCCTGTCAAAGCGCGTGCTCACCGGTCTGGTACTAGGCGTGGTGTTTGGCCTGGCGCTGCAGACGATTTATGGCGAAAACAACCCGGTGGTGAAAGACTCCATCAGCTGGTTCAACATTGTGGGTAACGGTTATGTGCAGCTACTGCAGATGATCGTGATGCCGCTGGTGTTTGCGTCCATACTGAGCGCCGTTGCGCGTCTGCATAATGCCTCTTCGCTGGGTAAAATCAGCGTGCTGACCATCGGCGTGCTGCTGTTTACCACCGCAATTTCGGCGCTGGTCGGGGTGCTGGTGACCGGGCTGTTCCACCTGAGTGCGGAAGGCCTGGTACAGGGCGCACAGGAGACAGCACGTCTCAGCGCTATTCAGAGCAACTATGCCGGTAAAGTGGCTGATCTCAGCACGCCGCAGCTGCTGTTGTCGTTTATCCCGAAAAATCCGTTTGCCGATCTGGCCGGTGCCAATCCGACCTCTATCATCAGCGTGGTGATCTTTGCCGCCTTCCTCGGCGTGGCTGCGCTGCAGCTGCTGAAAGATGACAAAGCCAAAGGCGAGCGCGTACTGGTGGCGATTGATACGCTGCAGTCATGGGTCATGAAGCTGGTGCGTCTGATCATGAAGCTGACGCCGTATGGTGTGCTGGCCCTCATGACCAAAGTGGTTGCCGGTTCCAACCTGCAGGACATTATCAAGCTGGGTGGCTTTGTGGTGGCGTCTTACCTCGGCCTCGCCATTATGTTTGGTGTGCATGCTCTGCTGCTGTCGGTGAACGGCATTAACCCGATGCGCTTCTTCCGCAAAGTGTGGCCGGTGATCACCTTTGCGTTCACCAGCCGCTCCAGCGCCGCCAGCATTCCGCTGAACGTGGAGACGCAGACGCGTCGTCTGGGCGTACCGGAATCCATCGCCAGCTTCTCTGCTTCCTTTGGTGCCACCATCGGTCAAAACGGCTGCGCAGGACTTTATCCGACCATGCTGGCAGTAATGGTTGCGCCGACGGTGGGCATCAATCCCTTTGATCCGATGTGGATTGCCACGCTGGTCGGCATTGTGACTCTCAGCTCTGCCGGCGTCGCGGGCGTGGGCGGCGGTGCGACCTTTGCCGCGCTGATTGTGCTGCCTGCCATGGGTCTGCCGGTCACGCTGGTGGCGCTGCTGATCTCCATCGAACCGCTGATTGATATGGGCCGCACGGCGCTTAACGTGAATGGTTCCATGACCGCCGGTTCCCTGACCAGCCGCTGGCTGGGTATGACCGACAAACAGGTGCTGGAGAGTGACGAGCACGCCGAACTGGCGCACCGTTAATCCGCTGTTTGACAGCAATCACGGCAGGCCAGCAGGCCTGCCGTTTTTTTTATCTCCGCTCCCTTCTCTCCGTAATTTCCCGCAATCGTGGTGGCAGCGTAAGGAAAGTGTTAAGCCTGGTAAACAGCGGCAAAAACGCGCGCTTTTCGCTTGTTTTTGCCCGCTAAAAGGCTAATTCTGCTGTCAGACACAGCAGGAGAACAACCATGAAAAACGTTATCGCCCGGGTGCTGGCGTTAACCCTACTTGCACCCACTCTCGTCCTGGCGCATCCCTATGGCTGGGGCCCCGGTCCGGGCCCACACTGGGGCGGTCCGGGTCCGCACTGGGGTGGACCCGGACCGCGCTGGGGTCATCCTGGCCCGCTGCGTTTCCTGCCGGAAGCCGCCACGGCGGTGCTGATTGGCGGACTCACTTACTACCTGCTTAACGGCAGTTATTATCAGCGTCAGGGGGATACCTATGTGGTGGTGCAGCCGCCGGATGCGCCCCCGGCGGGCGGCATGCGCGTGCTGGATTACAACGGAAAGCGCTACTACGTGCAGGAAGGTCACTACTATCAGCGTGAAATTGGCGGCGAGTACATTGAAGTGCCGCGTCCTTACGGCTTATAAGCCTCTGACGAAAAACGGCCCGTCACTGACGGGCCGTTTGTCATCCTGCTGACCGTTACTGGCCGGCCTGCGGATCGGTATCGTAATCCTTACAGCTCTGGAAGCCGTAGTTCATCACGCGACCGGTGTCGTTATAGCTCACAAAATAGGTCTGCTGCTTGCCATCACGCTCGCCGATGACATACGTCTGGCAGGTGCCGCGCGCGTGAACCATGGTGATTTCCGTGGATGCCGGGCCGGCAATCTGACGCACCTGTTCACGGGTCATACCTTTTTTCACGTCCTTCACCACTGGCTTAGTCACGTAGCTTTCCGCACGATCGTAAGTTGTACAACCAGACAGAGCTGCCAGCGTCAGCGCAGCAGCGATACATCCCAGCACTTTTTTCATCTTGTTGTTCCTCATACATTGTCCATGTCGCACTAAGCCTGGAACATAAATCCAGATTTATCAACTTACTGGCTGAATTTTCCCGTCGTGCGAAAACGTCAGGTTTTCGTAAAGATCCTGTTTCAGCGTGCACCGGTCCGTATAATCCCGGCTGAAAATACATCTTAGCCACGTCATCCGCGTGAGGATCAATGACACCTGTACATTCAAACCGCCTGGTTTACGCCATTACGCTCGGCCTGCTGGCCGCGCTCGGGCCACTCTGTATCGACCTCTACCTGCCCGCCCTGCCCACGCTGGCGCGCGATCTGCACACTGAAACCGCCACGGCACAGCTGAGCCTCACCGCCGGTCTGCTTGGACTGGGTGCCGGCCAGTTACTGTTCGGGCCGATGAGTGACAAATACGGCCGCATCCGCCCGCTGCTGCTCTCGCTGGCAATGCTGTTTATCGCCTCACTGGGCTGTGCGCTGGCGAAAGATATGCACACCCTGCTGGCGGCGCGTCTGTTTGAAGGACTGGCCGGCGCAGGCGGTGCGGTGCTGTCCCGCGCCATCGCACGCGACATGTACAGCGGCCACGAACTGACGCGCTTCTTCGCCCTGCTGATGCTGGTTAACGGTCTGGCACCGATTGGTGCGCCGGTGCTGGGAGGCGTACTGATGACCGTTATGAACTGGCGCGGTATTTTTGTGGTGCTGGGCGTGATTGCTCTGCTGCTGATTTTTCTGGCGCGCTGGAAACTGCACGAAACCTTGCCGGCGGAACGGCGCAGCCAGGGTTCGCTGTTCTCTGCCTGGGGCGCGCTGGGCCAGGTCATCACCTATCGCCCGTTTATGGGCTTCTGTCTGACGCAGGGCTTTATGATGTCGGGCATGTTCGCCTATATCGGCGCCTCGCCCTTTGTGCTGCAGCAGATTTACGGCCTGTCGCCACAGGCATTCAGCTTCTGTTTTGCCGCCAATGGCTTTGGCCTGATTCTGGCTTCGCAAACCAGCGCGCGCCTCTGTCCGCTGTGGGGGGAATATCGCGTGCTGAAAGGCGGGCTGACGCTGGCGTTTATCGCCTCCGGCAGTCTGCTGCTGGCGGGCATAACCGGGGCCGCGCTGCCGCTGGTGCTGGTGGCGCTGTTCTTTACCATTGCCAGCAATGGCGTGATTGCTACCACGGCGTCTTCCCTGGCAATGCAGAGCCAGGGACATCGCGCCGGCAGCGCCTCAGCGGTAATTGGCGTGACCATGTTCTCGCTCGGTGCCATTAGCGTGCCGGTCACCGGGCTGGGCGGCACCTCCGTCATCAGCATGACCGCCACCATTTTTGGCTGCTTTATGCTGGCGATCCTGATGTTTCTGCTGCTGGCACAGAAACCCAAAGGTGCCTGATTTACCGGCAGATAAGCGGCAGCCTTTACCGTTCGGCTTGTTGTTTGGCGGCAGAGACGTTAGCTTTAGCAGAGGTTCGCATCATGCCGTCAGGCGACTGATTTGAGGAGAGGTTCATGTCATTGCAGCAGGAAATCATTGAAGCCCTTGGTGTTAAACCGGTTATTGACCCGCAGCAGGAGATCCGCGTCAGCGTCGATTTCCTCAAGTCTTACCTGAAAGCGCATCCGTCTCTGAAAACGCTGGTGCTGGGCATCAGCGGTGGGCAGGACTCCACGCTAACCGGCAAACTGTCGCAGATGGCGATCAGCGAGCTGCGTGAAGAGAGCGGCGACAACGACTATGCGTTTATCGCCGTGCGGCTGCCTTACGGGGTACAGGCGGATGAGCAGGACTGTCAGGATGCCCTGGCCTTTATCCAGCCCGACCGCACGCTGGTGGTGAACATCAAAGAGGCGGTGCTGGCCAGCGAGCGGGCGCTGAAAGAGGCCGGCATTACGCTATCCGATTTTGTGCGCGGCAACGAAAAAGCGCGCGAGCGCATGAAGGCGCAGTACAGCATTGCCGGCATGACGAAAGGTGTGGTGGTGGGAACCGACCATGCCGCTGAGGCCGTCACCGGTTTCTACACCAAATACGGCGACGGCGGCAGCGATATCAACCCGATTTTCCGGCTGAATAAAGGCCAGGGTAAACAGCTGCTGAAGGCGCTGGGCTGCCCGGAGCATCTTTATCTCAAGCACCCTACCGCCGATCTGGAAGACGACCGTCCGGGCCTGCAGGATGAAGTGGCGCTGGGGGTAACCTACCAGCAAATTGATGATTTCCTTGAGGGGAAAACCATTGATGCCGCGGCGGCTAAAACCATTGAGAACTGGTACACCAAAACGGAACACAAACGGCGTCCGCCGATCACCGTGTTTGACGACTTCTGGAAAAAGTAATTCCTGCCGGTTTCCCGCCTCCTGGCGGGAAACCCTGCCCACTGGCGAGAAAATATCCGCGCTGATATACTGTATGCACAACCAGTAAGCGGAGCATTCTTTGGTCAGACGAGCGCACAGCCATCGCCTCGAATTCGATGCGGCGGCCATCTATCAATATCCTGAACATTTACGCCAGTGGCTGGAAGGGTTACCCAATCAGCCCGGTGTGTATACCTTTCACGGCGAAAGTGACAATCTGCCGCTCTACATTGGCAAGAGCATCAACCTGCGCAGCCGGGTGATGGCACATTTCCGCACGCCGGATGAAGCCAGCATGCTGCGCCAGGCGCGGCGCGTCAGCTGGATCCCGACCGCCGGAGATGTCGGCGCGCAGCTGCTGGAAGCGCAGATGATCAAAACCCAGCAGCCGTTATTCAACAAGCGCCTGCGCAAAAACCGCCAGCTCTGTTCGCTGCAGCTGGGCGAAGGCGCACCGCAGGTGGTGTACGCGCGCGATGTGGATTTCTCTTCTTCGCCCGATCTCTACGGCCTGTTTCGCAGCCGCTTTGCGGCGCTGGAAAAGCTGAAGAGCCTGGCCGACGAGCTGCGTCTGTGTCACGGCCTGCTGGGGCTGGAAAGCCTGCGTCCGGGGCGCGGCTGTTTCCGTGCGGCGCTGAAGCGCTGTGCCGGGGCGTGCTGCGGCAATGAACCGGTTGCGGATCATCAGCAGCGGTTGCGGGACGGGCTGGAAAGGCTGCGCGTGGTATGCTGGCCCTGGCAGGGGCCGGTCGGCATGGTGGAAACCGGGGCAGAAATGACGCAGATCCACGTCATCGATCACTGGTTCTGGCTGGGGTCGGTGAGTACGGAAGCGGAAGCGCGTGCGCTGCAGCGCGCGCGTCATGGGTTTGATCACGACGGCTATAAAATTCTCTGCCGTCCGTTACTCTCCGGTGTCTTTCCCCTGATTGAGCTGTAATGCAAAACCGCCGACGCTGCCCATAGCGATCCTGCTGTTATGGACAACGTCGGCGGTTTCTGACCGGTTAACCGGGTGACTTATTCGCCTTCAGCGGGCGGAGGCGGCATTTTACCGTCCTGCGGGCCCTTTTCCGTCAGGCGTTTCTCAAAGTTAGCGTTGTACTGCTTTTTCTGCTCCGGCGTCAGCACGTTGTAGATTTTGTTCTGCGTTTCCATCATCTGCACCGCATTTTCCTTCGCATTTGCCGTCATTTTCTCCGCCTGGGCTTCCGCTTTTGCACGGTCGAAAGTGTCAGCAGCGATAATGCTGTGGTTAGCGCGGCGCTCTTCCAGCGATGGACGCTTCATCTCTTTGTGGCTGTCACGCAGGATGGTCCGGATTTGGGTTTTCTGCGCATCGGTCAGGTTCAGATCTTTGAACATCATTTCCATGCCGTGCGGGTGCATAGGTTTGTGCATCGGCTTCTCTGTGCCCGCCGGGGGTGGCGTCAGGTTATCAGCAGCCGCGTGGACGATATTGGCGGCACCCAGTGCCATGGTGGTAGCCAGAAAAAGGGAAGTCAGTTTACGCATAATATTGTCCTTACTTTTCAGTTTCATGACGACAGCCTGTGTCGCGTCTTCGGAAACAAGCATACGACGCTGAACGTCAACTACTCAGAGGCTGAGTAAAGCCCTGAAAGCATAGAAGACAAAAATCGGGCAATCATGAAGAGATTGCGAAGAAATGCGTGAGGAATTGCAAAAGAGTATGACAATCAAGGGAATAATGCAGGTATTACGGAGGAGTGTAATGATTTTGCTGCCATTGCGGAAGGAAAAAGTGTGCGACTGAGGCCGGGGCAACGGACCAGCGCCGTTGCCCGCCGCGGGGCTCACTCTGCTGGTGACGCAACCCGTGAACCCTGCTGCGCCGTCTCCTCCACCAGCATCAGGCCGGCACGCAAACCAGGCGCTACCTGCGGATTCGGGAAAAGCACGTACTCGCGTGCCTGCTGCACGTAATAGCGGGTTTCCCCCTCTTCCGCCAGCAGCGTGCCCTGCGGGAACGCCGTAAAGTTCAGGGTTTCCGGCCCCATGTGCAGCACAAACTCTTCGCCGTGCCGGGTGATTTGCTGCGTCACGTGATAGTGGCGCGGCCGCGCCTGCACCGCGGACAGCGTTTCACCATAGAGTAATGCGGCCAGCGCCTGCTGCGCGCCGTGAAACTGACTGAGATCGTTGCGGCCAAACGGCAGCGCTTTGCCCAGCTCCAGCGTGCAGCTCGCGGCATCATGGTGTTCACAGCTGTAGTGGGTAAACGTCCCGCCCGGCGCCCGGTGAAACACCAGCGCCTCCAGCTTTGCCGCCGCCAGCCAGTGCAGAAAGGCCGCTGGCCACGGCCGGGTATTCAGCGGCAGAACGCCGAAGCGCGTATGGTACGAACCGCGAATCGCGGTATGTAAATCAAGGTGCCAGCGGATTTCGCGCTCGCGGCACGCGCGCCAGAAGTTCTCCAGCGCCTGTTCCAGCCGCAGCGCCCGCTGCGCTTCCGGCACATCGGCCACCTGCTGCCAGCGTCCGCCAAACAGACGGTTGATATCATACTGCTGATAGCGTTTGCCGCTGCGCAGCGCCGCCGGATTACCCAGGATAACCAGCAGCCGCACCGCCAGCGGCTTTTCTCCGCGCAACAGCGGCGACAGCAACAGGTTAAGCATTTCAACCGGCGCCGTTTCGTTGCCGTGGATACCGGCCGACAACACCAGCGCCTGCTGCGCCGGCTGAACCGGCGTCAGCGACAGAATACCCTCATCATGCCACTGCCAGCTGAGATGGGCGTTACTGCCCTGACGCTGCGCCGGCGGCTGGCCTGACAGCGTCTGCTGTAAAAAATCCTGCATGTCTGCTCCTCTCTGTCCGGGGCGGCCCCGCCGCCCCGACATTAACGCTGAAACGCGTAGACGCTGCCTAAATCCAGCAGCCGGGTCAGCTCATCCAGCGCCTCACGTCCTTCCCGCAGTAAATGCGGATCGGCCAGATCCGCCTGTGTCAGGCGATCGCGATAGTGGCGATCCACCCAGTCATTAAGGGTAGCAAACAGGCGATCGTTCATTAATACCGCCGGATTCAGCGCCTGACGTTCGGCCTCCGTCAGCACCACGCGCAGGCGCAGGCAGGCGGGACCGCCACCGTTGCACATACTTTCGCGCAGGTCGAACACGCGCAGTTCACGCAGCAGCCCGCCGCGCTCCACCTGTTCCGTCAGATAGCGCCAGACGCCGGCATGCTGCCGCGACTCCTCCGGCAGCACCAGCAGCATGCCACCCGCCGGATGCTGCAGCAGCTGGCTGTTAAACAGGTAAGTCTGTACGGCATCTGCCACGGAAACGCGATCGGCAGGCACCACGATGGCTTCAAAGCCCGCCACCCGCTGTGCCAGCTGCTGCAACAGCCGGGGCTGATCCACAAATGCCTGTTCATGGCAGAAAAAGAGCTGCTGGTTGCTGACCGCAATCACATCATTGTGAAACACCCCCTGATCGATAACCGCCGGATTCTGCTGCGCAAACAGCGTACGCGCGCTGTCCAGCTGATGCAGGCGCGCCACCGCTTCACTGGCTTCGCGCGTCTGGCGTGCCGGATAACGCGACGGCGCCACGCCGTGTGGCTGCCCTTCCCGGCCATAGACAAACAGCTGCACGCCCGCATCACCATAGTTTGCTCCGAAGCGGTTGTGATTCGCTGCGCCTTCGTCACCAAACAGCGCCACCGGCGGCAGGGCATCATGCACGCTGAAGTGCTGCGGATCGCGGAAAATGGCGCGCAGCAAATCGGCCGTTTCCGGTGCCTCGATCGCGCGGTGAAATTTGTTATTCAGGTTGGCGACGGTGAAGTGTACCCGCCCGTCGGCGCTGTCGGCGGACGGTGAGACGGTGGCCGCATTCGCCACCCACATCGCCGAGGCAGAGCTGGCCGCCGAGAGCAGCTGCGGCGCCTGCTGCGCTGCCCGCGCCAGCACCTGTTCATCGCTGCCGCTGAAGCCGAGCTGACGCAGCAGCGGCAGATTGGGACGCTCATGCGGCGGGATCACCCCCTGCACATAGCCCATATCCGCCAGCGCTTTCATCTTCAGCAGCCCCTGTTTTGCCGCCAGCCGCGGATTGGAAGGCTGCAGCTGGTTGCGGGTTGAGGCTTCATTCCCGAACGACAGCCCGGCATAGTGGTGCGTCAGGCCCACCAGGCCGTCGAAATTCGCTTCCCGCGCTATCATGATGTGGCTCCGTCAGTTGAGAAATCCAGTCCCGGTGACAGGCTGCCTGGCAGCGTCAGGCTCGGGCTCTCCAGCGAGGCCATAGGCCAGGCGCAGTAATCTGCGGCATACCAGGCGCTGGCGCGGTGGTTGCCGGAGGCACCGATGCCGCCAAAAGGCGCGGTGCTGGCGGCACCGGTCAGCGGTTTGTTCCAGTTAACGATGCCGGCACGCGCCTCCAGCAGCAGCTGATCAAACTGCTCCCGCTGCGGTGAAATGAGCCCGCACGACAAGCCATAGCGGGTGTGGTTGGCCAGATGGATGGCCTGCTGATAGCTGTCGTAGCGGATCACCTGCAGCAGCGGACCAAAAACCTCTTCATCCGGCAGGGCGGCCACCGCCGTCATGTCGATAATGCCGGGCGTCAGAATGGCGCTTTCGCGATCCGGCCACTGCATCTCCAGCAGTACTCTGCCCCCCAGCGCGATACGCTGCTGCCAGGCGCTGTAGATCTGCCCGGCCGCCGCCGGAGAAATCACGCTGCCCATAAACGGCTGCGGTTCGGCATCCCAGGCGGCGGGTTGCAGACGCGCGCTGACCGCCACCAGCCGCTGCAGAAAGGCATCGCCCGCCGCGCCGCGTTTAACCAGCAGGCGACGTGCACAGGTGCAGCGCTGTCCGGCGGTAATAAAGGCTGACTGAATGGCAATGTGTACCGCGCCATCTATGTCTGCCGGGTCCTCGACGATCAGCGCGTTGTTGCCGCCCATCTCCAGCGCCAGCATCTTCTCTGGCTGCCCGGCAAACTGACGATGCAGGTGATAGCCGGTGGCGGCGCTGCCGGTAAACAGCAGGCCATCAATCTGGTTTTCCTGCGCCAGCGCCTGTCCGGTTTCGCGCCCGCCCTGCACCAGCGACAGCACGCCTGCCGGCAGTCCGGCCTGCTGCCACAGCTGGACGATTTTTTCTGCGGTCAGCGGCGTCAGTTCACTGGGTTTAAACACCACGCAGTTGCCTGCCAGCAGCGCCGGAACAATGTGGCCATTCGGTAAATGCCCCGGGAAGTTATACGGGCCAAAGACCGCCAGCACGCCATGCGGGCGATGGCGCAGCGAACTCTCCCCTTCCGCCTGCTCGCCGGTGCGCGCGTGATACGCCTTCACCGAAATCGCCACCTTATTTATCATCGCCTGGATTTCCGTCAGCGTTTCCCAGCGCGGCTTACCGGTCTCCCGTGCGATGATATCGGCCAGCGCCGTTTTATTGCTCTCCAGCAGGCGGGCGAATGCCTCTACCTGTGCCTGACGCGCGGCGAAAGGCTGGCGTGCCCAGCCCGGAAAGGCCGCACGCGCCGCTTCACAGGCGGCGGCCACCTGAGCGGGCGCCGCGGCGTTGCCCTGCCACAGCATCTCGCCGCTGACCGGATTATGTTTGCTGAAGGCGTCTGCGCCACCGGGCTGCCACTGCCCGTTAATAAAATGCGTCATGCTTGTTTCTCCTCGCGGCACAGCGTTACCACACGCAGTGCGTCGCCATATTCACAGCACAGCGCGGCGCGCTGGCTCTCGTTCATCCGGACGTCACCCGACGCCATGTCCACCGGCAGCAGCGTGACGCGGAAGCGGTGGTAGTCGCAGTTTGCCACCAGACACAGGGGCCAGTGCGCATCTGCCTCCCCGGCCACCGCCTGCAGCACCCGGCTTTTGCGGATGGCGCGGATGCGGTCAATCTCGCACTCCAGCGTCGGTCCGCCGTCGAAAATATCGACGTAATTCTGATAGCGGAACCCTTCGGCCTCCAGCACCGCCCGCGCCGGCACGGTTTTCGGGTGCACCTCGCCAATCACCTTCTGTGCGGCTTCCGACAGATAATGGATATACAGCGGATGCTTGGGCATCAGTTCAGCGATAAAGGCTTTCTGGCCGGTGCCGCTGAGAAAATCGGCCTGGCGAAACGCCATGGAAAAGAAGTGGCTGCCCACGCTATCCCAGAACGGCGAATGGCCGTTTTCATCACTGACGCCGCGCATTTCCGCCACCACGTGCTGCGTAAAGCGCTCGCGGAAATTGGCCATAAACAGAAAGCGCGATTTGGACAGCAGATGTCCGTTTTTACCGTCGCGGTAATCGGGGTCGAGGAATAAGGTACAGAGCTCGCTGCTGCCGGTGTGATCGTTACTGAGCGACAGCGTAGGCAGGCTGGCATAGACGTTCAGCTCTTTTGAGGCATGAACCTGGGTGCCAACGCGAAAGTTGTACCACGGGTCCTGCAGCCCGACCGCCACTTCAATGGCGCAGATGCCCACTGCACGATTGTCGGCGCTGTCTGCCAGCACAAACACATACCCCTGCTCTGCACGCGGCAGCGCGTCCTGCCAGGTCGCGATAGCGCGCTCAATGCGCGCTTTCAGCGTCTCGCTGTCGGCGGGCAGCGACGTCAGGCCGCCGCCGGTTTTACCCGCCAGCGCCATCAGCTGTGCCAGATCGTCACGTTCGACGGGGCGAATCACCATCATGATGTGGCTCCTTTGAGCACGCGTTCGCAGGCCCGCTCAAACCGCGCCAGGCCCTCTTTGACTTCCTGCTCGCTGATATTGAGCGCGGGCGCAAAGCGCACGACGTTAGCGCCGGCAATCAGCACCATCACGCCTTCTTCGGCTGCGGTGAGGTTGAACTGTTTGGCTTTGCCAGCGAAATCTTCATTCAGCACCGCGCCAATCAGCAGCCCGAGGCCGCGAATTTCTTTAAATACCGGCAGCCGCTGATTAATCTGCTGCAGCGCCTCAACGAACCACTGATGGCGTTCGCTCACGCCCTGCAGGAACGCCGGCTGATTGATCAGCTCCATGACTTTACCGGCCACTGCGCCCGCCAGCGGGTTACCGCCATAGGTGGTGCCGTGCGTGCCCGGGCCCATCACCTGCGCCAGATCTTCGCGCGTCAGCATGGCACCAATCGGGAAGCCGCCACCCAGGGCTTTGGCGGTGCTCAGCACATCCGGCGTGACGCCATAATGCATATAGGCATACAGCGAACCGGTACGGCCCACACCGCTTTGCACTTCATCAAAAATCAGCAGCGCCTGGTGTTTGTCACACAGCTCACGCAGGCCGCGCAGGAAGGCGGGATCGGCCGGCAGTACGCCGCCCTCGCCCTGAATCGGCTCGACGATCACCGCACAGGTCGTGTCATTGATCAGCGCGGCGGCGGAGGCAAGATCGTTAAAGGCGGCGTGCTGAATCGCGGGCGGCAGCGGCGCAAAATCACGCGAGTAGGCAGGCTGACCGCCGGCTGACACGGTGAACAGCGTACGGCCGTGGAAGGCGTTGGTAAACGCCACGATGCCCTCTTTACCGGCACCAAAACGATCGTGCGCCACTTTGCGCGCCAGCTTCAGCGCGGCTTCATTCGCTTCCGCCCCGGAGTTACAGAAAAACACCCGGTCAGCAAAGGTGGCGTCAATCAGTTGCCTGGCAAGGCGCAGAATCGGCTCATTGGTGTAGCCGTTGCCGGTATGCCACAGCTTTGCGGCCTGGTCTGTCAGCGCCTGTTGCAAGGCAGGATGCGCATGGCCCAGCGCGTTAACGGCAATGCCACCGGCGAAGTCAATGTACATTTTTCCCTGTTGATCCCATAACGTGGACCCTTCAGCACGCACCGGCACAAAAGCCGCAGGGGCATAAACCGGCATCATCCATTGATCAAAATCGTGACGTGTAACCTGCAGTGACATAGCCCTTTCTCCTGCCTCACCGCGGTGAAGCTTTTGTTTTAAAATTGTTAAATTGAGGTAAGTTGCAGCCCGACTATAAAGTGCAGTAACCGTGCCAGCCAGAGGAGAAAGTGCATAAAAGCCGGGCAACAACGTAATATCAATGGGTTACAACTTGTTATTATTCACTTTAAATGCATAAAAAGTGAATAAATGTCTGATGCAGGCCGATGGCAGAGATTAATTACGCAGAATTATGCAGTGGCGAAACGAAATGTTGCTTTTGTGATCGCACAACACATATTTTGCCAAAATGACGCGCAGAGTACGCTGTGACAGGGCGCTGTGCACTGTGCCAGTGCACAGCCCGGCCTCTTCGCGCGGTACTGAAGATTGTATTGTGCCGTTATGCGTTAACACTGAATTAACACCCGACTTTTTTAACCCTGCCATGATTTACCTTCATCATGCTGAAAATGACGAAGGTTATTATCGCCACGGAAATAATCTGACAGAGCGGGCGGATTAGTTTGTTAACCTGCTAATTATTAGCGCACTTAAAATATAATCACATGGAACTTTATTGCATAGCCTTATGCAATAACGCGACAAAAAGGAAACTGAATAAACATCAGGAGCAAAATAAACAAAAATTCAATAAAAACAATAAATTATATATTTTAATCTGTTTATAAAATAACCATTTGATAATAATAAATACTGATTACGCTGCGGTAAATTTGAATTACCAGCTTAAAAAAAGCACAAAATATCAACAGGAAATATCTGGTTACAACTATTGCACTATAGATTATTACCCTTTTGTGTCATTTTCTTTTCACCCCGCCTGCCGGGGAAATAAATTAAAAAAATGACAGGGTAAAATAATCAATGATGAAGCGCTCGTTACTGGCAGCAGTGATGCCTTTACTGCTGGGACTTTCAACGGCTCAGGCCGCCGAAATCTACAATAAAGATGGCAATAAGCTGGATCTGGTTGGCAAAATCAACGTGTCACACCTGTTTTCCAACGACAGCAGCAACGACGGTGA
Source organism: Candidatus Pantoea soli (assembly GCF_007833795.1). Lineage (NCBI taxonomy): Bacteria > Pseudomonadati > Pseudomonadota > Gammaproteobacteria > Enterobacterales > Erwiniaceae > Pantoea > Candidatus Pantoea soli. Next base: position 1,602,993 of record NZ_CP032702.1, on the reverse strand, counting down.
TACCTCGTCTTATACGCGTCTGGGTTTCAAAGGCGAAACCAAAATTAACGACCAGCTGACCGGTTATGGTTTCTGGCAATCTCAGTTCAGCCTGCGTAACTCGGAAGGCGCAGACGCTCAGGCCGGAAATAAAACCCGCCTCGGCTATGCCGGCCTGAAATTCGGTCAGTTTGGATCGGTGGATTATGGCCGTAACTACGGGCTGATCTATGACGTGCTGGGCTACACCGATATGCTGCCGTTCTTCGGCGGTGATTCCGGTTATGTGGATGCGTTCCTGTCGGGTCGCTCGACCGGCGTGCTGACCTGGCGTAATAAAGATTTCTTTGGTCTGGTGAAAGGCTGGAGCGTCGCTGCACAGTATGAAGGCAAAAACGAGCGTTCTGACAGCGCGACTGCCTCTAACCTTGCCGTGCGTCGTTCAAACGGTGACGGTTTTGCCCTCTCCACCGCCTATGACACCGATTTTGGCCTGAGCCTGAGCGCAGCCTATGCCAGCCTGGATCGCGTAACCGCGCAGAATCGCGCCGCCTTTGGCCGCGGTGAAAAAGCGGAACACTGGGAAACCGGTGTGAAATATGACGCCAACCAGCTGTATCTCGCCACTATTTATGGCGAATCACACAACGCAACGCCGGTTGGCAATACCGGGTTTGCCAATAAAGCGGTGAACTTTGAAGCGGTTGCGCAGTATCAGTTCCTGAACGGGTTCCGTCCGTCGCTGGGCTATGTCTCGTCCAAAGGCAAGGATCTGGAAAACGTAGGCGATGCCTGGCTGTTTAAATATGCCTCGGTGGGCGCGACTTACTACTTCAACAAAAATATGTCGGTGTACAGCGAATACCGCATTAACCTGCTCAAAGAGGATAATGCCCTTGGCCTGAAAACCGACGACATCACCGCTGTTGGCCTGGTGTATCAGTTCTGATCCCACACTACCCTCATTGCCGTCCGGCAGTGTCGGCTGAGACGGCTAATCATAGGGCAGCGCAGGCTGCCCTTTTCTTTTGCCGCTGCGCAGATCGGGCGGAGGCTCAGGGTGCCATCACGTCAAACCGGTCTGTACTGCCCTGATCGAGCGCCACCGGCGCCTGCAGCTGCAGGGTAATCCAGTTCGACGTCACGCGGTTCTGCTTGCTGTCTTCCAGCGTCACCGACAGGCGGTAACGGTTGCTGGCGCCGGGTGAGCTGTCCCAGGCCGGCATAATGATGCTCCAGCCCTGCGGATCGTCCGGGTTTGCCCCTGGCGTCAGGCTCAGCGCCTGGGTGTCGCCCTGCCAGCTGACTTTACTGATAGGGTTGGCGCTGCGGATTTGCAGCTTCAGTGGCAGGCTCTCACCCGGGTTCAGCTGCCAGGGCGGCGTGGCGAGAAAAACCGACAAGGTTTTGCGCTGGCGGAACTCCAGCACCGGCGTACTGCTGCGCGTCACGGTATCGTAGCGACTGCCGCGCAGTGAGCGGGTGGCGGCAACATTATCCGGGCTCAGCTGCTGGCTCAGCGCAACGCCAAAACGGTAATTCAGCCGTAAGCCGAGCTGATCCTGACTCTCCCCTTCGCTGCTGGTTTTATGACTGGCGGAAACGGTGACCAGCGGCACCGGCGTATAGGAAAGCCCCAGCGTCAGCGCCGAGGGGTTGTGATAACGGTTGCCGGAATTAAACAGGTCGACATTGTTGCCGAGATATTGCTGCCAGCTGACCGAGACGCCCAGCTGACGATAAAACGGCAAATACCCCTGCGTGGTGAAATCATAGCCGCGGGCAAGGCGCTGCTGCTGGAAAGGGTTGCGGTTATGCCAGCCGGAGAGCGGCGTGTAGTAATTGGCAGAAAAGCGCAGATAGTCGGTCCAGGCTTCGGTGCCGAGCGACGCGCGCTGCAGGCCGCTGCTGAACATGCGATCGACAAAGCCGTTATAGCCCAGCAGCCAGTTGCCGGCGACCCAGCGCTGGCCAAGCCCGGCGTTGCCAATCAGCCCGTCTTCCGTCTGATGCAGGCCCACCTGGCTGAAAGTCAGATACTGATAGCGATCGACCCACGGCGTCAGCAGCGATGCACCGCTGCCGGTGAAGTTGCCGTCCATGTCCACGTTGAAGTCAATCTGCGCCTGGCCATAAGGCGACAGCAGCGACTGCCCCTCATCGACGACCCGGTTGGCTACCTCATCGCGAAAGTGGTTAAACGCCCAGATACCCGCCTGCTGCCCCAGCGAGGTCTCATCACTGCTGTTCTGGCTGGCCTCGCCGATGCTTTTGGCGATGGTCGCCAGCTTTTTACTGAAGGCGGCGCTGTCATCCTGGTACCCCAGCGCGGGCAGATTGTCCGCCATTTTGCGAAAACGGGCAGCGTCAGCAAAGGGCGTCTCGGAAATGTGCGGCGTGTCGGTATAAGCCCGCACCGGCATGGCGCTAAACACAACAGGCACGGCAAACAGCAGCGGTAAGGTGGATCGAATCAGTAACAGTGGCGACATAACAGCATTCAGGTTGGTTAGTTCAGAATTAGAGGTAGCTCACAAAACTGCACTAAATTACCTTAACACATCCGCGCGGCTCTGTAGGACATGTCTTGCTCTGACGGCCATTTTTGCGCACGCAGGCGCGCGGCACACCGCCTGACGCGATGATCAAAAAAAGGCTGCCCGATGGGCAGCCTTGTGTATGTGCGGTCAAACCGGCCGGCAGACCGGCCAGACAGGCGACGCGCGCCTGCCCGGTTAAAAGCCGAGGCTGTCCAGCAGGTCGTCCACCTGGTCCTGGCTGGAGACCACGCCCGGTGCGTTAGCATGGATCTGCGGTCCGTTCAGCAGGCTGTTGCCATCTTTCCGCGCGGCCGCATTCGCTTCCGGCATGTTTTCCAGCAGTACCATCAGCAGCTGACGCTCGATCTCCTGGATCACATCCATCATGCGTTTGATCACCTGACCGGTGAGGTCCTGGAAATCCTGCGCCATCATGATTTCAAGCAGCTGCTTGTTGGTGTACGCCGTATGCGACGGCACATCGGACAGGAACTCGCGCGTATCCGAAACCAACTCGCGCGCATCCGCCAGCTCAATCGGATTTTCAAACCATGCGTCCCAGCGGCCTTTCAGCTGGTTCGCGCTGGCTTCCATTTTGTCCTGGTGTGGCTGGGCAGCTTCGACGCAGTTCAGCGCACGTTCCGCTGCCTGGGCCGTCATCTGTACCACGTAATCCAGACGATCGCGGGCATCCGGAATGGCCTCCGCCGCTTCGGCAATGGCCTGATCCAGTCCCAGTTCGCGCAGGCTGTCACGCAGCATACGCGTCAGAGAACCAATGCGGGAAATAATTTCGTGTGCCGAGATTTCTTCAGTTGATTTCGGAAGGTCGCTCATCACATCTCCTTACATACCCAGTTTTTCGAAGATTTTACCTAACTTCTCTTCCAGGGTAGCGGCGGTAAAAGGTTTTACCACGTAACCGCTGGCGCCGGCCTGCGCAGCCGCAATGATGTTCTCTTTCTTGGCTTCTGCCGTCACCATCAGCACCGGCAATTTGCCCAGCGTGGCGTCAGCACGAATGGTCTGCAGCAGTTCCAGACCATCCATGTTTGGCATGTTCCAGTCGGAGATCACAAAGTCAAAGCCGCCGGCACGCAGTTTGGTCAGTGCGTCTACGCCATCTTCCGCTTCTTCAACGTTGTTGAAGCCCAGTTCTTTGAGCAGGTTGCGGACGATACGACGCATCGTGTTGAAGTCGTCCACTACCAAAAAGCGCATGTTTTTATCAGCCATATCTACTCCTGTGTTGTCTTGTCCGGCAGGACCGGCTCGTTAAATTCGCAATGCCTGTCCGGCGCTAATTTTTGCCAGCATGTGCTGGCTGATGTGGCTTAAATCCACCACCTCACTGGCTCCGCCCATCGCTATCGCTTCGCGCGGCATGCCAAATACCACGCAGCTGGCTTCATCCTGGGCAATGGTCCAGGCGCCGGCGCGATGCATTTCCAGCATCCCCGCAGCCCCGTCGTTACCCATACCGGTCAGGATGACCCCCACTGCATTTCGTCCTGCATTAACGGCAACCGAGCGGAACAGCACATCCACAGAGGGTTTGTGCCGGTTCACCGGCGGGCCATCATTCAGTTTTACGACATAGTTCGCCCCGCTGCGCCCCAGCTCCATGTGCATGGCACCGGGTGCGATATAGGCGTGCCCGGGCAGAATACGCTCGCCGTCTTCCGCTTCTTTTACGGTGATCTGACACAGCTTGTTCAGACGCTCCGCAAAAGAGCGGGTGAAGCCGGGCGGCATATGTTGCGTAATCAGCAGCGCCGGGCTGGTGGCCGGCAGCGGCTGCAGCACGTGGCGAATCGCTTCGGTGCCGCCGGTGGAGGAGCCGATGGCAATCAGCTTCTCACTACTCAGCAGCGGGCCGGCTTTCAGCATGGCGGGCGCAGGCATTGCGGCGCGCACGTGCAGCCTGGCGCGTGCCGCCGCGCGGATTTTGTCCGCAATCATCTGGCTGTAGGCCAGCATGCCTTCACGAATGCCCAGCTGCGGTTTGGTGACAAAATCCACCGCCCCCAGCTCCAGCGCACGCAGCGTCACTTCAGAACCTTTTCCGGTCAGCGACGACACCATCACCACCGGCATCGGACGCAGACGCATCAGCCTTTCCAGAAAGTCGAGACCGTCCATACGTGGCATCTCAACGTCCAGCGTCAGCACCTGCGGGTCATACTGTTTGATCAAATCCCGCGCCACCAGCGGGTCCGGCGCCGTCGCGACCATCTCCATATCGGGATGGCTGTTGATGATCTCCGTCATCAACTGACGCATCAGCGCGGAGTCATCCACGCACATCACGGTGATTTTGCTCATCGTCTTTCCTTGGTCAGTCCATAGACTGTCTGTCCACGTAACCAGAACTCTTTACTGATCTGACTAAAGTTCTCTGAATGTCCGGCAAACAGCAGACCGCCGGGCTTCAGCAGGGGGACAAAACGGCGCAGAATTTTTTCCTGCGTCTCTTTATCGAAATAGATCATCACGTTGCGACAAAAAATTGCGTCGAACGGGCCCGGCAACGCCCAGTCGTTTGCCAGTAAGTTCAGCTGCGCATAACTCACCATGCTGGCCAGTTCCGACCGCACCCGCACCATGCCGGCGTGCGGTCCGGTGCCGCGCAGGAAGAAGCGCTGCAGCTGCGATTGCGACAGCGTGCGCAGCTCCTCCTGGCGATAAACGCCCGCCACGGCCTTTTCCAGCACCTGCGTATCGATATCGCTGGCGTGGACCGTAAACTTACCCGGCCCGGTTCCCAGCGTTTCGGCCAGCGTCATGGCGATGGAGTAAGGCTCTTCTCCGGTGGAGGCTGCCGTGCTCCAGACGCTGAAGTTGCCACTGCGCTTGCGCGCATGCTCAGCCAGAATCGGAAAATGGTGCGCCTCACGGAAAAAGGCGGTCAGGTTGGTGGTCAGGGCGTTAACAAACGCCTGCCACTCAGCGCTGTTGGGATCCTGTTCCAGCAGCGCCAGATAGCGACCAAAATCATCAATATTCAGCGTGCGCAGCCGGCGTACTAAGCGGTTGTACACCATCTCACGCTTGTGATCGGCCAGCACAATTCCTGCGCGCTGATAGATCAGCTGGCTGATACGACGAAAATGTGCATCCGAGAGCGGCAGACGCTGCACCATTTGTGAGAGCAGCGTTGTCGCTTCGTTTTGATCCAATAACGTCGATTTCTTCATTTCGGGTTACCCGGCAACAGACTGATTAAATTGTGATACTGCGGTTGCTACTGTGCTGCCAGTGCACACCATTCACACGGGCCGCCTTGCAGCGGCCACAAGGGTTAAAAGGTTTCCCAGTTATCGTCAGCGCCGCGTGCGCCTGTGGCGGATGCCAGTGCAGGTGCCGCACTCTGACGCGCAATTTTTGGCGCTGTAGTTACGTTAACGGCCTGGGCGACAAATTCTTTACCAATATTGAACACTGCGACTGACTGTTTCAGTCGGCTGGCCTGATCTTCCAGCGCAGCAGCAGCGGTAGCAGACTCTTCCACCAGCGCGGCGTTCTGCTGCGTCACGCGATCCATCTCGTTAACCGCCAGTCCAACCTGGTCAATCCCGCGGCTCTGCTCGTCTGACGCAGACGCGATTTCGCCCATGATGTCGGTTACGCGGGTGACCGCACTGACAATTTCGCTCATGGTTTCGCCGGCGCTCTCCACCAGCACGGAACCGGTGTTCACGCGGTTAACCGAGTCTTCAATCAACCCCTTAATCTCTTTTGCCGCCTGCGCGCTGCGCTGCGCCAGGCTGCGCACTTCACCGGCTACCACGGCAAAGCCGCGCCCCTGCTCGCCGGCACGCGCCGCTTCCACCGCGGCGTTCAGCGCCAGGATGTTGGTCTGGAAGGCGATACCGTCAATCACGCTGGTGATGTCTGCGATCTTTTTCGAACTGCCGGCAATGTCTTTCATGGTGGTGACCACGCCATCCACCACTTTGCCGCCCTGCTGCGCGGTCTCGGAGGCGGTAAGCGCCAGTTTGGACGCCTGACGCGCGTTCTCGGCGTTCTGTTTCACCGTGGCGGTGAGCTGCTCCATGCTGGCCGCGGTTTGCTCCAGCGAGGCCGCCTGCTGCTCCGTACGGGAAGAAAGATCGTTGTTGCCCATCGCGATTTCGCTGGCACCGGTGTAGATCGCTTCAGAGCCATCGCGGACGGTGCGGACGGTGCGCGCCAGCTCCTGCTGCATGTGCTGCAGTGAACTCAGCAGATCGCCCATTTCATTGCGCACGCTGACGTCCACCGGCTGGGTGAGATCGCCGCGGGCGATATGACGGATATGTTCAATGCTCTGCTTCAGCGGACGGATCAGCGCCGTGCGCATTCCACTCCACACCAGCGCAATCACCAGCAGCGTCACCAGCAGCGTGCCCAGTACCAGCAGGATAGAGCGCTGATAGGCGCTTTCGTTGGCATCGACGCCCTGCTTAGCCAGCACCAGGTTATAGGCCAGCCAGGCGTTGTAATCTTTTTCAAATTTGTCCTGGAAACCCTGCGTTGGCTGGTCAACAAAGCCTTTGAAATTCCCGCTGCCGAGAAACTCAATCAGCTCTGCCAGCGCACCGCGATAGGCTTTATAGTTGGCCTGCAGCGCCAGTACGTTATCCGCACTTTTGCCCGCTTCAGACAGGCTGGCATTGAATTCGTCAAAACCCTGATCGGCAACTTTTAACTCTTCGTTGGCCAGTGCCACCAGGTCTTTTACCGAGGCGCCGGAGCCGGACTGCTGACTGTCCAGCAGGTAGCGGATACCGGCACGGTTCAGCGTGTTACGCGCCTGCACCAGTGAAACCCAGGACGTGCCCATCGCGCGCTGCAGCGTGCTCAGGCGCTGGTTATAAGCGAAATTATCTTTATCGGCTTTCACCGTTGTAAAAAACATTCCTCCGGAAAACAGCTGCAGCAAAGCAAACAGCGCCAGTACACACAGCAAACCGGATACCACTCGAATACGACTGAACATACACACCTCGTTGGTTGGCGAATCGCTGGAGTTATCGGCGCTGGCGCACGAATCTTTATGGATGGGATGGCAGACAGCACACGGGCGACCCGCTGGGTCGCCCGTGTCTACCGGCTGAAGCCGGCAAAGGCTCAGGTGCGGCTGTACAGCACAGCGCGCGGCTCAGGCTTAGAACGTTTCCCAGTTCGCATCGCTGACCGGCGCGGCAACCGCTTTACGCGGCGCGCCGGCGGCTGCGGTGGCCACCTGACGTGGCGCAGCCGCTGCCTGCAGAGCCCGCGGGATACGGAACACCGCCACTGACTGGCTCAGGCGGCTGGCCTGCTCCTCCAGCGAGGCGGCGGCCGCCGCGGACTCTTCCACCAGCGAGGCGTTCTGCTGCGTCACGCGATCCATCTCGTTTACCGCTTCACCGACCTGATCGATGCCGCGGCTCTGCTCGTCAGAGGCGGATGCAATCTCACCCATGATATCGGTCACGCGCGTCACGGCGCCGACGATGTCATTCATCGTCTCGCCAGCGGTTCCCACCAGCTGCGAACCGGCATTCACGCGATTAACGGAATCCTCGATCAGCCCCTTGATCTCTTTCGCCGCCTGGGCACTGCGCTGTGCCAGGTTGCGCACCTCACCGGCGACCACGGCAAAGCCACGGCCCTGCTCGCCCGCGCGCGCCGCTTCCACCGCGGCGTTCAGCGCCAGAATATTGGTCTGGAAGGCGATGCCATCGATCACGCTGGTAATATCGGCAATCTTCTTCGAACTGCCGGCGATATCGCTCATGGTGCGCACCACGCCCTCAACCACATCACCCCCTTTACGGGCGGTTTCTGAGGCGTTCAGCGCCAGCTGTGACGCCTGACGCGCGTTCTCGGCATTCTGCTTCACGGTAGCGGTCAGCTGCTCCATGCTGGCAGCGGTCTGCTCCAGCGAAGCGGCCTGCTCTTCAGTGCGTGCGGAGAGATCGTTGTTGCCGGCAGAGATTTCGCTGGCTCCGGTGAAAATCGCGTCCGACCCGTCACGCACGTTGCTGACGGTGCGCACCAGCGACTGCTGCATCTCGTGCAGGCTGCCCGCCAGCTGGCTCATCTCGTTGCGCCCTTCGACCGTGATGGTCTGGGTGAGATCGCCGGAGGCGATATGGCGGATATGGCCCAGCAGCTGGTGCAGCGGCTGAATCAGTACGCTGCGCAAGCCAAACCAGCAGCCAGCGATCACCGCAATCACCACCACCGCCACCGAGAGCAGCAGCCACATCATGGCATTAAAGGCACGCTGGTTCTGCGCCACACCTTCTGCCGACAGCGCGCTCTGCGCCGCACGCCACTCTTCATAGGTGGCTTTCATTTTGACCTGCTTAGCTTCGATGTTCTGGTCAAACATGCCCTGCAGATCGTTGGCTTTCAGGCGCGCCAGCATGGCTTTCAGGCCCTCATTGAAGGTGCCGTAATCCGCTTCCAGTCGCTCAGTCAGCGCTTCCGGCAAGCCCGGCGTCGAAGGCATATCGTAGTAACGCTTATAGTGACCGGCGGCCACATCCAGCTGTTTCTCGGTCTGGGCGATCAGCGCCGCCAGCTGGCCGCCGTTGGTCTGCGACGCCATGCTGCCCTGCATGCGCAGCATGGCGCGGTTCAGCACGGTTCGGGTCTGGTTCAGCTCAATCCAGGCGTCGGACATGGCCGCCACGTTTTCGGTTGACGTCTGGGCAACGGCAAATGCCTCTTTATCTTTTTGTAATGCCGACCAGAACAGGCCGCCGGAAATAAGCTGCAGTGCACCAAAGATCAGCAGAACGATGATCAGGCTGGTGACGACATTGATTCGTTTTAACATGGTGTCTCCAAAAGGGGTTTTAACTTCCCTGTTATCGACCACCATGCTGAATTTTTGAGGGGTTTTTCGCGGCTTTATAAAGGATCATTCTGTAATTAAGCTTTTCTTCAGTCTTTTATAACTAAAGAAAGCAGCAGAACGCTGCGCCCTCCGGTCCGGGGAGAGGCGCAGCAGCCGATCAGAAGGTTTCCCAGTGACTGTCGCTGACCGGGGCCGTCACCGCTTTGCGCGCGCTGCTGGTTACCGGCGGGGCGATTTGCGGATGGCGTGTCGCCGTGCCGCTGGCCGCCGTCTGCGGGATGCGGAATACCGCCACCGACTGGCTCAGGCGGCTGGCCTGCTCCTCCAGCGAGGCCGCCGCCGCCGCGGACTCTTCCACCAGCGAGGCGTTCTGCTGGGTGACACGATCCATCTCGGTTACGGCTTCGCCCACCTGATCGATCCCGCGGCTCTGCTCATCGGAAGCCGAGGCGATTTCCCCCATAATGTCAGTCACGCGCGTGACCGCACTGACGATTTCACTCATGGTCTCCCCGGCGGTGCCCACCAGCTGTGAACCGCTGTCCACGCGGCGCACTGAATCTTCGATCAGCCCTTTGATCTCTTTCGCCGCCTGCGCGCTGCGCTGCGCCAGGCTGCGCACTTCACCTGCCACCACGGCGAAGCCGCGGCCCTGTTCGCCCGCGCGCGCCGCTTCCACCGCAGCGTTCAGCGCAAGGATGTTGGTCTGGAAAGCGATGCCGTCGATCACGCTGGTAATGTCAGCGATTTTCTTTGAACTGCCGGCGATGTCGCGCATGGTGCGCACCACCCCTTCCACCACATTGCCACCCTTCTGCGCGGTTTCTGACGCGCTCAGCGCCAGCTGCGAGGCCTGACGCGCGTTTTCGGCGTTCTGCTTCACGGTGGCGGTCAGCTGCTCCATGCTGGCAGCGGTCTGCTCCAGTGAAGCGGCCTGCTCTTCGGTGCGCGCGGAGAGATCGTTATTGCCGGCAGAGATTTCGCTGGCGCCGGTGAAAATCGCGTCCGATCCGTCGCGCACGTTGCTGACGGTGCGCACCAGCGACTGCTGCATTTCGTGCAGGTTACTGGCCAGCTGGGTCATCTCGTTACGGCCGGTCACGGCAATCGGCCGGGTCAGATCGCCCTGCGCAATGTGCCGGATGTGGGCGATATTTTCATTCAGCGGCGCAATCAGTATGCGACGCAGCCCTGCCCAGCACAGCGCGATTGCCAGCAGCACCAGCAGCATAATCACGCCCAGTATCCACAGCATATGCGTATAGGCACTGGCGTTTTTCACAATGCCCTGTTCGGCCAGGTGCGCCTGATCGGCACGCCACTCGGTGTAGACCTGCAGGAAAGCACTCTGGCTGGGTGCCACCGGCACCTTGCCGGCGGCATCCAGGTTGCCGGCAACCAGCGCGGTCTGCATCTGCGCCAGCGCTGACGCATAGGCGGTGTAGGTGCTTTCCAGCCGGCTGTTCAGTTCAGCGTTCTGTCCCGGCGTGTCCGGCGTGGCTTTAAACAGTTCGAAATTTTTCGCCGCCGTCTGCTGGAAAGTCTGGCTGTCGGTAAACAGCGAGGCGATATCCGGCGCTTTGCCATCCAGCTTGCTGTTGGCAATGCGCAGCTGAATACGCGTCAGCACCACGCGGCTTTGATTGAGGCTCATATAAGCATCGGTGAGCGCTTCAAGATTTTTGCTTGCCAGCTGTGAGGTGTTAAAGCTGGTTTTATCATCGCTTAAGGCCGAGAAAAACACGCCGCCGGCGAACGCCTGCAGCAGGCCAAACATCAGCAATACCAGCAGCAGGCTGGTGACGACACGGATTTTGGTTAACATAGAGAGCCCTGAAAAAGAGAGAAGTTTGCAGGAGAGTTATCGGCGCGGGCGGCTAAAGATTGAGCGAATACAGACGAGATTTTCTTTTTTTATTGTTTATTAACAATCAGTTACAACATGACGTGACTATCACGGGCCGCCGGGGCAGCCCGTGATGGGTGGATTACGCGCTGCGCAGCGTGTCCACCAGCGCCATCTCTTCGCTGCTCAGCAGCTTTTCAATATCGACCAGGATCAGCATACGCTCACCCAGCGCACCCAGACCGGTCAGGTACTCGGTGGACATGGTGACGGCAAATTCCGGTGAAGGACGAATCTGATCCTGCGTCAGCGACAGCACATCTGAAACGCCATCGACCACGATGCCCACCACGCGGTGCTCCAGATTCAGCACGATAACCACGGTGTTTTCGTTGTAATCCACGTCCGGCTGCGAGAATTTCACGCGCAGATCGATGATGGGCACGATCACGCCGCGCAGGTTGGTTACGCCTTTAATAAATTCCGGCGTGTTTGCAATACGCGTTACCTGGTCGTAGCCGCGAATCTCCTGCACCTTCAGGATATCGATGCCGTACTCTTCATCACCGAGGGTGAAAACCAGGAACTCCTGGCCGACGGTTTCGCCAGCGATTTTGGTCACGGTTGCCATGTCAGTCATTTTTTTTACCCTTTCGTTATCAGTTACGCTGCGGCACCGGCCACACGCTTTTCACGGTTCAACGATTGCAGAGCCGAAACATCCACAATCAGCGCCACGCTGCCATCACCAAGGATGGTGGCGGCTGAAATGCCCGGCACTTTGCGATAGTTACTTTCCAGGTTCTTCACCACCACCTGATGCTGACCAATCAGCTGATCGACCAGCAGTGCATAGCGACGTCCGGCACTTTGCAGAATCACGACAATGCCCTGCGTGGCGTCGGTTTTGGCATTCTGGACATCAAACACATTCCACAGCTCAACCAGCGGCAGGTACTCGCCGCGCACTTCCAGCACGCGCTCGCCACCGGCCAGCGGTTTCAGCTCTGCGGCGGTCGGCTGCAGGGACTCCATCACGGCGTTAAGCGGCAGAATGAACACCTCGTCCGCCACGCGCACTGACATCCCATCGAGGATTGCCAGCGTCAGCGGCAGCAGGATGCGGATGGTGGTGCCTTTGCCCTGCTTCGAGGCAATTTCGACGTGACCGCCCATCTCCTGAATATTTCGTTTCACCACGTCCATGCCTACGCCGCGTCCGGAGACGTCGGTGACCTGTTCTGCCGTGGAGAAGCCCGGGGCGAAAATCAGCATACCGACTTCTTCGTCACTCATGCTGTCGCTTACCGGCAGGCCGGAAGAGAGCGCTTTCGCCAGAATGCGTTCACGGTTCAGACCGGCACCGTCATCAATCACTTCGATGCAGATGTTACCGCCCTGATGTTCTGCTGACAGCGTCAGGTTGCCCACTGCCGTTTTGTTGGCGGCCAGGCGTTTTTCCGGCGTTTCAATCCCGTGGTCAAGGCTGTTACGCACCAGGTGCGTTAACGGATCGATAATGCGTTCAATCAGGCTCTTATCCAGTTCGGTCGAGCTGCCGAGCAGCGTCAGCTCGACTTCTTTACCCAGCTTGCTGGCCAGATCGCGCACCAGACGCGGGAAGCGGCTGAAGACATACTCCATCGGCATCATACGGATCGACATCACCGATTCCTGCAGATCGCGCGCGTTACGCTCCAGCTGCCCCATGCTGTTCAGCAGGTCGCCGTGCGCCACCGGGTCGAGTGCACCGGAGCGCTGTGCCAGCATAGACTGGGTAATAACCAGCTCGCCGACCAGGTTAATCAGCTGATCCACTTTCTCAACCGCCACGCGGATGCTGCTGGATTCGCTGGATTTGGCCGGCGCGGCGGCGCGTTTGGCTTCGCGCTTCACGGCAGGCGTAATGTCGGTGACGGTCGCGGTCTGCACCGGCTCAGCCACAGCGGCGACTTCCGGCTGCGCGGCTTGCGCAGCGGCTTCGGCGGCAGGCGCCTCGCCCGACGGGAAGCGAATCTGTTTTTCATCAATGACAAAGCACAGCACGGCCACGATGTCATCTTTGCCGACGCCATCAATGGTGGCTTCCAGCGAACTGGCGCCTTTTACCACGTCTGTCAGCGTGCCGAGGTTGCCCAGCTCTTCCAGCAGCAGATCCGGCTCTTTCTCTTTCAGATCCACCAGCTGCAGGCGCAGGCCACTGCTGGCCACCGGGGCTGGGGCGGCGGCGGCCACCGCGACGACTTTCGGCGCGTCTGGCGCTATGCCTTTTGCTTCCAGCGCCAGCTGACGCAGGGCTTCGCAGATGTAATTAAAGCTTTCTGCATTAGGCTCCTGCGCGGTTTTATAGGCATCGAGCTGTTCCTGCATAATATCTTTGGTTTCCAAAAACAGGTTGATGATGTCGGTGCTGAGCTGCATTTCGCCGCGGCGCGCACCATCCAGAATGTTTTCCAGGATGTGAGTGGTTTCCTGTAAAACCGTAAAGCCAAATGTACCGGCTCCGCCCTTGATGGAGTGGGCGGCGCGGAAGATGGCGTTCAACTGCTCGGAATCGGGCTCCTGGGGATCAAGTCCCAGCAGGTGTTGCTCCATATCCGCTAACAGCTCATCGGCTTCGTCAAAAAACGTCTGGTAAAAATCGCTGATGTCCATACTCACGGGATCACCTCGGCTGTGAGGGTTGGTCTGGTGTCACCGCGCCAGTAGCAGGCGCTGCCGCTGCTGCCGGCGCCGTCGCAGGTGCCGGCGTAGCCGGTGCTGCGGTTGGGGCTGCCGGAGCAGAAGCCGCCGCCGGCACTGCCGGTGCGGTAATGTTGGGTATAATCTGCGCCGGATCGCTCACCTGCACGGCGTCGCTCTCGGCATTCTCTTTTTCAATCGCTGCTTCGGTGTCATGATTCAGCACCAGCAGGCTGATACGGCGGTTAACCGCATCATTTGCGCCCCGGTTTTTCAGCTTCATGGTGTCGGCCATGCCGACCACGCGCAGCATCTTGCCGGCATCCAGACCGCCTGCCACCAGCTCACGACGTGAGGCGTTAGCGCGATCCGCGGACAGTTCCCAGTTGCTGTAGCCACGTTCACCGTTGGCATACTGGAAATCATCGGTATGGCCGGACATACTGATTTTGTTCGGAATATCATTCAGCACCGGGGCAATCGCACGCAGAATATCGCGCATGTACGGCTCCACTTCGGCACTGCCGGTTTTAAACATCGGGCGGTTCTGGCTGTCGATAATCTGAATCCGCAGCCCCTCATCGACCATGTTAATAATCAGATGCGGACGCAGCGCTTTCAGGCGTGGATCGGCTTCAATCAGCTGATCGAGCTTTTCACGCAGGCGATTGAGGCGCAGCTCTTCCAGCTTTTTCTTCTGCGCGTCCATATCCACCACCTTATGCACCTCACCCTCTTTGCGCGTCGGATCGTCACCGCCGCCGGGAATCGGGCTTTCGCTGTCGCTGCTGCGCGCGCCGCCGGTCAGCGCCACTTTCAGCGGCGTGCGAAAATACTCGGCAATCTGCACCAGCTGTTTCGGGCTGGAGATTGACAGCAGCCACATCACCATAAAGAACGCCATCATCGCCGTCATAAAGTCGGCATAGGCAATCTTCCACGAACCGTGGGCACCATGATGACCTTTATGTTTGCGCTTTCTGACCAGCACAATAGGGTGATTGCCTGCCTTCATGAGTTCTCATCCGCGGTTTGTTTCGCCGGATTCTTGGCATTACGGACATGCTCTTCCAGCTCGGTAAACGAAGGACGCTCGGTGGAGTAAAGCGTTTTACGGCCAAACTCTACGGCGATCTGCGGCGCATAACCGTTAAGACTGGAGAGCAGCGTCACCTTCACGCACTGCATCATCTTGGTGGTTTCTGCACACTTCTGACGCAGCACGGAAGCCAGCGGTGAAATAAAGCCGTACGCCAGCAGAATACCGAGGAAGGTTCCCACCATCGCGTGCGCCACCAGCGCCCCCAGCTCGGCGGCCGGACGGTCAGCGGATGCCAGGGCGTGTACCACTCCCATTACCGCCGCGACAATACCAAACGCCGGCAGGCCGTCACCCATCGAGGATAAACTTTGTGCTGGTACTTCACACTCGTGCTCGTAGGTTTCGATCTCTTCATCCATCAGTGCTTCAATTTCGAAGGCGTTCATATTGCCGCTCACCATCAGTCGCAGATAGTCCGTAATAAAGTCCACTAATGGTTTATCGGACAAAAGACGCGGATAGTTAGCAAAAATTTCGCTCTGGCTGGGATCTTCAATGTCGCGCTCCAGCGACAGCATGCCCTGCTGACGGGATTTCGCCATCAGGCGATACAGCAGCGCCATTAAATCCATGTACACGGCTTTGTTATATTTTGAACCGCGCATCAGCAGCGGCAGCGCTTTTAAGGTTTTCTTAATTGCCTTGCCATTGTTGCCGACCAGAAAAGCCCCGATCGCCGCCCCACCGATAATCAGCAGTTCAGAAGGCTGGTAGAGCGCGCCTAAATGGCCACCGACCATCATATAGCCGCCCAACACGGAGGCAACAACCACGATATAACCCAGAATAATCAGCACAAAAACATCCTTACGTCCGTAACGTGTTGGTGGAAGTTAAGCCAGAGAGCCGCAGGTGTTATTCGCAGGGAAGGGGCAAAAAAAAAGCAGCGGTATTAACCGCTGCTGGATGCTTTCCACGATGCGAACAAACTTAAACGGCGCGTTTAACCTGTTCATCCAGCAGTTGTGGAAAGGTATCGGCAGAATCTGCAGAAAGTTTACGTCTTTTTACGGCACGTGATGGCGGCTGGCACAGGCTGCAAACAAAGCTACCAACAGGCTGGTGGGCGTGGTTAATGAAGCTCCCGCCACAGCATTTGCAGTCAGATAATTCCAGCATGCCGCTTTCGACAAATCGCACCAGGGTCCAGGCGCGCGTCAGCGCCAACAGCGGGCCCTCGTCCGATTGCGGACACTGCTCAAGATACAGGCGGTAAGCTTTAATTACCGCATCTACGCCACTGCTCAGCCCGGTTTTCAGCAGAAACTTCCAGGCATTACAGAACATGGACGCATGAATATTTTGTTCCCAGGTCATGAACCAGTCGGTAGAAAACGGCAGCATGCCTTTCGGGGGTGGCGCACCGCGCAGCTCTTTATAGAGTTTAATCAGGCGACCGCGACTCAGCTGGGTTTCGCTTTCCAGCATCTGCAACCGGGCGCCTAACGTAATCAGCTCCATAGCCAGCTGAATATCGCGCGCTTCCTGAACAATACTTTTCTCAGTCATTATACAGCCCTCTTTTTCGCGCCCGCTTCGTCTTTCGATGCGCCACGTAATAAACGGCTGGATAATAATATTCCGGTATGAATCTGCTGCAAATCATCCACACGGGATTCCTGGGTCAGGCGATTAATTAAATTGTGATCGGTAAAGCGGAACTGGCAAACCAGTTGATTGGTTTCCGCTAATTTTACCATCTCAGGTAAAGTTAATTGCGACAATGCATCAGCCATCGATTCATCGATACCTAAACGAAACATTGCAGAGGCTTTTTCCTGGTTAATTAAACGCTGTGCGAGCAGTAAATATGACAGGTTGATGTCATAGATATGTTTTAGTAATTCTGATGTACCCATTTTTTTCCATCCTGATAGACGCGATATATACGGCCACAGAACAATTAGTTTCTATGGTTCGGGCTGCTGGTTGGTAAATCTAAAGATGGCAAAAAATAATCAGGCATAAGCCAACGCATACTGAACTGTTTCACTTCCCGCCGGGACACTGATCAGTAGTAGTCAAAACTCCAGGCCAATCTTTTCTTGAGTTGTAACCATCTTCCCTGACGTCTGCTTACAGTTTTTTAAGACTAATCCGAAAACAACGCAAATCTATATCGTCTGATTTCGACATACAACGTGAGTGGTGCGAAATTTTAGATAAAGTGTGATACAGATCACATTTTTAAGGCAAATTTTTTTGCTGAACCTTCAGCAACGCTTTTATTTTGTCTATTTTTTGAGCAATTCTGGATTGTTTCGCTAATATTTCACAGGAAAAGTCTGAAATCAGACCCCTGTCACATAAGATCGCATCTAAGCGATCTTTTATCTGCTACGTTGGCTTTAGGCCATCACAACTCACCGCATCCTGGCAATACATCAGCATAAAACACTAAAAATGAGCACAATTATTTGCTTTCGGATTAATCACTTACAGGGAATATTGCCCGCAGGCATCAGGTCGGGGTGATAGCGAAGCGTGAAGAATGGGCGCTGTATGCCCGTGCAGTGTAAAGAGATTGCAGGGAACGTTATGGGTACGACAGGGGATGTAACAGGGGGTTACATTAGCAAAATGAATGAATTGACGAATTTACGCACGGGTATGTGAGAACTATCGGCCTGGCCAGGCAAATCTTTAGGGTAAGAATGAAAAAAAGCGCCCTTTTGTGTCTGGATGCACATTTATTAAGCGTGGCAGGGATTTTTTGATGAGATTTCAGCAAGTCAGCGCTGAAGGGGATGAAATCGATTTCACGCTAAATGCATGGGCGCATGCGGCGAACCCGCCTTTTCTCTCACACCGCAGAGGGTGAGCGGCAGTCAACATGCCGATGCCATCCGCCGCTGAGCGTGCTGGCCGTCAGGGAGCGGCTCAGGACTTTTTAGCATGCGCGCGCTGCAATGGCAGGCGCGCACGTTCAGTCCTTCCTCTGCCTGCCCTGCCCGACCTTCTCCCGTCGCGGGAAAAGGTCAGGATGCAGAACGGCGTTACGCTAGCCTGGGAAAGGTCGCCACTTTGCTGGCGGTGCCGTGATCGTCACTGCGCTTTGGCAGCGAGTTCAGGTCCTTCAGGAAGCTTTCACGCCACGCGGTAATGTCCTGCTTGCGCAGCACAGCCATCATGTCGTTATAACGCGAAATACGCTCGGTGCGCGGCATGGTCAGCGCGCGGTCCAGCGCGGCAGCGACGTCGTCACGATCGTACGGGTTCACAATCAGCGCTGAGGTCAGCTCGTTGGCCGCGCCGGCAAAGCGGGACAGCACCAGCACACCAGGATCGTCCGGGTCCTGTGCCGCCACGTACTCTTTGGCCACCAGGTTCATCCCGTCACGCAGCGGCGTCACCAGTCCGACATCGGTGAGACGGAAGATTTTCATCAGCAGACGGCGGTCGAAATGCTGGTTGAGGTAGAAAAGTGGCGTCCAGCCCAGCGTGCCATATTTACCGTTAATCCGGCCGGCTTCGGTCTCCAGCTGATGACGGATATCCTGATAGGCCTGCACGTCACCGCGCGACGTCGGCGCAATCTGCGAATAGCGGATTTTGCCACGATGCTGCGGGAAGTTTTCCAGCAGCGCTTCGTAAGCCAGAAAACGCTCCGGTAAGCCCTTGGAGTAATCCAGACGTTCGCAGGCAATAATATTCTGCAGATCGCCCAGCTCACGTTTCATGGCGGCCATCTTCGGCGGCAGCGGCCCTTCTGCCATCTCTTTGATTTTGTCCGGCTCAATACCAATCGGATACACCTCGGTCATAAAGGTATTGCCGAAGGCACGGTGCTTTTTGTCGCCTTTATTCTGCAGCTGCGTGAGCTGGCTCAGGCTGTCGAGGAATGCCACGCGGTCGGATTCTGTCTGGAAACCCAGCAAATCATATTCACACAGCATCTCCAGCAGTTCCTGATGCGGCGGCAGCGCGTTGAAAATTTCCGGCGTCGGGAACGGGATATGCAGAAAGAATCCGATGCGGTTATTCACCCCCTGTTTGCGCAGTTCAGCGGCAAAAGGCAGCAGGTGATAATCGTGAATCCACAGAATATCGTCCGGCTTCAGCAGCGGCGTCAGGCGCTGAGCCAGCAACGTGTTGACGCGGCTATACCCTTCCCACGCTTCGCGCTGATACTCCACCAGGTCGAGGCGATAATGGAAGGCAGGCCAGATCACCGTATTGGAGAACTGGCAGTAATATTGATCGTAATCGTTTTGATTCAGCGGGAATGACGCATAGGTAATGCCGTCCTGCTCGATCTGCGAAAGTTCTTCATCCTCTTCACCGGAGAATTCGCTGATCTCTCCGTTCCAGCCAAACCACAATCCTCCGGTGGTCTGCAGTGCATCCAGAATCCCGACGGCGAGGCCGCCTGCACTGGTTTTACTCCCATCAGGAATAGCGATACGGTTAGATACGACGACTAAACGACTCATAACCTAAACTCCTTACCGACGTTGTCATGTTCTAGTTGTAATAATAGTTGTTCAAGCCAGTGCCAGACGGCTGCAACATCGGGCAGCCGGTAACGCGCATGGCTTGATCCTTCCCCGACCTTAACCGAAATACCGTTCATCGCATTTACCGCGAGAAAGCCTTTCTCATCGGTCAGATCGTCACCCACAAATACCGGGATACGCCCGGTAAATGGCGCTTCCTGCATAAAATCGTTGACCGCCGCACCTTTATCGATGCCCTGCGGTTTCAGTTCAACCACGCATTTGCCGGGCTGAAGTGCCAGCGCCGGAAAGCGCGAAACGACCTCTTCGGCCAGCTGCAGAATGGCGTGTTCACAGGCTGGCGCATTGCGGTAATGCAGCGCAAACGCCATGCCTTTAACTTCCAGCAGGGTGCCCGGCCACTGGTCCAGTTTCTCCTGCAGCTCGGTCTGGAGCGTACTGGCGATGTCAGCCGGCAGCACGTGACGATGCACCTCGCCGGTAGCAGCGCGGCGTTCGGCACCGTGGACGCCAGCCGCCGGTAACACCAGTGGCGCCACCAGCGCATCAAGCTGTGAGACGGGACGACCGGAAACCAGCGCCAGCGCGCCATGGGTCAGGGTGGAGAGTTGGTGCAGATGCTGGCGCACCGTTGCGGGGATGGAAACCGACTCGGGCTGCGACTCGATCGCTGCCAGCGTGCCGTCAACATCAAAAAAGAAGGCATAAAGTCCGCCACTTAATGATGGCAGGGTGCTGTTCTCGTTAACCGCGGGGGTCACATCTCCTCCTTGCTTTGAACTGAAATAAGCGGGATGTGCGCAGGCAGGCTGGGTGTAGAAGGCTTTGTCGTCAGGACAACAGGTTGAAGGGTAACGCTCCATAACTGCACAAAATTTCTGTCAACACAGCAACCGCACTACGAACATCGGCACCAGTAAGTGTAGACAGCAAATAGCGTTTTGCCAGTCGATTGCTGATGTTGCCGGATGAAGAGTGATGGTTTCAGCGCTTTGCGCGAAAAACAAGGGGATAGCTCTGCTTTCTGCACGCTTCGCTTTCATTCTCAGAGTAATCCCTGGCGCGCTGTGTGCCCGGCCGCCCTGGCTGCGAAAAAATTGTGCTGTATTTCAACGGGATTGCTGCCAGCCCTGCCGATTCGCTTGATTTGTCCTGCCGCGCGATAATACTGTATATAAAAACAGTATTCAGGGATAATCATAATGACGCGCTTTTTTTTGCCACAGCTTTCACCGCAGCTTTGCTACCGGCCGCTGTTTCTTGAGGCAGTACGCGGAGGGTTTCCTTCTCCGGCGCAGGACTATGTCGAGCGCAAAATCGACCTCAATGAACTGATGGTCGCCCGCCCCAGTGCAACCTATTTTGTCCGGGTGGAGGGCGACTCTATGTCTGATGCCAATATGCACGAAGGGGATTTGCTGGTGGTCGACAGCTCGCTACGCGCCAGGCACGGCGATATTGTTATCGCGGCCATCAACGGTGAATTTACCGTTAAGCGACTGCACACCACGCCCTGCGTGCAGCTGATGCCGATGAACCCGCGCTATCAACCCATCAGGCTGAGCGAAGAACAGGAGCTGGAAATCTTTGGGGTGGTCACCTTTATTATTTACGATGCGCGTACTGCGCGTTAACGCCGCGACGTTCTGCGCGCCGGGCTTTTCTGCCGGCGCGGCAGGTCTCAGACAGGCACAACACAAATACCCCCCCTCTGTTAACCGGTGGCAAAATATTATCCCGCCCATCAGACAGCTCTGAATATGCTTTATTTCCCTGTGCCTTCGGCCACCGGGGTTATTGCTTCCGATATAACGAAAAGAAAATATAACCGCTGCCGGTGAAGCGACCTTTTTCGCGTCCGGCTAAAGAAAATCTTAAAATACCGTCAGCCCTCACCTTTCTGCCCGCGGCCGCTGGATTATATTTGACCTGCTTTTCGCATCCATGCACACTGGCGGGCGTAAAACAGGCAGATGAAGAGCCATGAGATGTTGCAGAATTACAGTCAGCGCGTTCATTTCTATTACTGCATTCTGGTTGCGCTGAAACTCCATGCGCAAAGTAAAAAATCCGCGGGCGTGCGTGGGAAAAATAACTTTCTGCTGAAATGGCTGCGCAATGCGCAGAACAACACCATTTTCCATCCCGATATCACCAGTGAAATTGAGTGGCTGCGCGGCAAAATTATCAGCGGCGGGCCGGATGCCGATCTGGAACCGATGCTGCATTATGTTTACGAAACGGCTAAACGTGCCGAAACGCTGCGTCTGGGTGGCTGAAGCGCCCCTGCAGCCGGTGTCCCGCCGCTCTTTTTGCTCCCCCTTCTCGTGCTTTACCTTTTCAGGCGTTACGCGCTATGGTGTGCCCCCTGCGCGCCGCCTTGCGTCGCCGCGGCCCCGATAACAAAAAGTACACAGGAAAACTGGCATGGAACTCACCATACGCAACGCGCACGCCGGCGATGCAGAACTGCTGCATCAGCTGGGACGTATGACCTACAGCGCTCACTTCAAACATATGTGGGTATCCGAAGCCGAGATGGATGAATTTATCGATAAAGAGTATGGGCTGACAGAGCTGCGTAATAGTCTGGCCGCGCCAGACGAAAGCTGGCTGATTGCTGAAACGGCGATGCCGGTGGGCTTTGCGAAAGTCACCTGGAACACGCCGGTGCCGGATTCCGGCATGAGCGGCGCACAGCTGAACAAGCTGTACCTGAATCCGCAGGAAACCGGCAAAAATTACGGTCGCCGCCTGTTTGAAAGCATCATTCATGCTGCGCGGGAGAAGCGCGAAGGTTACCTGTGGCTGGAAGTGATGGGCGCGAACGTACGGGCGCGCAAATTCTATGAAGCCTTTGGCATGCAGCACATAAAAGATATTCCCTTTATTACCGCTTCGCAGCAGAGCATTGTACAAATTCTCGGCATGGTCATCTAACCTGTCCGGCTATATCCAGGCCGGACAGGTGCGCCGGCGGAAATATCTCCCGCCGCCCGCCCGCCGGGCACACATTTTTATGCCGCACCGGGAAAATATATTCGCCGCCAGATCAGACAATTAAATCTGCCCAAAGAGAAAACTCCCGGAAAATGCATTCCGCTACGCTTGCAGCCGGTATCAGCCCGATTATGATTAGAGACGTACCACGCACATGACGGCACGTCGCGTCATGTTATTTATTACTCATGAAGAGGATATATTATGACTCAACATCGAGGCGGTTCAGGTAATTTCGCAGAAGATAAACAACGCGCTTCTGAGGCCGGTAAAAAAGGCGGACAAAACAGCGGCGGTAATTTTAAAAATGACCGTGAAAAAGCGTCCGAAGCCGGTAAAAAAGGCGGTCAGAGCAGCCATCGCGGCTCCTGACTGACCCGGCAGCACAGGGAGGTGCTGCCCTTACATCCCCTTCGCGCTTTTCAGCGCCATTGCCCATAAATCAGCCAGCGTCCGCCTCTCTCCCTTCGCTTATTTTGCCGCTCACCGGCAGACAACTCTGAAAGGCGATCAAAACAGCCAGATTCGTTATATGCTCAATTATCGCTTAGGCTATGCCACAGGAAAATCAGACCCCCATGTTTCGTTTTATTACGTCGTTATTCAGCAGTCCGGAATCCCTGCTTCAGGTGATGAGCCGGCAGGATATTCGTGAATCCATTCAGGAGGGTGACCGGATTATTATTGATGAAGATGGTAACGCTTCGGTTAATCCGCTCAGCCCGCAGGTGCAGCAGGATTTCAGGGATCACGTGAACGCATTAAAGGATATCTGAATGGGTACGGCGATTTTTATGGTGTTAATGGTGTGCGGCTACTGGTATACCAGCCGCGATATGTCCAGCCGGCTCAAAATTAAACGCTCGTTTGGCTGGGATGTATACTTTCTGATTGCGCTTTACGGCTGTATTTTCGTGGTACAGGGTGTGCTGGCCACTGCCCTGCTGTGGCTGCTGCTGCTGGGTGCCTCAGCGGCCAATAATACCTTTGCCCTCACCGCTGACCTGCATGCGCGCTGGCACGTCGATTTTATGACGTGGAGCTTTCTTGGCATTCAGGCGCCGGTGGTAATCATGCTGACCTTTGCCGTGCTGTTCTGCGTTTACCGCTCCAACTGGGCGGGCAGCGCGCGCCTGACGGCAGGAAGCCGCAAAGAGCTGTATCAGCGCCTGTCACGTTCAAACGGTATTGAGCAGATGCTGCTGCACTGCATGGAAGAAGGTGAGCTGGCCTGGATCACCCTGAAGTCGCGCCGCATCTACATTGGTATGGTCCATGCCGCCACCTTTGAATATGCCAACACCGCCAACGTGGTGCTGATCCCGATGCTGAGCGGCTATCGCGATTCGCAAACGCTGAATCTGGCCATTGAGCACAACTACAGCCGCTGGTACCACCAGCATGACATCAGCTTTTCCTCTTCACCGAAAAGCGCGCTGGCGTTCCGTAAAGTGCTGATGGTGTCGCAAATCGAAAGCCTGTCGCTGTTTGACCCGGCCAGCGCAAGCGCGCTGGCGATGGGCAAAAAGCACGCGAAGCGCCGCCGTTTCTGTCGCCATCAGGCGCGCGACGGCCACTTCCAGTCGCGCACCTCCGGGACGTCTTCACCGTATTCCCGTACGTAGCGATGGTGTTCCGCAATGCGCTGCTGCAAATCCTCCAGCAGCGCCGGATGGCGTTCGGCCAGCCCGGGAGTGTGCCGGATCGCTGACTGCGCCAGGTGGTAGCGATCCAGCTCGTTCAGCACCGTCATATCAAACGGCGTGGTGGTGGTGCCTTCCTCATTAAAGCCGTGCACGTGGAAACTGGCGTGATTGCGGCGCGCGTAAGTCAGGCGGTGGATCAGGCTGGGATAGCCGTGAAAGGCGAAAATGACCGGTTTATCGTGCGTGAACAGCGCATCAAACTCTGCGTCCGATTTACCGTGTGGATGCTGCGCCTGGGGCTGCAGCGCCAGCAGGTCCACCACGTTGACCACGCGAATGCGCAGTGCGGGCAGCCAGGTGCGCAGGATGTCCACGGCGGCCAGGGTTTCCATGGTCGGCACATCGCCGGCGCACGCCATGACCACGTCCGGCTCCCCTTCACTGCTTGCCCAGTGCCATATGCCCATGCCCGCTTCACAGTGGGCGCGGGCGCTCGCCATATCCAGCCACTGCGGCGACGGCTGTTTCCCGGCGACGATCACATTGATCCGATCCCAAGTGCGCAGACAGTGATCGCCGGTCCATAACAGCGTATTAGCATCCGGCGGCAGATAGATACGCACGATATCGGCTTTTTTATTCGCCACGTGATCGATGAAACCCGGGTCCTGGTGGCTGTAGCCATTGTGATCCTGACGCCAGACGTGGGAAGAGAGCAGATAGTTCAGCGATGAGATCGGCTGCCGCCACGGCAGCTTGCGCGACACTTTGAGCCATTTGGCATGCTGGTTGAACATCGAATCGACAATGTGGATAAACGCCTCATAGCAGTTAAACAGCCCGTGCCGCCCGGTGAGCAGATAGCCCTCCAGCCAGCCCTGACACTGGTGTTCACTCAGAATCTCCATAACCCGTCCGTCCCGCGCCAGCTGTTCATCGTCGTCGCGGGTTTCCGCCATCCATGTCCGGCTGGTGACATCAAACACCGGGGAGAGGCGGTTTGACGCCGTTTCATCCGGGCCGAATAACCGGAAGTTGTCACGGTTACGGGTAAACAGCGCGCTGAGGTAATAGCCAAACTGCTTTGTCGCTTCCCCCTGCTGGCTGCCGGGTGCGGTTACCGCCAGTGCAAACTCGCTGATATCCGGAGTGTTCAGCGCCCGGCGCAGGCGACCGCCGTTGGCATAGGGCGAGGCGCTCATGCGTTTATCGCCCTGCGGTGCCAGCGCACGCAGTTCAGCGCGCAGCCGGCCTGTGTCATCAAACAGCGTCTCCGGCTGGTAGCTGCGCAGCCACGTCTCAAGGATGTGCCGGTGCGCCTCATCCTCCCGGCAGGCTGCCACCGGCACCTGATGCGCCCGCCAGAAGTCTTCCACCTTTTTGCCATCCACCGTTTTCGGCCCGGTCCAGCCTTTCGGGCTGCGCAATATGATCATCGGCCAGCGTGGGATCGCCGCATCGGCGGCACCGCTGCGCGCCTGCTGCTGATAGTGCGCGATCTTATCCAGCGCCGTATCCAGCGCCTGCGCCATACGCGGATGCATCTCCTCCGGCCGGTCGCCGCAGACAAACAGCGGCTCATAGCCGTAGCCGCTGAACAGCTGACGCAGATCGTCATCGCTGCTGCGGCCCAGCAGTGTGGGATTGGCAATTTTATACCCGTTCAGGTGCAGGATTGGCAGGACGACCCCGTCGCGCTGCGGATTGAGGAATTTAATACCGTGCCAGCTGGCAGCCAGCGGACCGGTTTCGGCTTCGCCGTCACCGATGACGCAGGCGGCGATCAGCTGCGGGTGGTCGAAAACGGCACCGAAGGCATGCGAGAGCGAATAGCCCAGCTCGCCGCCTTCGTTAATGGAGCCTGGCGTCTCCGGTGCGGCATGGCTGGGAATGCCACCGGGAAAAGAGAACTGTTTAAACAGTCGCTGCATGCCGGTGGCGTCGTCGCTGACGTCTGGATAGATTTCGCTGTAGGTGCCCTCCAGCCAGCTGTTGGCCACCATGCCCGGCCCGCCGTGGCCGGGTCCGCAGACGTAGAGCATATCCACATCGCGCTGCCGGATAACGCGGTTGAGATGCGCATAGATAAAGTTCAGTCCCGGCGTGGTGCCCCAGTGGCCCAGCAGACGCGGTTTAATGTGCCGGGGGGCCAGCGGCTGGCGCAGCAGCGGGTTGTCCATCAGGTAGATCTGCCCGACTGAGAGATAGTTGGCGGCGCGCCAGTAGCGATCCAGCAAAGTCAGTTCTTCGTGCATATCGGGGATAGGCATACCCGCTCCTTGATGAATGAGAATGAAAAGTAACCTTAATAGAGGATAGGCGATGGCGCGAATGGATGAATAAGCGAAACCGGAAATAAAGCGCAGCGCTAAAAAAATAAAAATGTAAAAAAAGACGAAGCGTAAATAATTCCTCTATTTAGCCGTACAGAAAATTCTTATTCGGTATTATTTAAGCCGTCCCGCTTGCAGGAATGTCAGTGGCTATTATTATTAAATACGCAACTCGCACATGACAGCAGAACCCGTCATGTTAATTAAGCTCATGAAGAGGAAATATATATGACTCAGCATCGAGGCGGTTCAGGTAATTTCGCAGAAGATAAGCAGAAAGCATCTGAAGCGGGTAAAAAAGGCGGTCAGAGCAGCAACAGCGGCGGCGGTAATTTCAAAAACGACCGCGAAAAAGCCTCTGAAGCCGGCAAAAAAGGCGGTCAGAGCAGCCATCGCGGCTCCTGATACGCCAGTGACTCAGGGATGAGATGCGGGGAGCAGGGAGTGCTCCGTTATTTCCTGCCCTGTTTACACTCTGTGGCGCTGAAATGGATATTTAATATCTTTTAGCCACCCTTCTGTTATTACCGTTTCGTTATTTTTAACGGGCACATTCCGCACCGTTTATTAACCTGTGGAGAATAAACCATGAAAGTTGAATCCCTGCTCGATCTCTTTATTCATGATCTTTCCGATGTTTACAGCGCGGAAAAGCAGATTACGCGTGCATTACCCAAAATGACGCGTGCCGCTTCGGATGAAAGTCTGAAACAGGCCTTTAAACAACATCTGGAAGAAACTCAGGGACAAATTGAGCGTCTCGATCAGGTCGTGGAAGCGCACAATGAACTGCGCATTAAGCGTATGAAATGCCATGCGCTGGAAGGTCTGGTGGAAGAGGCGCAGGAGTTGATTGAGTCAACCGAAGCCGGCCCGGTGCGTGATGCGGGTTTGATCGGCGCGGCGCAGAAAGTCGAACACTATGAGATCGCGACTTACGGCACGCTGGTTGCCATGGCGAAAAAGCTGGGTCTGGATCAGGCCGCCAGCCTGCTGGCAGAGACGCTGGCTGAAGAAAAATCCACCGATGAAAAACTGACAACGATTGCTGAAAAACAGTGAATCCATGCCCCCGCCACATCAGCAGCCCGCTGATATGACGGTTTGCCACGAGGTGAGCTATGTTTCGACACGTTAAGAAATTGCAGTACACCGTCCGGGTCAGTGAACCGAACCCCGGACTGGCCAACCTGCTGCTGGAGCAGTTTGGCGGCCCGCAGGGCGAACTGGCCGCAGCGATGCGCTACTTTACCCAGGGATTAGGCGATGATGATTTAGGACGTCGCGACATGCTGATGGATATCGCTACCGAAGAGCTAAGCCATCTGGAAATTATCGGTTCGCTGGTAGGGATGCTGAATAAAGGTGCCAAGGGCAAGCTGGCCGAAGGCACAGAAGAGGAAGGCGAACTGTATCGCTCCATTACCGGAGCCGGTAACGATAGCCATCTGACCTCTATCCTGTACGGCGGCGGTCCGCCGCTGACCAACTCCGGTGGCGTGCCATGGACAGCAGCCTATGTGGATACCATCGGTGAAGTCACGGCCGATCTGCGCTCCAACGTCGCAGCGGAAGCCCGGGCAAAAATCATCTATGAGCGTTTGATTAACGTGACGGATGATGTTGGCGTCAAAGATGCGCTGGGCTTCCTGATGACGCGTGAAGCTGCGCACCAGCTGTCGTTTGAAAAGGCACTCTACTCTATCCGTAACAACTTCCCGCCG
This sequence comes from Candidatus Pantoea soli, assembly GCF_007833795.1. NCBI lineage: Bacteria > Pseudomonadati > Pseudomonadota > Gammaproteobacteria > Enterobacterales > Erwiniaceae > Pantoea > Candidatus Pantoea soli. Next base: position 1,574,849 of record NZ_CP032702.1, on the reverse strand, counting down.
GGCAAACTGCCGCCTATTGAGCAGTATGCACACACCTACTTCAGTATGTCTGAGGGTGAGGACGTACGCGGCAGCTGGAACTCGGATGAGAACTTTGATTATGTCGCTAATCCGCAGCCCGCCGTGGATGGCGGTGATGGTCTGGCCAGCGTGACGCTGCCCCCGGACCAGCAGGCCGATCTGGACAGTATGGCGGCCCGTACGGCCTCCGATCCTGACGTGAATCCACTGACCGGTGCGGAAGCAGGCAGTAAAAAACCGCAGCCGAAAGCCTGACCGGGGAGGCGCTTATGTCTGAACGACCAGCCGGTAGCGAACATCCTGATTATCAGCCTGACGGCAACCCGCCGGCACAACGGCCTGAGGATGACGAAACCAGCGCACCGGAATCCGGTGACAAACAGCCTGACTAACAATAACCGCCTGCGGGCGGTTTTTTTTCGCCCTCTTTTCTGCCGCTCTGTTTGCCTGCAACGCGCCTTTCCCGCCCCGGACACGCCTTTCCAGACACTTATTCCCGGCTGACCGTTAAAAACCGCGCTAAACCCTACCGGGCACGGTTTACGCTTGACGAAAAATTTACACTTTTACTTGCGCTGCGCGCTGGCGTTTTCCGGTTTCTCTACTAAGGTGCATATACCCCTGTCAGGGCCAAAACTTACTATAAGAAATGAAGGAAACAATGATGGACTTTAAAACGTTCGAAGCCAGACTACACCAGTGGGAGCATCTGCATTTCACCGCCATCGCCCTGCAGCAGCGTGATGGAAAACTGGAAATTTATGCCACAGCCGCTGAACATCAGACGCTGAGTCAGCTTTATCTGTGCCGGGCGCAGGATGAAAACGGTGCCGGTGAGCAGGTAAAACAGTTCCGCAGCTGGCTGCATAAACTGAATCTGGGCAGAACCCGGCGTAAAATGAACCGTTCTGCGCGTCACGTGGCGGTTAATGCTTCGGCACAGGCCGCGCCGCGCTAACATCGTTGTTCCGCCCTCTGCACCTTTTTCTCCGGGTTGAGAAAAGGTGCTCCCCGGATAAGATTTGCTCATCGATAAGTGTTGTCATCGCCTGTGACCACCCAATCGTTCATATCCTGATACAGCCTTCCGGATAATAATCGGCCGTCTCTTATGCATCCGCTTCGCTGGTAAGCTATAACGGTGGTGATGCAGATTTTCTGACGCGCCCGCCTCCGCGGAGAAAAAGGTTTCGTGATGAAGTGGGCTGTGTCAGACTGTATATACATACACGTATCGGAGGTGATGTGAAAGACGAGCGTCGTCTGACACCGGATCTGTATGCATTGATAGGTATAGCTGTTGCGGACTTTATCAGGGAAGATCGCGCCTTTAAGGCCAATGATGTGACGCTGGCGCTCCATGAGATGAAATCGGAGGCAGGCGATGAGGAGTTCCGGCATCTGTGTGATGCCGCTATACGACTACTGGCAGATCTTATGCACTGAAAGGTCCCCCACGTCAGCGGGGGACACCCATCCACTCAGGGTCACGCGTCGTCCGGCGTATAACCCACCACAATTTCCAGCGTGCGGCGCAAAATATCCGCTTCCGCTTCGTCGCGGGTGGATTCCAGCGCCATCACCAGGCACAGAATGATCGATTTGTTACTGACGCGCCCTTCTCTTGCCAGCACCGTACGGATCACGTTGTCCAGCACGGCGGCTTCGTCAGTTAATGTTTTGCCCGCGTCGCGAAAATGCGCAGCCAGCTCTGAATCCGGCAGCGCAGTATAAAGGTTATTATTATCCGGCATCATGCTCATCCCGTACTGTTAGCTACACAGTCAGATTATATGTCATCTTCTGGTTAATGCTTGCGACTGCTGCCTGGCGTGTCAGCGTTGCTGAACAGCTGATGCACATTGTCCCTTTCTGGCTTTTTGTCACGGCGTTTTTGTCCCGCCGTTACGCTGTTGCGTACTTCCATGATTGCTGCGCTGATTGCTGTCCGCTGTTCATTATCGCTGGCCTGGGCGTGCATATTGCGCAGCTCATCTATCAGCGCCTGGGTATTCACCGGCCCTGAACGCTGAAGCAGCGTCAGTGCAGCTTCCCCGATAAGCTCATCGATAATTTTCTGGTGTTCTTTGTTGTTCATAACGAATCTCTGCATGCTGCCTGCCCCGACCGGGAACGCGGCAGAAAAAAAGCGCCGTGATGATACGGCGCGATACAGCCCGTCGCAGGTCGTACATGGGGTGATGCATTATCAGAGAAAAGTTTTCATGTGTACAACCTGAACGTTTATTACATACGCTCTCAGCTTTCGCGCTCGAACAGCAGTCCGATCAGCTGGTGATAATGGTGCTCTTCTTCCGTGGTCGAGGCCAGTTCCAGACGACGCAGCAACTTGGTGCACAGTGATTTGCGATTCAGGTTACGGCCTTCGCGCAGAATCTCTACGACCACCTGCCCCAGCGTCTCCTGCTGAGATGGCAGCGATGCTTTGCTGAAATAGTTGGCAATCGCCTCAACTGAGTTCGGAGTGTATCCGTTCTGGCGCATAAGTGACTCCCGTTAAAGTTAACAATCAGGTATCAGACAAAATATCTGACTAAGTTGTACAGGTATTGTAAAAGCTGTACAAAGGATAATAAAGGTTTCGGGGCGATTTTGTTGCAAAAAATGCTACCGGAAGGAAATCAGAACGCGATTAGGAGTGATGGAAGGCAAAACAGTGCGGAAACGGCTGAGCGGCGTCAGCGCTGACTGACGCCGGCTGCGCCGGGTCTAGCGGTTTTTGCTGCCTTCGGTGGCAGGGATTCTGACACTATCTGTCTGACGGCTCATGCCGCGTAACGCTGAGCGGCTGCGATTGTCGTGCACTTCAGCGGAGCGATAATTCATCAGCCACTGGCGCGCATCACCGATTTGTCTGATGCGCGTTGTATCGGTTTCGGCTTCGGCCATCCGCGTCAATTCAGCCGCCAGCGCGGATACCGTGACTTCCCTGCGTTGTACCAGCAGCGCACAGGCTGCCTCACCAACGATTTTATGCTCTGCATTCGTCATCTTTACCTCCTGAGAATGTGGGCTACTCCTGGTGCTCACAGGGTATGACAGAGCCTCGCCCTTTTACAGCCGTCAGGCTTACTTTTCCGGAATAATGGAGATATGGCCATTCACTTCCAGTACGGCATAGCGAATCTGCTCCAGCCGCTCCAGCCCCTGTGACCGCGCCGCTTCCAGCACATCCTCTTCGCTGACGCCCGTCATTTTCATGCGCTGCTGTAGCGCACGTCCATGTTCAACCAGAATCACCGGGCCGCCCTCTGCCAGCTGAGCAAGCGACGGAAAACGGTTTTTGAGTTTACCCAACACGATATCAATCGTAACCAGGGTAATGATGGTTAACCCGGCACCGGTCACGGAAAAATCATCACCCAGCAGCGCCTGCTGGGTGGCTTCACTGATGATTAACAACAGGATCAAATCAAACGAGGTCATCTGCAGCAGGGCGCGCCTGCCGGCTATTTTGAATACCACCATCAGGATCAGGTAGATCCCTGCCGCGCGTAATACCGTTTCCATTGCCTTCGCCTCTCAGGGATAGATCCAGTGGGAAAAGTGTACCGGCTGCTGGCCGTCAACGCTGACGCTGACCGGCACCCGCCCGACGGCCTGCGCCTGCAGGCCCAGCCAGACAGAGTGGCGGGCGCGTAGATCGTGAGTGGCAAAGGTAAGCTGCAGATCGTCACCGCGCGTTACCGCCTGCAGAGGCTGCGGCTGCAGCGTCTGAATCTGCAGGCTGTTGATGGCGCCCCCGCCGAGGGTCAGGGTAAAGCGATCGCCGGCGGGCGACGCGACGCGGATATGCATGTTCATGTTGCTCTGCACCCGGCCAAAACGCTCATACTCCACCGTCACCGATCCATCCGCGGCGGTGGCTTTTCCGTCACTCAGGAAGCCTTTGGAAAACAGGCCGCAGGCCCCGAGAATCACGATTACCATCAGCAGATATTCGCCCGCGCGCTGGATGCGGCTTTCCCGTTGCTGCCAGCGCATGTTTTCTTTCACCGGATAGTGCCGGCTGCTCAGTTCATCGTTGTTCATCCTTTCTCCCTTGCGTGCATAAGCCAGACGCGGGCAACCCCGGCTACGCCAGCCTGACGGGCAGGCACGGCGGTGTCTCCCTGCGCGCTACCGTTCATTAAAGCTTAGTGACAGAAAGCATTCGTGCCACGTTGCGGCTCGGTTTATTTCGCGCTGTGTTTAAAATCTTCGCTGGAATTAATCAGGCAACGGCTTAATTAATTCTATAATTCCTTTATCGGATTTTATTAATGATATTAACGAAGCAGGAAAACGCACATGGATAAACATTTGATCGATCTGGCGTCTGAATTAGGCGAGCTGTTAATGGAAAAATCATGGACCCTGACAACGGCCGAATCATGCACCTCAGGCTGGGTCGGCTCGGCGCTGGCAGCTGCCTCTGACAGCAGCCGTTTTTACAGCAGCGGATTTATTACCTATACCAATCAGGCCAAACAGCGCGTGCTGGGGGTAAAGGCCGATACGCTGGCGCGCTATACCGCCGTCAGTGAGGAAACCGTCCGTGAAATGGCCTGCGGAGCAAAGAAACTGGCGGGTGATAGCATTGGCCTCGCTACCAGTGGCTATGCCGGGCCGGATGGCGGAGAAGACGGCACACCGGCAGGCACGGTGTGGTTTGCCTGGTGCCTGCCGGATGACAGCGTGCATACCCGGCGCGAGTGGTTTTCTGGCGAAAGCGAGGAGGTTGTCTATAAAGCAACCTGCTTCAGCCTGAGTGAACTAAAGCGTTTACTGTCGCAATAAATTGCCCGAAAAATAGCGCCTGGCGAAGCGGTTAAATAGCCAGACGGCAAGCCGGGCGCAACAGAAAATAATTAACCACCTATCCTGCTGATAATAACAAAAATAAAATTATCGCAACGCAAATAACTATCGCGTCACGCTTGCAGGCTGTTATTCAGCGATTACCCTTAAACAGGTAACAGGCACATGACACGCTTTTTGTCATGTTATTTATAACTGAGAAAGAGGCAAGTGTATGACTGAACATCGTGGCGGTTCCGGCAATTTCGCCGAAGACAAACAGAAAGCATCTGAAGCCGGTAAAAAAGGCGGTCAGGCAAGCGGCGGTAACTTTAAAAACGATCCGGAAAAGGCCTCTGAAGCCGGTAAAAAAGGCGGACAGAACAGCCATCGCGGCTCCTGAGTCATTGCCGGCGGCGCGCCGTGCATAACGGCAGGGCTTTGCGAGGGTCCTGACTGCGCCGCTGACACCTTACCTGCCCGCCGCCAGGGCTATCTGCCTGAAGGGCTGTCCACGTGACAGCCCTTTTTTACGTGCCTGCATGGGCTCTGTGCGGTGACTTACCACTTATTCCGATTAAATATAACTATATAAACCGTTTTTATAAATGTCGTCTTCCGGGCAGGATTGCCACAACACAGGAGGACGTTATGGCTGACATTTCTTTTATCCGATACCCGCAGGGGATCGTGCAGCGCGCACCGGGTCTGCTGCTCACGGCAGCAATTGCGCTGGCTACCGCCTGGCTCAGCAATCAGCCCGCGGTGGCGCAGCTGGGGTTAGGTGCACTGACGCTGGCGATTATCGGCGGCGTGATCGCCGGAAATACTTTTTATCCTGCCCTGCAGCCGCGCTGCGCTGACGGCGTACAGCTGGCGAAACAGAGCCTGCTGCGCCTTGGCATTATTCTGTACGGTTTCCGCATCACGTTTCAGCAGGTACTGGACGTCGGCCTTAGCGGCGTTGTGGTTGACGGGCTGATGCTGACCAGCACCTTTTTGCTGGCCTGCTGGCTCGGGCAAAGGTTACTGAAGCTGGATCGCGAAACCGCCTGGCTGATTGGTGCCGGCAGCAGCATCTGCGGGGCGGCGGCCGTGCTGGCAACCGGTCCGGTGATCAAAGCACGCGCTGCCAGCGTGGCGGTTGCCGTTGCCACCGTGGTGATCTTTGGCACCAGCGCAATATTTCTCTACCCGCTGATCTGGCACAGCGTTGCTACGCTGCTGCCGGGCGTCAGCCTGACGGCATTTGGTATCTATACCGGCTCAACCATGCATGAAGTGGCACAGGTGGTGGCCGCCGGTCACGCGATTGGCAGTGACGCCGAAAATGCCGCCGTGATTGCCAAAATGCTGCGCGTCATGATGCTGGCGCCCTTTCTTATGATGCTGGGCATGTGGGTTCGCCGTCGTGCTGCAACGACCGACGGCAGCCGGCAGCGCATCGCCTTTCCGTGGTTTGCACTGCTGTTTATCCTGGTGGCGCTGTTTAACTCGGCTCATCTGCTACCGCCTGCGGCGATTGCGCAGATCAACCAGCTGGATAATGTGCTGCTGGCCATGGCCATGGCTGCGCTGGGGCTGACCACTCAGATCAACCAGCTGAAGCAGGCCGGGCTGCGCCCGCTGCTGCTGGGCCTGCTGCTGTTCATCTGGCTGATTACAGGCGGCGGCGCCATCAATCTCACTGTTCACGCGTTGCTGGGCTGATCCCCGGCCGTGCCCGCCGGGCGGGCGCGGCTTTATTTCCCTTTTTATCAGTGAGATAGCCGCTGCACTTTCATTCCCGCTTCGCTATCGCCAGCCAGCTGGCTATACTGTTTTTATATACAGTATTCATGAGCTGAACATTATGTATGCGCTGGTGGATGTCAACGCTTTTTACGCAAGCTGCGAAACCGTGTTTCGCCCGGACCTGCGCGGCAGGCCGATTGTGGTGCTGTCGAACAACGACGGCTGCATTATTTCACTGAGCAGGGAAGCCAAACAGCTCGGCCTGAAAATGGGCGCGCCCTACTTTAAGCATCGCGCAGAACTGATGCGCCATCAGGTGGTGGTGTTCTCTTCCAACTATGCGCTGTACGCGGATATGTCGGCGCGGGTGATGGAGACGCTGGAAACCCTGGCGCCGCGCGTTGACGTCTACTCCATCGATGAAGCCTTTGTTGATGCCAGCGGCATCGATAGCTGCATGACGCTGGAGCAGTTTGGCCAGTCGATTCGCGATCGCCTCTATAAAGAGACGCACCTGCGGGTTGGTGTCGGCATCGCACCGACAAAAACCCTCGCCAAGCTTGCCAACTGGGCCGCCAAGCGCTGGACCAAAGCGCACAATGTGCTGGATCTCTCTGCGCCTGCGCGCCAGCGCGGCCTGATGCAGCGCATGAAAGTGGACGATGTCTGGGGCGTGGGCCGGCGACTGTCCGCGCGGCTCAACCTGATGGGCATTGAAACGGCGCTGGATCTGGCGGATACCCCCACCGCGCTGATCCGCAAAAATTTCGGTGTGGTCCTGGAACGCACGGTACGCGAGCTGCGCGGCGAGCCGTGCCTGGCGTTTGAAGAGGTGATTCCGCACCGGCAAAATATCCTGTGCTCACGCTCTTTTGGCGATCGCATCAGCCACTATGAGGATATGCGCGAAGCCATTGCCAGCTATGCCGCGCGCGCGGCGGAGAAACTGCGCAGCGAGCGGCAATACTGCCGCCACATCAGCACCTTTATCCGCACCAGCCCGCACGATCCGCATCAGCCCTACTACGCCAACGCCGCCAGCCAGACGCTGGTGACACCCACCGCCGACAGTCGCGATATCATTCAGGCCACGCTGAAGTGTCTGGATCGTATCTGGGTGCCGGGCAAACGCTATCTGAAAGGCGGCGTGATGCTGGGCGATTTCTTCAGCGACGGGATAGCGCAGCCTGACCTGTTTGACGATTACCCGCTGCGGCGCAACAGTGAACAGCTGATGGCGCTGATGGATCAGATGAACGCCCGTCAGCGCGGCGCCTTGTGGTTTGCCGGCCAGGGCATTCAGAAACCCTGGGCCATGAAGCGCGACATGCTCTCGCCCGCTTACACCACGCGCATCAGCGATGTGGTGCGCGTCAGGATAGGCTGATGCCCTCCGTGCGGCAGCGGAGGCCACTGCCGCCGGCCGGTTTGCCGCGCCGCCAGCGCCGGTTAAGAGGGTACGCCGCCAGATAGCCAGAAATGTTCATTGCCTGACGGTTGATTTCGTCCGGCTGCGCCCTCACAGTTAAGCTTTCGCCCTGACAGGAGTAAATACAATGGCAACCGAATATGCGGTGATCGCCGGTGGCTGTTTCTGGTGCACCGAAGCAGTGTTTAAAGATGTAATTGGCGTGGAGTCCGTTGAAAGTGGTTATACCGGCGGTGAACGCCCGAACCCGACCTACGAACAGGTCTGCAGCGGTGCCACCGGCCATGCTGAAGCGATCCGCATCGGCTTTGATCCGGAAAAAGTCAGCTACGGTGACCTGCTGGATATCAGCTTCGCCACTCACGATCCCACACAGCTGAACCGCCAGGGAAATGATGTCGGTACGCAGTACCGCTCCGCCATCTTCCCGGCTAACGCTGAGCAGGAAGCCGAAGCCATTGCCGCGATTGCCCGCGCGCAGGAAGATCATCAGGACCCGATCGTCACCACCATTGAGCCACTGAAAGCCTGGTATCCGGCGGAAGCTTACCATCAGGATTACTGGGACGGTGCCGGTCAGCGCAATGGCTACTGCCTGGCGGTGATCCCACCGAAGCTGCAGAAACTGCGTAAAAGCTTCGCCAGCCGCGTCAAACAGAGCGGATAAGCGGGCTTTCCCGCAGCTGCTTCACGGCAGCAACGCCAGGGCCGTCCATTGACGGCCCTTTTGTTTTTACCGCGACCCGCTTTCGATTATCCGTCATAATAGCCCCTCTCGTGTTTACAGAGCACCATCATGAACTCTCCACTGCCAGGGACGCCGGTGCGCAGGCGGCCAATGAAGCTCAATACGCTGGTGACGCTGATGCTGAGCGCCGTCATCGTGCTGGTGCTGCTCAGCGTGCACATGTTCTACTTTTTCCAGATCGGGGCGTCAACGCGCGGTCAGCTGGAAGATAAAGCGATAGCCGTGGCGCGCACGCTGGCGAAATCGCCGGAAATCCAGCAGGCGCTGGCCCTGCCCCCGCAGCAGGCGCAGCTGCAGCCGATTGCCAAGGCCGTTGAAGAGAGCAACAACCTGCTGTTTATCAGCATCACCAACATGGATGGCATCCGCTACTCGCACCGCAATCCGGAACTGGTGGGCAAACATTTTATCGGTGCCGATATTGAACCAGCGCTGCGCGGCAACGAAGTGGTGTCCGTGAATCAGGGCTCGCTGGCCAAAGCGCTGCGCGTCTTCACGCCGGTTTACGATGCGCAGCACCGCCAGCTTGGCGTGGTGGCGATCGGCATTTCGCTGGATGCCGTGACCGATCAAATCAATCAAAGCCGCTGGAGCATTCTCTGGACCATTCTGATTGGCACGCTGGCGGGCGCGGTCGGCACTTTTGTGCTGGTGCGCGTGCTGAAACGCATTCTGTTTGGCCTTGAGCCGTACGAAATTTCCACGCTGTTTGAGCAGCGTCAGGCGATTCTCAACTCCGTTAAAGAGGGCGTGGTCGCCATGGACGATCGGGGCGACGTCACGCTGGTGAACCAGGCAGCGCGTCAGCTGCTGAGCGACAACGTTGCCAGCGGCATCGTCAGCGCAGAGCGTATTTATGACGCCTCGGTGATTAATCATCATCTGCAGGAGGTACTGGCCAGCGGCCGGGCCCGGCGCGATGAAGAGCTCAACGTCAATGGCCGCCTGCTGCTGAGCAACACGGTGCCGGTGCGCAGCCAGGGACGCATCATCGGTGCGGTCTGCACGTTCAGGGACAAAACCGAAATCAGCCAGCTGATGCAGCGTCTGAGCGGCATGGTAAACTATGTCGATGCACTGCGTGAGCGCTCGCACGAGTTCATGAACAAGCTGCACGTCATTCTCGGCCTGCTGCATATGAAGAACTATGCTCAGGTGGAGACCTATATTCTCAAGACCGCCAATAACTACCAGACTGAAATCGGCTTTCTGCTGGAAAAAATTAAGTCGCCGGTGATTGCCGGCTTTCTGCTCAGCAAGATCAATCGCGCTTCGGATTGCGGTCACCGCCTGACCATCAGCGACGCCAGCTATCTGCCGGACAGCGGGAATGAGCAGCAGATGGCCGCCCTGATTACCGTGCTCGGCAACCTGATTGAGAACGCGCTGGATGCCATGCATGAGCAGACCGAAGGCGAAATTCACGTGATGCTGCACTACCAGAATGGCTGGCTGAGCTGTGAAGTGAGCGACGATGGCCCCGGTATTCTGCCGGAGCATCTCGCCACCGTTTTTGATAAAGGCTTCTCCACCAAAGGGGAGAATCGCGGCGTGGGCCTGTTCCTGCTGAAGCAGCAGACAGAGCACCTGGGCGGCAGCGTTAGCGTGGAGTCCGAGCCGGGTGTGTTTACGCAATTTTTAGTTCAACTTCCGTGGGATGGAGGAAACCAAACCGCATGATTAACGTGTTAGTGGTCGATGATGACGCGATGGTCGCCGAGCTGAACCGCAGCTTTATCGGCCAGGTGCCGGGCTTTCACTGCGTCGGCACAGCGTCAACGCTGCAGCAGGCGCGAGAGTTCCTGTTCAACAGCGACACGCCGATCGACCTGATGCTGCTGGACATTTATATGCAGCAGGAAAACGGCCTCGATCTGCTGCCGGAGCTGCGCCAGGCGCAAAGCGCGGTAGAGGTGATCATTATTTCATCCGCGGCGGACGCCGAAAATATCAAAACCTCGCTGCACTATGGCGTGGTGGATTACCTGATCAAGCCTTTCCAGTTTCCGCGTTTTGAAGAAGCGCTGACCGGCTGGCGGCAGAAAAAGTCGCTGATGGACAACCAGCACCACTATCAGCAGGCGGATCTGGATCTGCTGCTGCATGGCAGCCCGGCGACGCAGCATGACAACAAACGCCTGCCAAAAGGGTTGACGCCGCAGACGCTGCGCACGCTGTGTCAGTGGATTGATGCCCATCCAGGACAGGAGTTCTCTACCGATGAGCTGGCCGCCGAGGTGAATATTTCGCGCGTTTCCTGCCGCAAGTATCTGATCTGGCTGGCGCAGATCAATATTCTGTTCACCAGCATTCACTACGGTGCCACTGGCCGGCCGGTCTATCGCTACCGCCTGCAGCCGGAGTATCACTCGCTGCTGCAGCAGTACTGTCAGTGATGCAGCGTCCAGCTGGCGTCGTGCAGCTGAAAGCGGTAGTGGTGCGACGGTGGGCAGACGATCTGCCGATCGCGGGTGACAAAAATGGCGTCGAGTGCGGGCTGGTCTGCCAGAAACGCCAGCCCCTGCTCCACGCCCATCCCGTACAGCAGCGTGGTATAGATATCGCCGTCCAGCGAGCGATCGGCGATCACCGTGACGCTCAGCAGTTCGTTATCCAGCGGATAGCCGCTGCGCGGATCGAAAATGTGGTGCCAGCAGCGCCCGTCCTGTTCAAAATAGCGTTCATAAATCCCTGATGTGACCACGGATTTTTCCGCAACCTGCAGCACGCCCAGCAGCGCCTCATCGCCACCAAACGGCGTTTTCAGGCCAATGCTCCAGCCGCCGGGTTCATGCGGTGGCGTGCCCAACGTCTGCACATTGCCGCCAAGGTTAATCAGCGCCCGGCTCACCCCCTGCTGGCGCAGAAATGCCTGCACCACATCGGCGATGTAGCCTTTGGCAATCGCGCCCAGATCAATCTCCATGCCGGGCTGCGCCAGAAACACCGAGCGCTGCGCCGCATCAAGGATCACCTGATGCGGATCGGTCAGGCGCAACAGCGCGTTAATCTCCGCGGCGGGCGGTACAGAGCGCCCCTGAAAGCCAATTTTCCAGCGCTTTACCACCGGCCCGATAGCAAAATTAAACGCGCTGTCCGGCAGCGTACTCACGGTATGTGCGACGCTAATCAGCTGAAATACCGCCTCGCTGACCACCACCGGGTGCCGGCCCGCAGCATGGTTAATGGCCATCACTTCGGATTCCGCCCGGTTAACGGTAAAGCGGTTCTCCTGCTGTTTGATCAGGCTGAAAACCTGGCGCGCCAGTACCGGATTATCGTCAAAGAGTTTGAGCAGGATGGGCGATCCCATCAGCACAGCCGAGTAGCTGTAAACCCCTGCGTCGGACATGCAGCCTCCTCCTGAAAAGGCTGCCCGCGCGTGGCGGGCAGCCTGACCGTTTAGCGCCCCAGCGCCAGTTTCGCGGCGTTGTGACCGGCTTTGATACCGAAGATGATGATATCTGCCACGGCGTTACCGCCAATACGGTTGGCGCCGTGGATACCGCCCACCACTTCACCGGCTGCCCAGGCACCGGTAATCACCTGTTTCTGCGTATCCAGCACCGCCGTGTCAGTGTTGATGGTCACCCCGCCCATGGTGTGGTGTACGCCGGGCGCCACGCGAATGGCGTAGAAAGGCCCCTGATTCAGCGGATGGCGCAGCGCGGTTTTGCGGCCGAAATCCTCATCGTTCTGATTCACCACGAACTCATTGTATCGGCTGAGGGTGGTGTGCAGCGTTTCCTGGTCCATGTTGAGTTTCACTGCCAGCTCATGCGGGGTGGGCGCGCTGATCACAAAGCCTTTGGCAATGTACTCATCGGCCGCTTTGTTACTGCTACGCACCTGCTCGTCGAAGATGATCCACGCGCTTTTTTCCGGCAGCGCAATAATCTCAGCGGAGACTTTATCGCGGGTTTCCATTTCGTTATAGAAGCGGCGACCCGCCTGACTGACCAGAATGGCACCGCCACCGCGCATCGCTTCAGAAATCAGGTACGAGGTGGTTTGTTCAACCGTCGGGTGGATCTGGATTTCGCCCATGTCCACGGTATCGGCACCAATTTTCTGCAGCATAGCGATACCGCTGCCGGTTGCGCCTTTGTGGTTGGTGGTGACAAAGCCATCCAGTTCCGGCCGGTATTTCACCACCATCTCCCGGTTGGCGCTGAAGCCACCGGTAGCCACAATCACGCTTTTGGCGTTGAGAATGCGGCTCTCATTGTACTCATCCACCACGCGCACGCCGGTCACCGCACCGTTCTCCATCAGGATTTCCGATACTGAGGTTTCCAGCAGCACCTCAATGCCGCGCTGGTTGATGTTTTTCACCAGCCCGCTAATCAGGAAGCCGCCTACTGCTGACCGGTCTTCCGGCCGGTGCGTGCGGTCAATGCTCATGCCGCCGGTAATGGTAATGTCGCTCAGTTCAATGTGCTTATCGGCCAGCCATTCAATGGCTTCCGGTGCCTGCTCCACAAATTCATGCAGCAGCGCCGGGTTGTTTTTAAATTTGCCGCCTTTCAGCGTCTCTTCGTAGAACAGCGCTTTGCTGTCGCTGATGCCTTTGAGTTTCTGATAGCGCGTTTCGGCTGCGTTCATGCCCACCGAGGCTTTAATGGTATTACCGCCGATGGTGGGCATCTTCTCAATGATCACCACGCGCGCACCGTCATCATGCGCCTGAATGGCTGCCGCCAGTCCGGCACCGCCGGTACCGATCACTACCACATCGTAGCTGACCGGTGCATTCGGGTTGCCGCCCTCTTCAATAACGTACTCTTTGCTGGAGGTTGCCAGCGCACGGGAAACCGCTTTTTTCAGCGCTTCGCTCTGCGTGGTTGCGCCGGTGATGGCGTCCACGTGCGGGCTGTTGGCAACCAGAATGCGTTCGCGCAGGCTTTCAAAGGTACTGGTGAAATCGACGTCAAGGTTAGGATCCGGCACCAGCGCAATATCGGTGATGCGGTCGGTGTCGAGCGTCACGTTGATTTTCAGCTTCAGCGCTTCGGCCTCGACTTTGGCCTGATAAACGCCGGCTTTATATTTGCGGTGGCTTTCGCTGACGTCGCGGATCATCGCATCCACCAGCGAGAAGCGCCACAGCGGTTCCGGGATGGTCAGGGCTTCGCGTTTGGTGCTGTCGATATAGAGTTCCAGGCGTTCATTGTTGATGATGCGATCCGCCCAGTCCGGATAGGCAATACAGGCTTTACCCACGGCGACCAGGTCAAAGCCGGACGCCAGCGCCAGCTCGGCATCCTCTTTATTGACCACACCACCCACGCCAATCACCGGCACTTTCGCCAGCTGCGCCGAGCGCTGCGCCAGGTATTTAGCGATCAGCGGCGTGGGATCCTGCGTGTCCACAATCGACGGACGCAGCAGCTGCCCGACGGAAAAGTGCACGTAATCCAGCCCGCGCGCCGCCAGTTTTTCCAGCAGATAGAGCGTGTCGTCCCAGCGGATACCGGGCACTTCCAGCTCTTCCGGTGAGAAGCGATAACCAATGATGAAGTCCGCTGCCGCGAAGCGGTCCGCCATTTTGTGGGTGATCTCCAGCACCTCCAGCGGAAAACGCGCGCGGTTATCGCGGCTGCCGCCCCATTTGTCGTCGCGCTGGTTAGAGTTGGGCGAATAGAACTGCTGAATCAGGTAAGTATTGGCGCCGTGAATTTCCACGCCGTCAAAGCCGGCTTTAATCGCCCGGTTAACGGCATCGCCAAAGCGGGTGATCATCACCTCCACCTCTTCGCCGGTCAGCGCGCGCGGCGTGGTGGCACCTTCACGCGGTGCGGCAATGGCGCTGGGTGCCACCGGCGTTTTGCCGCCAATCAGCGCCGGTTCGACCATGCGACCACCGTGGTAGATCTGCAGAATGGCTTTCGAGCCCTGGGATTTAATGGCGTGCGCAATTCTTGCCAGACCGGGGATTTTGTTGTCGCTGTCGATGGCAATGGCCCCCGGAAACGCCGGGCCGAGGTTATCAATAAAGGCGCATTCGACAATCACGGTGCCGATACTGCCTGCACGCACCCGGTAGTATTCGACGAGATCGCTGGTGACACCACCATCAAAATAGCCGGTACAGGTGGTCATAGGTGCCATGACCAGACGATTTTTAAGGACCGCGCCTTTGGGAAGGGTTAACGGGTTAAGAATCGGGGTGAGCGTATTCATAATGGGCAACTCCGGAATTAAGAAATTTAATATTCAATTCTCTGGCGATTCGGAGACAAAATAAATTATCTGAGTGGTCCGACTTCATGCGTTAAATATACCATTTTCTTTAGTTACATAATCTAAGTAGTTAGTTATATAACTCCTCACAGATAAAAATGGTATTTAGCCGCGGCGGATGACAAAAGCGTTCCGCTAAGTTTCGACCATGCTTTGACAAAAATCAAACTTTTGCCACGTAGCAAGTTATTACATTGATTTATAAGGAAATAAAAAGAGAGAGCCGGTGCTTCCAGCCCCTGTGTGAGCCGCTTAACCTGCCGCAGACCTGCCCGCGCGGGCGGTTATACCGACATTATTTTCGCTAAAACAGCGGCGGTAAAAAAAGTGCACTATTTTTTATTGATCCAGATCAAAATAGATATTTTAATTAATCGCATCATAACGTCATTCATTCGATAATTCGCGCAACAAAATTTTATAAAGCAATGTTTCATTGCAAAGACATCTTTAAATGTTGCGGCGCATGCCAGTTTCCCGCTAACGGGATAACACTGTTGCAGAGCCGGACCTGAAACGCATTCTCCTTAACTTGCAGATCAAAACTATGAATACACAAACCACTCAGAGTGCCCCCGCGAAGGTGCCACCTGCCGCACCGGGGAAAAAGAATCGCCTGCTGATGCTGTGCCTGCCGGTGATTGTCGCTGTCCTGCTGCTGCTGGTGCCGACGCCGGCCGGACTGGAGCCCTATGCATGGCACTTCTTTGCCATCTTTGTCGGGGTTATCGTCGGCTTGATCTTTGAACCGCTGCCCGGCGCGGTCATCGGCCTGACCGGGGTGGTGGTCATCGCCCTGTTCAGTCAGTGGCTGCTGTTCAGCCCGAGCGAGCTGGCCACTCCCGGCTTTAAAACCGCCGGCCAGGCGTTTAAGTGGGCGGTCAGTGGCTTCGGCAACTCTACCGTCTGGCTGATCTTCGGGGCCTTTATGTTTGCGGCCGGTTACGATAAAACGCAGTTCGGCCGCCGGCTGGCGCTGATTCTGGTGAAATATCTTGGCCGCCGCAGCCTGACGCTGGGTTACGCCATCACCTTTGCCGACCTGCTGCTGGCCCCTTTTACGCCATCGAACACTGCCCGCAGCGGCGGCACCATCTATCCGATTATCGCTAACCTGCCGCCGCTGTATGGCTCTAAACCCAATGACCCCAGCGCGCGCAAGATTGGCTCTTACCTGATGTGGGTCGCGATTACCGCGGCCTGTATCACCAGCTCCATGTTCCTGTCGGCGCTGGCCCCGAACCTGCTGGCGCTGGCGCTGGTGAAAAGCGTGGTGGGTTTTGATATCTCATGGGGCATGTGGTTTCTCGCCTTCCTGCCGCTGGGTATCCTGCTGATTCTGACCATGCCGCTGCTGGCTTACTGGCTCTATCCGCCGGAAGTGAAGGTGAACGATGAAGTGCCGCGCTGGGCGAAAGCCGAGCTGGCAAAACTCGGACCGCTGTCACGCAACGAGATCCTGCTGCTGGTGTTCGTGGTTGCCGCGCTGATGATGTGGATCTTCGCCACGGCCTGGATTGAGCCGGCAATGGCTGCCCTGCTGGTCATCGTGCTGATGCTGTGGACCGGCGTGCTGAACTGGAGCGACATCACCAGTAATAAAGCCGCCTGGAACACCTTTGCCTGGTTTGCCACGCTGGTGGCGCTGGCCGACGGACTGGCGCGCGTCGGCTTTATCGCCTGGCTGGGCAAAGAGGGCGCGTTGCTGCTGCACGGCTATGATCCGCAAATCTCTGCTGTGGTGCTGCTGGTGGCGTTCTACCTGCTGCATTACCTGTTTGCCAGCACCACCGCCCACACCACGGCGCTGCTGCCGGCCATGCTGACCATTGCCGCCTCTATTCCGGGCATCAATATGCCGGTGTTCTGCCTGATGATGTGTACCTCGCTGGGCGTGATGGGCATCATTACCCCGTACGGTACCGGCCCAAGTCCGATTTATTACGGCAGCGGCTACCTGCCCACCAAAGACTACTGGCGTCTCGGCACGATTTTCGGCGCGCTGTTCCTGGTGGCGCTGATGGCTATCGCCTACCCGTGGATGGTGATGATGTTCTGATGATGTTGCTTCGATGTTAAAAAACGCCGCCGCGCCGGCACGTTAAAGTGGTATGATGCTCGCCAGTCAGCTCTTGCCGAGGGCTGGCGAGAGAAAAATGAATCACCGATCGCCTAATTTGTCGCCCGCCGTGCTGGCGGGCAACAGGACACTAAGTGAGCCAACATGTCGAACAAACCCTTCTACTACCAGAACCCCTTTCCTCTCGCCAAAGATGATACCGAGTATTACCTGCTCAGCCGTGAGCACGTTTCCGTGGCGGAATTTGATGGCGAAGAAGTGCTGAAGGTTGATCCACAAGCGCTGACCCTGCTGGCCCAGCAGGCGTTTCACGACGCCTCTTTTATGCTGCGCACCGCACACCAGCAGCAGGTCGCCGCCATCCTCGCGGATGACGAAGCCAGCGAGAATGATAAATACGTTGCGCTGCAATTCCTGCGTAACTCGGAAATTGCCGCCAAAGGCGTGCTGCCGACCTGCCAGGATACCGGCACCGCGATCATCATGGGCAAAAAAGGCCAGCGCGTGTGGACCGGCGGCGGCGATGAAGCCGCGCTGTCGCAGGGGGTGTACAACACCTATATCGAAGATAACCTGCGCTACTCGCAAAATGCGCCGCTGGATATGTACAAAGAGGTGAATACCGGCACCAACCTGCCTGCCCAGATTGATCTCTACAGCGTGGACGGTGACGAATACAAATTCCTGTGCATCGCGAAAGGCGGTGGCTCTGCCAACAAAACCTATCTGTACCAGGAAACCAAAGCGCTGATCACCCCGGCGAAGCTGAAAAACTACCTGATCGACAAAATGATGTCGCTGGGCACCGCGGCCTGCCCGCCGTACCACATCGCCTTTGTGATTGGCGGCACCTCCGCTGAAAGCACGCTGAAGACGGTCAAACTGGCTTCCACCCACTATTACGATACGCTGCCCACCGAAGGCAACGAGCACGGCCAGGCCTTCCGTGACCTGCAGCTGGAGCAGGAGCTGCTGGAGGCATCACAGAAGCTGGGGCTGGGCGCACAGTTTGGCGGCAAATACTTTGCCCATGATATTCGCGTTATCCGCCTGCCGCGTCACGGTGCCTCCTGTCCGGTGGGCATGGGCGTCTCCTGCTCGGCGGATCGCAATATCAAAGCCAAAATCAACCGCGAAGGCATCTGGATCGAGAAGCTGGAAGACAATCCGGGCCGCTTTATTCCGGAAGCGCTGCGTCAGCAGGGTGAAGGTGAAGTGGTTAATGTCGATCTTAACCAGCCTATGCCGGCGATCCTGGCACAGCTGTCGGCCTACCCGGTCGCCACCCGCCTGTCGCTGAATGGCACCATCATCGTGGCGCGCGACATCGCCCACGCCAAACTGAAAGAGCGCATTGATAACGGCGAAGGCCTGCCGCAGTACATGAAAGATCATCCGGTCTATTACGCCGGCCCGGCCAAAACGCCGGAAGGTTACGCCTCCGGCTCGCTCGGTCCGACCACCGCCGGCCGTATGGACTCGTATGTTGATCTGCTGCAGGCGAACGGCGGCAGCATGGTGATGCTGGCGAAAGGCAATCGCAGCAAGCAAGTGACGGATGCCTGCCACAAGCACGGTGGTTTCTACCTTGGCAGTATCGGCGGCCCGGCGGCGGTGCTGGCGCAGCAGAGCATCAAGAGCCTGGAGTGCGTGGAGTACGCGGAACTGGGGATGGAAGCGATCTGGAAAATTGAAGTGGAAAATTTCCCGGCGTTTATCCTGGTGGATGACAAAGGCAATGACTTCTTCCAGCAGATTCATAACCAGTGTGCCGCCTGCGTGAAGTAAGCGCGGCAGCAAAGCCATAAAAAATCCGCGGCGGCAACGCTGCGGATTTTTTTATGGGTGAGGCAGAACGCGCGGCTCAGACACCGTGCAGCAGCACATCGACCAGCAGGTCAGCCTCGTCATCATTCTGACCAATCACATAGATGGCCTGGCGGCCTGGCAGGTTCACGGTAATGAGGTTCTCTTCCACCGCATCCAGCACATCGTCATGCTGTTCCTGAAAGTTATACAACGTATTCATTTTCTCTCCTTAAAAACGGTGCGTTACTGTATAAACCTGTACACATTACTATCGACAGGACGCGTCTTAATCACAGGGGAAAATTCCGCTTTTTTGCTGCTCCACTGTGGCACGGAAAAATGACGCTGCTATGACTATGGCAGCGAATGGCTTCGCTGCCGGTAAAATCAGAAGAACCCGAGGGGCTGCGTGCTGTAACTGACCAGCAGATTCTTGGTTTGCTGATAGTGGTCGAGCATCATTTTGTGCGTCTCACGCCCGATGCCGGATTTTTTATATCCGCCAAAGGCAGCATGGGCCGGATAGAGGTGATAGCAGTTGGTCCAGACGCGGCCGGCCTTGATGGCCCGTCCCATGCGATACGCCCGGTTGATATCGCGCGTCCACACCCCGGCGCCAAGGCCGTAAATCGAGTCATTGGCGATCGCCAGCGCTTCCGCTTCATCTTTAAACGTCAGCACCCCGACCACCGGCCCGAAAATCTCCTCCTGGAAGACGCGCATACTGTTGTCGCCTTTCAGCAGCGTGGGCTGGATGTAGTAACCGCTGGCAAAGGCATCGCCCAGCTTTTCCACCCCGCCGCCGTGCAGCACCTGCGCGCCTTCCTGCTGCGCAATCTCCAGATAAGAGAGAATCTTATCGAACTGCTGCTGCGAAGCCTGCGCGCCGATCATGGTATCGGTATCCAGCGGATCGCCACGTTTGATGGTCTGGATGCGCTTCATCACCGCCGCCATGAACGGCTCAAAGATGGATTCCTGCACCAGCGCACGCGACGGACAGGTACAGACCTCGCCCTGATTAAGGAAGCCCAGCACCACCCCTTCCGCCGCTTTTTCAATGAAGCTCTCTTCTGCCTGCATGATGTCTTCGAAGAAGATGTTCGGCGATTTGCCGCCCAGCTCCACGGTAGACGGAATCAGGCTTTTCGCCGCCAGCTCCAGGATATGGCCGCCGGTGGCGGTAGAGCCGGTAAAGGCGATTTTGGCAATGCCCGGATGCGAGGCCAGCGCTTCGCCCGCCTCCTTCCCATAGCCGTGCACGACGTTAATGACGCCGGGCGGCACCAGGTCGGCAATCAGTTCCATAAACAGCGTGATCGACAGCGGCGTCTGCTCGGCCGGTTTCAGCACCACGCAGTTGCCGGCCCCCAGCGCGGGGGCCAGTTTCCATGCCGCCATCAGCAGCGGGAAGTTCCACGGGATAATCTGCCCCACCACGCCCAGCGGCTCGTGAAAATGGTAAGCGGCGGTAAATTCATCGATTTCCGCTGCCGTGCCTTCCTGCGCACGCACGCAGCCGGCAAAATAGCGGAAGTGATCCACCGCCAGCGGCAGATCCGCCGCCAGCGTTTCGCGCACCGGTTTGCCGTTATCCCAGGTCTCATTCACCGCCATATATTCCAGTTTTTCTTCCAGCCGATCGGCGATTTTCAGTAACAGCAGCGATCGCGCCTGCGGTGACGTTTTGCCCCAGGCATCAGCCGCCGCGTGCGCCGCGGCCACGGCATTGTCGATGTCCTGACGCTCCGAACGCGGGAACTCGCCAATGGTCGAGCCGTTTATCGGCGAGGTGTTAACGAAGTAACGGCCGTTCACCGGCGCAACAAATTCGCCGTTGATAAAGTTGCCATAGCGCGATTGCAGTGTGATCAGAGAACCGTGTTCTCCCGGAGCAGCGTAACGCATGGTGATTCTCCTTGCGGGGCAGAGTGAAGATTAACAGTCATGAAACCTGTCATTAACACTGTACGAACAACATCAGCCTGTCAGATTGCACAGCGGGAAACTGTGACCGCACCGAAGGAAATCTGCGCGTTACGCGGCAGCAGAGGGATGAGAGCACCGGCGTTGCACGGTGCCGGTAGTGAAAACCTTGCAGCGGACGCACCGTCCGCCGCACAGAAAATTCCGAGTTTTTACCGCAGCGCGGCGCAAAGCGAAACCTGCGCGTTTTACGTGGTCAATACAAGCAGACTACTGAACACAGGAGAGAAAAATGCTGGCTTCAGCCCGGACGTTAATGCGCGAGAAGGCCCACTTTGTTCAGCAATTTATGCGCAATCCGCGCAGCATCGGCAGCATTACGCCCTCTTCGGCGGCGCTGTGCCGCACCATGTGCGCCGCTGCCCGCTGGGACCGCAGTTTACGTATCGCCGAACTGGGCGCCGGTGATGGCGTGCTGACCCGGCACATTCTGCAGCACATGTCGCCGCAGGCGCAGCTTGAGGTGTTTGAGATCAGCCCGCAGCTGGTGGCGGCGCTCAGTCAGTGGCGTGACCATCGCATGCAGGTGCGCGCCTGCTCGGCAGAGCACCTGAGCGGCGAATATGACGTGATTTTTTCCGGACTGCCGCTGCTGTCGCTGCCGGTCAGCACGCGCGACGCAATTCTGCGCGCGGCGCATGATGCGCTGGGGCCGCGCGGTGTCTTTATCCAGTTTCAGTACACCTCGCTGACCCAGCCGCTGCTGTCGCGCTATTTCACCTGGCAGCGCCAGCGGGTATTAAAAAATTTCCCGCCCGCGTGGGTCTATCGCTGCACCCGTCACTACGCCCCCTGAGCCTGCGCGTGCGGCTGCATGCGCGTTTGCTGCCAGAAACGCAGCAGCAGTTCGCGCGCCCAGTCGGTCGCCGGCATCGCCCACCCTTCGTCGGCCACGTCTGGCGGCAGACAGGCCGTCATGATGTGCCGGGTAAATTCCGGGTGGAACTGCACCGAAAGCGCCTGCGCCGAGTAGCGCAGGATCTGGCAGCCATCCTGCGCTGAATGCGCCAGCACCCGGGCATGCGGTGGCGGTACCAGCACCGACTGCCGGTGTGACAGCCAGGCCGGAAACGTCTCCGGCAGCTGCGCCAGCCAGGCGTCACGCCGGTCATCGCGCGTCAGGGTTTTCAGTCCGCGTTCCCAGCCCTGCGGGTTATCGCCCACTTTGCCGCCCAGCGCATACGCCATCAGCTGATGGCCGTAGCAGACGCCCAGCAGCGGCAGTGCCGCCTCCAGCGCGGCGCGGATCCACGCCGCGGTGCGTTCGCTCCAGTCGGCGTGATCGGTCACCATCGCCCATGAACCGCTGAGGATCGCGCCGCTGAGGGTGTCAAACGCCGGCAGCGCTTCCCCCAGATGCGGGCGCACGATGACATAGTCGCCGGGCTGCAGACCGAGCGCGTCAATAAACCAGACGGGTTGTTCACCAACTTTTGCCACTACCTGCGGCGGCGGGACGTCGAGTTGAATCAGGGCAAGCGGAAGTGTGCGGGTCTGTGTCATACCGAATACGGTCCTCTGCGTGGTCGTTTTTCGGTTATCCACTCTGACAGTAAAGCGCGGCGCTGTCTTATACTTTTTCTGCCCTGACCTTATGCCACCGCGAAAAAACGTGCAGCCGCGTGGCAGGCTTCGTGCCATGATTAGACGGTCATCACATTTTCAGGTAAGGATAACAGCGTGGCGGTGCGGCATTTTTTTCTGGTGCTGATGGTGGTTTCCATCTGGGCCTTCAATAACGTAGCGGTAAAGTGGGGCTTGCTGGAGCTTCCGCCGCTGTTTCTGACCTGGATGCGCTTTGTGGTGGTGGCGATTGTGCTGGTGCCGTTCTGCCGTATCACCCGTCAGCAGCTGCCGTGGCTGCTGACGCTGGCGTTTACCTTTGGCTTTATGCACTTCTCGCTGCTGTTTGTTGGCATGCGCTATACCGATGCCGGCACCGGTGCGATTGTGGTGCAGCTGGGTACGCCAATCGCCATGCTGCTGGCGATGGTGGTGCTGAAGGAGAAACTGCGGCTGATACAGCTGTTCGGTATCGCCATTTCGCTGAGCGGCGTGGCGGTGCTGTCTGGCAGCCCTACCATTCCGGCGTGGTGGGTGCTGTGCATTCTGCTGTGCAGCGCCACCGGCTGGGCAGTCAGCAACCTGATTGTGAAGAAGTCACCGCCGATCAAACCGCTGACGCTGACCGGCTGGATCGCCTTTCTGGCGGTGCCGATTGTCGGTGCGGCCTCCTGGCTGACCGAGTCTCAGCAGTTTTATGCGCTGAGCCACGCCGGCTGGCGCGGCTGGTTCGGCATTCTCTACAGCGCCATCGCCTCTTCAGTTGTCGCTTACACCCTGTGGTATGCGCTGCTGAAAAAGTACAACGTTAACCTGATCATGCCCTATTCGCTGCTGACGCCGGTGCTGGCGGTGTTGATGGGCGTGCTGGTGCTCGGCGACAGCATGAACAGTTTTAAACTCCTCGGCGCATCGCTGGTGGTGCTGGGCACGGCGATTGCCGTGATTAACCTGCGCAACCTGCGAATGCACGCGCGCTTTCCGCGTCTGCGCCGCCGTTAAGCCTGCTCTGCTATGCTTGAATCTCGCGTTCTGACGGAGATTCAGCATGGATACTCAACGTGCTGCCGCACTGTGGCAGCAAATGTGGCAGGGATTACGCGGCGCGGAGGCCCTTCCGGCGCTTAACTTTCTCCAGACCAGCACGTTTGCCTCCGCGTATGCCGTAAGCGAACTGGCCGCCACCAGCATCGGCTTAGCCAGTCAGGCGCTGAGCGACCTGCTGGGTCGCCCGGCGCCGGTCAGTGTCAATGTGCGCCTCGCCTCACGCTGGTTCCAGCATAGCCTTCAGCCGCTCAATCGTCCGCTGCCCGCACAGTGGGACAGCTTTGCCGGCGATTACGCCACGCGCGACGGCTGGATCCGCCTGCATACCAATGCGCCGCATCATCGCGCAGCGATGGAGCAGGTGCTGGGCCGGCATCGCGACCGCGATGCCCTGGCCGCGACGGTGGCGCAGTGGCAGGCCAGCGCGCTGGAACAGGCGGTCACCGCGGCCAGCGGCTGCGCCAGCGCCCTGCGCAGCGAACAGCAGTGGCAGCAGCATCCGCAGGGGATGGCGGTACGCCATGAGCCGCTGATTGCCCAACGCGCCACGCGTGAAGCGCCCACGCCCGGCTGGCAGCTGCCGCTGGCGCGACCGCTGCTGGGGGTGCGCGTGCTGGATCTCACCCGCGTGATCGCCGGGCCGGTCGCTACCCGCTTTCTCGCCAGTCTGGGCGCACAGGTGTTGCGTATCGACCCGCCGGACTGGCAGGAGCCGACGCTGGAAGAGGAGATCAACTGCGGTAAACGCTGCGCCCGGCTGGATATCCGCCGCGCTGACGGACGCGCACAGCTGATTGCCCTGATGCAGCATGCGGATGTGCTGGTGCACGGATATCGTGCGGACGCGCTGGAGCGTATCGGGCTGGATGCGGAGACGCGCCAGGCGCTTGCGCCAGGGCTGGTGGATGTCAGCCTCAACGCCTGGGGCTGGCACGGGCCATGGCGTAACCGCCGGGGTTTTGACAGTCTGGTGCAGATGGCGTGCGGCATTGCCGAACAGGGCATGCGCTGGAGTGGCGCAGAGCGCCCGGTGCCGCTGCCGGTACAGGCGCTCGATCACGCCACCGGCTATATGATGGCGGCAGCGGTGCTGGAAGGGATGCGACAGCGGCGTGAAAACGGCGTGGGCTGGCAGGCGCACTTATCGCTGGCGCGCACCGCCTGCCTGCTGCAGCAGCACGGCGCGGCACCGCAAAGCGCTCAGGACGGTATTGCAGCCTGCCCGCATGACGTGCACAGCGCCGTCGAGATCACGCCCTGGGGCATTGCACAGCGGCTGCGCGCCGCGGCCAGGCTGCCCGGCACGCCGATGTTCTGCGCCGCGCCCGCTGCCCGCGCCGGCAGCAGCAACGCCTGCTGGTAAATCAGGCGTCGTCGTCTGCGCCTTCGCGCAGTTCGTCATACATCGCCTGAATGGCTTCACGGCTGAGTGCGGCCAGCGTACGGTAAAACGCGGTGGTGGCGTGCGCCTCCACCTTACCGAGAAACGCCCCGCACCACGGCAGCAGGAAGGTGTCAAACAGCGCCAGCTGGGCGGCGGACTCATCTTCCGCCGACTGATCTTCCAGCCAGGAGGCGGCCAGCAGCAGAATGCCGAAGTGATCGGCCGGGGCGTCGCTCAGCGGCATGCCCCGCGCGGTAAGAAAGGCACGCACCTCTGCTTCCTGCGGGCCGTCCGGCCAATGCGACGCATACGGCGGCACGCTGCAGTCGCTGCCGACGAACAGCGCATTGTAATCCGCCGCCAGCGCCTGCGGATCGCTATTCTGCTGCAGCCGGGTCAGCAGTTCGTCCTGCTCAAGCGGCCACTGCGCGTTGAGTTTGCCTTCACGCAACAGCGTAAAGAGCGGCACCAGCAGCGGGTCCTGCGGCTGGCGGTTAAACAGCGAGCCGATGACGCGGCAGAGAATGGAAAACTCATTCATGCAACAGAATTCCTTGAGGCAAAAAAGTTAAAAGTCCGCAAATTCGGCGATGTGCCGGCCGGTGCGCTGTTCGAGAAAGTCGAGCAGGCGGCGCGGCGTGACATTTAACACGCGATCCTGCGGAAAATCCACTTCGCGCGTGATGCGCAGGCAATGTTCGAAGTGCCCGAGGGTAAAGGCGGTGTGCGAATCCGAGCCAAAAGCCAGCAGGCCACCGGCCTCGCGCACGGCTTCCGCAATTGCGCGACAGTTGGGCTCACTGCCCGGCCGCGAATGGGTAAAGGAGGAGTTGTTGATCTCCAGCGCCACGTTATAGCGCGCCGCCGCCTCCGCAATGGCGCGGATATCCACCGGGAATTTTGGGTTGCCGGGGTGACTGATGATATGCACCAGGCCGCTGGCCATGGTCGCGATCATCGCTTCCGTGTGATGCGCTTTGTCGCGTGGCGCATAGACCGGCTCATGGAAGCCCGCGACGATCAGGTCAAGCGCATCAAGCATCGGCCCGCTGCAGTCAATCTCGCCCTGCTGGTTTTTGATGTTGGCTTCAATGCCGCGCAGCACGCCGACGCCATCAATGACGCGCGGCCAGATGCGCATGTTAACAAAGTGCCAGTAGTGCGGCGCATCCGCCATATCCGGACCGTGATCGGTAATGGCAAACAGCTTCAGGCCATTCTGCTTCGCCTGAGCGACATAATCGTGCAGCGTACTGTAGGCGTGGGTGCTGGCCACAGTGTGCATATGCAAATCAACGGGATACATCCTCTTCTCCTGACTCAACGTGAATTAATAACCGCGCTGGCGATCAACCCGCCCGGACGGCATCTGCCCCTGCTCCAGGGAAAGTATGGCACTGGCAATGTAATCCATCGCCTCCTGCGGCAGAGTGACAGCGGCATTGTGCGGGGTAATCGTGACCTGCGGATGAAGCCACAGCGGGCTGGTAGCGGGCAGCGGCTCGACCTGAAACACGTCCAGCGCGGCGGCGGCCAGCTGCCCGCTGTCCAGCGCCGCCAGCAAATCGGTCTCCACCACGTGCGCGCCCCGGGCCAGATTGAGGAAGTGCGCGCCGCGCGGCAGCGTATGTAAGAAGTGATGATTAATCAGATTGCGGGTATCCGGCGTATCAGGCAGCAGATCGATCACCACCTGACAGCCGGAAAGAAACGCCTCCAGCTGTTCGCGACCGTGGAACGTCTCTACCCCCGCGATCGCTTTCGGCGTGCGGCTCCAGCCGCGCAGCGGGAACCCCCACTGGCGCAGGCTCTCCAGCACGCTGCGGCCGAGCACGCCGGTGCCCATCACGCCAACCGTAAACGTCTGACGGTCGCGATCCGGCAGCGGTTGCCACTGCGCCTGCTGCTGCTGCTGGCGGTATTCGGCAAAACGGCGGAACCAGCCGAGCACGCACCAGGTCGCGTACTCCTGCATCTGCCGCGCCATACCGGTGTCTTCCAGGCGGAACAGCGGCACCTCGTCCGCCAGCAGCTGCGGCTGGTCGCGCAGCTGTCGGAGAATTTCATCCACGCCGGCCCCCATGGCGAAAACGCCCCGCAGCGCGCGACCGGCCAGCATCGCTGGCGGCGGGGAACGCACAATCGCGTAATCGGCGGCTGCCGCGTCGCCCGGCTGCCAATGGCGGATATGCGCAGCGGGCAGCCGCTGGCGCAGGCCCGCCAGCCAGACCTGCGGATCCTGCGAAGGGTGATACCAGATAATCTCCATACGGCTCTCCTTTTTTTCCGTTCAGCCTCAGGCAAATAGCGCGACAGGGCAAGTAAAAAACTTAGCCTGAATGCAATTTCTCAGGTGATTATGTGTGGAAGCTTCACATTTCTGCCGCTGCGCAAGGCTAAGCCGCCGGATAGCGTCTAAAGTTGTTCGGGTGGTCAATGCGTTAGCGCACCACCTTTTCGGACAAGGAGAAAAACCGATGATAAAAAATGTCGTATCCACGCCCGCGCGCCTGAGCCTGTTACTGAGCGCCGCCCTGCTGAGCGCGACGGCCGCGCACGCCGAAGACACCAGCCGCATGCTCAGCAGCCAGCCACAGCCGCCGGATGTGCGCCTCGGCCCCCTGTTCAATGCGGTGCAGCAGGCGAAATTTTATCCGGATCAGAAAACCTTTGCCGATGCGGTCCCGAAATATAATCCCTCGTCAATTCTCGCCGACTGGCAGATGCAGAAAGGCCAGCGCAACTTTGACCTGAAACGTTTTGTCGATACCAACTTCATCCTGCCTAAAGCGCAGGACAAGTATGTGCCGCCTGCCGGACAGAGCCTGCGCGAGCACATTGACGGTCTGTGGCCGGTGCTGACGCGCAGTACGCCGCAGGCCAGCCAGTATGATTCGCTGCTGCCGCTGCCAAAACCTTATGTGGTGCCGGGCGGACGCTTCCGTGAGGTGTACTACTGGGACAGCTATTTCACCATGCTCGGCCTGGCAGAGAGCGGTCACTGGGATCGCGTGCAGGATATGGTGGATAACTTTGCCACCGAGCTGGACCGCTATGGCCATATCCCGAATGGTAACCGCAGCTACTATCTCAGCCGCTCACAGCCGCCGTTCTTCAGCCTGATGGTGGACCTGCTGGCGACGCACAAAGGCGATGACGTTTACCGTCAGTATCTGCCGCAGCTGGAAAAAGAGTACGCCTACTGGATGGCGGACAGCGACAGCGTGGCCGCCGGGCAGGCCAGCAAGCGCGTGATTAAACTGAGCGACGGCACGCTGCTGAACCGCTACTGGGACGAGCGCGACGCGCCGCGTACCGAATCCTGGCTGGACGATGTCGAAACCGCGAAGAAAGCGCCGGATCGCAACAAACAGCAGGTATACCGCGACCTGCGTGCCGGTGCGGCTTCAGGCTGGGATTTCAGCTCACGCTGGTTTACCGACGCGCATAATCTGGCATCCATTCGTACCACCCAGCTGGCGCCGGTTGATCTCAACAGCCTGCTGTTCCACCTTGAACAGACGCTGGCGAAAGCAGCGAAGCTGGCGAAGCAGGACGCGCAGGCGAAAAACTGGGCGGACGCGGCAGAGAAGCGTCAGGCCGCTATCAACCGCTATCTGTGGGATGACAAACAGGGCTGGTATGCCGATTATGATTTTGGCCGGAAGCAGGTGCATCACCAGCTGACCGCCGCCACGCTGTTCCCGCTTTACCTGCAGCTGGCCAGCGACCGGCAGGCTGAGCGTACCTCCGCCGCAGTGGAAAAGCAGCTGCTGAAACCGGGCGGGCTGGTGACCACCACGGTGAACAACGGTCAGCAGTGGGATGCACCTAACGGCTGGGCACCGCTGCAGTGGGTAGCGGTGGAAGGCCTGGAGCACTATAAGCAGCCGAAACTGGCGCAGCAGATTGGTCAGCGCTTCCTGCAGAACGTACAGCAGACCTACGATCGCGAGCATAAGCTGGTGGAGAAGTACGTGGTTGAAGGCGACAAACTGGGCGGCGGTGGTGGCGGTGAATATCCGCTGCAGGACGGTTTTGGCTGGACCAATGGCGTCACGCTGATGCTGCTGGACAAATATTGCCCGAAAGACAAGACCTGTAACAGCGCCCGCGACATTCCGGCTATGCCGGCGCTGAACGGCGCACAATAACCCTGTCACTGAGGAGAGGCGACCCCGTCGGGTCGCCGCCTTTCACTGCACGCTTCCCGCCCCGCATCAGCATCACCATTGACAGCCTGACACATCCCGTTATAAAAGATAATAATTCTCACTGTTAATTGATTCTTATTTTCATCATTGCGGTCTGGTACCGCTGTTGCTGCTTTGTCAAAGGAACTGTCATGACCTCGCCGTTTCCGCTTTATCGCGCCCGCGTGCTGTGCGCGCTGGCCCTTACCTTCCCTGCCGCCGCATTCGCTGAAGATGAACTGGTGGTGACCGCGCAGCCGGAGGAAACCGCCACTTCACCGGTGCGGGGGTATCTGGCTACCCGCAGCAATGGTGCCAGCAAAAGCGACCGCGCGCTGGTGACGACACCGCAGTCCGTCTCGGTTGTTACGCGACAGCAGATGGCCGATCAGGGCGCGCAGGATCTGAATCAGGCGCTGGACTACACGCCCGGCGTCTTCACCGGTTTTGGCGGTGCGGCCACGCGCTACGACACGGTGTCACTGCGCGGTTTTCACGGCGGTGACGTTGATAACACCTTTCTGGATGGTCTGCGCGTCATGAGCGATGGCGGCAGCTTTAACGTGCTGCAGGTGGATAACTGGTTTCTCGATCGCGTGGACGTGATCAAAGGCCCCGCTTCCGCGCTCTACGGGCAGACGGTGCCGGGCGGGCTGGTTAACATGGTCATGAAGCGGCCACAGTTTGCCCGCGAGGGCCATCTGCAGTTTTCCGGCGGCAGCCATGCCACCCACAGCGCCGCCTTTGATTACACTGATGCCATCAACACCCAGTGGGCGTGGCGGCTGAGCGGCATCACGCGCAACAGCCATACTCAGTATCAACACACGCGTGAAGAGAAGTATGCCCTTACGCCGCAGCTGCTGTGGCAACCGGATGAGGACACCAGCCTGCTGCTGCGCGCCTATCTGCAGAAAGATCCGTCGGGCGGCTATCACGGTTCGGTGCCGGCAGACGGCACCCTGTTCCGCCACCGTGGCCGACAGCTGCCCGCCGGGTTTTATGAGGGTGACAGCGCACGGGATCAGTTCAAACGTCATGAACAGATTTACGGCTATGATTTTTCGCATCGCCTGAACGATATCTGGTCGCTGCATGCCACCGGCAGCTATAGCCAGTCTCAGGTAGCACTGGATCAGGTGTATCAAATCGGCTGGCGTGCGACCGATACGGATTGGCTGGATCGCTACTACTCCGGCGAGCGCTCGTCGCTGCGTGCCTGGGCCAGCGACAATCAGCTGCAGGCAGCGTTTACCACCGGTGCGATTGCGCATCGCGTGACAATTGGCGCAGAGTACCACCGTTACAAAAATCAGCTGCTGACGGCGCGCGGATCGGCCAGTGCCCTCAATCCCTGGACCGGCGAGACAGCAGGAGAGATGCCGGACACCAGCTGGAGCGCGCAGACGCGACGCTACTACCAGAGCGGTTTGTATCTGCAGGATGAGCTGCAGTGGGATCGCTGGCATCTGGATCTCTCCGGGCGCTATGACCGTATCGTGTCGGAGAACACCACTCATCGCCGTCAGGATGACCACGTCAGCGGCCGTGCGGCCCTGCTTTACGCCTTTGATAACGGCGTGTCGCCGTACGTCAGCTGGAGTCAGGCGATTACGCCCGCTTCCCTCACCGATGAGAACGGCAATCAGCTGAAACCCACCACGGCGCAGCAGTATGAAGCCGGGGTGAAATATCAGCCAGCCGGCACGCGCAATCTGTACAGCCTGGCGGTGTACGATCTGACGCAGCAGGACGTCGCTAACCGCAATGTGCAGGCGGGCACCTATTCGCCGTCCGGCAAAGTGCAGGCACAGGGCATTGAACTGGAAGCACGCACACAGCTGACCGACCGTTTCAGCACGCTGGCCGGTTACAGCCTGACGCATCTGCGCTTCAGGGAGACCGTCGATGGCAACAGCGGCCATACGCCTTACGTTACGCCAGACAGTATGGCCTCGCTGTGGGGACACTATCAGTTTGACGGTGGTGTGAGCGCCGGGGCGGGCGTGCGCTATATCGGCAGACAGTGGGCAGATAACGAAAACACCACCCGTCTGCCTTCGGTTACCCTGTTTGACGCCACCCTGCGCGCTGATTTGGGCGCATGGCAGCCGCAGCTGAAAGGCGCCTGGCTGCAGCTGAATGCCCGCAACCTGACGGATAAACACTATCTGGCGGCCTGCTACGGCACCGGTTATTGCTATCGTGGCGCCGAACGCACGCTGACAGCGACAGTGGGCTACGATTTCTGAGCGGGCAAAAAAAATCCGCAGCCCGGAGGGGCTGCGGATCGTCTCACGTGCTGCTACGCCGTCAGCTGCGGACTTTACGGTAGATCCACAGCACCACAATGGCGCCGACCACCGCAACCACAAAGCTGCCGAAGTTAAATCCGTCTACTTTACCGAAGCCAAACAGGGTACTGATCCAGCCGCCCACGACCGCACCGACAATCCCTAACACCACGGTAATAATAAAGCCGCCGCCATCTTTACCTGGCATAATCCATTTGGCGATAATACCGGCGATCAGACCAAAGATAATCCATGAAATAATACCCATTTGCTGCTCCTTACGTTATGAATCAAGGTGTTCTTCGCGCTAAGTATAGACGGGAATTTTTGCCCTGCAGCATCTGCTGCGGGAAATCAGCGCTAACCGGCTAAAGCTTAATGTGGCGACGTCGATAATAAACGGACAGCTTTAATATTCGCGATACGCACAATCGGACAGGTGGAGCAGGACGTGAAAGACGCCGATAAAGAACAATACCTCAAGCGCGGTACGCTCGCGGTTTTAAATGTCATGAGGGACCTGTTGAGTTTACAGACGCCGCTGATGGTGAGCTTTGCCCGTGGTCAGTTCATCAGCCGTCTGCTGGCCGCGGATGAAGACCGGGTGGTTTTCGATCTCGGCAGTAACGCGCTGGATAATGAATTAGCGCTGGAAAATGGCGAGCTGACGATTGCCGCAGAAACCTATGGTGCGAAAGTGGAATTCGCCCTGCAGGATCTCACCCGCACAGAGTTTGACGGCCTGCCGGCGTTCGCCGCTCCCCTGCCTGAGTTGGTGTGGCAGATCCAGCGCCGTGAATTTTTCCGCGTCAGCGCGCCAATGGAGCCGGTGTTTTACTGCCATACCGAATGGCCGGATGGTCGTCAGGCACGTTTCCGCCTGCAGGATCTTTCGCTGGGCGGCGTCGGCGTACTGCTGGATGAAGCGCTGCCGGAAGGGCTGAGCCAGGGCGATAATTTTAAAAAACTGCGTGTGGAGCTGGGCGAATATGGCCAGTTTGAGGTAACCGCGCAGCTGCTGCATATTGGTGAGCGCAGTATCGTCACCAGCAAGAACGAAACCCGCATCACGCCGCGGCTCAGCTTCCGTTTCACCGCCATTGAGCCGGTGCAGGAACGCCAGCTGCAACAGGTGATTTTTGCCCTCGAACGCCTGGCGCGCGACAAGGCAAGACGCTTCCAGTAATCACGGGCTGACGTCACAGATGGCGTCAGCCAGGCTATCCTTCTCCTTGCTTATACTTTTCACCAGCATCCGGCAAGGAGAGGCTCCCCAATGGAAAACTGGCTTTCGGCCCATCGTTTACACCTTATTTTTCTTAATCAAACCTTCTGGATTAACAGCGCCATCGTGGTGTTTGGCACCCTGCTGGTCTACTGGCTGTTACGCACCATCATCCGCTTTACCTCTAACCGCATCGCGCACTACAGCGAGCAGCGCCACGTCCGTTTCACCGGCATCGTGGTGGAAATTCTGCGCAGCACCAGTCAGCTGCTGCTGCTGGTGTTTTCACTGCTGATTGCACTGAAATTTGTTGATCTGCCGCTCAGCTGGAGCGCGGCGATTGCGCACGGCTGGTTCCTGGCGCTGATTCTGCAGTTTACGCTGTGGCTGGACTGCGGCATTCGCCTGTGGCTGCACAGCCTGCTGCGCGATCCGCAGCATGTCCGCAACCCGGTTACCACCGTCATTCTGGGGATTCTGCTGCGCGTGGTGGTGTGGGTGATGATGCTGCTGGCGATTCTGTCCAATATGGGCATCAACATCACTGCGCTGGTTGCCAGCCTGGGGGTGGGCGGCATTGCCATCGCGCTGGCGATCCAGACCGTGCTGAGTGACGTCTTCGCCTCCCTGGCGATTGGCTTTGATAAGCCATTTGAACACGGCGATTTCATCGTATTTGGCGACATTGCCGGCTCGATTGAGCATATCGGCCTGAAAACCACCCGGCTGCGCAGCCTCAGCGGTGAGCAGATCGTCTGCTCCAACACCATTCTGTTGCAGCAGACGATTCACAACTACAAGCGCATGGCGCAGCGCCGCATTGTGTTTAAGTTCGGCATCAATTACGGCACGCCGGCGGAAAAAGTACGGCAGATTGGCGCGATGGTGAAGACGATTATTGAGGGCGTACCCGATACCCGCTTCGACCGCGCGCACTTTCTGGCCTTTGATGAGTCACAGCTGACGTTCGAAGTGGTCTATTACGTGCTGAGCGCCGATTACAACACCTACATGGATATTCAGCAGGAGATCAACCTGCAGCTGATGGCGCAGCTGGAACAGAAGCAAATTCGCTTTGCCTTCCCGATGCGACGCGTGGAGTTTACCGGCGGCGTGCTGCCGCGCATTAATCTCAGCGATGCGTCTAACGAAACTGAACCCCAGGCGGCCAAACGCCAGCCGCCCGAAGCAAGCTTTAGCTGATGGTGCGGTAGGCGGTGGTGACCTTCCACAGGTAGCGTGGCGCCTGCGCCGCCGGATGTTTGTTCTGCACGTGCTGCCAGAACTCATCCGGCGTCATGGCATTGATCATGGCAATCGCGCGATCGCGATCGCGTGAGAAGGTGCGCAGCAGCGCCCCGGCACCGTTGGCATAGGAGACAATCGTGGCATAGCGCAGCGTGAGCGGATCGCGGATACCCGCCAGGGCTGAGTCCTGCAGAATTTTCAGATACGCGGCGCCGATATCGATGTTTTTGGCCGGGTCGCGCAGTTCAGAATTGCTGGGCTGCCCGTGACGGCCCTGCGCGCGATAAACTTCACGACCGGCGGTTGAGGCTTTAATCTGCATCAGTCCCACCGCGTTAGAGCGGCTGATAACGGTAGGGTTTCCTCCGGATTCGACACTAATAATGGCGCTGATTAACTTCTCATCAACGCCATAATGACAGGCGGCATCTTCGGTAAACAGTGACCATGCGTCATTCACTTTCGACGGCGGCGCCTGGGTTAAGGGCGTATTCCTGACCGGCGTCAGCGGTTTTTCCGGCTCGCTGGCGCAGCCAGCCAGCAGTAAAGCAGAGAGCATAAGTAGTCGAATTTTCACTGTTTTCAGGTTCCGCAAGAGGATTAGCGCAAGCTATCATAGCCACAGCGGTAAAAGGTGAAATTACCGTTTATCCTAAATACGTTCTGAATCCGCCCGCCGTGTGACCCGGCTAACGCTGCGTTGCCGCGGCGGGCCACGCTAAAACAGGTAGAATTATGCCCGCGCCCCGCTCTGTCCGTCTTATTGCTCCTTCCGGTTACTGTCACAATCAGGCAGCGGCGCAGCGCGCCGTGCAGCGTTTACAGGCGGCCGGTCACGTGGTGGAGAATCTCTCCGCGATTACCCGCCGCTATCAGCGTTTTGCCGGGGATGACGCACAACGCCTTGCGGACATCAACCAGCTGGTGACCCTGCCCACCCTGCCGGATATCGTGCTGGCCGTGCGCGGCGGCTACGGCATTTCGCGCCTGCTGGAACAGGTGGATTATGCCGGACTGCGCCAGCGCCTGCTGCACCAGCCGCTGGCGCTGTGCGGTCACAGCGATTTCACCGCGCTGCAGCTGGCGCTGCTGGCGCAATCCGGATTGACTACCTTCAGCAGTCCGATGCTCGCCGGCAACTTCGGCGCAGAGGCTTTGTCTGAATTTACCGTTTCACACTTCTGGCAGGCGCTGACTTCACCTACAGTCAATCTGAGCTGGCGCAGTCAGAGCCCGGATCGCGGCCGCTGGCAGGGTACGCTGTGGGGCGGCAATCTGGCGATGATTGCTTCGCTGGTTGGCACGCCGTGGCTGCCGTCAATCACGGATGGCATTCTGGTGATCGAGGATGTCAATGAACACCCGTTCCGCATTGAGCGGATGCTGATTCAGCTGCAGCAGAGCGGCATCCTGGCGCGACAGCGGGCCCTTATCACCGGCAGCTTCACCAGCACCGCGCTGAGTGAGTATGATAACGGCTTCGATTTTGCCAGCGTCTGGCAGCGCGTGCGGGATACCTGCCAGATTCCGGTCATCAGCGACCTCGCGTTTGGTCACGATGCCGATACCGTGACGCTGGCCTCCGGCGCCCGTGCTACGCTACAGATTGAAAACGGAGAAGCCCAGCTGGCTTATACCGGCCACCCGACATTGCGCTAACGTTGTGCCGCAGGAGACCGCCCTTGAAGCCGCTGTACGAAGATTTGTGGATCTCCACGCCAGAGTTTCCCGCCGAAGAGACGGCGAATGACCTGATGATGCATGGATTTATGCTGCGCCATCCGCGCGGCAACCTGCTGATTGGGCGCGTCGAACATCCGCTCGACCACGAATTCCTTGCCGATGCCGGCGGGGTTATCCGCCACTATCTGACCCACTGGCATGAAGCCGCCGCTGGTACACGCATCATCCAGCAGCGTTTCAGCAGCGCCCTTTACTGCCACAGTCGCTCGCTCGGGCCGGTGAGTCTGGTCACCGAGCCGGATGAAACGTTCTCGCAGCAGGAGGTGCACTTTGGCGACTTCCACCTGTTACCCACGCCCGGCCATACCGCGGGCAGCAGCAGCTATCTCTATACGTCGCCTTTTGGCCGCACTTATCTTTTCGTCGGTGACACACTGACGCGCGATTACCACCGCTGGATCAGCGTGCTGGGCCCGGAGAGCAATCCGGCGGAACTGCAGCAGTCGCTGGAGCTTTACCGCACCCTGCGACCGGACGTGGTGCTGATGAGCACCACGCGTGGCCATTTATCCTGGGAGCAGGTTGACCTGCAGACGTGGCTGGCCGCTCTGGATGAGGCCGAACAGTCGCCGCTGGATTTACGCCCGCCGGCCCTGCCGTGACTACAGCGCTTTGCTCAGGTAGTGGCGCTGATGGTGGCGCGGATAGTGCGCCAGACTGAAGCGCAGCGTATAGCCGAGCTTCTCATAGAAGGGCCGCGCCTGAAAACTGGCGGTGTCTACCTGCGCATAGCAGCAGCCGCGCGCCCGCGCCTCCTGCTCCGCCGCCAGCATCAGCTGACGTCCCGCGCCCTGCCCGCGCAGCGCGTCGCTGACCCACAGCATCTCAATGCGCAGCCAGTTACCGTAGGTTGAGCCGGTCAGGCCGGCCTGCTTTTTGCCGGCGGCATCGGTAATAAAAACGCCAAGCGCTTTTAACTCGGTGGTGTCAATGAAGCGGCTGTTGTAGGCATTCAGCCCGAGACGTATTTCGTTCAGATCCTGCTGAGTGACGCTTTCCGTAACCTTTAACTGCATGATCAGCTCCTGATAACCGCCTTAAGAAGAGGGATGCTGCCGGTCGTCGTAACGCTCCAGCGAAAGCAAATCCGCATCGCGTTTCGCTGTCCGGCTGCAGGGCAACAGCTTATCGCTCTGCGCATAAACGAAAAAGGTTTCCGCGTTGTCCTGGTTCACAATCAGCTGATCGCCATTGCGAAAGCGGGTAATTGACACACTATCGCCCGCCTGCAGGCGGGTACGCTGCTGTCCGGCGGCAATCTGGAAATGGTGCCGCGGCCACATCAGGGTGCTGAGCCCGTAGGCGGCGCGTGAGACGGTCATGGTGGGCCGGCCGGGACAGGTGATCTGAAATTCGCTTTCGCTCCATGCCGGGGCGGCCAGGCAGGAGAGCAGCGCAACGCAAAAGGTCATCGCCTTCATGGTGTGCTCCTCGGGATGAGTGAATGATTTTACTGAGAATTTGTCAGAGTAACACAGCAACCCGCAAAGTTAACCCGCAGCGGACAGAATGCGTTATCATGCGCGGCGGAGGAGACCATGAGAGATGAAAATGCGCTGTTTGCGCGCCTGGCGCAGTCACCGTTCCGCCGTCGCTTTCATCTGGGCGCGAAAGAGCGGCAGTACTGCATTGATAAAGGCCCGGCGGTGATTGGCCAGCATGCTGCAGATTTTATTCAGCAGCGCCTGGCGGCAGCGGAACCCCGCAATGACGGGAAGCAGACGCCGATGCGCGGTCACCCGGTGTTTATTGCGCAGCACGCCACGGCGACCTGCTGCCGCGGCTGCCTGGCAAAGTGGCATGGTATTGCTGCGCATCAGCCGCTGACGGCTGAGCAACAGCACTACATCGGACAGGTGATTCATCGCTGGCTGGTCGAAGAGATGAATCGCTGAGCGGTAAAATCCCTATTCTGCCGCAACCTGCGCGGCCACCAGCATCAGTGCCAGACCGGCATGCTCTGGATCGAATTGGTGCATTACATCGTGGATCGCCTCAACGCAGTTCATGACCTGCTTTTTTTTATCGGCGTCCAGTTTATCTATCGCGTGCTGAAGAATCATTAAACTGGCTTCTTCTTCTTTCATGTATTTACCCTTGTTTTGCTTACCTGGTGCGCAACGCTGGCAAGAATACCGTTTATCTGCTACCAAAGTCACCCCCTTCACATTCTTCCCGCTTAACGATTAAGCAAATGGCAAATGGGAAGCGGCAGCAGACATGCTATGATCCAACTATCCGTGCGTGCCATCGGACCACGGCAAACAAGGAAACTCATCAGGATCAGGACCATGTTGAAATTCAGCGTCATACTCTCTGTTTTGCTGCTGGCGGGCTGCAGCTCCACGCCCAAAGGCGTCGATTGCCCGGGCGAGGTGGCGACGATTTATGGTCAGTCCCTGGGCAGTACGCAGGCGCGCATCTTTGATCTGGTCAACGCCTTTTCTGTCACGCGCGATGGCGTGACGGTGAAAAGTGGCCCGCTGCACTCCAGCGATCGCTTCCGCTACGTGCCTTCGGCGGTTACCGCAGAAGGGTTCTATGCGCAGCGCCTGTCAGATAAACAGTTCCGCCTGATCAACCCTGCGCAGAACACCCTGATCACCTGGACATGCCCATAAGCCGTGCGCGCAGCGACAGGATGGTTTATTGTCAGGCTTCGTCATGCAGTGGACTGTCATAATGGAAAAGAGTCTCGACAACAACGGCTACATCGATTTCCCCTTCCCGGCGACCCGCAATGCCGATGGCTCGGTCAACCCGTGTGGCTTTGATCTGACGCTGGAAACCGGGCGCATTGATGAAATTTCCGCCGGGCATCACTCCGAAAATATGCGACGCCTGCTGGAAGAGGTGAATCTGCAGGAGGGACTGTTTATGACGCTGGCCTGCGACTGGCAGCAGCGCGCAGACGGCGTGTGCGGATTTATCGACGTGGCGTTGCGGCCGGCGCTGTGCCACGGCAGTCATGAAGCGATGCTGCAGCTGGATCAGGACTTTGAACATTATCTCCGCTGTCAGGAGCAGCAGCATGCGATGCCGGCCGGCAGCCTGATTAACTATGCGCGCGCGGTGCTGGACTGGAGCTGGTCTCCGCTGCAGCAACGCCAGCAGCGTTATGAAAAGGTCACCATTCGCTATTACTGCCAGCAGGCAGAGGACGCCGAATGGTGTTTCGACCACCTGCGCCATTTTCTGGTGAGCTGGTATCCTGCGCACCGCGCAGCGCCCTGAGCCTCTGCGACGCCGCCGCTGACTTCAGGCCGCCGCTGAAGAGCCGCAGCGCCGTCCGCTCCCTGCCCGTCCGTTGTGCCCCGTTAATGCCCGCATGCGCAGCCCGCACCGCATGGCGTTCCCCATGGCGCGCGTTAAGTACAGTCGCATTGACGTTATCCAGCCGTTCAGACAGCATTTTCCCTTGCTGAAACCCATTGTTACAAGCTTAAGCTCTGCCGGTTTGCCGGTCTGGCTATCTCTGACTACGCTGAAAGAGACATTCACCACTCTCAGGGAGTCAACTATGAGCGATAAAGCGGAAGCAAAACTGAATGAAGCGGCTGGCGCAATCCAGGAAAAATTTGGTGAGTTTACCGGCTCACAGCGCCATCAGGCCAAAGGTGCCGCACGCCGTTATCCGGCGCAGGCCAGTTACGCGGTGCAGGATGCCGCAGACAGCGTGGTGAAATCGGTGCGTGATAACCCGGTAACCGGGCTGGCGGTAGCGGCCAGCGTCGGTGTGATTCTCGGCTTCTTACTGGGCCGTAAATAATCCAGACATGGGGCCTGTACGGCCCCTGTTTGCTGATGCCAGCACGTTCAGGCTTATGTCTGCGCCCGCCGCGCTTTGTAACGCGCCACCATGGTCATCAGTGCCTGATAGATCAGCCCGGCGTACAGGCTCATCACTATCACCATAGCGAAGGGCTTATCC
Source organism: Candidatus Pantoea soli (assembly GCF_007833795.1). NCBI lineage: Bacteria > Pseudomonadati > Pseudomonadota > Gammaproteobacteria > Enterobacterales > Erwiniaceae > Pantoea > Candidatus Pantoea soli. The sequence goes on along the minus strand of NZ_CP032702.1, from coordinate 1,535,371 downwards.
TGCGCTTTCCACGAGACGAACCACATAAAAACGCCCCACAGCAGCGAAAAGACCAGCCAGCCTTTTACAAACTTCATGACACCCTGCATATCACCTCCGGAATCGTGAACGCTGAAGATAGCCGCTTCCGCCGCGGAAAACACGCACCATTGACGCGGGATGTTAACTGTTTCAAAGTTTTGCCAGACGCGCGAACCCGCCGGCTGCCGGTGCGAAGCGCGCGGAAAAAGTCGCGCGCGCGGACCCCGCCGCATGGCATAGTTTACGCACGCGTCGCTTATCGTCTGCAGCGACTTTATGTTTGAATCCCCGGCAACCCTGGCTGGCCTGTGACTGAAATGAACTATCTACACACGATCCAATCTTTTATTGAAGGCAATACGGTGCTGTCTGCCACCTTCAGCGTGCTCTTACTTATCGTTGCCGGCATGGTTGCCCATCTGATCTGTAAATTCTTTGTGGTGAAAGCGGTGCGCCGGGTGTTTTTCAGCGCGCATAAAAATCAGGTGCCGCTGGATAAAGATGTGCGGATTTCGGAAAAGCTGTCAAATTTTATTCCGGTCATCACCGTCTATTATCTGCTGCAGTTCATGCCGGAGCTGCCGGAACACCTGCTGATCGCCATCAAAACCATTTGTGGCATTCTGTTCTTTGTTTATCTGTCGCTGTTTTTTACCGAAGTGCTGGAGATCGTCAACAACTCCTATTCGCGCAAATCAAAGCGGAAAAATCATTCGATCAAAGGCTATATCCAGATCGGTAAAATACTGGTGCATATTCTGTCGGCGATCATGATCCTTGCCATCATGTCCAATAAATCGCCGGTGATTATTATCTCCAGTCTTGGTGCGGTTGCTGCGGTGCTGATGCTGGTGTTTCAGCATACCCTGCTGTCGCTGGTGGCCAACATTCAGGTCTCTTCCAACGATGTGCTGCAGCTGGGCGACTGGATTGAGATGCCGGATAACGGCATCAGCGGTGAGGTGATTGATATTGCTCTGCATACCATCACAATCCGCAACTGGGATAACACGCTGTCGCGTATCCCGACCAAAAACTTTCTGACCGAAACCTATACCAACTGGCAGGCGATGTTCTCGTCTGGTGCGCGCCGCATCATGCGCAGCTTTTATCTGGACCAGACATCCATTCGGTTTGTGGATCAGGCCATGGTGCAGCAGATGAGCCAGCTGCGCGGCGTCAGCGAACAGCTCTCGGCACTGATGGACGGGCGCGATCCGGGCGTGGTCGGCGACCGCTGGTTTGCCGAAAACGGCCTCACCAATCTGACCGTGTTTCGCCACTATCTGACGTGGTGGCTGGCGCAGCGCGATGATATCCGCAAAGACATGTATCTGGTGGTGCGGGCCATGAAGCCTTCACCTGAAGGTCTGGGCGTGGAAGTGTATTGTTTCACCTCGTCGGTGGTGTGGGCAGAGTATGAGAATTCGCAGTCGGCGATTTTCGAATATATCTATGCGGTGCTGGAGACCTTCTCGCTGCGTATTTATCAGCATCCGGCCGGCAATGATTTCTGGCGGCTGTCGCAGGCGCGGGCGCAGGCCGCCGGGCCTGGCGACACCGCGGCAGAATAGTTAAAAAAAACGGGAGCCACTGGCTCCCGTTATTCGCACGTTGCGCTGTGCCTTACATGTTGGCGATGATTGCGTCGCCAAACTCAGAGCATTTCAGCAGCTTCGCGCCGTCCATCAGACGTTCGAAGTCATAGGTCACGGTTTTAGCGGCGATCGCGCCTTCCATGCCTTTAACGATCAGATCGGCCGCTTCGAACCACTCCATGTGGCGCAGCATCATTTCTGCAGACAGGATCACCGAGCCCGGGTTCACTTTATCCTGACCTGCATACTTCGGTGCAGTACCGTGGGTGGCTTCAAACAGCGCGCATTCGTCGCCGATGTTAGCGCCCGGGGCAATACCGATACCGCCAACCTGCGCCGCCAGGGCGTCAGAAATGTAGTCACCGTTCAGGTTCATACAGGCGATTACGTCATACTCGGCCGGACGCAGCAGGATCTGCTGCAGGAAGGCGTCGGCAATGACGTCTTTCACGATGATCTCTTTACCGGTGTTAGGATTCTTAAACTTCATCCACGGTCCACCGTCGATCAGCTCACCGCCGAACTCTTCTTTCACCAGCTGGTAGCCCCAGTCTTTGAAAGAGCCTTCGGTGAACTTCATGATGTTGCCTTTGTGCACCAGGGTCAGCGAGTCACGATCGTTAGTGATGGTGTACTCCACTGCGGCACGCACCAGACGTTTGGTGCCCTCTTCGGAGCACGGCTTCACGCCGATACCACACTGCTGCGGGAAGCGAATTTTCTTCACGCCCATCTCTTCACGCAGGAACTTGATCACTTTATCGGCTTCCGGCGTGCCCGCTTTCCACTCGATACCGGCATAGATATCTTCGGAGTTCTCACGGAAGATCACCATGTCGGTGTCTTCAGGGCGTTTCACCGGGCTTGGCGTGCCTTTGTAATAGCGTACCGGACGCAGACACACGTACAGGTCCAGCTCCTGACGCAGCGCAACGTTCAGTGAACGGATACCGCCGCCGACTGGCGTGGTCAGTGGGCCTTTGATCGCTACGCGATATTCTTTGATTAAATCGAGGGTTTCCTGCGGCAGCCAGACATCCTGACCGTAGAGTTCAACGGATTTTTCACCCGTATAAATTTCCATCCAGGAGATTTTACGCTCACCGTTGTAGGCTTTCTTCACAGCGGCATCAACCACTTTCAACATGACCGGGGAAACGTCAACGCCAATACCGTCACCCTCGATGTAAGGAATGATCGGGTTATGAGGAACGTTCAGTTTGCCCTGATCCAGGGTGATTTTTTGACCTTCCGCCGGAACAACTACTTTGCTTTCCATCAACCTCTCCTTCGAGCGATTTTTTGTTAATGATTTGTAAGATGCGCGTCAATACTACTTGAATATTTCCGCCACGCCAATCACCGCAGTTTCGCGCTATAATGCGCCGATTGTTACTCAGTGCAAAGCCCATGCGAAAAACGTCTCAGCAAATTCACCCGTCTAAGCGCCCTGCTGCTCCGGCGCGGCGCCCAGCCCGACGCGATACGCGGCCGAAAGGTCCGCGCCGTGTCATACTCTTTAACAAACCCTTTGATGTGCTGCCGCAGTTCAGCGATGAGGCCGGACGCCGCACGCTAAAGGATTTTATCCCGGTCAGCGATGTGTATGCCGCGGGCCGTCTCGATCGCGACAGCGAAGGCCTGATGGTGCTGACCAACGACGGCGCGCTGCAGGCGCAGCTGACGCAGCCGGGCAAACGCACCGGTAAGATCTATTTTGTGCAGGTTGAGGGCGTGCCGCAGGAATCAGATTTATCCCGTCTGCGGCAGGGCGTGACGCTGAACGATGGCGTCACGCTGCCGGCCGGGGCAGAAGCGGTTGCCGCGCCCGACTGGCTGTGGCCACGTCATCCGCCCATTCGCGAGCGAAAAGCGATTCCCACCAGCTGGCTGAAAATTACCCTGTATGAAGGGCGTAACCGCCAGGTGCGGCGCATGACGGCGCATATTGGCTTTCCGACGCTGCGGCTGATTCGCTTTGCCCTGGGGCCGCATCAGCTGGACGATCTGGCGCCCGGTGAGTGGCGCGATATCAGCGCGCTGCCAGGCTCCGCATTTTAATAACTTCAGGTTAACAATTCGGGCGGAACGATGTTTAAACCTCATGTCACCGTCGCCTGCATCGTGCAGGCACAAGGTAAACTGCTGGTCGTGGAAGAGCGCGTACGCGGGCGCATTACCTGGAATCAGCCCGCCGGCCATCTGGAAGCGGATGAAACGCTGCTGGAGGCGGCGCAGCGCGAGCTGTTCGAAGAGACCGGCATTGACGCCACGCCAGACTATTTCCTCGGCGTGCAGCAGTGGATCGCCCCGGACAATACACCTTTTGTGCGTTTTCTGTTTGGCCTTGATCTGGCTGAAACCCTGCGCACCACGCCGCACGATCGTGATATCGACTGCTGCTGGTGGCTGCCGCCAGAGCAGATTCTCACGGCTGACCGCCTGCGTTCGCCGCTGGTGGCAGAGAGCGTCCGGCTGTGGCAACAGGGCGCGCGTTATCCGCTGCAGCTGATCGCGCCGTTCCAGTGGCCGTTTCATGAGGGTGCGCACAACGCTTCTGCATGATAGAATGCGCCGCCTGTTTTTATCGTAATTAAGAGTGCGTCATGTCTGACAACAGCCAGAAAAAAGTGATCGTCGGGATGTCCGGCGGCGTTGATTCTTCCGTTTCCGCCTGGTTACTGCAGCAGCAGGGCTATCAGGTAGAAGGCCTGTTCATGAAGAACTGGGAGGAAGACGACGGCGAGGAGTACTGCACCGCCGCTGACGATCTGGCTGACGCACAGGCCGTGTGTGACAAGCTCGGCATCAAACTGCACAAAATCAACTTTGCCGCCGAGTACTGGGATAACGTGTTTGAACACTTCCTCGAAGAGTACAAAGCGGGCCGCACGCCGAATCCGGATATTCTGTGCAACAAAGAGATCAAATTTAAAGCCTTCCTGGAGTTCGCCGCAGACGATCTGGGCGCCGATTACATCGCCACCGGCCACTACGTGCGCCGGGCCGATGTCGCGGGCAAAAGCCAGCTGCTGCGCGGTCTGGACGGTAACAAAGATCAGAGTTACTTCCTGTACACCCTCAGCCACCAGCAGATTGCGCAAAGCCTGTTCCCGGTGGGTGAGCTGGAGAAACCGGAAGTGCGCCGCATCGCTGAGCAGCTCGATCTGATCACGGCAAAGAAAAAAGACTCCACCGGCATCTGCTTTATCGGCGAGCGCAAATTCCGTGACTTCCTCGGCCGCTATCTGCCCGCGCAGCCCGGCATCATTGAAACCGTGGACGGTGAAGTGGTGGGCGAGCATCAGGGGCTGATGTACCACACGCTGGGCCAGCGCAAAGGGCTGGGCATCGGCGGACGCAAAGAGAGCAATGACGATCCGTGGTACGTGGTGGACAAAGACGTCGCGCGTAACCGGCTGATTGTGGCGCAGGGCGGCGATCATCCGCGCCTGATGTCCGTGGGCCTGATTGCGCAGCAGCTGCACTGGGTGGATCGTCAGCCCATCACTGCCCCGCTGCGCTGCACGGTAAAAACCCGCTATCGTCAGAGCGATATCCCCTGTGAAATCATTCCGCACGGCGACGAACGCATTGAGGTGCGTTTTGACGCGCCGGTGGCGGCCGTCACGCCCGGACAATCTGCCGTGTTCTATCTTGGTGAAGTGTGTCTCGGCGGCGGCATTATCGAACAGCGCCTGCCACTGGCAGAAGGCTGAGTCAGCCTGGCTGACGCGTTAACAGGAGTGAAGCGTGGCTAAAAATTATTACGACATCACGCTGGCACTGGCCGGCGTATGCCAGGCAGCCCATCTGGTGCAGCAGCTGGCGCATCAGGGACACTGCGATAACGCGGCGCTGCAGGTATCGCTGCGCAGCGTGCTGGATCTCAATCCCGGCTCTACGCTGGCGGTCTATGGCAACGACGAAGCCAACCTGCGACTGGGGCTGGAAACGCTGATGGCGGTGCTGAACAGCGGCAGCCGCCAGGGCGCGGGTGCCGAGCTGACGCGCTATACCCTCAGCCTGATGGTGCTGGAGCGTAAGCTGCACGGCAACACCAGCGCACTTAACACGCTCGCCCAGCGCATCAGCCAGCTGGACCGCCAGCTGGCGCACTACGCGCTGGAATCTGACACCATCGCCGGTGCGATGGCCGGTATCTACGTCGATGTGATCAGCCCGCTCGGCCCACGCATTCAGGTGACCGGTTCGCCACAGGTGTTACAGAATTCCCCGGTGCAGAACCGGGTGCGGGCTGCCCTGCTGGCCGGTATCCGCTCTGCGGTGTTATGGCAGCAGTCAGGCGGTGGCCGCCTGCAGCTGATGTTTTCGCGCCAGCGCCTGCTGCGCGAAGCCAAAACGATTTTATCCCGGCTGGGTCCGGCGTATTAAGCGCCGCCCTGCCTACATTGTTAACGATTCAGGAGTTGCACTGATGGAATTATCCTCTCTGACCGCCGTCTCACCTGTCGATGGTCGTTACGGCGATAAAGTCAGCCCGCTGCGTGCGATTTTCAGCGAATACGGTTTGCTGAAATTCCGCGTAGAGGTTGAAGTTCGCTGGTTACAGAAACTGGCCGCGACCGCAGAGATCAAGGAAGTTCCTGCATTTGATGCTGACGCAAACGCTTTCCTTGATGAAATTGTCGCCCGTTTCAGTGAAGATGATGCGGCGCGCATCAAAACCATCGAGCGCACCACCAACCACGATGTGAAAGCAGTGGAATACTTTCTCAAAGAGAAAGTTGCGGATGTGCCGGCACTGCATGCGGTTTCCGAATTTATTCACTTCGCCTGCACCTCCGAAGACATCAACAACCTGTCTCATGCCCTGATGCTGGAAACGGCGCGCCGCGAGGTGATTGTGCCGTTCTGGACGAAAATTATTGCGGCCGTGAAAGGACTGGCGCAGGAATACCGCGACATTCCTCTGCTGTCGCGCACCCACGGCCAGCCTGCCACCCCGTCCACCATGGGCAAAGAGATGGCGAACGTGGCATACCGTATGGAGCGCCAGCTGCGTCAGCTGAGCAACATCGAGGTGCTGGGCAAAATCAACGGCGCCGTCGGTAACTACAACGCCCACATCGCCGCTTATCCCGAAGTGGACTGGCATCAGCTGAGCGAGCAGTTTGTTACCTCGCTGGGGATTCGCTGGAACCCGTACACCACGCAGATTGAGCCGCACGATTACATCGCCGAACTGTTTGACTGCATGGCGCGCTTTAACACCATTCTGATCGACTTTGACCGCGATATCTGGGGTTACATTGCGCTGAATCACTTCAAACAGAAAACCATTGCCGGCGAAATTGGCTCTTCCACCATGCCGCACAAAGTGAACCCGATTGACTTTGAAAACTCCGAAGGCAACCTCGGTCTGGCCAACGCTGTGATGCAGCATCTGGCCAGCAAACTGCCGGTGTCACGCTGGCAGCGCGATCTGACTGACTCCACCGTTCTGCGCAACCTCGGCGTCGGCATGGGTTATGCGCTGATCGCCTACCAGGCCACGCTGAAAGGTATCTCCAAGCTGGAAGTGAACCGTGAGCGTCTGCTCGACGAACTGGACCACAACTGGGAAGTGCTGGCAGAACCGATTCAGACCGTAATGCGTCGCTACGGCATTGAGAAGCCATACGAGAAACTGAAAGAGCTGACGCGCGGCAAACGCGTGGACGCTGCCGGCATGCAGGCCTTTATCGACAGCCTGGCGCTGCCGGAAGAGGAAAAGGTGCGCCTGAAGCAAATGACGCCCGCCAACTATCTCGGCCGCGCAATTCAGATGGTTGACGATCTGAAATAAGCGCTTCGCTGCACGCGTCAGCCAGCCTGACGGCAGGCGCGTGCAGCGCCCTCAGCCCCTAACCGGCAGGATGACTGACAGCGTTATGCTGCGGTTTAATTGCTGTCGCGTATACTTCTGGCATTATCACTGAGTGAGCAAGTAAGGAACGATTATGCGTGTTCTGGTTGTGGAAGATAATGCCCTGCTGCGCCATCATCTCGCGGTTCAGCTGCGCGAAATGGGCCATCAGGTAGATGCCGCCGAAGATGCCAAAGAAGCGGACTATTTCCTGCAGGAACACATTCCGGATATCGCTCTGGTCGATCTCGGTCTGCCGGACGAAGATGGCATGTCGCTGATTCGTCGCTGGCGCGGCGAAGCGATTCGCCAGCCGATTCTGGTGCTGACGGCGCGCGAAGGCTGGCAGGCCAAAGTCGAAGCCCTGGAAGCCGGTGCCGACGACTACGTTACCAAACCCTTTCATATTGAAGAAGTGGCGGCACGCCTGCAGGCGCTGATGCGTCGCAACAGCGGTCACGCTTCGCAGATTATCTCGCTGCCGCCGTTTCAGGTTGACCTGTCGCGCCGCGAGCTGACGGTCAATGACGCGCCGGTGAAGCTCACCGCGTTTGAATACACCATTGTCGAAACGCTGATCCGCAACGCCGGCAAAGTGGTGAGCAAAGATTCGCTGATGCTGCAGCTCTATCCGGATGCGGAACTGCGCGAGAGTCACACCATTGATGTCCTGATGGGCCGCCTGCGGAAAAAAATCCTCGCGCTGCATCCTGTGGAAGTGATCAATACCGTGCGTGGCCAGGGCTACCGCTTTGATCTGTAATTCATGAACTGGTTTCGCCGTCAGCGCCCCTTCTCCCTGCGCGCCCGTTTTCTGCTGGCAACGGCAGCCATCGTGCTCTTTCTGTCGCTCTCATACGGCATGGTGGCGGTGATTGGCTATGTTGTCAGCTTCGATAAAAACACCTATCGCGTGCTGCGCGGTGAGAGCAACCTGTTCTTCACCCTTGCCCAGTGGAAAGATAACAAGCTCAGCATCGCCCAGCCGGAGCGCATGACGCTGAATTTCCCGACGCTGGTGTTTATCTACGACGAGCGCGGCAAGCTGCTGTGGCAGCAGCGTGACGTGCCGGAAATCCGGAAAAATATCCGCCGCGAATGGCTGCTGAAGCCGGATTTCTATGAGATTGATACCAGTAATCGCACCAGTATGGCGGCTATGGGCAACAACCCGCAGGCGCAGCAGCGGCTGCACGCGCTGGACAGCGACAGCAACGATACCTTTACCCACTCGGTGGCGGTAAACCGCTACGACGCCACCACCAACCTGCCCGCGCTGACCATTGTGGTGGTGGACTCGATTCCGCAGGAGCTGCAGCACTCTGACGTGGTCTGGTCGTGGTTCAGCTATGTGCTGGCCGCCAACCTGCTGCTGGTGATCCCGCTGCTGTGGCTGGCCGCGCACTGGAGCCTGCGGCCGATTGGGACGCTGACCGCGCAGGTGCGCGAGCTGGAGGTGGGCCACCGCGAAAGCCTGGACGATAATCCGCCGCAGGAGCTGCGCAGCCTGGTGCGCAACCTGAACCTGCTGCTGACCAACGAGCGCCAGCGCTATACCCGTTACCGCACCACCCTTTCTGACCTGACGCACAGCCTGAAAACGCCGCTGGCCGTGCTGCAAAGCACGCTGCGTTCGCTGCGCAGCGGTAAAGAGCTGACGGTGGAACAGGCGGAGCCGGTGATGCTGGAACAGATTAGCCGCATCTCGCAGCAGATTGGTTACTACCTGCACCGTGCCAGCATGCAGGCCGATCACAACCCGCTGCAGCGCGATCTGCATTCGGTGTCGGCGCTGCTGGATAGCCTCTGCTCGGCGCTCAACAAGGTGTATCAGCGTAAGGGCGTAGAGATCACGCTGGATATTTCGCCTGAGCTGACCTTTATCGGCGATCAAAACGATTTTATGGAAGTGCTGGGCAACGTGCTGGATAACGCCTGTAAATACTGCCTTGAGTTCATTGAGGTCAGCGCACGCCAGACCGACAAGGCGCTGCATCTGTTTATTGATGATGACGGCCCCGGCATCCCGGAAAGCAAACGCGATCTGATTTTCGTGCGCGGCCAGCGCGCCGATACGCTGCGTCCCGGTCAGGGGCTGGGGCTGGCGGTGGTGCGCGATATTCTTGAGCAGTATGCAGGCCAGGTCATCGCCTCAACCAGCCCGCTGGGCGGCGCGCGCATGGAGGTGATCTTTCAGCGCCAGGAAGTTGAACATCACCGCGAGTAGAACGCCGTGCGGGCTGTTATACTTGCCAGCAATTATGCCCCAACCGGAACCCTCGTATGGATTATCAGCTCGATATCAACTGGCCCGACTTTATTCAGCGCTACTGGCAAAAACGCCCGGTGGTGCTCAAGCGCGGTTTTAAAAACTTCATTGATCCTATCTCGCCTGACGAGCTGGCCGGCCTGGCAATGGAAAACGAGGTGGACAGCCGCCTGGTCAGCCATCAGAACGGCAAATGGCAGGTCAGTCATGGCCCGTTTGAAAGCTACGATCACCTGGGTGAAAGCAACTGGTCGCTGCTGGTGCAGGCGGTGAACCACTGGCATGAAGCCTCTGCAGCGCTGATGCGCCCGTTCCGCTTTCTGCCGGACTGGCGCATTGACGATCTGATGATCTCTTTCGCCGTACCCGGCGGCGGCGTCGGCCCGCATTTTGACCAGTATGACGTGTTTATTATTCAGGGCACCGGCCGCCGGCGCTGGCGTGTGGGGGAAAAAGTGGCCCTGAAACAGCACTGCCCGCACCCGGACCTGCTGCAGGTTGAACCGTTTGACGCCATCATTGATGAAGAGATGGAGCCGGGCGACATTCTCTATATTCCACCGGGTTTCCCGCACGAAGGCTACTCGCTGGAAAACGCGCTCAACTACTCGGTGGGCTTCCGCGCCCCCAATGGTCGCGAACTGATCAGCGGCTTCGCCGATTATATGCTGGCGCACGAACTGGGCAGCCATCGCTACAGCGATCCGGATGTGCCGGCGCGCGAATGCCCGTCGCAGATTCTGCCGTCTGAAGTGGAAGGGATTCGTCAGGTGATGCTGGATGTCATCAACCAGCCAGAGCAGTTTACCCAGTGGTTTGGCGAGTTTATTTCCCAGTCGCGCCACGAGCTGGATATTGCCCCGCCGGAACCGCCTTATCAGCCGGATGAAATTTATGATGCCCTGCAGCAGGGCGATGCCCTGACGCGCCTCGGCGGCCTGCGCGTGCTGACGCTGGGTGAGGCGGTGTTTGTCAACGGCGAGCGCGTGGCCTGCAGCCAGCCGGATGTCCTGGCGGCGCTGGCGCACAAACATGTCCTGACGCTGGCCGATTTCGGTGACGCGCTGGACGATCCGTCGCTGCTGGCCCAGTTGGCTGCGCTGGTCAACAGCGGCTACTGGTTCTTCGCCGATTAAGCCTTTACAACGCAGGGGCTTGCCCCTGCGTCATCGCCGGATCGCGTTACCCAATCATTTTTATCCCGTCACTGACACAGCGCGCAGGCCAGGCGCCGCTTCGCGCCGCCCGTCCGCCATAGCGCAATGCGGCACCGCTGTTTGCACCCAGCCGTTATCACCGCCTGCCGCAGCAGGCAGTGGCGTTACGCTTTCTTTTCTGCCGCCAGCGCAGACAACCGCACAATCACCTCGACCGCCTGCGTCATCACGTTCAGTGAGGCGAACTCATGCTTACCGTGGTAGTTATAGCCGCCTGTAAACAGATTCGGGCACGGCAGGCCTTTCCATGACAGCGCAGAGCCGTCCGTGCCGCCACGAATCGGTTTCACTTTTGGTTCGATACCGCAATCGCGCATCGCCTGCAGCGCCAGCTCAATAATGTGCGGATGCGGCTCCACTTTCTCACGCATGTTGCGGTAGCTGTCGCTGATTTCGACGCTTACCGAACACTCAGCGTGCAGCCCTTTGCTGACGCGCTGCCCAATCTCCTGCAGCTGCTGTTTACGGCGCGCGTAGTTATCGGCGTCAAAGTCGCGGATCAGGTACATCAGCTCCGCATGCTCAACGCTGCCCTTGATGGTGTGCAGATGAAAGAAGCCTTCATAGCCATCGGTAAACTGCGGCTTCTCCTGCGCCGGGATTTCGCTGTGGAAACGCATCGCCAGATCCAGCGCGTTCACCATCACGTTTTTTGCACTGCCGGGATGCACGTTATTGCCCACGATCTTCACGATGGCGGTGGCGGCATTGAAGTTTTCAAACTCAAACTCCCCCAGATCGCTGCCGTCCAGCGTGTAGGCCCAGTCGGCGGCAAAGCCTTCTACATCAAAATGCGCGGTTCCGCGTCCGATCTCTTCATCCGGCGTAAAGGCCACGCGGATGGCACCGTGCGGGATATCGCCCTGCGCCAGCCGCGCCATCGCCGTCATGATCTCCGCAATACCGGCTTTATCATCGGCACCCAGCAGGGTTTTGCCATCGGTGGTGATCAGCGTGTGCCCGATCATCTGATGCAGAATCGGGAACATCACCGGCGACAGCACCTCGTCACCGTTACCAAGCGCAATGTCGCCGCCGCGATAGTTTTCAATAATCTGCGGATTCACATTTCTGGCGGTGAAATCCGGTGAGGTATCCATATGGGATATAAAACCGATCACCGGCGTCGGCCAGTCCACATTGGCGGGCAGCGTGCCCATCACGCAGCAGTGGTCGCTCAGCGAGACATCCACGAAGCCCAGCGCGATTAACTCTTCCTGCAGCTGACGCGCCAGCGTCCACTGCCCTTCACTGCTCGGCACCTGTCGCGCCTGAGGTTTTGACTGGGTTTCCACTGCCACGTAACTGAGAAAACGCTCAAGTAATTGATCCATTTGTCATCCCTCTGAAGTACCTGCGTCATTATCATGGCGGGCGATGACCGCCATGTTGCGTCAAATCATTATCTTTCAGGTTAGTCCGCGCAGCGTGATTGCGCGCCGGAAATCGGTCACGTCGCCTTCTGTCCGGCTTGCCCGCTGAGCATACTCCAGCTATTTGCAGACTTTTCAAGGTTATTCCGCCGCTGAACATGGCATTGACGCATTTTTGCGGTATTATCGCGCCCTTCATCACAGCACCCGCTCGCAGGCGGCTATGCTGTAACCAGATTTTCCTCAGACTGAGTGACTAAAATGACGCAAACATGCGCGCAACAGGCGCTGGTTACGCTTTCTGGCATCAGTAAAGCTTTTGATGGCAAAACCATCATCTCGGCCTTTGACCTGACCATTGGTCACGGTGAATTCATTACGCTGCTTGGCCCCTCCGGCTGTGGTAAAACCACCATTCTGCGCCTGATCGCCGGGCTGGAGCAGGCCGACAGCGGCCGTATCCTGCTGGATGACAGCGATATTACCGACACCCCGGCGGAGCACCGCCACATCAACACCGTGTTCCAGAGCTATGCGCTGTTTCCGCACATGTCGGTATTCGATAATGTCGCCTTCGGGCTGCGTATGCAGAAAACCCCGGCTGCTGATATCACCCGGCGCGTCAACGAGGCGCTGGCCATGGTGCAGCTGGAGCGTTTTGCCGACCGCCGTCCGCACCAGCTGTCCGGCGGACAGCAGCAGCGCGTGGCGATTGCGCGCGCCGTGGTTAACCGGCCGAAAGTGCTGCTGCTGGATGAGTCTCTCTCCGCGCTGGATTACAAGCTGCGCCGGCAGATGCAGAACGAGCTGAAAGCCCTGCAGCGCCGTCTGGGCATCACCTTTGTGTTCGTCACGCACGATCAGGAAGAGGCCCTGACCATGTCCGATCGCATCGTGGTCATGCGCGACGGCCGCATTGAGCAGGACGGCACGCCGCGTGAGATTTACGAAGAACCGGCTAACCTGTTTGTGGCGCGCTTTATTGGCGAAATCAACGTATTTGACGCTGAAGTGCTCGACAGCCGCCATGCGCCAGCGGTACGCGCCCGGGTGGAAGGCCGTGAATGCGACATTCACTGCACCTTCCCGGTTCAGCCGGGCGACAGGCTGCACGTGCTGCTGCGCCCGGAAGATCTGCGGGTGAAGGAGCTGGCGCATGACAGCCGCAGCGACAGCTTTATCGGCTACGTGCGCGAGCGCAACTACAAAGGCATGACGCTGGAATCCACCGTCGAGCTGGAAAACGGCAAGCTGCTGACGGTCAGCGAGTTCTTTAATGAGGACGATCCGGATGTGGATCACTCGCTCAACCAGAAAATGGCGGTGAGCTGGGTGCCGGAATGGGAGGTGGTGCTGCCGTATGAAACGGATGCGTAATCGTCTGCAGCATGCCATTGTGGCGCTGATTGTCGGCTGGCTGGCGCTGTTTGTGCTGCTGCCGAACCTGATGATCATCGTCACCAGTTTCCTGACGCGCGACGACGCGCACTTCGTCAGTCTGGTCTTTACCCTCAGCAACTACAGCCGCCTGCTCGATCCGCTGTATGCGGACGTGCTGCTGCACTCGCTGAACATGGCGTTCATCGCCACGCTGTGCTGTCTGCTGCTGGGCTACCCGTTTGCCTGGTGCCTGACGCGACTGCCGGCACGGATCCGTCCGCTGATGCTGTTTCTGCTGATTGTGCCGTTCTGGACCAACTCGCTGATTCGCATTTACGGCCTGAAAATCTTCCTCAGCACCCGCGGCTGGCTCAACGAAAGCCTGCTGTGGCTGGGGGTGATCGATAAACCGTTCCGTATTATGTTCACGCCGGAAGCGGTGATCCTGGGGCTGATCTACATTCTGCTGCCGTTTATGGTGCTGCCGCTCTACTCCAGCCTGGAAAAGCTGGATAAATCCTGTCTGGAAGCGGCGCGCGATCTGGGCGCCAGTCCGCTGCAGCGGCTGGTGCGCATCATCCTGCCGCTGACCATGCCGGGGATCGTCGCCGGCTGCCTGCTGGTATTCATTCCGGCGATGGGGCTGTTTTACGTGGCGGATCTGATGGGCGGTGCAAAAAATCTGCTGATTGGTAACGTCATCAAAAGCCAGTTCCTGAACATCCGCGACTGGCCGTTCGGCGCCGCCACCAGCATCGTAATGACGTTGCTGATGGGGCTGATGCTGCTGGTCTACTGGCGCGCGGCGCGGCTGCTGAACCGTAAAATGGAGCTGCAATGATGCGTCTGGTACGCGGCGGCTTTATGGCCGTGATTTACGCCTGGTTCTATATTCCGATCCTGATTCTGATCGTGAATTCCTTTAACGCCTCGCGCTTTGGCATTAACTGGCAGGGCTTCAGCACGCAGTGGTATCGCCTGCTGGTGAACAACGATAGCCTGATTCAGGCCGCGCAGCACTCGCTGATCATGGGCGTACTCTCCGCCAGCTGCGCCACGCTGATTGGATCGCTGACGGCGGTAGCCCTCTACCGCTATCGCTTCCGCGGCAAACCTTTTGTCAGCGGCATGCTGTTTGTGGTGATGATGTCGCCGGATATCGTGATGGCCATTTCGCTGCTGGTGCTGTTTATGCTGCTGGGCATCTCGCTCGGCTTCTGGTCGCTGCTGCTGTCGCACATTACGTTCTGCCTGCCGTTTGTGGTGATCACCGTTTACTCGCGCCTGAAAGGTTTTGATGTGCGCATGCTGGAAGCCGCGAAAGATCTGGGGGCCAGCGAAGTGACCATTCTGCGCAAAATCCTGCTGCCGCTGGCGCTGCCGGCGGTCGCGGCGGGCTGGCTGCTGAGCTTCACCCTGTCGATGGATGACGTGGTGGTGTCGTCGTTTGTCACCGGCCCCACCTTTGAGATTCTGCCACTGAAAATTTACTCCATGGTCAAAGTGGGCGTATCACCGGAGGTGAACGCGCTGGCGACCATTTTGCTGCTGCTGTCGCTGCTGCTGGTAGCGGCCAGTCAGCTGTTGCTCCGTGATAAAACCAAATAGAGGATAACCGATGAAAACGTGGTCTCACTGGCTGGCGGCTGGGGCGCTGGCACTGAGCATGCAGAGCGTTCAGGCCGATGACAGCAACACGCTCTATTTCTATAACTGGACAGAGTATGTCCCGCCGGGCCTGCTGGAGCAGTTCACCAAAGAGACCGGTATTAAGGTGATCTACTCCACCTATGAATCCAACGAGAGCATGTACGCCAAACTGAAAACCTGGAAAGATGGCGCGTACGATCTGGTGGTGCCCTCCACCTACTTCGTGGCAAAAATGCGTCACGAAGGCATGCTGCAGAAGATCGATAAAACCCAGCTCAGTAACTTCAGCAATCTCGATCCGGAACTGCTGAACAAACCCTTCGATCCCAACAACGACTATTCCATTCCCTATATCTGGGGCGCAACCGCCATTGGCGTCAATACGGATGAAGTGGACGCCAGCAGCATCACCCGCTGGGCCGACCTGTGGAAACCGCAGTACAAGCAGAGCCTGCTGCTGACCGACGATGCGCGTGAGGTGTTTCAGATGGCGCTGCGCAAGCTGGGCTACTCCGGCAACACGCAGGACCCGCAACAGATTGAGGCTGCGTATCAGGAGCTGAAGAAACTGATGCCAAACGTGCTGGCGTTTAACTCTGATAACCCCGGTAATCCGTTTATGGAAGGCGAAGTGAACCTGGGCATGATCTGGAACGGCTCAGCTTACGTGGCGCGTCAGGCTGGCACGCCGCTGCAGGTTATCTGGCCGGCAGAAGGCGGGATTTTCTGGATGGATAACCTGGCGATTCCGGCGAATGCGAAAAACAAGGCCGGTGCGCTGAAGCTGATTAACTTCCTGCTGCGGCCGGACGTGGCGGCAAAAGTGGCTGAAACCATCGGTTATCCAACGCCAAACCTCGCGGCGAAGAAGCTGCTGCCGCCCGAGGTGGCAAACGATCCTTCGCTCTATCCGCCGCCTGAGGTGATGAAAAAGGGAGAGTGGCAGAATGACGTGGGGCCCGCCAGTACGCAGTACGAGACGCTGTTCCAGAAGCTGAAAGCCGGTCGCTAACGCGCAGGCTGCGCCGCAGGCACGGTCTGCGGCGCAGGGCGCGGTAAATTGCGCCCTATTTATACAGGCCGCGCAGGAGGCTGTGCACAAACACCGGCACCACCGCGCTGGCTAAACCATACTGCCCTTCGGCAAATTCATTCCCCACCTGGCTCGGCTCCAGATTCAGCTCGACGGTGTGCGCGCCGTGCAGCTTTGCCTCATGAACAAAGCCCGCCGCCGGATAGACGTGCCCGGAGGTGCCGATGGCAATAAACAGATCGGCCTGTTCGATCGCGCGGTAAATCTCTTCCATGCCCAGCGGCATTTCGCCAAACCACACCACGTGCGGCCGCAGACGCGACGGGAACTGACAGCAGGTACAGCGATCGTCGGCACTGACATCTTCTGTCCAGGTCACCACCTGCCCGCTGGTTTCGCAGCGCACTTTCAGCAGTTCACCGTGCATATGCAGCACGCGCGCGCTGCCGGCCCGTTCGTGCAGATTATCAATGTTCTGCGTCACCAGCAGGAAGTTATCGCCCAATACCTGCTCCAGCTCGGCCAGCGCTTTATGTGCGGCATTAGGCTGGATTTCCGGCTGCTGCAGCTGACGACGTCGCGCATTGTAGAATGCCTGCACCAGCGCCGGATCGCGGCGAAAGCCTTCCGGCGTCGCCACATCTTCCACCCGGTGCTCTTCCCACAGGCCGTCAGCGGCGCGGAAGGTCCGGATACCGGACTCTGCAGAGATGCCGGCGCCGGTCAGCACCACCACGCGCGGCAGCGGATGCGCAGCGAGTTCCGCGTTGCGGTCGCGCTCGAAGATGCGCTGGCGAAAGCGCTGATGCACTTTGCGGCGGTTTTTCTTATCGCGGGCGAGTCGTAAGCGGCGGCGCTGTATGCGCATAAAGGCTCCTTAATCGGCGGCGTTAAACGCCGTGTTTCGGGTGTCAGGTCGGGCAATCGCGTGTCCCGATAATAGCGGCTGCGTATGTCAGCTGCATGCGGCAGACGCTGAAAATGTGCGCAGCCGCGAAAGCGGCTGCGACATTATCATTACTGGCCGCTGAGCACGCGGGCCGGGTCAATGCGGCTGGCGCGCCGCGCCGGATACCAGCTGGCGAGCAGGCTGAGCACAATCGCGGTGGCCAGCACGATCGCCACATCCAGCCAGTGCAGCTCCGACGGCAGAAAATCGATAAAGTAGATATCACCCGCCAGCAGCGAATGCCCGGTCAGGTGTTCAATGCCGCGCATCAGCGGCGTGAGGTTAAGCGCCACCAGCACGCCTGTCACCACCCCGCTGACGCTGCCCAGTAGGCCAGCCAGCAAACCATACCAGATGAAAATAGCGCGTATCAGGCCATCTTTGGCGCCCAGCGTGCGCAGCACCGCTATGTCGCTGCTCTTATCTTTTACCGCCATCACCAGCGTAGAAACAATGTTGAAGCAGGCCACGCCAATCACCAGCACCATCGCCAGATACATAATGGCGCGAATCATCTGGATATCGCGGTACATGTAGCCGAAGGTGCCAATCCAGCTTTTAATATAGACATACGCATGCGTCACCTCACCGGCATCACGCACCAGTTTCTGGGCTTTGAAGGGATCGGTCATCTTCAGGGCGATGCCGCTGACGCTCTCGCCCAACTCCAGATAACGCTGCGCATCTGCCAGCGGCACCAGCGCCAGGCTATGATCCAGCATTCCGCTCAGCTGCAGAATGCCGCTGACCTGCAGGCGAATCCGCTTCGGCTGCAGCAGTTTGTTCGCGCCGTCGTTGTTGGGGATCATGATGGTGATCCAGTCGCCCTGCTTCACGTTCAGGGATTTGGCAATGCCGCCCCCCAGAATGATCTGCTGCTTACCGGCGGCAAACTGCGACCACGCATCGCCCGCAACAAAGTGCGGCAGCGCGCTGAGGCGCGGCTCCTGCTGCGGATCGACGCCTTTTACCTGCAGCGCCTGCAGCCGCGCACCACTTTCAATCAGACCGGTGAAGTTAACATAGGGTGCCGCAGCGGCAATGCCCGGCACCTGCTCAATCGGCGCAATCAGCGGCTGCCAGTTGCGGAAAGGCTGATTCACCGGCTCGATTTCGCCATGCGGCACCACCGCCAGAATGCGGTTGTTGAGTTCACGCTCAAAGCCGTTCATCGCGCTCAGCCCGATGATCAGCACCGCCACGCCCAGCGCGATACCGATGGTTGAGATAATCGAAATCAGCGAGACCATACCGCCACGCCGCCGTCCGCGGCTGAAGCGCAGCCCCAGCAGCAGAGAGAGTGAAGAAGCCATCAGATCGCTCCCAGCGTCAGGCGATCGCTCAGCTGGCCGTCGCGCATCTCCATCTGACGGCTCAGACGCTTCGCCAGCTGCAAATCGTGCGTGACCACGAGGAATGCGGTGCCCTGCTGCACGTTGAGCTCGCCCAGCAGTTCAAAGATGGCATCGGCGTTGCGTGCATCCAGGTTGCCGGTGGGCTCATCGGCCATCACCAGCCGCGGACGGTTGACCAGCGCGCGGGCAATCGCCACGCGCTGCCGCTCGCCGCCGGAGAGCTCTGAAGGACGGTGCGCGGCACGTTTCTCCAGACCGACCGCCGCCAGCATCTGGCGTGCGCGGTCAGCCGCTTCCGCTTTGCCGGTTTTGCCAATCAGCAGCGGCATCGCCACGTTTTCCAGCGCGCTGAAATCGGGCAGCAGATGATGGAACTGATAAATAAAGCCCAGCTCACGGTTGCGCAGTTCGGCTTTGGCGGCAGACGACATGGCATTCAGCGATTTGCCATCAAACACGACGTCGCCGGAGGTCGGTGCATCCAGACCACCCAGCAGATGCAGTAAGGTACTTTTGCCGGAGCCGGAGCTGCCGACAATCGCCGTCAGCTCGCCCGGCTGCAGGCTAAAAGCCACATTGCGCAGCACATCGGTCTGCACGCTGCCTTCCTGATAGCGTTTGCACAGGTCACGACACTGCAACAAAGGGGTATTACTCATAACGTAAAGCCTCAGCGGGTTGAACGGCGGCAGCGCGCCATGACGGATAAAGGGTTGAGAGCAGCGCGACGGCCATCGAGACCAGCGCGATTGTCACCACCTGCCACGGATTGATCGCTACCGGCAGCGCTGCGCCATCAAGGAACAGGCCAATCACCGGCATCAGCGTATTCAGCTGGCTGGCAAGCAGCACGCCGAGCAGCGTACCGAGCAGTGCGCCGATCACGCCGGCGCTGGCCCCCTGCACCATAAACACCGCAACAATTTGCCGGCGCGTCAGGCCCTGGGTCTGCAGAATCGCCACTTCCGCCTGCTTCTCCATAATCAGCAGGCCAAGTGAGGTTATGATATTAAACGCCGCCACAGCGATGATCAGGCTGAGCAGCAGCCCCATCATATTTTTTTCCATGCGTACCGCCTGGAACAGATCGCCTTTGCGTTCGCGCCAGTCTTTCCATGTCAGGCCGGCCGGCAGCGTCTGCTGGCTGAGCGTGTCCACGCTGAGCGGCTTATCGAGCCACAGTCGCCAGCCGGTGATATTGCCCGCCGGATAGCGCATCACGCGTGAGGCATCCTGCTGGTTAACCAGAATCTGATAGCCGTCCACTTCGCTGTTGGCGGCATAGGTGCCGGCGACGGTGAAAATACGCTGGCTGGGTACGCGCCCGACCGGCGTAAACTGGCTGACCGAAGGCACCATCAGACGCAGCTGATCGCCGCGTTTTACCCCCAGCTGTGACGCCAGCTGTTCGCCGAGAATCACGTTGTACTGGCCAGGCTGCAGCACGTTTTGCGCGGTGTTGACCAGATAGGGCGTCAGCGGATCCGCTTCATCCGGGTTGATGCCCAGCATCACGCCCACGGAAACGTTGCGTGCGCTTTGCAGCACCACATCTGCGGTGGTGAGCGGCGCAACGCGGGTGACGCCCTGCAGATGCAGGCTCTCTGCCGGCAGCTGCTGCGGATTGATGCTGCCTTTATCGCTGGTGAGCAGCGCTTGCGGCATCAGGCCAAGAATGTTGCCTTCCAGTTCGCGCTCAAAGCCGTTCATCACGGACAGCACCGTGACCAGCGCCAGCACGCCGAGCGTAATGCCGATAGTGGAAAGCCAGGAGACAAAGCGACCGAAGCGGTCTGAAGCACGTCCACGCATGTAGCGCAAACCGATGAATAACGCGACTGGTTGATACATGAGATCCGTCTGGGCCGTTGCCTGCAAATTAAGTAGTGGGATGATAAAGGAGCCGTCTGCTTTATGAAACCTCTAACCCTCTGAGTGTAGGGCAAAGTTGCGTCAAAATGCGTCCGCGCCGGCGGCAATGCATAAAATTACGACAATATCGTGACGCTATTAGTACGATTATTCGTCAGCAGCTGCGATAGACTTTGATCATGCAGTACCGGTTCAGTAAGCGCAGTACGGAGGTTCTTACCATGAGCAGCAGATTTCCCAGAGGCAGTATCGTTAAACATAAATCAGGTGACATCAAAGGCGAGATTGTTAATGTCTTTGAGCAGGGAGACGCGCCAACCGGTTATTACGTGAAGTGGGACGATGGCAATCACAGCTACCATCTTGAACGGGAGCTGGCCTGGGCCAATGTCGATCGTCCTCGCATGCACTACACACAGCAATCTTCAAAATAACACGCCCGCGCGGGTGGCCATCACGGCGTCCGGCACGCGGGATAACCCATCGCTTTTCATCCGGGCAGGTTCCGCCCTGTCCGCGCCGGGCGGCCCCTCTCGCCGGTCCGCCGCGTGCGCTTTTTTATCCGCGCAGCCGTCGCTGCGGGTTTACGTACGGCGAAACCTTTTCCCGTTTTTTTCTCCGCGCAGCCTATCGTCTATCCTTAAGGCTATCGCACTTACGGCACCATCCATTACCGCCTGCCGTGCGCCCATGCACGGCGCTTGCTCAAGGCTGTCATTCCTTACGCCGCGGCGCCCGGCCCTGCTGCCAGACCGGCAGCGCACCGCGACAGGCAGGCCGGTGCGCCGGCGTGGCTTATCGGGCTAAATCGCGCCACGACAGATGATCCTCACGGCGGTTTATGGAATGATGGCGCCCTGGAATTTAAGGAGAGAATGTCGGACCTTATGTCGGAACAGCATCGCTATACCCTGCCTGCCAAAGCGGGTGACCATCGTCAGCTCGGCCAGCTGGTCGGCGCCGCACACGCAGTTGAGTGCGCCAGCATCACCGAACGCCATCCCGGCCCGGTGTTGATGATTACACCGGATATGCAATCTGCCCTGCGGCTTCAGGAGGAGATGCGCCAGTTTACCGACCTGCCGGTCATGCATCTTGCCGACTGGGAAACCCTGCCGTACGACAGCTTCTCCCCGCATCAGGACATCATCTCTGCCCGCCTCTCTACCCTGTACCAGCTGCCGACCCTGACGCGCGGCATGCTGATCATGCCGGTGAATACCCTGATGCAGCGTGTCTGCCCGCACAGTTTTCTGCACGGTCACGCGCTGGTCATGCAGCAGGGGCAGAAGTTGTCCCGTGATGCGCTGCGTGACCAGCTGGAGCAGGCCGGTTACCGGCATGTTGATCAGGTCATGGAGCACGGGGAATACGCGACGCGCGGCGCCCTGCTTGACCTGTTTCCGATGGGCAGCGATCAGCCCTACCGCATTGACTTTTTTGACGATGAAATTGATACGCTGCGCCTGTTTGATGTGGACAGCCAGCGCACGCTGGAAGAAGTCAGCGCCATCAACCTGCTGCCGGCGCATGAATTCCCGACCGATAAAGCCGCGATTGAACTGTTTCGCAGCCGCTGGCGTGAAACCTTCGACGTGCGCCGCGAGCCGGAACACGTTTATCAGCAGGTCAGTAAAGGCACCCTGCCTGCCGGGATTGAATACTGGCAGCCGCTGTTCTTCGAACAGGAACTGCCCACGCTGTTCAGCTATCTGCCGGCGTCAACGCTGGTGCTGAACAGCGGCGACCTCGCCGCCAGCGCCGAACGCTTCTGGCAGGATGCCCATGCGCGTTATGAAAACCGCCGCATCGACCCGATGCGTCCGCTGCTGGAACCGGCCACCCTCTGGCTGCGTCCCGATGCGCTGCTGAGCGAACTGAAAGCCTGGCCGCGGATGCAGCTCAGCCGCGACACGCTGCCGGAAAAAGCCGCCAATACCAATCTGGGCTATCAGCCACTGCCGGAACTGACCGTGCAGGCGCAGGCCAAAGCGCCGCTCGATCTGCTGCGGCAGTTTCTGGAAACCTTCGACGGCGAGGTGATTTTTTCCGTTGAGAGTGAAGGCCGGCGTGAGAGTCTGCAGGAGCTGCTGGCGCGGATTAAACTGCGTCCGCAGCCCATTGAGCGGTTTGATGAGGCCAGCGGGGCGCGCTGCAGCCTGATGATCGGTGCCAGCGAGCGCGGCTTTATCGATACGCAACGCCAGCGGGCATTGATTTGCGAAGGCGATCTGCTGGGCGAGCGCGTCAGTCGCCGCCGTCAGGACAATCGTCGCACCATCAATCCGGACGTGCTGATTCGCAACCTGGCTGAGCTGCATCCGGGCCAGCCGGTGGTGCATCTGGAGCATGGCGTCGGCCGCTATATCGGCCTGACCACGCTGGAAGCTGGCGGCATTGTGGCGGAATACCTGATGCTCTCCTATGCCGGCGATGCCAAACTGTACGTGCCGGTCTCCTCGCTGCATCTGATCAGCCGTTACGCCGGGGGAGCAGATGAAAATGCGCCCCTGCACAAGCTGGGCAGCGACGCCTGGTCGCGCGCGCGGCAAAAAGCCGCCGAAAAAGTGCGCGATGTGGCCGCTGAACTGCTGGATATCTATGCGCAGCGCGCGGCGAAAACCGGTTTTGCCTTTAAGCATGACCGCGAACAGTATCAGCTGTTCTGTGAAGGTTTTCCGTTTGAAACCACACCGGATCAGGGCCAGGCGATTAACGCCGTGCTGAGTGATATGTGCCGCCCGCTGGCGATGGATCGTCTGGTGTGCGGCGACGTGGGCTTTGGCAAAACGGAAGTCGCGATGCGCGCCGCATTCCTGGCGGTCGAAAACGGCAAGCAGGTGGCGGTGCTGGTGCCAACCACCTTGCTGGCGCAGCAGCATTTCGATAATTTCCGCGACCGCTTCGCCAACTGGCCGGTGCGCATTGAGATGCTGTCGCGCTTCCGCAGCGCCAAAGAGCAGGCGCAGGTGCTGCAGCAGGCCAGCGAAGGTAAAATTGATATCCTGATTGGTACCCATAAGCTGCTGATGAGCGATCTGAAGTGGCGCGATCTCGGCCTGCTGATTGTCGATGAAGAACACCGCTTCGGCGTGCGTCATAAAGAGCGCATCAAAGCGATGCGGGCTGACGTCGATATCCTGACGCTCACCGCCACCCCCATCCCGCGCACCCTGAATATGGCCATGAGCGGCATGCGCGATCTGTCGATTATCGCTACGCCGCCGGCGCGACGTCTCGCGGTGAAAACCTTTGTGCGGGAATATGACAGCCTGGTGGTGCGCGAGGCGATACTGCGTGAGGTGCTGCGCGGCGGTCAGGTTTATTACCTCTATAACGACGTGGAGAACATTGAGAAGGCGGCTCAGCGGCTGGCGGATCTGGTGCCGGAGGCGCGTATCGCCATTGGTCACGGCCAGATGCGCGAACGCGATCTGGAGCGGGTGATGAATGATTTCCACCATCAGCGCTTTAATGTGCTGGTGTGCACCACCATCATCGAAACCGGTATCGATGTGCCCAGCGCCAACACCATCATTATTGAGCGTGCCGACCACTTTGGCCTGGCCCAGCTGCACCAGCTGCGCGGCCGCGTCGGGCGTTCGCATCATCAGGCTTACGCCTGGCTGCTGACGCCGCATCCGAAGGCCATGACCACCGATGCGCAGAAACGGCTGGAAGCTATCGCCTCACTGGAAGATCTGGGAGCGGGCTTTGCGCTGGCCACGCACGATCTGGAGATTCGCGGTGCCGGTGAGCTGCTGGGTGAAGAGCAGAGTGGCCAGATGGAAACCATTGGTTTTACCCTGTATATGGAACTGCTGGAAAACGCGGTGGATGCGCTGAAAGCCGGACGCGAACCCTCGCTGGAGGATCTCACCAGCAATCAGACCGAAATTGAGCTGCGCATGCCTGCCCTGCTGCCGGATGATTTTATTCCGGATGTCAGCACCCGCCTGTCGCTCTACAAGCGCGTGGCGAGTGCCGCCGATGAGCAGGAGCTGGCGGAGCTGAAAGTCGAGATGATCGATCGCTTCGGTAAACTGCCGGACGCCGCCCGCAATCTGCTGGATATTGCCGGCCTGCGCCTGGTGGCGCGCCAGCTGGGGCTGCGCAAAATCGAGGCCAGTGAGAAAGGCGGATTCTTTGAGTTTGCGCCACAAAACCAGGTGGATCCCGGCTGGCTGATCACCCTGCTGCAGCAGGACCCGCAACAGTGGAAACTGGATGGCCCGACGCGACTGAAATTTACCCGCGATCTGACCGAGCGCAAAACGCGCATGGAGTGGGTACAGAACTTCGTTGCCGAACTGGCGAAGCATCAGGTTTAGCGATCGCTCCCGCAAATGGGGGGATAAAATCAAACGCCTGCCTCGTCCTGTGATATGACAATGATGTCACCGCAGGACATCACCACGGAAGAGGCTATGGATGAGCAGGCGTGCAGATATTATTGACGGCAGCAAGGCAGAAAGAAACGCTTACGGTCTGGTCTACACAGAGGTATTGGGCTGGATAGATCTCGGGCATGCGCAAGGTACTGATATCAGACAGTTATGGGCGCAAATGCTGCAAGGTGAAGCGCAGAGCGGGCTTTACTATGATGTGACCTATAAACAATCCATGACTGGCCTTAAAAGGCATATGACGGTGGGTAAATCCATCACGTGGCGGCTCAAAAAAGGGCTGTCATATCACCAAAAGCAAAGTGTTGCATTAGCTATGATGATGACGCTGGCGCACCGGTTTGAAGGCCTGCAGGCTTCTTTCCCTTTTAGCTGGGCCACCGATAGCGGATTCAGCGGTGAAGATCTGGTATCAGATCTGCTGGGCTTTTATCGGGTTGTGGCGTGCATGAGCAATATTTTCAGCCATCTGAAACCCGTAAGCGAAGCTGCAGCGTTGAGACGCTGGGACCATTATGGAAGTATTGGCTCCTGGAAAAACCAAACATTTAAACCGCTGCTTTTTCCTGATCCTCTTGCATTTCCCCATAGCAGACCCTGCTTTGGTCAACTCCCCCTCTTTATGCGCAGCGTAACACCCTATCATCGCTGGTCATCGGAAGACGTCAGCATCATCGATCCCGATCGCGGGTTTATCCATCTCGGCAAACGTGTGATAAACAAATGAAAACATCATTGAGGATTACGCTAAGCATTCTGATCACCTGTGCGTTGGGTCTGGCTTGGGGATTGCATTTTCTCCGCATGGAGTTAGCGGACGGTGCTGATTACACCGAGCAGGATACGCAGCAGTACGAATTTTACACGCCTGATTTACTGAAAAAGATGCCCCGTATTACGGAGAGTTACCGCTTTCATTACAGCAATGTATCAGGCCCCAATCCCGCAAGGATTTTCCAGCTAAGGTTTACTGGCGTAACCGACAATGCCCCGATAAAGACTTATATAGAGCGAAATGGGTATAAAAAAAGTGAAGCATGCAGTTTTGCAGGTGACTGCTGGGCAGGTCAGGATCCTGATATCAGGGTTACCGTGGAAGTCAGGGAAAAACCGCGTAGCCTGCTCATTACGCTGGTAGATAAAAGAGCCTGACCTGCTCCTCTGTAAATAGTCAGTTGAGTCAAGACAGCCTGTGCCATAAACATCTATTGCTTTAATAAAGCACGTAAGCAGGAAAAGGCAACCGAATTGCGCTTTTCCTGTCCGCGATACCAGCACCATAAAAAAAAGCGCCCTGCGGCGCTTTTTTTATTAGGTTACTGCTGCTGTGGTGAGCTTTGCCCAATCAGGCCTGATTTGAATTCAGGATCAGCTGGCCGTTACGGTCCAGCGGGATGCGGGTGCCAGGGTCATTTTCCATACGGATTTTGCCCTGCTGGTCGCCTATTTTATAGGTCACGTCATAACCCAGCATCTTTTCCTGTTTGTCGTACACGGTTTTACAGCGCTGTTCGCTGGTGGTGTAGGTGTCACGATCCTGCAGTGCACCCTGCACCTGGTTGCCGCCATAACCGCCCGCCAGGGCACCGGCAACGGTAGCCACATCGCGACCGCGACCGCCACCAAACTGGTGACCCAGTACGCCACCGGCAACGGCACCCAGTACGGAACCGGCGATGCGGTTTTCGTCCTGCACCGGACGGCGATGCGTAATGGTGACATTACGGCACTCCTGCCGGGGTTGTTTAATGCTCTCTTTAATGGGTGTTGCCGAGAGAACCTGTGCGTACTGCGGGCCACGATCAAACACATCCATGCTGGCGACGGCGGCGACGCCCAGCGCTGCTGCTACACCAATTCCGATACCCGCTAACATTGATTTATTCACAGGAACGTCCTCCTGAATGTTGTTACCGCGCATTCCTGCCGCTATCCGTTGCCGGATAACCGAGGCATAACCGGCGTGCGCGCCGCGCCGTGTTCGTTGGAATAAGTTTTACAGATGGTCCGGAAATGCAACATCAGATTAATGGAGGAAACGCAGCGGAACGGCCACAGGGCCAGCTTTTAGGAGAGTTCTGAGACCGGCTGCCATCGGGATGTCATTCGGGTGTGAGTTAACCCAAATCAACAGGTTAGCGCAGGCAGAATCAGCGCGGGCGGCCGGTGCCGCCCGCCTGATAATCAGTGCAGCTTAAGCCGCGGACGCAGAACGCGGTTCAGGCTGCCGACCAGCATCATCAGGCCAGTCTTGAAATATCCGTGGAGCGCAATCTGATGCATACGATACAGAGAGATGTAGACAAAACGCGCGATGCGTCCCTCTACCATCATCGAGCCGCGCATCAGGTTCCCCATCAGGCTGCCAACGGTACTGAAGCGCGACAGCGACACCAGCGAGCCATGATCTTTATAGACATAGGCTTTTAGCGGTTTGCCTTTGCGCTGCGCCAGCAGGTTTTCCAGCACGCGTGAAGCCATCTGGTGCGCGGACTGTGCCCGCGGTGGCACAAAGCCGCCGCCCGGCAGTGCGCAGGAGGCGCAGTCGCCGATGGCATAGATATCGTCATCCAGCGTGGTTTGCAGCGTCTCTTTCACCACCAGCTGGTTAATGCGGTTGGTTTCCAGCCCGCCGATCGCTTTCATGAAGTCCGGCGCTTTGATGCCTGCGGCCCATACCATCAGATCGGCTTCGATAAATTCGCCATTTTTGGTATTGAGGCCATTTTCCGCCGCGCTGGTGACCATGGTCTGCGTCAGCACGCGTACGCCCAGCTTGCTCAGCTCCTGATGCGCGGCAGCAGAGATACGCGGCGGCAGCGCAGGCAGAATGCGCTCGCCCGCTTCCACCAGCGTAACGTTCAGGGCATTGCTGTCGAGGCCTTTATAGCCATAACTGTGCAGCTGCTTCACGGCATTATACAGCTCAGCCGAAAGCTCAACGCCGGTTGCCCCGCCGCCGACAATGGCAATATTCACCTTCTGCAGCTGCCCTTCGCTGGCCGAGAAGCGCAGGAACAGGTTCAGCATCTCATTATGGAAGCGGCGCGCCTGATGCGGATTATCCAGGAAAATGCAGTGCTCTTTCACGCCCGGCGTACCAAAGTCATTGGAGGTACTGCCCAACGCAATGACCAGACGGTCATAGGCCAGTTCGCGCTCCGGAACCAGCAGTTCGCCCTGCGCATCGCGGATCTCCGCCAGCGCAATGGTTTTTCTGTCGCGATGGATCTGCGTCAGCGACCCCAGCTGAAACTGAAAGCCGTGGTTACGCGCATGCGCCAGATAGCTGAGCGCGTCAATGCCCTCATCCATGGAGCCGGTTGCCACTTCATGCAGCAGCGGTTTCCACAGATGGCTGTGGTTGCGGTCCACCAGAACGATCTCCGCCTTTTTGCCGCGACCCAGCTTATGGCCGAGCTGGGTTGCCAGCTCTAAGCCACCGGCTCCGCCACCGACAATGACGATTTTTTCCATAGTTGTAGTCAATGAAGACCCCCTCAAAGTTGTAAACCAGAAGTTAATCAAAGGTTAAGTAAAAACCTTAATTAACATAGGGTTGGCGACGTTAAATCGCGAGCTGAGGGCAGAGTATCACGCCGTGATAATCAGTTCATAAGAAAATTGATGTACATCAATCTTTCAGCAGCATTATCAGAATGTTACACATTTTGTGCACTGCATCACGCTACAACGGCGTGAAGACTGCGGTTTTGACATTTCCTTCGCGCCGCTGGCGGGAAAATGTAAAAGGTTTTCATTAGGAAACGGACGAAACCGCAACGCCATGCCGCCAGCGCCTGCGGGCGCGGTCATGCCTGACAACTGCATCGGCAGGCAAAGCAGCTGGCAGCGGGTCTGAAGGGGAGCCCGGATGGCTGACACCGCACACAGCGCATCGGCGCTGTGGCGTGGTGGCGCCTCCGGGCCGCGGGTCGTCAGCCGGCGAACGCTTTATGCGCCAGCCAGCGGGTTTGCAGATCGCCCAGCTGACGGTGATTCTGCCGCCAGCGATCGCTGGCCAGCAGGCGCTGACGATCAATCTGTCCCTGATGATATAACCGGGTAACACGCGGCGCCGGCACCGGCGACAGATTATCCAGCACGCTGATCGCACCGGCACGCTGATTGCACACCAGCACCATATCGCAGCCGGCGTTAAGCGACTGCTGCGCGCGTTCAGCATAGCTGCCCATCACCGCCGCGCCCTCCATGGAGAGATCGTCAGAGAAGATCACGCCCTCAAAGCCCAGCGTCTGGCGTAACACGGTTTGCAGCCAGTATGGCGAGCCGCTGGCAGGATGCGGATCCACCGCGGTATAGATGACATGCGCAGGCATAACGGCATCAAGCAGCTGTTCATCAATCAGCTGCTTAAACACCGACATATCGTGCTGACGCAGCGTCGCCATGTCACGCGGATCGCGCGGCGTCTCTTTATGCGAATCGGCGCTGACCGCACCGTGTCCCGGAAAGTGCTTGCCGGTGGTTTTCATGCCCGCTTCGTGCATACCCTTGATGAAGCGGCGCGCCATTTGCAGCGCGATAGCCGGATCGGCGTGGAAAGCACGGTCGCCGATGGCGGCGCTGATATGGCCAACGTCCAGCACCGGCGCAAAGCTAATATCGATATCCAGCGCCAGCATCTCCGCAGCCATCTGCCAGCCCGCCTGCTGCGCCAGTTCGCCTGCCGTGTGCAGATCGTTTAACGCTGCAAAAGACTGCATAGCGGGCAGCTGCGTGAAGCCTTCGCGGAAGCGCTGCACGCGGCCGCCCTCCTGATCGACCGCCACCACCAGCCGATGACGCGATGCGGCGCGGATCTGGCGCACCAGTTCCGCCAGCTGTTCGACATCATGGAAGTTACGGGCAAACAGGATCAGACCGCCGGTCAGCGGATGTTGCAGAATTTCACGCTCTTCAGCGTCCAGCGTGTAGCCTTCCACGTCCAGCATGAGCGGTCCGGGGGTGTTCATCGTCATCGTTCGGTTCCTGAATTAAAGGTCCTGCCAGCTGGCCTGCGCCAGCCGTTGCAAAGTGTCATCCTGGCTCTGTTCGGCGCGCAGCTGATACCAGCTGGCCATCAGCAGCTGCAGCCACGGCTGCCAGCGCCCGATCTGCTGCGCCAGCTGTGCTTCCTGCAGCCGTGCACGTGTGGCGTAGCCGGCGATCCACGCGTGCCGATCGCCGCCGTCAGCGGTACAGACAGCGGCCAGCTCCAGCGCGACATCGCCGTCCGCGGCATACTCCCAGTCAATCAGACGCAGGCCCGCCGGCGTGGCAATCACATTGCCGGCATGCACATCCATATGCAGCGGCGCCAGGCGCAGCGGCTGCGGCTCACCACGCTGCAGCAGGCGCGTTAAGCGCTGCTGCCAGCGCAGATGCCGCTGCCGGCAGAGTTGCCAGTAGCGCTGCAGCAGCGGGGCCAGCTGCAGCCGGTAGCCGGTCAGCGGCTGCTGATGCAGCCGCGCCAGCAGCGCAATGACCTCGGTGCGCTGCGCGCTGAAGCGGGCTGGCGTCAGCGCATCACCCGGCAGCCAGCTCTGCAGCAGCCAGGGCGCCTGCCAGCTCAGCGGCTGCGGACCCAGATCCGCCTGGCACAGCTTGCGCAGCAGGCGGAACTCGCGCTGGCGATCAACAAAAGGAATCGGCTGTTCTGGCGCGCGCCGCGCCAGCAGCTGCCGGGCACCGCACTGCACCCGCACGCTCTGGCCGCTTAGCCCCGGCAGCGCGAAAAAATGACCGGCAGCTTGCGCCGTCGGCCATTGTTGCTGAATCCGTTGCAGCAGCAGGGGATCAGGGTTGTGCAACACCATTACCCGACCAGATAATCTCGCCGGTCTGTACCAGCATCAGCTGCATCTGCAGGGTCGGCGCTTTGACATCGCCCTGCGCCGTGCTGTAGAGCACGTACTGCGCGTTGACAATGCGCGCCAGGCCGATGGCTTTGCTGCGGGAGTTAAGGCTGTCCTCCGGCGACAGGCCCAGCGTCTGCTTCGCCTGGTTCAGCTGATCGGCAGAGACCAGGCTGAATTTGCCGTTATTCGCCAGCGCGCTTTCGATAGCGCTGGTCGCCTTTTCAATCTGCAGCGCGCCATTGGTGCTGTTTTTGATACGGTCTACCAGCAGTACGCTGCCCGGGTTTACGCCGGCGGACTGCACCATATTGGCCACCAGCGGCTGTACGCTGGCACTCCAGTTGATGGTTTTCAGTTTCGGCGGCTGCGGCACGGTCTGCGGCGGCGGCGCTGGCTGCGCGGGCGGCTGCTCGGGTTGCGTGGGCGTGGTGGGCTGCGTCGGTTCAACCGGCGCCGGGGTTTGCTGTTTAATCACACAACCGGTGAGCATCAGCGCAAATAACAGCGCGCCGGAACGTTGTACACTGCGAATCACAGGTTACTCCTTACAGATAAAGATAGAGACGCACCTTGCTGGCGGTCAGATTGCCGATTTGCGACGCCACTTCTACGCTGGTATGCGCCGGCACGGTTTGCGTCTGCGCCGGTTCTTCCGGCTCCAGTTCCAGTCCCTTTTCATCGTACCAGTAAAAACGGTAGTGCACGGTAACCGGCGTTTCACGTTGATTATAGAGCACGCTCGACGCCCGCATCTGCGCATCGCGGCTGGCCAGCGTCGGCTCGTCGGTAATGATCCCGGCCGACAGGACGGATGATTCCATCACCAGCGACTGCGAGGTATTGATCATCGGTTTATCACTGCTGCAGCCCGCAAGGCCCAGCAACAGTACAGCACAGCACCATTGACGCATCGCGCGCTCCGCCTGAAGTTAAATTGCCAGCATCGGGCCCAGTGGCTGTCCGCCGACCAGGTGCATATGGATGTGATAAACTTCCTGCCCGCCGTGACGGTTGCAGTTCATGATCAGGCGATAGCCATCTTCAGCAATGCCTTCATCCCGGGCAATTTTCGCCGCTACGGTGATCATCCGGCCCAGCGCCTGCTCGTGCGCGGCCTGAACGTCATTGGCGGTCGGAATTAACACATTGGGAACAATCAGAATATGGGTGGGCGCTTTAGGCGCGATATCGCGGAAGGCGGTAACCAGTTCGTCCTGATAAACCACGTCGGCGGGAATTTCGCGACGGATGATTTTACTGAAAATGGTTTCTTCAGCCATGGTGCATTTCCTTAAGCCTGGAGTTCAGTCAGGCAGTATGCGTGAGGAATTCCATTTCTTTCAACCTCAGCACCACTTTTCTTGCATTGACTGGCTGCCTTTGCGCCGTTTTTCCTGCCGCCGGCGGGCGCAGACGCGCGCCAGCCGCCGCCGTGTAACCCCATAAAAATGAAACGCTGTTTTATAAATTAGAGATATCGCGCCATTTTCTTTGCGTTTTTGCCATGAATGACAAAAACGTTGCGCTATTGCGAAGGTTTCCCGCCAGGCCGCGCCCTACTTTCGGATGTATCCGGGCATGGCGTCCGGTGTGATGAGGGAAGGATCGTCCACGTTTCAGGAGAATTTGCCATGAAAACGCGCAATATCGGGCTGGGCCATTATCTGGCATACGGTGCCGGCGATTTTCTCGGTGCCGGCACCACCGCGCTCACCGCGGCCTGGCTGCTCTACTTCTACACCACCTTTTGCGGGTTGTCGCCCCTCCAGGCGACCTTTATCTTTGCCGCCGCCCGCGTGCTGGATGCGGTGGTCAGTCCGCTGATGGGCTTTCTGACCGACAACTTTGGCGCAACCTGGCTGGGCAAGCGCTTCGGCCGGCGCAGGTTCTTTATCCTGCTGGGCATTCCGGCGGTGTTCAGCTACAGCCTGATGTGGTTCAGCGACATGGGCTTCTGGTGGTATCTGCTGACGTACCTGTTTTTCGATGTGGTTTACACCATGATTCTGGTGCCTTATGAAACGCTGGTGCCGGAAATGACCGATGACTTCAAACATAAAACACGCTTTTCCGGCGCGCGTATTGCACTGGCCCAGCTTTCCAGCATTCTGGCGGCGTTTCTGCCCGGCCTGCTGCTGGGAGCGTTCGGCAAAGACAATCCGGTCTCCTTTTTCTATGCCAGCCTGGTGTTTTCCGCGATCTGCGCGCTGGTGCTGTGGCTGGTGTGGCGCGTTACCTGGGAACGCGATGCCAGCACCCTGACGGCGCAATCCCGCCATACCGACCCCGCGCATGCGTCGCTGACGCTGCGCCGGCACCTGCAGCGGCTGTATGTCGAGCTGGCTTCCACGCTGCGGGTGCGTATATTTCGTCAGCACCTCGGTATGTATCTGGGCGGCTATATCGCGCAGGATATTTTTAATGCGGTGTTCACCTGGTATGTGGTGTTTGTGCTGATGCAGAGTGCGCAGATAGCCTCCACCCTGCTGGGTACCATGGCGGTGCTGCAGTTTCTGGCCGTGATGGTGATGATCCCGCTTTGTATCCGCTTCGGGCCGGCGCCGGCTTATCGCGTGGTGGTGGTGCTGTTCGCGCTCAGCGTGCTGGCGTATACCGGGCTGGGCATGAGCGGCCGCGGCGCAGACATTGCGCTGCTGCTGGTGATTTCCGCCTGTGCGGGCGTGGGACGCGGCGGCATCAATTATGTGCCGTGGAATATTTACACCTACATTGCCGACGTGGATGAGGTGATCACCGGCCAGCGTCGCGAAGGCATCTTTGCCGGGGTGATGACGCTGACACGCAAAGCCTCACAGGCGGGTGCGGTGATGCTGGTGGGGATTGTGCTGCAGCTGGCCGGCTTTACCCCAGGCCAGAGCAGCCAGTTGCCGGCGGTCAGCCACACGATTCTGCTGATCCTGAGCGCGGGCACGCTCGGCGTGCTGGCCTGCGGTTTTCTGATTTCCCTGCGTTTTACCCTGAATCTGCATACGCATACGGTGCTGCATGCAGAGGCGCTGAAGATGCGCGCCGCCGGCCGGCCGCTGCCTGAGCAGATTACGCCACAGGCGCGCGCCATTGTCGAATCGCTGGCCGGCCTGCGCTATGAAAACCTGTGGGGCAATAACAATATCGGTTTTCTCAACCGCCATAAGCCTGCTGCGCCCCCGCTGCCGGCTTCGCCGCCTCCGGCCACGCCTTTCCCTGCCCTGATCAACGATAGGAACAAATCATGATCCTCCACCCTGTAAAACACAGCGCGCTGCTGCGCCAGCCTGCGTATCTGCTGCCGCGCAGCGAACTGCTGCAGCTGATTCACCGCGTGCGCGATAACCTGGTGAATATCACCGATCCCGGCGGTGAATTTCTGCTGCATCTTGATGATGGCCGCGTCATAGATACCAAAGGCTGGGCCGGCTGGGAATGGACGCACGGCATCGGGTTGTACGGCATGCTGCATTATTATCAGCAGACCGGCGACGCCGTGACGCGGCAGATCATTGATGACTGGTTCAGCGCGCGCCTGGCAGAAGGCGTGCCGACCAAGAATGTGAACACCGTCTGCCCGTTTCTGACGCTGGCGTGGCGCTATGAAGAGACGGGTAATCCCGCCTGGCGTCCGGTGCTGGAGCGCTGGGCGGAATGGGTGATGTATGACATGCCGCGCACCGAACAGGGTGGCCTGCAGCACATTGTCTACAACAATGAAAATCACCAGCAGCTGTGGGATGACACGCTGATGATGAGCGTTCTGGCGCTGGCAAAAATTGGCCAGCTGCTGGCGCGGCCGGAGTTTGTTGAAGAAGCCAGCTTCCAGTTCTTACTGCACACGCAGTATCTGATGGATCGAGAGACCGGCCTGTGGTTTCACGGCTGGACCTTTGACGGCCGTCATCACTTTGCCGGGGCGCGCTGGGCGCGCGGCAATAGCTGGCTGACGATCGCTATCCCCGATTTTCTCGACATGATGAACTGGCCGCCGCAGCACGCGACGCGCCGTTTTTTGCAGCAGGTGCTGGAGAGTCAGGTTAACGCGCTGGCAG
Source organism: Candidatus Pantoea soli (assembly GCF_007833795.1). Classification (NCBI taxonomy): domain Bacteria; kingdom Pseudomonadati; phylum Pseudomonadota; class Gammaproteobacteria; order Enterobacterales; family Erwiniaceae; genus Pantoea; species Candidatus Pantoea soli. The sequence continues at coordinate 1,500,475 of NZ_CP032702.1, read as the reverse complement.
GCTGCCAGCATGAGAGCGGATTGTGGCATACGCTGCTTGACGACCCGCACAGTTATCCTGAAGCCTCGGCGACCGCCGGTTTCGCCTATGGCATCCTGAAAGCCGTGCGCAGACGCTATCTGCCAGCCACCTGCCTGCCGATGGCCGAAAACGCCCTGCGTGGGGTCATCGCACACATTGATGCGCAAGGCGAACTGAAACAGGTGTCCTTTGGCACCGCGATGGGCAGCGATCTCGACTACTACCGCAACGTGCCGCTGACGTCGATGCCTTATGGCCAGGCGATGGCCCTGCTGTGCCTGACGGAGTATCTGCGAGTCTATCTGTAATAAAAAAAGGCCCCATACGGGGCCTTTTCAGTGGCGTCCACGCGGAAGTGCGCGGAAGCGGCCAGGCTGCCTTTATCCATTACATACTGCGGATATAGTCATCCATTTCGGTTTTCAGGTTATCCGACTTGGTGCCAAAAATGGCCTGCACGCCGGAGCCCGCTACCACCACGCCACGGGCGCCGAGGTTTTTCAGCTCTGCCTGATCCACCTTCGCCACATCCGCGACGCTGACGCGCAGACGGGTGATACAGGCATCAAGGTTGGTGATGTTTTCTTTACCGCCAAACGCCGTCACCAGCTTGCCGGCCATTTCGCTGCCGGTTGCACTGCTCTGCTCAATCGCCGTGTCTTCACGGCCAGGGGTTTTCAGGTTCAGCTTAGCAATCAGCACGCGGAACACAGTGTAGTAAATCAGACCGTAAATGATCCCGACCACCGGGAACAGCCAGATTTTGCTGCTGTTACCGCTCAGCACGATGAAGTCAATCAGACCGTGCGAGAAGCTGGTGCCGTCACGCATTCCCAGCAGAATACAGATAGGGAAAGCCAGGCCCGCCAGAATCGCGTGAATCACGTACAGGATTGGCGCCACGAACATGAAAGAGAACTCGATCGGCTCGGTGATACCGGTCAGGAACGAGGTCAGCGCCGCGGAGATCATGATCCCGCCGACTTTGGCACGGTTTTCCGGTTTAGCCGAGTGCCAGATGGCAATGGCGGCAGCAGGCAGGCCGTACATTTTGAACAGGAAGCCGCCGGAGAGTTTACCTGCTGTTGGGTCACCCGCCATGTAACGGGGAATATCACCGTGGAACACCTGACCCGCGGCGTTGGTAAATTCACCAATCTGCATCTGGAAGGGAACGTTCCAGATATGATGCAGGCCGAACGGTACCAGCGCACGCTCTACCACGCCGTAGATACCAAAGGCGACCACCGGGTTCTGGTAGGCGGCCCACTGTGAGAAGTCCTGAATCGCGGTACCGATAGGTGGCCAGATGAAGGCCAGAATGACACCGGTGAAGATCGCGGTCAGGCCGGAGATAATCGGCACAAAACGCTTGCCGGCAAAAAAGCCCAGATACTCCGGCAATTTGATACGGTAGAAGCGGTTAAACATGTACGCGGCAATGGCACCGGCGATAATGCCGCCCAGCACCCCGGTATCGGCCAGATGCTTGGCCTCGATCTCCGCAGCCGGTAAATGCAGCACCAGTGGCGCAACCACTGCCAGCGTTTTCACCATGATCCCGTAAGCCACGACGGCGGCAAGTGCAGATACGCCGTCGTTGTTGGTAAAGCCCAGCGCCACGCCGATGGCGAAAATCAGCGGCATGTTGGCAAACACCGACCCGCCCGCTTCTGCCATGACGTGCGACACGACTTCCGGCAACCAGCTAAAGTTAGCGGAACCAACACCTAACAAAATACCGGCAATCGGCAGAACCGATACCGGCAACATCAGCGATTTACCTACTTTCTGCAGGTTCGCAAATGCGTTCTTGAACATAGAAGCTCCTGAGTATGAGTGCATTTTTGCGCAGTGCGCATGGCAAAGGGGGAGGATCCTTTACCGGGGTGACGTTAAACGTCTATTGATTTATTACGAAGGGTAAAATAAATGGCGGTGCGTTACTTTGACGGCTATCACGTTTCGCCAATCATTCCGCTTTGCTTTCAGTTATTTCTGACTGACTTGCTGGTATAAACAGCAAAAAAAACTGCCTGCGCCCGGTCAGGCGCAGTACAGGAAGGGTGTTGCAGATTAATTACAGAGTTTGAAATAAAACCCGTCAGCCACCCAGCCGGCTCATCGGGATATGGAACAGACGGGAGAAGTTTTCCGTGGTTGCCGCAGCCAGCGTCTCAATGTCCACACCTTTCAGCACCGCCAGATAATCCGCCACGTCACGGGTAAACGCAGGCTGGTTCTCTTTGCCGCGGTGCGGCACCGGTGCCAGATAAGGCGAATCGGTCTCTACCAGCATGCGATCCAGCGGCACATAGCGCGCGGCATCGCGAATCTGCTCTGCATTGCGGAAGGTAACGATGCCGGAAAACGAAATGTAAAAGCCCAGATCCAGCAGTTTCGCCGCCGTCTCTTTATCTTCGGTAAAGCAGTGCAGCACGCCACCGCACTTCTCAACCTGCTCTTCGCGCAGAATCGCCAGCGTATCGTCGCGCGCATCACGCGTGTGGACGATGATCGGTTTGTTAAGCGCAATGCCGGTGCGGATGTGCTCACGGAACGACGCCTGCTGCTGCGCTTTGGTCTCCTGCTGATAGAAATAATCCAGCCCGGTTTCGCCCAGCGCGACCACACGTTCTTCTGCCGCCAGGCGACGGAACTCCTCAATATCGTAAGGCGTTTCCTGATTCAGCGGATGAACGCCGCAGGCCAGCGCAATATTTTCGCGGTCGCCGGTCAGCGCTTTGATCCGGTGGTAATCCGGCAGCGTGGTGGCGATTGCCAGCATAAATTTTACGTCGCGCGCCGCGGCTTTGGCGATGACATCATCCAGATCGCGGTGCTGTTTTTCATAATCGAGGCCATCAAGATGGCAGTGGGAATCGACAATAAACATACTTTTCTCTTTTACGCTTCGCCGCCCGCCGCCGGTGAGAGCAGACGCCCCCAGGCCAGCAGACGGTCGGTCAGAATAAGTTCACGGTTCAGGGAAGCGACGTGCAGCAGCTGTTCACGACACAGAATCCACTGCTGCGTACTTTCCGCCAGCGCGCTGCTGTTAAACTGCTGAGCCAGCTGCGCCACCACATCCGGGCGATCGGCATTACTCAGCCAGTTCGCGGCCCCCTGATGCAGCTTCATCGCATCAACCAGCAGCGCAATCAGCCAGCTCAGCCGGTCCGCCACGTCATCACTGTTCAGCGCGGGTAGCAGCTGCAGCACATCGCCCTGCAGAGCGACCTGCAGCGTTTCGCACAGCGTTTGCCGTGCCTGCCAGCGATCCGGCTGCAGCAGCGCCAGCGCAGCGGCCGGTGCGCCATTGCTCAGCCGCAGCGCCGCACGCAACATCGCCTCCGGCTGCGGCTGCTGACGCTGCAGCCATTGCAGACTCTGGCCCTCTTCCGGCGGCGCGAGATGCCAGCGCAGGCAGCGGCTGCGCAGCGTGGCCAGCAGCCGCGACGGCTCCTGCACGCTGAGAAAGAACCAGCAGTTGGCAGGCGGCTCTTCCAGCGTTTTCAGCAGCGCATTGGCTGCCGCTTCGGTCAGCTGCGTGGCATCGGGCAGCCAGACAATCTTCGCCCCGCCCTGCTGGGCAAAGTGATAAAGCTTCTCGCTGACATCCCGCACCGCGTCAATGCCCAGCGAGGCCTTGCCTTTCTCTGCTTCCAGCCGGTACCAGTCCGGATGGGTCGCGGCCTGCATCAGCTGGCAGCCATGGCATACGCCGCAGCTTTTCAGCCCAACCGGCTGCTGGCACATCAGCCAGCGGCTGACACCCCACACCAGTGCATCATCCCCCATGCCGTTTATCGCCTGGAGCAGCAGCGCATGGTGCGCCTGCCCCTGCTGATGACGGGCGATGATTTGCCGGTAAGGCTGATTAAGCCAGGGATACCAGTTCATTACGCCTGACCTGCCAGCCACTGCTGCAACGCGGCTTTAAGTGACAACGTCACGTCACCAATGCTCTGCGTGGCATCAATGGTGATAATTGATGGGTCGGCAGCGGCCAGCGCAAGGTAGCGCGCGCGGGTGCGCTCAAAGAACCGCAGGGATTCCTGCTCAATGCGATCCAGCGCGCCGCGCGCCCGGGCACGCTGCAAACCGATTTCCGGCGTCACATCGAGATAGAGCGTCAAATCCGGGCGAAAGTCGCCCAGCACCGCATCACGCAGGGTACGCATCAGCGCCGCATCCAGGCCGCGCCCGCCACCCTGGTAAGCCTGCGACGAGAGATCGTGACGATCGCCCACCACCCAGGCACCGCGCGCCAGCGCAGGTTTGATGACATTTTCCACCAGCTGCACGCGGGCGGCGTACAGCATCAGCAGCTCTGCTTTATCGCTCACCTGCTCGCCGTCAATGCCCTGCTTGACCAGCACGCGCAGCTGTTCAGCCAGCGGTGTTCCCCCCGGTTCACGGGTAAAGACCACGTCATGAATGCCCTGCTCGTGCAGTACCGCGACCACCGCGTCACGCGCTGTGGTTTTTCCGGCGCCTTCCAGCCCCTCTATGACGATAAACTTACTTTTCATTTTTTTCCTTCAGCGCCAGCCGGTAAGCCTGTACCGCTTTGTTGTGGCTGGCCAGATTGGTGGTAAAGGTATGGCCGCCTTTGCCATCGGCAACAAAATAGAGGTAGTTGGTTTTTTCCGGATGCGCGGCCGCTTCCAGTGAGGCACGGCCAGGCATCGCAATCGGCCCCGGCGGCATACCGCTCAGCGTATAGGTATTGTAGGCGGTCGGTGTTTCCAGATCTTTGCGCGTCAGTGTGCCGGTGTAGCTATCACCCATGCCGTAAATCACCGTCGGGTCGGTTTGTAGCTTCATGCCGGTGCGCAGACGGTTGATAAACACCGAGGCGACGCGCGCGCGCTCCTCGCTGACGCCGGTCTCTTTTTCAATAATTGACGCCATGGTGACCATATCCTGCGGCGTCTTATACGGCAGGTTCTCCATCCGGCCCTGCCAGATCTCTTGCACCAGCTTCTCCATACGCTGATGAGCCCGCTCCAGCAGCGCCACATCGGTGGTATTGGCGGTATAGAGATAGGTATCCGGATAGAAGCTGCCTTCAAGCTGGCTGGCGTCCAGCTTCAGCGCAGCAGCTACGGTGGCAAACTGATCGTCGGCCAGCGTGTGCTTCAGATAAGGGGCTTTGCGCAGTTCGGCCAGCCACTCTTTCAGGCGCGACCCCTCTACAAAGCGCACCGGGAACTGCGCCTCTTTGCCACTGGCCAGCAGCTGCAGCAGCTGCCGCACGGTCATGCCCGGCTCCAGGCGGTAGGTACCGGCTTTAAACTGTGCCAGATCGGGTTCCAGCTTCAGCAGCGGGCCAAACCAGATGCCTGACGGAATGATGTGCTGGCTTTCCAGCTGCGCTTCCAGCACCACCCGACCGCTGCCTGCAGGCAGGGTATACAGCGTTTCCTGGCTAAGGGTTAATGGCGTATCGGCAAAACGTTTAATCTGCCAATAGCTCAAAGCGGCCGCGAGGCCGGCAAGCACCACCGCAGTGGCGACAAGTTTTTTTATTCGGGTCATGATGCTTCCATTTTCGTGCAACTGTGCAACAGTTGCTGGTACAGCGTTCGTGCGTGGAACCGGACATCGTCAATCTGCCGCACGGGTAATACCGGCATCAGAGCATTACAGATCACCACTTCATCGGCGTTCAGTACCGCTTCCCTGCTGCCGTCTGTCAGCTGACAAGCCTGGCCTTGCGCTGCCAGTTGCGCCATCAGATAACGGCGCATTATGCCATCGACACCCGCCTGCTCAAGACGCGGCGTAAAAATCGTGCTGCCGTTGCGCCAGAATAAATTAGCCGCACAGCATTCCACCACCGTCCCGGCAGTGTCAAGCACCAGCGCTTCGTCGGCGCCGCAGCTATCCACCTGCTGCCGGATCAGCACCTGCTCCAGCCGGTTAAGGTGCTTTAACCCCGCCAGCAGGGGATTGCGTGCCAGCCGCACGTCGCTGGTGATCAGCCGTGCGCCCTGCTGCTGCAGCGCAGCGTAATGCGCAGGCCAGGGCGCAAGCGAGAGAATACGCGTTGGCGTGGTGCAGCCGGCGCGGCTGTAGCCACGTCCGCCGGGGCCGGGCGTGAGGATCACTTTCAGCACCGCCTGCGCCTGCCCGGCGGCGGCGGCGCGCATTTCATCTGCCAGCTGCTGCCAGTCGGCGGCGGGTATCTGCAGCCGCGCGCAGCCGGTTTGCAGACGGTGAAGGTGGGCGTCCAGCAGCTGCACCGTGCCGTGACGCACCGCCGCGGTGGTAAAGCAGCCATCACCGAACTGCACCGCCCGATCGCTGGCTGACAGGGTGGTCTGCGCCATGCCGTTAATCCACATGCTCACGCCCTCTTTGCTGGTGGAAACTGTTGTGACAGCCGCCGTGGTGGGGCTGCATAGAAAAAAGGCCCGCATTGCGGGCCTCTGTTCGGCTGGGTAGCGCTTAAACCTTACGGAAAATCAGCGAGCCGTTGGTGCCGCCGAAACCAAAGGAGTTACACAGGGTGTATTCGAGACCCGTGACCTGGCGCGCCGTGTGCGGCACGAAGTCCAGATCGCAACCTTCGTCAGGATTGTCGAGGTTGATGGTCGGTGGAATCGCCTGATCGCGCAGCGCCAGAATCGAATAGATCGCTTCAACCGCGCCTGCCGCCCCTAACAGGTGGCCGGTCATCGATTTGGTCGAGCTGACCATTACGCTCTGTGCCGCGGCACCGAACACCGATTTCACCGCCTGCGCTTCCGCTTTGTCACCGGCAGGCGTCGAGGTGCCATGCGCGTTGACATAACCGATCTGCGCCGGATCAAGCTGTGCATCGCGCAGCGCATTTACCATCGCTGCGGCGGCGCCGGCGCCATCTTCCGGAGGTGACGTCATGTGGTAAGCGTCGCTGCTCATGCCGAAACCAACGATTTCTGCGTAGATCTTCGCGCCACGTTTTTTCGCGTGTTCATACTCTTCGAGCACAACGATACCAGCACCGTCACCCAGCACAAACCCGTCGCGATCTTTGTCCCACGGACGGCTTGCCGCCTGCGGGTTATCGTTGCGGGTTGACAGGGCACGTGCTGCGCCGAAGCCGCCCACGCCCAGCGGCGTACTGGCTTTTTCTGCGCCACCGGCCAGCATTACGTCCGCATCGTTATAAGCGATGATGCGGGCAGCATGACCGATGTTATGCACGCCTGAGGTACAGGCCGTTGCAATCGAGATGCTTGGACCTTTCAGGCCGTACATGATGGTCAGGTGACCTGCCACCATGTTGACGATGGTCGAAGGCACAAAGAACGGGCTGATTTTACGCGGACCGCCGTTTACCAGCGAGGTGTGGTTATCTTCGATCAAACCCAGACCGCCGATACCCGAACCAATAGCCGCACCAATGCGACCGGCATTTTCATCGGTTACGACCAGACCGGAGTCCGCCATAGCCTGAATACCAGCCACAATGCCGTATTGGATGAAGTCATCCATCTTGCGCTGATCTTTGCGCGAGATGTATTCATCGCAATTAAAATCTTTTACCAGACCTGCAAAACGCGTTGCATAGGCACTGGTATCAAAATGGTCGATCAGGTTAATGCCGCTCTGACCGGCAAGGAGAGCACTCCAGGTAGACTCTACGGTATTGCCGACAGGAGACAACATGCCAAGACCGGTCACAACTACACGACGCTTAGACACGTTCGTCCTCCAGGGAGGGAAATAATGAAGCTATGTGGGGCAAACATAAAACTCAGGCGGTCGAGTGACCGCCTGAAGATGTTCATTAACCTTACTGGTGGCTGGCGACGTAATCAATCGCAGCCTGAACGGTAGTGATTTTCTCAGCTTCTTCGTCTGGAATTTCAGTATCAAACTCTTCTTCCAGAGCCATTACCAGCTCAACGGTGTCAAGAGAATCTGCACCCAGGTCTTCAACGAAAGAAGCAGTGTTAATCACTTCGTCTTCTTTAACACCCAGCTGCTCAGCTACGATTTTCTTAACGCGTTGTTCGATATCGCTCATACTATTTAATTTCCTATCAAAACTCGCTTTCGCGATGGTTTTCGTAGTGTATAAAATGTTGAAAAAGATGCAACAAAATCCCGGCTGGTCGAACCACGATTTTGCGCTATTCTGCGGTGTTTACCGCAGATAATGCAAATGTTTTCGTGATAATCAGACCATGTACATGCCGCCATTGACGTGCAGCGTCTCACCCGTGATGTAGGCGGCTTCGTCAGAGGCTAAGAATGCAACAGCATTGGCGATTTCCTGCGGGTCGCCTAAACGGCCTGCCGGAACCTCTGCCAGAATGCCCGAGCGCTGATCTTCGTTCAGTGCACGCGTCATGTCCGTCTCAATGAAGCCCGGAGCCACGACGTTTACGGTAATGCCACGTGACGCAACTTCCCGCGCCAGTGATTTGCTAAAGCCAATCAAACCTGCTTTTGCTGCTGCATAGTTTGCCTGGCCCGCGTTACCCATGGTTCCAACTACAGAACCGATGGTAATGATACGGCCCACGCGTTTTTTCATCATGGCACGCATCACCGCCTTTGAAAGGCGGAAGACCGATGTCAGGTTGGTATCAAGGATATCCGCCCATTCATCGTCTTTCATGCGCATCAGCAGATTATCACGCGTAATGCCTGCATTATTGACCAAAATATCCACTTCGCCAAATTCGGCGCGAACTTTCTCGAGCACGCTCTCAATTGAGGCCGCGTCGGTCACGTTCAGCAGCAGACCTTTGCCCTTGTCGCCGAGGTAAGCGCTGATGGCTTCCGCGCCGCTTTCGCTGGTTGCCGTTCCCACTACTTTCGCACCGCGTGCTGCCAGTGTTTCTGCAATAGCACGGCCGATACCGCGACTGGCGCCGGTTACCAGCGCTACTTTACCTTCAAAGGTCATGATTTTCCTCTTATTCCTGGCCAAGCGCAGCATTAAGTGAAGCAGGATCGTTCACTGCTGCTGCGGTCAGGCTGTCCACAATACGTTTGGTCAGACCGGTGAGCACTTTGCCCGGGCCGATCTCCAGCAGCTGCGTAACCTGCTGCGTGGCAATAAATTCTACCGCTTCCGTCCAGCGCACCGGGCTGTACAGCTGGCGCACCAGCGCGCTGCGAATGGCAGCAGCGTCGCTTTCGCATTTCACGTCCACGTTATTCACCACCGGCACAGCCGGCGCGTTAAAGGTAATCGCTTCCAGCGCCACCGCCAGTTTTTCCGCGGCAGGTTTCATCAGTGCGCAGTGGGAAGGCACGCTTACCGGCAGCGGCAGCGCACGTTTTGCACCGGCTGCTTTACAGGCTGCGCCTGCACGCTCAACCGCTTCTTTGTTACCGGCGATCACAACCTGCCCTGGCGAGTTGAAGTTAACCGGCGAGACAACCTGGTCCTGCGCGCTCTCTTCACAGGCTTTACGAATGGATGCGTCATCCAGACCGATGATAGCCTGCATCGCCCCGGTGCCTTCCGGCACGGCTTCCTGCATCAGCTTGCCGCGCAGCTCAACCAGCTTGATGGCATCGGCAAAGTTCAGTACGCCAGCGCAGACCAGTGCGGAGTATTCGCCCAGGCTGTGACCTGCCATCAGCGCCGGCTGCGCGCCGGATTTACTCTGCCAGACGCGATAAATAGCCACGGAGGCTGCCAGCAGTGCCGGCTGGGTTTGCCAGGTTTTGTTCAGTTCTTCTGCCGGCCCCTGCTGCACCAGCTGCCACAGATCGTAGCCCAGCACGTCTGAAGCTTCACGGAAGGTGGCTTCAACCTGCGGATACGCTGCGGCCAGCTCAGCCAGCATGCCAGTGGTCTGCGATCCCTGTCCCGGGAAAACAAAAGCAAATTGCGTCATCTCTCGTTCCTGTCAATCAAAAGCGAACCAGTGCGGAACCCCAGGTGAAACCACCACCAAAGGCCTCCAGCAAAATCAGTTGTCCGGGCTTGATACGGCCATCGCGTACCGCTTCATCCAGCGCACTCGGCACCGAGGCCGCCGAGGTATTGCCGTGACGGTCAAGCGTGACCACAACTTTGTCCATGCCCATACCGAGTTTTTTGGCGGTGGCGCTGATGATGCGCAGGTTCGCCTGATGCGGCACCAGCCAGTCGAGCATTTCGCGGTCGAGATTATTTGCCTGCAGGGTTTCATCAACAATGTGCGCCAGTTCTGTCACGGCCACTTTGAAGACTTCATTACCGGCCATGGTCAGGTAAGCCGGTTCATCCTGATGGGCACGGTCCTGATACGGCAGCGTCAGCAGCTTACCGTAACGGCCATCAGCGTGCAGATGGGTTGAGAGGATGCCCGGCTCTTCGCTGGCACCCAGCAGCGCCGCGCCAGCGCCATCACCAAACAGGATGATTGTGCCGCGATCTTCCGGGTCAAGCGTGCGGGCCAGCACATCGGCGCCAATCACCAGCGCATGTTTAACCACACCGTTTTTAATGTATTGATCGGCAACGCTCAGCGCGTATGTAAAGCCTGCACAGGCGGCCGCCAGATCGAAGGCGGCGCAATCGTTGATTTCCAGCATCTGCTGGATCATGCATGCGGAGCTGGGGAAAGCGTGGCTGGAAGAGGTCGTGGCCACGATGATCAAACCTACATCGCTGGCTGCAACGCCCGCCATCTCCAGTGCGCGCTGTGCGGCAATGAAGCCCATGCTGGCGACCGTTTCATCGGGCGCGGCAATGCGGCGTTCACGAATGCCGGTACGGGTGACAATCCACTCGTCCGAAGTCTCCACCATTTTTTCCAGATCCGCATTGGTGCGAACTTGTTCAGGCAAATAGCTGCCCGTACCGATAATTTTGGTAAACATCTACGCTTTGTCACTCCTGGCTAATACAGCGTCAAGGCGCGCCGCAATTCTCTCGGGAACCTGCCTGCGCACCGCCTGCTCTGCCTGTTCTATTGCCACAGCAAACGCGCGTTGATTCGCCGCGCCGTGGCTTTTGATCACTGTCCCGCGCAATCCTAACAGACAAGCGCCATTGTACTGGTCGGGGTTGAGATGACCGAAACGCTTCGCCAGACGCTTTTGCACCCAGCGTCCCAGCAGTTTCAGCCACCAGGCCCGTTTTTTCCCTTCACCTGACGACCTGAGCAGAGAAAGAAACATTCTTACCACGCCTTCCATGGTCTTCAACGTGACGTTACCCACGAAGCCATCACAGACCAGCACATCCGTCTTGCCGGTGAGGAGATCGTTCCCCTCAAGGTAACCAATATAGTTGATATGCGGCGAGGCCCGCAGCACCGTCGATGCGGCGCGGATGGTTTCCAGGCCTTTGGTCTCTTCCTGACCAATATTCAGCAGCGCCACGCGCGGCTGGATGATTTCCAGCACCTCTTCAGCCATCACGGAGCCCATCACGGCAAACTGCACCAGCATCGCGCTGTCAGAGTCCACGTTAGCGCCCAAATCCAGCACCACCGTTTTGCCGTGCTGCTGATGCGGCAGCACGGTCATCAGCGCCGGACGGTCAATGCCATCCAGCGGCTTCAGTAACAGCTTCGCCAGCCCCATCAGCGCGCCGGTATTCCCGGCACTGACGCAGGCCTGCGCTTTGCCCTCTTTCACCAGCTCCAGCGCCACACGCATAGAGCTGCCGCGGCTGTTACGGATCGCCTGAGAGGGTCTGGCATCACTTGCAATAACCGATTCGGCAGGGATCACCTGCACACGCCCCAGTAACGAGGAATCCGCTTTGGCAAGAAATGACGAGATGATGTCGGGATCGCCGACCAGAAGAAGAACCAGCTGCGAATGAGAGGCCAGTGCCTGCAAGGCTGCAGGCACTGTCACGCAGGGACCGAAATCCCCGCCCATGGCATCAACTGCCAGGGTCAAACGTGTCAAGGTATCGCCTTGCGTAACCGCAAAGAATTACTTGGTGATAACCTTGCGACCGCGGTAGTAACCATCCGCAGTGATGTGGTGACGCAGATGAGTTTCACCAGAAACTTTATCTACTGACAGAGTGGCAGTGGTCAGCGCATCGTGCGAACGACGCATACCACGCTTGGAACGGGTTGGTTTATTCTGTTGTACGGCCATGGACCTTACTCCTATTACTTACGCTTTAAACTGGCTAATACGGCAAATGGGTTTGGTTTTTCTGCCTCTTCAGGCAGCTGGCCAAAGACCATGTCCGCGTCGGACACTTCACAGTGTTCAGAATCATGCACCGGAACCACGGGCAGCGCGAGGATGAGTTCATCTTCGATAACTGCCAGCAGGTCGATTTCACCGAAATCATTGACATCGACCGGCTCGTAGGCTTCCGGCAGTGCCTCGGCCTGCTCATCAGTAGAGACAGGACTGAAGCAATAGCTTACGTGCACAGCGTGCGGGAAAGGCTGGTTGCAGCGCTGACATAACAACGTCACCTGCACATCCGCCGTTCCTTGCAGAACCGCGAGGCGCTGGTTGTCAACCGCAAACGACATGGCACATTCCACATCACTGTCCACACTCACGACCGATTCGGCCAGGCGCGCCACCAATTCAGGTGCATAAACACCATGGTAATCCAGGCGTTTTTGCGCGGCGCGGACCGGATCGAGCGTCAGGGGTAATTTTACCTTTTGCATAGGGCGCGCATATTAACTTTGTAACGTCATAGAGTCAAAGAAAAAGGCCGGTTTACAGCATCTTTCACCCGTTAGGTCGCATCCAGTGCGGCGCATAGTTTAAAATGCCTGTCATCAATACGCTATCTATTCTGAAAAAAAATGATGACACCGCTGGTTCTGGCTTCCACTTCCCCCTTCCGTCAGGCTTTACTCGGCAGACTGGAGATACCGTTTATTACCGCTGCGCCGGCCTGCGATGAAACGCCGCTGCCTGGCGAACAGGCGCCGCAGCTGGTTCAGCGCCTGGCACTGGCCAAAGCCCGCGCGCTGGCGGATCGTTATCCTGAGCACTGGATTATTGGTTCCGATCAGGTGTGCGTCCTTAACGGCGCCATCACCGGCAAACCGCATACGGTTGAAAACGCCTGTGCCCAGCTGGCCCAGGCCAGCGGCCAGCGCGTGACCTTTTATACCGGTCTGGCACTGATTCACCCGGCCCGCGCGCAGCAGTTTGTGCTGTGTGAACCGTTTGACGTGCATTTCCGCACTCTGAGCGACGTGGAAATCCGCCACTATGTCGAACGTGAACAGCCGCTGCAGTGTGCGGGCAGCTTTAAAAGCGAAGGGTTAGGGATTTGCTTGTTCGAACGGCTGGAGGGACGCGATCCCAATACGCTGATTGGCTTGCCGTTGATCGCGCTGAACGATCTGCTCAGAGCGGCAGGCATCAACCCGCTGGGCTGATGCCTGATGCTTATTTTTTGGTCTGCTGACGCAGGCGGGTGAGACACTGCTTTAGCGCCCCGTCCAGCGGGGCTTCCATCCGCAGGGTTTCACCGGTGCCGGGATGGGTGAAGGTCAGCGCGGCGGCGTGCAGGAATAATCGTGCCAGGCCGGTTGACGCCAGCTGGCTGTCGAACTCCCGATCGCCGTAGCGATCGTCAAACGCAATCGGATGGCCACCGTGCAGCGTGTGCACACGAATCTGGTGCGTACGGCCGGTGACCGGACTGGCTTTCACCAGCGTCGCCCAGCCAAACCGCTCTTCCACTTTAAAGCGCGTTTCGGAAGGTTTCCCTTCCGCGCTGACGCGCACCACGCGCTCGCCGCTTTGCAGGATATTTTTCAGCAGCGGCGCCTGCACCACTTTCAGATGCGAGGGCCAGTCGCCACGCACCAGCGCCAGGTAATCTTTCTGCATCCCTTTTTCACGCAGCTGTTCATGCAGCGCACGCAGCGCCGAGCGCTTTTTGGCCACCAGCAGAATACCGGAGGTATCACGATCCAGCCGGTGCACCAGCTCAAGAAAGCGCGCCTCCGGCCGCAGCGCACGCAGGCCTTCAATGACGCCAAAGCTCAGGCCGCTGCCGCCGTGGACCGCCGTTCCGGCAGGCTTGTTCAGCACCAGCAGGTGATCATCCTCATACAGGATAGCGTCAGCCAGCGCGGCCACTTTCTCCAGCTTCGGTGAAACGGCCTGATCCTCACGTTCAGCCACGCGCACCGGCGGGATACGCACTTCATCGCCCGCCTCCAGCTTATATTCCGGTTTTACGCGTCCTTTATTAACGCGCACTTCGCCTTTGCGCAGGATGCGATAAATCATGCTTTTTGGCACGCCCTTCAGCTGGGTGCGCAAAAAGTTATCAATACGTTGTCCCGCATTTTCAGCGGTAATGGCGACAAACTGTACGCCGGGATTCTCTGTTTTCATGGCGGCGATTCTAAATAGTGTCCCCGGATAGCGCCACCCCTTTTTCTGTGCTTAACTCTTTGATCGTCGCACCCGAAACGGGCCAGATTGCTGCCTTTTTCAGCGATGCGGCGATTACCCCTGCAAATGAACAGGTTAAGGACTGACAAACTTCACAGCTCGGCAAAAGTCGCCTTGCTATAAGTTGCTAAGCAATGGAATAATGCAGGTGTTTCTGTCCTGATAAGTGTCAGGCAGGAAAAAGAGCGAAATTAAGGTGTTTTGCCGGTTAAAACGGACACGCAGCAATGGCGTAAGACGTGATGTTTTATCAGGCACTTAGCGGGCTGCGGGTTGCGGCCTGGACGACAGACTGGGATGTGTGGATTTTTGAATACTTTTTAGCACTTCCACCTTCAGGCGCTGGATTTCCTTATGAAAAACAGGCCACCGACAAGATTTGCGCCCCTTTAGCCGCCGACAACCGTGAGGTTGACGTCAGTGCAAGCAGACACGGGGCCATCGGTTGATTCTCGTCCAGGGTAACGATGCCCGCAGCTTTATCACTCATGTGAGAATAACGAGTAAGTCACGATGAAAAGAATGTTAATTAACGCAACTCAGCAGGAGGAGTTGCGCGTTGCCCTTGTTGACGGACAACGTCTGTACGATCTGGATATCGAAAGCCCCGGACACGAACAGAAAAAAGCCAACATTTACAAAGGTAAAATCACCCGTATTGAACCCAGCCTCGAAGCTGCGTTTGTTGATTACGGCGCTGAGCGTCACGGTTTCCTCCCTCTGAAAGAAATTTCCCGCGAATACTTCCCAGCTAATTACAACGCGCATGGCCGTCCGAATATTAAAGACGTGCTGCGTGAAGGTCAGGAAGTGATCGTACAAATCGATAAAGAGGAGCGCGGTAATAAAGGTGCAGCACTGACAACCTTTATTTCCCTGGCCGGCAGCTATCTGGTGCTGATGCCAAACAACCCCCGCGCCGGAGGGATCTCCCGCCGTATTGAAGGGGATGACCGCACCGAACTGAAAGAAGCCCTCTCCGCGCTGGAACTGCCGGAAGGCATGGGGCTCATTGTCCGCACCGCCGGCGTGGGTAAATCTGCCGAATCCCTGCAGTGGGATCTCAGCTTCCGTCTGAAACACTGGGAAGCGATCAAAAAAGCCGCGGAAACCCGCCCTGCTCCCTTCCTGATTCACCAGGAAAGCAACGTCATTGTGCGCGCTTTCCGTGACTACCTGCGTCAGGATATCGGTGAAATTCTTATCGATAACCCGAAAGTGCTGGAGCTGGCCCGTCAGCACATCGCTGCGCTGGGTCGTCCGGACTTCAGCAGCAAAATCAAACTCTATACCGGTGAAATCCCGCTGTTCAGTCATTACCAGATTGAATCGCAGATTGAATCCGCGTTCCAGCGTGAAGTGCGCCTGCCTTCCGGCGGCTCCATTGTGATTGACAGCACCGAAGCGCTCACCGCGATCGATATCAACTCCGCTCGCGCCACGCGCGGTGGGGACATCGAAGAAACCGCATTCAATACCAACCTGGAAGCGGCCGATGAAATCGCCCGCCAGCTGCGTCTGCGCGACCTGGGCGGCCTGATCGTTATCGACTTCATCGATATGACGCCGGTCCGTCACCAGCGTGCGGTGGAAAACCGCCTGCGCGAAGCGGTGCGTCAGGATCGTGCGCGGATTCAGATCAGCCACATTTCACGCTTTGGCCTGCTGGAGATGTCGCGTCAGCGTCTCAGCCCGTCGCTGGGCGAATCCAGCCATCACGTCTGCCCGCGCTGTAGCGGTACCGGCACCATCCGTGATAACGAATCGCTGTCGCTCTCCATTCTGCGTCTGATCGAAGAAGAAGCGCTGAAAGACAACACCAAAGAAGTGCACGCCATTGTGCCGGTGCAGGTGGCGTCCTATCTGCTGAACGAAAAACGCGAAGCGGTCAGCGCGATTGAAAAACGTCAGGGCGGCGTGCGCGCCATCATCGTGCCAAACGATCAGATGGAAACGCCACACTACTCTGTGCTGCGCGTGCGTAAAGGTGAAGAGACACAAACCCTCTCCTACCACCTGCCGAAGCTGCACGAAGCGGAAATGGCGCTGCCTTCTGAAGAAGAGCACGCTGAGCGTCGTCGTCCGGAGCAGCCGGCACTGGCGGCCTTCGTGATGCCGGATGCGCCACCAGCACCGGTTGAAGTCACCGAAGAGAGCCAGCCGGTTACCAAAGCCGAGGTCAAACCTCAGGTAACTGCGGCAGCAGCCCCGGCGGCCACCACCGGTAACGGGTTCGTGGCGCGTCTGCTGGGTGGTCTGAAAAAACTGTTTGCCGGTGATGAACCTGCCGCTGCGCCAGCGGAAGTGAAAACCGAAACCAAAGCCGCTGAAGCGGAAACCGACAATGGCCAGCAGCGTGGCGATCGTCGTAACAACCGCCGCAATAATCGTCGTGAGCGCACCCCGCGTAACGGTGAAAACCAGCAGGCTCGTGAAGGCCGTGAGCCACGTGAAGCGCGCGAACCGCGTGAGCCACGTGAAGCCCGTGAGCCGCGCGATCAGGATAACCGTCGCAACAAACGTCAGAGCGAGCCGCGCGGTGAGCGTCCGGCGCTGACCGAAGAGCAGCTGCAGCAGCGTGATGAGCAGCAGCAGCAGCGTCGTGAACAGCGTGCTGAGCGTCAGCGTCGTCGTCAGGAAGAGAAGCGTGCGCAGCAGCAGGAGCAGAAAGCCGCTGAGCAGGTGGTACAGAATGACGTCGTTGAAGAGCCGGTTGCACAGGAAGAAGAGCGCGTTCAGGTGATGCCGCGCCGTAAGCAGCGTCAGCTGAGCCAGCGCGTGCGCGTAGGTGATACCGCTGAGCTGCAGACGGCCGGGATGCCAGCCGCCACGGCAACTGAAGCCGCTGAGGAAAGCACGCCGCGCGTTCAGGCTCCTGAACAGGCTGATGTAGCCGGTGAGGAGCAGGATGACCGTGACAGCGCCAGCATGCCGCGCCGTTCGCGTCGCTCGCCACGCCACCTGCGCGTGAGTGGTCAGCGTCGTCGTCGCTACCGTGACGAGCGCTACCCGTCGCAGTCGCCAATGCCGCTGGAAACCGCTGCTGCGTCACCGGAAATGGCTTCCGGTAAAGTCTGGGTGACTTACCCGGTTGCGCAGACGCAGGAAGAGCAGAACGCACAGGATGCGGTTCAGGAGACGCCGGACTACAGCCGCGAAGAGACCGCAGCAGCGGTTGCGCTGCCGGTCGCTGCGGAGTCGAACGCGCAGCCTGCTGCAGAAACCGCAGATGCGGCCGTTCATCAGGCGGAACCGCAGGCACCCGCAGAGGTTCCGGTCGTCAATACTGACAACCTGGCGCCGGTCTCTGCCCCGGTAAACCACGAGCCGGCGGTGATTTCTGCCGCAGATGAAGCCGTGGCAAACCAGACCGCTGACGCAGCTGAACCGGCTGCGACCGCTGAAGATGCAACGCCGACAGAAAAAAGTGCTGCCGCCGTGGCGGATCAGGCGCCGGCTGACGTATCGCCTGCGGTGGAAGCGGAAGTCGAAGCAGTGCTGTCAGCCCCGGTGGCGGCAGAGGCACCGGTTGCGCCGGTGACCGAGCCACATGCACCGGTTGCGGCACGTGACACCGCGGTATCTGAGGCGGATACCCGCTTTAAATATCACGCCACTGCGCCCATGACCAAAGCGCCAGCCCCGGCGTGGGAGCCTGAGCCAGTGCGCCACAGCGACTGGGTCCGTCCACCGTTCAGCTTTGACGGTCGCGGCTCTGCCGGTGGTCACAGCGCCACACACCATGCGACAGCTCCGGCGACCCGCCCGGAAAATGGCTGATTGCAGCACACCCCTTCCAACCCCGGCCAGTCCGGGGTTTTTTATTGCCGCAATTTCGCTGCCGGCCGGCTGAATCCGGCTGCCCTCCGTCTGCGTGCCGCCGCTGGTAGCAAGGCGCATACGCCTTACAGGGTGAATGGCGAACGCGTTTTGTGTCGCAAAGTACAGATGACAGAACTTGCAGCCGCGCGACAGCCGGATGAGTGGTGAACGCGTTGTTTTGGAAAAGCATGGATAACAGAGCGAGCACAACGGCGATAGCCGCGCGACAGCCCTGCGGGCCGCGTGCCCTGCCCGTGTCGTGCCGTGTGCCGTGTGCCGTGTGCCGTGTGCCAGCGAAGCGGATAGCTGGCAGCGGGCAGCGGGCAGCGGGCAGCGGGCAGCGGGCAAAAAAAATCCCACGGCCCTCGTGGGCAGTGGGAGAAACTAAGCGCACCCGGTTTAAGCACGCTCAAATATCAGGACAGTTACTTATTCATCTGGAACAGCGACATCTTCGACATATCGCTAAAGGTAGTGTAAGACGCCTGCAGCAGCTGCTGCTGCATGGTGTAGGTTGAGATCGCCTGGGTGTAATCAACGTTAACCAGCGTGCTCATCTGATCTTTCAGCGTGACGGTACGGTCATCGCCTTTCGCGTCCAGCGTATCCAGCTCTTTTAACTGGGTACCAATTTCAGAACGCACCGCCAGCACGTTGTTCAGCGAGTTGCTGAAGCCGCGGTTGGCTTTGTCCATCGCCGCGCTGAATGTCTGTTTGGTGGCATCGTCAGCGTCAGTCTGTGGCACTTTCAGCGCGGCAATCGCGCTGTCCAGCATGTCAAACAGGTTGGTCTGGCTGGCGCCGCCATTCGGTTCCGGTTTGGCATTGCTGGTAAGTTTGTTGAAAATGGCGTCACCGGTGTGACCCACGGTCATGGTACGTTCGCTGTCCACTTTCTGCGTGATCGGATCTGACCCGCCGTTATAGGTGACGGCACCCGTAGTGGCATCCTGGGTAAACGGCGCTTTGTCGGATTCATAACCGGCAAACAGATAGCGGCCATTGCCGTCTTTGCTGTTCGCCAGGTTCAGCAGCTGAGAGCGAATGCCTTCCAGCTGGGTGGCATAAGAGGAGCGGTCATCGTCACTCAGCGAACCGTTGCCGGCACTGACCAGCGCGGACTGGGCAGCCTGAATGGCGGTAGTAACATCACCCAGTGTGCTCTCTTCCAGCGATAATCCCTGATTGGCGAACGAGCGCGCCAGCGCGAACTGGCTGTCGCGCGCCTGCGTCTGCGACAGCACGACCGCGCGCGAGGCCGCAATCGGATCGTCAGAAGGGTTGGTGACGCGACGGCCGGTGGACAGCTGTGCACCCGCTTTCAGCCAGGTGGACTGCGCATCTGTGACGCCACGCACCTGCTGATCAAAAATCATGTTTGTACTGAGTCTCATCGATCAGACCTCGTCCGTTAGCCGCGGATGTTTATCAACGCGTTGAAAATGGTACTGGCGGTTTGCAGCACCTGCGCGTTCGCCATGTAAAACTGCTGATATTTGTTCAGGTTGGCGTACTCTTCATCAAGGTTTACGCCGGAAACCGACTGCTGACGCTCTGTCAGCTGCGTCACCACGCCTTTCTGCGTGGCGGCGGCGGTTTCAAGGTTTTTGGTTTTGTTACCGACGGTGCTGACCAGGCTGGCATAACCCTGTGAAAGCGTGGCATTGCCGTTGATCAGTTTCGCATCCTGCAGGTTCAGCAGCTTCTGCGCATTGCGGTTATCACTGGCACCGCCCGGTGCCGCGGCTGCCGCGATCTGCGATTCACTGGTGATCGCCACGGACATGCCGCTGATCACATCCTGCACCGGCTTCACCAGGAAGCTGTCTTTAGCATTGGCGCTGCCATTGACCGTCAGTGCCACACCGTCAAAGCTCATGGTGGTATTGCCGGAAGCATCAGTACCCATGGTCGGCGTCAGTTTGGCGTTGTCCGACAGGCGGGTCACTGACCAGCTGCTGCCGTCATAACTCACGTTGTAGTTTGAGGCTTTCAGCGCACTGGTATCGCTCCAGGCGGCGGTCAGGGTGGCCGATGAGGTGTTTTTAGTGTTGTTCACCACGCTCGGGCTGCCGATGTTAAAGAAGTTATTACCGGTGTCGCCGTTGCTGTCATAACCCGTGCTGTGCACCTGGTTAAAGCTGGTGGTAAAGGCCGCCGCCAGCTGGCCGAGCTGGTTCTGCGCGTTGTCGAGATCCTGTGAACGGAACGACAGCAGGCCGCCCAGCGCACCGGTGGTCAGCGTTTTTTCCGGCAGCTCAACCTTGCCCGCCTGCTGATCGACATAGCCAATGGTAAGACGTGACGCGTCGCTGCTGGACGGCATGGCGGTCAGCGTTGTGGTTTTCCCGCCATTGACCAGCGTGGTGTTGCCCATCGCCACAATGTAGTTACCATCCTGCTTGGAAACGTTGACGCCGACAATGCTGTTCAGGTTATTCACCAGCTGATCGCGCTGGTCGAGCAGATCGTTTGGCGCCGCCCCGCCGCCGGTGGTGAGTTTGGCAATCTGGGTGTTGAGATCGGCAATCTGACCGGAATAGGTGTTGATCTGATCAACGTTGGCTTTGATATCGGTGTTAACGCTGTTCTGCATACTGGTCAGATACTGGGCGGTGGTCTGGAACTGATTGACCAGCCCCTGCGCATAGCTCAGCATTGACTGACGTGCTGAAGGATCATCCGCGTTGCTCACGACGTTCTGTACGTTGGTGAAAAACGACTGGATAGAGTCAGACAGGCTGGTCGTGGTGGTCGACAGCAGGTCATCAATATTCGAAATCTGGTTGTACTGCGAGTTTACCGCGCTGTAGTTAGCGCTGTTACCGCGCAGCTGGGCGGTAATAAAGTCATCATACTCGCGCTGCACACCGGTGACATTGACACCGTTGCCATAATAGTTGCTGCCCTGCAGGGTACTGTTGGCCTGCGACAGCAGAATGGTCTGGCGCGAATAGCCCGCCACGGTGTAGTTGCTGATGTTGTTACTGGTGGTGCTTAATGCGGCCTGTGCGGCGCTCAGCCCGCTCATCGCTGAGTTAATTATGCTGGACATCTCGGTTCCTTTATTTCCCGTTAACCGGGCTGGCAGTCATCAGTGCGATTGCGCAGATGGCAGGCATCTGCGGCCTATGCATAGTATCGGCGTGCTTAAGTGAAACTTGAGGCCAAAAGTCAGAACAAATCGTTGACGTCCTGGCTGTAGGCTTTCACGACTTTTTCGCCCATGTTCTTGAATTGCTGAATCATTCCCACCAGCTTCTGCGCGTATTTCGGATCGGTGGCGTAACCCGCCGCCTGCAGCGCGCGGGCGCCCTGCTCGGCGCTTGACGCCGTGGCGACGGCGGCATAGCGCGGGTTATGGCCGATCAGCCGGACGTAATCACTGAGCGCTTCAAAATAGGAGCCATAAACGCGGAAGGTTGCCCGCACCTTTTTCGCTGCGCCACCCTCATATTCCGTGGTCATGATATCGGTGGTTTCGCCTTTCCAGTCGCCGCTGGCCTTGATGCCGAACACGTTGTAACTCGGCTTGCCGTCGCGCGTCAGAATCTGACGCTGACCCCAGCCGGATTCCAGCGCGGCCTGCGCCAGAATCAGGTGGTGCGGAATGCCGCTCTGCTGGCTGGCCACTTTGGCCGGCTGCGCCAGCTGGGCAATAAAATCATTGCTGTCCGTGGGCAGGCTGGCCGGTGAGACCGGCAGGCGCGGTACCGCTTTACGCACCATCTGCTCCAGCTGTACCGGCGCCATGCTGCTGTAAACGAAGCTGTTATCCAGCTTCATCGGAATAGTGCCTGCCGTTTCATCCGGAGCCTGCGCGGGCTGCATCTGTTTAACAATGGTGTCCGCCAGGCCCAGGCCGCGCTTGCCGATCTCCTGCGCAATCTGCTGATCGTACATTGAGGTATACAGCCGGGTCTGATCGTTGCTCATCATGCCGTCCTGCGGCAGCGCGGCGCGCATGCTTTTCAGCATCATTTGCACGAACATTCCTTCAACCTGCTTTGCCACCTGCAGCGCCTTGCCCTTTGGGTCCGTGGCGGCCTGGCGTTTCAGTTCGTTCAGCGAGCGGCTGTCATACGCCGCGTTCGTCAGCGATTGCGTATCGGTCATCAGATAATTTCCAGCTTAGCGCGCAGACAGCCTGCGCTTTCCATCGACTGCAGAATCGACATCAGTTCAATTGGTGTCGCGCCCAGTGCGTTCAGCGCACGCACCACGTTGTTCAGGTTGGCACTGGCGTTAACCCGCTGCAGTGCGCCGCCGCTCTGGCGCAGATCGATCTGCGTCTGCGTGGTGGCCACCGTCTGTCCACCGGCCAGTGGTGTATCCGGCTGGCTGACGTTCTGCTGCTGATTCACCGTCACCGACAGGTTGCCCTGCGCGACCGCACAGGTGTTCAGCGTCACTTCGCGGTTCATCACCACCGAGCCGGTGCGTGAGTTGATGATCACTTTCGCATCTTCCAGTGGTACCGAGACATCGATGTTCTGAATCTCTGCCAGCAGACGCACCTGCGAACTGTTGTTTGGCGACACGCGAATCTGCACGGTACGCGCATCCAGCGGCAGCGCGGAGCCAATACCGCGGCTGTTGATCGCATCAGCGATGCGCTGCGCCATGCTGAAGTCTTCATTATTCAGCTGCAGGTTGATGGTGTTCTGGCTGCCAAAGTTGCTTTGCAGCTCACGCTCGACCGTCGCGCCGTCGGTGATGCGGCCACCGTTCAGCTGGTTCACCTGCACGCTGCTGCCGCCCGCCGAGGCACCCGCCCCGCCGACCAGAATGTTACCCTGCGCCAGCGCGTACACCTGGTTGTCCACGCCTTTCAGCGGGGTCATCAGCAGCGTACCGCCGCGCAGGCTTTTGGCGTTACCCAGCGAGGAAACCACCACGTCCACCGTTTGTCCCTGGCGGGCAAAGGACGGCAGCTTTGCCGTTACCATTACCGCTGCCACGTTTTTCAGCTGCATGTTGGTGCCGGCCGGCACGGTGATCCCCAGCTGGGAAAGCATGTTGCTGACGGTCTGGGTGGTAAACGGCGTCTGTGTGGTCTGGTCACCGGTGCCATCCAGTCCGACCACCAGGCCGTAACCAATCAGCTGGTTATCACGCACGCCCTGGATGGTGGTCAGATCGCGGATACGGTCCGCCTGGACCATCAGGCTGCTCAGCCCCAGCAGCAGGCCAAGCCCGATGCGCAGTAATACAGTGTTCTTCATCATGACCTCTTACATCGGCGAGATGTTCAGGAAGAAGCGCTGGAACCAGCCCATGGTCTGCGCCTCATTGATATAACCGTTACCCACGTACTCAATACGGGCATCCGCCACCTGCGTTGACAGCACCGCGTTGCTGGCGCTGATAGTGCGTGGGTTGACTACACCAGAGAAGCGAATAAATTCGGTGCCCTGGTTGATTTCAATCTGTTTCTCACCCACCACGCGCAGGTTGCCGTTCGACAGCACCTGATTAACGGTGACGGTGATGGTGCCGGTAAAGGTGTTGTTGGCGGTAGCGCCGCCTTTACCCGCGAAATCGTTTTTGCCATTGGCATCCAGCGCCGCTTTTTCGCCGCCGGCACCCACCAGACCCGCGAGGCCGGTTGGGATCGCGCTCAGGCCAAAGCTGTTGCTGCCACTGCGGTTCGCACTGGCTGACGAGCTCTTGCTGGCGCTGACGTTCTCCTGCAGCGTAATGGTCAGGGTATCGCCAATGTTGCGTGGACGGCGATCCTCAAACAGCGGCTGATAGCCGTAGTTGAGTGGCGCAACGCCCTGGAAAATGGAGCCATTGACCACCGGCGGCGCGGAAGGCGTCGGCTCAGCCGTCGTCGCGCCCTGTACCAGTGGCGTGCGCGGCACCAGCGCACAACCGTTAAGAGTCAGTAGCAGCGTGGCTACTAACCAATGCCCAGGCTTGATAATCACTTGCTTCGCCACGGAGTTCTGACCTTATTCATGTTCTTAATCGGGCCAGCCAGGCTGGCCCAACGATCCCAGCATTAGATCTGGGTTAACTTCTGCAGCATCTGATCGGAGGTGCTGATCGCCTTGCTGTTGATCTCGTAAGCACGCTGCGTCTGGATCATGGTCACCAGCTCTTCCGCCACGTTGACGTTCGAGGTTTCCACGTATCCCTGATACAGCAGGCCTGCGCCGTTCTGGCCCGGCGTGCTTTCTGTTGGCGCGCCTGATGCCTGCGTTTCCTGGTACAGGTTCTCACCCACGCTATCCAGACCGGAGTCGTTAATAAACGTGCTGAGCGTCAGCTGACCCACCTGCGCGGGCTGCGCCTGGCCCTGCTGCGTCACCGTCACCACACCGTCACGGGAGATGGTGATGCTGGTGGCGTTCGCCGGGATGGTAATGCCTGGCTGCACCGGGAAACCGGCGTTGGTCACCAGCTGACCGTTCTGATCCACCTGGAACGAACCGTCACGGGTGTAGGCTGACGTGCCGTCCGGCATCTGCACCTGGAAATAGCCCTGACCGTTAATCGCTACATCTTTCGAGTTACTGGTCTGTGACAGGTTGCCCTGGTTATGCAGACGTTCAGTGGTGACCGGACGGACACCGGTACCAATCTGCAGACCGGAAGGCAGCGTGGTCTGTTCTGACGACTGGGCGCCCGGCTGACGCAGCGTCTGATACATCAGATCCTCGAATACCGCGCGCGAGCGCTTAAAGCCGTTGGTGCTGACGTTTGCCAGGTTGTTGGCAATCACGTCCATGTTGGTCTGCTGTGCGTCAAGACCGGTTTTCGCGATCCATAAAGAACGAATCATTCTGTTTTCCTTAAGCCTTAGCTGCCCATATTGAGCAACTGGTTGGCTCGCTGTTCGTTTTCATCAACGTTGGAGATCACTTTCATCTGCATCTCAAAACGTCGGGCGTTGGCGATCATATCGACCATGGTTTCTACCGGTTTGACGTTGCTGCCTTCCAGCACGCCGGGCATCACCTGCACCGTGGCATCGTTGGCCAGTGCGGCACCGCGCTGAGCCTGCGTTGCCGCGTTGGGCCGGAACATGCCATCGTCACCGCGCGTCAGCTCTTTGCCGGTGGCGCGCACCAGCTTCAGACGTCCAAGCTGCACGGTGGCGTTAGGCGCATCGCCAGGGTTCAGCGCGGTGATAGAGCCATCGGCGGCAATGGTGATCTGTGCTCCCTGCGGCACGGCAATCGGTCCGCCATCGCCCATCACGGGATTGCCCTGAATGGTCAGCTGACCGGTCGGGCTGATCTGCATGTTGCCGTTGCGGGTATAGGCTTCGTTGCCGTCAGCGGTGCGCACCGCCAGCCAGCCATCCTGCTGCACCGCCACATCCAGCGGACGCTCGGTGTAATCCAGCGATCCCTGAGACATGTCGGCACCCGGCGTGGAAGCGGCAACCAGCGTACGCGTTGGCAGCGACCAGCCATTCACCGGCACCGCGCGCAGCGCGTTCAGCTGCGCACGAAAGCCTGGCGTAGAGGCGTTGGCGAGGTTGCTGGCGGTAACAGACTGCTGCTCCATCGTCTGACTGGCCGCGCCCATCGCGGTATATATTGCGTGATCCATAAAGCAATCCCGTTAGCGTATTAACGAAGGTTGACCAGGGTGTTCAGAATCTGGTCCTGCGTTTTGATGGTCTGGCTGTTGGCCTGGTAGTTACGCTGCGCCACGATCATGTTCACCAGCTCTTTACTCAGGTCGACGTTTGAGGCTTCCAGCGCGCCGGAAGTCAGGTTGCCGTAAGTGCCGGTGCCTGCCAGTCCGACCGCTGCCTGACCGGAGGAGTTAGTGGCTGACCAGACGTTGTCGCCTTCCGACTTCAGCCCTTCCGGGTTAGAGAAGCTCGACAGCACAATCTGACCCAGCAGCTGGGTTTTCTGGTTAGAGTAAGTCCCGGTGATGGTGCCATCGTTGTTGATGGTGTAGCTGGTCAGGTTGCCTGGCGCATAACCATCCTGCGTTGGGTTACCAAAGTTGGTTTTCCCGGTGTTCTGCTGCAGGCTGCCCAGCACGCTCAGCGTAATGGTGCTGTTCGCCGCGCCGTTTGCGCCGGTCAGGTTAAGCGTCGCCGCCGTCTGGCCAGGGGTGGTGGTGCCGCTCTGCGTCATCGACTGCAGATTACCGCTGGTGTCAAAGGTCAGCCCGAAATCGCCGGCGGCCTGGCCGGTGGTGGAATCGATGGCGTGCACGGTCCAGTTGTTGTTACTGGTTTTGACGTAGTAAAGGTCCAGCGCGTGGTCGTTACCCTGTGAGTCATAGACCGTCACGGTGCTCTTGGCGTTGTAGGTATCCACGTTGGTTGGCGTGAACGCACCGCCGGTTGGCACGGCATCGGTTGAGTTCAGGTTCGATACCATGGTGGCCGTAGTGGTGGCGCGCGCGGACATCTGCGTGGTCGGGATGCTCAGCGCAACCGGGTTTGCCCCGCTCTGGATAGTCGGCGGCGTGCCGCTTGCCGGATAGCCGGTGACGTTCAGGCCCTGGGTATTCACCAGGTTACGCTTCTCGTCCAGCGTGAACTGGCCGTTACGGGAGTAAAACACCGCGCCGCTGGCATCGGTCATGCGGAAAAAGCCGTTGCCGCTCAGCGCCACGTCCAGACCACGGCTGGTGGTGGTGGTGGTACCGTCGTTGAAGTTCTGAATCACCGCGGCCACTTTGGTCCCCATACCGACGTTCGAACCGGCGAACATATCGGCGAAGGCAATGGTGCTGGACTTAAAGCCGGCTGTGGCGGAGTTGGCAATGTTGTTACCAATCACATCCAGGTTACTGGAGGCAGCACCCAGGCCGCTCACCGCTTGGGAAAAAGACATGTAATTTCTCCTGCTAAGAGGTTAGTCAGAGAATCTGACGAATTTGATCGAGGGTTGCGGAGCCCATGGTGCCGAGATCCAGTTTTGCGGTGTTATTCACAGTGCTGACGCCATTGACGTAGGCGTAGTTCAGCGGCTGTGCCACCAGTTGGGTGCTGCCATCGCTGGCGGCGAGTGAAACCGTATATTTGCCATCCGGTGCGGTGCTGCCGTCGTCCAGCTTGCCGTCCCACGAGAACGTATGCACGCCCGCGGTGAGACCGCCCAGATCGATATTGCGTACCACGTTGCCGTTGCTGTCTTTGATCGCGACGCTGGTGGCGGTGGATGCCGTGCCCAGCTCCACGCCAAATGGCGTTGCCGTGCCTTTGCCCACCAGCACCTGACTGCCGTTGACCATGACGCCATGGCCAATCAGCGTCGAACTCTGCAGTGACTGGCTGGTGCTGATCTGCCCGGAGATCGAGCCCAGCGTGGTGTTGAGTTTTTCAACGCCACTCAGGGTGTTGATCTGCGCCAGCTGCGTCGTCAGCTGGCTGTTATCCATTGGATTGGTCGGATCCTGGTTTTTCATCTGCGTCACCAGCATGTTCAGGAACTGGTTCTGCAGATCCTGCGCATTGTTGGCGTTTGCGGTACTGCCTGAGCTCAGTACCGTTGGGTCCAGATTGTCTTTAATCCCTACTGCAAGACTCATGGTATTTCTCCGTTACTGACCCAGCGTGAGGGTTTTCATCATCATCGACTTCACCGTGTTCAGCACTTCCACGTTGGCCTGATAGCTGCGTGAAGCGGACATGGTGTTGACGGTTTCCGCCACGACGTCCACGTTGGGCATCTTGACGTAACCTTTCTGGTCAGCCATCGGGTTACCCGGGTCATACACCAGTTTGGCCGGTGTCGGATCGTTAACCACGCCAGCCACTTTGACGCCACCGGTTGCGGCACCCTGCGCGGCATCGGTCTGGAAAATGACCTGTTTTGCTACGTAAGGCTGGCCGTCCGGGCCGGTCACGCTGTCGGCGTTAGCGAGGTTACTGGCGCTGACGTTAAGGCGCTGTGACTGCGCGGTCATCGCCGATCCGGCGATGTTGAAAATATTCAGCAATGCCATGGTTATTGCCCCTGCAGCACGCTCATCATGCCCTTGATCTGGCTACTGATGAGGGTGAGATCGGTTTGGTATTTCAGGCTGTTATCTGCAAACTGCGTACGTTCGCGATCCATATCCACGGTGTTTCCATCCGCGGCAGGCTGATCGGGAATGCGGTACAGCAGATCCAGCGACGGCTGTGAATTGGTTTGCGCTTCAATGTGGCGCGCTGATGTCACGTTAAGTGCCAGGCTATTGCCCGCAGCGCGGCCGTTCTGCATCACTTTGCTCAGCTGGCTGGCAAAGTCGATATCCCGGGCTTGATAGCCAGGGGTGTCGGCGTTGGCAATGTTAGACGCCAGGATTTCCTGACGCTGAGCCCGCAAATTTAACGCTTCAGTACCAAATCGCAGCGCGGCATCGAGTTTGTCGAGCATGCTTCCTCCGCGAATGAGAATTTTGAGCTGACAGCTTAAGCGGACAAAAGCAAGAGCCATCGTCTGAATAACAGCAAAAATCGCAGCTATTTTTGACCTTGAATTTTTTTTGCAGCGGGTACACTCAGTGTCATCTTCCCGACAGGAGGCGTTCATGCGCAGATGTTCTTTCTTGCTGACCACGCTGTGGCTGGTGCTTGTCACGCCCGGCTATGCCGCTGACCTCAGCGCGCAGCTGACGCAGTTTTTCCAGGCGCGCGACCCCGCGCATGCTGTCGGCATGACGGTGGTGCTCCGCACGCCGCAGGCCCAGTGGCCACAATGTGACGCGCCACAGCTGCAGTTGCCGGGCAACAGCCGCCAGTGGGGCAACCTGAGTATCGCGGCGAACTGCGGTCAGGAGCGTCGTTACCTGCAGGTACAGGTGCAGGTCAGCGGACAATACCTGGTCGCGAATCAGCAGATTGCGCGCGGTGCCAGCGTCAGTGCCAGCGACTTCCGTCTGGAAACCGGACGCCTGGATACGCTGCCGGCACGTGCGCTGATGGAGACAGACAACCTGGCGGATGCCATCGCCCTGCGCGATATCCCGCCCGGTCAACCGGTAACGGCCACTATGCTGCGTCAGCCGTGGCGGGTGAAAGCCGGACAAAATGTGATGGTGATCGCCAGCGGAAACGGCTTTAATGCCAGCAGCGAAGGACGCGCGCTGAACAACGCCGGGGCGACACAAATGGTACGGGTGCGCATGAGTAACGGGCAGGTGGTCAGCGGTCGCGCCGACGCGGATGGGAATATTCTGATATCGCTATAAAGCGTTAAAGAAGGCGGTTGTTCTGCCGATAGAGATATCAACAAAGAGATTACCCTATGCTGACTCAGTTGGTTGACCCCATCTGACCCTAACAGGAGCAAGACCATGAGCATCGACAGAACGCAACCCCTGAAAGCGGTGAGCACTGTACAGACCCGTGACAACAACGACAATGCCGGCAAAGTGCGTCAGAACAGCGCACCGGCCACCAGCGCACCGCGTCAGAGCGGCGCTGAAGTAACGTTGAGCACCGCTCAGGCGCAGCTGATGCAGCCTGGCAGCAAAGATATCAACACAGCGCGCGTAGAGCAGCTGAAGACGGCCATTCGTAATGGCGAACTGAAAATGGATACCGGTAAGATCGCCGATGCGCTGATCGCCGATACCCGGGCGTATTTAGAGGGTAAATGATCCCAATGAATGATCTGCTGACCACGTTAGACAAAATGCAGGATGTGCTGGCTTCCCTCACCATTGTGATGGATGAGGAGCAGCAACAGCTTTCTGCCGCACAGGTAAATGGCAGCCTGCTGCAGCGCATCACCGAAGATAAAACCGCGCTGCTGGCCACGCTGAATTATCTGGATGAGATGCGGCGCAAAGCCGGGCAGACGCTCGGCGTGCAGGCACCCTACCGTGGTCACAGTGATATCGCCCGTCGCTGGGCGAGCATTCAGCAGCATACGCAGCGTTTAAGCATGGCGAATAAACATAACGGTTTATTGCTGCAGCATCAGATCAGCTTTACCCAGGACGCACTGGCCGTGCTGAAACCGCATCAGACCCAGGCTTTTTACGGCCCCGATGGCCGCGGTCTGGGACAGGCGACGCTCAGCCGTAAGGCCTGAACCGCCGGCTACCGCGCCTGCAGGCTGCCATCGTTGATGGCGGCCTTTTTGCGTTTGTGCTCAGACACCGCCGGTCAGACGGCGGTGCGGCGGGCAAAGTCGCGCGGACGAAAGCCCATCAGCCCCAGCATCAGGAAGTAGGCACCGCCGCCGATGGCACAGACGGCCGCCAGCCGCAGCAGACGCCACCACATCTGTCCCTCTTCCCACGCTGGCATCAGCTGCAGAATGCCAGCCAGCGCCGCGGCCATCACCGCCACCGCGATCAGTAAACGCAGCAGGAAGCTGAACCAGCCAGGCTGCGGCTGAAAGATGGCTTTTTTGCGCAGCTGCCAGAACAGCAGCGCCGCATTCAGACAGGCAGCCAGGCCAATCGACAGAGACAGACCGGCGTGCTTCAGCGGGCCGATAAAGGCCAGGTTCATCAGCTGAGTCATGATCAGCGTCACGATAGCGATTTTCACCGGCGTTTTAATGTCCTGACGCGAATAGAAACCCGGGGCCAGCACTTTCACCACAATCAGGCCCATTAAACCAACAGAATAGGCAATCAGCGCACGCTGGGTCATTGCCGCATCAAAGGCGGTAAATTTGCCATACTGGAACAGCGCTACGGTAAGCGGGCCGGAGAGGATACCCAGCGCAACCGCGCTCGGCAGCGCCAGCAGAAAACAGAGGCGCAGGCCCCAGTCCATCAGGCGCGAGTACTCATCGTGATTCCCGCTGGCAAAACTTTTCGCCAGCGACGGCAGCAGAATGGTGCCGAGCGCCACACCCAGTACGCCAGAGGGAAACTCCATCAGGCGGTCGGCATAGTACATCCAGGATACTGAGCCCGAAACGAGAAACGAGGCAAAGATGGTGTTGATGATCAGCGAGATCTGGCTTACCGAGACGCCGAGAATCGCCGGGCCCATCTGCCGCATCACGCGCCAGACGCCGGCATCGCGCAGATTCAGGCGCGGCAGCACCAGCATGCCAATCTTCTTCAGGTGCGGTAGCTGGTAACCCAGCTGCAGCAGCCCGCCCACCACCACCGCCCACGCCAGCGCCATCACCGGCGGATGGAAGTGCGGCGCCGCAAAGACGGCAAACCCGATCATGCTGATATTGAGCAGCGTGGGGGCGAAAGCCGGCACCGAGAAGCGGTTCCAGGTGTTGAGGATGGCACCGGCCAGCGAGGCCAGCGAAATCAGCAAAATGTAGGGGAAGGTCACGCGCAACAGCGCGCTGGTCAGGGTAAATTTATCGGCGGTATCGGCAAAGCCCGGCGCGGTCACCACGATCACCCAGGGCGCCGCCACCATGCCCAGCACCGTTACCAGCGCCAGGACCAGCGTCAGCAGGCCGGACACATACGCCACAAATACCCGGGTGGCCTCTTCCCCCTGCTTGCTTTTGTATTCGGCCAGAATCGGCACAAACGCCTGGGAAAATGCGCCTTCGGCGAAGATACGCCGCAGCAGGTTGGGCAGTTTGAACGCGACAAAAAAGGCGTCGGTGGCCATACCCGCGCCAAATACGCGTGCCACGATGGCATCACGGGCAAACCCCAGTACGCGGGAAAACAGGGTCATCGAACTGACCGCAGCCAGCGATTTCAGCAAATTCATAGTGAGTGGCGCATCCTGAAAAGTGTCGGATAAATGAGCAACTTAGCGCGGACATCCAGCGATGTCCGGCGATAGTCTACTGCTGCGGCGGGAAATGACCAGCATTGAGTGTTACAAGGGATTATTCCTGTTCGGCATCGCGCCACAGCTTTTCAACCAGACGCTGCGCCGCCAGCGCCTGTTCGCCGCTGGTTTCAGGCATCGTCTGATTTTGCACGCACTGCAGAAAATGGTGCGCGGCACCGCTGAAGCCGCGCTGGGTCAGATGGCTCTGCCAGGCCGGTGACGGATCGCTGCGCAGGCCGTTCAGGTTCTCCTGCTGCCACTCGCGCATGTCAGTAATCTGGATATAGTCGCCGTCGCATACCGCGCTGACCACTTCACGTTGCGTACCGGCACGGCGATGCATGCTGGTGGTGATTTGCAGCGCGCCGGCATAAAAGTGATGTTCGGCATACAGCATTTCACCCCGTTCATTGGTTTCAATATGACCGGACTGACGCGTGAGTTTGCCGCCTGCCAGCCACAGTGCGGTGTCCACCACGTGCAGATAGTCGTCCAGCAGGGTAAAGCGCAGGTCGTGCGGGCCAACACTGTCCGCGCGATGTTTTTCGATGCGCAGCGCGGCCGCACGCGCCATTTCACCTTTCAGTTGCTGATAACGCGGGGCGAAGCGGCGGTTAAAGGCCACCATCAGTGTGCGTTTCCGCTTCTCTGCCAGCGTCACCAGCGCTTCGGCCTGCTGCAGCGTGGCCGCCAGCGGTTTATCGACGCACACGTCCTTATCTGCCAGCAGCAGCGCCTTCACTACCTCATAGTGGCTGGCGGTGCTGCTGTGGACAAAAACGGCATCGCAGGCGGCGGCCAGGGTATCCAGCCGGGAGAAACAGGGAATACGGTAGCTGTTACACACCGCCTGGGCTTTCGCCTGATTGGGCGAGAAGGCCCCCGCCAGTTGCCAGTCAGCGGCCTGCGCCAGCACCGGCAGCCAGGCTTTCTGCGCAATGCCACCCAGTCCCACTACACCAATTCGCAGCGTCATGTCAGGCCTCCTGCTGCAGCAGCTGATCGAGCTGATCCTGCAGCGCCGCGACGCGCTGCTCCAGCTGCGCCACGCGCGCGGCCAGATCGTCGCGATCGGGCTGCGCTTCTGCCGCTGCCGGCGCGTCTGCCACCGCCCCGCCAAACAGGTGCATAAAGCGGCTTTCACGTCTGCCCGGCTCACGCGCCAGCCGCACCACCATCGGCCCGTCTGCGCGTGTCATCAGCCCCTCCAGCGTCTGCTCAACCTCCGCCATGTCGCGAAACGCATGCAGCCGCCCGCTGCGGGTGCGCAGTTCGCCGGGCGTTTGCGCACCGCGTAAAAACAGCAACGTCAGCACCGCCACTTCAGCCGGATTAAGCTGCAGATTGCCGAAAGCGGAGTTGCAAAAACGCTGCTCATATTTACTGACGCGCTGACCAAAGCCGCTGTTTGCCGTCACCAGATGCTTTTGCACCAGCGCATCCAGCTGCGCCTGCACCTCGCTTTCGCTCAGGTCCATCACCGGTTCGCGGTTCGATTTCTGATTACAGGCGGTCACGACGCCATTAAGCGAGAGCGGATACTGTTCGGGGGTAGTGACCTGCTTCTCCAGCAGGCAGCCCAGCACGCGCAGCGCCTGCGCCGGCAAAGCCATCTTCATGCGATTTTCCTTATGCTTATGATTAACGACGGTCCGGGGTCCATTCACGCCAGGTGAGCGCGGTCAGGACGTGATCCTGCCAGCGCCCGTCAATCAGCAGGTAATCTTTGGCGTACCCCTCTTTTTCAAAGCCGAGGCGCGCCAGCAGATCGCCACTGCGCTGATTGTGTGGCATGTAATTCGCCATAATGCGGTGGATACGCTGCTGGCGCTGCATATAGCGAATGGCGCTCTGCAGCGCTTCAAACATCATGCCCTGCCCCTGCCATTTTTCGCCGAGCGAATAGCCGAGATAGCAGGCGTGAAACGAGCCGCGCAGTACATTACTGAAGTTAGCGACGCCGCGGACTGCCTGCTCTTCCGGGTCCATCAGCACAAAATAAAAGGCGGTGCCCTGCTTATGCATGTCAGCGATAAGCCCCAGCCGCGCCTGCCAGCCGGAGGGGTAGCAGTGGCTGTCATCGCGGACCGGCTCCCAGGGTTTTAAAAAGGCGCGGTTCTCAGCGTAGTAATCTGCCAGTCGCCAGGCATCACGTTCGTGTACTAAACGGACAACCAGACGATCGGTAGTCAGCCGCACGCGCGGGCCGGCAGAGCGATAGCCAAACATCATGACTCCTGAAATCCATAACGAAAGAAAGATGTACGCCAGCGGCGATACTCTCACTATAACCGCCCCCCCGGCTGCGGTAAAACGTCGCGCATCACCGGCCGGAATTGATTCCGAATCGGGATTAATTTCTCTTCAGCCTGGATAAAAAAATATCATCCTGAAAAGGCTATTTTTTCTCCAGCCGCGAACAGAGAATGGACCCACTGGTCGCTTTTCTCTCCCTTCTGTTCAGGATGCCGCATGTCACGGGTTGCGCGGGCACGTCGCCTTGGAAAAACGTTTCTGTTAATCGATAACATGCTGGTGGTGCTGGGGTTCTTTGTGGTCTTTCCCCTGATCTCCATCCACTTCGTAGAGCAGCTTGGCTGGGCCGCGCTGCTGGTGGGCATTGCGCTCGGCCTGCGTCAGCTTACCCAGCAGGGTTTGGGTATTTTTGGCGGTGCCATCGCGGACCGCTTTGGCGCCCGGCCGCTGATTGTTACCGGCATGCTGCTGCGCGCCGGCGGCTTTGCCGGTATGGCGCTGGCGCATGAACCCTGGCTGCTCTGGCTTGCCTGCGTGCTGTCAGGGCTGGGCGGCACGCTGTTTGATCCGCCGCGCAGCGCGCTGGTGGTGAAACTGGTGCGGGCGCGTGAACGGGGCCGTTTCTTTTCCCTGCTGATGATGCAGGACAGCGCCGGTGCGGTGCTGGGGGCGCTGATCGGCAGCTGGCTGCTGACGTGGGATTTTCGCCTGGTGTGCTGGACAGGTGCGGCGGTATTTGTTGGCGCGGCGCTGTTTAATGCCCTGTGGTTACCGGCCTGGCGGCTGTCGACCGAACGCATCGCAATGCGGGATGGCCTGCAGCGCGTATGGCGTGATAAACGTTTCCGCCGGTACGTTTTCACACTTACCGGTTACTACATCCTGGCGGTGCAGGTGATGCTGATGCTGCCGGTAATGGTCAATCAGGTGGCCGGTGCCCCGGCCGCGGTAAAATGGATGTACGCGATTGAGGCCCTGCTGTCGCTTACCCTGCTTTATCCGCTGGCGCGCTGGAGCGAAAAACGCTTCCGGCTGGAAACGCGGCTGATGGCCGGGCTGGCGCTGATGACCTTCAGCCTGCTGCCGGTGGGGATGACGACGTCGCTGCCGGCGCTGTTTGTGCTGATCGCGCTGTTTTATTTCGGTTCCATTATTGCCGAGCCGGCGCGCGAAACCCTTAGCGCCTCTCTGGCCAGCGCCCGCGCGCGCGGCAGCTATATGGGCTTCAGCCGGCTGGGGCTGGCGATTGGCGGTTTAATTGGCTACTCGGGAGGCGGCTGGATGTTTGACCTCGGCCAGCAGCTGGCCCTGCCAGAGCTGCCGTGGATGCTGCTGAGCAGCGTGGGCGTGGTGACGCTCGGCGCGCTGTGGTGGCAGTTCCAGCCGCGCCCGGTGGCCCCGGTGATTTTCAGCAGCTAGTTTGCCGGTTCAGGTGATCTCTTCCATACTTCCCGCACGTCCGGAAAAAGGGTGACCCCCGTCACCCTGAGAACCCGAGGAGAAGAAACGGGATGAAACTCTATATCTACGAGCACTGCCCTTTCTGCGTGAAAGCACGCATGATTTTTGGCCTGAAAAACCTGCCGGTAGAACTGGTGGTCATGCTGAATGACGATGAAGATACCCCGAAAAAACTGGTGGGCCAGAAAATAGCGCCTGTTCTGCAGAAGCAGGATGGCAGCGCGATGGCGGAGAGCATGGATATTGTGCGCCTGGTGGATAATCAGGATCGCGAGCCACTCTTGACCGGGAAAACCAATCCGGCCATCAGCGACTGGCTGCGCCACGTCAACAGCTACGTTAACAAGCTGCTGATTCCGCGCATTGCCGAGGCGTCATTCGCCGAGTTCGCCACGCCGGAGGCGCGCAACTATTTCCGCGAGAAGAAGCAGGCCAGCATCGGCGATTTTGCAGAGCTGCACAAACACGCGCCGGGATGGATCAAGAACATCAGCGGCGATTTGCGCCAGCTTGATAAACTGATCGTCAAACCCAACGCGGTAAATGGCGAGCTGTCCGAGGATGACATTCATCTGTTCCCGCTGCTGCGTTCACTGACGCTGGTTGCCGGCATTGAGTGGCCAGCCCGCGTGGCCGATTACCGCGACAACATGGCCAAGCAGACGCAGGTTAATCTGCTCTCCTCCTTAGCGGCTTAACACTTCCCCCGATGAGAAGCGCGCCGTGCGTTTCTCATCTCCCTCCTGGTGACACCCGCTCCTGAATCAGGCAGGCTTTAGGCTGTTTTGCCGTATCGTTCAGGATGAAGACATTATGAAAAAGGCTGTTATCGGGCTGACTGCCCTGTTTTTTGCCGTGCTGCTAAGCGGCTGTAATCAGTTAACCCAATACACTATCAGCGAGCAGGAAGTGAATCAGGCGCTGCAGAAGCGCAACAATTACGAAAAAGACCTTGGCGTGGCCGGCCTGGTGAATGCCCATATTGTGCTGAGCGAACTGAGCAGCCAGATTGGACGTGAAGAGCCGGGTAAAGTGACCCTCAGTGGAAAAGCCCATATCAACGTCAGTTCGCTGTTTGGTCCGCAGCAGGCCGACATGCAGCTGAAAATGAAAGCGCAGCCGGTGTATAACGTGCAGCAGGGCGCAATATATCTGCAGGATCTGGAGATCACCGACGCGCAGGTTCAGCCCGATAAAATGGCTACCATCATGAAAACCCTGACGCCTTATCTGAATGAATCGCTGAAACGCTATTTCAGCGAGCAACCCGCTTACGTGCTGAGCAGCGACCGCAGCAAAGCGGAAGCGCTGGCGAAAAAGCTGGCAAAAGGCCTGGAAGTGAAGCCCGGCGAACTGGTCATTCCCTTTACCGATTAAGCGATGCCTGCAGCGCAGACCGCCTCCTGGTCTGCGCATGCACTTTCCCCTGCTTTTGCTGCATTCCTGTGCGCTTCTCTCCGCCAGGCCCGGGCTGACAATAAAATCCCGTGCAAACGGTTGCTTCGCCGCTTATGATTACTCCCCGGCCTGAACACGCCATTTCGTTTTAATTCTCAGCCGGAGCCCCCTGAATGACAGCCCAACCTCAGCAAATAACCATCCGCCGCCCTGACGACTGGCATATCCATCTGCGCGATGGCGCCATGCTTAACGCGGTGCTGCCCTATACCAGCGCCGTCAACGGACGGGCGATTGTGATGCCTAATCTGGTTCCGCCGGTCACCAGTGTGGAAGCCGCCGTGGCTTATCGCGAACGCATTCTTGCGGCCCTGCCCGCTGCCCACCGCTTCACGCCGCTGATGACCTGCTATCTGACGGATTCGCTGGACCCGGAGGAAGTGGCGCGTGGCTACCGCGACGGCATTTTTACCGCCGCCAAACTCTACCCGGCGCATGCCACGACCAACTCCAGCCACGGCGTCACCAGCATTGCCGCTATCGCGCCCGTGCTGGAGCGCATGCAGCAGATAGGTATGCCGATGCTGGTACACGGTGAGGTAACGGACGCACACGTGGATATTTTTGATCGTGAAGCGCGCTTTATTGAGACCGTTCTGCATCCGCTGCGCCAGCAATTCCCTGCGCTGAAAGTGGTCATGGAGCACATCACGACGCGCGAAGCGGCTGCCTACGTGGCCGAAGGCAATGATTTGCTCGCGGCCACGATCACCCCGCAGCACCTGATGTTTAACCGCAACCATATGCTGGTGGGCGGCGTGCGTCCGCATCTCTACTGCCTGCCGATTCTGAAACGCAATGTGCACCAGGAGGCGCTGCGCAAGCTGGTTGCCAGCGGACATCCCCGCGTCTTCCTTGGCACCGACACCGCGCCACACCTGCGTCATCTGAAAGAAGCCAGCTGTGGCTGTGCCGGCGTGTTCAACGCCCCCACCTCGCTGCCGGCTTACCTGAGCGTGTTTGAGGAGCTGGATGCGCTGGCGCATTTTGAAGCCTTCTGCTCTGAGAACGGCCCGAACTTCTATGGCCTGCCATTGAATGAGGGAACGCTGACGCTGGTGCGTGAGGCGTGGACCGTGCCAGACACGGTCGCCGTAGCGGATGACACGCTGGTGCCGTTCCTGGCAGGCGAAACCCTGAACTGGCGCATCAAAGAATAATTCTGTACCGCTTGCCTTCGGGATAAAGATACTGTACAAATAACCAGTATATTATTCCGGAGGCGTTTATGCGTGTTGAAATTACCGTAGCAAAGACTCAGCCCCTGCCTGCTGGCGCGCTGGACGCACTCAGCGCCGAGCTTACGCGCCGTATCACCCGCGATTTTCCTGATGATAATCATCATGTCCACGTCCGCTATGCGGGCGGTAATCAGCTGAACGTGTTTGGGGGCTGTAAAGCCTCGCGCGAACGTATCAGCGATATTCTGCAGGAGACATGGGAAAGCGCGGATGACTGGTTTATCACCGACTGATCGCCTCCATCACGATTAACCGCCACTGTGCCGTTTTTGCCGGGTTTCGCCACCCGGCTTTTTTGTTTTTATCTGCCGCTCGCCAGAAAAATCACCGCCATCTAGACTCAGATTAGACGATCCCCTATTCTTGCCTCGTCATGCTTACAGGAGGTGTTAACACATGACTACTGAAAAACCCGAAGAGGCGATGACTTTTGGTGAACTGCTGGCCTTTATTGCCGAGCAGCAGCGCCGGTTAACCGTACTGGAAAACGCCTTTGCCAGCCTGACCTTCTGCCTGGATGACCGCACCAGCCAGCTGCTGGTGCATAACCTGTCGCTGGAAGCACAAAACCAGAATCACGACGCACAGTTACAGCAGCACTTCGCCCGCCTGGCCGAAGAGATTCAAAAGCGTAATGGCCATCTGCCGGTTGAGCCGCAGGCCTGACATCTGAGCGGATACAGTTTACCTGACTGACTAAAGTTTTACGCCGGACGCGCCGATAATCTGGTTGCAGGCATTCAGCGATAAGCGATTAAAAATGCCCGGCACATCGGGCATAAATTATCCGCTGAATGGGAACTTTTCAGTGCGTTTATTTTGTACTCTTTTTATCTGCCACACTTTTTCACTAATGCACTGTTAATTTCATGTTATAATTAACCCGCTAGTGCATGTTACAGCCGCATTGAACCTCAAGAAGCACTTCGTTTAACGAGTAATAAGGAGGTTATAATGGACAGAAATAAAGACGTCATTCAGACTCATCCGCTGGTGGGTTGGGATATCAGCACGGTTGACAGTTACGACGCCATGATGATCCGTCTGCACTCGCTCTCCTCGCAGGATCAGAAAGAAGAAGAAGCTGACGTGGGCCCGACTTACTGGCTGACGACGGACGTAGCCAGACAGTTTATCTCCATACTCGAAGCTGGCATTGCAAAAATTGAGTCCACCGAGCAATACCTACGCGATAACCAAAAGCACTAATCTCCATCCTCGCGTGAAAGGGCACCCAATCGGGTGCCTTTTTCATGGGCGCGTTCTTTTGGTATGCTGCTGAAAAATTTCGCCGTTTTGCAGGAGTAATGTCGTCATGGTTTATGATCTGATTGTGGTGGGCAGTGGATCGGTGGGGGCCGCCGCCGGCTTTTACGCGACGCAGGCGGGATTGTCGGTGCTGATGATCGACTGTGCCCATCCGCCGCACCATCAGGGCACACACCATGGCGAGACGCGCCTGATCCGTCATGCCTATGGCGAAGGTGAACGTTATGTTCCGCTGGTGCTGCGCGCTCAGGCGCTGTGGGATGAACTGGAGCGCCAGAGCGGCGAGCGCATCATGCACCGCAGCGGTATCCTGAATCTGGCTCCCATCCACTCTTCCTTTATTCAGAACGTGATTGAGAGCGCCCGCACCTGGCAGCTGGAGGTCAGCATCCTGCAGGCAGATGAAGTGCGTAAACGCTGGCCGCAGTTTGCCGTACCCGATGGCTATCTCGGCGTGTTTGAGCCCCGCTCCGGTTATCTGAAATGTGAACAGGCGGTACGCAGCTGGATTCAGCTGGCGGAGCAGGCTGGCTGCGCCCAGCTGTTTAACTGCGCGGTAACGGACATCGGTCGTGAGGGCGATTTGCAGCAGGTCACCACCAGCGAAGGCCAGTTTCGCGCACGTAAGCTGCTGATCAGCGCGGGCACCTGGGTCAGCCAGCTGGTGAGCGGTTTGCCGGTTACGCCGGTGCGCAAAGTGTTTGCCTGGTATCAGGCCGACGGCCGCTACAGCGAAAACAATCAGTTCCCGGGTTTTACCGTCGAGATGCCGAACGGCAGCCACTATTATGGCTTCCCGGCAGACAACAATGCGCTGAAGGTCGGTCGCCATGATGGGGGGCAGCCTATGATCACGCCTGCCGATCGCAAACCGTTCGGCAGCGTGGCGGCCGATGGCAGCGATGCTTTTGGGTTTCTGCGTCAGTTCCTGCCGGGCGTCGGCGTGTGTCTGCACGGCGAAGCCTGCAGTTACGATATGACGCCTGACGAAGATTTCATTATTGATACGCTGCCCGGTGAACCGGACCGCCTGATCGTCACCGGTCTGAGCGGACACGGCTTTAAGTTCGCCAGCGTACTGGGTGAGCTGGCCAGCGAATTTGCCCAGGGCAAGCCCTTCTCCTTTGACCTGTCGCCCTTTTCTCTGCAGCGTTTCGCCTGAATACGCTATTCGGGGCAGTGCGCTGCCCCGATGCCACTGACCGGGTTACACACTTCTCCTCTTCAGCGTAAGCTGCCGCGCGCCCTTATCGGGACGCAATGCTGGCTCGGCGGGCAACAGCACGGCGCAGCGCGGCAAAACAGCGCGCTGACATCGTGCTGTTCTGGTGTCTGAAAGCGTGAAACGCAGAGAGGCTGCTGAAACGCAGAGAGTAACGGCGCCTGACGCGCAGCGCGTCAGGCTGGCAGGGATTACTTCTTGTCAGGTGCCGGGATTGCCATGGTCATGTTGAGCAGACCCCGTGATTTATTAAACACCTTATTGCCATTTTCGCGGCCGGCACGGCGCGCGCGCTGCTCTTCCGGCGAGAGTTTTGCCTCTTCCATGCAGATCGGGCTGCAGCAGTTATGATACTTTTCCGCACAGCTCGGGCACTGGATAAACAGCAGGTGGCAGCCATCGTTGACGCAGTTGGTGTGGCTGTCGCAGGGTGCACCGCACTGGTGGCAGCTGGAAAGGATGTCATCGGAAATGCGCTCGCCCATACGCTCGTCAAAGACAAAATTTTTGCCTTTAAAGCGCACCGGTAAGCCCTGCTCGCGCGCCCGGCGCGTATATTCGATGATGCCGCCTTCAATATGATAGACATCGTCAAAGCCGTTATGCTTCATCCACGCGCTGGCCTTCTCACAGCGGATACCGCCGGTGCAGTACATGACAATCTTCTTGTCTTTCTGATTCTGCAGCATATCAACCGCCATCGGCAGCTGATCGCGGAAGGTGTCAGCCGGCACCTCCAGCGCGTTGTCGAAATGGCCGACTTCGTATTCATAGTGGTTACGCATATCGACAAATACCGCGTCGGGATCGTCAAGCAGCGCATTCACTTCCGCCGCTTTGAGGTAGTTACCGACATTGCTGGCATCAAAGCTGGTGTCATCAATCCCGTCAGCGACGATGCGGTCGCGTACCTTCAGACGCAGCACCCAGAAGGATTTGCCGTCGTCGTCCAGCGCGATGTTCATGCGCAGGTTGTTCAGCGCCGGATCGAACGCATAAAGCATCGCTTTCATGGCGTCATACTGACTGGCGGGCACGCTGATTTGCGCGTTGATGCCTTCCTGCGCCACATAGACGCGGCCAAAAACGTTCAGCTGCGTCAGCGCAATATAGAGGCGATCGCGGAACGCTTTGGGATCGGCAATCTGGAAATATTTGTAAAAAGAGACTGTGGTACGCGGCTCGGTCTCGGCCAGCATACGTTCTTTCAGCTCTTTATTGGAAACGAGGTTGTGTAACACTGGCATGGTGAACACCTGTTAGCAATCAGAGAAATTTAGCGCGCACATGATACCTGAATTCCAGCAGATGCAAAGGGGCTGGGGCGAATCTCCTGCCAGCGGCTATTCCGGACGTTTTTCTGCGCTGTGATTGCGGTTTAGTGCGCAAACATGCTGCGTCCCGCCCGCTGGCCGGCGATGGCGGATTTCAGTCAGCGAGAAAAAATGGCATAATTGCGCCCAATAACAGAAACCGGACTCTCTGGTACAAGACGCAGGATACTGACATTTCCATGACGCAACTTCCGCAATTTACCCGTGAACTTCTTCATCCGCGCTACTGGCTGACATGGCTGGGCATCGGTTTTCTCTATGTGCTGGTGCTGCTGCCCTACCCGGTCCTGCATGCCATTGGCTGCGGTCTGGGGCGGATTGCGATGCGCTTTATGCAACGTCGCGTGCAGGTCGCCCGGCGTAACCTGGAGCTGTGCTTTCCGGATATGCCGACCAGCGAACGCGAAGCAATGGTGAAGCACAACTTTGAATCGGTGGGCATGGGACTGATCGAAACCGGCATGGCGTGGTTCTGGCCCGACTGGCGCATCCGCAAATGGGTGACCACCAGCGGCCTGGAACATGTGGCAAACGCGCTGGCTGAAAAGCGCGGCATTTTGCTGATTGGGATGCACTTTCTGACGCTGGAACTGGGTGCCCGCGTGTTCGGAATGCACAATCCGGGCATCGGCGTATATCGTCCGAACGACAACAAGCTGCTTGACTGGCTGCAAACCTGGGGCCGGATGCGTTCGAATAAAAGCATGCTCGATCGCAAAGATCTGAAAGGCATGATCCGTGCAATGAAGAATAACGACATTATCTGGTACGCGCCGGATCACGACTACGGCCCGCGCAGCAGCGTGTTCGCCCCATTCTTTGCCGTGCAGCAGGCCGCCACCACCACCGGTACCCATATGCTGATTCGCCTGGCGAACCCCAGCGTCGTGCCCTTCCTGGCGCGTCGCCTGCCGCACGGGCGCGGCTACGAACTGAAAATGATGCCGGACATCCGCGGCAGGTTCTCACTGGAGAGCGAACTGGATACCGCCACGGTGATGAACAAGGTGGTGGAAGAGACCGTGCTGCTGGCACCGGAACAATATATGTGGCTGCATCGCCGCTTTAAAACGCGCCCTGAAGGCACACCCTCCCGCTATTAACCCGGCGCGGAGCACCTGAAGTGCTCCGCTGCTTCCCATGCTGGCAGAGAGTTAATCCCGACAGAACGTCCTTAATTCACCGCCAGCCGGACCCGAGCCACAGCGATGTAAACAGCGCTAACGTGCCGGTTATTATCAGATTACCCCGTCCGGATAGCCCGTTCTGATGATAATTTTCAACGTGAAGCCACCTGTCAGCGGGTTACAGAGGGTGAGCGGCAGCAAAAAGGTCAACTTTGCTAAAGCAATATTAATCAGTTAAATTATTTGCATGCGGCCCTGATTTTAATTAACTCCAGGCCTATTCCTATTTAATTATGCTTAATGCATTGCATCCGCTAATCAATGCAATAAAATTAACTTACTAAACAAGACTTTGTCCTGGTTTATCCTGCCTTATTCCAGTTAATTGAAAATTAACGCTCTGTTATTACTTTATGTAACTGGTCCACGAAATCGATTCCAGTTAATTTCGATCGTGACAGTCAGACCACTGGCTGCGTTAAAAAATATAAAAAGATTACACACAGCAAATATCTCTCAGGACATATCATATGAATAAAGGCATCTATTTTTACGTCACTATCAGCACCGATCCAGAAGGCTATCATCTGCTGCACCGGAAAGAGTGTAAACGTCTGCCGGTGAAGGAAGATATGGTTTTTATTGGCACTCTCTACAATTTAAACCAGGCATTATCGACCGCGCGGATTAATTTTAAAAAAGTGAAACCCTGTATTAAATGCTGTATCCGTTATTCTGCACCCATTATTCGCGAGACAGTTCGTCCGGTTCTGCACTTTCCCCAGAAAATGATATGACCGGATCGGGCGAATGTTTTTTATCCATTCGCCCGTCCTTTATTCTCCGCCGCCCTGCTATCCGCTATTTTTCGTCTATCCTTCTGTGAAATCCCTTTTGAACAGCCAAGGAGTTGATGATGAGCCTGTTTAGTACGTTAGAAGAAGCCATTGAAGCCGCCCGCGAAGAGTTTCTGGCCAGCCAGCCGGACGTGGCAGAGGATGAGGTGAATGTCAGCCAGTTCGCGCTGCAAAAGTATGTCATGCAGGACGGTGACATCATGTGGC
The DNA here is from genome assembly GCF_007833795.1 of Candidatus Pantoea soli. Taxonomy (NCBI): domain Bacteria; kingdom Pseudomonadati; phylum Pseudomonadota; class Gammaproteobacteria; order Enterobacterales; family Erwiniaceae; genus Pantoea; species Candidatus Pantoea soli. The sequence goes on along the minus strand of NZ_CP032702.1, from coordinate 1,456,158 downwards.
AGGCCGAGTTTTTCGCTGATGAAGATGGCCAGGGCGAATGCCTGCCGATTTGCAGTGGTGAAGCGGCACAGGCCGTGTTCGACGGTAATTTTGACGAGGTTGAGCTGCGCCAGGAGTGGCAGGCGGAAAATACCCTGCACGAGTGGGATGAAGGTGAGTTTCAGCTTGAGCCGCCGCGTGACCTTGAAGAGGGGGAAACGGCAGCAGAAGAGTGGGAAGACGACGACAGCCCGTCAGACAACTGGGCGTAACGCGCTACTCGTAAGGGCCGTGATGGGCATCCACAGGCAGCAGCAGCGTGTCCATCACCAGGGAAAGCGGCAGATCCAGGATGGTCAGCACGCGCCACGCGCCGTCACGCACATCCCACTGCACGCCCGGATAATATTGGTTACCGTGCCCCTGTCCGGGCACGGTACGACTGATAATACTGCCACACCCGCTCAGTAACAGGATGACGCCGCACAGTGCGGTACATTTCAGGAAAGATTTCACAACATTTACTCACAGTGAATTGCTGCCAGTGTAACCTGCCACGCGTCGAAAGGCACAGCCTGTACGCGTAAAGATTACGTCAGCGTGATTGTGTGACCTGTTTTCATCTGTGCCGTACCCTGCTGCGCCTTTTCCTGCCCGCGCGCCGCGCGCGAATTGCCCTCACCGCCCGCTTTTCAGGCATAAAAAAAGCGGCATTGCTGCCGCTTTGGTTTTGCGTTTTGACAATCAGCCGCGCTGAGGCAGCGCCTGCGGATTCAGCGTGAGTTTCTGATAGCTCTCAACCCACTGATGATATTTATCCGCGCTCTCCCACAGCCGTGAATGCACGCGCGCCAGCACCACCGGATCGCTAATCAGCTGCAGTCGCTGTTCACGGTTCAGTTTCTCCGGCTTATCGCTCAGGGCCTGATCGACCTGACGATCGCGTGCATGATCCAGCAGCGTACTCTGTTTGTGACGCGACGTCGCCATCGCGGTCGCCAGCGCATTAAACGCCGGGTTAAACAGTGCATGCATAAAGCCGTTTTTCAGCGCGCGCTCGCGGTTGATCTGCAGATAGTGGTCGGTATCCACCAGCTCTTTCGGCGGCGCATACTCTTCCGGAATCAGGAACAGTCTGGCGCGCTTACTTTTCAGGCCAACCGTGGCACGGCTGGACATCACCGAGACAAACGGCGACAGGATCAGGGAGAACACGATCGGTGCCAGCCACCACAGGAAGTTGAGGTCCAGCACGCCCATGCCGACCGCCCAGACGATACCCAGCAGCATCTGCGAACCGTGACGACGGAACGCTTCGCTCCATGGCGTGGCGTCATCGTCACGCTGCGGTGAATTCCACACCACTTCCCAGCCGAGGAAGGCGCTGACCACAAACACCGTGTGGAACAGCATGCGCACCGGTGCCAGCAGCACGGAGAACAGCATCTCCAGCAGCAGGGAGACGAACAGCCGGAAGGCACCGCCGTAGGCTTTCGCGCCTTTACACCAGATCAACACCACGCTCAGCAGCTTCGGCAGGAACAGCAGCACCAGCGTAGTGGAGAACAGCGCAATCGCCAGATCGGGACGCCACTGCGGCCACACCGGGAACAGCTGGCGTGGCTGCAGGAAGTAGGTCGGCTCCATGAGCGTGTGCACCACCTGCAGGGCGGTGGAAAGCGCAAGGAACATAAACCACAGCGGCGCGGAGAGATAGGACATGACGCCGGTCAGGAATACCGCACGGTGTACCGGGTGCATACCTTTCACCAGGAACAGACGGAAGTTCATCAGGTTACCGTGACACCAGCGGCGGTCACGCTTCAGCTCATCCAGCAGGTTTGGCGGCAGCTCTTCATAAGAGCCCGGCAGATCGTAGGCGATCCACACGCCCCAACCGGCACGACGCATCAGCGCCGCTTCCACAAAGTCATGCGAGAGGATAGAACCGGCAAATGATCCTTCGCCCGGCAGCGGTGCCAGCGCACAGTGTTCAATAAACGGCTGCACGCGAATAATGGCGTTGTGTCCCCAGTAGTGCGATTCACCCAGCTGCCAGAAGTGCAGACCGGCGGTAAACAGCGGGCCGTAGACGCGCGTTGCAAACTGCTGGCAGCGTGCATACAGCGTATCCATGCCTGATGCTTTTGGTGACGACTGGATAATACCGGCGTTCGGGTTCGCTTCCATCATGCGCACCAGACCGGTCAGACACTCACCGCTCATCACGCTGTCCGCATCCAGCACTACCATGTAGCTGTAGTTGCTACCCCAGCGGCGGCAGAAGTCATCGATGTTGCCGCTTTTACGCTTCACGCGGCGACGGCGACGGCGGTAGAAAATCTTACCGGCGCCACCGACATCACGCACCAGCTCCATCCATGCTTTCTGCTCGGCAATGGCGATATCCGCATCATAGCTGTCGCTCAGGATGTAGACATCGAAATGCTCGGCGTTGCCGGTGCGTTTGACCGATTCCCACGTGGCACGCAGACCGGCGAACACGCGTTCCACGTCTTCGTTACAGATCGGCATAATCAGCGCGGTGCGGTGTTCCGGATTAAGCGGTTCATCCCCGGTGGTGGAGTAAGAGATGCTGTATTTGTCACGGCCAATCAGCAGCTGCAGGAAGCCCATCAGCGCCGTCCAGAAGCCGGCGGAGACCCAGCAGAACAAAATGGCAAACAGGAACAGAATCCCGGTCTGCAAAATGTAAGGCAGAATCAGCTCCACCGACTGCAGCCAGTTCTGATTGAACAGCTCGACCGGGTCAAGCAACGTCCAGCCCTGATACGGCAGAATGGTCTTCATATACCAGGTGGCGACCACGGTTTGCAGAATGGTCAGAATCAGCAGCACATAGCGGCGCATAGAGCCGACGTGACGCCACTTATCTTCCGCTTTCTGCTCTTCCACGGTGGCATAGCGCGGCGTGGATTTGTGGCCGCGCAGCGAATCCCAGGCGCGCGCAAGCGGGTTGGTACGCCAGGCTTCCGGGAACATCAGTGAACGCTTCACCGGCGGCATCGCCTTCAGCGTGGTGCGGTCGAGATAATCTTTGCTCAGCTGCTCTCCACCGGCCAGCGCATCCGGCCAGGCCATCTCCACGCGGGAAGAGACCGACTGCAGCGGCGCATCGTCCGGACGATCGCTGGCGGTAATGTCATGGCCCAGCAGCGTGTGAATGGCATGGAACGCCTGCGCATTCTGCAGGGACGCGCTGAGACGCGCGCGCCCTGCCGCATCAAGCGGCAGAGCCTCCACATAGGATTGAGGTAAATAAGTCGATTTATTCATTGGCAGGTAACTGATAGCTCCAGGTTTCCGTCAATGTCTTGTCGCCGCTCACCAGCGCCGCACGCATTTCGGTCGGCTGCTTGTTGTCTTTCACGCGCAGACGCAACACCAGACGCCAGCCTTTGGTCACCGGATTGTAGCGCACGCTCTGCTCCACCACGTCAGCGTTGTTGCCCACGCTCACCTGCGGTGCGACCTGCGTATCTTCCGGCAGTTTGCTCATCTCTTTACCGGTAAAGTCGACGGTAAAGGCGATGGAGCCATCCGGCTGACGCACCAGATTCGACTGTTTCACATCGCCGGCAGAACGCAGCGTGTCTTTCACCCAGGCCACATCGTCCTGGTGCAGCTGGTTCTCGTCGCGCGTGAAGTGCAGACGATACTGGAAGTTCATCTCTTTGCCCGGCTCAGGCAGGGATTCCGGCGTCCAGAACGCCACGATGTTGTCATTGGTTTCATCCGCAGTCGGGATCTCCACCAGCTCAACACGCCCTTTGCCCCAGTCGCCCTGTGGCTCAACCCAGCCGCTTGGACGCAGATCGTAACGATCGTCCAGATCCTGATAGTGGCTGAAGTCACGGCCACGCTGCAGCAGACCAAAGCCCTTTGGATTTTCCACTGTGAAGGTGCTGACCGCCAGATGACGCGGGTTATTCAGCGGACGCCAGATCCACTCACCGTTGCCGGCGTGGATCGACAGGCCGTTGGAGTCATGCAGCTCCTGACGGAAGTTGCTGACCGGCGAAGGCTGGTTAGCGCCAAACAGGAACATACTGGTCAGCGGCGCAATACCCAGCTTGCCGACGTTATCACGCAGGTAAACCTTTGACTGCACATCTACCGTGGACTCTTTGCCCGGTTTGATGGTGAAACGATAGGCACCGGTAGCACGCGGCGAATCCAGCAGTGCATAGATCACCAGCTGTTTGTCCTGCGGTTTTGGCCGCTGGATCCAGAACTCCCGGAAGCGCGGGAACTCTTCGCCCGAAGGCAGCGCGGTATCAATCGCCAGTCCGCGTGCTGACAGGCCATACACCTGCCCTTCGCCAATCACGCGGAAATAGCTGGCGCCGAGGAAGCTGGAAATTTCGTCATCTTTACCCTTTTTGTTCAGCGGATAAAGGACTTTGAACCCGGCAAAACCGAGGTTTTTAACGGCATCAGCATCGTGTTTAACGTTGCCGAAGTTGAAATAGTCAGGGCTGTATTTGATTTCCCGAACGGACGACGCGGTCACTTCATTGATTTTGACCGGCGTGTCAAAGTACATGCCCTGATGATAGAACTCGAGCTTAAACGGCGTGCGCAGTTTGCCCCAGTATGCTTTGTCGTGGTTAAACTGGATTTGCTGATAATCGGCAAATTTCATTTCACGAAACTGAGAGGGTAAATTACTTTTTGGCGCTTCAAAACCTTTGCCTGCCAGGGACTTAGCCTGTTTTGCCACATCATCAATATTGAACGCCCAACTGTTATTGGCGTACAACGCCAGCAGAACTGCCGCGCTCATCCAGCGCATCTTCACCAGCCCGCCATTATTTTTCACTTTAGTCAGCACATCCCCCCCTTTCGTGTGCTTAGATCAAACCCATTTATCTTAAAGGATTATTCGGTTTTCCGACAGCGTATGTAAAAGATTGTTCCGCTGATTTGTAAGCCAAAACGGCACTTTTCGGATTATTAAACCCGGAAGATTAAGAACCAGATTCACCTGATAGTATACGCTGTTTACAGCCGGTAGAATTTGTTCCGGTGTAATCCGGTTTCAGGGGGAAACCGGCAGCAAAACTGACAAACCGGAAGCTTATGAGTGCAGCCAAACCCGAACGTGAATATTTTCTCGATTCGATTCGAGCGTATTTAATGCTATTAGGCGTGCCGTTTCACGTCTCCCTGATCTACTCCACCCAGCGCTGGTCCGTGAACAGCCACGAAGCCTCTCTGTGGCTGACAGTGCTCAATGATTTTATTCACGCCTTCCGCATGCAGGTGTTCTTTGTTATTTCAGGCTATTTTTCTTACATGCTCTACCTGCGCTACCAGCCGGGGCGCTGGCTGAAAGTGCGCATGGAGCGCGTGGGTATTCCACTGCTGACCGCCGTGCCGCTGATTACCCTGCCGCAGTTCTTCCTGCTGAAAAACCTCACTGACAAAATAGGTGACTGGTCGCGCTTCTCCGCTTACGAAAAATACAATGCGTTGATGTGGGATCTGATTTCACACCTGTGGTTTTTACTGGTGCTGGTGCTGCTGACCGCATTGGGTATGCTGACGTTCCGCTGGCTGCGCCAGCAGCAGAGTCGTTTCGATTATCAGCAGGTTGGCTGGGGCAAACTGACGCTGGCGCTGCTGGGCTATGCGCTGGTGTGGTGCGCGTTCCGCCGGCTGATTTTCTGGTTTGCGCCGGCCCTGTTGATGGACGGCCTGTTCAGCATCGCCGTAATGCAAACCCTGTTCTTCCTGCCGTTCTTTATGCTTGGCGCATTGAGCTGGAAGCATCCGGCGCTGAAGGCGCTGTTTGTGCGGTTCAATCCGGTGATGTGCTTTGGTACCGTGCTGGTCTTTATCGCCTACAGTCTGAACCAGCGCTACAGCAGCGGCGAAGGCTGGCTTTATGAGGCCGATGCGCTGATCTCGACCCTGATGGGTCTCTGTATGCTCAATGTCTGTTTCAGCCTGGGCCATAAGCTGCTGAACAGCCATTCGCCGCGCATCATGTATCTGGTGAATGCGTCGCTGTTCATCTATCTGGTGCACCATCCGCTGACCATTCTGTATGGCATCTTCATCACGCCTCACATCAGTAACAACACGCTGGGCTTCTTCACCGGCCTGCTGGTGGTGTTTGGTGTCGCGTTCCTGCTCTACGAAATCCACCTGCGTATTCCGCTGCTGCGTTTCCTGTTCTCCGGCAAACCACAGCAGAAAGCACAGCAATAGCCGTTGCTCCGCTCTCCGGCGCCGCTCAGCGTTGCCGGAGAGCGACTACAGCAGCCACTCTACCGGCAGCCGCCACACCAGCCGCACCAGCAGGCGCTGCAGCAGCGTGCACTGTGGCTCATGTTTATGCACCACTTCGCCCGCCTCGCCGGCGTATTCCACCCAGTTAACGCGCCCCCACTTATCCAGCCGCAGCGCCCAGGCGCGATCGCGCATTCCGCGTGTGAAGTGCTGATGCGTCTGCTGCGCCAGCGACGCGCTTTCGATCACCAGCCCCATTTCGGTATTCAGCACCGCCGAGCGCGGATCGAAGTTAAACGAACCGATAAACACTTTGTGGTTATCCACGGTAAACGTTTTGGCATGCAGGCTGGAACCCGAGTTACCGGTCAGGCCGCGGTCGTGCGGCGCATCAGCGGCATGGGCCTGCGGTTTGAGTTCATATAGCGCAATGCCGTGACGCAGCAGCTTTTTGCGCCAGCGCGCATAGCCGGCATGCACCACGGAAACATCATTCGCCGCCAGCGAGTTCGTTAAGATGGCAATTTTCACGCCGCGCCGCTTCAGCGTCAGCAGCTGCGCCACGCCGGCACGCGTTGGCACAAAATACGCCGAGATAATATCGAACTGCTGCTGCGGCGTGCCAATCACCTCCAGCATACGCTGTGGCAACAGGTTGCGCCGCTTTGCTTTGCCCAACCCTTTGCGCGGATCGTCGCTCAGCAGGCGTGCCTGTGCCCACGTCATGCTGAGTGAGCCCTGCGCCAGCTGGCTGACAAAGGACGATTTTTCCAGCCGCGCCAGATAGCGCTGCACCGGTTCACTGTGCTGCCACTCCGGCGGCAGACGCACCGCCTCTTCGCTCTCCGCCCCCACATCCACCACGCTGCGCAGCGGCGAGACGGCTTTGCTGTGCCAGTAGCGCTCGAAATCGTGCGTGACTTCTTCCACCACCGGGCCGATGGCCAGCACATCCAGATCGGTGAACAGCGGTTCATTGCCGGTGCCGAAATATTCATCACCGATATTGCGCCCGCCCACCAGGGTGGCGGCGCCATCCACCGTCAGGCTTTTATTGTGCATCCGCCGGTTGAGCCGCGCGAAATCGGTGAGATACCCCAGCGCACGCAGCGTGCGGAACGAAAACGGGTTAAACAGCCTGACGGCAATGTTCGGATGCCGATCCAGCTCGGCCAGGGTTTCATCCAGTCCCGGCGTGTTGTTGTCGTCCAGCAGCAGCCGCACTTTAACGCCGCGTCCGGCGGCATCCAGCAGCGCGCTGAACAGCAAACGGCCTGACATATCGTTGTGCCAGATATAGTACTGCACATCAATGCTGTGCTGCGCCATGCCCATCAGCAGATAGCGCGCGGCAAACGCATCCAGACCATCATTCAGCGGATGGATGCCGCTGAGGCCGGGATGCTGCCGGCACTGCTGCGTCACGCTGTCCTGTAATCCTCCGCCCGGCAATTCGCCCGACGGCAACGGTGCTGCTTCACTCATTCTGAATCCCTGCCTGCCCTGACGTTATTATTGTTGGTGGCACCGATACCTTCCGGCCATCGGAGCTTTCCGCTTCCTGACGCGCCGCTAATTTAGTCTAGACTTAGCCAGGCGTTCTGCATGCGGTGTTTACCGTGAGGAGTGGATCATGACTCAGCTATCCCCGCGCCATCAGCCTCAACTGTTTCGCAGCTTTTATCAGGGCAGCTTCCCCTGCTCAACCGCCTGCCGCAGCGGCGGACGACGGATTGATATGGTCATCAGCAGCGGCCACGACATGCTGCTGGAGAAAGATTATGCGGCCCTGGCGCAGCTGGGTCTGCGTACGGCGCGTGACGGCGCCCGCTGGCACCTGATTGAAGCCACGCCCAACGCGTATGACTGGCGCAGCTTCCTGCCGATGCTGCACGCCGCCGCGCGTCACGATGTGCAAATCATATGGGAGCTGGCCCATTTTGGGTACCCGGATCACCTGGATATCTGGAAAGCCGCTTTTGTCGATCACTTTGGCCGTTTTGCCCGGGCGATGGCGCAGCTGATGCGTGATGAAGGGGTCGAACAGCCTTTTTTTACCCCGATTAATCAAATCTCTTTCTGGTCCTGGGCGGGTGCCGATGTCTCCTGGCTGGATCCTTACGCCAGCCAGCGCGGGCGCGAGCTGAAACGGCAGCTGGTGCGCGCCTCGCTCGCGGCGATGCACGCCATCCGCGACGTGTATCCGCAGGCGCGATTTGTGCTGACCGATCCGCTGGTACAGATCGCCGCCGATCCGGATAACCCGGATAGCAAACCCTATGCTGACAGCCAGCATCAGGCGCAGTTTGAAGCCTGGGACTGGCTGGCCGGACGGGATGCACCCGAGCTGGGCGGTCAGGCCGATTTTCTGGACATTCTTGGCCTGAATTATTATCCGAATAACCACTGGTTTTTTTCGGGGGACACTATCCCGGCAGATCATGCGCACTATCAGCCGCTGCATCGCCTGCTGATACAGTGCTGGCAGCGCTATCAGCGCCCGCTGCTGCTGGCAGAAACCGGTGCTGAAGGCGAAGCGCGCGCGCCCTGGCTGCGTCACGTCAGCGAGGAGGCGCGGCTGGCGCTGGCGCAGGGGGTCGCGCTGGAGGGCATCTCCCTCTATCCGGTGATTGAATATCCGGCCTGGGCGGACGATCGCCGCTCGCCCGGTGCGCTGCTGGGGCTGGGTGACGCCAATGGCAATCGCACGCTGCACGAAGCGCTGGCGCTGGAGTTGCGCAGTCAGCAGATCAAATGGCAGAACCGCCAGCCGGATTAGGCGTGTTGCGCAGGATGCGAGGTGGCTGGACAGGTCTGGACGTCCAGCGCCGGGTCGGCGGGATGACGCACATCGGTAAGCCAGGTCATGGTGAAGAGAAAGACCACACCAATCAGGCAGGCAGAGAGCAGACCAATAACGGCGATCAGAATGTCATCACGGGCTTCCATCGACATCTCCTTGCAGGCATCCATTAAGCGTTGCAGGCTTCAGCTCATCCAGAGCGTGATCATCAGGACAAAGATTATAAGCGTCACTGAAGTCACTGCAAGCACCACAATGGCGAAGTGGGCATCGTCAAGCGGCTGGCGTAACGGTTCATCGTGATCGTCGGGTGGCGCGGGTGAATGCATGGTCACTCAATAGCAGAAAGCGATGTACTCAGCAGGATTGCCGCACAGAGTGTAATGGAATAGCGGACAAGTTACAGAAATATTTCCAGCAGAAATGATAACGGCGCACAACCGTGCGCCGTTGCCGCCTGACTCAGAAATCGTAGCTCATGCTGATTTTCAGCGTGCGCGGGTCGCCCTGCGCCAGATAGGTGCCGGTGCTGTCAACATTCGCCCAGTACTTCTCGTTAGTGACATTCTCTACCCCGGCGCGCCAGACCAGATCGTGCTGCTGCAGCTGCATACGGTAGCGCACGCCCAGATCCAGCGTGGTATAACTGGCAAGCTTCAGGGTATTGGCGACGTTGGCATACTGCGCACCGCTGTGGTTCAGCAGCGCGGTCGCCGTCAGGCCTTCCACCGCGCGGATGTCGTACTCCGCCCCCACCACCCAGGTGCTGCGCGGCACGCCGATCGCCTGTTTGCCATCATAGGTGCCACCGTTGGTTTTCTTCATCACCGGGTCGATCCAGGTGGCGCTGGCATTCAGACGCAGCCCCAGCAGCGGTTCGCCAAACACATTCGCTTCCACCCCGCGATGGCGCTGCTCCCCCTCCATCACGTAAACCCGGTCGTTGTTAAGGATGCCCGAGGGCTTGCGGATGTCAAACAGGCTCAGGGCACCGCCGATGCGCCCGAAATCGGTTTTCACGCCGATTTCGTTCTGCTGCGAATGCGCAATACCGGTAACGCTGCCATAGTTAACCGCCTCTTTCGGCGCGGTGTCGCCCGGCTGCAGCGCTTCGGTGTGGTTGGCATAAAACGCCACCGACTGCCACGGCTTATAGACCACGCCGTAGGTTGGCATCCAGCGGTCATTGCTGTAGCGTGCGTCAACATCTTCACGGCCGCTGTTGTAGTCGTAACCGCGTACCACCACCTTCTGATGGCGGGCACCGGCGGTCAGCAGCAGCCTGTCATCAAACAGACCCAGCGTGTCGCTCAGCAGATACCCCTGAGTACGCGTGCGTGCCGTGGTGAGCGGATCGGAAAACTTTCCGCCGGCAAAGGTGGCTGCCGGCTGTGCAACCTCGCCGCTGCGGTAAATATTGAAAGGCGTGCCGGTCAGCGACATGGCATACGCGTTTCTGGCGTTGGTGGTCAGGGCTGAATAGCCCAGGTTAACCTGATGGCTGATCGCGCCGGTGTGGAACTGACCGCGCAAGCCGGCCATGCCGCTCAGGTTGTCCTGAATGCGGTTAGAATAAAAACTGCTGATGGTGCCATCACCGTTGCTGCTGGTCAGGGATGGCGCGCCGTAGTTACCGGTTTCATGCGCATGCTGCGCCCCCAGCCCGGCGTAGGCGGTCCAGCTGTCGGTCAGGTCATATTCGGCTTTCGCCATGCCAAAGGTGGATTCCACATCGCTGTAGACCCATTTTTGGCTGTAATTGTGGGAAGCCGCGGGCACGGCCGGAATCACGCCGGCATCGGCAAATTTCACGCCCTGCAATCCGCCGTGCACGCTTTTTTTCTGATAGCCCACGTCCAGCGAGGTACGCAGCCGGTCGCCGCGGTAGTCGAGACCAACAGACGCAGCCGTGGTGCGTTTCTTTTCAGCGTGCACGCCGGTTTCGCCCTCGCGGTGCACCGCGTTAACGCGCACGCCAAACTGATTATTATCGCCAAAGCGGCGTCCGCTATCCAGCGTCCCGCCCAGCTGCGAGGCGGTGGTGTAATCTACGCCCACCCGCGTCGCGGGCACCTCTTCGGCGTGTTTGGGTTCCAGATTAATCATGCCGCCCACGCCTGATGAGGCCGCGCCATTAACCAGGCTGTTAGCCCCCTTGAAAATTTCCACCCGCTCGATCAGCGAAGCATCCATTATCTGACGCGGCACTACGCCCGGCAGGCCACCCCACGTCATGTCGTCGCCGTCGAGATCAAACCCGCGAATGCGGTAGGTTTCTGCAAAATTACCGTAGCCTTTGACGTTCTGTACCCCGGCATCGTTGCGCACCACATCGGCGATGGTTTTCGCCTGCTGGTCCTGAATCATCTTTGCGGTATAGCCGATGACGTTAAACGGCACGTCCATGGCGTTCTGCTCGCCAAGCATGCCCAGCCGGCCACCGTGCGCTATCTGCCCGTCGAGATAGGCTGGCACCAGCGCATTGCCGCCGGGCCGGAAGGTGCTCTCTGGTGCGGCGGTGACGATGAGCGTCTCTGACTGGCCGGCGGAGGTGGCGGTCGCAGCACGCGCCGGCAGGCAGGCACTGCCGATCAGCACGGCCAGCAGGGTGGGTATTAATCCGCCCGGGAAAGGTGTAGTGCGCATGAAAATCCCCTGATAAAAAGTAAATTGATAATCATTATTATTTCGGTTTGCGATTATGCGCAGCGAACCACCAAATGCAAGCGAAATCATCACAGGGGGGAGAACGGCGAGCGCGCCTGACGGGGGCAGACCACAAGCCATGAGAAAGCGCGCGACCGCGGTGCGGATGCAGGCGAAAACGGCCGGCGGAGGCGGGTTTGTGTCTGCCACTGCCGGCGCAGCGGGCGGCAGCGGTTTCAGCCCTGCCAGCCGCCGCCCAGCGCGCGGTAAAGATCGATCTGTGCCAGCAGCAGCGTATTCTTCACGGAGACAATATTCAGCTGCGTGCTGAACAGCGTGCGCTGCGCATCCAGTTCATCAAGGTAGGAGGCATAGCCATTCTGGTAGCGGTTATGGGCGATGCGATACGCCTCTGCCACAAATTTTTCCTGCTGCTGCAGCTCGCTCAGTTGCTCTTCGCTGCGGCGAATCGCATCCATGGCGTTATCCACCTCGGAGAAAGCGTTACGCACCACTTTCTCATAGCCGTACAGCGCCTGATTGCGCGTGGCCATCGCCACATCCACCTGGGCGGTCAGCGCTTCACGGTTCAGCAGCGGCGCCAGAATGCTGCCGCCGATGCTCCACAGGCGGAACGGATCGGCGACCAAATCATGCAGCTGCGTGCTCTGCAGGGTGCCGCTGGCGGTGAGATTTAGCGACGGCAGCAGTTTCGCCTGGGTGGAGGTCAGCGTGGCATCGGCCGCCAGCAGCTGACGCTGCGCCTGCACAATGTCCGGACGACGATTGAGTAACTGCGACGGCAGCAGCGCAGGCAGCGTCTGCGGCCGGATATGGTCGAACCGGCTGTTGCGCGCAATGGCGCGCGGGTTCATGCCCACCAGCACGCTGAGCGCATTTTCCTGCTGCTCGATCTGGTGCTGCAGCTGCGGCACCTGCGCCTTTGCCGTCTGGTATTCCGAAGACGCCTGCATCCACTCCAGTCGCGAGGTATAGCCGATTTCAAACTGACGCTGCGCCAGCCGCAGCGCATTTTCCCGCGTCGCGAGCGTCGCGTGAGTCACGCGCAGCTGCTCGTCAAGCGCGCACAGGCTGAGATAGCCGGACGCCACTGAACTGGCGACGGTCAGCTCCGCCGCAGAAGCCGCCGCCCGCTGCGCTTCCAGCGACGCCCGGGCCGCCCGTATGCTGTTGCTGCGGCTGCCCCACAAATCCACTGCATAGTTTGCCTGCAGCAGCCCCTGAAACACCGCATTCTCATAAGGCTGGCCGGTGGCCGATGACAGCGCGCGCTGATGAGTAGCCGCAACGCCCGCTGACAGCGTCGGGAAGTTATCGCCCTGCGCAGCCCGCAGCTGTGCCCGGTATTGATCGACGCGCGATCGCGCCATCAGTACGTCGCTGTTGTGCTGCAGCGCCTGATTGACCAGCCGGTTAAGATCGTCATCGCCAAACGCCCGCCACCACTGCGCCTCCGGCGCTGCGTGCGGGCCGACCTGCTGTCGCCAGCTTTCCGGTATCGGCAATGACGCCGGGGCTTTTTCCACTTCCGTGGCGCAGCCGCTCAGCATCAGCGCCGTGAGCGGTACCAGTAACAGTCGCTTCATGGTGCATCCCTGTGCGGTTCGGCGGCGGTATCAATACTCACTTCTACCGACATCCCCGGCCGCAGCAGCTGCTGATCATTACCCAGAATGCGGATACGCACCGGTATACGCTGCGCAATTTTAACGAAGTTGCCGGTAGCGTTGTCCGGCGAGATAGCGCTGAACTCCGAACCGGCCGCCGGTGAGATGAACTCCACCCGGCCGTCAAAGCGCTTACCGTCCAGCGCATCCACGCGAATGGTGACCGGCAGGCCGGGCCGCACCCGCGCCAGCTGCGTCTCTTTCAGGTTGGCGATAATCCATTTGTTATCCGGCACCACCGATGTCAGGCGCGTGCCCGCCGTGACATAGGTCCCTTTACGCACCGACAGCTGCCCGAGCTGGCCACTGTCCGGCGCGATAATCCGCGTATTCGCCAGATCGATATTGGCCAGTTCCAGCGCCGCTTTCGCGCTGGCGACATCACCCTCCAGCGAGGCGCGATTAACAATCACCGTCTGCAGATTCTGCTGCGCCACGGCCACCTGCGCGGCAGCCTGACGCTGTTGCGCCTGCGCCTGCGCGTTCGCCGCCCGTGCGGCATCGCGCTCACGCACGGAAAGCGAGCCGTCAGACGCCAGATTCTCCACGCGTTTCAGATCCAGCCCGCTTTTCAGCGCCTGCGCCCGGGCATTTTCCAGCGCCGCCTGATTGCTGGCGATGGTAGCTTCCGCACTGCGGCGCTGCTGCTGATTATTGTTCAGCGCGGCGATTTTCATATCGAGCTGCGCCTGAGCCTGATGCACGCGCTGACGGTAGATGCGATCGTCGATGGTCATCAGCAGCTGTCCACGGGTCACCGGTTGCAAATCCACCACCTCAACACCGGTGAGGTAGCCGCTGACCTGCGGGCTGATAAAGGTCACCTGGCCGCGCACGTAGGCGTTCTCGGTGGACTGAATGGTGCTGGTAAAAGGCCACAGCTGCCACGCATACAAAATCACCAGCACGCCGACAATCACAATGCCGCTGCCGGCTGCGATAGAGAGAATCCGTCGGCGGTTAGCGCGTTCGCGCTCGGCAGACTGAAGATCATCCTGTTGACTCATGGGGTCTCCGTTCGGTTTTCTGAAATCGCCTGCTGGCGCTGCTCTGCCAGGTTATGCCGTGCCTGGCGCCAGCTCAGGTAACGCTGCCGCGTCAGCCGCCACAGCACCCACATCAGGGTGATCAGCGCCAGCGCGGCCGTCAGCAGATAGGTATCGTTATAAGCCAGCACATTCGCCTGTAGCGTGGCGGTGGTTTGCAGCTGGCTGCTGCTCTGCGCACTGAGCAGCACGCTGTCGGTCAGCTGGCTGCGGAACAGCGCGCTGTACTGATTCAGACGATCGGTCACGTTCGGATCGAGCTGCGACAGCTGGTCACCGAGCAAACTGGAGTGATATTTTTCGCGCCAGGTCTGAAAGGTGCCGAGAATCGCCGAACCAATCAGGCCGCCGAGGTTCTGGCTCATGCCAAACAGCACCACAAAGCTCACCAGATTTTTCGGCTGGGTGACCACGCCGCCAATCCCCAGCAGCATCGCCGGCGCAAGGAAAAAGGCGCTGCTGAACCCCAGCAAAAACTGGCTGATATACAAATTATTGCCGCGCGTCAGCGGGCTGGATTGCGCATCCATCAGCGACGCCACAATCATGATGGCCAGTGACGTCACAATCGGCCAGTTGAGGTGAGTGGGTTTGATGGTCAGCGCGCTGGCAACCATGCCGCAGATCACGCCGGCGATAATCGCCAGCGCCAGCCCGCGCATCTGATCGTTCTGCAGCCCGAGCTGCTGCAGAAAGCCTACCGCGCCGGTATTCTGTTCCGCCAGCACGATACGCATCATGATCATCACAATCCCCAACCGCACCATCATGCCGTTGCTCAGCCAGCGCGTGTTAATCAGCGGGTTAGCGCGATTGTGCTCCAGCACCACCGCCGCCACAATCAGCGTCAGTGCCAGCGCCAGACAGACACCCAGCCACGGCGTACTGAACCACCACTCAATGCGTCCCAGCGACAGCACTCCGCACAGCAGCGCCATGCCTGGTGCCAGCAGCAGAAAGGTGACAAAATCGAGTTTTTCAAACGCTTTGAAACGATCGCCGGGCGGCAGTTTGACAACCAGCACGCAGCCCAGCGCGATCATCGCCAGACCCAGTTCAAACAGATAGAGCCCGCGCCACTCCTCAAGCTGCAGCAGTTCGGTGGAGAACAGCCGCGCCAGCGGAATCGCCAGCTGCGACGCGGTGATGCCGATGACCAGCGCTTTCAGGCGATGTTTCGCCGGCCAGGCCTGGATCTGGTAATAGATGCCGAGCGAGCTGAGCGCGGCACCCACCATGCCATGCGCGGTGCGTACGATAATCGCCGAGCTGAGATCGTTGGCAATAAGATGGAAAAACGCCACGATGACGTACAGCACCAGGAAGGCTTCGGTAAACAGGCGCAGCCCGAACTGCTGACGAAATTTCACCAGCAGCAGGTTTATTGAGATGTTGCCCATCACATAGACTGCCGGCAGCCAGGCGATTTCATTGCTGTAGGCGGCAAACGTGCCCTGCAGGTTGGTGAGGTTGGCGGTTACCAGCGCGTTACTCAGCGCCCCGGTGATGGAGATCAGCAGGCCAATCAGCCCAAATGCCACGCGTTTCCCGGGCGAATGCAGCGGCGTCGACGGTGAGCCCGGCAGCATTGGCTTTTCGTGCGGCAGCCACTCCCGCTGCGCATAAGGATTGCGTTTTGCCACGATCAGAGGCTCCCCAGCCGGTCCAGCAGCTGCTGCAGGACTTTCTCCGCAATCGCCAGTTCGCCAGCATCAATATCCTGTAGCAGCTGGGCACGCAGCGCATCCGCCTGGGTTTTCACTTCACTGAATGCCAGTGTGCCCTGCGGCGTCAGCACCAGCAGACGTTTCCGCCGATCGTCCGGCGGCTGCACCCGCGCCAGCAACTGCTGTTTCACCAGCCGATCCACCAGCGGGACCACGCTCGCCTCTTCCAGCCCCAGCAGCTGCGCCAGCGCTTTTTGCGTCGGCGGCTCCGCGGCCGTCGCGACGCTGGCAATCGCCATCCAGCTGCTCATGCTCAGGCCACTCTCCTTCAGACGCCGGTCAACCGCCAGCCGCCATGCGTGGGCGGTAAGATGGAGTAAGCGGGAAAAGGGTTGCGGGTAGTCACTCAAAGCGTAGCGGCCTAATGGTTAGATATCTAACTAAACGTGAAGGTTATTATAGTAGAACGCCAGCCTGAATGAAAAGTGGGTCTGTGCGGTTAACTGTAGCTGCTGAACAGCCAGCAGGGTAATTTCACTTAAGCGAAAAAAACTCAGAATTTTCGGGTTGTACAACCACATGTATAAGTTTATTTTTCCGAAAAATGGTAGCGATTTCATAGCAATAAAACACTAAGCACAAAATGCTTAATTCTTTGTTGTACAAGTTAACACATATTGTATAACTTTGTGCGCCATGAATCGGTTAACGATTCAGTAACGAATGATGCACGTTGCGTCGCCTCTGAAGGTGTTTTTGGATTTCAACCTTCAGAGGTGTCTTTTTGCGTTGGGTGATGAGGGGTTTTCGCGCCTGTCCGCGCGTCAATTTTTCATCATGGAACTGAAGGCGCTGACGCCATCAGCCAATCTTAAGGGCTTACACATGCAAAACGCCGCCAATAACAGCGCAACCGTCGCTGACTACTTTACTCAGGCGCACCACAACGACATCAATGAGATGGAAGTGTTCGGCCATCTCATTGCTGAGATTCTTCAGGCCGGTATGCCGGTGACCAATAAAGCCATTATCAGCGCACTGATCTCCCGGCTGGAGCAGGAGAGCGATGTGGTACAGCTGGACATCTATCGCCATCTGCTGGAAATGGTGGTCAATAAAACGCCCGACGATTTTTCGGTATAGCTATGCCGGATTCCAGGGACGGAATCATCCCACTGCACCGCGTTTTGCTGGTATCCCACGTCATCCCCCGGTAACATCCTCCGCGTTAATGTCTTCCTTAAAATCTGCCCTGCCGTGACGGCTGGCGCAACACAAGAAAAGAGCCTGCAAATCTATGAGTCATCCGAGCGATCCTGCTGCTGCGGCGGCAAGCGATATCACGGTCGGACGCGTCCTGCGTTCTCCCGCCCTGTTAACCCGTGAATGTCTGGCCGGCGTGATTACCGCGCTGGCACTGATTCCAGAAGTGATCTCGTTTTCGGTGATTGCCGGCGTGGATCCCAAAGTCAGCCTGGTGGCCTCCGTGGTGCTGTGCCTGACACTCTCCATTCTGGGCGGTCGACCGGCCATGGTTACCGCCGCCGCCGGTTCGGTTGCGCTGGTGATTGGCCCGATGGTGCATGCGCACGGGGTCGCCTATATCCTGCCCGCCGTGATTCTCGGCGGCATTATTCAGATTATTTTTGGCCTTGCCGGACTGTCACGCATGATGCGTTATATTCCGCGTTCGGTGATGATTGGCTTCGTGAATGCGCTGGGCATCCTGATTTTCTTTGCGCAGGTGCCGCATGTCTGGGGTCAGTCTGCTCTGGTGTGGGGGCTGTTTGCCGTCACGCTGGCGATTGTACTGCTGCTGCCAAAGGTGCTGAAAAGCGTGCCGTCGCCGCTGGTGGCGATTGTCGCCGTCACTGCGGTCGCGCTGCTGCTTGGCTATCGCGTACCGAATGTCGGTGATGGAGGTCCGATGACGGCCGGCCTGCCGGGGTTTACTGCGCTGCTGGTGCCTGTTAACCTGCAGACGCTGCAAATCGTCTGGCCAACCGCCCTTTCCGTGGCCTTTGTCGGCCTGATGGAATCGCTGCTGACCGCTAAACTGGTGGACGATCTCACCGATACGCCATCGGGTAAGCGTCGCGAATCCTGGGCGCTGGGCGTGGGCAATATCCTGGCGGGCTTTTATGGCGGTATCGCCGGCTGCGCCATGATTGGCCAGACCATTGTTAACGTTGAGCTGGGCAAAGCGCGTACCCGCGTTTCAACCGTGGCAGCGGCCATCGTGCTGCTGCTGCTGGTGACCGGTCTGAGCCAGATCATGGCGCAGATCCCCATGGTGGTACTGGCGGCCATTATGATGGTGGTGGCCGTGAAAACCGTAAACTGGCACAGTCTGCAGCCCGCCACGCTGAAACGCATGCCGTGGTCTGAAACGCTGGTGATGGTGCTGACCGTGGCCGTCACCGTCTGGACCGGCAACCTGGCACTGGGCGTGCTGATGGGCGTGATTCTGGCCATGATGCTGTTTGCGCGTCGCATTGCTCACGTTATCCATGCCGAACGTCAACTGAGCGAGGATGGAGAAGAAGTGCACTATACCGTGCGGGGGCCGCTGTTTTTCGGCAGCAGTAACGACCTGTTTGAACATTTCGATTATGGCCACGATCCGCGCCGCGTCACCATCGATCTGACGCACGCGCAAATCTGGGATGCCTCCAGCGTGGCGGCGCTTGACGCCATTGAATACCGCTATCAGCGTCACGGTGCCACCGTGACCTTTGTCGGCCTCGATAATCGCAGCAGCGATTTTCGCGATCGCCTGAGCGGCAATCTGGGCTAAGCCCGGTAAGACGCCGCGCTGCCTGCGGCGTCTTTGCCCTTTATCTGACCAGCGCAAACAGATCGTTCAGGGCTTCACTCATCGTCGGATGGGTGAAAATCTGATCGCGCAGCACGGTATACGGCAGTCCGGCGTCCATCACCGTTTTCACAATATTAATCACCTCATGAGAATCGGCTGCCAGCAGCGCCACGCCAAGAATCTGCTGCGTCGGACGTTCCACCACCGCCTTCAGCACGCCGCGCGTATCGTTAATCACCCGCGCACGCGGAATGGCCGCCACCGGAGTGAAACCACCTGAATATCCCGGCCTTCGGCGCGGGCCTGTGCCTCTGTCAGCCCGATGCGCGAAAGCGTCGGCGCCATGAATACCGAATACGGAATGTTGACGCGGTCGTCTGTGGTCCGCCGCCCTTCGCCCAGCAACTGATCCTGCACAATGCGAAAATCATCCAGCGAAATATAGGTAAACTGTGGGCCGCCGGTGACATCGCCCATGGCCCAGATATGATCGACCGAGGTTTTCAGCTGGCGGTCCACCACAACCGCACCACGTGCATCCAGCGCGACACCGGCATTTTCAGGTTTCAGCTGTTGTGCCGCCGGCCGGCGTCCGGTTGCGATCAGCAACACATCCACCTGATGATCTTCCGCACCGGTGTGCAGTGTCACTTGGCTGGCGTCGGCTGTGACGGCAATGACCCTGCTGCTGAGCCGCAGATCGATTCCCTGATCCTGCAGCACAGTGCGCACCGCCGCGCTGATATCCGCATCTTCCCGCGGCAGAAACTGCGGCGCGGTGTCAAACAGCGTAACCTTGCTGCCAAAGCGGGCAAACAGGGAGGCAAACTCTACGCCGACATACCCGCCACCGAGGATCCCCAGCCGTTTGGGTAAGTGCGTGAGGCCAAGCAGGCCGCTGCTGTCTACCACACGCGGCCCGGGCGCCAGCCCCGGGATCGCCGGGATCACCGCTTCGGCACCGGTATTGATAAAGATCTTTTCGGCGCTCAGGTAGTCTATACCCTGTGCGGTGAGGATCTTCAGGGTATGCGCATCAGCAAATTCAGCCTGTCCGTCAATGACGTCGACCTGTTCCAGGCTGGCAAGGTTCTGGTAATTTTTCTCGCGCAGCAGGTCCACCACCCCGTCTTTACGCTGCATGGCCGCGCTGAAATCGATATTCGCCTGCGCGTCGTGCACCAGCGCTTTGGTTGGAATACAGCCAACGTTAATACAGGTGCCGCCATACATGTGGGTGGATTTTTCAATGATTGCCACCCGCCAGCCTGCGCGCCCGAGTGCGGCCGCCAGCGTTTTGCCTGCCTTGCCAAAGCCAATGATCGCTGCCTGATAATGGTTCATGCTGTTCTCCGGATAAATGACTCTTGGGGTTGCCTGCAATCAGGTTAGGCGTCACGGCGTGACAATTTCCCGCTTAAACGCTGGCTTTTTTGTCGCAGCGTCTGAATCATGGCTGACCGGAAGCATAAACAGGATCGCACATGGACCCGTTAAGTGAGTTACTGCTGCTGCATAACCCGCAGGGCAGCATTGATAAAAACTGCGTATTGAGTGGTGAATGGCAGCTGCCCCATCACGCCGGCCACCTGTGCAGCGTACGCTGGCATACTGTTGCCGGCGGTGACGTGCGGCTGGAGATGCCTTCCGGCGCAGAACACGTATTACAGGCGGGTCAGGTGGTGTTCCTGCCGCAGAATGCGGCGCACCGGATTGTGCAGCGACACACGCAGCCGGTGCAGCTGGTCTGTGGTCTCCTGCAACTGCCTGCCAGCGCCCATGCCTTCCTCACCGCGCTGCCGGAAACGCTGCTGCTGGCGCCGCAGATGGAAACCGCTGAAGCCCGCTGGCTGGCTGCGCTGCTGCCGCTGCTCGGCACGGCCTCACCGGCGCGACAGCCCGGCAGTGACGCACTGCACAGCCAGCAGATCAACGCCATGTTTACGCTGGCGGTGCGGGACAGCGTTGCGTCATCCCTGCCGCACCGCAGCCTGCTGGCGCTGGCGCTGCATCCGCGGATGGGTCCCCTGTTTTCCCGGCTCTGCAGCACACCGGACCGTCCGTGGACCGTGGCGGAGATGGCCGATCAGGTGTTTATGTCACGTGCAACCTTCGCTGCCCTGTTTCGCCAGCTGACCCATACCACGCCTCAGGCGGCACTGGCCACTATTCGACTGCAGCTGGCAGCCCAGCAGCTGGCGCGTGAGGCGCAGCCGGTGATCGGCATTGCACTGGCAGTGGGCTACGCCAGCGAATCCTCGTTTCACAAAGCGTTTACCCGTGCCTTTGGCTGTTCGCCTGGCGAATACCGGCGACGCGCCCGGGCGTTAGCCAGCACCTGAGCAGCGGAAACCGTGTGCCGCTGCGCTTGCAAAATCGCCGTTTTACGCCTTTGCTTATCTGCGCAACCCGATGAATTTTATTATTTTCTTTTTGAAACAGTGACGCGGAGGCGATATGCGGGGATTAATGAAAGCAGGATTAGTGGTCATGGCACTGATGACGCTGGCGGGATGTATGCGACACAGTGATGCTGTCGGCAGCGATGGCCGTCCGCATGCGCCCAGCAAGCAATCCGTGCCGGGTGCCAGCGAAGGTGAAGGTCCGGTGGGCCAGCCTCAGGATTAAGATACGACCCGGCCCTGCCGGGTTTTTTATGCAGGACAGAAACAAAAAACCGCCTTCAGGCGGTCATTGCAACGGGTCAGCAAACAAAAAAACCGCCCTTGGGCGGTCACGACATTACTGCTTATTGCTTTTTAGTATTCGGTATGAAACATGGTGCCCGGGGCGGGACTTGAACCCGCACGACCATAAGCCGAGGGATTTTAAATCCCTTGTGTCTACCGATTTCACCACCCGGGCAGGGTGTAAACTGGAGGCGCGTCCCGGAGTCGAACCGAGGTAGACGGATTTGCAATCCGTTGCATGGCCACTCTGCCAACGCGCCGTAATTCTGAGGTGGTAACCCGTTATAAACGCATTACCTGAACTGGAGCGGGAAACGAGACTCGAACTCGCGACCCCGACCTTGGCAAGGTCGTGCTCTACCAACTGAGCTATTCCCGCTTTGTCGTACTGCTTTATCGAACTTACTGATTTTATTCAGCTTCTTGCAGCCTCGCTGCCGTTCGATGCGATGCATTCTACTTATCTGACGCAATGAGTCAACATAATTATCAGCACATTGCATCCGTTTGCTGCTTTTTAAATCGTATCGATCAGCTATCGAGCAAATCGCCGCGCGCCGCGCTCAGATACTGGAACATTGACCAGAAAGTCAGCACCGCGGCGATGTACAGCGCCACCACGCCAACCCCGACCACGGTGGCATCAGGACGCCACAGCAGAGCAAACAGCGACAGCATCTGCGCCGTGGTTTTTACTTTGCCGATCCATGAAACCGCGACGCTGCTGCGCTTGCCGATTTCCGCCATCCATTCACGCAGCGCGGAAATGATAATCTCACGCGCAATCATGGTTGCCGCCGGCAGCGTAATCCACCAGGCATGAAAATATTCAGCCACCAGCACCAGCGCCATCGCCACCATGACTTTATCGGCCACCGGGTCAAGGAACGCGCCAAAACGCGTGGTCTGCTTCCAGCGACGTGCCAGGAAGCCATCAAACCAGTCGGTTACCGCAGCAATCACAAAAATCAGCGCCGTCGCAAAGGGAGCCCAGTGAAAGGGCAGATAAAACGCCAGCACAAAGAAAGGAATCAGCACGACTCGAAACAGGGTAAGACACGTCGGAATGTTAAATTGCATATGCCAGTAACTGTCTGGTGGGAGTAGGATTTACCGTATGTTCCTACATTGCCCACCCTGTTTCAACGTTAGTGTTTCAGCGAGTGATAGATTTTTTCCGCCAGTGCAAACGAGATCCCGGGTACTTTGGCAATCTCATCCACGCTGGCGTTCATCAGCGGTTGCAGGCCACCCATGTACTTCAGCAGCTGCTGCCGACGTTTCGGCCCTACCCCTTCGATGCTCTCCAGCGCACTGGTGTTTTTCACTTTGGCGCGTTTTTTCCGGTGACCGGAAATTGCATGATTGTGAGCGTCATCACGAATGTGCTGAATCACATGCAGCGCCGGCGCGTCAGGCGGCAGCGAAATGCCCTCGCCTTCTGCTTCAAAAAACAGCGTTTCCAGGCCGGCTTTACGATCGCTGCCCTTGGCAACACCCAGCAGGATCGGCCGGTGTTTATCCCAGGTAACCTCCAGCTCAGCAAACACCTGCTTCGCCTGCGCCAGCTGTCCTTTTCCGCCATCAATTAAAATCACATCGGGAATTTTGTCCTCTTCCAGCGCCTTGCCATAGCGACGGCGCAGCACCTGATTCATCGCGGCGTAGTCATCGCCTGGCGTAATCCCTTCGATATTGTAGCGGCGGTAGTCTGAACGCAGCGGCCCATCGCGGTTAAACACCACGCAGGAGGCAATGGTCTGCTCGCCCATGGTGTGGCTGATGTCAAAACACTCCATGCGTTTGATGCTGTCCAGCTTCAGGAACGCAGCCAGCGCCGACAGCCGCTGCTGAATGGTGGAGTGCTGCGACAGCTTCGTGGTCAGCGCGGTGGCCGCGTTGGTGCGCGCCAGCTTCAGATAGCGGGCGCGATCGCCGCGCGGCTTGCTCTGAATCGTCACTTTGCGCCCGGCCAGCTCGCTCAGCGATTCGGCCAGCAGCTCGCGCTCCGGCAGGGTAAAATCGAGCAGGATATCCGCCGGCAGGGTCCGCGCTTCACTGCCCTGCAGATAGAACTGACCGACAAACGTCTGCACCACTTCGCTCAGGTCAGTATCGGCCGGCACTTTCGGGAAGTAGCTGCGGCTGCCGAGCACCTTACCCTGGCGGATAAACAGCACATGCAGGCACGCCATACCGGCATCGTAGGCCACGCCCATGACGTCCAGATCGTCCCCCTGATTAGAGACAAACTGCTTTTCGGTAACGCGACGGACCGCCTGGATCTGATCGCGCAGGCGCGCGGCCTCTTCAAAGCGCATGCCCTGGCTGGCCTGCTCCATACGTGCCACCAGCTGGTTAATCACCTGGTCATCCTTGCCGGCCAGAAACAGCCGCACATAGTCGGTCTGCTGCGCATACTCCTCTTCGCTCACCAGGCCGGCCACGCACGGCCCGAGGCAACGGCCAATCTGATACTGCAGGCACGGACGCGAGCGATTGCGATACACGCTGTTTTCACACTGACGAATCGGAAACACTTTTTGCAGCAGCGCCAGCGTTTCCCGCACCGCATAGCCGTTAGGAAACGGGCCAAAGTATTCGCCTTTGGCGTGTTTAGCACCGCGATGCATCGCCAGACGCGGATGGGTATCGCCGCTGAGGAAAATGTACGGATAGGATTTATCGTCGCGCAGCAGTACGTTGTAGCGCGGCTGGTAGAGCTTGATGTAGTTATGCTCCAGCAGCAGCGCTTCGGTTTCGGTATGCGTCACCGTGACGTCAATGTTGTGAATATTGCTGACCAGCACTTCGGTCTTACGGCTGCCCACCTGACTGCGGAAATAGCTGCTCAGGCGTTTTTTCAGGTCTTTGGCTTTGCCAACATAGATGACCGTGCCGGTTGCGTCATACATACGGTAGACGCCGGGCTGGCTGGTTACGGTGCTGAGAAAGGCTTTGGGATTAAAAACGTCACTCACTACTGATTAACGGCTCCGCATTGAACAGGCCATGGCGAATGGCCAGATGCGTTAACTCTACGTCACCACTGATATTCAGCTTGCTGAACATGCGATAGCGATAGCTGTTAACGGTTTTAGGACTGAGATTGAGCTGCTCGGAAATTTCCGTCACCTTTTGTCCCCGGGTGATCATCAGCATAATCTGCAATTCCCTTTCCGACAAACAGCTGAAGGGCGATTCGGCTTTCTGGGGTTCAATCTGGCTTAGCGCCATCTGCTGCGCAATGTCGGAAGCGATGTAACGCTGGCCCGCATGCACTGAGCGTATAGCGCTGACCACTTCCTGCGGGGCGGCGCCTTTACTGAGGTAACCGGCTGCCCCTGCCTGCATCACTTTTGCCGGCAGCGGATTCTCGGTGTGGATGGTCAGCATGATGATGCGGATGTCCGGGTTGTAGCGCACAATTTTGCGTGTGGCTTCCAGACCGCCGATACCGGGCATATTCATGTCCATCAGCACCACATCCACCGGGTTGCTACGGCACCATTTCACCGCATCTTCACCACAGGCCACTTCCCCGGCAATCGTCAGTCCCTTCATATCTTCCAGTATGCGACGAATACCGGCGCGTACCAGTTCATGGTCATCAACAAGAAGCAGGCTGATCAACGGGACGTACTCCGCAGGTTAGTGAAGGGAAATATATATACCGGGAAGGCATCTTACCGGTTTTCACCGGGAAAAAACATCAGACACCCCAGATAAATCCCGAATGCCATGATGTGGATCAAATAGTCGCACGGCATGCGCAACATTTTAGCAAAATGCAATACCAGGAAATAACAGCAAAGGCAAATACCCAGAAATATCATCCGGTTATAATTTATAAGCCCTGTTGCACACAAATAAATTAACCGGCGTTTCCGGCTATGTTGACCTTATGCCAAATAAGGCTCTTTCCGGTTAATTCTGCTCAGACATCCTGCTGCTTCGTTTCCGTTAAATTTCACCGGTGCGCCATGTGGTATACTCTGCTTTTCACGCACAGGAAGAATGTGACTGTGTTAAATAACACCACCAAGGAGACAACGATGAGTGATGAAGACTTTGTAACGTCGCGTGATACCCAGGCCCTGGCAGATGAAGTCGCCTGCCTGAAAATGATGGTCACCCTGATTCTCAAAGGCATGGGCCAGGCCGACGCCGGCAAGGTAATCATTAACATGGAGCGCTACGTGCAGAACGCACTGGCAGACAAACCGCAGGCTGAGGTGTTCAGCAATACCATTCGTCAGATTAAAACCGCCTATCGTCAGTAAGCGGTTCCCCCGCGCGCCCGGCGCGGGGTGTCAGTTATGTGACTGCCAGTTAACCATCACACCCAGCGAAGGCAGCACCTCTTCCGGACTGAAGCGGCGCGTGCCGCGGTATTTCTCCGCCAGCGCAGGCTGATGCACCGGAATACGGATAGCAAACAGGTTATCTTCAGACTGAATCAGTCCTGGCGACAGCGGCTCATAGACCACCTGATGCTGCGCAAACATTTTTTCCAGCATTGGCGTAGCGGAACTGATCAGATACTCCATGCCGCTCAGCTCTGCCAGCTGCACCGAGTGCCACAAAATATTCAGCGGCAGTTCGGCATCCACTTCCAGCCGCGCGGAGTAGCGCGACATCTCCCAGACTTTATCCTGATCAAACGGCAGCACCATGCCTTCCGGGACTTCCGGTTCATGCCACGGCAGCAGACGTGCACAGCCGCAGATACCTTTGCGGGCAGTCCATGCAATCAGCCAGGTGACATCAGAGCGATCGTAACGATCGTACTCCTGTCCTGGCGTACTCAGACGCGGCGGAATAGACCAGCCTTCCCCGCGCGCAAAAACGCTGTAACGATAAGTGCCTAATTCGGCCAACAGTGAGGACGGCATATCCTTTAGCTGTGTTTGAATTATTTTCATCATGCGCCCCTGACATCCTCATGTTTGCAATGATTTAATTAGCGCCAGCCTGGCGGATTTCCCGGCGCAGGGTAGTTAACTGTCGGCGGAGCAGAAACTACCAAAAGTAGTAGTTGCTATTTCGCTAAATCAGGCCGATTGCTGCTGCATAGCAGGCTATCTGCGTTTTATTGGAAACATTAAAACGCTTTTGCATATTTTTCTGGTGAAAATTCACCGTATGCTCTGATATGGCCAGGATAAGCGAAATTTCCGCAGAGGTTTTCCCTTCTGCCGTCCATTTCAGTATTTCCAGCTCGCGCTGGCTAAAATCTTTAGATAAAACCACCATCGAACCATCATTCAGCCGTTCCAGAACGCGCAAACTGAGCTCCGCCAGAAAATGCAATTGCACTTCCAGCTGAATACGTTTGTGCCGGGTCTGACTGGGATGTGGCGATGATATAGATAATATACCAATGGCACGATTTGATGCCATCGCAGAACAAGAAAAGCCGCTCATTAAACCAGCAGCGTTGGCTTCTGCCCACAAATTACCCGCTTCTGCGAACAGCTCGGCGTTCCAGTCAACGCCGCGTCCCGGCTGCTGGCAGCGCACCAGCACCGGATCAACGGCGTAATAATTCTGGCTTTCGTACCGTTTGACCCAGCCTGACGGATAGGTACTGAACAAAAAAATGCGTGGCCGGGTAAAAGGCACCGGATGCTGGACCAGAAAGGCGAAGGCATCAAATCCCAGCGCTTCAATCTGATGCTGTAAGAGCGATTTCAACTGCATCACTTCCGTCAGCGCCTGAAATTGTTTTTCAGTTTCGCCTCGCCAGACGAAATAATTATCGGTTGTCATTATTACCCTGACGCTGTAACACGTCTGATTGCACCTTGCTATCTGCCGCAGCTAATGTAAAAAATAAATTAGCCAGAGAAGAAATATTGATTGAAAACAGAACAACATTATCACGATTAGCGTTAAACACTCTGTTGACAATAAGTTAACCTGCTGACTCTGTCAGAATGTTTTTTCGCAAATCTTTCCGCAGCCTTATAAGCTCAGCGGCAGTTAGAATAGGATTTTTCGCTACCGGTTTCAATGATCACCTCAGCGAAAAAAGGCATCGGATGGATAAATGTTTAGCATTATCATTTACCAGAATTATACGCTACCGCTGCGCTTTTTTATCACGCAGGAAATAATTTAACTGCTGTTGAGTATCGACTTATTCTTAATTCCATCCATTCCTGCAGAGAATCATCGCCTTTACCCTCTGCAGCGGATTTCCGTCTGCTGCTTTTCCGGCTACTCTTAGCAGGTAAGAGGTATTTCCGGCAGCAACACGTTGCAGGCGCAACGTCTTGTCGCAGCACGCACCAGACGGGCTGCGGCGCGTCTTCGGGAACTTAGCGAGACTGACTATGCTGAACCAGTTAGCATTACCTTTCCTTGTTGTGGGCGGCTGCACCGCCCTGATGATCATGAAAGATCTCTTTCGTCATCCGCATCCGGTGGCGGTGATGAATATCGTCTGGCCGCTTACCGGACTCTATATGCCGTTTTTCGGCTGGCTCGCATGGTGGTATCTGGGACGACAACCCTCGCGGCAGGCAAAGCTGGCGCTGCTGGCCCCGGCCGGTCCGCAGCGCTATACCAGCTGGCAGACAATTTTTATTTCCACCTCATTATCGGCTGCGGCCTGTATTATGGGCGATGTCCTGTCATTGCCACTGATCACGCTGTTAAATCATTTCGCAATTAATCCTCAATTAGGATTACAGGCACTGATTAGCCTGGCGCTGGCATTTTTGCTGGGATTATTTTTTCAGTTTCTGGCTATCCGTCAGCGGGAACGCTGTTCATTTGGCCGGGCGCTGTTACTGGCGTTTAAAACAGAAACCTTTCCGCTGCTGATTTATCAGTCGGGCATTTTTATCTTTATGGCGCTGGCCCTGAAATATGTCCTGAATCAGCAAATTAACCCGCTGCGGGTTCCCTTCTGGTTTATGCTGCAGCTGGCGATGATGATCGGCTTTATATTCTCCTGGCCCGCTAACCATTTTCTGATAAAACGCGGCCTCAATCCGGCCGTATGACTCAGCGACAAAAGCCTGCGCCGCGCATGCCAAGGTGAAAATGCCCGGCGTGGGCGGCGTTATAATCCGGCCCCAGCGCATTGCCAAAGGTGGCACAGCCGCTCTGCCACAGGGCATGCAGCGCAGCGGCGGATTACGCCGGCTGCTGCCAGTTTTTTCCCACTTCCAGCCAGCGGCCATTCGCCAGCTGAAAACCTGTCACATCCCAGGCATCCGCCGTGGCATGCTCGCTGCGTCTTCCTGTCTGGCGATGATAAATATTGCGACAGGCATAGCTGCCGACGTGTGCAATGCGCCGCAGCGGGCTGGCAATGCCTGCCTGCTGCAGCACTGCATCACTGCGGGTGACATACAGGGTGCTGGCCACCGCCATCGGGCAGCTGGCGAGGAAGCTGCTGCTGAGCGAGACCGCACCAAAGCCGGTGATGCGCAACGGCTGGTCAATGGCGCAGTCGCCGCGCAATGGCGGCAGTTCGCGGAACTGCACGCGTCCCTGCTCACGCGCCTGCCTCATCACCGCCAGACAGGCTTGCGGCTGAGCGCTCAGGCGCTGCAGTTTATAGCGCGTCAGCCAGCCGGGCGGATCGGTAACCTGTAGCGGCGTGAAGGGATTCCACTGCGGGGGCAGATGCGTTTTCAGCCACGGCAGGCTCCACCAGCCGCCCAACGCCAGCAGCATAATCGCCAGAATTGCGCGCACGGTGCCTCACTTTTAGGGAGTTACGAAATCACCAAGTGTAGAAGCCCGCCGCGCGCAACGCGCTGAAACTGGCCGCTTTGCTGAAGATTTACCCAAAATGACCCTCGCCGCTGCCTTGTAAATATTTTCTGACACGGTAAAGCACGCAAAAGGTCACAAATGTTTAAAAACCATTACCGAGACCGGTGGCCTTTCCTCTATCTTATGCCCTCTTGCCCTGTGCAACAGCACCTTATCTAACAGCCAGCAGAGCTGACACAACATCAAGACAGGAAAGATATCTTTATGGTTGATCAATCCAAAGCGGTGCCCGTTGAGGCCGAACAGCCGGAAAAACTCCGGCGCAACCTGCATAATCGTCACATCCAGCTGATTGCCATCGGCGGTGCTATCGGCACCGGTCTGTTTATGGGCTCCGGCAAAACCATCAGCCTGGCAGGGCCGTCGATCATTTTCGTTTATATGATCATCGGCTTTATGCTGTTTTTCGTCATGCGCGCCATGGGCGAGCTGCTGCTTTCCAACCTTGAGTACAAGTCGTTCAGCGATTTTGCCGCCGACTTACTCGGCCCCTGGGCGGGCTACTTTACCGGCTGGACCTACTGGTTTTGCTGGGTGGTGACCGGCATTGCGGATGTGGTTGCTATCAGCGCCTATTTCCAGCTCTGGTTCCCGGATTTCTCCATCTGGATGAGCGCCCTGCTCTGCGTCTTTGTGTTCCTTGCGCTGAATATCGCCACGGTAAAGCTGTTTGGTGAAATGGAGTTCTGGTTCGCGATTATCAAAATCGTCGCCATTGTGGCGCTGATTGTCACCGGCATTGTGCTGGTCAGCATGCACTACCCTTCCCCTGGCGGCAGCACCGCCGCACTGAGCAATATCTGGGATCACGGCGGCCTGTTCCCGAAAGGGCTGAGCGGCTTTTTTGCCGGCTTCCAGATTGCGGTCTTTGCCTTTGTGGGGATTGAGCTGGTCGGCACGGCGGCAGCGGAAACCAAAGATCCGCATAAAGTGCTGCCGCGCGCCATCAATGCGATTCCCCTGCGTATCATTATGTTTTACGTGCTGGCGCTGCTGGTGATCATGGCCGTGACGCCGTGGAATCAGGTCATGCCCGATCGCAGCCCGTTTGTAGAGATGTTTGTTCTGATCGGCCTGCCTGCAGCGGCGAGTATCGTGAACTTTGTGGTGCTGACTTCTGCGGCATCTTCCGCTAACAGCGGGATCTTTTCCACCAGCCGCATGCTGTATGGCCTGGCGGAACAGGGTGTGGCACATAAAGCCTTTGGCCGGCTCTCCGCCCGCGCGGTGCCTACCACGGGCCTGTTCTTCTCCTGCATGTGCCTGCTGGCAGGTGTCGCGCTGATCTATCTGATTCCGGACGTGATGACGGTATTCACCATGGTGACCACGGTGTCGGCGATCCTGTTTATGTTCGTCTGGACCATCATTCTGTGCAGCTATCTGGCGTACCGTAAACAGCATCCGCAGCGTCATGCGCAGTCAACCTTTAAGATGCCGCTGGGTAAACTGATGTGCTGGGTTTGCATGGCGTTCTTTGCCTTTGTGCTGGTGTTGCTCACGCTGCAGGAAGACACACGCCAGGCACTGATGGTGACGCCACTGTGGTTCGTCCTGCTGACCATGGGCTGGCTGCTGCGCCGGCGCAAAGCCTGATCCTTCAGCCTGCGCTGCTGAAAGCCGTCACCGTGGTGACGGCTTTTTTTATTCGCGGCGACTGACCACTGCGGCGGCGTGTACGGCTATAGCCGTTCACGCAGCTTATGCCAGGCCTGCGACAGCGAAGGCCGGACGGAAGGTTGTCTTTCGGGTGCTGCCGCCGGCTGCTGCGGCGTGCCGAGATTAAAGGTGAAGGTGTAATCCGGCGCTTCCCCCATGCGTAAATCGGCAATCAGCGTGTCGGTTCCCTGCTGACGCAGCGCGTAAAAGCCATGACTGAACCAAGCCACGCGCTCAGCGTGCCACTCGCCCCTGAAGCCTTCGAACAGCGCGGCATGCCGGTCGAACCAGCGAATTACCAGCGGACGGGAGGGCGACAACAGCGACCAGTAAGCTTCACCGTAGCGCTCCGGCGTCATCACCACCGTGCGCCACACCAGCGTATTGAATGCCGTCGGCGTGACCAGCACCTGCTGCGGCTGCACCGCCTGACGCACCAGCGCCTGTTCAATCTGGTGGGTGGCAAACGCCTGCACCAGCATACTCCAGCCCAGATAGAGCGTGCTCACCAGCAGCCCCGCCCGATTCCAGCGCAAGCCGCGCGCATCACGCCGCCACAGCGCCACGCCCAGTGCCAGCAGCAGCGGCAAGGTGTAAAGCGGATCAACGATAGACATACTGCCGATAGCAAACGGGAAATCAGTCAGCGGCAGGCCCAGCTGCGTGCCGTATACCGTGGTGAGATCGAGCAAAGGATGCGTAATCAGCGCCAGCCAGATTGCCAGGCACCAGCTGCGCCAGTAAGGCCGGCTGCGCGTCATGCCGGCCACCAGCCAGCCCAACAGCGGAGCAATCAGCGTCAGCAGCAGCAGCGCATGACTTTCAGTGCGGTGCAGCGTCATATTGCGGATGGCATCGCCATGATCGACAAACACATCGAGATCCGGCAACGTACCGGCCACGGCCCCTACCAGCGCCGACTGCCACAGCGGCACGCGTTTGCCCATCACCGCTACGGTAACCGCAGCGCCCAGCGTCAGTTGTGATAGCGAATCCATGCGTGCTCCTGATAAAACGGGATCAGCGGACGCGAATCCCCTCAATGATCATGCGCTGTACATTTTCCAGCGTCTGTTCGAAAAACGCCGGGTCGTTCAGCGTCTGGCCGGTAATGGCTTCGACCTGCGAGGCAAAATCCGCATAGTGCTGGGTTGTGGCCCACAGTAAAAAAAACAGGTGCTGCGGCTGAACCCCGGCCAGCCGCCCTTCGGCAATCCAGCGTTCAATAATGGCCGCTTTGTCATCCACCAGCGCTTTGAGATCGCCGGCCAGCTCCCCTTTCAGCAGCGGCGCACCCTGCAGCATCTCCAGACAGAACAGCCGCGAGGCCTGCGGATGATCGCGCGAGACTTCCAGCTTCAGGCGAATATATTTGCGGATAGCGGCCAGCGGATCCTGATCGTGACGCAGTGCGCGCAGCGGCGCGAGCCACACATCCAGAATCTCTTTCAGCACCGCCACGTAGAGCACTTCTTTGGAAGGATAGTAGTAAAGCAGGTTGGTTTTCGACACCTCGGCACGCTCCGCCACTTTGTCGAGGCTGGTGCCGTGAATGCCAAACTGCGAAAAGAACGTCAGCGCGGCTTCCAGAATGGCTGCACGTTTCGCGGCAACCGCCCGCGAACGTCGTCCCGGTTTTTTTTCATCGCTTTTCACTCTGTGACCTCATCCTTAGGGCGAGCAGGCATCATAGCAAAGCCCCTGCGTCACGCCTAATGCGCGCCATGCACCTTTTTTGCCCAGACGACGCCTGAATACTGTGCAATTTGTTTTGACCAAACGGTCCGAAATAGCAACCGGTATTTTCCTTCTTAAATAACTTTATGTTTTAAAAGAATTTAATTGATGTGGCACGGCGCTTGCACTTGTTACCCTGAGCGCCGCCCACAGGATGTGTGCAGGATGCAGCGCAGCGCGTGAAGCAATTCCCTAACAGGCAGAGCGAGGTTTCACATGAAAATTGGCGTTTTCGTTCCTATCGGTAACAACGGCTGGCTTATCTCGACCCATGCGCCGCAATATCAGCCTACTTTTGAACTCAATAAAGCCATCGTGCAGAAAGCCGAACACTATCACTTCGATTTTGCGCTCTCGATGATCAAGCTGCGCGGTTTCGGCGGCAAAACAGAGTTCTGGGATCATAACCTCGAATCCTTCACGCTGATGGCTGGCCTGGCCGCCGTCACTTCACGCATTGAAATTTATGCCACGGCCGCCACGCTGACGCTGCCTCCGGCGATCGTCGCACGTATGGCGTCCACCATTGATTCCATCTCCGGTGGCCGCTTTGGCGTCAACCTGGTCACCGGCTGGCAGAAACCCGAGTATGAGCAGATGGGGCTGTGGCCAGGGGATGAGTATTTCGCCAGCCGCTATCAGTACCTGACGGAATACGTCACCGTCCTGCGCGATTTATGGGGCACAGGGCAGAGTGATTTCAAAGGGCAGTTCTTTACCATGAACGACTGCCGTGTCAGCCCGCGCCCGCAGAAACCCATGAAAGTGATTTGTGCCGGTCAGAGCGACGCAGGCATGGCGTTCTCTGCGCAGCACGCCGATTACAACTTCTGCTTTGGTAAAGGCGTCAATACGCCTGCGGCCTTCGCGCCCACGGCGGCGCGTATGAAGCAGGCTGCCGCCGCCACCGGCCGCGATGTCGGCTCCTATGTGCTGTTTATGATCATTGCCGCGGAAACCGACGAGGCCGCCCGGGAGAAATGGGAGCACTACAAAGCCGGCGCTGACGAAGAAGCGCTGGCCTGGCTCACCACCCAGAGCCAGCAGGACACCAAATCCGGCAGCGACACCAACGTGCGTCAGATGGCAGACCCGACATCGGCGGTAAACATCAACATGGGCACGCTGGTGGGCTCGTATGCCAGTGTGGCACGCATGCTGGATGAAGTCGCCCGGGTGGACGGCACGCAG
The DNA here is from genome assembly GCF_007833795.1 of Candidatus Pantoea soli. NCBI lineage: Bacteria > Pseudomonadati > Pseudomonadota > Gammaproteobacteria > Enterobacterales > Erwiniaceae > Pantoea > Candidatus Pantoea soli. The sequence goes on along the minus strand of NZ_CP032702.1, from coordinate 1,422,182 downwards.
GGCGTGCTGCTGACCTTCGATGATTTCCTGCAGGGGATTGAAGATTTTGGCGAGCGTATTCAGCCGCTGATGGCGTGCCGTCGCGCACTGCTTACCGCACAACAGGAGGTAGCGTAATGTCTGTTGTGACCTGTGCCCATACCCGTGAACTGCCGCAGCTGACCCTGCCCGCCCGTCCGGAACCTATTGCACTGCCCCCGGCGCAGAGCGCGCTGATCGTCGTGGATATGCAAAATGCGTATGCCACGCCGGGCGGGTATCTCGATCTGGCCGGATTTGATGTCTCCGCCACCCAGCCGGTGATCAAAAAAATTCATCAGGCGGTTACGGCGGCCCGCGCCGCCGGCATGCAAATTATCTGGTTTCAGAATGGCTGGGACGATCAGTATGTCGAAGCGGGTGATGCCGGCTCCCCGAACTTTCACAAATCCAATGCGCTGAAAACCATGCGTAAACAGCCGGAACTGCAGGGCACGCTGCTGGCAAAAGGCAGCTGGGACTATGCGCTGGTGGATGAGCTGGTGCCGCAGCCGGGCGATATTGTGCTACCCAAACCGCGCTACAGCGGCTTTTTCAATACGCCGCTCGACAGCATGCTGCGCAGTCGCGGCATCCGTCACCTGGTGTTTACCGGCATTGCCACCAACGTGTGCGTGGAATCCACGCTGCGCGACGGCTTTTTCCTTGAGTACTTCGGCGTGGTGCTGGAAGACGCCACCTATCAGGCCGGCCCGCCCTTCGCCCAGCAGGCCGCCATTTTCAATATCGAAACCTTTTTTGGCTGGGTCAGCGACACCGCGACCTTCTGTGAAGCCTTACAACGCTGACGTGCCAGTGCACCTGCAATTCTGAGGAAAAGAGATGCCTAAAAGTGTGATTATTCCGCCTGGCAGCGGCACCCCGATCGCTCCGTTTGTGCCGGGAACGCTGGCCGATGGCGTGGTGTACGTGTCCGGTACGCTGCCGTTTGATGCAGATAACAATGTGGTACACGTCGGGGATGCCGCCGCGCAAACCCGCCACGTGCTGGAGACCATCCGCAGGGTCATTGAAACCGCTGGCGGCACGCTGGCGGATGTCACCTTCAATTCGATTTTTATTACTGACTGGCAGCATTACGCCGCCATTAATCAGGTTTACGCAGAGTTCTTTCCCGGCGAGAAACCGGCGCGCTTCTGTATTCAGTGCGGGCTGGTGAAACCGGATGCGCTGGTGGAGATCGCCAGCGTGGCGCACATCGGCAAACAGGAGGCCTGATGCAGCTGGATATTCACGGACTCACCGCTGACGATGCGCCGACGCTGGTTCTGTCATCCGGACTGGGTGGCGTGGCCGGCTTCTGGCAGCCGCAGCTGGCGGCGCTCACGCCGCACTACCGCGTGGTGACCTACGATCAGCGCGGCACCGGCCGCAGCGCCGGTACGCTGCCGGAAGGCTACAGCATGGCGATGATGGCCGCTGAGCTGGCGGAAGCGCTGGCACAGCGCGGCATTGCCCGCTATGACATTATCGGACACGCGCTGGGCGGCCTGGTGGGCCTGCAGCTGGCGCAGGATTTTCCTGCCCGCGTGGGACGGGTGGCGGTGATTAACGGCTGGCTGGCGCTGCATGCCCATACGGAACGCTGCTTTCAGGTGCGCCAGGATCTGCTGCTGAACGTCGGGGTGGAGGCGTTTGTGCGCGCGCAGCCGCTGTTTCTCTATCCGGCCGAGTGGCTGGCGCAAAACCAGATGCGTATCAGCGCAGAAGATGCGCAGCACGTCGCACATTTTCAGGGAATGGAAACCCTGCTGCGGCGTCTGCACGCCCTGAAGTGCGCGGATTTTCGCGCATCGGCTGCCGGCATTACGCAGCCGGTGCTGGTGATCTGCAGCCAGGACGACCTGCTGGTGCCCTGGAGCTGTTCGGTGGCGCTGGCACAGGCGCTGCCGGCGAGCACGCTCATCGAGATGGCCTGGGGCGGCCATGCCATGAGCGTGACCGATGCAGACACCTTTAACCGACACCTGCTGGACTGGCTGACGGCCACTGCCACACCCGCCAGCCGCGTTACGCAAACCACGGAGAAGACAGCATGAGCCTTCACGCATTGCCGGATGTCACCGGCGTCAGTCAGCAGGATTTTCGCCACGCCATGGCTTCACTGGGCGCGGCAGTCAACATTGTCACCACCGACGGGCCCGCGGGCCGCGCCGGCTTTACCGCCACCGCCGTATGCAGCGTAACGGATACCCCGCCGACGCTTTTGGTTTGTCTCAATCGTGGTGCCTCGGTCTGGCCTCTCTTCCGTGAAAACGGCGTGCTGTGCGTGAACACGCTGGCAGCCGGCCAGGAAACGCTGTCCACGCTGTTTGGGGGCAAAACCGCCATGGCCGATCGCTTTGCCGCGGCTCGCTGGCATACCCTGCCCGGCGGCTCGCCGCAGCTGGTGGGCGCACTGGTTTCCTTTGACTGCGTTATCACTCAGGCGGTCAGCGCAGGCACGCACGATGTGTTGCTCTGTGAAGTCATGGCGCTGACGCGCGATGAGGCGAAGCCCGGTCTGGCATGGTTTGACCGTGGCTATCGTACGCTGTTGCGGCAGGATGCCCGTTAATGCCGCCACCCTGCGGCCCGCTTTCCCCTTACCCTGGAGAAGAAGATGGCGAGTTCCTGGTTCCCCCGCTGGCAGAAAAAGTCAGCGATGAGCGATGACGGGCTGATCGCCCCGGACGAAACCTTGCCCCTGGGGCAAACGTGCGTTCTCGGGCTGCAGCATGCAGTGGCCATGTTTGGCGCAACGGTATTGATGCCACTGCTGATGGGGCTGGACCCCAATCTGGCCATTCTGGTTTCTGGCATCGGCACCCTGCTGTTTTTCGTCATCACCGGCGGACGCGTACCGAGCTATCTCGGTTCCAGCGCCGCTTTTGTTGGCGTGGTGATTGCCGTGACCGGCTTCAGCGGTCAGGGACTTAATCCGCATCTGGGGCTGGCACTGGGCGGGGTTATCGCCTGCGGTGCGCTCTATACGCTGATCGGTCTGCTGGTCATGAAAGTGGGCACCGGCTGGATCGAACGACTGATGCCGCCGGTGGTGACCGGTGCGGTGGTGATGGCGATTGGGCTGAACCTGGCACCCATTGCGGTGCACAGCGTCTCATCCTCGATGTTCGAAAGCTGGATGGCGGTCATGACTGTGCTGTGCATCGGTCTGGTGGCGGTGTTTACCCGCGGCATGGTGCAGCGACTGCTGATTCTCGTCGGGCTGATGGTGGCCTGGGCAATCTATGCGCTGCTGACCAACGTGCTTGGCTTTGGCAAGCCGGTGGACTTCAGCGGCGTGGCGCAGGCAGCGTGGTTTGGCCTGCCGCACACCACCGCGCCGGTGTTTGATCTGCAGGCGATAGTGATGATCGCGCCGGTGGCAATTATTCTGGTGGCGGAAAATCTGGGTCACCTGAAAGCCGTGGCCGGCATGACCGGGCGTAATCTCGATCCCTGGATGGGCCGGGCGTTTGTCGGGGATGGTCTGGCAACCCTGCTGTCAGGATCGCTTGGCGGCAGCGGCGTCACCACCTATGCGGAAAACATTGGCGTCATGGCGGTCACGCGGGTTTACTCCACGCTGGCCTTTGTGGCGGCCGCGCTGATCGCGCTGGTGCTGGGCTTTTCACCCAAATTTGGCGCGTTGATTCACACCATTCCCGGCCCGGTCATCGGCGGCGCGTCAATCGTGGTGTTCGGCCTGATTGCCGTAGCGGGCGCGCGGATTTGGCTGCAGAACCAGGTGGATTTCAGCCAGAACAGCAATCTGATTATGGTTGCCACCACGCTGGTGCTGGGCGCAGGAGACTTTGCGCTGAAAATCGGCAGCTTCACGCTGGGTGGCATCGGCACGGCAACCTTTGGCGCCATTATCCTCAACGTCATTCTGCAGCGCCGCGGGGCCGTCCGACAGCAGCAGACAGCCCGGCAGCATCCTTAAGGTTCCTGCGGTGCCTGTTTTGGCACCGCTTTTTTACGCCGCAGGCGCAGTTCACTGACAATCACGCCACAGACAATCAGTACACCACCGAGCAGCGCCGCTGCCGGCAGGCGCTCCCCCGCCAGACGTCCTACCACGCCCGCCCACACCGGCTCGCCCGCGTAGATCACCGTGGCACGCGTGGGCGAGACGCTGCGCTGCGCCCAGTTCATTGTCACCTGAATAAAGGCGCTGGCGGCACCCAGCCCCAGCGCACTGAACAGCAGTGGCGCGGACAGCACCGGCAGGGATTCGCCATTCGGAATCATAAAAATAAACGCGCAGACTGACGCCACCATCAGCTGGATCAGCGTTACCCGCCGCACATCCACCTGACCGGCAAAGCGGCTAATCAGAATGATTTCTGCGGCGATCGCCAGCGTGCTGAGCAGCGTGGCGATCTCGCCGGCGTTCAGCGCCAGCCGGCCCTCCTGCGGACCGGCCACCAGCACCAGACCTGTGAACGCCAGCAGAATACCTACCCATGCCATCACGCCCGGCGGACGGCGTAAAAACAGCCATTGCAGCAGCGGCACCACCGGCACATACAGCGCGGTCAGAAAGGCCGACTGGCTGCTGGATATGGTCTGCATCCCCCAGGTTTGCAGGCCATAGCCACCGGCGATGGCGATGCCAATCAGCGCGCCAGCCCGCAGCTCCAGCCAGCTAACCTGACGCAGATGACGGCGGAAAAACAGCGCCAGCAGCAGCGAGGCCGCAGCAAAACGCAACCCGACAAAAAAGAAGGGGCCGGAATGGGCCATTGCCCGGTGCACCACCAGAAAGGTGCCACCCCAGACCATCGTAATAAAAATGAGCACCAGCTCCTGACGTGAAATACGCAGGCTGAGGCGGGAAGCTGAAACGGACATAAGGCACCCGGGTAACGAATAAGGGGCTATTTTTGCTGATTCCGGGCGGGGATTGCAATGCATGCTGTCGGTTGCTGCTGTTTACACTTTGCAACACATACCGCTGCCCTGCCCGCTGCCGTTTCACTGCGGTATAAAAGCGGCGCAGCAGCCGATTGCGCAGCCTCTGTGCGGCACCTGCCGCAGCCTCTTCTATACTCTTTTCTACTCACCACACCTAACGGGACGAGAGCGATGGCAAAAGTACTGGTGCTTTACTACTCAATGTATGGTCATGTGGAAACGATGGCGCAGGCGGTGGCAGAAGGCGCGAAAAGCGTGAGCGGTGCAGAAGTTACTATTTTGCGCGTGCCGGAAAGTATGGACGCCGCCCGCTTTGCGGAGGTCGGCGGTAAGGTTAATCAGGCGGCGGCCGAGGCGAAACCGGACGATCTGCCGCAGTATGATGCCATTATCGTTGGCACCCCAACGCGCTTTGGCAACATGGCCGGACAGATGCGTAACTTCTGGGACCGCACCGGCGGTCTGTGGGCCTCAGGCGCACTCTACGGCAAAATTGCCAGCGTGTTTGCTTCCACCGGAACCGGCGGCGGCCAGGAACAGACCATCACCTCGGTGTGGACCACGCTGGCGCACCACGGCATGGTCATCGTGCCGATTGGCTACGGTACGCAGGAACTCTTCGATATTTCCCAGGTGCGTGGCGGTACGCCTTACGGTGCCACCACGCTCGCAGGCGGCGATGGTTCTCGCCAGCCGTCTGCCGAAGAGCTGGGAATAGCCCGCTATCAGGGGCAATACGTCGCCGGACTGGCGGTAAAACTGAAAGGATAATCACCACAGGAGACAATGATGACTACAGAACAGTCGAAAGCTCACCACGTGGGCGAATGGGCCAGCTTGCGTCACACTTCCCCGGAAATTGCCGAGGCGATCTTTGAAGTCGCTAATTACGATGAACGTCTGGCCGAAGAGATCTGGCGCCAGCAGGGCAGCGATGACGTATTGATTCGGGCGTTTGAGAAGACCGATCAGGACGTGCTGACGTGGGACGATAAGACCGTCGAACGTAAAAATGTCTGATTCACAGGCGGGCTGGTCCCGCCTTTCTTGATCTGATACGACCAGGGAGCTGTTATGTCTGCCTATCAAAGTATGAACCCCGCCAGTAACACCCTGCTGAAAACCTGGCCCGGGCATGACGATGCCTATGTACAGCAGGCGCTGCATACCGCCGACGCGCTGTATCATTCTGCGTGGAGCAAAGGCGATATCCAGCCGCGGCTGCAGGTGCTGCATCGCCTGGCGGATCTGATTGATCAGCGTGTGGATGAGCTGGCCACCATTGCCAGCAAAGAGATGGGTAAGCTGATTGGCCAGAGCCGTGGAGAAGTCAAAATCTGCGCCAGTATCGCACGCTACTACGCGGAACACGCGGCAACCTTTCTTGCCGCGCAGCCTTATCCCAGCGACGCCGGTGACGCCTGGCTGGAGTACCATCCGATTGGCGTGATCGTGGCGGTTGAACCCTGGAACTTCCCTTATTACCAGCTGATGCGCGTGCTGGCTCCGAACCTGGCGCTGGGCAATCCGGTGCTGGCAAAACACGCGAATATCGTACCGCACTGCGCTGACGTCTTTGAAAAACTTGTTCTGGAAGCGGGTGCCCCTGAGGGCGCCTGGACGAATCTGTTTATCTCCAGCGAGCAGGTCGCCGGTTTGATTGCCGATCCCCGCGTGCAGGGCGTCGCGCTGACCGGTTCCGAACGTGCCGGCAGCGCCGTCGCCGAACAGGCCGGTAAACATCTGAAGAAATCCACGCTGGAGCTCGGTGGCAACGATGTGTTTGTGGTGCTGGATGATGCTGATGTAGAGGAAGCCGCACGTCAGGGCGCGCAGGCGCGTCTGAGCAACTGTGGTCAGGTCTGTACCGCTGCAAAGCGCTTCATTCTGCATGAGAAAATCGCCGATCGCTTCATGATAGCCTTTACCGCCGCGCTGCAGGCTGCGAGGCCGGGCGATCCGCTGGATGAAAACACCACGCTGGGTCCCCTCTCCTCGAAAGATGCCCGCGACCGGCTGGTGAAACAGGTAGAGGAAGCCGTGCAGCACGGTGCGCGCGTGACGCTGGGCGGCCGGGTCATTGAGGGCGTGGGCTGCTACTATCAGCCGACAATACTCACCGGTCTGACGCCTGACAATCCGGCTTACTATCAGGAGTTTTTTGGCCCGGTGGCGCAGGTGTATGTGGTGGCGGACGATCGCGCCGCGGTCGCCCTTGCCAATGACTCTCACTACGGCCTTGGTGGTTCGGTGTGGACTAAAGACATCGCGCGCGGCCGGAAGATGGCCTCGCAGATTGAAACCGGCATGGTGTTTATCAACTCACAGAGTGATACCGCACCCGGGTTGCCGTTTGGCGGCGTGAAACGATCCGGCTATGGCCGGGAGCTTTCTGACCTGGGCATTAAAGAGTTCGCCAATCAGAAACTGGTGGTGGTGGCCGGATAAAGCCATAAAAAAAACCCCGCTGCGGCGGGGTTTTTTATCGGTTGTCGCTTAGTTAGCTGCTGCGGCTGGCTGCTGTGCCGGCGCGGCGTCACCTGCCGGTTTGGCTGGCGTCGCATTGGCCTGCGCTTTTTGCGCGGCGGCCGCATCTGCTTTGGCCTTGTCTTCTGCCGCTTTCTGCGCAGCGGCTTTTTCAGCTTTTGCCTTCTCTTCGGCCGCTTTATCCGCTTTGGCTTTCTCCGCTGCGGCTTTATCATCGGCGGCCTTCTGTGCGGCAGCTTTGTCAGCCGCGGCCTTATCGGCGCTGGCTTTATCGGCCGCTGCGTTATCGGTGCTGTCTGCTTTCGCCTTATCCGCGCTGGCCTGGTCGGCCTGCGGTGCCGGATTCGCGGCGGCCGCTGCCGGCTGAGCGGCTGGCTGCAGCGGCGTCCCCTGCAGCGCCGTGTTCAGCGCCGTGGTGAACTGTTCCCAGCTGCAGTAGCCGTTTGCATCGGTATCGCAGCCCGCCAGCTGCAGCGTCACACGCTTCGGCGGATTCTTCAGGCTGAGCACGTCGGCATTGCGCAGCTGATCGGCCGTCTGGTAAACGTATTCCACCTTCAGCAAATCTTTGTTGTTTTTCGCATCGTGCCAGCGTTCGAATACCACCTGGCCGCCAATCGGCGTTTTTTCATCATTGCCCGGCAGCTCGTAGGGCTTCACCTGCAGCGCACTCAGCAAGGAGGCGATGTTGGAATCATGCCCCACCATCAGCGTCACTTTCGGAGCACTGGCTTTGTCCTGATCAACCAGCTGGCTGCGGATATAGTCCACCAGCGGAGCAGCCACATCACGCGCTACCTCTGGCGACGTAAACAGGGCGTCCTGATAACCGTTTTTGATTGCCGCCAGCTCTTTCCACTGCTCCGGGGTTTTGATCTGGCCCCAGGCAACCTGATCGGCCGGGAAACCTTCGTAATATTGCAGCGTGAAGGCATCCACCAGCGAGTTGCCCGTCTTCAGCGGACCGTTAACGCCTGGCTCTTTGCCGTTTTCGGCGGTAAAGGTATTATCACCGCTGCTTAAATCGCACTGTTTTTTGCCGTTGCAGGCCGGAGAAGATTTGTAATCGATAATTTTTTCCAGCCGCTGCAGCGCCGGTTTCAGCGCTAATTTCTCATTCGCTGCGGTCATCGCCGCCAGGGCTTTTTTATTGAAAGCTTCGCTGTCGTCGGTAATCACCGGGTTAAACACCGGATCCATGGTGCCCATGGCATCCTGATGGGTTACCGCGATATCACAACCCGGGAAAGCGCCGGTCACAAAGTACTGGGCCGTGGCGACGGTGCGCTGCAGGCTGTTGGCGTAAACAAAGATGCTGCTGCTGTCCGGGCAGCTGCCGTTTTGCACCAGCCCCTGCTGGGCCAGCCACTGACGGGTGTAATTCCCCATATAGACTTCCAGCACACCGCCTTTGGTGGTCAGCTCGCCGCCGGCTACGTCCCACTGCGGCCAGCTTTTTTTCGTGGATTGCTCCAGCACGCTGCCATTGGTGGCCAGCGGGGCGCGCAGGTTGTGACGGCTCAGCATCAGTACCTGCTGCAGTTGCATATCTCCATCCGCAGCGTAAGCGCTCATCCCCACGGGAAGTGCTGCGATAACTGACAACGCGCAAAGACTCAGTTTCTTGATCATTGTGCCTATTCCATAATTCATCAGTGAAACACTCTGGCATTCAAACGATTAGCCGCCAAAGAGCGAATTACTGCACAGTGTAACTCAGCTTGCCTCGGAAAATCGCCAGATGTTTGCAAAAACCGTGAATGGACTATAGCAGTAAACGCGCGCGTCGTCGGTTCCAGACCGCCGGGGCGTTTTTTTTCGGAAAGGTGGAAAGCAGAAAAGCGAAAAGCCCGCATTGCTGCGGGCTTCTCAGATATGGCGGAGGAACAGAGATTCGAACTCTGGGATGGTTTCCCATCGGCGGTTTTCAAGACCGCTGCCTTAAGCCACTCGGCCATCCCTCCTGAAATTTTTTTGTCACTTCAGTCTGCGAGAGTGAAGTGGCGGAGGAGGAGAGATTCGAACTCTCGGATGGTTTCCCATCGGCGGTTTTCAAGACCGCTGCCTTAAGCCGCTCGGCCACCCCTCCGCAATGAGGCGCACTATAAACATCCCCCCGAACGATGTAAAGCATGGCGTGATGCGTTCGGCTGAAAAACAGCCAAAAAATGTTTTTTCGCCGTCTTAATCGCCATTCTGCTCAGCGAAACAGCAATTTATCGCGTAAAGAAGGGTAAAACGCCTTTTCTGTCCCGGGACCGCTGCGTATTCTCAGCCCATATTTGGTGTTCTCTCGATAAGGAGTACATGATGGACAGAATAATCAGCACCTCACAGCAGCAGTCACTCATCACGACGCATAAAGTTCTGCGCAACACTTACTTTTTACTGGGCCTGACGCTGGCTTTTTCTGCCGTCACGGCCACCCTCAGCACGGTCTTTGCCCTGCCCTCGCCGGGTCTGATTCTGATGCTGGTCGGCTTTTATGGCCTGATGTTCCTGACTTACCGTCTGGCTAACAGTCCGGCCGGCATTCTGGCTGCGTTTGCCTTCACCGGCTTCCTGGGTTACTGCCTTGGTCCGATTTTGAGTTCATTCCTGTCGGCCGGCATGGGGGATGTGATTGCCATGGCGCTGGGCGGCACCGCACTGGTATTTTTCTGCTGCTCTGCTTATGTGCTGACCACGCGCCGCGATATGTCTTTCCTTGGCGGTATGATGATGGCCGGTTTTGTGGTGCTGCTGGTTGCCGTGGTGGCGAACCTGTTCCTGCAGCTGCCGGCGTTGCATCTGGCGATCAGCGCGCTGTTTATCCTGTTCTCCGCCGGCGCGATTTTGTGGGAAACCAGCAACATCATTCACGGCGGTGAGACCAACTATATCCGCGCCACCGTCAGCCTGTATGTCTCGCTGTACAATATCTTTGTCAGCCTGCTCAGCCTGCTGGGCTTCGCCAGCCGCGACTAAGCCGTCCGGTGAATTCTGACCCCGCTCCGGCGGGGTTTTTGCTTTTTAGCCCCGGACGAATTTACACTTGTCACGTTGACGTAATGAGGATGAATTGTGATTTTTGCCGGTAAAGAGATTGCCACTGATGCAGAAGGCTATCTGAAAAACAGTGCGGACTGGAGTGAAGAGCTGGCCGCCGAGATCGCACAGCACGAAGCGATCGAAATGAGTGACGCACACTGGGAAGTGGTGCACTTTGTGCGCGCCTTTTATCAGGAATTTAATACATCGCCGGCGGTGCGCATGCTGGTTAAGGCCATGGCGCAGAAATATGGCGAAGAAAAAGGCAACAGCCGGTATCTGTTCCGCCTGTTTCCGGAAGGCCCGGCCAAACAGGCGACCAAAATTGCCGGACTGCCTAAGCCGGCAAAATGCCTGTGATTAGCCGGTCGTAAAGCCCGCCGGTGGGCTGGCAGGCTGATGGGGTTCAACCAGCACGTTTTCCACTTCGGCGCTGGCGGGGCCTCCTGCCTTCAGCCAATTGATGAAGGCCTGAAGCGGCGCGTCGTCGCCGACAGCCAGCACCTCCACACTGCCATCCTGCAGGTTGTGTGCATAGCCGGTCAGGCCCAGCTCTCTGGCCTTCGCCTGCGTATAATAACGAAACCCCACGCCCTGCACCCGTCCGTTTACCCAGATTTTGTAGCCTGTGCCCGCCATCGCGATCGCCCCTTTGTGCGTTGCATTTTGCTGCCATCCACCGGAGAATGGCGCCTCATTTTTTCAGGTAAGCATAGCAAACATGACTGTTCGATTGATTCTCGCTAAGGGACGTGAAAAATCCCTGCTCCGTCGCCATCCCTGGGTTTTCTCCGGGGCCGTTGCCCGCATGGAAGGAAAAGCCCAGGCGGGTGAAACCATTGATGTCTGCGACAGCAATGGTAAATGGCTGGCTCGCGCCGCGTATTCCCCTCAGTCGCAAATTCGTGCCCGCGTCTGGAGCTGGCAGCAGGACGAATCAATCGATATCGCCTTCTTCGAGCGTGGATTCAGGCAGGCTCAGCAGTGGCGCAGCTGGCTGGCAAAACGCGACGGGTTGGATAGCTATCGCCTGATCGCCGGTGAATCAGACGGCATGCCCGGCGTCACCATCGACCGCTTCGGTAACTTCCTTGTTCTGCAGCTGCTGTCAGCCGGTGCGGAATATCAGCGCCCCGCCATTGTTTCTGCGCTGCAGCACTGCTTCCCGGAATGCGCCATCTACGATCGTTCCGACGTTGCCGTCCGCAAAAAAGAGGGGCTGGAGCTGGCTCAGGGCCCGGTTTGCGGCGAGCTGCCGCCTGCGCTGCTGCCCATTACCGAGCACGGCATGAAACTGCTGGTGGACATTCAGGGCGGCCATAAAACCGGCTACTACCTCGATCAGCGCGACAGCCGCTTTGCTACCCGCCGCTATGCGGAGAACGCCCGCGTGCTGAACTGCTTCTCTTATACCGGCGGATTTGCCGTGTCGGCCCTGCTGGGCGGCTGCCGTGAGGTGATCAGCGTCGACACCTCGCAGGATGCGCTGGATGTGGCAAAGCAGAACGTAGAACTGAATGGCCTGGACCTGAGCCGTGCGCAGTTCCTGCGGGACGACGTCTTCAAATTGCTGCGTCGCTATCGCGACAGCGGAGAGAAATTCGACCTGATCGTGATGGATCCGCCGAAATTTGTGGAGAACAAAAATCAGCTGATGGGAGCCTGCCGCGGTTATAAAGATATCAATATGCTGGCGATGCAGCTGCTGAACCCCGGCGGCATTTTGCTGACCTTTTCCTGTTCCGGGCTGATGGCAACCGATCTGTTCCAGAAAATTATCGCTGATGCCGCCGTGGATGCCGGTCGTGATGTACAATTTATAGAACAGTTCCGTCAGGCGGCCGATCATCCGGTGATCGCCAGCTATCCTGAAGGGCTTTATCTGAAAGGCTTTGCCTGCCGCGTGCTGTGACTTGAAAACACTTTCCCTGCCCCCATATCGGTTGCAGGGCAAAGTTTTGGGAGGTCACTATGATTGCCAGTAAGTTTGGAATTGGACAGCAGGTCCGGCACCGTCTCTCCGGCGTGCTCGGCGTAATCGTGGATGTCGATCCGGAGTATTCGCTGGATGAACCAGAGCTGGATGAAGTGGGCGCAACTGAATCACTGCGTGCCGCCCCCTGGTATCATGTGGTGATGGAAGATGAGGAAGGGGAACAGGTTCACACCTATGTCGCTGAAATTCAGCTGGCAGGTGAAACCTCGTTTGAGCATCCGGAACAACCCTCAATGGATGAACTCGCCGCCTCGATCCGGCAGCAGCTGCAGGCACCGAGCCTGCGCCATTAATGACAACGGCGACCTGAGGTCGCCGTTTTGCTTTATGACGCGCTGCGAGTCAAACCCAGCCGCGGAATATCAATTTTCGGACAGCGATCCATGATCACCGTTAACCCGGCATCCCGCGCCAGTACCGCTGCCTGCTCGTTGATTACGCCCAGCTGCAGCCACAGCGTATCCGCACCAATAGCGATGGCCTCCTGCGCAACGCCCCAGGCCGCTTCTGAGTTCCGAAACACATCTACCATATCCACTTTTCCCGGGATCTCAGCCAGCGTGGCATACGCCGTCTGTCCCAGCAACTGCTGACCCGCCAGTTTCGGACTGACCGGAATCACCTCATAGCCCTGTTCGAGCAAAAATTTCATTACGCCATAGCTGGGCCGTTCAGGACGGTCGCTGGCGCCCACCAGCGCAATACGTTTGGTCCGGGTCAGCACATCGCGGATTGTTTGATCGTTCATGCAGTTCTCCTTATTCGCTCGCCTGAGTGTAGATGGCATTACAACGCCGGATGCAAGCGCAGCGCATGAAAACTTTGCGCGGCAGCACGAATAAATATGTTAAAATGTAAATTTACTGCCATAATGTAAAAATTTGCTACACATCATCCGTTTTCCCCTGTTTCGGGAGTTGAAATGAAGCTGTCTCTGGCTGCTACGGGTTTACTCGTGTTACTCGTATCGGCATCCTGCCATGCCATCACGCTGAAGCTCGATCCGCAGATCGATCTGCTGGTGCTGGATGGGCGTAAAATCTCAGGCTCGCTGCTGAAAGGTGCGGATAGCCTTGAGCTGGAGCGCGGTCAGCATCAGTTCCTGTTTCGCGTGGAGAAACCGTGCGCCGATGCAACGCATTTCCAGTCGGTGCCCATGATTGTCACCTTCACCGCGGATGCCCATTCCGTTGCCATCCGCCTGCCTGCCCTTACCAACCATCGCGAGCGGAACGTGTTTGATAAATCGCTCAACTTCCGGCTGGTCGATGAGCGCGGCAATGAAATAGCCAGTATTCGCGATCGGCTGCCGCCGGAAAGCAGCGGCGATATGGAAAAAGCGATGGTGAAGTATAACCGCACGTCGCAGGCCGCTTCAGTGCCCCGCTTTGCCCTGCAGTCGGCACCGGTAACGGAAGCCAGTCTGGATCTTGATTTTGCATGGCAGGATGCCAGCGATCTGCCGGCGCTGCAGCGCTGGTTTCAGCGTTTTGATGCCGCGACCCGGCAGCGTTTCCTCAGCTGGATGAAAACCTTACGCGCAAGTTGATAGCGGAGAAACAGCGGGGGTAAACTCGGGTACCTACTTTTTGCCCGCGCTGAAACAGGAAACCCCATGGAGCAAACCGTCCGTACTCTGCATACGCAAAAACACATCGCCCTTGTCGCCCACGATCACTGTAAAGCCGCGCTGCTGAAGTGGGTTGGCCTCAATCAGCCGGCGCTGCAGCCGCATGTGCTTTACGCCACCGGCACCACCGGCAATCTGATCAATCGTCATACCGGTCTGGAGGTCAATGCCATGCTGAGCGGCCCGATGGGCGGCGATCAACAGGTTGGCGCGCTGATCGCCGAAGGGAAAATTGATGTGCTGGTGTTTTTCTGGGACCCGCTGAACGCCGTTCCGCACGACCCGGATGTCAAAGCGCTGCTGCGTCTGGCGACCGTGTGGAACATTCCGGTCGCGACCAACCGCAGCACCGCTGATTTTATCATCCGCTCTCCGCTGTTTGCCGGTGAGACAGACATTCAGATTCCTGACTATCAGCAGTACCTCACGCAACGGCTGGCGCGCTAGCCCTCAGGCCTTCCGGTTTTGCGGCACGCCCAGTTCGCGGAAATGTTCCACAAACACGGAAGGCTGCGCTTTATCGAACAGCAGCCAGACCTGCTGACGCGCGCGGGTCAGCGCCACGTATGCCAGCCGCCGCTCCTCGGCATGTTCGAATGCTTCCGGCTGCGGCAGCAGCCCCTCTTCCATGATCGATTCGCGCGCCTGCGCCGGAAAACCATCCCGCCCGTCGTGTAGCCCCAGCACAATCACGTACTCCGCCTGCTGACCTTTGCTGGCATGGATGGTCATAAATGCCAGCTGCAGTTTTGGCCAGCGGGTCGCGGCTTTATCAAGGATCGCCGGGCGCAGATGGTGATAACGCGCCAGCAGCAGGATACGTTCATCAGGCTTTGCGTAACCACTCAGCTTATCCAGTAACGGCTCCAGCTGATCCTGGGGCAGCAGCGTGACAGACTTTTTATTGCCTTTGCTCAGGCTGTTAAGCGGCTTGCGCAGCTGATGCGGATTCTGCTGCACAAACCGGTTAGCGATATCGCCGATGCGATCGTTGAAGCGGTAGGTGGTATCCAGCACGCAGCGATCGCCTTCGCCAAAGTAGTGATGAAACGCCGTGGTCAGGCTCATTTCCGCACCGCTGAAGCGGTAGATGGCCTGCCAGTCATCCCCTACCGCGAACAGGCTGGTGCGCTTATTCTGCGCACGCAGCGCAGTCAGCAGTGCAGCACGCTGCGGCGAGATGTCCTGAAACTCATCCACCAGAATGTGTTTCCACGGGCTGATGAAACGGCCTTTCTCCAGGATAGCAATCGCCTGATGAATCAGACCGGCGAAATCGACCGCGCCCTCTTCTTTCAGCGCGCTTTTCCACGCTTTAAGCAGCGGTGCCATCAGCCTGATGCGTTTGCTAAAGCGGTCACGCAGCGCCTCGGGCACGTCATCGATCATGGCGGCCTGTGCCCCACCGTGCATACGCATCAGCCCCAGCCAGCGTTCAAGGCGTGACGCCAGGCGCTGAGCCAGTTTATCGTCCTGCCAGAACGCGCCTTCCGGCACGTCCCACATCAGCTCTTCCTGTAACCACTGTCGCCAGCCGCTGGCCTGAGTCTTTTTGCTGTTGCACTGTTCACGCCACGTATCAATCAGCAACCGGTGACGCGCCTTGCTGTCGCTTTCCAGTTTGGTGATCGCCGGCTGTTTGTTACTGCCTTCCCGGATGATATGCAGCGCCAGCGCGTGAAATGTGCGCGCCTGAATGGCGCTTTCGCCCAGCCGTGCCTGAATACGCGCATTCATCTCTTCAGCTGCCTGGCGGCCAAACGCCAGCAGCAGAATCTGATCCGGCTGCGCCAGCCTGCGCTGCAGCAGCCAGCCCGCGCGCGCCACCAGCACCGACGTTTTTCCGCTGCCGGCACCGGCCAGCACCAGCAGCGCATCCTCACCATTGACCACCGCTTCGCACTGCGACGGGTTGAGCGGCGTGGTTTCTACGGTGGAGAAGAAGGGCTGATTCGCCTGAATGACGCGCGCGGTCCACGCACGATTGCGCTGGCGAATCGCCGCTTCGCCCTGCTCCAGCCACTGCTGGCAAAAGCGCCACTGCGCCCGACAGTTATCAAAGGCTTCAAGACGCATCAGCGGCAGGGGCAGCGCAGCAAACTGCTGCTGAATAGTTGACTGCAGCGTGGCCAGCTCGCTGCGCTTCAGCCAGCGATCCTGATCGGTAAAAGCCACGATCTGCTGCTGCAGCTCCGTCAGTACCCGGGCACTGACGTCGCTCATCTCCTCACTCCAGGCCTGCCACGCCTGCTGCAGATAGTGAAAAAAACGCTGCGTTTCCTGCCATTCCGTGCCGTGCAGCCGCACCACTTGTTCTTCCGGCAGTAAAAACTCCAGCTCGCCCCACACCAGCCCGCGCTTGCAGGTGATACCAAGCAGCTGGTTAAACGGAATAAGGTATTCATGGCGCTCGCCACTGACTTCCACGCCGGCCGCTAAAAGGCGCACCCGGTTATAAGGGTGTTGCGCCAGCCGTTTGCCCATGGATGTTGCTTTCAGTTCCATCTTCGCACCGTCATGTGGAATTCACTTATCGCGCAGTTTACCTGTCAGACCCTTAGCGCTCCAGCCTTAAAACAGGCTAAACTTGGCGTCACATATTACGGATTGCAAAAGGAAAAATGCGTGATGCGCACCGTACTGAACATTCTTAACTTCGTGCTGGGTGGATTTTTTACTACCCTTTGCTGGCTGTTTGCCACGGCGATCAGCATCGTGCTGATTTTTACGCTGCCGCTAACGCGATCCTGCTGGGAAATTACTAAACTTTCACTGCTGCCGTTTGGTAATGAAGCAGTACATGTGGACGTGCTGCGTCCCGAAAGTAAAAATGCCGTGATGAATGCCGGGGGCACCTTCCTTAACGTCTTCTGGCTGATTTTCTTCGGCTGGTGGCTGTGCATGGCCCATATCTCCACCGGTATTGTGCAATGCCTGAGCATCATTGGCATTCCCACCGGGCTGGCGCATTTTAAGATCGCCGCGATCGCGCTGTGGCCGGTTGGTCGCCGCGTGGTCTCTGTGGAAGAGGCGCAGGCCGCGCGTGAAGCCAACGCCCGTCGCCGCTACTGAGGTCACCCATGAGGCATGAGGCTTTGTCCGGCTGGCGCCGCTATCTGTTTAACAGCAGTCTGCGCTACCTGTTACGCATCTTCTTTGCGCTGGCAGGTTGCGCTGCCGTGCCCTGGTGGCTGCAGCAGATTGAGTGGACCATTCCGCTGACGCTGGGGGTGGTCGCCGCCGCGCTGGCCGACCTGGACGACCGCTGGACCGGGCGCGTGCGCAATTTGCTTATTACCCTGGTCTGCTTCTGCATCGCCTCTGTGTCCGTCGAACTGCTGTTTCCGCATCCGTGGGCGTTTGCGCTCGGGCTGGCGCTGTCGACGTGGGGCTTTATCCTGCTGGGTGCGCTGGGCCAGCGCTACGCCACCATTGCCTTTGGCGCACTGTTGATCGCCGTGTATACCATGCTGGGCATCGGCCTGTTTCCGCAGTGGTGGATGCAGCCGGTGTTACTGCTGGTGGGCGCGCTCTGGTATAACCTGCTGACCTTTATCGGGCATCTGATGTTTCCGGTGCGTCCGGTACAGGAACAGCTGGCCGCCAGTTTCTCCCAGCTGGCGCGCTATCTGGAGGCCAAAGCCAGCCTGTTCGACCCGGATGGCGAAGAGCAGGATGATGCGGCGCTGATCGGTACCGCAATGGCCAACAGCCAGCTGGTGGCGCAGCTTAACCTGACCAAAAGCACTATTCAGAGCCGGCTGCGCGGCGATCGCGGCTCCCGCAGCACGCGGCGCAGCCTGCACTACTATTTCGTGGCGCAGGATATTCATGAACGCGCCAGCTCTTCACACCTGCAATACCATTTGCTGCGTAACGACTGGCGTTACAACGAAGTCCTGTTTCGCTTTCAGCGCCTGCTGAATATGCAGGCCCAGGCATGCCGGCAGCTGGCAGAAAATCTGCTGCTGCGCCAGCGCTGGCATCATGACAGCCGCTTTGAGCGCAGCTTTACCCGGCTGGAAAGTACGCTGCAGCGCCTGCAGCAGCACGATCCTGATGCCGCTCATCTGCGTCCGCTGTTCTGGCTACTGCGCAACCTGCGCGCTATTGATGCACAGCTGGCGTCTATTGAATCCGAGCAAATGCTGGCCGATCCGCTGACCTCTGGCGATATCCATCTTTCGCGTGAAGGACTGAGCGGCTGGGCTGACGTGCGCCTGCGGCTCAGCCGCCATCTGAGCCCGACTTCAGCACTGTTTCGTCATGCCGTGCGCATGTCGCTGGTGCTGTGTACCGGCTATGCCTTTATCCAGCTGACCGGCCTGCATCGCGGCTACTGGATTTTGCTGACCAGCCTGTTTGTCTGTCAGCCTAACTATCACGCCACGCGACGCCGGCTGGCGCTGCGTATTGGCGGTACGCTGGCGGGTATCGCTATTGGCCTGCCGGTGCTGTGGCTGGTGCCTTCCACAGAAGGACAGTTAATCCTGATTGTGCTGAGCGGCGTACTGTTTTTTGCCTTCCGGCAGATTCAGTATGCGCAGGCGACGCTGTTTATCACCCTGCTGGTACTCCTCTGTTTTAACCTGCTGGGCGAAGGCTTTGATGTTGCCCTGCCGCGCGTGGTGGATACGCTGCTGGGTTGCGGACTCGCCTGGCTGGCGGTGGCCTTTGTCTGGCCGGACTGGCGCTTCCGTCAGCTGACGCAGGTTGCTGACCGCACGCTGAATGCAAACTGCCGCTATCTGGATGCCATCATGGAGCAGTATCATCAGGGCAAAGATAATCGCCTCGCCTATCGCGTAGCCCGTCGTGACGCCCATAACGCTGACGCGGAGCTGGCCTCAGTGGTATCAAACATGAGCAGTGAGAACAGATTGCAGCCCTCGCTGCGCGAAAATGCCTTTCGCCTGCTGTGCCTGAACCATTCGTTCCTTAGTTATGTCTCTGCTCTGGGTGCACACCGCGATCGGCTGCCGGAAGGAGAACTGCTGCGCCTGCTGGACGATGCCGTCTGCTTTGTCGAGGATGTCCTGCAGATAGAGCGTGTCAGTGAAGCGCAGGCCGATGCCATGCAGCAGCAGCTGGTACAGCGCCTGAGCGAGCTGAAAAGCAGCACGGAAGCGCAGGCGCCGCTGATTATCCAGCAGCTGGGCTTGCTGATTGCCCTGTTACCGGAGATTGCGCGCCTGCGCCGTACCCTTGCGCGCGGCTAGCGCCGCAGTCGCTCCGCCGCCGCGTGCTGGCGGAGCGTTTCCCGATACCAGGCGCTGAGTTCTTCCCTGACCGCCACCGGCAGCGCGGCTTCATGGTGCCCCAGGATGGCGCCTTCCAGCGCCAGCAGCGTTTTCAGGCCGATATCTTTATTGACTGTGCGCAGCCTGAGCCAGCTTTGGCGCGAGCCGGTTTCACACAGCAACCGTACTGATGAAATCCCCACTTTATGCAGCATCAGCTCCATGCGCAGGCTGAGATTGGGCAGATCTTTCAGCCGTATCAGGACATGTCTGGTAGCCGCTTCGTCCTGTGCGGCACGCAGCGAACTGGCGGATAGCCTGAGCAGCTGATCCGGGTCCTGCCACAGCTGTGAATCCACCTTGTAGTAGCTTAGCGTGACAGGCAAGCCGCGCTTGCGGTAGATGAGAGGTTCCATCGGCCGTTGCGCGGCATAATGCTGCAGCGCTTCGCTGGCGCGCAGATAGAGTGCGTCCTCGTTGATATAGGCAAACACCACCTTCTCAACCGCCAGCGCATAGCCGCCAAACTGGGTACGGGATTCAATTTTGCCCAGCGCTGCCAGCTGGGCTTTTGACTGCTCGACTACCGGATTACTTCTCTTCATAACGCCCCCTTGTTCTGATTCCTTCCGCGGGAAATTTCCTATAAAAGCTCAGGTATTCATCTGGTTAGAAGATAGAAAAAAGGATTTAGCTGTTCAATGAATAAAAACAGGCGCGCCGGATCTTGTGCCGATTTTGCGAGGCGTTTTCAGAAATTGAGGTTGATCTTTATCCAGGAAGCCAGTACTGTACATCCATACAGTTCATTACTGAGTGATTAAATTATGCGTACTCATTTCTCTGGCTCTGCTGACCGTTCTCACCGTTTCGCTGCATCGGGCTTAACACCGTCTTCGCTGGGTGGAATCACAGAATTACGCTACAGCGAACAACCGGGTATGATGCAGCTGTTGCTGTTACCGGTGCTGAAGCAGCTGAGCACGCAGTCACGCTGGCAGCTGTGGCTGACCCCGGCGCATAAACTGAACCGGAGCTGGATGCAGCAGTCAGGGTTGCCGCTGGAAAAGAGTATGCATATCACGGAATCGGAGCGTTTCAGCACCGTAGAAAGTATGGTGAAAGCGTTGCGCACCGGAAACTATAGCGTGGTGCTGGCATGGATCCCTTACGAACTGAACGATACTGAGCGTCAGGAACTGGAACTGGCTGCTGCAGAAGGCGAAGCGCTGGGATTGATCATGCGTCCCCAGGAATCTGTTCGCGCGTTGTCGAGACAACCCGATGCGACAAAAATTCCATCTGATTTGTTTCATTAAGTAAAACCAGGAATTTTCTCACGCGTTTTTTCACGGAAGTTGCTGCTAAGCCACTGATTCTTTTCCCGCCAGCTTTGACAAGGGGTTAGCCGCTTTTTCCGATTCAGGCAGCGAAGATTTTGCCACGCCATTTGTTAAAATGTGTGTATAAATCCCTGTTTTTTTATCCTGCGACCTCACATCATACTTGTAAGTTTCCAATCTCGTTGTAGACTTTACCTCGCCAGGGTGCTCAATAACCTCCGTTTTTTCGGTAGAGTCATAAGCGAGCGTTCAGACCCGGCGAAGGATTACAACCAAGAGCAACGATTTTTGCTCATTGCCTATTTGGATGATAACGAGGCGCAAAATGAAAAAGACAGCTATCGCAATTGCAGTGGCACTGGCTGGCTTCGCTACCGTAGCGCAGGCCGCTCCTAAAGATAACACCTGGTATACCGGTGCTAAACTGGGCTGGTCTCAGTACCATGACACGGGTTACTACGGTAACGGTTATGAGAACAACAACGGTCCAACTCACGAATCTCAGCTGGGTGCAGGTGCCTTCGGTGGTTACCAGGCTAACCCATACCTGGGCTTCGAACTGGGCTATGACTGGCTGGGCCGCATGCCAAACAAAGGCAGCGTGACCAACGGCGCATTCAAAGCACAGGGCGTTCAGCTGGCAGCGAAACTGAGCTACCCAATCAATGACGATCTGGACGTGTACACCCGTCTGGGCGGCATGGTATGGCGTGCTGATTCTACTCAGACCAACCCAACCAACGGCCGTATCAGCAACCACGACACCGGCGTTTCTCCGCTGGCCGCTGTTGGTGTTGAATACGCACTGACCAAGAACTGGGCTACCCGCCTGGACTACCAGTGGGTTAACAACATCGGTGACGCAGCGACCGTGGGCGCGCGTCCGGACAACGGCATGCTGAGCGTCGGCGTTTCTTACCGTTTCGGTCAGGATGAAGAAGCAGCACCTGTTGTTGCTCCAGCACCAGCACCGGCTCCGGTTGTTGAAACCAAGCGCTTTACTCTGAAGTCTGACGTTCTGTTCACCTTCAACAAAGCAACCCTGAAGCCAGAAGGCCAGCAGGCTCTGGATCAGCTGTACAGCCAGCTGAGCTCAATGGATCCGAAAGACGGTTCTGTTGTAGTTCTGGGCTTCACCGACCGTATCGGTTCTGAGCAGTACAACCAGAAACTGTCTGAGAAGCGCGCACAGTCTGTTGTCGATTACCTGGTTTCTAAAGGTATCCCGTCTAACAAGATCTCTGCACGTGGTATGGGCGAATCTAACCCGGTTACCGGCAACACCTGTGACAGCGTGAAAGGCCGTAATGCCCTGATCGACTGCCTGGCGCCAGACCGTCGCGTTGAAATCGACGTGAAAGGTATCAAAGACGTTGTAACTCAGCCACAGGCTTAAGTTATCACGCAGTAAAAAACCCCGCTTCGGCGGGGTTTTTTGTTTGTGCTGTTTCGTGCTCAACCGGCATATTGCCGGGTCATTATCGGGCGGTAAAACAGGCCGTCAGCCGTTGTCAGCTTCGCCTTTGCCCAGAATCGCCTGCAGGTCCTGCTTCAGCGTTGACATCTGACTGGCGTATTTCTCTTTACGCTCTGCATCTTCAATCAGCTGGACTATGGTCTCCGAAAGCGTGCAGTGACGTCGCTGTGCCAGACCAGCCAGACGCTGCCAGACCAGATATTCCAGATCGATGGATTTTTTACGCGTGTGCTGGTGTTCCGCATTGAAATGGCGCTTACGGCGGGCGCGGATAGTCTGCTTCAGGCGGTTTTCCAGATCCGGATGAATGTGCTGAGCAATCCATTCCCCGACGTCCGTCGGACGGTTCTCCATGGCCAGCAGCGCGTCTACCGCCGCCTGTGCCGCGCTCAGTTCGAGATGTCGGGTGATCAGCTCACCTTCCCGATGCTTTTTCACCAGGTATTTCCACTTCCATCCACTTTCAAGATTTTCGAGTTGCTGGTATTTCATCGGAATCTCATCGTGATCACGTAACGAACTAAGAATAACAGCTTTTTTCCCGGATGCAGCAAGGAAAAACATGTTGCGGCTGTCACAGTTCGGCTCAGAACTCCGCCGTGCTTAACCGGGTTGAATCCTGTATAATCGCGCTTTTACTGAATAAGACTAATGCGAATATTTTGACCAGCACTCAACTTACGTGGCAAGCCCTGCAACCGGATAGCACCCGCTACCAGTCCATTTTTTCAACCGTCTCCCTGGAAGAGTGCGATAGTCTTGCCGCGGTTCAGCCGCGTCTGCTGAATGCGCTGGCGCATTTACACCATCAAACGCAGGGTTTCCCGCTACTGCTGCTGCGCAGTCAGGAGAACAGCGATTATCTCGCCTGTATCGCGGCCGCCGCTCAGCGCTTCCAGCCTGAAGAAATCGCCCTTTACGGCGGTGACTACCATATTATGGGCGATACGGTGACCCTGCTGCCGCCAACGGATGCGGCTCGCCCGTTTACCAGCCAGGGCGGCGTGCATTTTGCCGACTGGATTGAGACCGAACAGCTGTTTGGCTGCGTGCGACAGTATAAAGATCGCATCCAGCTTGAACCTGGTCTGCTACACCGTGCTAACGGCGGCACCCTGATCCTTTCCATTAATACCTTGCTGGCACAGCCGCTGCTCTGGCTGCGTCTGCGTAAAGCCGTGGAACAGGGCCGGTTTGAGTGGTTTTCGCAGGATGAACGCCAGCCACTGCCGGTGACGGTGCCTCCTCTGCCACTGCAGCTTCGCCTGGTACTGTGTGGCGATCGTGATGCGCTGGCCAGCTTCCAGGAGCTGGACGTTGAAGCGCATGAAATGGCGCTGTACAGCGAGTTTGAAGAAAACCTGCAGGTGCTGGACGAAGAGGAAATGACCGCCTGGTGCCAGTGGACGCTGACGCAGGCCGAACAGGCCGGTTTAGCAAAGCCCGAAGCCGATTTCTGGCCGGTGCTGATCAACGAAGCGGTCCGTATGACCGGCGATCAGGACACGTTGCCGCTCTGCCCGCGCTGGCTGCGCCGTCAGCTGCAGGAAGCCGCGCTGCACGGTGAGCAAATCGATGCCGCCGCGCTGAAAGAGGCGCTGGAAACGCGCCAGTGGCGTGAAAGCTTCCTGATGGATCGGATGCGCGATGAGATCCTGCTTAATCAAATCATGATCGAAACAGAAGGCGAAGTGGTTGGTCAGATCAACGGCCTTTCTGTGATTGAATTCCCGGGCCATCCCCGTCCGTGGGGCGAGCCGTCGCGTATCACCTGTGTGGTGCATCCAGGCGATGGCGAATTCACGGATGTTGAGCGCAAAGCGGAGCTGGGCGGCAACATTCACGCCAAAGGCATGATGATCATGCAGGCTTATCTGATTGCAGAGCTGGAGCTGGACCAGCAGCTGCCGTTTTCGGCTTCGCTGGTCTTTGAACAATCTTACTCTGAAGTAGACGGCGACAGCGCGTCACTGGCTGAGCTGTGCGCCCTGATCAGTGCGCTGGCCAATCAGCCGCTTACACAACAGATTGCCGTCACCGGTTCCGTTGACCAGTTCGGTAACGTGCAGCCCGTCGGTGGGTTGAATGAAAAAATTGAAGGTTTCTTCCACATTTGCCAGTCGCGCGAACTGACCGGTAAGCAGGGTGTGATTCTGCCTGCCAGCAACGTGCGTCATCTCAGCCTCAGTCAGGAGGTGACCGACGCGGTTGAACAGGGTCAGTTCCACATCTGGGCCATTGAACGCGTGGATGAAGCGCTGCCGCTGTTAACCGGCATCGCCTGGCAGAGCGAAAGCGGTGAGTCGCTGCTGAACACCATTCAGGAGCGTATTACACAGCTGAACCAGCAGGATGCCCGCCCGCGTCCGTGGCCATTACGCTGGCTTAACTGGTTTAACCACAGCTGATAGCATTGCCCAGCGTACAACTGTTCGCTAATATTCGGGCTTCACTACAAGAAGGCATATTGAGAACATGGTAGATAAACGCGAATCCTATAGCAAAGAAGACCTGGTTGCCTCAGGGCGCGGCGAACTGTTTGGCGAAAATGGTCCCCCGCTGCCATCCGACAACATGTTGATGATGGACCGCGTGGTCAAAATGACCGAAGACGGTGGCAAATTCGATAAAGGCTTTGTCGAAGCCGAACTGGATATCCGCCCTGACCTGTGGTTCTTTGATTGCCACTTCAAAGGCGATCCGGTGATGCCAGGCTGCCTGGGGCTGGATGCAATGTGGCAGCTGGTCGGTTTCTACCTTGGCTGGCTGGGTGCAGAAGGCAAAGGCCGTGCGCTAGGCGTGGGTGAAGTGAAATTCACCGGGCAGGTGCTGCCGACAGCGAAAAAAGTCACCTATAAAATCCACTTCAAACGCGTTATCAACCGTAAACTGGTCATGGGCGTGGCGGACGGCGAAGTGTTTGTTGACGGTAATCTGATTTATACCGCAACCGATCTGAAAGTCGGCCTGTTTAAAGATACGTCTGCATTCTGATCTGGCTTACGAAAACCTCCGCACGCAGCGGAGGTTTCATTCCTTTTCGCTAGACATCCGGCTGTGTTATGCCACCGCCGACCTGTCCTCCATGGCTTGTCGCCAACCTCCCAACCAGTGAGACCGGGCATCGATCATTTGATAAGGGCATAGCTCTTTTGAGCGGCCAGTAATGCCGGCCTGATAGCCTCGTGAATGTGCTCGTTCCAGGCGGTCTCTCTTCTGTCTCTTCATACCTCGTTTCCCTCATTTCAGGTCTGGTGGAATCTGGTGGAAAGAAAGAGTGGCGAATTAATGTTCAACCACAATAATGTTCTAACCGCAGAGCGCCGAAAGGTCAATGCGCAAAATTCACGCCAATGTCATTTTCCTGACGTAAAATCGCCATCTTAATTTGTAAGCGCAGCGTATATCTGGCTGATTAGCCAATAAAAAAGTCCCTGCTCCACACGTTGCATCGCAACGGTAAATCAGGGACTTAGCATAAGCTTCGAACAAATCTTAATTTAGTGAAATCAGCCTGCTGGCAATTTGCTGTGCGGTTTGCTGCCAGCCGAGGGCCAGTGTCCGCACCATCGCATCGTAACCATCTTCCGGTTGCGGCAGTACCAGATTAAAGCCCTGTTTAATTAAGCGTCCCTGATGTTGCAGCAGCCACTCACCACTGACCACCACTCTGCCATCATAGCGGCCCTGAAAGCCGGTCACGTTGACGTTTAGCGTGTCGTGATTATCCCCGGCGGGTTTGCCGGAGATCAGCCTGCCGGGCAGCGCCTTGCTAAGGTTGGTCACCAGCGTTTGCTGTAGCTGCTGATCAAGCGGGCTGGCCCACAAATTGTTGCTGGCAATCACGTACCTGACGTCGCTGGTCTGATACACCAGCCCGTTTCCGGCCAGATAATCCGGCACGCTCACCTGCTCAACCCACACCATTGGCTGGTCGCTGCGGGTATCGCCGCTGACGACGGCGGCATTGCTGCCCGCAGGCAGCTGATAGTACGTCGTATCGATGGTGCTGCTGCAGCCTGTCAGCAGCAGCATGGCACCGATAATCAATCCTTTTTTCACTGTTTCGCCCTCTTTGGCTGCGGGTCCTGGCCCGGTTTAGCTTCAAATACCAGCGCGTTGCTCTTGGCATTCAGGGTTTTCAGCACCGGCTGCAGCTCACGCAGCACCTGATCCAGACGCTGCATATCGCCGACCAGCTTGCTATAGGCAGGTGAGCCCGGCTGCAATCCTTTCATGCTGCGATTCAGCTCACGCAGCGTTTGCTGCATATCGGCCGGCAGGGTTTTCATCGCCGGGCTGGCAGTGATTTGATTCACATTATCCAGCGTTTTCTGCAGTTGCTGCAGGGTACGCTGGCTCTCTTTCAGCGTGCCGGTTGCCTGATTAATCATCGGGTTCAGCGGCAGCGCGTTAATCTTGTCCAGCGCCGCCATCAGTTTCTGCTGAATCTGGCTCAGACCGCCGCTGACGGTTGGGATAACTTCCAGTCCCGCCACCTCGTTGGGCCCTTTATAGGCCGGTGCATTGTCGTAGAAGTCGAGATCAACAAACAGCGCACCTGACAGCAGGTTACCGGTTTTCAGCGTGGCGCGCAGACCGCGTCTTTTACCGTCCTGCAGATGCTGCTCCAGATTGAAATCACCGCCCAGACGGCTGATAAAGCGGTCCGGCTCAATGCGAATCAGCACCGGCACTCGATAATCAGTATTCAGCGCCTGATTCACCCCCGGAATCATGTACGGCACCTGCGCAACGGTACCCAGACGAATGCCGCGGAACTCAACCGGCGCGCCCACCTGCAGGCCTCGAATCGAATCGCTGAAGAACATCAGGAAATCGATGTGTTTGGTGTAGAGCGAATCCTGAATGCTGCGCTGGTCGTCATAGAGATGATAATCGTCTTTGTTCTGCGCCAGCTCGCCGAGGTCCCAGCCATCCGGCACATCGAAACTGACGCCGCCGCTGAACAGCGTGGTCAGCGAGCCCATCTCCACGCGCATCCCCGCAGCGGACATGTCCACGGCGATGCCGCTGTCCTTCCAGAAGCGCACGTTGGTGGTCACCAGCCGGTCATAAGGCGCCGAAATAAACAGCTGATAGGTCATCATGCGTTTTTCGGTATCGAAGGTGCTGGTTTCCACTGTGCCGACGCGATAGCCGCGGAACAGCACCGGATCGCCCGGATTCAGCTGGCCCGCTTTTTTACTGTCGAGAATCACGCGGATGCCTTTCGCATCCGGTGGCGCTAACGGCGGTGAATCCAGCAGCTGATAGCGCTCCGGCTGGTCACCTTTTGCCCCCGGCTGCAGCTCAATGTAGGCACCGGAGAGCAGCGTATTCAGACCGGTGATGCCCTCCCGCCCGACCTGGGGTTTTACCACCCAGAACACGCTGTCTTTATGCAGCAGCTTTTCCATCCCGGCATTCAGGCGCGCCGTGATTTCCACATGGTGCAGATCGTCCGTCAGCACCGCGCTCTCCACCGTACCGACATCCACGCTGCGGCTTTTAATGGTGGTCTTCCCGGCCACAATGCCTTCCGCGTTTTCGGTAATCAGCGTGACCTGCGGCCCCTGATGGCTGAAGTGATAAAACAGGATCCATCCGCCGATCAACAGCGTCACAATGGGTACGATCCAGACCGGCGACCAGCGTTTAATCTGATCGACGTTAGCAATGCCGTGGGGGTTGTCCGTCAAGGCGCGGCTCCTCAGGTTCAGTTTCTGGTAAGCGATCCCAAATCAGGCGCGGGTCAAACGCCATGGCAGCGAACATGGTCAGTATCACTACCAGCGCAAACAGCAGCGCACCTGGCGCGGGATAAACATTCATCAGCTGCCCCATGCGCACCAGCGCAGAAAGGACAGCGATGACAAACACATCAATCATTGACCAGCGGCCAACAAATTCCACCACCTCATAAATCAGGTGCATTTTTTCACCGTCGCGCCGGCCGCGGCCACTGGCGTGCCAGCACAGCCAGCCAATCGCCACCATTTTCAGCGAGGGCACCATAATACTGGCGATAAAAATCACCAGTGCCACCGGCCATGAGCCGTCACTCCACAGCAGAATCACCCCGGCCATGATAGTAGAGGGATATTGCGAGCCGAGCGTTTCCGTCACCATGATCGGTAGAATATTAGACGGGATATAGAGCATCAATGAAGTCAGCAGCAGCGACAGCGTCCACTGCAGGCTATGCCGGCGGCGCGGGGCGGCTTTCACACCGCAGCGCGGGCAATGCGGCTGTGCAGCAGGCAGTATCGCTGTGCAGCACGGGCAGCTGCGCAGCCCCTGCTTCAGACCGCTGACGCCAGCCCGCGGCGAAAGCGGCAACGGCGGCAGCGGATCGATGCGCTGCCAGACCCAGCGGCGATCGACGCACTGAAAGGCGCGCAGCTGCAGCACGCAGAACAGACACCACGGCCAGAAGCTGGTACCGAGGCCGATTTCGCCATACGCCATCAGCTTGACGAAGCTGACCAGCACGCCCGCCATGAAAATTTCGGCCATGCCCCAGCTGCGCAGCTGAAAAAGCGTGCGCGCCAGCGCGAGCCGCAGACTGTGCGGCAGACGCACCGGGTTCACCAGCAGCAGAATGATGATCATGCAGGCCGCCGGAATGCCCTGGACAAACAGCAGAAACAGCGTGGCCAGGCTGCGGTAATCTTCACGCACCATCACCTGCGGAATGGCCATCAGCGATATCTGACTGCTCAGCCCGGCAACGTGCATAGCGATAAAGGGAAACAGATTCGCCAGCAGCAGCATGAACAGTGCGGCCAGCGCATAGCCGGTGGGACGTTTACGCGGTTCATGCCAGTTCGCCACCAGCGTCGTGTGGCAGCGCGGGCAACGCGCGCGGCTGCCCGCCGGGATGGCGGGCAGCTTGACGGTTAAATCACATTGTGGACAAAGCATCCAATGCTGCGCCTGCGGCGTTGCACACATGCTGGCTCCCTCTGCGTTATGCGCCGTTTTTCAGCGCTTCCAGCTCTTCCCAGCGTTCGAACGCGGTTTCAAGCGCCTGCTCAGCCTCGGCAAGCGCGTCCAGCACCGGCTGGGTTTTATCGTGTGGCTGGCTGAAGAAGTCCGGATGGCTCATCTGCGCCTGTAACGCACCGATTTGCGTTTCCAGCTGCTCCAGTTTTTGCGGCAGCTGTTCGAGTTCGCGCGTTAAGTTATAGCTCAGTTTGCCCGCGCTGCGTTTCGGCGCCTCGTTTTTTTCTGCCGTTTTCGCTGTGGCGGCGGCCGGTTTCACCGTGGCTGAACGGGTTTGCTTATACGCGGCGCGCTGCTGCTGTGCATCGTGGTAGCCGCCAACAAATGCACCGATTTCACCATTGCCCTCGAAGATCCAGCACTCAGTCACGGTGTTATCCACGAACTGACGATCGTGGCTGACAAGTAAAACGGTGCCCTGATAACCGTCCACCAGCTCCTCCAGCAGCTCCAGCGTCTCGACGTCCAGATCGTTGGTCGGTTCATCAAGAATCAGCAGGTTGCTGGGTTTCAGGAACAGACGGGCCAGCAGCAGACGGTTGCGCTCGCCCCCCGAAAGCGCGCGCACAGGCGTCATGGCGCGTTTCGGATGGAACAGGAAGTCCTGCAGATAGCCCAGCACATGGCGCGGTTTACCGTTCACCATCACTTCCTGCTTGCCTTCCGCCAGGTTATCCATCACGGTTTTATCCGGGTCCAGCTCCGCGCGGTGCTGGTCGAAGTAGGCGATTTCCAGCTTGGTACCGCAGTGGACGCGGCCCGCATCCGCCTTCAGCTGGCCCAGCATCAGGCGCAGCAGCGTGGTTTTGCCGCAGCCGTTCGGGCCAATCAGCGCAATTTTGTCGCCACGCTGCACCTGCGCGGAAAAGTCTTTCACCAGCGTTTTACCGTCAACGCTGTAATCCACGTTTTCCAGCTCAAACACAATCTTGCCGGAGCGTGCCGCTTCACCCACCTGCATATTGGCTTTGCCCATCACGTCGCGACGTTCGGAGCGCTCCCGGCGCAGGGCTTTCAGCGCGCGGACGCGGCCTTCGTTACGGGTACGACGCGCCTTGATGCCCTGACGGATCCACACCTCTTCCTGCGCCAGCTTGCGGTCAAACTCGGCATTCTGCATCTCTTCCACGCGCAGCGCTTCTTCTTTGCCCAGCAGGAACTGATCGTAATCACCCGGGCAGGAAACCAGCTTGCCGCGATCGAGATCGACAATGCGTGTCGCCATATTGCGGATAAACGAACGGTCGTGCGAAATAAACACGATGCTGCCGGTGAAGGTTTTGAGGAAATTTTCCAGCCAGTCGATGGTTTCAATATCAAGGTGGTTGGTGGGCTCGTCGAGCATCAGCACGCGCGGGTTGCTGACCAGCGCACGCCCCAGCGCCGCTTTACGCAGCCAGCCGCCGGAAAGCGAAGAGAGCTCCGTGTCCGGCTGCAGACCAATCTGCTGCAGCACGTCATTGATGCGCGTATCCAGCTGCCACAGGTTCTGGTGATCGAGAATAGACTGCAGTCGCCCCATTTCGTTGAGGTTTTTCTCGCTGGGATCGTCCATCACCAGATGGGAAATCGCGTGATAAGCCTTAAGATGCTCAGCCTGCTCGGCAACGCCTTCGGCGACAAAGTCATAGACGGAACCGGTGATGTTACGCGGCGGATCCTGCTGCAGACGCGCCACAATCAAATCCTGTTCGTAAATAATGCGGCCATCGTCCAGCGGCTGTTCACCGTTAATGATTTTCATCAGCGTGGATTTGCCGGCGCCGTTGCGGCCCACCAGACAAACGCGCTCGCCCTCTTCAATGTGCAGCTCGGTGTTATCCAGCAGCGGCGCATCGCTGAAGGAGAGGTAAGCGCCATGGATACTGATCAGTGACATAAAACTTATTCCTTACCGGCGTGGCTGACCAGCCAGCAGTTGTGAATTTGACGATTGCGCGCAAAGTCCTGCGACAGCGTTTTCTGGGTGATTTCCTGCGCCTGCAGACCCAGACGCTGTAAGCCATCGAGGTCCATTTTGAAGCCGCGCTTGTTATTGGAGAACATAATGGTGCCGCCGCGCCGCAGCAGACGCTTCAGGTTCTGCATCAGCATCAGGTGATCGCGCTGGACGTCAAAGTCGTCCTCCATCCGCTTGGAGTTGGAAAACGTCGGCGGATCGATAAAGATCAGATCAAACTGCTCATCGCTTTCGCGCAGCCAGCTCAGGCAATCGGCCTGCATCAGGCGATGCTGGCGGCCGGTTAAGCCATTGAGACGCAGGTTGCGCTCTGCCCACTCCAGGTAAGTGCGCGACATATCCACCGTGGTAGTGGACTTCGCGCCGCCCAGCCCGGCATGCACGCTGGCGCTGCCGGTGTAGGAGAACAGGTTAAGGAAATCTTTGCCCGCGCTCATGTTGCCCAGCATCTGCCGCGCAATGCGGTGATCAAGGAACAGGCCGGTGTCAAGATAATCGGTCAGGTTCACCAGCAGGCGCGCATTGAACTCCTGCACCTCGATAAATTCGCCCTTTTCGCCGAGTTTCTGATACTGGCTTTTGCCTTTTTGCCGTTCGCGGGTTTTCAGCACCAGCCGATTTGCCGGCAGCGCCAGCACGCTCAGCGTCGCGCTAATCACATCAAACAGCCGCTGGCGCGCTTTGTCCGCATCCACGGTTTTGGGCGGCGCATACTCCTGAATCACCACCCAGTCGGCGTAGCGGTCGACGGCGACGTTATATTCCGGCAGATCGGCATCGTACAGGCGATAGCATTCGATACCGGACTGTCGCGCCCACTTATCCAGCTTCTTCATGTTTTTACGCAGGCGGTTAGCGAAATCTTCGGCGATTTGCGCCGCCCCTTCCGCGTTGCTGGCCGCGAGACGGTAATTTTTCTGCACGCACTCCAGCGGACCGTTTTTCGCTTTGAACTGGCGCTCGGCGCGCAGTTGCAGGCAGCTCAGCAGCGCTGGCGAGGCGCTGAACAGCGACAGGTTCCAGCCGCCGAAATGCTGCTTCATGATACGCCCCAGCTGGCTGTGCAGGGCGATCAGCGCCGGTTCACTTTCCAGACGCTCGCCGTAAGGCGGGTTACTCAGCACCGTGCCGGCGATGGCTGCATCCGGCAACGGATTGTTCAGCTTCAGCACGTCCTGCTGTGCAAAGGTAAACAGCTCAGCCACGCCGGCACGGCGCGCATTGGCTCGCGCCCACTCCAGCACGCGGCCATCGTTATCGTAACCAAAGAAGCGCGACGTTGTGGCTGCGGTACCGGCGCGCGCGCGCTGCAGGGCATCACTGCGCAGCGTCTGCCACAGTTCGCTGTTGTGCTGCTTCCAGCGGGTAAAGCCCCAGCGCGAACGCAGCAGCCCGGGCGCGCGATCGCAGGCGATCAGCGCCGCTTCGATCAGCAGCGTACCGGAGCCGCACATCGGATCGACCAGCGGCGTGCCGTTTTGCCAGCCGGAGCGCAGCACAATGGCCGCCGCCAGGTTCTCTTTCAGCGGGGCCTGCCCGGTCTGCTGCCGGTAGCCGCGCTGGTGCAGCGCATCGCCGCTCAGATCCAGCGCGATGCTGACGCGATCTTTATTCAGCCAGGCATTGATACGAATGCCCGGCTGTTCGCGGTCTACGCTCGGACGCGGCAGGTTCTGTCGGGTAAAGCTGTCTACGATGGCATCTTTAATACGCAGCGCGCCAAACTGACTGTTACGGATGACGTCATTGGTGCCGCTGAAATGGATCGCGAACGTGGTATCGCTGTCAAATAACGTTGTCCACGGAATGCTCTGCGCACCCACGTAGAGATCGAGATCGCTCCAGACGCCAAATTCTCCCAGCGGCAGCAAAATACGCGAAGCCAGACGGCTCCACAGCAGGCTTTGGTACATTACGCGGTCGTCGGCGCGGAAGTGGACGCCGCCCTGCACCACCTGCAAATCCTGCGCACCCAGCGCGTCCAGCTCAGTTTTTAACAGCTCTTCGAGCCCACGCGCCGTACTGGCAAACAGAGAATTCATATCGTCACTTATACTCTTGCTAAAATTGTTGCGCATTATAGCGAATCGGCGTCCTATGTCATAAAGTTAGCTTTTTTTTGTCCGCACGGAGTTCCGATGATTACGCTCTCTCGCCTGTTTATTCACCCGGTCAAATCCATGCGCGGTTTGCAACTGTCGCACGCGCAGGTGCAGGAAAGTGGGCTGGCGTTTGATCGCATCTTTATGCTCACCGAACCGGACGGCACCTTTATTACCGCGCGGCAGTTTCCGGAGATGGTGCGTTTTACGCCAGCGCTGCTGCCGGACGGGCTGTTTCTCACCGCGCCGGACGGCAGCCAGGCGCTGATCCGCTTTGATGATTTCGCCGCGCACCCGGCGCCCACGGAAGTGTGGGGGAACCATTTCACCGCGCGCATCGCGCCCGCGGCCATCAACCAGTGGCTGAGTCAGTTTTTTCCGCGCGCGGTGCAGCTGCGCTGGGTCGGTACCGAGCTGACGCGGCGCGTAAAGCGCTTCGATGCGGTGCCGCTCAGTTTTGCCGATGGTTTTCCCTATCTGCTGGTGAATATGGCGTCACTGCAGGATCTGCAGCAGCGCTGTCCGGCCAGCGTTCGCGTGGAGCAGTTCCGGCCAAACCTGGTCATCAGCGGCGCGCAGGCCTGGGAAGAGGACAGCTGGAAGCGACTGAAAATTGGCGGGGTGGTGTTTGAAATGCCCAAGCCGTGCAGCCGCTGTGTGTTTACCACCGTAGGTACCGAGAGCGGACGCAAACATCCGGACGGCGAACCGCTGACCACGCTGCAGCGTTTTCGCAGCGCGCAGGACGGCAGCGGTGATATCGATTTCGGTCTGAATCTGATTGCGCTGAACAGCGGCATTATCCGCACCGGCGACACTGTCGAAGTTCTGGAGCGGCAGACGCCACGCGCTTACGGAGCGGGCGCAAAGATGGAAACGCTGGCCGTGCAACGCAGCGATCGGGCTGCGGTGACGATCGGCTATCAGGGCTCGACCTTTACCGGGGATAATCAGCAGGTGCTGCTGGAGCAGCTGGAGATGCAGGGCTTCCGCATTCCCTACTCCTGCCGTGCTGGTTTGTGTGGCAGTTGCAAAGTGACGCTGCTGTCCGGAGAAGTCAACGCGCTGAAACAGAGCGCGGTGCGCGCCGACGGCACGATTCTCAGCTGCAGCTGCATTCCGGCGGGCGATATCGAACTGACCTGACGCTCAGACTGCCCGCGCGTAGTGGGCGGTCTGCTCCTGCAGCTGCGGCTGCAGACGATCGTTCATGATTTTGATCGCATCGCCCAGCTGCATTCCTTTCCCGGCCACCGTCAGAGCATCCTGCGCCAGCAGGCACAGCGCGGCATTTTCACCGCTCTCCACCACCAGCAGCTGCGCCTGTTCGCCGCTGTCGGCCAGCGTTACCGCCACCATATCGCCCGGCACCGGCTGCCAGCTGTGCGCATGGCTGGTAAAGTGCCAGCTTTTTGGCATCAGCGGTTTCAGGAAGCGGCTGGCCACTAGCGCGTTCAGCACCAGCTCTGCGCGCTGGTGCCCTTTTAGTCCGCTCAGCCGGCAGCGTTCTTCGAAGGTGTAATAGAGCGCGGCGTCATCCACGCAAAAACCTGTTTCGTTAAAAGCATCGGGCGTCAGCATTTTACGCGAGAAACGTGAGCGGAATAACATTCCGTCGGCCAGATCAAGCATCATGCGGTCATGCTCTGCGTCAAAATACCAGCGCCAGTTGTCGTCCGGTTTTATTTTCATGATGTGCCCTGTGGTTTATCGCTGCGCTAAACCCCGCTTAATTTCGCTGCCGCCTCAGGCGGTCGGGGGCACCGCGCGGCGAGCGGAAACCCGAATTAATCAGGATGACATGGCGCTAAAATTAAACAAAATAGCCTTAAGGAAAAGCTGAAAAATGCTTCAGCAGCACAAAATATAAATGAGCCGAAGGGAGAAATAAACCCCCCGGCCGGGGAAAGTGAGAAATGTCTTAGAGGTGGGTAACAATGTCTTTAATTAACGACGGACCTTTATAAATAAAGCCGGAGTATATCTGGACCAGCGTCGCGCCGGCGGCGATTTTTTCCCGCGCTGCCGTCAGCGAATCAATGCCGCCCACGCCGATAATCGGCAGGCGCCCCTGCAGCTCCTGTGCCAGACGGCGGATCACTTCGGTACTGCGGGACTGCACCGGGCGGCCGCTTAATCCTCCCGCTTCGTCGGCATATTTCAGCCCGCTGACCAGCGCGCGATCCAGCGTCGTATTTGTCGCGATCACGCCATCAATGTTATGGCGAACTAAACTATCAGCAACCTGAATCAATTCTTCTTCTGACAGATCCGGCGCGATTTTTACCGCCACCGGCACATATTTCAGGTGTCTTTCCTGCAGCGCACGCTGTTTTAATTTGATGGCAGACAGCAAATCATCCAGCGCTTCGCCATATTGCAGCGTGCGTAATCCCGGCGTATTTGGCGACGAGATATTGACGGCAATATAACCGGCATGCGCATAGACCTTTTCCATACAGATCAGATAATCGTCTTTGCCCTGCTCGACCGGCGTATCTTTATTTTTGCCAATATTAATGCCGAGAATACCGCTGAAGCGCGCCTTTTTTACATTCTCAATCAGATGATCGACGCCGTGATTATTAAAGCCCATGCGGTTAATAATGCCCTCCGCCTCCACCAGACGGAACATGCGCGGCTTATCATTGCCCGGCTGAGCGCGCGGCGTGACCGTGCCCACTTCCACAAAGCCAAAGCCCATGGCACCGAATGCATCAATGCACTCTGCGTTTTTATCGAGCCCGGCAGCCAGGCCCAGCGCATTCGGAAACGTCAGTCCCATGCAGGAAACCGGGCGGGACGGCAGCGACTGGCGAATCAGCCCTTCCAGCGGCGTGCCGCTGATAAAGCGTAACTGTTGAAAGGTGAGTTCGTGCGCACGCTCGGGATCGAGTTTAAACAGCGCCGGCCGGACGATAGGATATAACATGCACTCTCCTGAATGGCGAAAGCTTCGTGAAAGTCGGGTGCACGGGAAATTGTGCGCCAGAATGGTAAGGTGCTCTGGCGCAAAAGTAAATTACTCCGCAGCGGGCGGTGTTGATCGCGGTCAGCGCCGCGCGGAATAGCGTCCGATTCGGTTGCGGCAGGCCTGTAATCCACGGTAAACCGGCGGGCAGTACCACAGCAGTTTCAGCCGCGCGCTCTGCTGCAGTACCTTACGCACCAGCCGGGTGACCTGCGGTTGCCACTCTTCCGGCACTGCGATGCGGTGGGTGCGAATCTGCGTCAGGCAGCCGTGCATCACCGTCTGGTAGTAATCATCCAGCAGCGCTTCGTCCAGCGGCAGCTGCCGATCGCGCAGGAACTGCTCGCTGCTGCCGCGCGCGATAAAGTAGTTTTTGATCCACGAAAAATCGCGCGTGCTCTGCGACAGTGAAGTCAGCATAAAGCGCTTGTAGTAGTAGCTCTGGCTGGTGCAGTAAAGGCTGCGCGCCTGCATATAGAGCGCAAACATAAAAGGCGCATCTTCGTGGTTCTGAATCGGCAGAAACGCCAGCTGCAGCGTATCAATCAGACGGCGCGAGATGATGCTGCTCCACACCACGCGGTGCGCCGACTGATGCTGCATCAGCGTGCGCAGCGTGGCGCTGCCGCCAGGCAGCAATCCGCTGACGTGGCGCTGATGAATGGTCTGATACTGGCGCTGCGGCGCAGGCACATCAAAGAACATTTTGGCACCAAAGCAGAACAGATCGAGGTCGGCATGGCGCGCCTGCACGCGACGAAAATCAGCAAACAGATCGGCAGAAACAAAATCGTCCGCATCCATAAAGTAGACGAAATCACCCGTTGCAGCCGCCAGGCCTTTCATGCGCGCCGCACTCACCCCGCCGCGTTCGCCGCTCAGCAGCGTCACCTGCGGATGCTGCGCGGCAAAGGCGTTCAGCCACGCGACGCTGTCATCCTGCGAACCATCATCAATGACGATGATTTCATCCGCTGGCGAAGACTGACGCAGCAGCGAATCCATGGTTTCAGGCAGCCACGGGGCGCAGTTCCAGTTAGGGATAATGACCGATAGGGTCGGGGTACGACGAAGTGTCATGCTTATCCTCTCTCTGCTTTCAGTAACGGTGCGCGCAGACGTTTCAGCACCAGGCTGTGCAGCAGACAGCACACGCCCAGGTTAACGGCACCAATCAGACCCAGCCACAGCAGGTTAATCCAGCGATTCTGATTCCACTCAATCGGCAACAGCGTACTCAGTCCGGCCACCAGCGCCGAGACCGCCCAGATCAGCGCCACATCGCGCGTCAGCCAGGTAAAGTGGATACCCGGTGCAAAGCGGCGATGCACCAGCCATGCCCAGCCCACCAGATAAAAGATATTCTGTGCCAGCCACAGCCAGCCGGTGCCCAGTGCGCCGTAGTGAATAGCGCACCAGATGTTCAGCGGCACCAGCAAAATGGCAAAGCAGGTAAAGCCTTTCATGTGCAGCTTCAGGTTGCCGTTAACATACTGCAGGTGATAAAGCAGCCCACAAATGGCCTGAATGCCGCTGCCCAGCGCATACAGAGTCAGTACAAACGCCATCTCATCAACGATCTGCGTTTTCTGTGTCCAGGCCCACAGTAGCGGACCGGCGTAGCAGGCGATGGTAATGCTGAGCGGTGCCATAAAAATCGCCACGGCCTGCGTGGTGTAACGATAGAGCTTCAGCGACTCCGCATCGCCCTCCTGACGCGTCTTCATGCCGGTCATGCGCGGCACGATCGCCTGCATGATCGGGCTGCTCAGCAGCAGAATACCGGTGGCCGCGGTCGCCACTACGGTGAAGGAGCCATACTCACTGAGCGGCAGAGTTTTCGACAGCACCAGCCGGTCAATCTGCGAAATAAACGTCCAGACCGCACTGGAGAACGCGGCGCTCAGGGCAAAACGGATAAAGGGCTTCAGCACGCCTTTGAGATCGTCGCGCTTCTCTTTACGCGCCGCGCGCGGCACCAGCTGGCAGGATTTCCAGATACAGCAGCCCGCTTCCGCAATGGAGACCAGCAGCTGCCAGATAAAGAAGGTCAGCACCGGATTCGGGAACAGCTGAATCACCAGCACCGCACCAAAGGTGCGCAGCGTGGTGATAATCAGGTTGACGCCATTCAGCCAGACCTGCTGTTCAAAGCCGATAATCACGCTGCGATAAGGGCTGGTTCGCCAGCGAATCGCCGCTGTAATCACCATGATCGCCACGGCAAGCACCACATCCCCGGCCGGCAGATGCCGTGCATCCAGCCAGTGGGTGGCAATCCACGGCGTGGCCAGCCAGCCCAGCACCACCAGCACCAGGGTGGAAATAAGGAAGAAGCGCGTCAGCGTGGCAAACAGCGCCGGGAACCAGACAAATTCTGCCTGATTTGCCCGGTAGCGCGCCGCTTCACGCATCAGCGTGGTGGAAACGCCGGCGTCAAGCAGCTGCAGCCAGGTTAACAGGATAGAAAAGAAGCCGACGAGACCGTAAGCTTCCATGCCTAAATGCTGAATATACAGGGGAACAACTAAAATACCTGACAGCGTCAGATAAATCTGGCCAACATAGTTGGCAATCGCGTTACGTTTGATGGACATAAGAATTCTGGCGTCTGGGTATTTTTCTCAGTGTGATAAGCCTGACATAAAAATTCCGCAACGCACACGGGAGTAATTCTTAAAATTAACGCTGGCGCTGACTCAGCGGCTTTTTCTCATTTTCATTAATGAGAAATAGATGTCAGGTTGTTTCAGCATCAGTTTTTCCATTGGCCCCTGCGCCGGAAACCGATCGGCAAAGTAGGAAATGGCGTACCGCACATTATCAGAGAAATGACTGGCCTGATTTAATTCCTGCCGGACCAGCTGCAATAAGCCGGTGCGCAAATAAATCTGGCGATAGCGGTTTCGCTCCGGAATATGATGCGACAGTCGGGTGAGCGTTTCATATTCCGCCATAAACTGCTGATACGTCAGCGGCGGATTTTCAGTGAGGGTGGCAGGTTCACCGCTGGCATTGA
The DNA here is from genome assembly GCF_007833795.1 of Candidatus Pantoea soli. Lineage (NCBI taxonomy): Bacteria > Pseudomonadati > Pseudomonadota > Gammaproteobacteria > Enterobacterales > Erwiniaceae > Pantoea > Candidatus Pantoea soli. The sequence goes on along the minus strand of NZ_CP032702.1, from coordinate 1,382,978 downwards.
TTAAGCCTGCCGACTGACTACTCAGCAGTGCCGCCAGCATCGCATCCTGAAGGGTGCGTAACGGCGCGGCGCGCATCGCCATACCGGCACGCAGAATTACGGCAAAATTATTCTGTCGCCACACATGTTGCGCCTGCAGCTGCTGAAACAGCTGTAATGAGGAGTAAAGGCCGTTGTCCAGCGAGCGCGGCGCCAGCGAAATCAGGAAGCAGTTAAGTTCCGGACGCTGATCGCTCATGCGCGCCACCTCCTGCAGCACGCTCTCAGCGGGCGTCCAGTCATCGGCGGTATATAACAGGAAGCTGTCGTCGTGGCTGTCCGCTTCGGGCGCGTTAAGGACGCGTACCGCCGCATAACCGCTGCCTGCGGCGTCAGGCTGCAGCTGATAACACATCAGCGCGTTCGAGGTTAACGATGCCGGTTGTGGTGCAGCAGTTCCTGCTGGCTCAGCTACTGGCTGAGCAAGTGCAGACCTTTCCATATTCACTCCCTAAACTAATTTGGATAACGGCCAGGGCATATTTCGCTACCCGACGCAGCGTAAATAAACGCAAAGAGAATCGTGATTAATTTTTAGTGGTATTAAACTCAACCGATTATAAACAGTCGCTAAATGTTTATTCCATTGCAGTCCCCTCCGGGCAGTATAGTGACCCACGCAAATATTCAGTTTTGCTAAAGCAACACCGTTAAAAAATGCTTCAGAATGATGTCAGCTGAAACATCTTCAGCGATAAAACGCGCATTACTTAATGCTTTGCAGGGTTTTGATACACTTACCCGACAATAAAAAAACCACGCTTTATCAGAGTGGCGTGTTTTTTTGCGCGGAATAAATCCGATTCTCCCTCTTTCGAATAAAAATGAATTTTTTCTTTTTCCTCTCCTGAATCAGGCACCCATAAAAATAAGCACAGCGGCACGCGCAGACGTTGCGCATGATCCTTTCACTTTTCCCTCTATTTTCGCCAGGCTTTATGGCCGTTTAACAGTCAGCAGCATAGCGTGACGGCGATCACTTATGGAATGTTGCGCTCTGCCGGTCGCAATTCAGATTAACCTGAGGCGCACCTGCCTGACTCTGCGGCTCCTGAATCCTGCCGCTGCCACGCAATCCCGCTTTGCATCTTAAGATTGCCGGATAAATCATTTACGCCCCGTTGCCCGCTCTGTCAGGATTGAAGCCATCAGTTCTCAATAAAAGCTAATCAATAACTTTCAGTTATAAGGAGTGTATATGCGGGTTATTACACTGGCGGGCAGTCCCCGCTTTCCCTCTCGCTCAGGCGCACTGCTGAGCCTGTGCCAGCAGGCACTGGAAGCACGCGGCGCTGAAGTGATTCCCTGGAATATCCATAACTTCCAGCCAGAGGATTTGCTGTATGCCCGCTTTGACTCACCGGCGCTGGCGGCGCTGAAAGCCGATCTGGCGCTGGCCGATGGCGTAATCGTAGCGACGCCCATCTATAAAGCCTCTTTTTCCGGTGCGCTGAAAACCCTGCTTGACCTGCTGCCAGAGCGCGCGCTGGAGCACAAGGTGGTGCTGCCGATGGCAAGCGGCGGCAGTATCGCTCACATGCTGGCGCTGGATTATGCGCTGAAGCCGGTGCTCAACGCGCTGAAAGCGCAGGAAGTGTTACACGGCGTGTTCGCCAGCGACGCACAAATCACGCAGTACGATCGCCAGCCACAGGCCGACGCCCTGCTTGCTCAGCGGCTGGAAGAGGCGCTGGATACTTTCTGGCAGGCGCTGCAGCGCCATCATCAACCCTGGGCACAAGCGGTATAAAGGAAGCGATATGAACAGGATGATTACCGGCTTACTGCTGCCCGCACTGGCAGCACTCTCTGCCCTGACGGGTCTGGCACAGGCTGCCGATGCCCCCGACACGCTGCGCATCGGCTACCAGAAAGGCTCTGTCAGTATGGTGCTGGCCAAATCCCATCACCTGCTGGAGACACGCTTTCCGCACACAAAAATAACCTGGGTAGAGTTCCCGGCCGGGCCGCAAATGCTGGAGGCCCTGAATGTCGACAGCATTGATATCGGCAGCACCGGTGATATTCCGCCGCTGTTTGCACAGGCGGCGGGAGCCGATCTGCTGTATGTCGGGTCGGAGCCGCCAAAGCCCAAAGCGGAGGTAATTCTGGTGCCAAAAGAGAGCCCGATTCACAGCGTCGCCGAACTCAAAGGACACAAAATCGCGTTCCAGAAGGGGTCCAGTTCACACAACCTGTTACTGCGCGCGCTGCAGGAAGCCGGGCTGAGTTTCAGCGATATCCAGCCGGTCTATCTGACGCCGGCCGATGCGCGTGCCGCGTTTCAGCAGGGCAACGTGGATGCCTGGGCCATCTGGGATCCCTACTACTCTGCCGCCCTGCTGCAGGGCAACGTACGCGTGCTGAAAGATGGCAGCAGCCTGAATCTGACCGGCTCTTTCTATTTAGCCACCCGGCACTATGCCGAAGCGAACGGGCCATTTGTACAACAGGTGCTGCAGACCTTTAGCGAGGCCGACGCCCTGACGCAGAGCCAGCGAGAGCCGAGTATCCGTTTGCTGGCGCAGGCAATGGGCCTGCCGGAAGCGGTAATTGCCAGCTACCTCGATCACCGTCCACCGACCACGATTTCGCCGGTCAGCGCCCGCACGGCGCAGGCCCAGCAGCACACCGCCGATCTGTTTTATGCCAGCCATCTGCTGCCGGTTAGTGTCACCATCGCCGACCGCATCTGGCATCCACAATCCGCCCGCTAAGAAGGAATGACATCATGAGCGTTTCCGTATTCTGGTTTCTCCCTACCCATGGCGATGGCCACTACCTTGGCACTGCCGAAGGCGCCCGTCCGGTTGATCACGGTTATCTGCAACAGGTAGCCCAGGCGGCGGACAGACTTGGCTTTGGCGGCGTGCTGATCCCGACCGGCCGTTCGTGCGAAGACGCCTGGCTGGTTGCTGCTTCGCTGATTCCGGTGACGCAGCGGCTGCGTTTTCTGGTGGCGCTGCGCCCTGGCGTTATCTCCCCGACGCAGGCGGCGCGCCAGGCCGCCACGCTGGATCGCCTCTCCAACGGACGCGCGCTGTTTAACCTGGTGACCGGTGGCGATCCGGAGGAGCTGGCCGGGGACGGCGTGTTCCTCGACCATCGTGAACGCTATGCGGAATCCGCGGAGTTTACCCGGGTCTGGCGGCGCGTGACGGAGGGCGAAACCGTCGACTACGACGGACGCTACGTCAAAGTGCGCGGTGCACGCCTGATGTTTAAACCGGTGCAGCAGCCGCGCCCGCCGCTGTGGTTTGGCGGCTCCTCCGATGCGGCGCAGGATCTGGCCGCAGAACAGGTGGATGTGTATCTGACCTGGGGCGAACCGCCGGCGCTGGTGCAAGAGAAGATTGCGCAGGTGCGTGCCAAAGCCGCCGCTCACGGCCGCACGGTGCGCTTCGGCATTCGTCTGCATGTGATTGTCCGTGAAACCAACGAGGAGGCGTGGCAGGCAGCAGACCGGCTGATTGCATACCTGGATGACGCCACCATTGCCAAAGCGCAGGCGGCCTTTGCCCGCACCGATTCCGTGGGGCAGCAGCGCATGGCGGCTCTGCACGGCGGCCGGCGTGACCGGCTGGAGATCAGCCCAAACCTGTGGGCGGGCGTGGGCCTGGTGCGCGGCGGAGCCGGTACTGCGCTGGTCGGCGATGGCCCGACGGTGGCAGCACGGATGCGGGAGTATCAGGAACTGGGCATCGAAACCTTTATTCTTTCCGGCTATCCGCATCTGGAAGAGGCCTATCGCGTTGGGGAGCTGTTGTTCCCGCATCTTGACCTGGCGGTGCCGGAGGTCCCCAAACCACGCGTGGTGCAGGCGCACGGTGAAGCGGTGGCCAATGATTTTACGCCGCAGAAAGTCGCGCAGAGTTAAGGAGGCGCAGATGGCAAAGGCAAACAAAACACTGAGCAACGCCCTGCTGCCGTGGGCGCTGCCGGTGCTGCTGGTGGCGGTATGGCAGATCGCGTCACAGAGCGGCTGGCTGTCGACGCGTATTCTGCCGTCACCGGAAAATATCGTGATCGCTTTCTGGCGGCTGGCCGCCAGCGGCGAGTTATGGCAGCACCTTGCCATCAGCAGCTGGCGCGCCGCGATCGGTTTCGCGATCGGCGGTTCCGTCGGACTGATGCTCGGCCTGATCACCGGCACATCGCGTACCGGCGAGCGCCTGCTGGATACCTCAGTACAGATGCTGCGAAACGTGCCGCATCTGGCGCTGATTCCGCTGGTGATTCTGTGGTTTGGTATTGATGAATCAGCCAAAATTTTCCTGGTGGCGCTGGGGACGCTGTTCCCGATCTACCTCAATACCTACCACGGCATCCGCAATATTGATCGCGGCCTGGTCGAGATGGCCCGCAGCTACGGCCTGTCGGGCTGGCGGCTGTTTTTCCAGGTGATCCTGCCGGGCGCGCTGCCGTCAATCATGGTCGGCGTCCGTTTTGCGCTGGGCCTGATGTGGCTGACGCTGATTGTCGCTGAAACCATTTCCGCCAATGCCGGTATCGGCTATCTGGCCATGAATGCACGCGAATTTCTGCAAACCGATGTGGTAATGGTCGCCATCATTCTGTACGCCCTGCTGGGCAAGCTGGCCGATGTCGCCGCGCAGCTGCTGGAGCGCGTCTGGCTGCGCTGGCATCCGGCTTATCAACTGAAGGAGGAGCTGGCATGAGCAACGCAACCTGGCAACCTGCACGCCTGAATCGTGGCACCCCGGTGGGCGTAAATGGCGTGACCAAACAATATGGCGATCGCACCATTTTGCGCGATCTCGATCTGCATATTCCGGCCGGGCAGTTTGTAGCCGTGGTAGGCCGCAGCGGCTGCGGTAAAAGCACCCTGCTGCGCCTGCTGGCCGGTCTGGAAACGGCCACGCGCGGCACGCTGCTGGCCGGTCATGCGCCGCTGGCAGCGGCGCGCGAGGATACACGCCTGATGTTTCAGGATGCGCGCCTGCTACCGTGGAAGAAGATCATTGATAATGTCGGTCTCGGTCTGAAAGGCCGCGAGTGGCGCGATGCGGCACGGGAGGCGCTGGCGGCAGTCGGGCTGGCCGACCGGGCAAACGAGTGGCCGGCGGCGCTGTCCGGCGGACAAAAGCAGCGCGTGGCGCTGGCGCGGGCTCTGATCCATCGTCCGGGATTGCTGCTGCTTGACGAACCGCTGGGCGCGCTGGATGCGCTGACGCGTATTGAAATGCAGGGGCTGATTGAGTCGCTCTGGCAGCAGCATCATTTTACCGTGCTGCTGGTGACACATGACGTCAGCGAGGCGGTAGCCATGGCCGATCGCGTGCTGCTGATTGAAGAGGGGCAAATCGGCCTGGATCTGACGGTGGATTTGCCGCGACCGCGGCGAAAAGGCTCTGCGCGGCTGGCCGAACTGGAAGCTGAAGTGCTGGATCGTGTGATGAAGCGCAACCAGACGGAACCGCCGCTGAAGTTTGCCCGGCAGCGTTAAGCCCTTTGCGCGTCCAGTCGCGCTGCGACCGCAACATGCAGCAACCGATAGCGGACGACAGCGGAGAATCATGCAGGGCGCACTCCCTTGCGCCCTGCCCGGTTACGCGTTCAGCGCTTTGGTGATTTTTTCGTACAGATCGCCTGACAGCTTATCCAGCCCCCTGAGCTGCTCCAGCGCCTTACGCATCAGCGCCTGTCGTTCTGCATCGTAACGTTTCAGACGAATCAGCGGCTCAATCATACGCGCCGCCACCTGCGGGTTGCGGGTGTTCAGATCGGTCAGCATTTCTACCAGGAACTGATAACCACTTCCATCTCTGGCGTGAAACGCGGCCGGGTTGCCCGCGGCAAAGGCGCCAATCAGCGAGCGGATACGGTTCGGGTTGCCCATGGTAAAAGAGCGGTGCGTCAGCAGCTTACGCACGTTATGCAGCACATCCGGTGCCGGGCTGGTGGCCTGCAGCATAAACCACTTGTCCATCACCAGACCATCCTGATGCCAGCGTTCATCCCAGGCCGCCAGCAGCGCATCGCGACACGGCAGCTGCGCCGCCACGGCCGCCGAAAGTGCCGCCAGGGCATCAGTCATATTGGTTGCCTGATGATACTGGGCCTGCACCAGCTTATCCGCCTGCGCGGCATCGCCGTAAGCCAGATAGGTCAGGCAGACGTTTTTCAGCGCGCGCTTACCGATCTCGGCATGCTCAACTTTATACGTCTGGCTTTGGTTAGCCAGATAGACCGCATAACACTCATCGCTCAGTTCTTTTGCCAGCGTGCGCAGCAGCGCATCGCGCACGGCGGCAATGGCGGTCGGATCGATCACCTCAAACAGTTCAGCAATTTCGTTTTCCGTCGGCAGCGACAGAATCAGCGCCATCAGCGCCGGATCGCCCTGCTCATCCAGCAGCACGGCCCGGAAGGCATCGGCAACATGCAGCGGCAGGGACAGCGGCTGGCCCTGCTGATGGCGCGCCACATTCAGACGAATGTAAGTCGCCAGCAGGCTCTGCGCCGCATCCCAGCGGGAGAAATCGTTCCGGGCGTGACGCATCAGGAAAGTCAGCTGTGCATCGCTCCATTTGTAATCCAGCTTCACCGGCGCAGAAAATTCGCGCAACAGTGAAGGCACCGGCTGGAAATAAACGTTGTCGAAAATAAAGGTCTGGAACTCCTCGGTCACATTCAGCACGTGGTGCACCGGATGGCCGTTGTACTGCAAAGGAATCACCTTGCCTTCGTTATCGTAGAGTTCGATATCCAGTGGAATGTGCAGCGGCAGCTTCTCTTTCTGATCGGCGGTCGGCGGCGTGTGCTGCGTCACATGCAGCGTGTACTGCTCCAGCTCCGGATTATAATCATCGCGCACCGTCAGCACCGGCGTGCCGGACTGGCTGTACCAGCGGCGGAACTGCGACAGATCGACATTCGAGGCATCTTCCATGGCCTGCACAAAATCATCACAGGTCGCGGCACTGCCATCGTGGCGTTCAAAATAGAGCTGCATGCCTTTCTGGAAATTCTCTTCGCCCAGCAGCGTATGCAGCATGCGAATCACTTCCGAACCCTTTTCATAAACCGTCAGGGTGTAGAAGTTGTTCATTTCGATGACCTGATCCGGGCGGATCGGGTGCGCCATCGGGCTGGCGTCTTCAGCAAACTGTGCGCCGCGCATGACGCGCACGTTATCGATGCGATTCACGGCACGCGAGCCAAGATCGGAGCTGAACTCCTGATCGCGGAACACCGTCAGCCCCTCTTTCAGACTGAGCTGGAACCAGTCGCGGCAGGTAACACGGTTACCGGTCCAGTTGTGGAAATATTCATGACCGATCACCGCTTCAATGCCGAGGTAATCTTTATCCGTGGCGGTTTCTGCTTTTGCCAGCACATATTTGGAGTTAAAAACGTTAAGGCCCTTGTTCTCCATTGCGCCCATATTGAAGAAATCCACTGCGACAATCATGAAAATGTCGAGGTCATATTCCAGACCAAAGCGCTCTTCATCCCACTTCATACTGGCTTTCAGTGAGGTCATGGCCCAGTCAGCGCGATCGAGATTGCCGCGATCGACAAAAATCTCCAGCGCGACGTCACGCCCGGAGCGGGTGGTGAAGCTGTCGCGCAGCACGTCAAAATCACCGGCCACCAGCGCAAACAGGTAGCAGGGTTTCGGGAAGGGATCCTGCCATTTCACCCAGTGCCGGCCATCTTCATGGCGGCCGCTGTCGATTTTGTTACCGTTAGACAGCAGGTAAGGATAGGCCGCCGCGTCTGCCAGAATAGTCGTGGTAAAGCGCGCCAGCACATCCGGACGATCAAGATACCAGGTGATATGGCGGAAGCCTTCGGCCTCGCACTGGGTGCACAGCGCCTCGCCTGATTTATATAACCCTTCCAGCGCCGTGTTTTTATCCGGATGAATCGTGTTGACGATGGTCAGCGTGAAGTTTTCCGGCAGCTGGCTGAGGATCAGCGCACCCGGCTCTTCCCGGTAGTGCGGCCACGGATTACCATCCAGCGCCAGTGAGATCAGCGTCAGGTCTTCGCCATCCAGACGCAGCTCGGCGCCGGCGGCGCCCAGACGCTTGATCTGGCTGACCGCCGTTACGCGCGTGGTGGCCGCATCCAGTTCAAAAGTCAGATCAATGTCGGTGATGGTGTAGTCCGGTGCACGGTAATCGTGGCGATATTTTATTTGCGGCTGTTGCGTCATAAATCCTTCTCGCATCGTTAAAATGTTGAACCCTCAAAGTTTAAGCGGGTTGCGCCTTCGTTGCCATGCGCAATGCGGACCTTGCGCGCAAAGTCTACAATCTATTAACAATGGCACAAATGACCCTCGACCACCCGGCCGCAATTATGGTGTGATCGCCGTCGTTACTGTTTTATACTCCTGCGTCTTTATGACTTTGTTGAACACCGGGCTCTGCTCCGCGGAAGAGGATGCTGAAACGCACCATGACTGGACACGCTTCCCCGATTTTGACCACGCTGCTTGATACTGATGCGTACAAGCTTCACATGCAGCAGGCCGTTTATCATCGTTATTACGATGTCCCGGTCACGGCAGAGTTTCGCTGCCGCAGCGACGAGCTGCTCGGCCAGTATGCCGATGAAATTCGTGCTCAAATTGAAACGTTACGCACCCTTACGCTGCGCGACGACGAATACACCTACCTCAGCAATCTGCCGTTTTTCCAGGCCGACTACCTTCACTGGCTGCGCCAGTTCCGTTTTGATCCCGCGCAGGTGGACGTGCGCAATGATCATGGCCATCTGCGGATTCAGATCCGCGGCCCATGGCGCGAAGTCATTCTGTGGGAAGTGCCGCTGCTGGCGCTGATCAGTGAAGTGGTGCATCGCCACCGCACGCCGGAAACCGGGGTGAGCCAGGCGGTCGATCATCTGCAGCACAAGCTGGCGCAGTTCCGTGAGCAGGTGGCCGATCTGGATATGTCCCGCTTCCAGCTGATGGATTTTGGTACCCGCCGTCGTTATTCCCAGGCGGTTCAGGAAGGCATTGTCAGCACGCTGAAAAGCGCCTTTCCGTGGCTGGTGGGCACCAGCAATTACGATCTGGCGCGCCGGTTGCAGCTGAATCCGGTTGGCACGCAGGCCCATGAGTGGTTTCAGGCGCATCAGCAGATCAGCCCGGTGCTGGCTAACAGCCAGCGTGCGGCGCTGCAATCCTGGCTGGATGAGTATGACAATCAGCTCGGCATTGCGCTGACCGACTGTATCACCATGGATGCGTTTCTGCGTGATTTCGGTCCCGGCTTTGCCCACCGTTATCAGGGGCTGCGTCATGATTCCGGCGACCCGGTGGAATGGGGCGAAAAAGCCATTGCCCACTATCAGCGGCTGAATATCGATCCGCGCAGCAAAACGCTGGTTTTTTCTGATAACCTCAATCTGGATAAGGCGCTGGCGCTGTATCGTCATTTTGGCCAGCGCGCTAACGTGGTGTTTGGCATTGGAACCCGTCTGACCTGCGATATTCCCGGCGTCACGCCGCTGAATATTGTGATCAAACTGGTGACCTGCAACGGTAAACCCGTGGCGAAGCTCTCTGACAGCCCCGGGAAAACCATCTGCCAGGATAAAGCCTTTGTGCGCGCGCTGCGCAAAGCCTTTGATCTGCCTCTGGTGAAACGCGCCAGCTGATCCCCCCAGCAGGGTGCCTGCACCCTGCTCTGCCACCAATAAAAACTCCCAATTTTGCTTGTTTCCTGTGGGCTCGCAAGTAACATAGCAAAACCCCGGAATGGGGTTTCGTTAACTCCTTTCATTTATATAGAGAGAAATTTATGAGCGTAGTGCCTGTAGCGGATGTACTGCACGGCCGTGTCGCGGTTGACAGTGAAGTCACCGTACGTGGTTGGGTGCGTACCCGAAGAGATTCCAAAGCCGGTCTTTCTTTTATCGCCGTTTATGACGGTTCCTGCTTTAATCCCGTTCAGGCCGTCGTCAATAATTCTCTGAATAATTATCAGGATGAAGTGCTGCGTCTGACCACCGGCTGTTCGGTCATCATCACCGGTAAAGTGGTGGAGTCACCGGGCGAAGGCCAGGCCTTTGAGCTGCAGGCGACCCGGGTGGAAGTGACTGGCTGGGTGGACGATCCGGACACCTATCCGATGGCGGCAAAACGTCACAGCATTGAATACCTGCGCGAGGTGGCACACCTGCGCCCGCGTACCAACCTGATTGGCGCGGTGGCGCGCGTGCGCCATACGCTGGCACAGGCGCTGCATCGCTTCTTCCATGAAAACGGCTATTTCTGGGTCTCCACCCCGCTGATTACCGCGTCAGACACAGAAGGCGCCGGCGAAATGTTCCGCGTCTCGACGCTGGATCTGGAAAACCTGCCGCGCGATGCGCAGGGCAAAGTCGATTTCGATCAGGATTTCTTCGGCAAAGAGGCTTTCCTGACCGTCTCCGGCCAGCTTAACGGCGAAACCTATGCCTGTGCGCTGTCAAAAGTTTATACCTTCGGCCCGACTTTCCGCGCTGAAAACTCCAACACCAGCCGTCACCTGGCGGAGTTCTGGATGCTGGAGCCGGAAGTGGCCTTCGCCACGCTGGATGATGCCGCCGCGCTGGCCGAGTCCATGCTGAAATATGTGTTCAAAGCGGTGCTGGCTGAGCGCGCGGACGATATGGCGTTCTTTGCTGAGCGTGTGGACAAAGATGCGATCGCGCGTCTGGAACGTTTCGTCACCACCGATTTCGCGCAGGTGGATTACACCGATGCCATCGACATTCTGCTGAACAGCGGTCAGAGCTTTGAAAACCCGGTCGCCTGGGGCGTGGATCTCTCCTCCGAACATGAACGCTATCTGGCGGAGAAGCACTTCAAAGCGCCGGTGGTGGTGAAAAACTATCCGAAAGACATCAAAGCGTTCTATATGCGTATGAACGATGATGGCAAAACCGTGGCGGCGATGGACGTACTGGCCCCGGGTATCGGTGAGATCATTGGCGGTTCCCAGCGTGAAGAGCGTCTGGATGTGCTGGATGCACGCCTGGCTGAAATGGGCCTGAACAAAGAAGATTACTGGTGGTATCGCGACCTGCGTCGCTATGGCACTGTGCCCCATTCAGGCTTCGGATTAGGTTTCGAACGTTTAATCGCCTATGTCACCGGCGTACAAAATGTAAGAGATGTTATCCCGTTCCCACGCACGCCACGCAATGCGAATTTCTAAAATCCACGATTAATTATAAGAAATTCATATATATAAAGAGATCGGCCCTGCCGGTCTCTTTTTATTTTTGTAAATTTTGAGTTCCCTCACAAAGTTCCCCAAATTTTACAAAATGTAATACAATTTTTCTTTTTGATACTCAATTGCGAGAATTGAATCATTTTCGGGCTAGAATTAGCAACCCCGGGATGGAAAGATGCGTGCAGACACAGGAGACATCAAACTTCTTTCAAGGTTCTCGTAAAGGTTTCTTGACGGCAGTGGCAGATGTCCAGATAACTCCAATGAGGGTAATAAATAATGATGAAGCGCAACATTCTTGCAGTGGTTATCCCTGCTCTGTTAGCTGCAGGTGCAGCAAACGCAGCAGAAATCTATAACAAAGATGGCAACAAACTGGACCTCTACGGTAAAGTTGATGCGCGTCATACTTTCTCTGATGATGTGAACAGCGATGGCGACGCATCTTATGTTCGTTTCGGTTTTAAAGGTGAAACTCAGATCACCGACCAGCTGACCGGTTACGGCCAGTGGGAATACAACATTCAGGCAAACGTGGCTGAATCTCAGGGCACCAGCGGTTCTAAAACCCGTCTGGGCTTTGCCGGTCTGAAATTTGGTGACGCGGGCTCCTTCGACTACGGCCGTAACTACGGCGTGCTGTACGATGCAATGTCCTATACCGACCAGCTGCCAGTATTCGGTGACGATACCCTGTATCAGGACAACGACAACTTCATGGTTGGCCGTTCAAATGGCCTGGCGACCTACCGTAACAGCAACTTCTTCGGTCTGGTGGATGGCCTGAGCTTTGCTGTTCAGTATCAGGGCAAAAACGAAGGCCGTGATGTGCTGCATCAGAATGGCGACGGCTGGGGTACCTCTTTAGCTTATAACACCGGCATGGGCATCAGCGCAGTGGGTGCATACTTCTCGTCTGATCGTACAGATGCACAGGTACTGGATGGCAACGGTGATAAAGCTGATGCATACGGTTTCGGTCTGAAATATGATGCGAATAATGTTTACCTGGCTGCGTTCTACGGCGAATCTCGTAATACCACGCCTTACGGCTCTTCTGGCACCACTACTAATATCCAGACTGCTAACAAAGTTCAGTCTTTCGAAGTGGTTGCACAATACCAGTTTGATTTCGGTCTGCGTCCTTCTATCGCATACCTGCAGTCTAAAGGAAAAGACCTGAGCGGCGCTTCTGCTAACGGTTCTACTTTCTCTGGCGGCGATGCTGACCTGGTTAAATACATCGAAGTGGGTACCTACTACTACTTCAACAAAAACATGTCCACCTACGTTGACTATAAAATCAACCTGCTGGACGACAACGACTTTACCCGTTCGAAAGGCATCGCCACCGACGACGTGGTTGGCGTTGGCCTGGTTTACCAGTTCTAATCTGCCGATTAGATCTGCGTATCACCTCTGAAACGGAGCCTTCGGGCTCCGTTTTGCATTTCAGTGATCGGCCTCCCGATTAGCGCCATTACTTTATACGCGACGGTTATTTCTTTTTTATGTCAGCGGTTGGCAAGCGATGCGTCTGACGCTAACCTGATAGCTCATTTTGCTAAAGTTCACCCAAACGGAACTGACTCATGTTTGAATCTATCTCTGCCGCACCTGCCGATCCTATTCTGGGACTGGCTGACCTGTTTCGCGCCGACGACCGCCCGAATAAAATCAATCTTGGCATTGGTGTTTATAAAGATGAAACCGGCAAAACGCCGGTGCTGACCAGTGTGAAAAAAGCTGAGCAGTATCTGCTGGAGAACGAAACCACCAAAAACTACCTCAGCATTGATGGCCTGGCGGACTTTGCTCACTGCACCCAGGCGCTGCTGTTCGGCAAAACAAATCCGCTGATCACCGAAGGCCGCGCCTGCACGGCGCAGACGCCGGGCGGTACCGGTGCGCTGCGCGTGGCGGCAGATTTTCTCGCTAATCAGACAAGCGTAAAACGCGTCTGGGTCAGCAACCCGAGCTGGCCAAACCATAAAAATGTGTTTAACGCTGCCGGTCTGGAGGTGTGTGATTACCAGTATTACGATGCCGCCAGCCACAGCCTGGATTTCGACGGCATGCTGGCTTCGCTGCAGGAAGCGCAGGCAGGCGATGTAGTGCTGTTCCACGGCTGCTGCCATAACCCAACCGGCATCGACCCGACCGCTGAACAGTGGCAGCAGCTGGCGCAGCTGTCGCTGGAAAAGGGCTGGCTGCCGCTGTTTGACTTCGCCTATCAGGGCTTTGCCCGTGGTCTGGATGAAGATGCTGAAGGCCTGCGTATTTTTGCTGCCAGCCATCAGGAATTGCTGGTCGCCAGCTCCTATTCAAAAAACTTTGGCCTTTATAATGAGCGCGTAGGTGCGCTGACGCTGGTTGCAGCCAGCAGCGACGTGGCGAAAACGGCCTTCAGCCAGGTGAAATATAGCATTCGCGCCAACTACTCTAACCCACCGTCACACGGTGCCGCGGTGGTTGCCACTATCCTGAGTAATGACGCGCTGCGGACCATCTGGGTGCAGGAGCTGACCGATATGCGCCAGCGCATTCAGCGTATGCGCCAGCTGTTCGTGAACACGCTGGCCGAGAAAGGGGCAAAGCAGGATTTCAGCTTCATCATCAAACAGAACGGTATGTTCTCTTTCAGCGGCCTGACAAAAGATCAGGTGGTGCGTTTACGCGAAGAGTTCGGCGTTTACGCGGTGAATTCCGGTCGCGTTAACGTGGCAGGCATGACGCCAGACAATATGTCAGCGCTGTGTGAAGCGATAGTCGCAGTGCTGTAATACCACGCTGCACAGCCAAAAAAATGGGCCTTAATGGCCCATTTTTTTATTGCAGAAAAGGATTGCTGAGGCGCTCACGGCCTAGCGTCGAGAGTGGTCCGTGGCCGGGGATAAAGGTGACGTCATCGCCAAGCGGCAGCAGTTTCGTTTTAATCGCCGCGATTAAATCGCTGTGGCTGCTCTGCGGAAAATCGGTGCGGCCTACGCCCCCGCTGAAAATAACATCGCCGGAAATCAGCAACCGTCCGGCGCGGTCGAAGAAGACAATGTGCCCTGGCGTATGGCCCGGGCAATGCAGCACCTCCAGCGTCACCGTGCCCAGCTGCACGGTTTGCCCCTCTTCCAGCCAGCGATCCGGCGTCAGCGGTGCACATTCCGGCAGACCAAACATACGGCTCTGCGCTGGCAGATTATCCAGCCAGAAGGCGTCCAGCGGATGCGGTCCGACAATCGGGATGTGATAGTGCGCCGCCAGCTCGGCCGCAGCGCCAGCGTGGTCAAGATGACCGTGCGTCAGCAGAATCTGCGACGGCGTTAAATTGTGTTCCGCCAGCACCGCGATCAGCGTGTCTGCATCACCGCCGGGATCCACCACGGCGGCGTGCTGCGTTTCGTCATCCCAGATGACAGAGCAATTCTGAGAAAAGGCGGTAACCGGAATATTCAGGTATTTCATAGCGCTCCATGACCGACACACGCAGCGCTGCCGGTGTCAGGACCAGTGCCTTGCAGGCCCGGTATCAATGTGTACGAAGTTGCTGCGCGGGTAATATCCTACACCACCTGCACGCATAGATAACGCGGCTTTGCGAACATGGTTCAGTGCGATGCCTTCAATGTGGAAATCCATCGCCTGCCCTTTGGTGTGATAGCTGTGTTTCGCCACGCCCGGACCCGATTCACGCAGCATATTGTTGGTTGCCAGTGTGCGGTAGCCGGAGATCAGCTGTACCGGCTTGCGCGTATTCAGCAGTGTCTGCAGGCGATACAGCTGATCGAACAGGTGCGGATCGATCGGTTTAACCTGATTGGCGCGGTAGTCGCGGAAAAAGTGGTTCAGGCGGGCTAATTCATCCTTGTCATAGCTTTTGCCATTGAAAAACTCGGTTTTGAGGGTTTCGCCGGTATGCATATTACTGAGCGTTAATACCCGCGGTCGGGAGGTGGAAAGTGAAGCCAGTGCTGAACCTGGCAGCAGTGACAATCCAGCCGCTGCGCCACCCAGCAGCAATAAACGACGACGGTGAGAATCGAAATTAGCCATGAAGCGGAGTTACCTAATCTGAAGCGAGAAAAAACTGAGCAAAAAGCACACAAGGCCGAACAGTACCCGCCACGTCGCACTCCGTCAACCCGCGCGCGGTCACAGAATGCGTAAAACCGGCCCGAAATCAATTTTTCGGGACCGGTCCTGGGACTTTTCAGTAAAAGGGGAAGGCAGACAAATCAACAACTAGAGCAGCAGTTTTTCAGCCCTGGTCAGCACCTGGCTGCCGGAACGGGCGGGGTTATCATAATTGTAAATATCTGTACGAAATTGCGGCTGCCCATCGTCAGCAACCCACGCCGTCAGATAGTAAAGATTGACCGGGATACGATGACGAATCGGCACATAGCGCGTATCACCCTGCTTCAGCGTGTCGGAAATGCGGCTGTCATTCCAGCCGGCATCCTGCAGCAGCAAATCAGCCAGTTCAGACGCTTTGTTTACGCGTACGCAGCCGGAACTGAGCGCACGGATATCGCGCTGAAACAGGCCGTGATTGGGCGTATCGTGCAGATAAATAGCGTCGGAGCTGGGCATATTGAACTTGTAGCGCCCCAGTGAATTCGTTGCGCCCGGTGCCTGACGGATGCGGTACGGGAAGCTGGCGGCCGACACCATCTGCCAGTCAATCATGGTGGGATCGATCACCTCTGCATCCGCGCTCCAGCCTGACAGCAGCGTGTAACCGTGCTTGTACAGATAGCTGGGGTCCTGTTTGACCTTTGGCACAATATCCTGACGCACCAGCGTGGTCGGGACGTTCCACGGTGGATTCAGCACCACGTTGTTCAGCGCACTGCGCATCAGCGGCGTTTTGCGATCCGGCCGACCGACAATCACCCGCGACGAGAGGATGGTCGCACCGTTGTTGTAATAGGTGAGCGAATAGTTCGGGATGTTCACCATGATGCCATTATGCATGTCGTCCGGCAGCAGGCGCAGACGCTGAATGTTCAGCGCCAGCAGCGCGGCGCGCATCTGTGGTGAAACATTGAGCCATTCGCGCGTGCGTGGCCCGATGGCTCCGTCATCCGCCAGCCCCTGCCAGTGCTGGAAGCGCTTCACCCCTTCCACCAGCGTGGCATCGTAAACGTTGGCACTGGCCGGTGGCGTCTGCGCGGTCACGTTGCCCGCGGCCTGGGGATTCTGTGGCGGCAGATCGCTGACGCTTGCCGCCGATGGGCTGATCGCAACCGGCTGACTGCTCTGACTGACCGGCACCGGCGCAGTGGGCACTGCATCGTCCGCCGGGGTTGGCGTGGTGCTGTGCGCCCCGCTCAGCATGCCGGTGCGCTGCAGAATTTCACGCAGCGCCGGTACATCATCACTGACCTGCCCCGGCCGCAGGGTGTTTTTATCGCGCAGCTGCGGCCACGGACGGTTATCGGACAGCAGCGTCTTCAGCGCGCTGTGCATCGGAACATATTGCGGATGCTGCGGCTGCAGCGACTGCACAAAGGCGCGGCTGCCGCCGCCGTTGACCGCGTTTTGCCACTGATTGATTGCGGCGATCGACGGCATGCTCATTTTGTAGGGCACATTGGTATACAGCCAGGTTTCTCCCTGCGTCGGCACGCCGGAGACAAACTGCAGATACCCCAGCATGGCGTCGCTCAGCACGATGTCACGCGCCAGGCCTTTGATATCCGGGTTGGTCAGCCGCTCTACCCAGCGGGTAAACTGCGGCTGCACGCCGGAAAGCGCCACTTCCGCCAGCTGCTGCTGAAATGCCTGCACGGCATCACGATCCTGCCACAGCGGCGCCATATTGCGCGCAGCATAGATGCCCGCCAGGCCGGGCAGATAGAAAGGTTGTTCGCTGGGGCTGAAAGCCTGCTGAATTTGCCGCTGGCTGGCCGCCACTGAGAGCGTGCTGTGCGTGGTGCCCGCAAGCGTTGAACCGATGGCTGCCTGGCCTGCCAGCGGCACGCCGATCAGTGACAAACTGAGTGCTATAACAGCACGGTTAATTCTGCTTTTGTGTTTCAGCCACATCCCTGCCCCCTTCTTACCAAAGACACGGCATCCTGAACGCGCCGTGTACAGCCTTATTCTTATGGTTGAGTATATAAATAAAAAACGGCAACTGCCTCTCAGGCAGCCGCCGTTTACAGATTAACCGCAGCCCCGGCTTTTCACCAGATGCGCCGTCAGCTATTTTCTGTTTCCAGATCCTGCCCGGAATTCTCATGTTTCACGGGTGCCGGATCGGCCGAAAAACCGCGCAGGCCAACCACGTGCACGTGCTCCGTATTGTTAAACACTTTACGCACCAGTTTATACGTGGTGCCTTTTTCCGGGCTGATATTTTCCGGCGCAGCGATGACCAGCTGCATCTCCAGTCGCTCACACAATTCAAACAGCGTGGCGATAGAGCGGGCATCCAGACGCGCCGCTTCGTCGAGGAACAGCAGGCGGCACGGCGAGATATCTTTGCCCCGCAGTCGGCGCGACTCCTCTTCCCAGCTCTGCACCACCATCACCAGAATCGACATACCGGTACCGATCGCTTCGCCGGTTGACAGCGCGCCGCTCTCTGCGCGCAGCCAGCCATCCGAACCGCGGTTCACTTCCACTTCCATCTCCAGATAGTTGCGGTAGTCGAGCAGCTCTTCACCGATGGTCTGCGGCGTACGCTGGCCCATGTCAATCTGCGGATTAAGACGCTGATACAGTTTCGCCAGCGCTTCCGAGAAGGTCAGCCGGTTACTGGTAAACAGATCCTGATGCTGTTCATGTTCTTCAGAGAGCGTATCCAGCAGCGTCGCGTGTGCTTCCCGTACGTTAACGTTCAGCCGCACGCTGCGTACCTGCCCGAAGCTCACCGCCTGCAGGCCCTGGTTAAGCTGGCGGATACGGTTCTGTTCACGCTGAATGGTTTTACGGATGATGTTCGCCGCGCTGCGTGAACTGATCGCCAGCGTCTGTTCGCGGGCGGTCAGCTCTTCCGTCAGGCGATTCAGTTCAATCTCCATCTGTTCGATGGCTTCAACCGGATCGTCAGTGCGAATAATATCCTGGCGGATACGCTCGCGCAGATGCTGATACACGGCGATAAAGAACTGGATTTTACGCTCCGGACGTTTCGGATCTTCGGACATCCGCAGCACGTCGCGCAGATGTTCGTTATCCGCCACCGCCAGACGCAGCGCCCCCAGCGCCTTATCCGACATCGAGCGCAGCTCGTCCCCGCTCAGGTAGGCCAGTTCACGGCGATGCAGGCGTCGTTCAACACCATTCTCTTTCACCAGACGCAGCACCGTGCACCAGCCCGCTTTGGCACTGACCACCTGCTCACGCTGGGTGTGATAATCGCGCTCCAGCTTGCGCAGTTTCTTCTGCAGACTGTCCATTTCTGCTTCACAGAAGGTAAGCTGTTTCTCCAGCTGATTGCGTCGCGCCCGGTTGTGGCTGAGCGCGCTGTAAAGCTCGTCCCGGCGCGTACGCGCACGGGCTTCAGCGCTGGCATCGGCCTGCACGCCGATGTCCTGCATCTCCTGCTGCAGCTCTTTCAGCATGTCGCGTTTCGCGTCGTACGAACTCTTCAGCGAAGCCAGCACCTGCGAATACTGCGTCAGCTGCGCCTGATGTTCGCGCAGGCGCTCACGCGCGCGGCTGCGCTCCGCTTCAGCCTGCTCCAGACGCTGGCGCAGCTTCTCATTGAGATCGCTGTTGCCGGTCAGCATGCCCGCAGAGTCTTCATAGCTGAAGTGCGCGCGACGCTGCACCACTTCCGTCAGGGCAAAGGCCTGCTGGCGCGCTTCGCGCTGTTGCTGCTGTGCCTGCTGATAATCGCGCTGCAGCTGTTCGTGCTGCTGCGGATCGCTCTGCAGCACGGCCACCAGTGGCTCCAGCTTGCTGAGCTTGCTGCCGTGCTGATGCAGGAAGCGCGCGGCGTCCTGCGCCTCTTCCACCCGTTCACGGATCTCTTCACAGCGGTCCGCCAGCGAATCATCCAGCAGCAGGTTAACGCGCGGCAGCAGGCGGTTTAACTGGGCAACGCCCTCTTTCGCCTGTTCAAACTGCGCGCGCTGCTGCTGGTTATCATTTTCATGCTGTGCCAGCGCGCGCTCCAGTTCCGTGCGGCGGCTGTTGAGCTGCCGGATCAGCGCCTCCGGATCCTCATCAAACGCCACCGCCAGATGGCTGCCGATGAAGCGGCTGAAGGACTGATGCAGACGCTGTGTTTTCTGTACGTCAAAGGAGAGCGTGGCAAAGCGCTCCGCCAGCCGGTCACGCTCATTGCTGAGCAGCTCCAGCTGATTTTCCCGCGCCGCCCGGCCAAACAGCGGGACTTTCGGGAAGCGCGAATAGCGCCACTGCCGTTCAGCTACTTTCACGACCACGGCATTTTGCAGTTCGTCAACGCTGAAAACGCTGTCATCGAACGATTGCGGATCACCCTCGATGAGATAGAGATCTTCCGGGCACTCTTCCAGGCCGTCGAGCATGTCGCGCACCAGCGAAAGATCCGGCACCACGATGGCATGACGCGACGGGCCGTACAGCGCCGAGAAGTATGGCGCGTCGTCCAGCGTCACATCGTCGTAAATTTCGGAAAGCAGCACGCCGCCAAAGCGTTCCGCCAGCTGCGTCAGGCGCGCATCTTCTGCACCACCAGGCTGGCTGAGGCGTTCAATCTGCTGCTCTACCTCACGCTTGCGCGCCGCCACTTCATCGCGCTCCACGGTGGTTTCACGCTCGCGCTCCAGCAGTTGCTGCATATATTCGGTGATCTGCTGGCTGCTGCTCAGTGCCTGGCCGGTCTGCTCGCTCAGCTGCGTCAGGATCTCCTGCGCCGCCAGCCAGTGCGGTGCCCGGGCGGTCAGCGCGCTGATGCGTTCGCGCAGCTGTTCCAGCTCCTGGCGCATATGCATACGACGCTCACCGGCGTCGGCCACGCTTTCATTCAGCTGTTCAATCTGCGCTTCGAGCTCGCGCTGCAGCCCTTCCAGCGCATCCGCCTCATAGTGTTGTCCCTGACGCTTGCAGAATTCCGCCAGCAGGCGCTCGGCCTCATGCTGCTCGCGCAGACGCGTCTCCAGCTCATTCAGCCGCAGACGCAGCGAAGAGAGCTGCTCTGCATGATGGCGCTGATTCGCCGCATCGCGCAGCAGCTCGCGGCCGGTCTGCCACGCCTCCTGACGGCTGACCTCACCGGCAATGCTGGTGACCAGCGCCAGCGCCTGTTCAAACTGGCTGTGGGCGGCCTCGGCCACGCTCAGCTTCTGCTCCAGACGCAGCAGGCGCTCGGTGGCTTCTTCTTCACGCGCCTGGAAGGTTTCCTGCCAGCTCGCGGCGTTGTCGATGGTCAGATCGGGCAGCTGGCAGAGTGTGCGCGCTTTTTCCAGCGCCTGCAGCGCCTGCTGATACTGGATCGCGCGGGTCTGCTGCACATCCAGCGCCTGCTGGAAATCGGCCAGCTGGCTCTTCAGCTCGTCGACTTCGATTTCCGCCGCTTCCGCCCGCGCTTCGTTCTCTTCCTGCACCTCGCGCGCTTCGGCCACCACTTCGTTCTGCTCTTCAAGCCGGTAAGTCAGCTCTTCGAGATCGGCGTCGTAGCGCGCAATCTTCTCCTGCTGGCGCATCGCCGTCTGCACCAGATTAAGGTGATCGCTCGCGGCCTGATAATCGGTTTCCAGATCGTTTTCAGCGGCGTTGTGCTCTGCCAGTTCGCGCGCCATCTCAATATGGCGATACTGCTCCGAGACCAGCTGATTGCGGCTGGTGAACAGCTCATGACGCAGCTGCAGCGCGCCATCGAGATGCAGGCGGCGCTCATTAGCATGGCGCATGTAATCGGCCGACACGTAACTGGTGGCTTCGGAAATCAGATGCTTGAACAGGTCGCGATCGGACTGCGTCACGCGAATCGCTTCCAGCGTCATGCGGTTCTCACGCAGCGCGGCTTCCATATCCTGGAACGCCTTGCGCACGCCGCTGTTTTCCGGCAGCAGGTAGTCGCGCAGCGAGCGGGTAATGGCGCTGGAGATGCCGCCGTACAGTGAAGCCTCAATCAGACGATAAAACTTGCTGCGATCGCCGGCGGTACGCAGACGACGCGGCACCACGCCCAGTTCGAACATCATGGCGTGATAATCGGTGACCGAATTGTACTGGCGGAACTGCACGCCCTCCTGCGTTTCCACACGCTCTTTCACCTCCGCCAGCGGCAACACGCGCGCCTGGCGGCTGTTCAGAATTTCCGTCAGCATATCGGTAGGCAGCGAATCCGTCGGCAGACCATGAATGCTGAAGGGTTTGATATCCACCTTTTTGTCGCGTCCGGCCACCTGCTGCAGACGCACGCCCGCCACCACACGCTGATGGCGTGAGTTCACCACATCCAGCACCGCATAGCAGACCCCGGCACGCAGCTTACCGTGCAGGCCCTTGTCGCGCGAACCGGAGGTTGCGCCCGCTTCCGTAGTGTTACGGAAGTGCAGCAGCGTTAAGTCCGGGATCAGGGCAGTGACAAAGGCTGCCATGGTGGTGGATTTACCGGCGCCGTTACCGCCGGAAAGGGTGGTTACCAGCTCATCCAGATCAAAAGTACGGGCAAAGAAGCCGTTCCAGTTAATCAGCGTTAGCGAACGAAATTTACCGCGTTCAATCATGCCTGTTCATCCTCCGCGTGCTCACCCGCGTCGTTTTCGCTGTCAGTCTCTGCCTCATCGTGATCGCTGGCGAGCGGCGTGCGCTCCAGCGTCTGCGCTTCGCCATCGCGAATCAGGCGCAGCTGCGCTTCGCGCGCGTCGTCTCCGCTGCGCACATCAGCGCCAAAGCGAAACACCGATTCGGTAATGCGGAATTTGCTGCTGTCATTGCCCATAAACCACACCATACCCAGACGGCGCAGGCGGCTGAGCGAAGCGCGCATTTTTTCCTGCAGTTTGGCACGGTCAAGGTCAGAGCCGGTTGAGCGCTGGTTCACCAGCTTCAGCAGTTTGTTCTCATCGGCCAGCGACAGCAGCTCGTCATACAACTCCTGCTGGGTGAAGATGCCTTCGTTTGCCAGCCGCTCCGGACTGAGGTAGAGGTAACACAGAATTTTTCCCACCATCATGTCGAGTTCAGAGAGCACCGAGCGCGGAATCAGCGTTGTGGAGCGCGGACGCAGATAGAAAAAGCCCTCCGGCGCGCGGATCAGCTCAACGTTGTAACGCGCGTAAAACTCTTCCAGAAATCCCTGGTAATCCATCAGAAAGGCGTGATTATCCAGCTCTTCGATGCCAATGTGGCGGCCTGCGCGCAACTGGCTGTCCAGCGCAGGAAAAAGCGGATTTGCCAGTGCCAGCGCCAGCTTGACGGGCATCACTTGTTCAATATTTGTCGATGACATGTGCCTGCACCTTGGCTCCGTAATCATTAATAGTCTGCCACTCCGCCGGCAGACCGGCTAAATCGGCTTCGGCCACGCCGAGTCGCACCGCCTGATCAATCACAATGCGGGCGAGGTCAAAGTGGCGCGCGCGCGGGTATTGCGCCAGATAGTCGCGCATGACGCTGGCGAGATGCAGCGGTTTCTGCTGCTGCTTATAGATTTGCAGCGCTTCTTCAATCATCGCCGCCAGCTGCTCGCGTATTTCATTAAACTCTTCGTACTCCATCTCCGGCGGCAGCTCGCCCATCACCTCGTCGTTGCGCAGCGTCATCTCTTCGTCGCGCATATCAAACAGGCGTTCCGCGTTGGCGTAGGTCAGCGCCCACGGCTGGTCAAAGTAGCTCTGCACCGACTGGCGTAAACGCTGCGCGAACACGCGGTTTTTGTCCATGTCGATGGCGGTACGGATAAACTTGTGCACGTGGCGGTCATAGCCGATCCACAAATCGATCGCCTGCTGACCCCAGCTGATAATGCGGTCCAGCTTGTTTTGCAGGTCAAACACCAGCTTGTCGACAAAGCCGAGATCCGGACTGCTCAGGGTGGCGTCCTGAATCCGCAGCAGGTTGGCCTGCAGCTTGTCCCCGGCCGCTTCCAGCGTATCCTGCAGTTCACGCAGCGTGCCGGAGGTTTCCGACAGCAGCAGTTCACAGCTGGAAATGGCCGCGCGCCAGTCTTTGTTGAGCAGATCGGCAATGTCGGTTTTCACCGCCTGCTGCTGCTCGTCCATCAGACGCTGCGTCATATCAATGCTGTCAAAAATCTCAGCGACCGAATATTTCAGCGGCGCAAACACGTTGCGGTGCCAGTGGAACTCATCCCCGTCCTCTTCGGCGGCATCGGCCGCGCGCTTCAGCTCCTGCGCGACAATCGAGAGCTGCATGGAGAGGCGCAGCGTGGAGAACTCGCGCTGGCGGATGTAGTAATCGGTGATGCCAATTGCCAGCGGCGTCAGACGGTAGATCGCCTGCCCTTCACTCAGTTCGCTGGTAAAGCGGTTCAGCAGACGCTGGCGCACCATGTCATTGATAGCGTTGTTAGCGCGCACCTGCACGGTTTCATGGGTTTGTTCAAAGGCTTTGCTGACGTGACGGAAGGCGTCAATCAGTTCACCCTCACTCATCTCACCGTCCATGCGCTCACCGTTCAGGGTGGCGATAGCCAGCAAAAAGGCCAGACGCTCAACCGGCAGCGCAAGAGAAAAATCATTCTTGCGCGCCCATGCCACCAGTTCGGGGACCGTCTGGGAAAATTCACTCATAGTTGATCCTTCTGCCTGGGTTTGCGCGCGGTCACGTGGATATAGCGCCCTAAGCTTAAAAAGGGCTCCTGGCGACAGTAGCGCCGTTCCATCTCAATGATTTCCTCCACGCTTTTCACCACGCCGGGCTGCGGTTTCATGTAATCACAAAACACGCGGATGCCGGCACGCTGTTCAATCTCAAAGCCGCAGGCGGTCAGCCAG
Organism: Candidatus Pantoea soli; assembly: GCF_007833795.1. Taxonomy (NCBI): domain Bacteria; kingdom Pseudomonadati; phylum Pseudomonadota; class Gammaproteobacteria; order Enterobacterales; family Erwiniaceae; genus Pantoea; species Candidatus Pantoea soli. The sequence goes on along the minus strand of NZ_CP032702.1, from coordinate 1,358,839 downwards.
CGGTTGACATCGTCCGGATCGCGGGGGAAATCGGGCGAAAGCGTACGCTTTTTGCGTTTGGTCATATTGGCGCGCAGATAGCCGAAATTACCGAGTGTCAGGGTACGAAACGTCAGGCCGTGCGCATTGTAAAACATCAGCGATAACACGCCGCCTGGCTGCAGCGTCTGCCACAGCGCCTGCAGCACAGCCTGCGGATCGGCCACCCACTCAAGCACAGCGTGAAACAATACCAGATCCACCGGCTTATCCAAATGCCCGCCCACCTGCTGGGCACTGATTTGTCTGAATTGCATGTTGTGGCTCACACCTTCCGCCCGGGCATGCGTTTCCGCCAGTTTCAGCATTTCCGCCGAGAGATCGCACAGCAGCACCTGATGGCCGCGGGCGGCCAGGCCGCTTGAGATTTGTCCGACACCGCCACCGGCATCCAGCACCGAAAGCGTCCCGGCAGGCAGCGTGGGCAGAATCGCCTCCAGCTCATCCCACAGGATGGCCTGACGCACCTGACCTTTACGGGTGCCATAAATATTTTGCGAGAATTTATCCGCCAGATCGTCAAAGTTACGATCCTGCATGGTGATGGCTCCGCTTTGCTGCATTCAACTTGTGCTATTTTGTCACAGGCTCAATAAGAATGAACCTTTCATGCCGCAGTAACTGTCTGGCTGCTGTTTTTTCGGACAAAAGGAGTAAATTTCTATGTTTTTTGCGTTAAAAAAATGGATTGGCGCGATGCTGTTGCCTTTGCCGTTGCTGTTATCCGTGATGGCGGCAGGACTTTTGCTGCTCTGGTTCACGCGCTGGCAAAAAAGCGGCAAAATTCTTATCTCTGCCAGCTGGCTGCTGTTGCTGCTGCTGAGCCTGCAGCCGGTAGCCGATCGGTTGCTGGCCCCGCTGGAAAATCAGTACGCCACCTGGAACGGCAGCGAGCCGGTGGATTATATCGTGGTGCTGGGCGGTGGCTACACCTATAACCGGCACTGGGCACCCAGCTCCAATCTGCTGAATAACAGCCTGCCGCGTGTCACCGAAGCCGTGCGGCAGTGGCGGCGCTATCCGCAGGCGAAGCTGATCTTCACCGGGGCGGCAGCGGGCTATAACCGCCGCAGTAACGCCAGCGTGGCGGCGGAAGTGGCGCAGAGCCTGGGCGTACCGGCGGATGCCACCATTGTGCTTGACCAGCCACACGACACCGGCGAAGAAGCGCAGGCGATAAAACAGACCGTTGGCGCACACCCGTTCCTGCTGATCAGCTCGGCCAATCACCTGCCGCGCGCCATGCGCTTTTTCCAGGGGGCGGGACTGAATCCTCTGCCGGCACCGGCCAATCAGCTGGCCATTACCTCGCCTCTCAGCACCTGGGATCGCACCCTGCCTTCGCCGCTGTGGCTCAGTCACAGTCAGCGGGCGGTGTATGAATCACTGGGGCTTATCTGGCAGCGCCTGCGCGGCACCGGCGAACATTCAGCCGAGCCAGGGGAGTAACTGTTTGCGGGCATGGTCAAAGCGCGGGCGGTCGAACTGCCCGCAGCTGACCAGGCTCTCGACACAATCCCACAGCTGATACAGCCAGCGCCGCCACATAAAGCCTTCGGCAACCGGCGCGCGCTGCAGATAGTATTGCAGCAGCAACGCTTCAGCCCCGCTGTCTGCCAGCCGCATCAGTTCATACTCGCGCGGTGCCCACAGAATGGGTCCTGGCTGCATCATGGCGATAAGCTGATCGCTGTGCGCATCTTTCAGCACGCTGGAGAGGCGCAGATTGCCATGCACCAGCACACAGGGATCGTCAAAGCCGGCAAACAGCGCGGAAAGCTGCTGGCGGCTGCGGTAGAGTATTTGCCGATCGTCCAGCGTCAGAAACGGTGGTGAAAGCGAGCCCAGCGTTGACCACAGCACTTCAACCCGCTGGCGGTACCAGGCGGGCCACTGATTCTCCTGCACGCTGTCGACATTGCCCACCAGACCGTGACTGTCAATGCGGTGCCATGCCAGCACGCCCTCGACGATTTGCTCGCACAGTTGCTGCGCGCGCTGCGCGGTACGTGCCGGGGCTTCCGCTGAAACCCCGTCATAACGCGCCATCAGTAGCATTTCATGTGCCGGTGGTTGCTGACTGAGCACCAGGCCAAAGACGGCGGGCACGGCAATCAGCCCCTCATGCCCCAGCAGCGTCAGTTTTCTGGCTTCGGCGGCAGCCCGCCCCTGATGACGAAAATATTTCGCCACCAGCGGCATCGGTTTACCGCCTGCGTCATAAAGCGCATAGAGCCGCGATTGTGGCTGTTCGCTGATGGTTTCCAGGCGGCTGACACCTTCCCCCAGCACCAGCGCCAGTTCTGAACGAAGTTGTTCCATCGGGATGTCCTCCGGTGTCGAATGATTCCACTATCCTGGAGGTCATGGCGGCGGGATACTTAGCGCCAGATCAAGATTTGCGGCCAGACTGAGCTGGCCGCTGAGGCCTTACTTCTGCATCGCCGCGCGCACGCGCAGCAGATCTTCCGGTGTATCCACACCCACGCTCGGCACCGCCGCTGCGACCGCCACGTGAATTTTCTCGCCATACCACAGCACGCGCAACTGCTCCAGCAGCTCGATCTGCTCCAGCGGGCAAGGCTGCCAGGCAACATAGCGACGGATAAAACCGGCGCGATAGGCGTAAATACCGATGTGACGCAGCAGCGTGTCACCGGCCCGATCGCGTGCATGGGCATAGCGTTCGCGATCCCACGGAATGGTGGCCCGGGAAAAGTAGAGCGCATAGCCGTTGATGTCAGTGACCACTTTCACTGCATTCGGATTAAATGCCTCTTCTGCATCGGTAATCGGCACCGCCAGCGTCGCCATGCCCGCCTCGGCCTGCGCCAGGTTATCTGCCACCTGGCGCACAATTTCCGCCGGGATCAGGGGTTCATCGCCCTGTACGTTGACAATGATGGTGTCATCCGCGAACTGATATTTTTCGATCACTTCCGCCAGCCGCTCGGTGCCGGACTGGTGATCGGCGCGCGTCATACACACTTCGCCACCGGCAGCCGTTACGGCCGCCGCCACGTCCGGGTGATCGGTCGCGACGATCACGCGATCGGCCCCGGATTCGCGGGCGCGTGCCATAACGTGCACCACCATTGGCTGGCCGTGAATGTCGACCAGCGGTTTGCCCGGCAGGCGCGTTGACGCATAGCGTGCCGGGATAATCGCCACGAAACTCATGGATGAATCTCTTCAACTGACAGGGTACGCGCTTCCACTTCCAGCAACACCGGAATACCGTCACGTACCGGATATGCCAGGCCATCCGGTTTGCAGATCAGCTCCTGCTGCTCTTTGTTGAAGTAGAGTTTTCCGTTGCATACCGGGCAGGCAACGATTTCGAGTAAACGGTGATCCATACTTTTCTCCTGTCGGGACCAATTGGTCAGGCGTCTAGCATACCATAGCGCAGCCGGCATACAGCTGCTGCAATCCGCTTCATGCCGGGATTGACCAGCGTGATGACCACGCCGCCAGCAGGGCGGCAGGCGCCTGTTCTATCACCACTTCCGTGGCGCCCTGCCAGGCGGCGAAACGGCTGATGGCTTTCTGAACGTCCTGCAAAAAAGTGGCCGTGAGGCGCACGCCGGGCTCCAGCCAGAAGGCGCGGATAATCAACTGCTGTGCCTGCCGGTGCATTTTGGCATCCAGACGGGCTTTCAGCGCACCGCGGTGCAGCACCGGCAGGACAAAATAGCCATACCTGCGTTTCTCTGCCGGCGTGTAGCACTCAATACGGTAGTCAAAATTGAACAGCGCCAGCGCGCGCCGGCGATCCCAGACTACCGGGTCAAACGGCGAAAGTAGCGCGGTGTGCGTGGCGGTCTGCGGCTTCTCCAGCGCGGGAAGCAGCGTGCGATGCAGCCACATCTCGCCCAGTGACGCCACCTGAACCGGCACAATCTCTCCGCGTTCCGCCGCCGCAGCCAGCCAGGATTTGAGCGGCGCGCGCTTCAGCCGGTAGTAATCCGGCAGCCAGCTGGCGCGAAAAATGCCCAGGCTGCGCGCGCTGTGATTCAGCATCTGCTCAACCGCCTCCGCTTCGCTCAGCGCATGCTGCTCATCGCGCCATTCTGGCATGATGCGGCTGCGCAGATCGTACACGCGCTGAAAGTTATGCCGCGCCACCACCATCAGCTCTCCGGCGCTGAACAGGTTTTCCAGGTGCCGCTTGTACGGTTTCCATGCCCACCAGCCGGGCCGGGTCTGTTTGTCACTGGCGAAATCGGCGGCGCGCACCGGCCCGTGCGTTGCAATGTGCGTCAGCAGCGCGGCGATCTCCTGCTGATGCTGCGCCACCCACTGCGCATTGTATTTCCAGCCCAGCCGCTGCGGAGCCAGCATACGGTGGCGCAGCAGCGGATAATCTTCCGCCGGAATAAAACAGGCTTCGTGCGCCCAGTATTCAAACAGCGCGCCGGACGCCAGCGTCTCTTCCAGCCACGCGGTTGGGTAGGCTCCCAGGCGACTGAACAGCACCAGATAAGGGCTGCGGGCCACCACATTAATGGTATCGATTTGCAGCAGCGACATCTGCCGTATGCAGGCATAAATATCGGCAAAATCCGCCCGCCGCGTCCGGGGACGCAGCAGTCCCTGGGCGGCCAGATGCAGATGACGTGCGGTGGATAAGGAAAGGGAGTGCGTAAGCGGCATAACGGGTTCCCTTTGTGATGGTCAGCGTGGGCGGGCGTCGCTGCAGAGCCGGGTAATATCCGCCAGCAGCGCCTCGGACGGCGCACCGGAAAGCTGCGCCTCTACCGGCAAATACCACCAGTTCGCCCGGGCGAAGCGCTGGCATTTTACCGCGTCTTTTTCTGTCATCAGCAGACACTGGCCCGGCTGCGTCAGCTGACTTAACTCCGGTTCACTGTAGGCGTGATGGTCTGCGAAGGCGATCTCCGCCACCGGCTGCACACCCTGCTGGTGCAGCGTCGCAAAAAACCGCGGCGGATGACCAATACCGGCCATGGCAATGACCGACGGCAGCTGCGCAAGATCGGCGGTCTCACCGCTTAGCAGGTTAACCGCCTGCCCGGGCTGCAGCGTCATGGCAATTTCACCCGGCAGCGCCGTGCCGCCGTTCACAATCACCGCGCTTACGCTGTTAAGGCGCGAGGCGCGTTCGCGCATCGGCCCGGCCGGTAGCCACCAGCCGTTGCCGAAACGCCGTACGCCGTCTACCACCACAATTTCACGGTCGCGCTGCAGTGCATAGTGCTGCAGACCGTCATCGGTAATGATCACATCGACATCGTGCGCGGCCAGTAATGCCTCCACCGCCTCGCGTCGTTTGGGGGCGACCGCCACCGGCACGCCGGTACGACGCGCAATCAGCACCGGCTCATCACCGGCCTGCTGCGTGGCGCTCTGTGGCGTGACCCGCAGCGGATAGCGTTCGGCTTTGCCGCCGTAGCCGCGCGACACCACGCCAGGGCGCAGGCCACGCTGCTGCAGCGCCTGCACCAGCCAGATTACGACGGGCGTTTTGCCATTGCCGCCGGCGGTGAGATTGCCGACCACAATCACCGGGCGCGGTGCCCGCCAGCTACGGCGCCAGCCGCGCCGGTAGCTGAGGCGGATCAGACCGCTGATGGCGCCGTACAGCAGGCTCAGCGGCCACAGCAGCAGCCACAGCGGCGAACGTCCGCTCCAGATGCGTTCAATCATTGGCCAAACTGCAGTTTGTGCAGCTGCGCATAAGCGCCTTTCTGCGCCAGCAGAACGTCATGCGTACCGCGCTCAACGATGCGTCCATCCTCAACCACCACGATCTCATCCGCTTTTTCAATCGTGGAGAGGCGGTGCGCAATCACCAGCGAGGTACGGTTTTTCTGCAGCTCATCCAGCGCTGACTGAATTGCACGTTCTGATTCGGTATCCAGCGCCGAGGTGGCCTCATCCAGAATCAGGATCGGGCAGTCGCGCAGCAGTGCACGGGCGATGGCGATGCGCTGGCGCTGGCCGCCGGAGAGCAGCACGCCGTTCTCACCAATCACCGTATCAAGGCCTTTATCCATCTTTTTGATGAAGTCCATGGCATGGGCCATGGTCGCCGCCTGCTCGATTTGTTCGCGGGTGTACTCGCCATTGCGGGCATAGGCAATGTTGTTGGCGATGGTGTCGTTAAACAGGTGAACATTTTGTGAAACCAGCGCCACCTGATTACGCAGCGAACTCAGGGTGTATTCGCGCAGGTCATGACCATCCAACAGGATTTCGCCGGCGTTGATGTCGTAAAAACGCGTCAGCAGGCTGGCCATGGTAGATTTACCGGACCCCGAACGCCCTACCAGCGCCACGGTTTTCCCGGCAGGCAGCGTAAGATTGATATCGCGCAGTGCCGGAATATCCCGTCCCGGATAGGTAAAGGTTACGTTGCGGAACTCGACATCGCCTTTCGCACGCTCAATGACGCGCGTACCGTTATCCACTTCCTGTTCGCTGTCGAGAATGGTAAACAGCGTCTGACAGGCTGCCATACCGCGCTGGAACTGGGCATTCACGTTGGTCAGCGATTTCAGCGGACGCATCAGGGCGATCATCGAGGAGAAAACCACGGTAATGGTACCGGCGGTCAGCGTATCCATCACGCTCGGGAAGCTGGCAGCATACAGCACAAAGGCCAGCGCCAGCGAGGCGATGAGCTGAATGACCGGATCGGAAATAGAAGAAGCCGACACCAGTTTCATGCCCTGCTGACGCATTTTGTTGCTTACCTGCGCGAAGCGCTCAGCTTCCACTTTCTGGCCGCCGAAAATCAGCACTTCTTTATGGCCTTTCAGCATCTGCTCTGCGCTGGTGGTCACCTGGCCCATGGTGTTCTGCATATTTTTACTGATGCTGCGGAAACGTTTGGAGACGGTGCGAATGGCCAGCGACACCAGCGGTGCCAGCAGAATCAGGATCAGCGACAGCTGCCAGCTGTAATAGAACATCATGATAAACAGGCCGATGATCGACGCACCTTCGCGCACCACCGTGACCAGTGCGCTGGAAGAGGAAGACGCCACCTGCTCTGAATCGTAGGTGATACGCGACAGCAGCGTCCCGGTGGACTGCTGGTCGAAGAAGGCAACCGGCATCCCCATCATGTGACCAAACAGGCGACGACGCATATTCATGACAACGTTGCCGGAGACCCAGGAGATGCAGTAGCTGGAGATATAACTGGTCACGCCGCGCACCAGCATCAGGCCGATAACGGCAAGCGGCATCCACAGCAGAACGGATTTGTCGGCTTTGCCGAAACCATCATCCAGTAAAGGTTTCAACAGGGAGAGCATTAAGGTGTCACCTGCCGCGTTGAGGATTAGCGCCACGGCGGATACCAGCAGGCCAGCCTTGTGCGGCGCAATCATCGGCCAGAGCCGGCGGAATGTCTGCCACGTTGAGAGATCTTTGTCTTGATGCATTATTTATTCACGCTGTTTGAAATAGCCGCTCATTCTACCTGGAATCGCGTTTGACGCCAAACCACTGATGATACCAGCGGGGCATTATTTGCTCTCTTAACCCCTTAATCTTCCAGCGGCCTTGTCTGATACCGATATGGATCTGCCCGGATTGCGCGGTATCGTACCAGGCGTAGCCCTGCTGCCGGTATCGCGCAATGACTGCCTGTGCCGGCAGGCGCCAGGCGTTGTAACGCGCCACCGATGCGAAAGCGGCCTTGCCTGCAACATTGCGTAACAGTAATGCGCCAGAAGAGGTGCGGCTGCCGTGATGCGGCACCTGCAGAAAGGTACTGTGCAACGCCTGCTTTTCCAGCGCTACCAGCCGGCGTTCCGCCTCCAGTTCAATGTCACCGGTCAGCAGCAGGCTGATATGCCCGTCATCCACACGCACGACGCAGGAGTCGTTATTTTGTCCCTGCTGCTGGCCGGCCGGTGGCCAGAGCGCCGTAAAGCGTAACCGCCCCCACTGCCACTGCGTGCCCCGCTGGCACGGCAGATGTCCGGCTTCCCCCAGCGCGCTGCGTACCGTTATCGCAGGATTAGCCTGTTGCAGTGAGGCCAGTCCGCCGCGGTGATCGAGATGCCGGTGACTGAGTATGACCGTCTGCAGGGTTTTACCGTGATAGCGCAGCCAGGGCAACACAACGCGCGCACCGGCATCATCCTGCTGCCAGGCCGGCCCGCTATCATAAAGCACCACCTCTCTGCCCTGCGTAATCGCCAGGGCCAGTCCGTGCCCGACGTCAATCACGTCAATTTGCCAGTCGTCCTGTTCACTGCTGCTGCGCCACAGCAGCAGGGCAATGACCAGACTGCAACAGGGCAGCCATGCCCGGTAAATCAGGCCGCTGCGCCACAGCAGTAAGCCGCCCCACACCCCCGCCATCAGCGGTAAGACTGCATGCAGCGGCCACCAGCCGGCAGGCAGCCACTGCAGCAGCTGCATCACCGCGCTGACCGACAGGCCAGCCAGCGACCACAACGTCTCCGCTATCGCCGGGACGGGCATTACCATGGCCAGCAGGATCAGCGGAACTGTTATGAGTGAGATGACGGGAATTGCCAGCAGATTAGCCGGTAACGCGCTAAGGCTGATGCCATGAAACAGGTAAACCTGTAACGGGGCCATCAGAATCATCATGCCCAGCTGCAGGTGCAGCAGCGTCAGCCAGATCCAGCGCTTTTGCTGGCGGTAACGCAACGGCAGAGCAAACCACTGAGACCAGATAATCAGCATGGCCACCGCCAGCGCTGACAGCCAGAAACTCTCTGACAGAACGCTCAGCGGATCGAGCCACAGCAACCCGCCGACGCACAGCGTCCAGATTTGCCAGTGGCTCAGCTGCCAGCCTGCCGTCTTGATCGCCATCCATAGCGTTAATGCCAGCATGGCGCGCTGGGCGGGGGCATGACTGCCGGATATCCAGCAATACAGGGCGGCGCTCAGCCAGCTGATCGCCAGCGGCAACAGAAAGCCGATACGGTGTGCAGGCAACAGGATCTGTACTGCACGCGCCAGCAATCCGCCCGCGCTGGCGGCCAGCGCAATATGCATACCGGATATCGCCATCAGATGGGCAGTGCCGGTTTCGCGCAGCAGCGTGCGCTGCGCGGGTGTCATCTCGTCACGAATGCCAAACGCCAGCGCCTGTAAAATGCCCGACTGCGGTAAAGGGGCAAGCGCGGTGCGATAGCGTTCGATCAGTCGCGCCCGCAGGTTACAGCGCGGGGAAACCGCCTGCTGTTGGAGAATGCGCCCCTGCAGCGGGCGGTGGCTGGCAAGCGCGAAGCGTTGCTGATCAAAAGCCCCCTCGTTTAAGCGCGCATGGACGGCACGCAGGCGCAGCGTCATCTGCCAGCGTTGTCCCGGGCAGTAGTGCTGATCCTGCGGCGGATTCGCCAGCGTCACTTCCGTCGGCGGAAACAGATAGCGTTCGCCGATACGCAGCAGCTGCACCGTCAGCTGCTGGCTGGTGCTGTTTACCGCGGTAACGCGCACGGTCGCGCTGACCGGCGCCTGTGTGAGTCGCTCCAAGTGGTCCAGCGTCTGGCGCGCCGCGAGAAGTGCCCAGCACAGCAGCAATGCGGCTGCCGCTGCCAGCCTGATGCCTGGCACAGGCAATGGCATGACGATAACTGCGCCAAGCGCCAGCAGGGCGATGGTGCTGCTGGCGGGGATCGCCGGCAACAGTGTCAGCGGCAATGCGGCGGCTATCATAGCGCCTGCAATCTGTACTCCGGTTATCCGCATGGCCGCCTCCCTTTTACACGCCCTATTGTGCGTAAAAAGAGCACCACTGGCCCGGCTCATTGTGTGAGTACGGAATCCGGCTTCAGGTATCTTTATCAGCGTTACAGCAAGACAGCACAGGGATGGAAGCAGACGCGCAAAACTGGCGCGACAGGCAAAAAAAAACGACACCCGGAGGTGTCGTTTTATCGTTCGGTAACGGCTTAGCCGTAGATATTTGCACGGTCACGCAATTCTTTGCCCGGCTTGAAGTGGGGAACGTATTTACCTTCCAGTTCCACTTTGTCACCCGTTTTCGGGTTACGACCAGTGCGCGGTGCGCGGTAGTGCAAAGAAAAGCTGCCGAATCCCCGGATTTCAATGCGCTCGCCCTGTGCCAGCGTAGTGGCCATGTGCTCGAGCATCTCTTTGACCGCATCCTCAACGACTTTCGCCGGAATATGAGTATGCTGGCCAGCAAGTCTTTCAATCAGTTCTGACTTGGTCATGTAACCTCCGGTTAATCCCTGTATGGAAAGGTATGACAGCTTTTACCGAAACCGGACGATGTTGAACATCGCCCGGTGCTTCGGGTCGATTACTCGCCTTTAGCCGCTTTGAACGCTTCAGCCATTGCGTTAGAGAAGTTGCCTTCTTCCTGTTTGGTGTTAACAGTGTTGATGGCTTCTTTCTCGTCAGCCTGGTCTTTAGCACGAACAGACAGGCTCACAACGCGGTTTTTACGGTCAACGCCGGTGAATTTCGCTTCAACGTCATCACCCACGCTCAGCACCTGCGTTGCGTCTTCGATGCGATCCATAGAAGCTTCAGAAGCGCGCAGGTAACCTTCTACGCCGTCAGCTAATTCTACTGTAGCACCTTTAGCGTCAACTGCAGTGACTTTACCGGTCACGATCGCGCCTTTCTTGTTCAGGGTGATGTAGTTGTTGAATGGATCTTCAGCCAGCTGCTTCACGCCCAGAGAGATACGCTCACGCTCTGCGTCAACCTGCAGTACAACGGCAGCGATTTCGTCGCCTTTCTTGTACTCACGAACGGCTTCTTCGCCAGTCGCGTTCCAGGAGATGTCAGACAGGTGAACCAGACCGTCGATGCCACCGTCCAGGCCGATGAAGATACCGAAGTCAGTGATTGACTTGATTTTACCTTCAACGCGATCGCCTTTGTTGTGGGTCTCTGCGAACTGCTGCCATGGGTTAGATTTGCACTGCTTCAGACCCAGGGAGATACGACGACGCTCTTCGTCGATGTCCAGAACCATTACTTCAACCACGTCACCAACGTTAACAACTTTAGATGGGTGGATGTTTTTGTTGGTCCAGTCCATTTCAGACACGTGTACCAGGCCTTCCACGCCTTCTTCGATTTCAACGAAGCAGCCGTAATCGGTCAGGTTGGTCACACGGCCGGTCAGCTTGGTGCCTTCCGGGTAGCGCTTAGCGATAGCAACCCATGGATCTTCGCCCAGCTGTTTCAGGCCCAGAGATACGCGGGTACGCTCGCGGTCGAACTTCAGCACTTTAACAGTGATTTCGTCGCCCACGTTGACGATTTCGCTTGGATGCTTAACGCGCTTCCACGCCATGTCGGTGATGTGCAGCAGGCCGTCAACGCCACCCAGGTCCACGAATGCGCCGTAGTCAGTGAGGTTCTTAACGATACCTTTGACTTCCATGCCTTCCTGCAGGTTTTCCAGCAGCTGATCGCGCTCAGCGCTGTTTTCAGATTCGATAACCGCGCGGCGGGAAACCACGACGTTGTTACGCTTCTGATCCAGCTTGATTACTTTGAATTCAAGCTCTTTGCCTTCCAGGTGCAGAGTATCGCGAACCGGACGAACGTCAACCAGTGAACCTGGCAGGAACGCACGAATACCGTTCAGCTCAACTGTGAAGCCACCTTTAACTTTGCCGTTGATAACACCGGTAACAGTTTCAGCGTCTTCGTAAGCTTTTTCCAGCGTGATCCAAGCTTCATGACGTTTAGCTTTCTCACGGGACAGCAGGGTTTCACCGAAGCCGTCTTCTACTGCGTCCAGAGCAACGTCAACTTCGTCGCCCACCTGGATTTCCAGTTCGCCGGCTGCGTTCTTGAACTGCTCTGCAGGGATTGCAGATTCAGATTTCAGACCCGCATCAACCAGGACGACGTCTTTGTCGATAGCAACAACAACGCCACGAACGATGGAACCCGGACGGGTTTCGATTTCTTTCAGGGACTCTTCAAAGAGTTGAGCAAAAGATTCAGTCATATTGATAATCTTAGGATTCTTCAATTTAACGTCCACCTGACGTCATTGTCGGATGGGGTTGTTTCACATGCCCTGCACCGGTTCCGTGGTACAGGGTTACAGCAATTCGGTTGTCGTATGGATTACATGCCCAGTTTCTGGCGGGCATAATCCAGTGCCTTTTCAATTACCTGCTCAATGCTCATGCGGGTTGAATCCAGCAGAAGTGCATCGGCGGCGGGCACCAGCGGCGCGATGGCGCGGTTGCGATCGCGGTCGTCGCGCTCTTTTATCTCGGATAAAAGGCGATCAAAGTTAACACTAAAGCCCTTTTCCTGCAACTGTAGCATACGGCGCTGCGCCCGCTCTTCCGGGCTGGCATCAAGGAAAATTTTGACCGGCGCATCCGGGAAAACCACCGTGCCCATGTCGCGTCCGTCAGCGATCAGCCCCGGCTCTTCGCGGAAGGCGCGCTGACGTCGCAGCAGCGCTTCGCGCACCCGGGGAAAGGCCGCCACGCGCGAGGCGGTGTTGCTGACTTCCTGCGTGCGGATTTCACCGGTGACGTCTTCACCTTCCAGCACCACCTGCATTTCGCCGTCGACAGACAGAAAACGCACGTCAAGATGCGCAGCCATTGGCACCAGCGCTTCTTCAGATTCGATATCAACCTGGTGATGCAGCGCGGCCAGGGCCAGCACGCGGTAAATTGCGCCTGAATCCAGCAGATGCCACTGTAATGACTCCGCCATCGCTTTACATAATGTCCCTTTACCTGCGCCGCTTGGGCCGTCAATGGTAATTACCGGGGCGATTGCTGTCATTGTTCTCTCCTGTTACTGCATGCTTATTATCAGCCTTCTTGGCTGTCTGGATTGCGCGGCATTATACGCTGCCCGCGTCAGCTTGGTTACCCTTTAGCGTAGACAGCGCCAGAAATTTCGACAGATTCAGAGGAATTTCTGCCCGGTGAGGCCAGCATGAAACAGAGGAACCCGGCGCGGGCGCGCCGGGAGAGTGATTATGAAGCGTGGCTGATTTTCGCTAACTGCTGGAAGTAATCGGGAAAGGTTTTCGCCGTGCAGCCGGGATCGAGGATGGTGACCGGCGTGTCCGACAGCGCCACCAGCGAGAAGCACATCGCCATACGGTGATCGTTGTAGGTGCCGATATCCGCGTGCTGCAGCTGCGCGGGCGGGGTAACGCGAATAAAGTCGTGCCCCTCTTCCACTTCCGCGCCAACCTTACGCAGTTCAGTCGCCATCGCCGCCAGGCGATCGGTCTCTTTAACGCGCCAGTTATAGATATTGCGCATCAGAGTGGTTCCCTGAGCAAACAGCGCGGTCGTCGCAATGGTCATCGCCGCATCCGGAATGTGGTTCATATCCATATCGATGCCGTTCAGCTCGCCGCGCGTGCAGGCAATGTAATCATCGCCCCATTCAATCACCGCGCCCATTTTTTCCAGCACGTCAGCAAAACGAATGTCACCCTGCACGCTGTTGCGGCCAATGCCGGTTACGCGCACCGTGCCGCCTCTGATTGCCGCTGCGGCAAGGAAATAGGAGGCTGAGGAAGCATCGCCTTCGACCAGGTAATCACCGGGTGCCTGATAATGCTGCTGGCCTTTGACCACAAAGCGCTGATAGTGCTGGTTATCTACCTCTACGCCAAAGCAGCGCATCAGATGCAGCGTGATATCAATGTAAGGTTTAGAAACCAATTCGCCTTTGATGGTAATGGTGGTGTCGCGCGGAGCCAGCGGCGCGGTCATCAGCAGGGCCGTCAGGAACTGGCTGGACACGCTACCGTCTACGCTTACATCACCGCCGGTAAAACCGCCGTGCAGGCGCAGCGGTGGATAATCGGTCTGCTCAAGATAATCGATGCGGGCACCGCCCTGACGCAGCGCATCCACCAGGTGACCAATCGGCCGTTCTTTCATACGCGGTTCACCGGTCAGCACCACGGATTGCTCGCCGAGGCAGAGCGCAGCGGCCAGCGGACGCATAGCGGTGCCGGCGTTACCGAGAAACAGCTCCAGCGGCTGGCCGGACTGCAGCGGCCCCGCCATGCCGGTGACTTCACACACGGTCCGATCGGCAGAGAGCGTATAGTGGACGCCCAGCGCTTCCAGCGCATTCAGCATGTGTCTGACATCATCGCTATCCAGCAGATTGGTCAGGCGCGTGGTGCCGTTCGCCAGTGCCGCCAGTAACAGGGCGCGGTTCGAAACGCTTTTCGAACCCGGTAAGTTGACCGTGCCATCCACGCGGGCAATCGGTTGTAGGGTCAGGGAGTCCTGCATGTGAAACCAAATCTCCAGAAAATACGCGACCCCGCCGGCTGACGGGGTCGGATGCCGCTAAACCGGCAGGGTACAGATAATCAGCCGTGACGGCGTTCGAAATCAATCATGAATTCAGTCAGTGCTTTAACGCCTTCCAGCGGCATCGCATTGTAGATCGAGGCACGCATGCCGCCAACCACGCGGTGGCCTTTCAGGGCATGCAGGCCTGCTTTCAGCGACTCTTCAAGGAAGACTTTATCAAGCGCGGCATCCGCCAGCTGGAACGGCACGTTCATGCGCGAGCGGTTCTCATCGGCCACTTCGTTGCGGTAAAAGCCACTCTGGTCAATGACGCTATACAACAGGCTGGCTTTCGCCTGATTGATTCTGGCCATTTCCGCCACGCCGCCCTTCTCTTTCAGCCATTTGAACACCAGACCAGAGAGATACCAGGCAAAGGTTGGCGGCGTATTGAACATCGAGTCGTTCTCGGCCAGCACTTTGTAGTCAAGGATGGAAGGCACATAGCGCTGCGCTTTGCCCAGCAGGTCTTCCCGCACCACCACCAGCGTTAACCCCGCCGGGCCGATATTCTTCTGCGCACCGGCATAAATCAGACCATAGCGGCTGACATCAAGCGGTCGGGACAGGATGGTAGAAGAGAGGTCCGCCACCACCACTTTGTCACCGAAATCCGGCTCTTCATCAATGGCCGTGCCGTCAATGGTTTCATTCGGGCAGTAATGCACGTAAGCCGCGTCATCGCTCAGCTGCCATTCGCGCATAGGTAACAGCGCACGCTTGCCGTCACGCGTGGTTTTGATGTCAATAGTGTTCGGCGAGCAGTATTTTTCCGCTTCTTTAATCGCGCTGTGCGCCCAGTAACCGCCATCAATGTAGTCCGCCGTGGTGGCGTCGCCCAGCAGGTTGCCTGGGATAGCCGCAAACTGCGCACGGGCACCGCCGTGGCAGAATAATACTTTGTAGCCGGCCGGGATTTTCAGCAGATCGCGAAAATCCTGTTCCGCCGTTTCCGCGACCTCAATGAACTCTTTGCTGCGGTGACTGATTTCCATCACCGAGGTGCCCAGCCCACGCCAGTTTGTCAGTTCCTGTTCTGCACGACGAAGCACTTCCACCGGCAGCATGGCCGGTCCGGAGCTAAAATTATAAACCTGCGTCATTTCCCCTCACCACTGTCATATCGAACGGTTATGCATATTTTACCGGTTGTATCATTGCCTCCGTAAGGCTGCAAACATTTCTCCGGCCACCGGCGCGTTTCCGGCGCAGGCTCCGCCGCAGCTTATGTCACAAATGCAACCGGCAACGGAATTTTGTGAGGCAGACTGCTGATGTAAAATCAGATTGCCGCCAGCGGCCCCGCTTCCCGTTATGCTGACGTGAGAAATTTGGCGCACGCATAGCGCCGCAGGCGCAAAACCCGTATTATTGCGCGCTTTACGCCCACCCCATTGACTTAAGAGAGCGCCACCATGACGCAAACGTTTATTCCAGGTAAAGATGCTGCACTGGAAGACTCCATCGCACGCTTCCAGCAGAAACTGCAGGATCTGGGTTTCAATATTGAAGAAGCGTCCTGGCTGAACCCGGTCCCGCACGTCTGGTCTGTCCATATCCGCGATCGCGACTGTCCGCTGTGCTTTACGAATGGCAAAGGTGCCAGTAAAAAAGCGGCGCTGGCTTCTGCACTGGGTGAATACTTTGAGCGTCTCTCCACTAACTATTTCTTTGCCGATTTCTGGCTGGGTGAGTCCATCGCCAGTGGCGATTTCGTCCACTATCCCAACGAGAAATGGTTCCCGCTGCCGGAAGATGACAGCCTGCCAGCCGGCATTCTGGACGCGCGCCTGCGTGCCTTTTACGATCCGGAAGCAAGCCTGAGCGCCTCTGATCTGATTGACCTGCAGTCCGGCAATACCGAACGCGGCATCTGCGGCCTGCCCTTTACACGTCAGTCCGATCAGCAGACGGTCTATATTCCGATGAACATTATCGGCAACCTGTATGTGTCCAACGGCATGTCAGCCGGTAACACCGCGAACGAAGCGCGCGTGCAGGGCCTGTCTGAAGTGTTTGAGCGCCACATCAAAAACCGCATCATCGCCGAATCCATCAGCCTGCCGGAGATTCCTGATGCGGTGATGCAGCGCTATCCGGGCGTGGTGGAAGCCATCGCGCGGCTTGAAGCCGAAGGGTTCCCGATCTTCGCCTATGACGCATCGCTGGGCGGCCACTATCCGGTTATCTGTGTGGTCCTGTTCAACCCGGCTAACGGCACCTGTTTTGCTTCCTTTGGCGCGCACCCGGACTTCGGCGTGGCGCTGGAGCGCACCGTGACCGAACTGCTGCAGGGACGTAGTCTGAAAGATCTTGACGTGTTCACCCCGCCCACCTTCGATGACGAAGAAGTTGCCGAGCATGCTAACCTGGAAACTCACTTTATCGATTCCAGCGGTCTGATTTCATGGGATATGTTCAAAGAGGACGCGGACTATCCGTTTGTAGACTGGAGCTTTGCCGGCAGCACGCATGAAGAGTTCGATACGCTGATGGCGATTTTCCGCGCCGAAGACAAAGAAGTCTACATTGCCGATTATGAGCATCTGGGCGTGTATGCCTGCCGGATTATTGTACCGGGCATGTCAGACATCTATCCGGCAGAAGATCTGCTGCTGGCGAACAACAATATGGGTGCCTCGCTGCGTGAAACGCTGCTGGCCCTGCCGGCCAGCCAATGGGAGCCGGAAGCGTATCTGGATCTGATCGTTCAGCTGGATGAAGAAGGCCATGACGATTTTACCCGCGTACGCGAACTGCTGGGCCTGGCAACCGGCAAAGACAACGGCTGGTTTACGCTGCGTATCGGTGAGCTGAAAGCAATGCTGGCGCTGGCAGGCGGCGATCTGGATCAGGCGCTGATCTGGACCGAATGGACAATGGAATTCAACCAGTCCATCTTCAGCGAAGAGCGTGCTAACTACTACCGCTGCCTGCAGACGCTGCTGTTGCTGGCTATGGAAGAAGAGCGCGAGCCGCTGCAGTATCATCGCGCCTTTGTCCGTATGTATGGTCAGTCTGCGGTGGAAGCCGCTTCAGCCGCAATCAGTGGTGAAGCGCCATTCTACGGCCTGCAGCCGGTGGATGCGGACCTGAAAGCCTTCCCGGCCCATCAGGCGCTGCTGGCAGCCTATGAAAAACTGCAGGCGGCAAAACGTCGCTACTGGTCAGCAAACTAATCCGGCTTCCCCGGCCGCACCTGACATTACGTCAGCTCCCCAATGGCACCGCTCACCCGGTGCCATTTTTTGTTTTCGGAAACCGGCCCGCCAGAATCGATTAATAACAATGCAGTTTCATCTGTATCCAATCGTTAACAAGCTCACCGTCCGTCACGCCATATTTCAAATAAATTTGTAATTTTTAAAAAATAATTATTTGTATTAATATCAATAAATTAAATAAAAATTGCGCATTTTGTAACCTTAAGTTCACCCTGCCATCCGGTTAAATATGATCCACATCAAGTCCCGACCCGTCAGGCTTTGGTAGTCTTTTTTCAGACAATTTGTGGAGAGCGTTAGTGTGAAAGCTGACAACCCTTTTAATGCATTACTCCCCGCGGCGATGGCAAAAGTGGCTGAAGATGCCGGGGTGTATAAAGCGACAAAACATCCTCTGACCACCTTCTTTCTGGCCATCACCGCCGGCGTATTTATCTCTATCGCCTTTGTTTTCTACCTTACAGCCACAACCGGCAGCGGCGTGATGCCGTGGGGCATCGCTAAGCTCATCGGTGGCATCTGTTTTTCCCTTGGTCTGATGCTGGTGGTGGTGTGCGGGGCCGATCTCTTTACCTCAACCGTGCTGATTGTCGTCGCCAAAGCCAGTGGGCGCATCACCTGGCTGCAGCTGGGCCGGCACTGGCTCAATGTCTACATCGGCAACCTGTGCGGTGCCCTGTTTTTTGTGCTGCTGATCTGGCTGGCCGGTGAGCACCAGGTGGCAGAGGGTGCCTGGGGCCTGAATCTGCTGCAGACGGCCGATCACAAAATGCATCACAGCTTTATTGAAGCCGTCAGCCTCGGCACGCTGGCCAATCTGATGGTGTGTCTGGCGGTGTGGATGAGTTATTCCGGCCGCAGCCTGATTGACAAAATGGTGGCGATGATACTGCCGGTCGCGATGTTTGTTGCCTGCGGCTTCGAACACAGCATCGCTAATATGTTCCTGATCCCGATGGCGATTGTCGTAAGAGATTTTGCCAGCCCGGCATTCTGGCAGATGACTGGCGCCAGTGCAGCGCAGTTTCCGGCGCTGGATGCCGGCAACTTTATTCTTCACAACCTGATTCCGGTTACCCTCGGTAATATCATCGGCGGCGGATTACTGGTCGGGTTGACCTACTGGGTTATCTATCTGCGCGGAGAATCTCCGGCCCATTAACCCATTACGACCGACGCGCGCGGCGCGTCACTGGTCACAGTCTCCCTAAATAAGGCAGGTATATCATGTCCGAACTTAATGAAAAAATGGCGTCAGCCTGGGAAGGGTTTCACGCCGGCGAGTGGCAGAACAGCGTCAACGTCCGTGACTTTATCCAGAAAAACTATACGCCGTATGAAGGTGATGAATCCTTCCTCGCCGGCGCTACCGCAGCCACCACAACCCTGTGGAATAGCGTGCTGGAAGGGATCAAAATTGAAAACCGCACGCACGCCCCGGTGGATTTTGATACGGATTTAGCCTCAACCATTACTTCGCACGATGCCGGCTACATTAATAAATCGCTGGAAACCATTGTCGGCCTGCAGACTGAAGCCCCGCTGAAACGCGCCATCATTCCGTTTGGCGGCATTAAAATGGTGGAAGGCTCCTGTAAAGTTTACGGCCGTGAACTGGACCCGGCGCTGAAAAAAGTGTTTACCGATTACCGTAAAACCCATAACCAGGGTGTGTTTGACGTCTACACGCCGGATATCCTGCGCTGCCGTAAATCCGGCGTGCTGACCGGTTTACCGGATGCCTACGGTCGCGGTCGCATCATTGGCGATTACCGCCGCGTTGCGCTGTACGGTATCGACTATCTGATGAAAGACAAAGTGGCGCAGTTTAATTCACTGCAGCACGACCTGGAAAACGGCGTAAACCTTGAAGCCACTATCCGTCTGCGTGAAGAGATCACAGAGCAGCACCGCGCGCTGGGCCAGATCAAAGAGATGGCCGCAAAATACGGCTGTGATATCTCTGTCCCGGCCACCACGGCGCAGGAAGCTGTGCAGTGGACCTACTTTGGCTATCTGGCTGCGGTGAAGTCGCAGAATGGTGCCGCCATGTCGTTTGGCCGCGTCTCAACCTTCCTAGATATCTATATTGAACGCGATATGCAGGCCGGCAGGCTGACGGAAGAGCAGGCGCAGGAGCTGATCGATCATCTGGTGATGAAACTGCGTATGGTGCGTTTCCTGCGGACACCGGAATATGATGAGCTGTTCTCAGGCGACCCGATCTGGGCTACCGAATCGCTGGCCGGCATGGGCGTTGATGGACGCACGCTGGTGACCAAAACCACCTTCCGCTTCCTGAACACCCTGTACACCATGGGCCCGTCGCCGGAGCCAAACATGACCATTCTGTGGTCAGAAAAACTGCCGGTAAACTTCAAAAAATACGCAGCCAAAGTCTCTATCGACACCTCTTCGCTGCAGTATGAAAATGACGACCTGATGCGTCCGGATTTCAATAACGATGACTACGCTATCGCCTGCTGCGTCAGCCCGATGATTGTCGGTAAACAGATGCAGTTCTTTGGTGCCCGCGCTAACCTGGCAAAAACCCTGCTGTACGCAATCAACGGCGGCGTTGATGAAAAACTGAAAATGCAGGTTGGCCCGAAAGAAGCGCCGATCATGGATGACGTGCTGGATTTTGACACCGTGATGGCGCGGATGGATCACTTCATGGACTGGCTGGCAAAACAGTACGTGACCGCACTGAACATCATTCATTACATGCACGATAAGTACAGCTATGAAGCCGCTCTGATGGCGCTGCATGACCGCGATGTTTATCGCACCATGGCGTGCGGTATCGCGGGCCTGTCAGTAGCTGCCGATTCGCTGTCAGCCATCAAGTATGCCCGGGTGAAACCGATCCGCGATGCGGATGGCCTGGCCATTGATTTTGACATCGAAGGCGACTACCCGCAGTTTGGTAATAACGACCCGCGCGTTGACGATATGGCCTGCGACCTGGTTGAACGTTTCATGAAGAAAATTCAGCAGCTGCAGACTTACCGTAACGCGGTGCCGACGCAGTCTGTGCTGACGATTACCTCAAACGTGGTCTACGGTAAGAAAACCGGTAATACACCGGACGGTCGTCGCGCGGGTGCGCCATTCGGACCCGGTGCCAACCCGATGCACGGCCGCGATCAGAAAGGCGCGGTTGCCTCACTGACGTCAGTAGCAAAACTGCCGTTTGCCTATGCGAAAGACGGTATTTCGTATACGTTCTCCATCGTACCGAATGCGCTGGGTAAAGATGACAACGTGCGAAAAACCAACCTCGCTGGCCTGATGGATGGTTACTTCCATCACGAAGCACACATTGAGGGCGGTCAGCACCTTAACGTTAACGTGATGAATCGTGAGATGCTGCTGGATGCCATGGAGCACCCGGAAAAATATCCGCAGCTGACTATCCGCGTCTCCGGCTATGCGGTGCGCTTTAACTCACTGACCAAAGAGCAGCAGCAGGACGTCATTACCCGCACGTTCACGCAGTCGCTGTAATCGCCCCGTGTTGAAAGGCTCCTGCGGGAGCCTTTTCTCCCGAGGTCCGTTTTGCCAGCCCGCTGTACCGGCTGTCTGCCAAAACTGACTTTCGCCCCTGAAGCACAACGCAGAGTGTGCCGCCTGACGTTCAGGCTGAACCGGAGAATACATCGCCATGTCTACCCTCGGTCGAATCCATTCGTTTGAATCCTGCGGCACCGTTGACGGTCCCGGCATCCGCTTCATCACCTTTTTCCAGGGCTGCCTGATGCGCTGTCTCTACTGCCACAACCGCGATACCTGGGATACGCACTGCGGCAAAGAAATTACCGTAGAAGCCCTGATGAAAGAGGTGCTGTCGTATCGCCACTTCATGAACGCTTCCGGCGGCGGCGTGACGGCCTCAGGCGGTGAAGCGATTCTGCAGGCGGAGTTCGTGCGCGACTGGTTCCGCGCCTGTAAAGCGGAAGGTATTCACACCTGCCTGGACACCAACGGCTTTGTCCGCCGCTACGACCCGGTGATTGACGAACTGCTCGACGTGACCGATCTGGTTATGCTCGATCTCAAACAGATCAATGATGATATCCATCAGATTCTGGTGGGGGTGTCCAACCACCGCACGCTGGATTTTGCGCGCTATTTACAGAAGCGTGGAAAGCGCACATGGATACGCTATGTGGTGGTGCCCGGCTATTCAGACGACGATGACTCAGTGCATCGCCTGGGTGCCTTTACGCAGGACATGGATAATATTGAGAAAATAGAACTGCTGCCCTATCACGAGCTGGGTAAA
This sequence comes from Candidatus Pantoea soli, assembly GCF_007833795.1. Classification (NCBI taxonomy): domain Bacteria; kingdom Pseudomonadati; phylum Pseudomonadota; class Gammaproteobacteria; order Enterobacterales; family Erwiniaceae; genus Pantoea; species Candidatus Pantoea soli. Next base: position 1,336,979 of record NZ_CP032702.1, on the reverse strand, counting down.
CACAAGTGGATAGCCATGGGCGAAGAGTACAAGCTGGAAGGGGTTAAGCCGCCGGATCGGGAAACCATGGAGCGGGTAAAAAATATTCTGGCCGGTTACGGTCATCAGGTGATGTACTGATGCCGGAAAAAAGGGGAGCTCATTGCTCCCCGTTTTTTATGCTATTTACCGCTCAGGCATGCGCCACGGGCGTAACGTGATGGTCCGCTTTACGCAGCAGCATAACCAGATAGACCAGCGCCACCGCCGCGATCATCACAAACAGCAGGCGATCGGAGTAGTTCTGCATCAGCATTGACGTCATGCCCGGACCAACGAGGCTGCCAATGGTATAGCTGAACAGCAGCGCCTGATTCATTGCCACCAGCTCATGGTGCGCCACGGTTTCACAGGCCCACGACATCGCCACCGGATAGAGCGTAAAGCCAGCCAGACCGAGAATAAACAGCGCCGGTGCCATGGCGGTATCGCCCAGCATCGCCATCGCACCAAGAATCACCACAAACACCTGCACGCGCAGCACCATCAGCCGGCCAAAGCGATCTGCCAGGCGGCCCACCGGCCACTGGCCGACGATACCGGCACTGACCAGCAGCGCCATCCAGTAACCCACAGTGGCATCACTCATGCCCTGATGGGAAAGATACAGCGGCATCAGCCCGTAGAGGGAACCCAGCACGATACCAGAGATAATGCAGCCGTTGATGCCCAGACGTGAACTGCGGCGGCGCAGCATGCTCCAGATTCGCGTGGTGGAAGTCTCTTCTGTCGCAGCACCCGCGTTAACGCGCAGGAACAGTACCGGCAGCATGGCGCAGACAATCAGCGCGCTGACCCACGGGATGACCTGCAGCAGCTCAGTCGAAACGCGACTCACCAGCAGCTGGCCAGCCACCGTGCCCAGATAGTAAACGATCATATACGCAGCCAGCAGCTGTCCACGGTTGCGTACCGTGCCACTGCAGAGCAAAGCGCTCTCAACCACCACCCAAATCAGGGCACAGCCCGTACCGGCGATAAACCGCAGCGCGGTCCAGCTATAGAACCCGTCGAGCAGCGCCATGCCGCTGGTGGCGAGCGCGAACAGGACGCTGGCGAGGTAGAAGCAACGGTTAAAACCGTAGCGATTGATCAGCCAGCCTGCCATCAGCGTGCCCAGCAGGTTACCGGTGTAATAGGCAGAGCTGGCCATCCCGACCTGCCATGTCGGCAGCAAATCGTGAGTCAGCCATAACGGCACCAGAGTATTGAGCACAGCAATAGACACCGTCATAAGCATCAGGCCACAAAGCAGCAGCAGGACGGGACGCGACCAGGTTGACATAGGGGATAAAAAACCAAAAGAAATGATGAGAATTGCGCGCAGTTTGCCACTGGAAAATGCAAAGTCAACGCACAAAAAACAACCGCCGCACAATTTGCTGCCGGACAATTTATTTTTTTTATCTTCAGCAGGTTAGCGATACGCCAGATGACAGAAGCAGACAATCTATGTTGATGAATTTATGGGTTTTACGCTTTAGGCGCGTGCAAATATCGATAACGTTTATTTGTGATTATCCGGCGATAAAAATCGCGTATTTAAGGCCTTAAAAAAATAAAAAAACCCGGCAATGCCGGGTCAGAAAAACAGCGTGCGGATTAGCCGATGTGGGTCAGGCCGCCCATATAAGGACGTAACACTTCCGGTACTTCAATCCGGCCGTCCGCCTGCTGGTAGTTTTCCAGCACGGCGACCAGCGTACGACCCACGGCCAGGCCTGAACCATTCAGCGTGTGCACCAGGCGCGGCTTTTTGTCAGTTTTACTGCGGCAGCGCGCCTGCATACGACGTGCCTGGAAATCCCACATGTTGGAGCAGGATGAGATTTCGCGGTAAGTATCCTGCGCCGGCAGCCACACTTCCAGGTCGTAAGTTTTCGCGGAACCAAAGCCCATGTCGCCGGTGCACAGCAGCACTTTACGGTACGGCAGATTCAGCAGCTGCAGCACTTTCTCGGCGTGCCCCACCAGCTCTTCCAGCGCATCCATTGACGTTTCCGGCGCCACGATGTGCACCATCTCAACTTTATCAAACTGGTGCATACGGATCAGGCCGCGCGTGTCACGTCCATAGGAGCCGGCTTCAGAACGGAAGCAAGGCGTGTGCGCCGTGAGTTTGATCGGCAGGCTTTCTTCTTCCACGATCTCATCGCGAACCAGGTTCGTCAGCGGCACTTCGGCGGTTGGGATCAGCGCATAGTTGCTGCTACCCGCTTCTTCGCCAAGCGGTTTGGTATGGAACAGGTCCTCACCAAACTTTGGCAGCTGGCCCGTCCCGTACAGGGTTTCATGGTTAACCAGATACGGCACGTAAGTTTCGAGATAACCATGCTGCTGCGTATGCAGATCAATCATGAACTGGCTGAGCGCGCGATGCAGACGGGCAATCTGGCCCTGCATCACGATAAAACGTGATCCGGTCAGTTTTACCGCCGCAGCAAAATCCAGCCCTTTCACGGCTTCGCCCAGCTCAACATGGTCTTTTACCGGGAAATCAAACTGGCGCGGCTGGCCCCAGCGGCTGACTTCCTGGTTTTCGCTGTCATCTTTACCCAGCGGCACGTCGTCTGCCGGCAGGTTAGGCAGCGCCAGAGCGAAATCACGGATTTCGTTCTGCAGGGTATCCAGTTCGGCTTTCGCCGCGTCCAGGCGTTCGCCCAGCGCATTCACTTCCTGGCGCAGCGGCTCGATGTCTTCCCCACGTGCTTTGGCCTGGCCGATGGATTTGGAGCGGGCGTTACGCTCAGCCTGCAGGTTTTCCGTTTCCACCTGCAAAACTTTACGACGCTCTTCGAGGGAGCGCAGCGTATCCACATCCAGTTTAAATCCCCGGCGTGCCAGTTTTTCTGCGACTGCGTCTGGCTCGTTACGCAGCAGATTGGGATCGAGCATGCTTATCCTGTGTAATTAAAGGTTGATTGAACGAATGAAGGGATGCATCCCACTGGAATGCAATGAAATCCTTGCTCACCTTACCGTAACGCGTTTATCAGCGGTAGCGTTTTATCGGGCTATTTTGATCCTGCTCAGCCAGCCAGGCGAGTTTTTCGCCAATCTTTCCCTCAAGGCCACGGCTGGTAGGCTGATAGTAGCGCGTTTCCGCCATTTCCGGCGGGAAAAACACCTCACCGGCCGCGTAGGCGTTGGGTTCGTCATGGGCATAACGGTACTCTTTGCCCAGCCCCATCTCTTTCATCAGCTTCGTCGGTGCGTTGCGCAGGTGTTCCGGCACATCGTAGTCCGGCTGTTCGCGCGCATCGCGCATCGCCGCTTTAAACGCGGTATACACAGCATTGCTTTTGGGCGCACAGGCCAGATAGACAATCGCCTGCGCGATAGCGCGTTCCCCTTCGGCTGGCCCGACGCGGGTAAAACAGTCCCAGGCAGCAATTGCGACCTGCATGCCGCGCGGATCGGCGTTGCCGACGTCTTCAGAAGCTATTGCCAGTAACCGCCGCGCCACATACAGCGGATCGCCCCCGGCGGTTATAATGCGGGCATACCAGTACAGTGCCGCATCCGGCGCGGAGCCGCGCACCGATTTGTGCAGGGCAGAAATCAGATCGTAAAAGCGGTCACCTTTGTTATCGAAACGCGCGGCTCTCTCACCAGAGACTTCATTCAACAGCTGCGGCGTCAGCTCACGCTGCCCTGCGGCATTGACCTCAGCCATATCCGCCATCATTTCCAGCGTATTCAGCGCCCGGCGGGCGTCACCATTAACCAGCTCCGCAATCATACGGCGGGTGTGATCGGGCAGCACAATGTCGCTGTCACCGTAGCCGCGCGCTTTGTCTTCCATCGCCTGCTGCAGAACCTGCTCGATATCTGCCGTGGTCAGGGGTTTCAGCAGATAGACGCGGGCACGCGATAACAGCGCCGAATTGAGCTCAAAAGAGGGGTTTTCTGTGGTGGCACCGATAAAGGTGATGGTGCCATCTTCGATATGCGGCAGAAAGGCATCCTGCTGACTTTTATTGAAGCGATGGACCTCGTCCACAAACAGGATGGTACGACGCCCGACCTGGCGATTCTGGCGGGCGCGCGCAATGGCCTCACGAATCTCTTTCACACCGGAGGTCACGGCGGAGATGCGCTCGACATCCGCATTGCCGTAGTGCGCGATGATCTCCGCCAGCGTGGTTTTACCGGTCCCTGGCGGCCCCCACAGAATCATAGAGTGCAGATGGCCCGCCTCTATAGCGCGCGGCAGCGGTTTGCCTGGCGCCAGCAGATGCTGCTGACCAATATACTGCTGCAGCGTCGCGGGCCGCATACGCGCGGCCAGCGGCTGAAACTCACTGGCGGGGGCAAAATCCAGGGACAGATTACTCACGACGACCTCACTGACGTTGATCGTCCACCGTTACACCTTTTGGTGGCGTAAAAGTGAACTTATCCGGGCTGATCGCCCCGTTTTTCTGGCTCTTCAACTGATAGCTGCTGCGCTGACCATCCTGCTCGATAGCGCTGAACTGATTAATGGTGCCCGAGGGCGAAACGTTGATGGTGAACTGCTTCAGGTTGCCATCGCTGCTTTTCGGCGTCAGTTCAAAATTGTCACCCTGCTGCCTGATGTTGTACTGCTGCCAGTCAGAAGGCTGGTTACGCGCAATCAGCATAAAAGGCGTGTTGCTGGTGGCGTTCTGTAACAGGCTGACGCTCGCCTGCTCGACAAAGGGATTGTAGAACCACAGATTTTTACCGTCAGAAATAATGACGCTCTCATCCGGGGCCGTCATGTGCCAGTTGAACAGGCTGGGACGTTTGACCCACAGTTCCCCTTCGCCGTCCTGCACGTTGGCACCGCTGCCATCTGTCACTTTCTGGCTAAAGCTGGCGTGGAAACTGTTCACTTTGTTCAGGCGCTGCTGCAAATCGCTGGAGGCATCGGCCAGCACGGAAGCGGAAACGAAACTGGCCAGCAGGCCACAGGCAATAACGTGTAATTTCATCTGATTCAATTCCTTATTCATGGTTTCCCGACACTCACTGCATTAAACGTAGTTGCCGTCCTGTGATTGAGACAGGAGAAAATGCCGAAAGCTCCCTGATATATGGGGGCATACCGCAGATAAACAACGGGCCAGTTTGCACTGGCCCGTCAGGAGAGATCGCTTGCGCCGGTTTACATCTCGTGTGGCGGTGGCGAAAGCACCTCACGGTTACCATTGTGACCCGGCTCAGAAACAATCCCCTGCGCTTCCATCTGTTCGATGATGCGCGCAGCACGGTTATAGCCAATACGGAACTGTCGCTGCACCCCGGATATGGAAGCCCGGCGTTTTTCCACCACAAAGGCCACCGCCTGATCGAACAGCGGATCGAGCTCTTCGTCACCGTCGATGCCGCCGGCTCCGCCCTCGCTCTCTTCGCCTGCGGTGATGCTTTCAATGTACTGCGGACGTCCGCGCGCTTTCCAGTCCTGAACCACGGCGTGGACTTCCTGATCGCGTACGAAGGCGCCATGCACACGCACCGGCATTGAGGAGTTCGGCGGCATATACAGCATGTCACCCATCCCCAGCAGCGATTCCGCGCCGCCCTGGTCAAGAATGGTGCGCGAGTCGATCTTACTGGAAACGGTAAACGCAATACGTGTCGGAATGTTAGCTTTGATTAAGCCGGTGATCACATCTACCGACGGACGCTGCGTTGCCAGTACCAGGTGGATGCCGGCCGCACGTGCTTTCTGCGCCAGACGGGCGATCAATTCTTCCACTTTCTTACCGACCGCCATCATCAGATCGGCAAACTCATCGACCAGCACCACGATATACGGCAGTTTTTCCAGCACCGGCGGCGTCATGTCCATGCTGTCGCCCGGTTTCCAGAACGGATCCGGAATCGGACGGCCCATGGCCGCCGCCTGCTCAATTTTCTCGTTGTAGCCTGCCAGGTTACGCACGCCCAGCGCCGACATCAGCTTGTAGCGACGTTCCATCTCTACCACACTCCAGCGCAGCGCATTCGCCGCGTCTTTCATGTCGGTAACGACTTCGGTCAGCAGGTGCGGAATGCCTTCATAAACCGAGAGCTCCAGCATTTTCGGATCGATCATGATAAAGCGCACCTCTTCCGGGGTGGCTTTATACAGCATGCTGATGATCATGGTGTTCACGCCGACAGACTTACCGGAACCGGTGGTACCGGCTACCAGCAGGTGCGGCATTTTCGCCAGATCGGCGACCACCGGCTGGCCGGAGATATCTTTCCCCAGCACCACAGCAAGCGGCGATGGATTGTCACGGAACTTGTCGCAATCCAGCACTTCCCGCAGGTATACGGTCTGGCGGTGTTTGTTCGGCAGTTCCAGGCCAACATAGGGTTTGCCAGGAATCACCTCCACCACGCGCACGGCCACAGCAGAAAGGGAACGGGCCAGGTCGCGCGACAGATTGGAAATACGCGCCGCCTTCACGCCCGGTGCCAGATCCAGCTCAAAACGGGTAATCACCGGCCCTGGCGAGATCCCCACCACTTCGGCTTTCACCCGGTAATCGGCCAGGCGCGCTTCAACCAGACGTGCCGTCTGCTCCAGCGCGAACATGTCAACCGGCTCCTCTTCTGACGGCGGTGGCGTCAGCAGATCCAGCACCGGCAGCGGCGTAGAGGGCTTCTCCAGCGGCTGCTCGTGCCGCACAAGGAACGGGTGGAACAGGCTGTCCTGCGCCGGTGCCGGCTGCGGTTTCTCTGCCGGCGCGGCGTAAGCCTGCGGCTCCGGAGAAGACCACGGGCTGTTATGTTCATTCAGCGAAGCCGGCGGCGTTGCCGGCTGCGGCGCAGCCGACGGTTGCCCCTGTGCGGCGTCGTTCTGCGGTGCGGCAGGCTGTTGCCACTGTGCAGCGTTGTTCTGCGGTGCGGCAGGCTGTTGCCACTGTGCGGCGTCGTTCTGCGGTGCCGCAGGCTGTTGCCACTGTGCGGCGTCGTTCTGCGGTGCCGCAGGCTGTTGCCACTGTGCGGCGTCGTTCTGCGGTGCAACAGGCTGTTGCCACTGTGCGGCGTCGTTCTGCGGTGCAGCAGACTGCTGCCCCTGCGCCGGCGTCTCCGTTTCCGGGGTGGCGGCGATAGTAAACAGCGGCTCACTCGGCGTATCGTCAACCAGATCTTTCATCGGCGAAAAATCAAACGCGGCAGAAGTATCGAGGCTGAATGCCGGCGCTGGCTCAGCCGGCGCTGCGCTGTAGCGCTGCTGCTGCTGGGCGGCGAACTGGCTGGCCAGCTGCGCCTGCTGCAGGGCGTCTTCGTCCTCTTCTTCCGGCTGTGCCTGCCAGCTCTCGCCATAGCGCTGCTGCTGCTGCGACTGGAACGCTTCACGCAGCTGGGCTTCCTGCAACGCAGCGGCATCGTCTTCATGGATCGCCGGATGCAGGGTAGCGCTCACCTCAGGCTGCTGCTGTTCCGCCTGCTCACGCGCTTTCTCTTCCGCCATGCGCTGAGACGGCAGTTTGATGCCATACGACGCCAGCTCGCGGCGGGTAGGCAGTTTGACTTTATTCGGACGCGGCAGCTCCGGGCCAATGCCCTGCTTCACCTGCGGGTTGTAGTCACGCTCGGGCACAATATCAAACGCCGGCATAGCGCCTGTCGCACGGCTGGCTGCCTGCGCAGCGCCTGCAGTGACCGCAGCCGTTGCTGCGCTGTTCAGTGGCGCAGCGAACTGATCGGCCTGCTGCCAGTTACCCATCCGCGGGCCATCCTCTTCGTCCACCGGGGAGAACGCAGTGGCGGCTGGCGTGGCTGGCGCGTCAGGCATATCAAAACGGTAAAGCGGTGGTTGAGCGGCCTCTGCCTGCGGGGCAGCGGGCGCGCTGTCCCACGATGTGGCGGCCGGAGCTGGACGTGCCGGCATAGCCGGTTGCGCTACCGGCGCAGACGCTGGCGATGCCACTGGATGGGCTGAAGTCACGGGCTGCGTGGCCGCTGCAGCTGTCTGAGCCGCGGTCGGCGCGCTGCCCTCTGCGGTGTGCGACACGGCCGGTGACGCCTGCGCGGCTTCGGCGGTGACCGCCAGCGCCGCTGCCGTGGCCGCACTGGCTTTCGCCAGCAGCGGATCGTTTTCCGGCGTAAGCGCAGCCGGTTCGGCCACTTTACGCGGCTTCGCCAGCAGCACATCGTCATCATCCGCAGATGCCGCCCGCATTACCGGTGCCGCGTCGGCTTCGGTGTCATCTTCCCACTCTTCTTCCTGCCAGGGTTCATCATGGCGCGAGCGGTTGCTGGCAAACGTCAGCACACCCATGACCACGCTGCCGATCTTTTCCGCAATCGCCAGCCACGACCAGCCGGTGTAAAGCGTGATACCTGCCGCCCAGACGCACAGCAGCGTCAGCGTGCCGCCGGCTCCGCTGAACCAGGGTGCCATCGCATTACTGACCAGGCTGCCAATCACGCCACCGGAAGCAAAGTACCAGATATCATCCACATTAAGCGCCGCCAGTCCGCAGGTGGTGACCACCAGCGCCAGCACGCCAATCAGTCGCAGGCCCACGGCAAAGTAGTCGATGTAATCCTGTCGATCGCGCTGGCGGAAGGTAATCCAGCACAGGCCAATAATGACCGGTGGGATCGCGTACGCCATGACGCCAAATACAAACAGCAGCGTATCGGCCAGCCATGCGCCCACGCTGCCACCGAGGTTATGGATAGGTTCATGCCAGGCGGTCTGCGACCAGCTGGGATCGGAAGGGTTAAAACTAACCAGTGACACCATCAGATAGATGGCAAACAAGGCCACAAGGATGAGCAATGCTTCCAGCAGCCGACGTCCGCTGCTCAGCGGTTGTAATGAAACGTCTTTGTCTTCTGTGTATTCCTGGCTCAAGAGAACTCTCCAGGTGCCTGTAAATTAAGAAGGCAACAGCGCCGGAGAAGCCCGACGCTGGTCCTGTATGAATTCACAGGAGTGTACCGAAATCCTGCAAGATTTGCACCTGCCGTGCGTTAACGGGTTTTGATCACCAGACGATTACTCTGTTTGACCTCTTCCATCACGACATAAGTACGGGTGTCGTTTACGCCTGGCAGGCGCAGCAAGGTTTCACCCAGCAGTTTACGGTAAGCAGACATATCCGGTACGCGGGTTTTCAGCAGGTAGTCAAAGTCACCGGAAACGAGGTGACACTCTTGAGTTTCCTCAAGTTTTTGCACAGCGGCGTTAAATTGCTCAAACACATCTGGCGCGCCACGATTCAGAGTAATCTCAACAAAAACCAACAGTGAAGCATCGAGATAATGCGGGTTAAGCTGTGCGGTGTAGCCCAGGATGAATCCCTGGCGCTCCAGGCGGCGCACGCGCTCCAGACAAGGCGTGGGTGAAAGTCCAACCCGTTTGGAAAGCTCTACGTTAGAAATACGTCCATCTTTCTGCAGTTCATTCAGAATGTTTCTGTCGATACGGTCCAGATCTTTTCCGGGGCGCTTTTTATTGTCTACCATTATTATTGTCTCTCTTAATTCCTTCCCTTTACCTGCCACACCCTGAAAACGCTCATTGTTCAGGGCCTTACTGAAGTGAAGTCTGTAAGCCTGTGCAGTGAATGCCACCATCCGTATGACGCATGTTGTCTGTCCACATCATGCGTCATGACCAATGTCAGGCTGAGTTTATTTGGCGAAAACGCGCAAAACAGGAACGAAATACTGTTTTGAACCGCTAAATTCCCTCTGCTTCTGACAATGTTTTCGCAAAAGCGCAGGCGATTGTCAAAGTAAAACATCCAAATTCAGTACAAGATGCCAGACAGAGTGCTGGGTTGCTGTTTTTAAATGAGATTTTTTATACTGCTGCACCACAAATCACCGGTGAATGCCCCGTTTTAGCGCAGCCGGCGTGCAAAAATGGCGTTCATCGTCTACGCCGCTTGCAGTGATTGTTAACAAAATTGCTGAAACCTTTTTTTGCCGCGGCAATTTCCCTACAATCAAACACCATGTTGTCAGACACACACTGAGGAACGCATGAGTACGGCCAAACACAGTAAGCTGCTCATTCTGGGCTCCGGCCCTGCCGGTTATACCGCGGCGGTTTATGCTGCGCGCGCGAATCTGAATCCCGTCATGATTACCGGACTGGAAAAAGGGGGTCAGCTCACCACGACGACAGAAGTCGAGAACTGGCCGGGCGATCCGCACGATCTGACCGGACCTTCGCTGATGGAGCGTATGCACGCCCATGCCGAGAAATTCAACACCGAGATCATTTTCGATCACATTCACACGGTTGATCTGCAGAACCGCCCTTTCCGCCTGACCGGTGACAGCGGCGAATACACAGCGGATGCGTTAATCATCGCAACCGGTGCGTCTGCGCGCTATCTGGGCCTGCCGTCGGAAGAAGCGTTTAAAGGTAAAGGGGTTTCCGCCTGCGCAACCTGTGATGGTTTCTTCTACCGTAATCAGAAAGTGGCGGTTATTGGTGGTGGTAACACCGCGGTTGAGGAAGCGCTTTACCTGGCCAACATCGCCTCGGAAGTGCACCTGATTCACCGTCGTGACAGCTTCCGCGCCGAGAAAATCCTGATTGACCGGCTGATGGATAAAGTGCGCAACGGCAATATCGTGCTGCACACGGACCGTACGCTGGAAGAGGTGGTAGGCGATCAGATGGGCGTAACCGGCCTGAAGCTGCTCTCTACCAAAGGTGAAGCGCCTGAATCGCTTGAGGTGGCAGGACTGTTTGTCGCCATTGGCCATAGCCCGAACACGGCGATTTTCGACGGTCAGCTGGCGCTGGAAAATGGCTACATCAAAGTGCAGTCCGGTCTGCATGGCAATGCCACCCAGACCAGCGTGCCGGGCGTGTTCGCCGCTGGCGACGTGATGGACCATATTTACCGCCAGGCCATTACCTCTGCCGGCACCGGCTGTATGGCCGCGCTGGATGCAGAGCGCTATCTTGACGGCCTGGTTAAAAACGATAAGTAAGTTGTTAATAACCTGATCATAATTGCACGAAGGCGACCCGTTCTGGTCGCCTTTTTTATCGCCTGCATGTTACAGTTCTGCCACCCGCACCGCCGGGATTTTCTCCGGATTCGTTTCTCTTCACAGTGATCAAAATGGTTGCGCATGAACAAGTCACGGCAACAAGAACTGCTGCGCTGGCTGCGCCAGCAACGTCATCACGGTGCCCGCGCGTTACGGGCCGCTTCGCTGTATGGTTTTCTGGCCGCGCTGGTGCTTATCGCGCAGGCCTGGCTGCTGGCATCGCTGTTGCAGAATCTGATTGTGGCACAGCAGCCCCGCACCGGACTGGTCACGGATTTCCTGCTGCTGTTGCTCTGTTTTGTGCTGCGTGCGGTTTTGCACTACGCCCGTGAAATGGCCGGCCAGCGCGCCGGGGTGGCTATTCGCCGTGCGCTGCGCCAGCAGGTTCTGGACCGCCTTGAACAGCTTGGCCCGGCATGGATCCAGGGCAAACCTGCCGGCAGCTGGGCAACGCTCCTGCTGGAGCAAATTGAAGAGATGCAGGATTACTATGCGCGCTATCTGCCCCAGATGTCGCTGGCGGTGTTTGTGCCCTGCGCCATTTTGCTGGCTATCTTCCCGGTTAACTGGGCCGCCGGATTGATTCTGCTGCTGACCGCCCCGCTGATTCCGCTGTTTATGGCGCTGGTTGGCATGGGCGCCGCTGACGCTAACCGCCGTAATTTTCTGGCGCTGGCGCGTCTGAGCGGGGATTTTTACGATCGGCTGCGCGGGCGCGAAACTCTGCGCCTGTTTCACCGCGCCGCTGCCGAAGAGCAGGCGATTGCTGCCAGCACCCGCGACTTCCGCCAGCGCACCATGGAAGTGTTGCGTCTGGCCTTTCTCTCCTCGGCGGTGCTGGAATTTTTCGCCTCGCTGGCGATTGCCGTGGTCGCGGTCTATTTTGGCTTCTCCTACCTCGGTGAATTTCATTTTGGCGCTTATGGCACTGGCGTCACGCTGTTTGCGGGTTTTCTCGCGCTGATACTGTCGCCGGAGTTTTTTCAACCGCTGCGCGATCTGGGCACGTTCTATCATGCCAAAGCGCAGGCGACCGGCGGCGCAGACGCCTTAGAGACCTTTTTGCGTGAAAGCCCGCAGCCGCAGACGGTTGCCGCGGGCACGCTTTCGCTCAGCGCACCCCTTACGATTTGCGCGCAGGATATGCAGGTCATGACGGCCAGCGGCACTGCCCTCTCCCGCCCGCTGAATTTTACGCTCCGGCCCGGCCAGCGCGTGGCGCTGGTGGGTGAAAGCGGCGCGGGAAAAACGGCGCTGATCAACGTGCTACTGGGATTCCTGCCTTATCAGGGCTCACTGCTGATCAACGGGCAGGAGCTACGCACCCTTCCCCGGGAAAGCTGGCAGCAGCAGGTCGCATGGGTCGGACAAAATCCGCAGCTGCCGGCGTTGACGTTGCGGGAAAACGTGTTGCTGCATCAGCAGGTTCCAGAACCGGCGCTGCTGTCTGCGCTGCAGCGCGCCGGTGTCGATGCCTTTCTGCCGCGCCTGCCTGACGGGCTGGATACCGTGCTCGGAGAGGGCGGCATCGGCCTGTCAGTTGGCCAGGCGCAGCGCGTTGCCGTGGCGCGTGCCCTGCTGAAACCGGCGCAGCTGCTGCTGCTGGATGAGCCAGGCGCCGGACTGGACAGTCAGAGCGAACGTCACGTCATGGCGGCGCTGCAGCAGGCCTCAACCTGCCAGACCACGCTGATGATTACCCATCAGCTGGACGAGCTGGCGCAGTGGGACGAGGTGTGGGTCATGCAGGCGGGTCAGCTGGTGCAGCAGGGTACCTGGCAGCAGTTGATACAGCAGGCGGGTGCGCTGCGCGACCTGGCTCAACACCGCCAGAAGGAGATCAGCTGATGCGTGCTTTACTGCCTTTTCTGCGCCTGTACCGACGTCATCCGTGGCGCCTCGGGCTGGGTATTTTGCTGGCGATTGCCACGCTGCTCGCCAGCATTGCCCTGCTGACCCTGTCCGGCTGGTTTCTGGCGGCCTCCTCGCTGGCGGGCGTCGCCGGCCTGTACACCTTTAACTATATGCTGCCGGCGGCCGGCGTGCGGGGTGCCGCCATTATTCGTACGGCGGCGCGCTATTTTGAACGGCTGGTCAGCCACGATGCGACCTTCCGCGTGCTGCAGCATTTGCGGGTTTATACTTTCAGCCGGCTGATGGCGCTGGCACCGGAACAGCTGGCGCGCTTTCGTCAGGGTGAACTGCTTAATCGCTTTGTCAGCGATGTTGATACGCTGGATCATCTCTATCTGCGGGTCATCTCCCCGCTGGCCGGCGCGGCCATCGTGATTGGGGTGGTTACGGTTGGTCTGGCCCTGCTGGATGTGCCGCTGGCTCTGCTGACTGGCGGGATTATGCTGCTGACGCTGCTGCTGATGCCACCGCTGTTCTGGCGACTGGGAAGCGCGGCCGGGCTGGCGATTGCCCGCCGTCAGGCCGGCTGGCGCCAGCAGCTGACCAGCTGGATCAGTGGCCTGGCAGAGCTGCAGATTTACGGTGCGGCGCCCCGGTGGCGCCAGCAGCTGGATCGCGAGGAGATAGCCTGGCAACAGGCACAGCAGCGCCAGCAGCGTTTACAGGCACTGGCGCAAAGCCTGCTGCTGCTAATCAGCGGCGCAACCGTAACCCTGCTGCTGTGGCTGGCGGCCGCCGGTGTCGGCGATCAGTCCACGCCGGGTGCCCTGATCGCGCTGTTTGTGTTCTGCGCTCTGGCCGCTTTTGAAGCACTCGCGCCGGTGGCGGGTGCCTTTCTGCCGCTGGCCCAGGTCACCCGTTCGGCGCAGCGCGTGCAGGAGATCATCACCCAGCCTCCTGCGATTCGTTTCCCGCCGCAGCCAGTCGTGTCGCCCTCCGGCGCCCATCTTGAGCTGTCGCACCTCTGTTTCAGTTATCCGCAGCGTCCGGAACCGGTGCTGCAGGATTTTTCCCTGACGCTGCAGGCAGGTGAGCATCTGGCGCTGCTTGGCCCTACCGGCTGTGGTAAGTCCAGTCTGCTGACGCTGCTGACCCGCGGCCAGCAGGCGCAACAGGGCAGCATCCTGCTGAACGGCGTTCCGCTTGAACACTGGGATGAGGTAAGCCTGCGCCAGCGCATCAGCGTCGTGACGCAGCGCGTACATCTGTTCAGCCAGACGCTGCGCGATAATCTGCTGCTGGCCCGGCCTGAAGCGAGTGATGCAATGCTCAGTGCGGTGCTGGAACAGGTGGGACTGGCGCATCTGCTGACCACCGCTGAAGGGCTGAATGCCTGGATGGGTGAAGGCGGTCGCCCGCTCTCCGGCGGTGAACTGCGCCGTCTGGCTATCGCCCGCGCGCTCCTGCACGATGGCGATCTCTGGCTGCTGGATGAACCCACCGAAGGACTGGATGCGGCTACCGAGCAGCATATTCTCTCACTGTTGCGCACCGCAGGACAGGGCCGCACCCTGATTATGGTCACGCACAGTCTGACCGGGCTGGAAAAGCTGGATCGCATTTGCGTGATGGATCAGGGACAGATTGTGGAATCCGGCAGCCATGCGGAATTAATCTCAAAAGCAGGGCGCTACTGGCGTTTCTGTCAGCGCTTTGCGTTATAGTCGTAGCGGGATAGCCGCCGGGTGAGTAATGCAATGAGACTGATTCAACTTTCACGTGATTCGCTGAATTTTCCACCGCCGGAGATGGCGTTACGTGAACCGAATGGCCTGCTGGCAATGGGCGGCGATCTCTCTCCTGCCCGCCTGCTGAATGCTTACCAGCGTGGCATTTTTCCCTGGTTCTCCCCGGGCGATCCCATTCTGTGGTGGTCACCCGATCCGCGTGCGGTGCTGCTGCCGGAATCGTTTCACCTCAGCCGCAGCATGGCCCGTTTCCACCGCCATTCCCCCTACCGCGTTACCATGAACCACGCCTTTGCCGATGTGCTGGAAGGCTGCGCCAGCGGCCGGCAGGAAGGCACCTGGATCACCTTTGAAGTCAAACGTGCCTGGCTGCGTCTGTATGAACTGGGCCACGCGCATTCGATTGAGGTGTGGCAGGAGAATCAGCTGGTCGGCGGCATGTATGGCCTGGCGCTCGGGCAAATTTTTTGCGGCGAGTCGATGTTCAGCCGCCGGGAGAACGCGTCGAAAACCGCCCTGTGGGTATTTTCTCAGCATTTTATGGCGCATCAGGGGCGGCTGATTGATTGTCAGGTGCTGAACCCGCACACCGCCTCGCTCGGCGCGACAGAAATACCGCGTGTGGACTATCTGCAGTATGTGCAGACGCTGGCGTGGCAACCGGCAGAGAGCGGATGCTGGCAAACACAAACCCTTTTTTGACCCACGCCGCAGATGTTTTGCACACAATTCCCGACAAAAGTGATACAATAATCGAGTTTGGTATGTCGTCCGCGCTTCGCTGTGGCGAGCCGGAATTGCCAGGCTGGGAATCCCACCGGTTCCCGAAGCTGCTTCAGTTGCGCTCTGGTTGCCGACTGGCGCAGATTCTTAGCCCGCTAATCCCCCGCAGACGTCAACAACACCCGAATTTATCCGTACTGCACGCGCAACGGCGCGATGCACGGCGAAGCGTTGGCAAAAACAATCAACGTTTCTTTACATAAATCATGGAATTCGGCATTATCTTGCCGGTTCAACAGTTTGGTAGTTCACCCAGAGGATTCGATGGCCAAAGAAGACAATATTGAAATGCAAGGTACCGTACTGGATACGTTACCTAACACCATGTTCCGCGTAGAGCTTGAAAACGGGCACGTGGTTACCGCTCATATCTCCGGTAAAATGCGTAAAAACTACATCCGCATCCTGACGGGCGACAAAGTGACTGTCGAGTTGACCCCGTACGACCTGAGCAAAGGCCGCATTGTCTTCCGTAGTCGCTAAGTTGTTGTACCCGTTGCGCGCTTGCTGAGGTTTACCGAGTGCGAAAAAAAAGGCCGGATTCGCATCCGGCCTTTTTATTTGCTGCACCTTAGTGCACGGTGCCTTCCGTTTTACGCTTCTCCGCGCTCAGGAAGTGATAGGTAAGCTGATTTTTCTCTTTGTCGAGAGCAACCGAGACGGAGCCACCATCCACCAGCGAGCCAAACAGCAGCTCATTCGCCAGCGGTTTTTTCAGGTTCTCCTGCACGGTACGCGCCATCGGACGGGCACCCATCGCTTTGTCGTACCCTTTCTCCGCCAGCCAGTCGCGGGCATCGTCGCTGACTTCCAGCGAAACCCCTTTCGCATCCAGCTGCGCCTGCAGCTCAACAATGAATTTATCCACCACCTGATGAATCACCTCGGTATCGAGATGACGGAACCAGATAATATTGTCGAGACGGTTACGGAACTCCGGCGTAAAGATCTTTTTGATCTCTTCCATCGCGTCAGTGCTGTTGTCCTGCTGAATCAGGCCAATCGACTTACGCTCAGTTTCACGTACCCCGGCGTTGGTCGTCATCACCAGCACAACATTACGGAAATCCGCTTTGCGCCCGTTGTTGTCGGTCAGCATACCGTTGTCCATCACCTGCAGCAGCAGGTTAAACACATCCGGATGCGCTTTCTCAATTTCATCCAGCAGCACGACGGCATGTGGATGTTTGATCACCGCATCCGTCAGCAGACCGCCCTGGTCAAAACCGACATAACCCGGAGGCGCACCGATCAGACGGCTGACGGTATGGCGTTCCATGTACTCGGACATATCAAAGCGCAGCAGCTCGATACCCAGCGCTTTTGCCAGCTGCACGGTGACTTCGGTTTTCCCGACACCGGTTGGCCCGGCAAACAGGAAGGAACCCACCGGCTTGCGATCCTGGCCCAGACCGGCGCGGCTCATTTTGATCGCCTCCGTCAGCGCCTCGATAGCGTTGTCCTGACCAAACACCAGCATTTTCAGACGGTCGCCAAGGTTTTTCAGCGTATCGCGATCGGTCGCTGAAACGCTCTGCTCCGGAATACGGGCAATGCGCGCGACAACCGATTCAATATCTGACACGTTGACGGTCTTTTTACGCTTGCTGACCGGCACCAGGCGCGCACGCGCACCGGCTTCATCAATCACGTCAATCGCTTTATCCGGCAGATGACGATCGTTGATGTACTTCACCGCCAGCTCAACCGCTGCACGCACCGCTTTCGCGGTATAGCGCACATCGTGATGCGCTTCATACTTCGGTTTCAGACCGTTGAGAATCTGCACCGTCTCTTCCACAGAAGGCTCGGTGATGTCGATCTTCTGGAAACGCCGTGCCAGCGCCCGGTCTTTCTCAAAGATATTGCTGAATTCCTGATAGGTGGTGGAACCCATCACGCGAATTTTACCGCTGGAGAGCAGCGGCTTAATCAGGTTCGCCGCATCCACCTGACCACCTGATGCGGCACCCGCGCCAATGATGGTGTGAATTTCGTCGATAAACAGGATGCTGTTGTTGTCCTGTTCCAGCTGTTTCAGCAGCGCTTTGAAACGTTTTTCAAAATCACCGCGGTACTTGGTGCCCGCCAGCAGAGAGCCGATATCGAGTGAATAAATGGTGCACTCTTTCATCACTTCCGGTACGTCGCCCTGCACGATGCGCCAGGCAAGGCCTTCCGCAATGGCGGTTTTACCAACGCCGGATTCCCCCACCAGCAGCGGGTTGTTTTTACGCCGACGGCACAGTACCTGAATCGCCCGTTCCAGCTCTTTATCGCGGCCGATCAGCGGGTCAATACCGCCGACACGAGCAAGCTGATTAAGATTGGTGGTGAAGTTTTCCATACGTTCCTCCCCGCCTGCTTGCTCTTCGTTGACCGGATTTTCCGCGCTGTTCTGCGGCTGGCCCGGTTCATCTTTACGCGTACCATGGGAGATGAAGTTCACCACATCAAGGCGGCTCACTTCGTGTTTGCGCAGCAGATAAGCCGCCTGCGACTCCTGCTCGCTGAAGATGGCGACCAGCACGTTCGCACCCGAAACTTCGCTGCGACCGGATGACTGGACATGGAATACGGCCCGCTGCAGCACGCGCTGGAAGCTGAGCGTCGGTTGCGTGTCCCGCTCCTCTTCGCTGGCAGGCAGCACCGGCGTGGTTTGTTCTATGAAGGCTTCGAGTTCCTGACGAAGAGCCGCGATATCCACCGTACAGGCTTCCAGTGCCTCTCTGGCCGACGGGTTGCTGAGCAGGGCCAGCAACAGATGCTCGACGGTCATAAACTCGTGACGGTGCTCGCGCGCTCTGGCGAAAGCCATGTTTAAACTGAGTTCCAGTTCTTGATTGAGCATTTGGCACCTCCCCCAATTATCGCTCTGACGATCTGAATCCTATATGGAGACAGCTTCAGGCTTTTTCCAGCGTACATAACAACGGATGTTGATTATCGCGAGCATAATTGTTCACCTGGGCGACTTTCGTCTCCGCCACTTCTGCAGTGAATACACCACAGATTGCCTTTCCATGGTAGTGAACTTTCAGCATCAGCTGCGTTGCACGTTCAACATCATAAGAAAAGAACTTTTGCAGAACGTCAATAACAAATTCCATAGGTGTATAATCGTCGTTATTCAGGATAACTTTATACATAGAAGGCGGCTTTAACCCTTCACGTACTTTGTCTTCGGCCAGATGTTCAAAGTTAAGCCAGTCGTTTGTGTTTGCCATAATGTTCCGTCGAAATTCTGCGTTACGGTAGCGCACATTACTGTGCTCTCACCTCAAGTTTAACACGCCTGTCAAGCCCGTTTCCCCTTACTCCTGAGCGGTCCTGAAAGCGCATGCGCGACCTGTATCACAAAATTTGCAATAGCGTTAACTGCCTCAAATTTTGATGAATTTCTCCCCGTGCGCCAGGGCCGATTGCTTGACGATAAGGTCCGTTTCTCTACATTCTACTTACACAAGCTGATTGAGTTTTAAACAAACTCGCTCACAGCTTCAATGACCTCACCTACTTATCAAAATGTCTTGCGAGGGAAGTAAAAGCATGGAGACGGGTACTGTTAAATGGTTCAACAACGCCAAAGGCTTCGGTTTTATCTGTCCGATTGGCGGCGGCGACGATATCTTCGCACACTACTCCACGATCCAGATGGAGGGATACAGAACGCTGAAAGCGGGCCAGCAAGTCCAGTTCGATGTCCATGAAGGGCCGAAAGGCAATCACGCCAGCCTGATTGTGCCCTGTGAAGCATCGCCGCTCTCCTGACGCGCGCGCATCTGCTCTCATTCTGACCACTCCCGATTAAAAATGCCAGCCGCAGACGCTGGCATTTTTCTTTTGCACGCCTTCACCCTTCCCGCCCGCGCGCCAGCCCCGTCACTCGGGCAAATAACTGTTGCAGCAACGGCGGTATCGCCTGCGGCCCGCGCGCGGCGGCGGCCATTGCCACCGCAATCGCCAGCTCCGGCTTGGCGCTGTGATGAATGGCTTTGGTAATAATACGCCGCGCATTCAGGGGCGCGTTTAACGGCAGGTGCGCCATCTGGTGATAAACGTCCCGGAAACCCTGCGCGTAAAAGAAGTGCTCAATATCCGGAGCCGGAAACTGGGTCAGATGATCCGCTTCCTGCTCGTGCGGCTGCAGCTGGCTGCGCGTGGTAGCCGCATATTTTTTCCCGGCGTCATCGCCATCGGTCAGCACATGCCAGACAATCCCCATGCGCCGGGCAAATTTCAGCAGCGGTTTCAGCCCTGACTGGGCAAACTCGATCACTTTTACCCCCTCAGCGGCAAAATGATAACCGCACTGGCGCGCCAGTTCGTTGATGATCCACACCTCGGTTTCCCCCTCCACCAGCAGCCAGCAGCGGGCAAACAGCGCTGACGGTCGGTTAACGCGGATGTGAAAGCCGATGCGGCGACGCTCTTCAGCGTTCAGACCTTCCGGCCCGATGCGCCAGGCGGCGACACGCTGCGGTTCACGCACCAGCCGGCACAGGTTTTCCAGCGGCACCTGCGTCAGCAGTTCGCCCGAATTGGTGGTCACCACCTTCTGCACCGGCATCAGCTCCAGCAGATTCCACGCGACCGAGAGCATAATCGGATGCAGCCGCGTTTCCGGATCTTCTACCAGCAACAGCGGCTGCGCACCCGCTGGCAACGGGGCATTGCCGTGCGCCTGAATCAGCAGTGACAGCATGCGCAGCAGCACCACCTGCCGGCTGCGGGTTTCACTGCCGGCGATCAGCTGATTCAGCTGGTCGAGCGCGCGCCAGCCCTGCCGCCCATCGCGCCACTCTGGCGGCACGCGTGCCGCGCTGTTATCCGGCTGCTGCAGCTGAAAATAGTGTGCCAGTAACTGCTGCATGGTCTGCAATCCCTGGTGCAATAGCGCATCGCTCAGGTTTTGCGGCTGGTTTACCAGTTCGCGCGTTAAGCTCTCTGCTTCCCGCGCCAGCGCATTCAGTGTGGTGGTGTGACGTGCACCGTCCTGCTCACTGTGCCGCCTGCGGCGACCGAAGCGCGCATCGCGCAGCCGCAGCACCGGCGAGCAGGCACGCAGGTGCGTCAGCGCCTCCGCCGTGCCAGCCTGTGGTAACGCATCGCCCTGCGCATCCAGAAAACGCCAGCTGGTTTTCACGCCGTCAGCGTGCCGCACTGCCCGCGTGCTGAAGCAGATATAACGGCCGCAGGCATCACGCTGCCAGAACGGCTGAAACAGCGCATGCTGGTCGCTGTCGCCGGCGCGAAAACGCAGGACCAGCTGCAGCTGATGCAGCCGCCCTGCAGGATCGCCCGGCGGAAAATGAAAATCATCGGCGGTGAACTGATAGGGCTCTGCTGCAGGTGCCAGCAGCAGCGTCAGCGCATCCAGCAGGCTGGACTTGCCCCACGCGTTTTCACCAATCAGCAGACTGGTGGCCGTCAGCGGCAACGATAAGCGGCTGATGCCGCGAAAGCCGTGTATATCGATCTGTTCCAGAAGCATTTGCGCCATCCCTTCAGAGCCTTGCCTGAGCATGGTTCGCTGCGCTGCGTTGGTCAAGCCGGTCAGCCGGGTAAAGGTTTACACGTCAGATATTTTCCATTAGCGTGACGCCTCGCAAAAAAGGATCCCATCGCGCTATGTATACCGGTCTGCTTATTATTCTTGTGCCGCTGTTTATGGGTTATCTGCTGCCGTGGCATCAGCCGGCCCTGCTGCAGCAGGTTAACCGGCTGCTGAGCCTGCTGATTTACGCCATTCTGTTTTTTATGGGCACCAGCCTGGCGTTTCTCGACAACCTCGGCAGTAACCTGATCATCGTATTCAAAACCGCTTTTATTGCCGCCGGCGCGATTCTCAGCTGCTCGCTGCTGGCGCTGTGGCTGCTGGAGACACGCTGGCCGTGGCGCCGTCAGCAGCGCCAGCAGGCACTGCCTTCACGCTGGCACATGGTGCTGGAGTCGCTGAAACTGTGCGTGGCCGTGCTGGCCGGTTTTCTGATCGGCCTCAGTCAGTGGTCACCGCTACGCCATGCCGCCACGCTCAGCGAAATCGCCCTGATTGTGCTGCTGTTTCTGGTCGGGGTACAGCTGCGCGGCAGCGGTATGACGCTGCGCCAGATCACGCTCAACCGACGTGGCATGATGGTGGCGCTGGTTTCACTGGCTGGCTCGCTGGCCGGGGGCGTGCTCGCCGCCTGGCTGCTGGGGGTGTCAGTGAACACCGGTCTGGCGCTGGCCAGCGGATTTGGCTGGTATTCGCTGTCGGGCATTCTGATGACGGAAGCGTATGGGCCGGTGATGGGCAGCGCCGCATTCTTTAACGATCTGCTGCGCGAGCTGGCCGCCGTGCTGCTGATTCCGGTATTGATGACGCGCTACCGCAGCGTCGGGCTGGGCCTGAGCGGTGCCACATCCATGGACTTTACCCTGCCGATCCTGCAGCGCGCCGGCGGGGTGGAGATTGTGCCGGCGGCGATAGTGCATGGCTTCATTATGAATCTGCTGGCCCCGGTGCTGATCGCCCTGTTCTCTGCCTGAGTGTGACGCAGCGCATTTTTTCACGGCTGCGTTTGTCACCTGTCGTCTACGCTTTCTGACTGACCCGTTTTCGCCATCAGCATGGATGGCGCAACACCAGTAAGGAGCGAATGATGAAACAAACTGTGGCGGCACTGCTGGCCAAAACGCTTGAAAGCGCGGGTGTGAAACGCATCTGGGGCGTCACCGGTGATTCCCTGAACGGGCTGAGCGACAGCCTGAACCGTATGGGCACCATTGAATGGATGCCTACGCGCCATGAAGAGGTGGCGGCCTTTGCCGCCGGCGCTGAGGCGCAGATCAGCGGTGAGCTCGCGGTGTGCGCCGGTTCATGCGGTCCCGGCAACCTGCATCTGATCAACGGTCTGTTTGACTGCCACCGCAACCACGTCCCGGTGCTGGCAATTGCCGCCCATATTCCCTCTAGCGAAATTGGCAGCGGCTATTTTCAGGAAACGCATCCGCAGGAACTGTTCCGCGAGTGCAGTCACTACTGCGAACTGGTGTCCAATCCTGAACAGCTGCCGCAGGTGCTTGGCATTGCCATGCGCAAAGCGATTCTCAATCGCGGCGTCTCGGTGATTGTGCTGCCAGGCGACGTGGCGCTGAAACCGGCCCCGGAGCAGGCGCGCAGTACGTGGTATCCGCCGCAGCTGCCGCAGGTTGTGCCGTCCGCCCCCGAGCTGGCCCGTCTGGCCGATACGCTGAACGCCGCCAGCAACATCACGCTGATGTGCGGCAGCGGCTGCGCCGGTGCACATGCAGAAGTGGTAAAACTGGCCGAAACGCTGAAAGCGCCGGTGGTCCATGCGATGCGCGGTAAAGAGCACGTGGAGTACGATAACCCGTACGACGTCGGGATGACCGGACTGATTGGCTTCTCCTCCGGCTACCACGCCATGATGAACGCCGACACCCTGCTGCTGCTTGGCACCCAGTTCCCTTATCGCGCCTTCTATCCGGCCGACGCGAACATCATCCAGATTGATATCAACCCGGCCAGCCTGGGGGCGCACAGCCATGTGGATATGGCACTGGTGGGCGATATCAAAGCCACCCTGCAGGCGCTGCTGCCACAGCTTAATCCGCATGACGATCGCCATCATCTGGACAGCGCCCTGCGGCACTATGCGGACGCGCGCAAAGGGCTGGATGAGCTGGCGACGCCAAACGACAAACAGGCCATTCACCCGCAGTATCTGGCCCAGCAGATCAGCCATTACGCGGCGGAAGATGCCATCTTCACCTGCGATGTTGGCACGCCAACCGTGTGGGCTGCACGCTACCTGAAGATGAACGGCAAACGCCGCCTGATTGGTTCGTTTAACCATGGCTCGATGGCGAATGCGATGCCGCAGGCACTGGGCGCGCAGGCCATCGATAAACAGCGGCAGGTGGTCGCGCTGTGCGGCGACGGCGGTTTCAGTATGCTGATGGGCGATTTCATCTCGCTGGCGCAGCTTAAGCTGCCGGTGAAGCTGGTGATCTTCAATAACAGCGTGCTGGGCTTTGTGGCCATGGAGATGAAGGCAGGCGGTTATCTTACTGACGGCACCGATCTGGACAATCCGGATTTCGCCGCCATCGCCAGCGCCTGCGGGATTAAAGGTATACGGGTGGAAAAAGCCTCCGATCTTAACGCGGCGCTGGAGCAGGCGTTCTCACATGATGGCCCGGTGCTGGTGGATGTGATCACCGCCAAAGAGGAGCTGTCGATGCCGCCGCAGATCAAAGCCGAGCAGGCCAAAGGCTTCAGCCTGTATATGCTGCGCGCCATTCTCAACGGACGCGGTGATGAAATCGTCGAACTGGCGAAAACCAACTGGCTGCGGTAAAACGAAGGGACCAGCCGGACAATGCACAGGCGGGCGCTCAGCCCGCTTTTTTTATTTCAGGAGAGCACCGTGATCGATTTACGCAGTGATACCGTGACCCGCCCATCCGCCGCGATGCTGGAAGTCATGATGGCCGCAGAGACCGGCGATGACGTCTACCGGGATGATCCCACCGTGAATGCACTGGAAGCCGAGGCCGCACGACTGAGCGGTAAAGCGGCTGCGCTGTTCTTCCCTACCGGCACTCAGGCCAACCTGGTGGCGCTGTTGTGCCACTGCCAGCGCGGCGATGAATATATCGTTGGTCAGCAGGCGCATAACTATAAATATGAAGCCGGGGGCGCGGCGGTGCTGGGCAGCATTCAGCCGCAGCCTGTTCTGCAGGCGGCTGACGGTTCGCTGCCGCTGGCAGACGTCGCGGCGGCGATCAAACCCGACGACATCCACTTTGCCCGCACCCGCCTGCTGAGTCTGGAAAACACCCATCACGGTCACGTGCTGCCGCTGCCGTATCTGGCGCAGGCGTGGCACTTTACCCGTGAACGGCAGCTGGCGCTGCATATTGATGGCGCCCGTATCTTCAATGCCGTGGTGGCGCTGGAGACCACGCTGGCGGATATCGCCCGTTACTGCGACAGCCTGACTATCTGCCTTTCCAAAGGATTGGGCACGCCGGTCGGTTCCCTGCTGTGCGGCGAGGTCGCCTACATTGAACAGGCGCGTCGCTGGCGCAAAATGACCGGGGGCGGTATGCGTCAGGCGGGCATACTGGCCGCAGCCGGGCTGTATGCGTTACAGCATAACGTCGCCCGGCTGAAAGCGGATCACGATAACGCGGCCTGGCTGGCAACCCAGCTGAGCGCGCTCGGCGTTGACGTGGTAAGCCAGCAGACCAATATGGTGTTCGTCAAGGTGCCGGCCGCGCAGGTGGCCGCGCTGCAGAGCTGGATGCAGGCCCGCGAGGTGCAGATCAGCGTCGGCCCACAAACGCGTCTGGTCACGCATCTTGACGTGTCGCGTCAGGATCTGGAACAGCTGGTAGCGTACTGGCGCGCCTTTCTGCAGCAGTAATCGCGGCGCGGTTTACTGCGCTTCGCCATAACGGGCCAGCAGTGCCCGGGCGATGGCCAGCGTTTCGGCATCCGCAAGGCCGCGGTAATCCTGTGGACGGAAATGCATCTGGAACGCGGCGATCAGCTTGCGCTGGCTCTCCGGCGTGCGGGCTGTCGCCGCGTCATAACCGTAACGCTGCAGCGTGGCCAGCAGCCGTTCGGGACTGACTGGCTGATCCGCGGCCTGCCCTGCCAGATAACGCTGTACCGTGGCGGCGTCCGGCCATGCGCCAATGCCCTGCTGTGCCAGCTGCTGCCACGGAAAAAGCGGGCCGGGGTCCTGTTTACGCTGCGGCGCAATGTCGCTGTGGCCAACAATGTTCTCCGGCGCAATGCCATAGCGGCGGATAATATCGCGCAGCAGCATCGTCAGTACCTGCTGCTGCGCCGCAGTGAACGGCTGCCACTGCAGGCCGGTCAGCGTACGACGATAGCCCTGATTGACAATCTCAATGCCCACCGAGGTATCATTCAGGCGCGTCGCGCCGCGCCAGAAACTGGGCCCGGCATGCCAGGCCAGCTGGCTTTCCGGCACCAGCTGCCAGATAACCGCCTCGCCCGCCTGCTGCGGCGGCTGCCGGGGAATCAGGTAGTGCGCACTGACCTCGCGATCGGTCAGCGTGGCCAGCGAAGCGGGAAAATCCTCCGCCGTATAGTGCAGCACCACCACCCTGATACGCGGCCGCGCACCCTGCGCCGGATGCGCCGTATCCACCCAATAGCCGTTGCGCTGCTCCAGCGCAGAGTGACAGGCGCTGAGCAGCAACGTCAGCGCCAGCAGTAACACCAGACGCATCAGCGTACGATCACGGCGGTTCCGGTGACGCTGACCATCAGCATGCTGCCCTCTTTCCCTACGGTTTCGTAGTCAATATCAATGCCCACAACCGCGTTAGCGCCCAGCGCCCGCGCCTGCTCTTCCAGCTCTTCAAACGCAATCTGACGTGCTTTACGCAGCTCTTTTTCATAGGCACCGGAACGGCCACCAACGATGTCGCGGATACCGGCGAAGAAATCGCGAAAGATATTGGCGCCCAGAATCGCTTCGCCGGTGACGACGCCGCAGTATTCCGTGATGCTCTGCCCTTCCAGCGTTGGCGTAGTAGAAAATTTCATCGTTATCTCCTGGGGTGATTCGGGTTGCGATAGCGCTTACGGTCTAAAAGCACGGCTATACTCTATGCTAAAAATGGCGCTTTGCCAGTGAACAACAATAAGGAAATCGAGATGAGAAACAACGCCTTTGCGCTGCTGGTTCCCGCGGCGTTACTGCTAAGCGCCTGTACGCCGGTTGAACCGGTCATCCATGATAACGGGCCGCGCATGGCAGCCTGTGCCGACGGCGGCCCGGATAGCGTGGCGCAGCAGTTCTACGACCTGCGCGTCAGCCAGCCGACGCAGGGCGTGCCGGATAGCAGCACGCTGGCAAAATACCGGCCTTATCTGAGCGATCGGTTGTATCAGAAGCTGCTGCAGGCCAGCCAGCAACACACCCGGCCGGCGGCCTGGCAGCAGGGCGATCTCTTCTCCAGCCTGCCGCAGGGACCGGACGCGGCAGATGTCGCCAGTGCGTCCACCATTCCCAACCGCGATGCGCGCAATATCCCGCTGCGCGTGGCGCTGAGCCGCAATGACAAACGCTGGCACGATGAGGTGCTGATGATCCACGAAGGCACCTGCTGGGCGGTGGACGACGTGCGCTACGTTGGCGACTGGCCGCATCCGGGCGGCGGTTCGCTCAGCCAGCTGCTGGAAGAGAAAAAATAGTCGCCGCTTTTTTCGCCGGTCAGCCATACCCATCAGCGCGCCGCATCATTGCGGCGCTTTTTTTGCGTGCTGACGCGCAAACCGCGCAGTCCCGCGTCCCTTTCCCGCCCTGACCTGCCCGATATTGTGCTACGCTTTTGCTGTTTAATTGCACTTTAATAAATTTTAACCCACCTCAATTGCATAACTATTCTGGTGACGTTAAGATTTGCGGCACTAATTGCTATTCATTTTTTGCGCATGAGTATTCAACTAAACGCCATCAACTGTTTTTACGGCGCCCATCAGGCGCTGTTCGATATCAACCTGGCTTGCCCGCAGGGCGAAACGCTGGTGTTGCTCGGTCCGAGTGGCGCGGGGAAAAGCTCACTGCTGCGCGTGCTTAACCTGCTGGAGCAGCCGCGTTCCGGCACCCTGCAGATTGCCGGTAACCGGTTCGATTTCAGCCAGACGCCCGCCGACCGCGCCATTCGCGAATTGCGCCAGAACGTCGGCATGGTTTTTCAGCAATACAATCTCTGGCCGCACCTCAGCGTGGTGCAAAACCTGACGGAAGCGCCGTGCCGCGTGCTGGGACTCAGCAAAGAGGCTGCCCGTGCGCGTGCCGATAAACTGCTGGATCGCCTGCGCCTGACGCCGTATGCCGATCGCTTCCCGCTGCATTTATCCGGCGGCCAGCAGCAGCGCGTGGCGATTGCCCGTGCGCTGATGATGGAGCCGCAGGTACTGCTGTTTGATGAGCCTACCGCCGCACTCGACCCGGAAATCACGGCGCAGATCGTCAGCATTATCCGCGAGCTGGCGCAGACGCAGATTACGCAGGTGATCGTGACCCATGAAGTCGACGTGGCACGTAAAACCGCCAGCCGCGTGGTCTATATGGAAAACGGCCGCATTGTTGAACAGGGCGACGCCAGCCTCTTTACACAGCCGCAAACCGACGCGTTTGCACATTATCTTTCGCACTAAGTCAGGATGCCCACAATGAAAAAAGTTGTACTTGCTGCACTGCTTGCCACGCTGAGCCTGAGCGCCTCTGCGGCCCAGACGCTGCGTTTCGCTACTGAGGCCTCATACCCGCCGTTTGAGTTCGTTGATTCTGAGAACAAGATTCAGGGCTTTGATGTCGATCTGGCTAACGCACTGTGCAAAGAGATCGATGCGACCTGTACCTTTACCAACCAGGCGTTTGACAGCCTGATCCCGTCGCTGAAATTCCGCCGCTTTGATGCCGTGATGGCCGGTATGGACATCACCCCGGAGCGCGAAAAGCAGGTGCTGTTTACCAAACCGTATTACGACAACTCTGCGCTTTTTATTGCCCGGAAAGGCAAACTGGCGGATGTGGCCGCGCTGAAAGGCAAGCGTGTGGGCGTGCAGAATGGCACCACGCACCAGAAATACCTGACCGACAAGCACAGCGAAATCACCGTAGTGCCTTATGACAGCTACCAGAATGCAGTGCTGGATCTGAAAAATGGCCGCATCGACGCGGTGTTCGGCGATACCGCCGTGGTGAACGAGTGGCTGAAGCAGAACGCCAGCCTTGCCGCACTGGGTCAAAAGGTCACCGATAAAGACTACTTCGGCACCGGTCTGGGCATTGCCGTGCGTCAGGGCAATGCCGAGCTGCAGGGCAAATTCAACGCGGCGCTGGATAAGATCAAAGCCGACGGCACCTACAAAACCATCTACAACAAATGGTTTCAGCAGTAATCTCTGATGAATGAAATGATTCCACTCGCAAGCGCCGCCGGGATGACCGTCGGCCTTGCCGTTTGTGCTCTGATCGCCGGCCTTGTGCTGGCGATGATGTTTGCTGGCTGGGAATCGCTACGCTGGAAACCGCTGGCGTGGATCGGCACCGGCCTGGTGACGCTGATTCGCGGCCTGCCGGAAATTCTGGTGGTGCTGTTTATCTATTTCGGCGCTTCACAGCTGCTGTTAACGCTCTCAGACGGCTTTACCCTCCCCTTCGGCCTGTTTAGCCTGCCGGTGCAGGTGCCGATTGAAAACTTTGATGTCAGCCCGTTTCTCTGCGGGGTGATTGCGCTGGCCATGCTCTACTCCGCTTATGCGTCGCAAACGCTGCGCGGTGCGCTGAAAGCCGTACCGCTGGGGCAGTGGGAATCCGGTCAGGCGCTGGGCATGAAAAAATCCGCTATCTTCTTCCGTCTGATCATGCCGCAGATGTGGCGTCATGCCCTGCCCGGCCTGGGCAATCAGTGGCTGGTGCTGCTAAAAGACACCGCGCTGGTGTCGCTGATCAGCGTGAACGATCTGATGCTGCAGACCAAAAGCATCGCCACGCGTACGCAGGAGCCGTTTACCTGGTATCTGGTGGCGGCAGCAATCTACCTGGCGATCACGCTGTTCAGCCAGGCAGTGCTGCGGCGCATTGAGCTGCGCACGACGCGTTTTGAGCGGGGGGCGTAACGATGCTGGCTTATTTACCTGAACTGCTAAAGGGACTGCATACCAGCCTGACGCTGACCGTGGCCTCGCTGATTGCGGCGCTGCTGCTGGCCCTGCTCTGCACCATCGTGCTGGCGCTGAAAACGCCGCTGCTGACTGCGCTGGTGAAAGGCTATATCACCGTGTTTACCGGCACGCCGCTGCTGGTGCAGATCTTCCTGATTTACTACGGCCCGGGTCAGTTCCCGTCGATCCAGAACGTGCCGTGGCTGTGGCATCTGCTGTCGCAACCCTGGCTGTGTGCCCTGCTGGCGCTGTCACTCAACAGTGCGGCCTACACCACCCAGCTGTTTTACGGGGCAGTGCGTGCCATCCCGGCCGGCCAGTGGCAATCCTGCGCGGCACTGGGTATGAACCGCAAAGATACGCTGCGCATTCTGCTGCCGTATGCCTTTAAGCGCGCGCTCTCATCTTATTCGAACGAAGTGGTGCTGGTGTTCAAAAGTACCTCACTGGCGTACACCATTACGCTGATGGAAGTGATGGGTCACGGCCAGCTGCTGTATGGCCGCACCTACGATGTCACGGTTTATGCCGCCGCCGGACTGATTTACCTGGTGGTTAACGGCCTGCTGACGCTGATGATGCGCCTGATCGAAAAACGCGCGCTGGCGTTTGAGCGCCGCAACTGATCCCCTGTCACGTCCTGCGCTGTGCGGGTCAGAAGCGCCGCTGCCTCTGACCCGCACAGTGACGCGTTTACCGCCCGCCCTGCTGTAAATTAATAGTCATTTTTATTGAATATAAATTCATTAACTGGCAAGGTGTCACTCGTTTCGCCTCTGGCATGATTTTCGGGAGTCACACTATGAAAAAATGGATTGTTGCCGCTGTACTGGCCACGCTGACAATGAATGCTTATGCGGCGGAGAAAATTCGCTTTGCCGTATCCGCGACCTATCCCCCCTTTGAGTCGCTGGATAACAATAATCAGATTGTCGGCTTTGATATCGATCTGGCCAAAGCGCTGTGTCAGCAGATGAAGGCTGACTGCACTTTTACCAATAACGCCTTTGACAGCCTGATCCCGTCGCTGAAGTTCCGCCGCTATGACGCGGTGATCTCCGGCATGGACATCACCGCCGAGCGCAGTAAACAGGTGGACTTCAGCCAGCCCTATTACGCCAATTCAGCCATTGTGATTGCGCATAAGGGTGACTTCACGGATTTCAGCCAGCTGAAGGGCAAGCGTGTTGGCGTGGAGAACGGCACCACCCATCAGAAATACCTGCAGGAGAAGCATCCGGAGGTAATCGCGGTGTCATATGACAGCTATCAGAACGCGATTCTCGATCTGAAAAATGGCCGTCTGAATGGGGTATTTGGTGACAGCGCAGTAGTCAGTCAGTGGCTGAAAGCCAATAGCGATCTCAGCGCGGTCGGGGAACCTATCACCGACAGCGACTATTTCGGCACCGGTCTGGGGATCGCGGTACGTAAAGGCAATACCCCGCTGCTGGAAGCGATTAACCGCGCGCTGGCAGATCTGAAAGCCAACGGCAGCTGGCAGCAAATCAATCAGAAGTGGTTCCCGCAGTAAGCATTATGGGATAGCGTGGCGCGCGGCCTGCCAGGTTCTGCACGTCCTCAGCGCAAGCTGCCGCTACGCTGTTCCACCCTGCCTTGTCAGTAATGTCAGCACTTCAAAATGCGCCGTGTGCGGAAACATGTCGAACAGCTGCACGCGGCTGATGCGGTAGTCGGCCAGCCGCGCGATATCCTGCGCCATGCTGTCCGGATTACAGCTTGAGTAGAGAATATACGCCGGTGCCATACGGCTGAGATAGTCGCACAGCGCCGCGCCAATACCGCGCCGTGGCGGATTCACCAGTACCAGCTGCGGCACGGCGTCACGTGAGGTGGCAAACCGGGTGGAATCCAGCGCGGCAAAGCTGACTTTCTCCAGCCCGAGCTGCTGCGCCGACTGCCGGGCACAGGCAATGGCCTCGGCGCTGATCTCAATGCCGGTGAGCTGCATTTCTGGTGTGGCACAGTGCAGGCCAAACCCGCCGACACCGCAAAACAGATCCCACATGCTGCTGACCGGCAGCGCCGCCACCCAGCGGCGGGCGGTGGCGTAAAGCACAGCCGCTACCTGCGGGTTGGTCTGGAAAAAACTCTGCGGCCGGATCCAGAGCGGCACCTGATTGAAATTCTCCTCCAGCGCCTGGCGCGAGGTCAGCGCAATCTCCTCTTCACCTTCAAGAATCGCCATATGCACCGGCTGGATGTTGGCAGAAATCACCTGCAGCTGCGGCAACTGCTGCTGCAGCCACGGTAGCGCCGCGCGCAGCTGCGCCAGTTTCGTTGTGGATCGCAGCACAAAGCGCAGCATCATGCCGCCCTGCGTGCTTTCGGTCAGTAGCAGAAACTTCAGCTCGCCGCGCCTGCGTGCGACGTTGTAGGGCGTGAGGCCCGCGCGGGCAATAAAGGGCCGCAGCACGGCAAAAACCGGGGCAAAGCTGGCGGGATAAAGCGGACAGTCTGCCAGATCAACCGGCTCACCGTCGCGCGCGACCATGCCAAATACCGGGCGTTCAACGCTGCCGCTGACGACCATCTTGGCTTTATTGCGAAACCCCTGCTGCGCGCCTGTCACCGGCGGACACCATTCCGCCACCGGCATGGCAGCCAGCAGCTGCTGCAGCCGGGCCTGTTTGTCGCTGACCTGGTGCGAATAGGGTTTTTCCAGCCACTGACAGGAGCGACAGCGGCCGGCTTCATAAAGCGCGCAATGCATGGAAAGCCTGTATTGAGAATCGGGAGAAAAAACGGGGGCCGATTGTATCACCGGCTGCGGAAAAATGCGCGGCTGCTGGCCGGAACAAACAGTAACAGCAGCACCAGCACATCCGGCAGCTTCTGCTGCAGCGTATGGTGAATGATCTGCGCATTGGTCTCGCCTGGAATGCTGAATATTTCCGGGTAGATCCAGCCCACCGACGCCATCAGCATATACAGCAGCACAATGGCCTGCGCAATGGCATAACCCCAGCGACCGCGATTGCTGCCGCGCATCAGCGTAAAGGCGCAGCGCAGCTCAAACAGGAAAATCAGCTGGCTGGCGATAAAAATCAGCGTGGAATCCCACGCCTGCGCGCTGCGATGCACAAAGTTGGCGATTTCGTCGTAACCCAGCTCATTGGCCAGCATCAGTACGCTGAGGCAGCGCGTGGCAATAATGGCGATGCCAGCCACGGTGACCGGCACCGGGGCCGCCGTCATCAGGCGGCTGTTTTTGAGGGTTTCCGACATGGTGTAACTCCGTGACCATAAAAAACGGGCCTGACAGCAGGCCCGTTACTATAGTGGCAAATGTTTGCCGGTTCAGCCACGTCTGGCTTTCTGAATATCACGCAGGCGCTGTTTTTCTTCGTGTGCCATAAAGCGCCATGCGACAAAGCCCACCAGCCCGACGACAAACAGAATCAGCGATGCCAGCGCATTGATCTCCGGGTTGACGCCGCGCCGCACGGTCGCGAAGATCGCCATCGGCAGCGTGGTGGCTCCCGGACCGGTGACAAAGCTGGCAATCACCAGATCGTCCAGCGACAGCGTAAACGCCAGCAGCCAGCCGGTGACAATCGCCGGCGCGATCATCGGCACGGTGATCACAAAGAACACCTTAACCGGCGTGGCGCCCAGATCCATCGCCGCCTCTTCAATTGAGCGATCCAGCTCGCGCAGCCGCGAGTTGATCACCACCGCCACGTAAGCGGTACAGAAGGTGACGTGGGCCAGCCAGATGGTCAGCATACCGCGATCGGACGGCCAGCCCAGCGTATTGCCCATTGCCACAAACAGCAGCAGCAGCGAAAGGCCAGTGATGACATCCGGCATGACCAGCGGCGCGGTCAGCATAAAGGCAAAGCCGCTGTGGCCGCGAAAACGGCCGAAGCGCACGATGATCACTGCCGCCATGGTGCCCAGCACCACGGCCATCGTGGCCGACAGCGCGGCGATGGTCAGGCTGAGCCCCACCGCATCCAGCATGGCATCATCCTGGAACAGCACCTGATACCAGTGGAACGAGAAGCTCTCCCACACCGTCACCAGCTGCGAGCTGTTAAAGGAGTAGATCACCAGCAGCAGCATCGGCGCATAGAGGAAAATAAAGCACAGCGCCAGAATGGCGGTGCGCCACGGCGAGCGGATGACCGGTAGCTGATTCATTCCTTCTCCCCCATTTCGCGGTTCTGATGCTTGTGGAACCAGATGATTGGCAGAATCAGGATCAGCAGAATAATCACCGCCAGCGCCGACGCCACCGGCCAGTCGCGGTTATTAAAGAACTCCTGCCACAGGATGCGGCCAATCATGATGCTGTCCGGTCCGCCCAGCAGTTCAGGGATCACGTACTCGCCCACCGCTGGAATAAAGACCAGCATCGAGCCGGCGATAATGCCGCCTTTGGTCAGCGGCACGATAACGCTGAAAAAGGTTTTCAGCGGCCGGGCTCCCAGATCAAGCGACGCCTCCACCAGCGAGTAATCTATGCGCGTCAGGGCGGTATAGATCGGCAGCACCATAAACGGCAGATAGCAGTAAACAATGCCGATATAGACCGCCGTGTTGGTGTAGAGAATCACCAGCGGATGATCGATCACCCCGAGCCACATCAGAAAGCGGTTGAGAATGCCGTTGTTGTTGAGCAGCCCCATCCACGCGTAGACGCGCACAAGGAAGGACGTCCACGACGGCAGAATAACCAGCAGCAGCAGAATGGTGCGCATGGAAGGCTTACTGTGCGCCACTGCCCACGCCAGCGGATAGCCAATCAGCAGGCAGATTACCGTTGAGATGGCGGCAACCTTCAGCGACGTCAGGTAGGCTTCGGCATACAGCGGATCGTCCGTCAGCGTCAGGTAGTTGCCCAGGTTAAGCACCAGGTTAAGCTGATCGTCCGCCCAGGTCACCAGATCGGTATAGGGCGGGATCGCCCGCGCGATATCCGCGAAGCTGATTTTCAGCACGATGAGAAACGGCAGTAAAAACAGCAGGATAAGCCACAGATAAGGCAGCGCGATCACCAGCTTGCGGCCATGCTGCATTTTCATGCGTGTGCCCCAGCGCTGCAGCGGCGTGCCCGCAACCTGCGGCTGGCTGCGTTGAGAAATCTGGCTCATTACGCCTCCTTAAACCGTCAGGACCACACAGCTGTCCGCATCCCAGCACAGCCGCACTTCGTCACCCCAGGTCGGCGCGCCTTTGCGGTAGCGATGTGCGTTCTGCAGCTGTGCGCTGATCATCTGCCCGCTTTGCAGCCGGACATGGTAAATCGACAGATCGCCAAGATAAGCAATGTGCACCACCTCACCCACGGCAAAGTTACAGCCATCTGCCGGGACATCGTCGCACAGCATCACTTTTTCCGGGCGCAGCGCCACGTGCACCGGCACGTTATCAACCACCGAGACATCGGTTTGTACTTTGAGCGGATGCACCAGGCCCGGCGCATCCAGCACCAGCCCGTCTTCGCGGCGCTCGCGCAGGAGGCCGTCGAACACGTTGACCGATCCGATAAACTCGGCGCTGTAGCGACTGGTCGGATGCTCATAGATCTCTTCCGGCTCGCCAATCTGCACAAACTTGCCGCGATTCATGATGGCGATACGGCCTGCCATGGTCATCGCCTCTTCCTGATCGTGCGTGACCATGACGCAGGTTGCGCCGACGCGCTCGAGAATATCGACCACCTCATGCTGCATACGGTCGCGCAGTTTTTTATCCAGCGCCCCCATTGGCTCATCCAGCAGCAGCAGTTTGGGCCGCTTGGCCAGGCTGCGCGCCAGCGCCACGCGCTGCCGCTGACCGCCGGAGAGCTGATGCGGCTTACGCCTGGCGTACTCTTCCATGTGCACCAGCGCCAGCATCTCCGCCACGCGGCTGCTGATTTCCCCTTTCGGCAGCTTGTCCTGCTTCAGGCCAAACGCGATGTTTTGCTCCACCGTCATGTGCGGAAACAGCGCGTAGGACTGGAACATCATGTTGATTGGCCGCTGATAAGGCGGCACGTGTGACAGGTCCTGTCCGTCCAGCACAATCTGGCCGCTGCTGGGGATTTCAAACCCCGCCAGCATGCGCAGCAGCGTCGACTTACCGCAGCCGGACGCACCAAGCAGGGCAAAAATTTCACCTTTGTAAATGGTCAGACTGACATCATCCACGGCGTGCTGGCCGTCAAAAGATTTGGTCAGATTGCGAATTTCCAGCAGCGGCGTTAACGCCTTAGCCGTTTTATGTTGTGGGCGGGGAATCGCGTCGTTCACTCATGTTTCTCCGGCGCTAAGCGGGATAGCGCGGCACAGCCAGCCGCTAAAATGGCACAACAGAGGCCAGCACCGCGCCTCTGTTGTCGTCTTCAAAGGGTTAATTCGTTGCGAACGAATTACTTACCACTTTTTACTTTAGTCCATGCACGGGTGCGCGCACGATCCAGTTTCGGATCCTGGACCTTGAGCACAAACAGCTTCGCCATCGCTTCCGGCGTCGGGAAGATACCCGGGTTATTGCGGACGTCGGCATTGATCAGCGGCAGCGAGGCTTTGTTGCCGTTGGCATAGTTCATTTTGTTGGAGACATCGGCGATCACTTTCGGATCCATGATGTAGTTCAGCCACTGATACGCGGCATCAAGGTTTTTGGCGTCTTTTGGAATTGCCATCATGTCAAAGAACGCCAGGGCGCCCTCTTTCGGCACGCTGTAACCCAGGTGCACGCCGTTGTTGGCTTTTACCGCACGGTCTTTCGCCTGCAGAATGTCACCTGACCAGCCAATCGCCACGCAGATGTTGCCGTTTGCCAGATCGTTGATGTACTGCGAAGAGTGGAAGTAGCGGATATTCGGACGCAGCTTCAGCAGCAGATCGGTTGCGGCACCGGTGTAGTCTTTGGCATCGGTGCTGTTCGGATCTTTACCCAGATAGTTCAGCACGGTGGCGAAAATCTCTTCCGGCGCATCCAGGAAAGAGACACCGCAGCTTTTCAGTTTTTCCAGGTTTTCCGGCTTCATGACCAGATCCCAGCTGTTCACCGGCGCGTCAGTACCTAAGGCGGCTTTCACTTTATCGATGTTATAGCCAATGCCGGTGGTGCCCCACAGGTACGGGATAGCATACTTATTGCCGGGATCGTGCTGCGCCACTTTGGCCATCAGATCCGGATCGAGGTTTTTGTAATTAGGCAGCTTGCTCTTGTCCAGCTCCTGAAACACGCCGGATTGCAGCTGGCGCGCAAGGAAGCTGGAAGAAGGCACCACGACGTCATACCCGGTGGAACCGGCCATCAGTTTGCCTTCCAGAACTTCATTGGAGTCAAACACGTCGTAGACCACTTTAATGCCGGTCTGCTTTTCGAAATTCGGCACCGTATCGGCAGCAATATAATCAGACCAGTTATACACGTGCAGCGTTTTGTCTTCTGCCTGCGTTCCCATGGCCGCAGCCATCAGCACACCGGCAACCACACCTGGCAACCATTTTTTCTTGTGGTTGATCATGTTTTTCGTCCTCCTGAGCGGGTCATTACAACGCTGCATACACGCGATCCGGTCGTTGCGTTGGCTGTGAAAATACAGACACACAATGAATCAATATTCAGCGGGAGTTTAATAGCAAAAACCTATACCTGAGCGTGAGTTGCAGGTAGCAGGCAGCCCCGCAAGAATAGCCCCCCTGATTGCCCCGTGCCAGATCCCAGCTTAAAAAACGCCTTTTAGCGATAAGTTATGCATGTTTCTGCTATGGGGTCTGGTAGTTGTGGCATAAAGCACAACAAATATCTGGCAATACCGGGCAAAAAGCAGAATAAAAAGTGGTGGGCTTAAAATAAGAACTGCCGCGAAATGCGGCAGTCAGATAAGGCAGGAAAATCAGTGCAGCTGGCTGTGGCTGCTGCTCACCGGCGTGCGGTCTTCTTCTTCACCCATCATCAGTAAATGATTGGCGAACGCTTCCATGATCACCATGGAAATGCCCTCTTCGCTCTGCTTCATAAAATGCGCGAACTGGCCAAACGTCAGGCCGGCCGTGATGCTGATGGACTGACACACAATCAGCTTGGGCAGGTTGTCATCCTGAATATCGATAAACGCCTTCACCGTCAGTGAGCTGGCGTTGATCTGCGACAGATCGCCCACCAGCGGGATCAGCGCCGTCGGCTTCACTTCAGCCAGGGCTGAAAAGAGGATTACGTTATCCACCAGGTCGATTTTCGCGTCAAACACCCCGTCAAAATTCTGCATATGCGGCAGATGCAAAGCCTGACAGGCGTCGCATTCGAACCAGGTGATATTTTGTTGATCCAGCCAGCGACGCAGCATGTCGATGTCAGGAACGACCAGTGAATCCATCGTGATATCCTGTGGGGTGACGAAATAAGCGCCTTAGCTTACGGAAAAACCGCCGCCGATGCCACGAAAACCGCGCAAAAGCGCGGCTCAGCCGCCGGTTTTCGGACGATAACCGGGGCAGGCATGCTGTTCGATCCAGGCGATCATCATGGCGGCAATATTTAAACCGGTGCAGCCTTCAATGCCTTCCAGCCCAGGCGAAGCGTTCACCTCCATCACCAGCGGCCCCCGGCTGGCGCGCAGAATATCCACCCCGGCCACTTCCAGTCCCAGCGTTCCGGCCGCTTTCACCGCTATCTCGCGCTCCTGATCGGTAATGCTGATGGTGCGCGCCTGTCCGCCGCGATGCAGATTAGAGCGAAAATCGCCCTCTTTGGCTTCGCGTTCAATCGCCGCCACCACCTGATTGCCGATCACCAGACAGCGGATGTCGCGGCCGCGCGCTTCTTTAATGAACTCCTGCACCAGAATGTGGGCATTCAGGCCACGAAACGCATCGATGACGCTCTCTGCCGCCTGGCGCGTCTCTGCCAGCACCACACCAATGCCCTGCGTGCCCTCCACCAGCTTAACCACCAGCGGCGCGCCGCCCACCATCGCGATAAGATCCTGCGTATCATCCGGCGACGAGGCAAAACCGGTAATCGGCATATCAATGCCTTCCCGCGCCAGCAGCTGCAGCGAACGCAGCTTATCGCGCGCACGCGTGATGGCCACAGACTCATTCAGCGGATAGCTGCCCAGCATTTCAAACTGGCGCAGCACCGCCGTGCCATAAAAGGTGGTGGCCGTGCCAATACGCGGAATCACCGCATCGAAATGCCCCAGCGGTTCACCCCGATAGTGCACCGCGGGCGAATCCGAGTTGATGTTCATATAGCAGGAGAGCGGATCGATGATCTGCACCTGATGGCCACGCTCTTCGGCGACATCGCGCAGCCGTTTACACGAATAAAGCGATCCATCACGCGTGAGAATGGCCATCTTCATCGGCGGTTTCCTTGTGCTTAACGCGTGGCCCAGCCCTGCTGATGCAGATAATCCAGCATAAACGGACGGGTTTCTTTGATGATCAGGCGCTGGATCAACTGGCTCCAGGTTTCAGACCGCTGATTGCTGTCTCGCTGCTGATAGTAGGCGGTAATCTGCCGATCGTACTCAGCCAGCACCGCCTTATCCAGCGGCTGATAGTGGTTTTCGTGCACCAGCATGGCGGGCGGCATACGCGGTTTGACGTCGGGTGACGCGTCCGGATGACCGATGCAGAAGCCAAACAGCGGCAGCACGAACTTCGGCAGTTCCAGCAGTTCCGTCACCTGCGCAATGCTGTTACGGATACCACCAATAAACACGCCGCCCAGCCCCAGCGATTCGGCCGCTACCATGGCGTTTTGCGCCATCAGCGCCGTATCCACACAGCCCAGCAGCAGCTGCTCGGCGCGGCCCAGTTGCGCATCGGGGCAGATCTGCAGATGGCGATTAAAATCCGCGCAGAATACCCAGAACTCCGCGGCGTCACTCACCCACTGCTGGCCGCCGGTCAGCTGCACCAGCTGTTCACGTTTTTCCCGATCGGTGATGCGAATAATAGAAGAGCACTGTAAAAAGCTGGAGGTGGAGGCCGCCTGAGCAGCAGCAATAATCGCGCTGCGCTGGGCGTCGTCAATCCCCTGCTCAGTAAAAGCGCGAATGGAACGGTGGCTGCATAACAGATCTATTGTCGGCGTCATAATCCTCTCCGGTTACTTCTTTTTGTTGGTTTGACTGAACAACTGCGGCGCCATCGCCTTTGCCGTCCGCCACATCATCAGCCAGGCGGCGGGCAGCATCAGCGCAACGCCGAGAAAAAACAATAGCGTAGCCAGCGGCTTTTGGCCGATGGTCGCCGGTGCTGCCAGCCAGTCGTTGACCAGCAGCAGCGCCACGATAATCACCATCACGCCTGCTGCCTCCAGCAGCAGTACGCCACGAGGCAAGCGAGCCAGATTACGCATCAGCAGGTCTCCTTCGTGTTCAGTCCGCTTTGCTGCACGTTATACCTGAATTGTTCACGCTGTATGAAGATCGCAGCGTTTCTTTTCCGGCGCTGAACAAGTGTAGTCAATGCCGGTAAAGCGCAACGCGTCAGGCACATAGACAGCGCGCATCAGAGTAACAGGCATTTTCTGCTTTTCTTAAGCACTCCGGGCGGGCATGATGTGACGCATTATTCACGCTGTGATGTGAGACCGATCACAAAACAGCCGCGGAAGGAGAGAAGCAATGATTGCAGTGATTTTTGGCCGTTCCAGCTGCCCTTACTGCGTACGCGCAAAAGAGTTAGCGACGAAGTTAACCAGTGAGCGTGACGATTTTAACTATCAGTACGTGGATATTCAGGCGACCGGCATCACCAAAGCCGATCTCGAAGCGCGTGCCGGCAAGCCGGTTTCCACCGTGCCGCAGATCTTCCTCGACGATCAGCATATCGGTGGCTACACCGAATTTGCCGCCTGGACAAAAGAAAATCTGGGTGTTGAAGTCTGAGTCAACGGGCCTGCGGGCCCGTTTTTGATCGCATCAGCCAGCACGCATCGCCAGCATAATCCGCAGTAAACGCACCAGCAGCGCCCCGCAGCCCGCCCAGAACAGCGCACTCAGTCCCCAGGCGACCACCAGCAGCACGCTGTGCGTCATCGGCACCGCCAGCATCAGCCAGGCCAGACCCAGCACGCTGCCCGCCAGCGCGCCCCATAAAGTGGCGATCAGCGGCCGTTCCGGTTGCAGCAAAGCCATCAGCATGCCCGGCAACAGAAACAGCAGCAGTTCCGGCTGACCGCGTACCGCCTGCGCGGCGGTCGCCAGCCAGAAATGGTGTGCAAAAATAAACACCAGCGTATAAAGCATCACGCCCAGAACCGATGCTGGCCAGCGATTATTGCGCTGCAACATAACTATCCTCAACTTTGACGTTAACAATAATGAAACTTTTAACGGCCCTGGCATGCACGCGTGGAAATAAAAAGAAACAGCTGCTGGCAGAAGGAATGAAAACTGCAGATAGCTGAGGGTGTTAATTATGATTAGAATAACGCCGCTCTGGATTTCGGTCGCTGCCATGTCGGCAGTCAGCGCGTTGGCGACCGTCACAAGATAGCGAAAAAATCCCTTCCCATCAACTTGTTACAAGTAAATAAGAAGTTAAACCGTGAACATAAACGTCGCAGAATTGTTAAGTGGAAATGACGTTCTGTTATTATTTGTCGTTTTAGCGCTCGGGCTCTGCCTGGGGAAATTACGTCTTGGCTCGGTTCAGCTGGGTAATTCTATTGGTGTGCTGGTGGTTTCCCTGATTCTGGGTCAGCAACATTTCGCCATAAATACCGACGCGCTGAGCCTTGGCTTTATGCTGTTTATTTTTTGTGTGGGCACAGAAGCCGGTCCTAACTTTTTCTCTATCTTTTTCCGCGACGGTAAAAACTACTTCTTTCTGGCCATTGTGATGGTGGTAAGTGCCCTGCTGATTGCCCTGACGCTGGGTAAAGTGTTTGGCTGGGACATTGGCCTGACGGCCGGTATGCTGGCCGGCTCTATGACCTCCACGCCGGTGCTGGTCGGTGCCGGCGATACGCTGCGGCAGAGCATCAGCGACGCGCCGCTGCTGAGCCGCATGCAGGATAATCTCAGCCTGGGTTACGCACTGACCTACCTGATTGGTCTGGTCAGCCTGATTTTTGGCGCGCGCTATTTGCCACGCCTGCAGCATCAGGATCTGCCCACCTGCGCCCAGCAAATTGCGCGCGAGCGCGGCCTGGATGCCGACAGCCAGCGCAAAGTTTTTCTGCCGGTGATCCGCGCCTACCGCGTAGGCCCGGAGCTGGTGGCGTGGAGCGGCGGTAAAAACCTGCGCGAACTGGGCATTCATCGCCAGACCGGCTGCTATATCGAACGTCTGCGCCGCAACGGTATCCTCGCCAGTCCGGATGGTGATGCCGTGCTGCAGCTGGGCGATGAGATTTCGCTGGTGGGGTATCCGGACGCCCATGCGCGGCTGGATGCCAGCTTTCGTAACGGCAAAGAGGTGTTTGACCGCGATCTGCTGGACATGCGCATCGTGACGGAAGAGATTGTGGTGAAAAATCACAACGCGGTGAATAAACGCCTCAGTCATCTGAAACTGACCGATCACGGCTGTTTCCTGAACCGCGTGATTCGCAGCCAGATTGAGATGCCCATTGATGACAGCATCATGCTGAATAAAGGCGATGTGCTGCAGGTTAGCGGTGAAGCGCGCCGGGTGAAAACCCTGGCTGACCGCATTGGCTTTATTGCCATTCACAGCCAGATGACCGATCTGCTGGCGTTCTGCGCCTTCTTTATCATTGGCCTGATGATCGGCATGATCACCTTCCAGTTCAGCAATTTCAGCTTTGGCATCGGCAACGCGGCCGGTCTGCTGTTTGCCGGCATCATGCTCGGCTTCCTGCGCGCCAACCACCCGACCTTTGGCTATATTCCGCAGGGCGCGCTGACCATGGTGAAAGAGTTTGGGCTGATGGTGTTTATGGCCGGTGTCGGTCTCAGCGCCGGCAGTGGCCTGCAGCACGGGCTGGGCAGCGCCGGCGCGCTGATGCTGCTGAGCGGCTTGCTGGTCAGCCTGCTGCCGGTGGTGATCTGCTATCTGTTTGGCGCCTATGTGCTGAAAATGAACCGTGCGCTGCTGTTCGGTGCCATCATGGGCGCGCGCACCTGCGCACCGGCGATGGAGATCATCAGCGATACCGCTCGCAGCAGCATCCCGGCGCTGGGCTATGCCGGCACCTATGCCATTGCCAACGTGTTACTGACGCTGGCCGGTACGCTTATCGTTATTATCTGGCCGCTTTTGCCGTTCTGAAAATATTTTTCTGCCGTTCAGAACTTATTCACCGGCATGCAGTCTGAATATGTGCCACTGCTTTTCTTTGAAATCCCCAAATTGAGGAGCCCGCCAGCGTTTATGCTGACGGGTTTTTTTATGTCCGCAGCCCGCCGCTTAAGGTTCTCCTAAGCGAAGATTGCGACCCTGCTGCTCTGGTTTCGCTATCTCCGACTTTTCATGCAACTTTCATCAAAGTTAAACAATCCGGCAACCCGCAATAACATTAAGAGCACGACTATTTATTCTTTATCGCCGCGCTTTTACGCTACCAACCTTATTTTACTGGCAATTTTTGGCCTGCTGTTTCTGCTGTGGTCACGTCATGAAAGCCTGGATATTGCGC
Source organism: Candidatus Pantoea soli (assembly GCF_007833795.1). NCBI lineage: Bacteria > Pseudomonadati > Pseudomonadota > Gammaproteobacteria > Enterobacterales > Erwiniaceae > Pantoea > Candidatus Pantoea soli. Next base: position 1,294,250 of record NZ_CP032702.1, on the reverse strand, counting down.
TCAGTCAGCGCTGGTTTGATCCGCTGACGCAGCGTTTTCCGCTGCAGCACAACCGCTGGCTGGACCTGATCAACCACCGGCTGGTGAAAGATGCGATCATCGCCGGTGCGGTGCTGCTGCTGCTAAGCGGCCTTCGCCAGCGTAATGGCCGCCGCGTGCTGGTGGCGCTGCTGTTCGGCCTGGGGCCGCTGGTTGTCGGGCTGCTGAAGGCGCACAGCGCGCACTCCTGCCCGTGGGATCTGGCGCTGTTTGGCGGCAAGGCGGCCAGCTTCGTGCTGCTGGATGCCGTACCGGCAAACAGCGGTCCGGGGCAGTGTTTTCCCGGCGGGCACGCCTCCAGCGGCTTTGCACTGATGGCGCTGTTTTTCCTCTGGTGGCCGGAACATCCGCGTCGCGCGCTGCTGGCGCTGCTGATTGGGATGCTGACCGGACTGCTGATGGGCTACGGCCAGGTCATGCGCGGCGCGCACTTCTTTTCCCACAATCTGTGGGCCGGCTGGTGGGTGTGGCTGAGTCAGGTGCTGATTTTTGCTGGTGTGTCTTTTTGGATGAATACGATGAGGAAAAGGGATGGAAGCCATTAACCACACCCTGTTTTTATGGATCAATGCCACGCCGGATTCACCGGCCTGGCTGCTGAGCCTGGCGACGTTTATCGCCAAAGATCTGATTGCGATTGTGCCGCTGCTGATCGTGGCGCTCTGGCTGTGGGGGCCGCACGCGCAGCTGCCGTCGCAGCGGGCACTCGTGCTGAAAACCGGCATGGCGCTGCTCTATGCGCTGGCGATCTCCTGGTGTGTGGGACAGCTGCTGCCGCATCCGCGTCCGTTTGCCATCGGCTTCGGCCATCAGTTCCTGTCCCATGCGGCGGATGACTCCTACCCGAGCGATCACGGCACCACTATTTTTACCTTTGCGCTGGCGTTTCTGTGCTGGCATCGCCGCTGGTCCGGGATAATTTTACTGGCCGTCGGCAGCGCCATTGCCTGGTCACGCGTCTATCTGGGCGTGCACTGGCCGCTGGATATGCTGGGCGGTTTTCTGGTCGGCATGCTGGGCTGTCTCGCTTCGCAGCTCGCCTGGCAGCTGTACGGTCAGCGCATGCTGGCGCTGACCCATCAGGTGTATCGAGCCCTGTTTGCCATGCCCATTAAAAAGGGCTGGGTACGCGGCTGACGCCGGTGCGGCCTGCGGTGTCAGGCCGCCCTGTTCAGCTGAACCACTTGCCGAACCAGCCGGTCATTTTCATCATGATGAAGTCCCAGATCCGGCCGATGAAGCCCCCTTCCGGCACGTCTTCCATCGCCACCAGCGGCCGCTGCTCGATGGTTTTGCCATCCAGCTGAAAATCGATGGTGCCGACGACCTGATCTTTCTTCAGCGGCGCTTCCAGCTGCGGCGTGCTGAGCGTATAGCTCGCCTTGAGGTTTTTCATCTGCCCTTTCGGCAAAGTAATAGCCGCATCTTTCGCCACGCCCAGATTGACCTGACTCTTGTCCCCGAACCAGACGCGCTGCTGCGCGAAAGGTTTGTCGGATTTAATCGGCGTGACGGTTTCATAAAAGCGGAAGCCCCAGGTCAGCAGCTTTTCGCTTTCACGGAAGCGGATCGCATCGGTCTGCGCGCCCAGTACCACCGAGATCAGCCGCATGTCGCCCTCTTTTGCCGAGGCCACCAGGTTATTCCCCGCGCCGGAGGTGTGCCCGGTTTTAATGCCATCCACCTTCAGATTGCTGCTCCACAGCAGACGGTTGCGGTTCATTTGCTTGATTTTGTTGAAGGTAAACTCTTTTTCGCTATTCAGGGCGTATTCATCCGGCACGTCGCTGATTAGCCGCTGACCGATGATCGCCATATCGCGCGCCGTGCTGTACTGCCCTTCCGCGTCCAGCCCGTGCACCGTCATAAAATGGGTATTCTGCAGACCAAAGGCTTTTACATAGTTGTTCATCAGGCCAATAAACGCATCCTGGCTGCCGGCAACGTAATCGGCCAGCGCAATACAGGCATCGTTACCTGACTGGATCACCACGCCTTTATTGAGTTCGGACACCGGAATGCGATCGCCCGGTTTCAGGAACATCAGCGACGAGCCGCGCAGTTTCGGGTTACCGGTAGCCCAGGCGTCCTGACCAATGGTGACCATGTCATCATTGGTGATTTTGCCGGATTTCAGCGCCTGCCCTACCACGTAGCTGGTCATCATTTTGGTCAGGCTGGCGGGGTCGAGCCGCTGATCGGCATTGGATTCCGCCAGCACTTTCCCGCTGTTGTAATCCATCAGTATCCAGGCTTTGGCATCAATTTGCGGCGCGGCAGGGGCCTGTTCGGCCTGTGAAGCGGCAGGGATAAGCATTAACAGAAGCGAGGTGGCAGCCAGCGGCCGCCACGCGGGTATCAGCGTGTTTTTTCTCATGAGCGTGACCAGATTGTCCTTGTTAAATCAGGGTGTTGTGCCGGCAAGGGGTGTCCTGCCCAACGCTAACGTGTCATGACAGCGAAAAAAACCGTCTTACCGTAAAGTTTTTTAGAGTTTGGTAGAGTTACCCTGGCATGGACGCCGCTGCGCTGCCAGTTAAGCAGACTCCAGCGCAGATCAACATTGCGTGAAATTCTGAATTTGCGCCGATCGGTTAAGCCCGTCACAAAATTCCGCTAACCTGATGCCAGTCAGCCTGAGGAGAACCACGATGGACTTAGCCGTTTTCGATCTGGACGAAACCCTGATTTGTGAAGACAGCACCAGCCTCTGGCTGCGCTGGCTGGTCTCTCAGGGATTTGCCCCCGAAGCCCTGATTGCGGAAGAGCAGGCGTTAATGAGGCAGTATCACGCCGGCAACCTGTCAATTGAAGAGTACATGACCACCACGCTGGCCCCGCTGGCCGGCATGGCTACGCTGACGGTCGCCGGCTGGGTGCGGCGTTTTATCCATCGCGATATTTTGCCACGCGTTTTTCCGGCAGCGCGCGAGCGCATCCGCTGGCATCAGCAGCGCGGCGATAAAGTGGTGATTATTACTGCCAGTGGCGATCATCTGGCGGTGCCGATTGCCGAGCGTCTGGGCGTTGATGGCGCACTGGCGATCGGCGTGGAGATTGTTGACGAGCGCTACAGCGGGCAGATTTATGGCACCGCCACCTACCGTGAAGGCAAGGTCACGCGCCTTAGCGACTGGAAAGCACTGCAGCAGGCGCAGCGTTTTGATCACACCTGGGCCTACAGCGATTCCATGAACGATCTGCCGCTGCTGGCCCACGCCGATCACGCCTGGGTGATTAATCCCGACGCGCGTCTGCAGCAGGAAGCGCAGCAGCGAGGCTGGCAGGTGTGCAACTGGGTACGCTAGCTTAGCCGCGCGCGGGACTGGCGGGCTCTGTCAGTCCCACCTTCAGCAGTTTGCCGCTGGCCTCATCGGTCAGCACATACAGATAGCCATCCGGTCCCTGCCGCACGTCACGAATACGTTCACCGCGTCCGCTCAGCAGGCGCTGCTCTTCCACTACCCTGTCGCCATTGACCCGCAGCTGAATCAGGCTTTTGTCTTTCAGCGCGCCGATAAACAGCGAATGTTTCCACTGCGGAAAACGGGGGCTGTTATAAAACGCCATGCCGCTGATCGCCGGCGAAACCTGCCAGTAAAAGCGCGGCGGCTGCGTGCCAGGCGCGGCCGTTCCCCGGGACTCCGGCACTTTTTCGCCGCTGTAATCGATGCCATACGTCACCAGCGGCCAGCCGTAATTACGGCCTTTATCCAGCACATTGATCTCATCGCCGCCGCGCGGGCCATGCTCACTTTCCCACATCTGCTGCGTCCACGGATTCAGCGCCAGCCCCTGCGGATTGCGCACGCCGTAAGCCCAGATCTCCGGGCGCGCTCCGGCCTGATGGGTGAACGGATTGTCAGGCGGCACGGCGCCTGTCTGCGTCAGGCGCACAATTTTGCCGGAGAGCTTGTCTTTGTCCTGGGCGCTGCCACTGGCGAAGTTATCGCCGAAGGCGATATAGAGAAAGCCGGCGCGATCAAACGCCAGCCGCGTGCCGAGATTAGCGCCGCGGGAAAGTTTCGGCGTTTGCTCCAGCACCACGCGGAAATCCCGCAGCTGGCGATTATCCGCACTCAGCGTGCCAAAGCCCACTACCGCGCCTGCGCGTCCCGCCTGGTCGGCAGTGGTGTAGCTGAGCCAGACGCGCCGGCTCTGGCTGAAATCCGGGGCCAGCACGACATCCAGCAATCCGCCCTGCCGGCTGGCCCACACCGCAGGCACGCCAGCGATCGGCGCGGAGAGACCCTTGCCGGGCTGCCAGCTGCGCAGCTGGCCGGTGCGTTCGGTGATTAACAGCGTGTGGTTATCCGGCAGAAACGCCAGTGACCAGGGGTGGTCAAGCTTATCCTGCAGCACCTCGACCTGCACTTCGGCCGCCAGCGCAGGGAAAGCACAGGTTAATGCGCCAGCCAGCAGCGCGGAACGCCATAAACGCATGGGGAGTCTCCTTTTTACCTTCTGCGCTTAAGCGTAGTCAGCGGTAAAAAAGTGCTGGCGGGATTTACAAAACATTAAGCCCGGCGCAGGGCCGGGCTGGATTCAGCAGGGATTATTCAAAGAAGGTGTCAGGGTTGTCTGACAGCGAAACAAAGCTGTCGCCCCCTCTGGTCAGGGCGTTGATTTTGCCGCTTTCAATATCGTAAACCCACCCATGCAGACGCAGCTTGCCTTTGCGCAGCGCCACGGAAACAGACGGATGCGTTTTGATATTGTTGAGCTGAGCAATGACGTTCTCTTTCACCATCTCGTTGAGACGCACATCAACCGAGTCGTAGTTACGCTCATCCACTACCGCCTTCGCCGCATTGGCATAGTGCAGCCAGTGATCAACCGCAGGCATGCTCTCCAGATTGGCATTGGAAGCAATGGCGTTCATCGCACCGCAGTTGGAGTGTCCGCAGATAATAATTTCGGTGACGCCCAGCGCCAGCACCGCATATTCAATGGTCGCTGACACACCGCCTGGCTCCGGGCCAAAGGGCGGAACGATATTCCCGGCGTTACGGATGACGAACAGCTGACCCGGCTCCTGCTGTGTCACCAGCTCCGGCACCAGACGGCTGTCGGAACAGGAGATGAACAGGGCTTTAGGATTCTGGTTCGACGCCAGACTTTTGAAAAGATCCTTCCTTTCAGGAAACACATTCTGTTGAAAATTCAGAAAACCTTTGACGATCTCTTGCATTTGTCTGCTCTCACATTATCCGCATCGTCGCTGACGCGCCACAACACCAGCGTCAGCACGCGTTTAAAAAAATCAGTGTTGTGAACAACATACAATCACCAACCCGACATTTAAGCAAAACGGGCCGCGTTAAACAACCTGTATCAGCGGGCAAAGCCAGAGTAAGCGTACACCAGAACGGCAAAGTGAGCCTGCCGGTAAGGCGACCTGCCGGTACAGCCGCGCGATGACAGCCTTGGATTACGCTGCCGTTTTAATACGGGATCTTGCGCGCTTCCCTATACATTTTCCTTCGCAACCTCTGTACAATCGCCCCCCTATCCACACTACCTATGATGAATTTTTATCCTTATGAGCCATGTCAAAAATCCGCCGCGCGTGGGGTTCGTTTCCCTCGGCTGTCCGAAAAACCTCGTTGACTCTGAACGCATCCTGACGGAACTGCGTACTGAGGGTTATGACGTGGTGCCACGCTACGATGATGCGGAGATCGTCATCGTTAATACCTGTGGATTTATTGACAGCGCCGTACAGGAATCACTGGAAGCGATTGGTGAAGCGCTGAATGAAAACGGCAAAGTGATCGTGACCGGCTGTCTCGGTGCCAAAGTGGATCAGATCCGCGAAGTGCATCCGAAGGTACTGGAGATCACCGGCCCGCACAGCTATGAACAGGTGCTGTCGCACGTGCACACCTATGTGCCGAAGCCGGAACACAATCCGTTCCTGAGCCTGGTGCCGGAACAGGGTGTAAAGCTGACGCCGCGTCACTACGCCTACCTGAAAATTTCTGAAGGCTGTAATCACCGCTGCACCTTCTGCATTATTCCGTCAATGCGTGGCGACCTCGACAGCCGTCCAATCGGTGCCGTGCTGGATGAAGCCAAACGTCTGGTGGAAGCAGGCGTCAAAGAGCTGCTGGTGATCTCCCAGGACACCTCCGCCTACGGCGTGGATGTCAAACACCGTACCGGCTTCTGGAACGGGGCGCCGGTGAAAACCAGCATGGTCGGTCTGTGTGAGCAGCTGGCAAAACTCGGCGTCTGGGTGCGCCTGCACTATGTTTATCCCTACCCGCACGTTGATGACGTCATTCCGCTGATGGCGGAAGGCAAAATTCTGCCCTACCTGGATATTCCGCTGCAGCACGCCAGCCCGCGGATCCTCAAGCTGATGAAGCGCCCGGGCGCCGTGGAGCGCACGCTGGAGCGCATCAAGCGCTGGCGCGAAATCTGTCCGGAGCTGACGCTGCGCTCGACCTTTATTGTCGGCTTCCCGGGCGAGACCGAAGAAGATTTCCAGATGCTGCTCGATTTCCTGAAAGAAGCCCGTCTGGATCGCGTCGGCTGCTTCCAGTACAGCCCGGTAGAAGGCGCCACAGCAAACCAGCTGCCGGATCAGGTGCCGGATGCGGTGAAGCAGGCGCGTTTCGATCGCTTTATGCAGCTGCAGCAGCAGATCTCCGCCGAGCGTCTGCAGGAGAAAATTGGCCGGGAAATTCTGGTTATCATCGACGAAGTGGATGAAGAAGGGGCCGTTGGCCGCAGCATGGCTGACGCGCCGGAAATCGACGGTGCCGTCTATCTTAACGGCGACCGTCAGGTGAAGGTGGGTGACGTGGTGCGGGTGAAAGTCGAGCACGCCGACGAGTACGATCTCTGGGGTTCGCGCGTTTAACCGTACTTCTGCTGGTGCGCTTTTTTGCGCGCCAGATAATCCGCATCGGCGCGCAGCCGATCCCAGCACGCTTTGAAAACGGCCGCCGCAGCGGCCTTTTCTTTTTCGATGGTACGCGGCAATTCGTTGCCGTCAGCATCGTATTTGCGCCCGCCCTGATGGTTGCTGTAGCGACGCGCCCGGGTGTAACCCATCTGAATAAACTTGCGCGCCATGTCCATCCCGACAAAATCGTCCTGCGCGCGGTATGCCTCAAACAGCGCCATGATCTTTTCCGATGAGGCTTTTGCCAGTTCCACGGTGCGAAAACGCCAGTGCGGCAGGATTTCGCTTTTATAAGGTTCCACCATCAGTACGCCCTGCTCGCCCCGGCCGACCCGATAGAGTTCCGGATGCTGTCGCAGATCGAGATTTTTATAATCCTGTTCATAGTCAAAGGGTTTCATCAGCTGGCCTCCCGCCTGCGCGCCTGTCGTGAATATTTATTTCTCTTCCGCACTTCAGTGATGCTTTTTTCCACCGATAACACGAATACCGGCTCATTTGCGAAGAGATGCTCAGATGTTCAATCGAATGAAAATCGTTACAGCTATCATGATTGTGTTACTCGTATTTACGGCGATGCAGGCTATTTCCGGCTCGCTGTTTTTCTCAGCACTGCGTGCAGGGCAACATAACTTCACCGCCAGCAATCTGCTGTCGCATCAGCAGCGTGAGCTAAGCGATGGCTGGCAGACGCTGGTAAAAACCCGCGTCACCATTAACCGCGTGGCGATCCGCATCCTGAAGAAGCAGACCGACGAACAGTCGCTGGCCGCCATCGGTAAACTGCTGGTGACCGCTAACGGTTCGCTCGACGAAGCACGTCAGCACTTTAATCAGTATAGAAGCTACCCGCAGGTTGCAGGCCAGAGTGCCGTCGCGGCCGATCGGGTTGAAAAAGCCTTTACCGCCTACGCCAGCCTGCTGCAACAGTCCACGGTGTTTCTGAAGGCGAACGATTATGCCGCCTACGGCAACCTCGATGCCCAGCAGGCTCAGGACGATCTGGAAGCGGCCTACAAGCAGTGGCGCGAAGAGAACACCCAGCTGATCGAGCAACGCAGCGCGCAAAATGCCCGTGCTTATCAGCAGATGCTGGTGATGATGGGCGTGGTCGCGGCGGTGGTGATTGTGCTGCTGGCCGGCGTCTGGACGCTGCTGCGTCGTATTCTGCTGGCGCCAATGCAACAGGTTCAGCAGCAGATTGAGCACGTTGCCACCGGGGATCTGTCAGCCAGCCTGCAGCTGGCTGGCCGCAGTGAGATGGCCGCCATTGCGGCCAGCCTCAATCATATGCAGCAGTCACTGCGCACCACCATCACTGACGTGCGCGACAGCGCCGATGCAATTTTTGGCAGCGCCAGCGCGATTGCCGGCGGCAATAACGACTTATCCGCCCGTACCGAGCAGCAGGCCGCCTCGCTGGAAGAAACCGCCGCCAGCATGGAACAGCTGACCGCGACGGTGAAACAGAACGCCGATAACGCGCGTCAGGCTGCTCAGCTGGCGCGTACCGCCTCAGACACCGCCGGAAAAGGCGGTCATGTGGTTGATGGCGTGGTTAAAACCATGCGCGACATCGCCGATAGCTCGCAGAAAATTGCCGATATCACCAGCGTGATTGATGGTATCGCGTTCCAGACCAACATTCTGGCGCTGAATGCCGCCGTGGAAGCGGCGCGTGCCGGTGAACAGGGACGCGGTTTTGCCGTGGTCGCCGGTGAGGTGCGCAGCCTGGCCCAGCGCAGCGCGCAGGCGGCGAAGGAGATCAAAGTGCTGATTGAGAACTCCGTGCAGCGCGTCGATTTAGGCTCGCAGCAGGTGAGCAGCGCAGGCGAAACCATGCAGGAGATTGTCGGCGCGGTGACCCGCGTCACGGATATCATGGGCGAAATCGCTTCCGCATCGGATGAGCAGAGCCGCGGGATTGACCAGATTGGTCAGGCGGTCAACGAGATGGATCGCGTGACGCAACAGAACGCGACGCTGGTGCAGGAGTCTGCGAACGCCTCTGCCGCCCTCGAAGCGCAGGCCAGCCGTCTCTCCTCCGCGGTTGCGCGCTTTAACACCGGCGCGCGTCCGGTGTCAGGCGCGCCGCCGCGCGCTGCAAAAGCCGCGATTGCGGCACCGGCACCGGCGCTGCCTGCAGCGGCCAGCCACAGCAACGCTAACTGGGAGACGTTCTGACGTCAGCCAGGCGCAGCGCCTGCCGGTCACGGCGGGCGCCACCTGCCGCCTGCGCCGGAAAGAATCCTTCAGCGCTTCAGTTTCGGGTCCAGCGCATCGCGCAGGCCGTCGCCCAGCAGATTGAACGCCAGCACCGTCAGAAAGATCGCCAGGCTGGGAAACAGCGCGACGTGGGGCGCAATCACCATGTCCGCACGCGCTTCGTTCAGCATTGCGCCCCACTCCGGCGTGGGCGGCTGGGCACCGAGGCCGAGAAACGACAGGCTGGCGGCGGTGATAATGGAGGTGCCGATACGCATGGTGAAATAGACCACAATCGACGACACCGTACCGGGCAGAATATGCCGCATGATGATCGTCCAGTCCGATGCGCCGATGCTGCGCGCCGATTCAATAAAGGTCTGATGTTTCAGCACCAGCGTATTGCCCCGCACCAGCCGGGCAAACGCCGGAATGCTGAAAATGGCGACCGCCACAATCACGTTGCTCATTCCGCTGCCCATAATCGCCACTACCGCAATCGCCAGCAGAATACCGGGAAAAGCAAACAGCACATCGCAGATGCGCATGGTGATGCGATCCCACCAGCCTTCGTAATACCCGGCCAGCAGGCCGAGCAGTGTGCCGATCACAGCGCCAATCGCCACCGAGAAAAAGCCGGCGATCAGCGAAATGCGCGTGCCCACGATAACCCGGCTAAAAATATCGCGCCCGAGTGAATCCACGCCAAACAGGTGCATCCAGGACGGCCCGTCGTTCAGCCGGTCATAATCAAAATAGTTTTCGGCATCAAACGGCGCTATCCAGGGTGCGATAAACGCGATCGCAATCAGCAGCAGCACAAAGGCACCTGCCAGCATCGCGACATGCTGCTGACGGAAACGCCGCCAGAATTCACGCCACGGCGTGCGCACCCGGTTTTCCGTAATGACCGGCAGGCTTTTTAATGCTGCTTCGCGTCGCCAGTTTTTCAATTGCGGCTCCTTACCTGTAACGAATAGCCGGGTTGATTGCCGCGTACAGCATATCGACAATCAGGTTGATCAGAATGAACTCCAGCGAAAACAGCAGCACTTCAGCCTGAATCACCGGGTAGTCGCGCATCCCGACAGAATCCACCAGCAGCCGCCCCAGCCCGGGCCAGTTGAATACCACTTCCACCACAATCGAACCGCCCAGCAAAAAGCCAAACTGCAGCCCCATCATGGTCACCACCGGGATCATGGCGTTGCGCAGGCCGTGTTTCACCACCACCAGCGATTCACGCACCCCTTTGGCGCGCGCGGTACGCATATAATCTTCCTGCATCACCTCCACGAACGAGGCACGGGTAAAGCGCGCCATCACCGCCGCCACCGCGGCGCCGAGCGTGATGGAAGGCAGAATATAGTGCTGCCAGCTGTCAGCGCCGACGGTGGGCAGCCAGCCCAGCTCCACGGAAAAAACCTGCATCAGCAGCATGCCCAGGGCAAACGCCGGAAACGAAATGCCGGACACCGCCAGCGTCATACCGAGACGATCCGGCCAGCGATTACGCCAGACGGCGGAAACGATGCCAATTGCCATCCCCACCAGCACCGCCCACAGCATGCTGCTCAGCGTCAGCCACAGCGTCGGGAAAAAGCGCGTGGCAATCTCCTGCGACACCGGCCGTTTTGACACCATCGACTGACCGAAATCCCCCTGCAGCGCGTTCAGTATAAAATGCCAGAACTGCTGCAGCAGCGGCTGATCCAGCCCCAGCTCCTGGCGCACCAGCGCCACCACCGACGCATCCGCTTCCGGCCCGGCAATCAGTCGCGCCGGATCCCCCGGCAGCAGGTGCACGAACAGAAAAACCAGCACCGCCACGATCAGCAGCGTGGGAATCAGCCCCAGTAATCGTTTGAGAAAATAGTTGAGCATGCGAAATCCTGCGCAGCATCGGCCAGCCCATGCGGGCTGGCCGCGTCTGTTACTTCAGATCGGCCTCATCGAAATTGAATGAGGTATCGGGCATGACATAAAAACCGGTCAGGTTTTTGGTACTGGCAGACAGCAGTTGCTCCACCACCAGCGGAATCCACGGATGATCGTGCCAGATGCGATCCTGCGCATCTTTATACAGTTTTGCTTTCTGTTCGCGATCGGTGGTCTTCAGCGCATCCGCGAGATCTTTATCCACCTGCGGATTGCTGTAAAACGCAGTGTTAAAGATCGCCGGCGGCCAGGATGTGGTGGCAAACAGCGGCGTCAGCGCCCAGTCGGCCTCGCCGGTGGACGCAGACCAGCCGGTGTAGAACATGCGCACGCCGCTCTCTTTCTGCCCTTTGCTCTCGACCTCCGCGGCACGCTGACCGGCATCCATTGCCGTGACCTTCACCTTCACGCCTACCTGTGCCAGCTGCTGCTGGGTAAACTGCAGCACCTTCTGCGCCGTGCTGTGGTTATGCGACGACCACAGCGTGGTTTCAAAGCCGTTGGGGTAGCCCGCTTCTTTCAGCAGCGCGCGCGCTTTTGCCGGATCGTAGGCGATGGCCGGATAGGTCTGCGCAAAATCGATGGTGGGCGGCACAATGCCGGTCGCCGGCGTGGCATAACCCGCAAACGCCACTTTGGCCAGCGCCTGACGATTGATAGCGTACTCCAGCGCTTCACGCACCTTTGGATTATCAAACGGCTTCTGCGTGACATTCAGGCTGATGTAGCGCTGCATAATGGAAGGCGTGGTCACCACCGCCAGCTTGCTGTTGCTCTCCAGACGTTTCGCCTGCTCAAACGGCACCGGGAAGGCAAAGTTAGCTTCGCCGGTCTGCAGCATCGCGGCGCGGGTGTTGTTATCGACCACCGGACGCCAGGTAATGCTGTCCAGCTTCGGATAACCAGGCTTCCAGTAGCCATCCCACTTTTTCACTTTGACGAAATCAGTCTGGTTCCAGGTTTCAAACGCGTACGGGCCGGTGCCCACCGGGTGAAAACCGATCTCCTTGCCATATTTCTTCAGCGCGGTGGGCGAAATCATCGCGGCGGCCGGGTGGGCAAGGTTATTGATAAACGCCGAGAACGGCTGCTTCAGCGTAATTTTCACCGTGGTGGGATCGACCACTTCGGTGGTGGCGATATATTTGAACAGGTTATAACGCTTGAGATGATTGTCCGGGTTGCTGGCGCGGTCGAGGTTAACCTTCACCGCTTCGGCGTTAAAATCGGTGCCATCCTGAAACTTCACGCCAGGACGCAGCTTAATGGTATAGGTCAGGCCGTCTGCGCTGGCCTGATAGCTCTCCGCCAGTACGTTCACCAGCTTCATGTCTTTATCAAAGCCGAACAGCCCCTGATAGAAGGATTTGGCGACCGCCTGTGACAGCGTATCGTTGGCATCGTACGGGTCGAGCGTGGTAAAGGTGGACGCCACCGCAATCACCGCATCTTTGGCGGCCCAGGCCGGCAATGCCAGTGCTGAACTCAACAACCCGGCAGTGATAACCCCTTTTCGCATAATATGGTGCATCGTTATCGTTCTCCTGTAGTCCCTGTCTTGCGCGGCCTCCGGCGAGGGCGCGATTGCCTGCTGCTCAGGCACCGCTGATAGCGTGACGGGCAACAAAATGCCCGGGTGCCACTTCCAGTAACGGTGCCACTTCCGGCTCTTCGCCCAGCGGGCGAATCGGGCTGGGGATCTCATCCACCATCAGCGCCCGCTCGCGATGACGGTGCGCCGGATCGGCGACCGGCACTGCGGCCATCAGTTTTTTGGTATAGGGGTGACGCGGCTGTTCGAAAACGGCCTGACGCGGCCCCATTTCAACAATCTGTCCCAGATACATCACGGCCACGCGGTGGCTGATGCGCTCCACCACCGCCATATCGTGAGAAATAAACAGGAAAGCGATGCCGAATTCACGCTGCAAATCCAGCATCAGGTTAATGATTTGTGCCTGGATCGACACGTCCAGCGCCGACACCGATTCATCCGCGATCACCACCTTCGGGTTCAGCGCCAGCGCGCGCGCGATGCAGATACGCTGCCGCTGGCCGCCCGAAAACTCATGCGGATAGCGCTGCGCATGCTCCGGCAGCAGGCCGACGCGCTCCAGCAGCCACGCCACCCGTTTTTCTGCCTGCACACGGTCCATGGTGCGGTGCACCAGCAGCGGCTCCATGATCGAGAAGCCGACGGTCAGACGCGGATCGAGCGAGGCGTACGGGTCCTGAAAAATAAACTGGATATCGCGCCGCAGGCGGGCCAGCGCGCGCCCTTCCAGCGCGTCAATCCGCTGCCCGTCAAAGGTGATGGTGCCGCCCTGGCTGGCCACCAGCCGCAGCAGCGAGCGTCCGGTAGTGGATTTTCCGCAGCCTGATTCGCCCACCAGCGCCAGCGTCTCACCGGCATAGAGATCGAAACTCACTTTCTCGACCGCGTGCACGCGGCGCTGGACGCGATTCAGCAGGCCGCCACGAATATCAAAGCGCGTGACCAGATCGCGCACCTGCAACACCGGCGGCTGGTCGTGACGCACGGTATCCTGCGGTGTGGCGATCTCCTGACGGCCACTGGCATGCAGCAGTGGAAAGCGGGCCGGCAGCGGCTGGCCGTTCATGGCACCCAGCCTGGGCACAGCCGCCAGCAGCGCGCGGGTATAAGGCTGCTGCGGTGCGTCAAACAGCTGCTGCACCGGTGCACGCTCGATCACGTCGCCGCGATACATCACCTGCACGCGATCCGCCATCTCAGCCACCACGCCCATATCGTGGGTGATAAAGATTACTCCCATCTGCATCTCTTTCTGCAGCACGCGGATCAGCTGCAGAATCTGCGCCTGAATCGTGACGTCCAGCGCGGTGGTCGGCTCATCGGCAATCAGCAGCGCCGGTTTGCACGACAGCGCCATGGCGATCATCACGCGCTGACGCATGCCGCCGGACAGCTGATGCGGATAGCGGGATAACACATTGTGCGCTTCCGGAATGCGCACCAGATCGAGCATGCGCCGCGCCTCAGCCTGCGCCTGCTGATGGCTTTTGCCCTGATGCAGGCGGATGGATTCAGCGATCTGCTCGCCGACGGTAAACACCGGGTTCAGAGAGGTCATCGGCTCCTGAAAAATCATGGCCATGTCGGCACCGCGCACATGGCGCATCTGGCTGCCTGTCGCGCGCATCACATCCAGCATCTCACCGTTGCGCCGCCGCAGATAAATCTCTCCGCTCACCGTGCCGCCGGCCTGCTGAATCAGCCGCATCAGCGCCAGTGACGTCACCGACTTGCCTGAGCCGGATTCCCCAACCAGCGCCAGCGTTTCGCCACGATGCAGATCCAGCGACAGGTTGCGCACGGCCTCGGTGATGCGTCCCTCATGCTGAAAACGCACGCTGAGATCGCGGACTGCCAGCACCTGATCCGGCGCGAACTGCTGTTGATGCGTCATGCCTGCTCCTTAGCTGTCGCGGTAAATCGCCACCTCAATGTTGCCATCCACCCAGGCAAAGCCACGATACATGCCTTCGCTGTTGAACGGCAGCGCAACGTTGCCCTGTGCATCGACGGCTATCAGCCCGCCGCTGCCTTCCAGCTCCTGCACTTTGTCATGAATCACACTGGCGGTAGCCTGCTGCAGTGAGCGCCCGGCATACGCCATCTGCGCCGCCACGTCATAGGCCGCCTGCGTGCGGATAAACACTTCACCGGTGCCGGTGCAGGAGACCGCCACGGTGTCATTGCTGGCATAGCAGCCTGCGCCGGCCAGCGGTGAATCGCCGACCCGTCCGACCTGTTTATTGGTCATCCCGCCGGTTGAGGTCGCTGCGGCCAGATTACCGTGGCTGTCGAGCGCAACCGCGCCAACCGTACCAAATTTGCGGTCCGGATCCAGCGGGTCGCCCGCTGTCTGCGCCGCGCCGTCGTGATCCAGCAGCAGCGCCTCGCTGTGCAGCGCGCGCTGCAGCTGCGCATAGCGCTCAGGCGTGGAAAAGAAATCTGCCGCCACCGGCTCAAGCCCCTGTGCCGCGGCAAAGGCTTCTGCGCCGGCGCCGATCAACAGGACATGCGGACTGGCTTCCAGCACTTTGCGCGCGGCAAGGACCGGATTACGGATGTGGCTGACGCCGGCCACCGCGCCAATGTCCAGCGTGCGGCCATCCATGATGCAGGCATCCAGCTCGTGCGTGCCCTGATGGGTAAAGACGGCACCTTTGCCGGCATTGAAAAGCGGGCACTCCTCCAGCCGCCGCACCGCTTCGGTCACGGCATCCAGCGCGCTGCCGCCGGCAGCCAGAATCTGCTGCCCCGCCGCGACAATGGCGGCCAGTTCCTGACGATAGTGCTGCTCTTTGTCGGCGCTCATGGCCGCGCGCGAAATTGCGCCCGCCCCGCCGTGAATTGCGATCACTGCTCTGGCCATCATTCCGTCCCGTGCGAAATCAGTGGCAAAAACACTGATTTAGAATGGTTTTCATCTTTTTTTGACAATTTTCGACTATAGAAAGGCCCTTCCGGCTTGTAAAGCAGAAAGTGTCTCCGTCGTCATAACCTTTTTATGTGGGTTATGCTTTTTTGTCGCATGTGACTCCGCGCCCGATTGCCACCATAATAGGCGGCTACGGCAATAAACCAGGCATAAAGCATATGGAACCTTTCACCGCAGGCTTGATTTCCCTTGAAGATGCGCAGCAAAAGATGCTGCAACAGCTCCAGCCGATCCGCGATTGTCTGACGGTGCCGCTGGCCGAAGCGGCCGGACGTATCACCGCCCGCCCGCTTCTCTCCCCACTGGACGTGCCGCCGTTTGATAACTCGGCCATGGACGGTTACGCGGTGCGCCTCAGCGATCTGGCAGAGCATCGCGTTTACCCGGTGGCCGGTAAAGCCTTTGCCGGTGCGCCGTTCAGCGGCGACTGGCCGGCAGGCAGCGTGATCCGCATTATGACCGGCGCACCGATCCCTGCCGGATGCGACGCGGTAGTGATGCAGGAGCAGACCGAACCGCGCGACGGCGGCATCGTGATTACCGCCCCGGTGCGCGACGGGCAAAACATCCGCCGCAGCGGCGAAGATATTCAGGCCGGCAGGCAGGTGCTGGACGCGGGTGTGCGGCTGGGTGCCGCCGAACTGCCGCTGCTGGCTTCGCTCGGTATTGCAGAGGTGAGCGTGCTGCGCAAACTGCGCGTGGCCATCTTCTCAACCGGCGATGAACTGCAGGCGGTGGGGCAGCCGCTGGCGGCAGGCCAGATTTACGACACTAACCGCTTTACCGTCACCCTGATGCTGCGCAAACTGGGCTGTGAGGTGATCGATCTGGGCGTCATTGCTGACGACCCGGTCGCGCTGCGTCAGGCTTTCACGGATGCCGATCGCCAGGCAGATGTGGTCATCAGTACCGGCGGGGTTTCCGTGGGGGAAGCTGACTTTACCAAAGCGATGCTGGAAGAGCTGGGTGCCATCACCTTCTGGAAGCTCGCGATCAAGCCGGGGAAACCTTTTGCATTTGGCCGGCTGGCCAGCAGCTGGTTCTGCGGCCTGCCCGGAAACCCGGTCTCTGCTGCCGTCACCTTCTATCAGCTGGTTCAGCCGCTGCTGGCGACGCTCACCGGCCAGACCACGCGTATCATGCCACTGCGCCAGCGCGCGCGCGCGACCCAGCGGCTGAAAAAATCACCGGGACGTCTCGATTTTCAGCGCGGCATTCTCAGCCGCGGCGACGATGGCGTGCTGGAAGTTCGCAGCACCGGCCCGCAGGGCTCGCATGTGTTCAGCTCTTTTGCGCTGGCTGACTGCTTTATCGTGCTGGAACGCGATCGTGGCGACGTGGCGCCCGGCGAATGGGTAGACGTTGAAGCATTTAACAGTCTGCTGGAGGGCTAATGGCGGCAGAACTGAGTGATGAAGAGATGCTGCGCTACAACCGGCAGATCGTGCTGCGCGGCTTTGATTTTGACGGCCAGGAGGCGCTGAAAGCCGCACGCGTGCTGGTGGTCGGTCTGGGCGGTCTGGGCTGCGCCGCTGCGCCCTATCTGGCCTCGGCGGGCGTGGGGCATCTGACGCTGCTGGATTTCGATACCGTCAGCCTCAGCAATCTGCAACGGCAGGTCCTGCACCGGGATGCCACGCTCGGCCAGGCAAAGGTCCTGTCGGCACAGTCGGCGCTGGCGGCGATCAATCCGCACTGTAACATTGAGGCGATAGATGCGCAGCTGGATCGCGCAGCGCTGAGCGCGCTGATTACCCGTCATGATGCAGTGCTGGACTGCACGGATAACGTGACCACCCGTGAAACAATCAATGCTCTTTGCTACCGGCATCGCGTGCCGCTGATCTCCGCAGCGGCGATTCGGATGGAAGGCCAGCTGAGCGTCTTTACCTGGCAGCCCGGCGAGCCCTGCTATCGCTGTATCAGCCGTCTGTTTGGCGAACAGGCGCTAAGCTGCGTGGAAGCGGGCGTGATGGCGCCGCTGGTGGGTGTGATGGGCACACTGCAGGCGATGGAAGCCGTCAAGGTGCTGACCACCTTTGGTCAGCCCGCGCGCGGACGCCTGCTGATGTACGATGCCATGAATGCTGAGTTTCGCACGATGAAGGTGGCGCAGGATGCGCACTGTGAGGTGTGTGGCGCAGGCGATTAATGCGCCACGCAAAACGCAGGCGGGCACCTGAACCGGTGCCCGCTGTATAACTGCAATCAGTAGATGCCCTGACTGCGCAGGTAATCTTCGTAGTTGCCGGTGAAGTCCACCACGCGGTCGCCCTTCAGCTCCATCACGCGGGTTGCCAGCGAGCTGACAAATTCACGGTCATGCGAAACGAAAATCAGCGTGCCTTCATACATCTCCAGCGCCATGTTCAGCGACTCAATGGATTCCATGTCGAGGTGGTTGGTCGGTTCGTCCATCACCAGGATATTGGGTTTCTGCATCATCAGCTTGCCGAACAGCATGCGGCCCTTCTCGCCCCCTGACAGGACTTTCGCCGGCTTTTTAATATCGTCATGGCTGAACAGCAGACGCCCCAGAATGCTGCGTACCGCCTGCTCATCGTCACCTTCCTGTTTCCACTGGCTCATCCAGTCGAACACGCTCAGGTCATTGGCGAAATCCTCGGCGTGATCCTGTGCGTAGTAACCGATGCGCGCATTCTCTGACCATTTTACCGTGCCGTTGTCCGGTGCCAGCTCACCCACCAGCGTTTTTAACAGCGTGGATTTACCGATACCGTTCGCGCCCAGAATGGCCAGCTTTTCGCCGACTTCCAGCAGCAGATTAAGGTTGCTGAACAGCGGACCGTTATCAAATCCTTTGGTCAGCGCTTCCACTTCCAGCGCATTACGGAACAGCTTCTTATCCTGGTCAAAACGGATATACGGGTTCTGACGGCTGGAGGCTTTCACTTCTTCCAGCTTAATTTTATCGATCTGTTTTGCGCGCGAGGTTGCCTGACGCGATTTAGAGGCGTTAGCGCTAAAACGGCTGACAAAGGATTGCAGATCGGCAATTTGTGCTTTTTTCTTGGCGTTGTCTGCTAATAAACGCTCACGCGCCTGAGTAGCCGCGGTCATATATTCGTCATAATTACCTGGATAGACGCGCAGCTCGCCGTAATCCAGATCCGCCATATGCGTGCACACCATATTCAGGAAATGGCGGTCATGCGAAATGATGATCATGGTGCTGTCACGTTCATTCAGCACCTGCTCCAGCCAGCGAATGGTATCAATATCCAGGTTGTTTGTAGGTTCATCCAGCAGCAGAATATCCGGATTGGCAAATAAAGCCTGTGCCAGCAGCACACGCAATTTCCAGCCCGGCGCAATTTCGCTCATCGGTCCGTAATGCTGTTCCACCGGAATACCCACACCCAGTAATAATTCACCGGCACGGGATTCAGCGCTGTAACCGTCCATTTCACCGTAGGCCACTTCCAGGTCGGCGACTTTATAGCCTTCCTCTTCGCTCATTTCCGGTAAGGCATATATCCGATCGCGTTCCTGTTTCACCTCCCATAATTCCTGGTGGCCCATAATCACGGTGTCCAGCACGCTATATTGCTCAAAAGCAAACTGGTCCTGACGCAGCTTACCGATGCGTTCATTAGGATCGAGGGAAACATTTCCGTTGGTCGGCACCAGGTCGCCGCCCAGTATTTTCATGAAGGTCGATTTACCGCTGCCGTTCGCACCGATTAAACCGTAACGATTACCGCCGCCAAATTTAACGGAGATATTCTCAAACAGCGGCTTACTGCCGAACTGCATAGTGATATTGCTGGAAACTAACACGGCATTGACCTTTGTTACGCAGTGGAGGAAAAAACAGCGGGCATTATGCCAGAAGCGCGCCGCATCAGCCACCTCTGCGCCTGCCGCACGCCGGGCAGCGGGCTGAAGGCCTTGTCGGGGCAGGAAAAATAAAAAAGCCGGAGACAAGGTGTCTCCGGCTCCCGATAACAAGGATTGTGCGGATTATTTGATCAGGAAGCTGTCGAGGCTTTTACCGGCATCCAGCGCTTTTTTAATCGCTGCCGGGGTGCGGCCCTGACCGGTCCAGGATTTTTCTTCACCGTTTTCGTCGGTGTAAGAATATTTAGCCGGACGCGGCGCACGTTTCGCACGCTTTTTACCGGTTTCCAGCGCACCCAGTAATTCGTTCGGATCGATACCGTCAGCCAGCAGCATTTCACGGTATTTCGACAGCTTCTCTTCTTTTTCGCGATTCTGTGCTTCTTCCGCTTCTACTTCTTCACGGCGCTCGGTCACCACGACGGTTAATTTTTCCAGGATCTCTTCCAGATCGGTCAGTGGCAGTTCACGCGCCTGCGCACGTAATGTGCGAATGTTGTTCAGAACTTTAAATGCGTCACTCATCACAATGTCCTTGCTTAAGGGGTTTAAATAAACTGTAGTGGCAAGATTACCCAATTCAAATAAAAAAATAAATTAATTTTAAAGCCCGGATTATTCCGAGTCAGCTACGCTATTTCCCTTCGCCGGTTATAAATCCGCAGCGCTGCTTTAATTAACGATGAATTAACAATAGCGCTGAGGTCACGCCAGCGCTAATTGGTATCGATTTCATGGCGCAATCTCACGTAATAAACAAGCATTTAGCGCCAGCCACCACATGAAAGCCGGCAGCCCGGCTGCGGATAAAAAACCTGGAATAAGGTAAGAAAAATCTATTTTGCAGCACACAAATAATCGTGTGGCGATGAGAGCAGACTCGCATTTTTTAAATGCGGATATGCGTATACACCGCCAGCCTGGGTCAAAAGTGAGGCGGTGGTTCAGGTTTGGGAGGAGATTTGCGCAGTGATGCAGCGATGGCGGTTGCGTTTTGTTACTTTTTTCCGGATGCGTAATTATTGTTCGCGCCCCCGGAATGCGCACGCGCATCATTAACGCCATCGTGCGCTGGCAGCATGAAAAGCAAATCAATCGGGAAAGAAGCGAATAAAAGCCGCATCAGCACGATGCGGCCGGAATAATTAATTCACGCGGGTGGCCGGACCAAATACGTCGTAATCCGGCAGGGAAACCTGCTGATAAGGTTCCCAGCCGCCGCCAAGCGCTTTATACAACGCCACCAGATCCAGCGCACTTTGCATGCGCGCCTGCGTGGATTGCGCTTCCGCCTGCGACAGCTGTCGCTGCGCGTCCAGCACATCAATAAAGGTAGAAATGCCCTGCCGGTAACTGTCGCTGGCCAGATCAAAGGCGCGCTGCAGCGCACCCGTGGTATCATCCAGTGCCGCCACCTGCTGTTGATCGGCACGATAACTCACCAGCGCGTTTTCCACATCCTGCAGGGCGGTCAGTACCGTCTGACGATAATCCAGCGCGGCACTGGCCTGCTGCGCCCGGGCCAGTTTTACGCTGGAGACCAGACGTCCTCCCTGAAAAATCGGGATCGACAGCGCGGGCCCGACGCTAAAGAAATGACTGCTCCAGTCATCCAGATAGCTGGCATCGGTGTTGCGTACGCCAAGCTGTCCGGTCAGCGACAGACTCGGAAACAGGCTGGCGACCGAGACACCAATGTTCGCCGTCTGCGCATGCAGCGTCGCTTCTGCCTGACGGATATCCGGCCGGCGGCGCGCCAGCGTTGAGGGAATGCCCACCGGCACAATCTGTGGCAGCGCGGGCAGCGGCTTCTGCTGCATCAGTTCGTTATCCAGCGCGCCAGGGGTTTTCCCCAGCAGCACCGCCAGCCCGTTCATTGCCTGCCGCGCCTGCGCCTCGTACTGCGGCAGCTGGGCGTTGAGCGACGCCAGCTGTGCCCGGGCGTTTTCCACGTCCGTCAGCGGGGCCAGCCCGTTACGCTGCTGGCTTTGGGTCAGCTCCCAGCTTTGCTGTGCAACGCCGATTTGCTGCTGCAGCGTCGCCAGCACCGCCTGCGCACCGCGCAGTTGCAGATAAGCGCGCGCCACTTCCGCTTCCAGCGACACCAGCGCATCGTTGCGTTGTTCGATTGCCGCCTGCTGCTGCGCATCGGCCATTTCCATCTGCCGCCGCACTTTGCCCCATAAATCCAGCTCCCAGCTGGCGTCAAAACTGCCCTGATACAGGGTAACCGAATGGGTCAGTCCGTTGAGCTGATCGGCGACATCGCTGTCCACCTGATCGTAAACCCCGTTGGATTTCAGCAACCCTTTTAGGCCGAGCTGCTGACGCGTGACTTTGGCCGAGCCGTTCAGCGAAGGGAACAGGCCGCCACGCGCCTGGGCCAGCTGCTCACGCGCGCCGGCAATCCGCAGCACCGACTGCTGCAGCGTCAGGTTACCGGCGATGGCGCGCGTAATCAGGCTGTCGAGCTGCGGGTCGTTAAAACTTTTCCACCAGCGCGGATTGGTGGCCGTGGCCAGCGGGCGCGAAGCCTGCTGCGAGGCGATATCCCGATAGCCGCCCGGCGTATGCGCCTGTGGCGGCTGATAATCTGGCCCGACGGCGCACCCGGCCAGCAGCAGAGAGAGCGCCAGCAGCGTCAGCGACGGCTTCACGCGAGAAGAGGTGATCATGTTAATGTGCTCCTGCACTGCCTTCGCTCTTGATCGGCGAAAGCAACCAACAAAAAGGAATCAATAACAGCGCGACGATGCTCAGGCCGGTGAACACGTCGATATAGGCAAGGATACGCGCCTGGGCGATCATCTCCTGATAGAGTTGCCCGCTGGCCAGCGTCAGCGGATCGCCAACCGCGCGGGTGAAATCGCGGATCGCCTGCGCCCACTGCTGTACTGTCAGGGTGAACTGCTCATTCAGCGGCGTCATGTTGTGCACCATATGCGCCGATCGCACCTGTTCCCGCTCGGTAATGCCGGCCGTTGCCAGTGAAATACCGATCGATCCGGCAACGTTACGGAACATGGTGAACAGCGCCGACGCATCGGCATTGAGCCGCTGCGGCACGGTGACAAACGCAATCGTGGTAAGGGGCACAAACAGAAAGCCAAGGCCGATGGACTGTGCGCTGCGCATCAGCACCAGCGTGGTGAAATCCACATCCGGCGTTAAGCTGCTGGAGTAATAGAACGCCACCGCCAGGCAGCTGAAGCCAAAGGCGATGATATAGCGCGTCTGCACCACCGGCATCAGCTTCAGCACCAGCGGAATGGTGAGAACGATTAAGATCGCCCCCGGCGACAGCACCAGCCCGGACCAGGTGGCGGTGTAGCCCAGATCCTGCTGCGCCAGCTGCGGCAGAACCACCGAGCTGCCATACAGAATCATCGCCATACCGGCCATCAGCAAGCCCGCTACCCAGAAGTTGCGGTCTTTCATGACTTTGATATCCACGACCGGTTTGCGCGCGTACATCAGCCAGTAAACCGCCCCGACGATACCGATCGCCGCCAGCATGGCGAACAGCCGGATAAAGTGCGAAGCAAACCAGTCTTCATCTTCACCGCGATCGAGGAACACCTGCAGACAACCGAGCCCGAGCGTAATCAGGCTGATGCCGATGTAGTCGATCTTCAGCCGGCCTTTATCCCATTTGCGCTCCCACGGTGGATCTTCCAGCAGCTGGTAGATCGCCAGTACGGTCAGCACGCCAACCGGAATGTTAATGAAAAACACCCAGCGCCAGCTGTAGTTATCGGTGATCCAGCCGCCGAGCGTGGGGCCGATCACCGGCGCAACGATGATAGCAATAGAGGAAAGACCAAATGCCTTGCCGCGATCTTCCGCTTTGAAGTAGTCCAGCAGCACCGACTGCTGCACCGGCTGCAGTCCGCCGCCAAAGAACCCCTGCAGCACGCGAAACAGAATGATTTGCCACAGTTCGGTGGCGATGCCGCACAGGAAAGAGCAGATAGTGAACATCACGATGCAGATCAGGAAGAACTGCTTACGTCCGAACAGACGGCTGAAGAACGCTGAAATCGGCAGTACGATGCCGTTCGCCACCAGATAAGAGGTCAGCACCCAGGTGGATTCATCGTAGCTGGAAGAGAGCGAGCCGGCGATGTGCGGCAGCGCCACGTTCACGATGGTGGTGTCGAGGATCTCCATAAACACCGCCAGCGTCACCGTGATCGCGACCAGCCATGGATTGCTGGACGGACGCCAGCTTTCGCCCCCACTCATTCCACGGTTACCTTCGGCTCAACCGACAGCCCCAGCGGCAGCGGGTGGTTCGGGTCAAGCCCTTTATCAATCACAATCTTCACCGGCACGCGCTGCACGATCTTCACGTAGTTACCGGTGGCGTTTTCCGCCGGGAAGGTAGAGAAGCGTGAACCCGACCCCATCTGGATGCTGTCGACGTGCCCTTCCAGTTTCATATCCGGCCAGGCATCAACGGTAATCTCAACTTTATCACCCGGATTCATGCGCTCCAGCTGCGACTCTTTAAAGTTGGCGGTAATCCAGATATCCGGCGATACCAGCGAAAACAGCGCGCTGCCTGCCTGCACCAGCGTCCCCGGCTGCACGTTACGTTTGGTGACGAAGCCGTCATAGGGCGCGCGCACTTCGGTATACGAGAGGTTCAGCTCGGCGGTGTTCAGCTGCGCCTGCGCCTGCTGTACCTGCTGCTGACGTGCTTCAACATTGGTTTCCTGCTGGCGAATCTGCAGCTGCACCTGGGAGGCGACTTCCACCTGCGCTTTCGCGCTTTGCAGCTGCGCCTCAGCCGAACGCAGCTGGGCGGCGGCAGTATCAATATTGCGCTGTGAGGTGGCACGCGGGTCAACGCCGCGCTGACGGCGATAATCGGCCTGCGCATTCAGCAGGTTGGCCTGCGCTTTCGCCTGTTCAGCCAGCGCCTGGTCGCGCTGTGCCGGGTACTGCACGCGCGACAGCGCCAGTTGCGCCTGCGCCTGATGCAGCTGCGCCTGCGCCAGCCCCAGCTGCGCTTTGGCCTGATCGCGCTGCGCCGCGTTATCACGCGGATCGATCAGGACCAGCAGATCGCCCTTCTTCACCCGCTGGTTATCTTTCACCAGCAGCTGCACCACATAGCCGGAGGCTTTTGGCGCAATGGTGACCGCATCGCCTTCGGTGAAGGCATCGTCGGTGCTCTCGATATTGCGCGTGGTAAACCAGAACCAGATCCCCACCAGCAGCATGATCACGACAACGATGCCGAGAATAATCAGCGGCTTTTTGCCAGGGCGTTTGCGGGGTTGTTCGTCATTATCCTGCTGGTCATCGGAAGTGTGCTGCGGGTCCTGCTGCTCGCGCGAAGGCGACTGATTCTGCTTGTCACTCATAAGTAGTCTTCACTGGCTGTAACCCAATCCTGGGCGAAAACGGTCAACTTAACCTTAGATAAGAAATTGACAAATTCCAGTGCAGATTTACATAACCCGACAATTGCGGCACTTTCTGCCACAGCAGGCGATAACCTGCTGAAAACCACCTGTGAATCAGCAGATTAGCGCGATAACCGCAGCGTCAGTGCAACCAGCGCAACAGCCACCAGCCGCACAGCATTGACCACGCCAGCATCGGCAGGGAGAAGAGGTGGAAGCGCCACCAGATTTTACCGTCCTGCGCCATACGCAGCGCGATGAGGTTCGCCAGCGATCCTGGCAGCAGCCCGAAGCCACCGATATTCACGGCCCAGGCCAGCACATCCGACGGCTGGACCTTCTGCAGCAGCAGGATGGTTGCCGGCACGTTGCTGATCACCTGCGACAAGCCAATGGCCAGCAGGTAAATGCCGCCCTCGCCCAGCTGGCCGATGCGCGCAAACCACGGCTGCAGTGCGGGCAGATGCATCAACAGAAAGACATCAATGAACATGGCCACAAAAACCAGCAGCAGGCTCCAGTCAATGCTGGCCAGCACGCTGCGCGCCAAGAGCAGAAAACAGACCGCCACCAGCAGCAGCGCCCAGCCGGTGAATTTCAACTCCAGCGCGACAATAAAGACGATGTAGAGCAGCAGGCTGACAACAAACAGCCGCTTCTGCCACGTGTGCGTATCGCTCTGCTCGTGTTTATCAATGCTGCTGGCGGGAAAGCTAAACCAGGTCAGCGCCATGAGCGTGACCATCAGCACGGCGGCCAGCGGCACCATCTGCAGAATAAAGCCGCCCACGCTGAGCGAGCCATGGCTCCACAGCAGAATATTTTGCGGATTGCCGACCGGCGTCAGCAGCGAACCGGCATTGACCGCCAGCGCTTCGAAGATGATCAGCCGTGAGATGGGCAAATGGGAGAATTTGCGCAGCGTCAGCGTCAGCGGTACCAGAATAAACAGCGCGACATCATTGGTGAGAAACGTAGAGAGCAGCGCGGCGGCGCACACCATAAACAGCGCCAGCGCGCGTTCATGCTGGAAACGCTGGATCAGGCGCGCGCCCAGCACATCAAAATAGCCGCTGCTTTCCAGCCCTTTGGTCAGCATCAGCAAACCGGTCAGGGTCATGATGGTTTGCCAGTCTACCGCCTGCGGCAGCTGGGCCCAGCGATAGTCCGCCAGCAGCAGCAGAATCACACCAATAAGTAACAACAAATGCAAAATACGGTCACGCATTAAGGATCGCAGTACGGGCATGATGGCGGAGGGCCTTATAAGTTAGCGGCTTTCGTAAAATTTCTGGAAGACAGCGAGGGTTTCATCACTGACGTGATGCTCAAGCCCTTCGGAGTCGCGTCGTGCGGTTTCCGGACTGACGCCAAGCGCCAGCAGAAACGTTTCGACAATATGGTGGCGCACGCGGCTCGCTTCCGCCAGTTTTTCCCCTTCGGCGGTGAGAAACACGCCGCGATAGGGCACCTGTTCCACGAGGCCGGTGGTGCTCAGACGTTTCAGCATTTTGGCCACCGTCGGCTGCGATACGCCCAGACGCGCGGCCATATCAACCTGACGTGCCTCGCCAAATTCGCGAATTAAATCAGAGATTAACTCAACGTAATCATCGATCAGCTCACGACGATGTGCTTCGCGCACCTGACGAAATCCTTCGACATGCTCCTCAATTTCTTTCAGCGGCCCCTGGGGCATGTTGATGGCGCTCTTGGCACGACGACTCATTCCGCTTCCTCTTTATTATCTGCCGCACTTTACCTGCGGTGCGGGCTGGCTGGCTGCGCTCATTGTAAACCAGGCACAAATAAGCACAAATTTTTCCTGAATAGTGTTGGCTAAAGAGTATAGCCAATGCTATCTTTGTTTATGTTGTAAGCAAATAGCCTGAAAAGCCGTCAATGCCGAAAGGCACCCTGTTGCCGCGCTTTCTCCCGCGGTGACGTGCCGGGCTGAGCTTACAGATACGTTGCAACCCGTTGCGGAGGTGAACATGAGCACCATGAAAAGCTGCCTTGACTGTGGCAAATGCTTCCAGGTTGAGCAACGCAAACCGGCTCTGGAGCTGAAATCCCTGCTCTGCCTGTTTAGCCGCTCACCCTTCGCGCTGCGCCTGATGCTGCTGGAAAAGCTGGCGGGCAAAAAAGTGGCGGAACGCCCCTGCCCTAACCTGATCTGGCGCGGCTGAAGCCCCACGTCCAGCCATTAAACCCGCTCGCAAGGCGGGTTTTTTATTGCCTGCGTCAGGCCGGCGCATAAAAAAACGGCCCGCTGGGGGCCGTTTCTGTGCAACTCTGGTCTAAGCAAAAACTTAGAAGCTGTAACCTACGCCAGCAATCCAGGTGCCAACGTCGACGTTACGGATACGGCTCTGCTCGTAACCAACGTCCAGGGCAACGTTCTGCATTGGGTTGAACTGCAGACCGGCACCGTAAGAGAAGCCGTAGTCGCTGCTGTCAGATTTAGACTGACCGGCAGTTTCGTTCTGCTGGTATTTACCGTAGCCCACACCGATCACGCCATAGATGCTTGCCCAGTCGTTCAGACGGTAAGCAGGACCTGCGGTGATACCGTAGTACTGGCCTTTGTTGTAGACGCCAGCGTCAGTGCGATCTTTTTCGGTGTAGGTGAAAGAACCGATCCAGCCCAGTGGGTTAGAACCGTCTTCGTAGCGGTATTTCAGGTTGAAGCCGTTAGCTTTGTTAGCAACGCCCTGATAGTCGCTCTGCGCGTAACCGGCAGAAACGGTGCTCTGTGCCATGGCTGAACCTGCAGAAACTGCCAGTACACAAGCCAGTGCTGAAAGACATGCAATTTTTTTCATAACCACCTCAAATGTGAATATACTTCTCTCCTGACAACGCTAAAAATATAACAAAACTTAGCGAGAAACTCTGCCCGGATTTTGTTGTCTAACAGATTGTTTGGTGTAACAGAAAGTTAATGAAGTTTCGTATGTCATTCATTTTACTTATAAAAAGCGTCATCATTCTGCAATACTTTTCCCCTGAGCAAATAATGCCTTTAAGTAAATTCCTAAACTAACCTGACAATTCTTTACGTAACTGGCCCTGAAAGTGGCTATTTTATGCGCAAACGCAGTGCTTTTTTTGTCGCCCGCCTCCTGCATATTCATCGCCGATTCCTTTACACTGATTTTTCCATGCCGCTTTTCGCCCCTCACAGGAATCATAAACAGGATGTCTGCGCCTCTCGCTCAACATAAACTGGCACCGGTGGTTTTCCCGGTTGCTGTGCTGCTGGTTGCCATGCTGTCGCTGCAGGGCGGCGCTTCACTGGCAAAATCACTGTTTCCGGCGGTCGGTGCGCCGGGTATCACTGCGCTGCGACTGGGACTGGGCACGCTGATGCTGTGCCTGATCTTTAAACCCTGGCGACTGCGCTTTACCCGCGCGCAGCGTACGCCGCTGCTGATGTATGGCCTGGCGCTCGGCTGCATGAACTATCTGTTCTATCTGGCTATCCGTACCGTGCCGCTGGGCGTGGCGGTTGGTCTGGAATTCCTCGGCCCGCTGACATTGGCGCTGGCAGGCGCGCGGCGTCCGCTGGATTTTCTCTGGGTGGCGCTGGCGGTAGGCGGATTAGGGTTTCTGCTGCCTTTTGGTGCAGACATCAGCCATATCGATCCGATCGGTGCGCTGCTGGCGGTAGGTGCCGGTGCCTGCTGGGCGATTTATATTCTGGCAGGCCAGCGCGCAGGCGCGGAGCACGGCCCGGCCACGGTAGCAGCGGGCTCGCTGATTGCCTCAGTGATTTTTGTTCCGCTTGGGCTGACGTTTGCGGCACCGGGCATCTGGCACTGGGAGGTTTTACCGCTGGCGCTGCTGATTGCCCTGCTCTCCAGCGCCATTCCCTATTCACTGGAAATGATGGCGCTGACCCGTCTGCCGGCGCGCATTTTTGGCACGCTGATGAGTCTGGAACCGGCCATGGCCGCCCTCTCCGGAATGTTATTCCTGGGAGAGCTGCTGAGCCTGCGGCAGTGGCTGGCCCTGCTGGCCATTATTATCGCTTCTGCGGGGGCCACGCTGACCCTGAAACCGAAAGCGGCCAAAATAAAACAGCTGGATATTACTGCTCCGCAATAAGTTATTCTGCGCCGGTCGCTTATGGCTGGCGCCGGCAGGTAACCTATTCTCATTCGCTTCTGAATTAGCGCCAGATTCACCGTTATTATTTTGCAACATCCCTGAAAGATAATTAACACAATATCCATCTCATTGATTTTAATTAAAATAAACTCATACCGCGCAAAGCGTGAGCGTTATTATGATTTAACTATTCCTGTTATCGGTTCAATCAATCCGGCATAGCGGAAAAGTGCTGCTATACTTATTTCCGTGCTTGATTAGGACAACCATCAATAAGAGGACATTAATGATGAGTACCGCAAAACTGGTAAAAACAAAATCTTCCGATCTGATTTATACCCGCAATGACGTGGCTGATAGCGAGAAGAAAGCCACCATTGAGGTGCTCAACCGTCTGGTAGTGGAGTTTATTGACCTGTCCCTGATCACCAAACAGGCGCACTGGAACATGCGCGGTGCGAACTTCATCGGCGTACATGAAATGCTGGATGGCTTCCGTACCACCATCACCGATCACCAGGATACGATCGCTGAGCGCGTAGTACAGCTGGGTGGTGTAGCCCTGGGTACAGCGCAGGTCGTAAACGATAAGACGCCGCTGCAGAGCTATCCGCTGAACATTCATTCCGTGCAGGATCACCTGAAAGCGCTGGCCGACCGCTACGCGATTGTGGCGAACGACACCCGCAAAGCCATCACCGAAGTTAACGATGAAGATACCGCAGACATCTTTACTGCCGCTTCACGTGACCTGGACAAATTCCTGTGGTTTATCGAATCTAACATCGAGTAATCGCCCGATGCAGACAGGCGATAAATTATTCTGACTCAAGGCGGGCTCTCCCGCCTTTTTTTGTGCCTGCTGTTTCCTTCCCTCTTTTGCGGTTTTATGACCGCGTTAACACTTCTTTCATTGTTTCTTTTCCTCGTCATAACAGTGGTGCACACTGGCACTGCACCATGACAGCACAATGCACCATTATGGTGATCTCTATTGGTGCAATCTCGCTGT
Organism: Candidatus Pantoea soli; assembly: GCF_007833795.1. Taxonomy (NCBI): domain Bacteria; kingdom Pseudomonadati; phylum Pseudomonadota; class Gammaproteobacteria; order Enterobacterales; family Erwiniaceae; genus Pantoea; species Candidatus Pantoea soli. The sequence continues at coordinate 1,264,268 of NZ_CP032702.1, read as the reverse complement.
ACCTTGCAAAATCGTGTCAGCCCACCACAGCAACCTGCTGATTTCTGCAAAAATGAAAAGTTGGCATAATTTTTTCATATGATGTGCCGTACATCGGGCCACCAGGCCCGACGGGTAATAAGGAAAAAAATGATGAAGTCATTGATTAAAGTCTCCGTGGCCGCGCTGGCGCTGGCCTTCTCCCTTTCCTCCACCGCAGCAGACAAGAAACTGGTTGTCGCCACTGATACCGCATTCGTCCCGTTTGAATTTAAACAGGGCGATAAATATGTCGGTTTTGATATCGATCTGTGGGATGCCATCGCGAAGCAGCTGAAGCTGGATTACACCCTGAAGCCAATGGATTTCAGCGGCATTATTCCGGCCCTGCAGACAAAAAACGTCGATCTGGCGCTGGCAGGTATCACCATTACGGAAGAACGCAAAAAAGCCATCGAGTTCTCTGATGGCTATTACAAAAGCGGCCTGCTGGTGATGGTGCGTAACAACGAAAATGACATCAAAGGCATCGACGATCTGAATGGCAAAACCGTGGCAGTAAAAAGCGGCACGGGTTCCGTGGATTACGCCAAAGCGCATATCAAAACCAAAGACCTGCGCCAGTTCCCGAACATCGACAACGCTTACATGGAGTTAGGTACCAACCGTGCTGACGCCGTGCTGCACGACACGCCAAACATTCTTTACTTCATCCACACCGCAGGCAAAGGCCGCTTTAAAGCCGTCGGCGAATCCATTGAAGCGCAGCAGTATGGCATTGCCTTCCCGAAAGGCAGCGACGACCTGCGTGAAAAGGTGAATGGCGCGCTGAAAACCCTGCGTGACAACGGCACCTATAACACCATCTATAAAAAATGGTTCGGTTCTGAACCAAAATAATTTGGCCTGAATCACGGCCGTCAGCAGGGAGCCCACGCTCCCTGCTTTTTACTTTTCCATTGCAACAGATTCTGGAGTAACACCATGGAGTTTGACTGGAGCGTCATCTGGCCAGCCCTGCCGGTTTTAATCGAAGGCGCCAAAATGACCCTGCTGATTTCCATCCTCGGCCTGATTGGCGGCCTGATTATCGGCCTCGTTGCCGGTTTCGCCCGCGCTTACGGCGGCTGGCTAACCAACAATATCGCGCTGGTGTTCATTGAGCTGATTCGCGGTACGCCTATCGTGGTGCAGGTGATGTTTATTTACTTTGCTCTGCCGATGGCCTTCCCTGATTTACGCATCGATCCGTTCACCGCAGCGGTGGTCACTATCATGATCAACTCCGGGGCCTACATTGCCGAGATCACCCGTGGCGCCGTGCTTTCCATCAACAAAGGCTTCCGTGAAGCAGGTCTGGCACTGGGTCTGTCGCGGCGTGAAACGCTGCGCTATGTGATTATGCCGCTGGCGCTGCGCCGTATGCTGCCGCCGCTGGGTAATCAGTGGATCGTCAGCATCAAAGATACCTCTCTGTTTATTGTGATTGGCGTGGCAGAGCTGACCCGCCAGGGCCAGGAGATCATCGCCGGTAACTTCCGTGCGCTGGAAATCTGGAGCGCCGTCGCCATCATTTATCTGGTTATTACGCTGGTGTTGAGCTTTGTGCTGCGCCGTATTGAGAAAAGGGTGAAAATCCTGTGATTGAATTTAAAAATGTCTCTAAAAACTTCGGCCAGACCAACGTCCTGCACGACATCAACCTGAAGATTAACCAGGGAGAAGTGGTGGTCATCATCGGGCCGTCCGGCTCCGGCAAATCCACGCTGCTGCGCTGCATCAACAAACTGGAAGAGATCAGCAGCGGTGAGCTGATTGTCGACGGTATGAAGGTCAATGACCCGAAGGTCGACGAGCGCCTGATCCGTCAGGAAGCCGGCATGGTGTTCCAGCAGTTCCATCTGTTCCCGCAGATGAGCGCGCTGGATAATGTGGCTTTCGGCCCAATCCGCGTACGCGGGGCGAAAAAAGAGGATGCCCAAAAGCTGGCGCGCGAGCTGCTTGGCAAAGTGGGGCTGGCAGAACGCGCCGGCCACTTCCCTTCTGAGCTTTCCGGCGGCCAGCAGCAGCGCGTGGCCATTGCCCGCGCGCTGGCGGTGAAGCCGAAAATGATGCTGTTTGATGAGCCGACTTCCGCGCTCGATCCGGAGCTGCGCCACGAAGTGCTGAAAGTGATGCAGGATCTGGCGGAAGAAGGCATGACGATGGTGATCGTCACGCACGAAGTGGGCTTTGCGCAAAAAGTGGCATCACGCCTGATCTTTATCGATAAAGGCACCATCGCCGAAGATGGCAACCCGGACGAACTGATCACGCATCCGCCAAGCGATCGCCTGCGCGAATTCCTGCAGCACGTCTCGTAACCGCAGGCAAAACAACAGGCCGCAGCGGGCAACCGCGGCGGCCTTTTTTATGGCGGCGGGGAAGATAAATGGCCGCGCGGCAGCCCGATCAGCGTCGCTTCAGCCGCTGGCTGCGCGCGGCGACAGGCAGAAAACTCCAGGCAAGAAAACGGCTCTGCTTCTGTCCCTGCGCCATCTCAATGATGCGCACCTCACTCGCCTGCTGCGCTTTCAGTCGATCGCGCAGCACAGGCAGATTCTCTTTGCGTGAAACCAGCGATGTAAACCAGACAATGCGATCGGCAAACGCCACGCTCTCATCAATCATGTTGCCGATAAAACCGCGCTCGCCGCCTTCGCACCACAGTTCATTCTGCTGGCCACCAAAATTAAGGGGCGCACTTTTCTTCAGGCCCAGATTGCGCACTTTACGCTGGCTGCCTTCGGCAGCTTCCGCCGCGGAAGCGTGAAACGGCGGGTTACACAGCACGGCATGATAGCGCTCATTTTTATGCACCACGCCGGCAAAAATCGCCTTCTCCTGCTTCTGACGCCGCAGGCGGATGGCGCGCTGCAGGCCGGGATTGCTGGCGACAATCTGGCTGGCCGCCGTAATCGCGTCGGCGCTGATATCGGTGCCGGTAAAACGCCAGCCGTACTCCGCGTGACCAATCAGCGGATAGATGCAGTTCGCGCCGCAGCCAATATCCAGCACATCCAGGTCGCGCGGGATCACGCCATCCAGATCGCCGGCCAGCAAATCCGCCAGCGCGTGCACATAATCCGCCCGTCCCGGCACCGGTGGCGTCAGATAGCCCGGCGGCAACTGCCAGTTCAGGTGATAAAACAGCTTCAGCAGCGCCTGGTTCAGCAGCATCACCGCCGCAGGATCGGCAAAATCCACTGACAGCTCGCCGTAGCCGTTAGGCCGCACTTTCTCCGCCAGCGGCGGATGCGCCGCCGTCAGGGCAGCAAAATCGTAACGGCCCTGATGGCGGTTACGCGGATGGAACAGCGGGGTGGCGGCTGGCTTATTCATAAATTCTCCGGAAAATAATGCGCGCGTAAGATACGCTGGATAACGGCAGCGCACAATCTGCTTACCTGAATTTTACCCCCGGCCCTAATGTCGGAAACCCCTTTTCGCGCCCGGGTCGCCAGCCGCCGCGCGGCAGCCAGGGCGTGATTCTTCCGCCGCTTTCGCGGCGTCCGACAGAATAGCGCCGCGCCGGCAACCGGGCTCAGGCAGAACAATAGCGGACAACCAGGAGATAAAATGCGTCAACGTTACACATATCAGCCACGCGCCGGGCACGGTCTGCCGCACGATCCCCTTAATGCCATCGTCGGTCCGCGGCCGATTGGCTGGGTCAGCTCACAGAGCGCCAGCGGTCAGCGTAATCTGGCCCCTTACAGTTTCTTCAACTGTTTTAACTATCATCCGCCGATCATTGGCTTTGCCAGCAGCGGCTGGAAAGACAGCGTGCAGAACATCAGTGAAACCAAAGAGTTTGTCTGGAACCTTGCCACCCGTCCACTGGCCGAAGCCATGAATGAAAGCTCGGCCTCCATCCCGGCGGATCAGGATGAGTTTGCGCTGGCCGGGCTCACGCCGCTGGCCGCTTCGCAGGTCAATGTCAGTATGGTAGCGGAAAGCCCGGTCAACTTTGAGTGCCGCCTTACCCAGCTCATCCGCCTGCAGGATGCGCACGGTGCTGAACTGGAGAGCTGGCTGGTGCTGGGTGAAGCGGTGGCGATTCACATTGATGAAGCGCTGCTGGAAAACGGCATTTATCAGACGGCAAAAGCGCAGCCGATTCTGCGCGCCGGTGGCCCCTCCGCCTATTACGGCATCAGCGAAGATCAGCGCTTCGATCTGGTGCGTCCGGACGCACGCCGCCGCTAACCCCGGCACGCCGTCCGGACACCATGATCGCTAAAGCCGGGCGTCGTGCTCCTGCATGACCGCGACCGCCCGGGCGATCTCCGGTGCCAGCCAGCGATCCGCCTGCCAGGTTGCGACCCGGCTGCGCAGGCGGCTGCGCGCGGCTGCCGTGCCGCTGGCCAGCTGCGTGTCTCCGTGGAAATCCAGCGCCTGGGCGGCCAGCAGATACTCAATAGCCAGAATCTGCCACACGTTGCCGCTCAGCTTCAGCAGCTTCAGCGCGGCGCCGGTGCCAAGGCTGAGGTGATCCTCCTGCAGCCCTGAGGTCACATAGTTATCCACCACCGCCGGCTGCGCCAGCTGGCGGTTTTCCGCACACAGCGAAGCCGCGACATACTGGGCGATCATCATGCCGGAATTTACGCCGGGCTCAGCCACCAGGAAAGCAGGCAGGCCGCTCACCAACGGATTCACCAGGCGATCCAGCCGCCGTTCAGCAATACTGCCCACTTCCGCCAGGGCAATCGCCAGTAAATCGGCCGCTATTGCCACCGATTGGCCGTGCGGGTTGGCTTGTGACACCACGCGCCAGTGTTCCGGCGTTCCCAGCACCAGAGGATTATCGGTGCAGGCATTCAGTTCCGTATCAACCTGCTGCGCAGCATGGGCAAACTGATCGCGGCTGGCACCGTGCACCTGCGGCATGGCACGCAGGCTGAGTGCATCCTGCGTGCGTATGCCAGCGCTGGCCGCCAGCAGCGGACTGTCGCTCAGCAGTTGCCGCAGCCGCTGGCCGCTGAGCTGCATGCCCGGACTGGCTTTCAGCGCGAGCACCTCAGCATCAAAGGCCGCCAGCTGGCCGCGCAGCGCTTCAAAACTCATTGCGCCGGTAATATCGGCCCAATCCAGCAAACGTGCGGCATCATCCAGCGCCAGGCAGGTAAGACCGGTCATGCACGGCGTCCCGTTCACCAGGCTCAGCCCCTCTTTGGCTGCGGGACTGTATGGCGCTAAACCTGCCCGCTGCAGCGCCTCTGTCGCCGGCACAGTCTGCTGCTGATAGCTGACATCCCCTATGCCGATGAGCGCCAGGCCGATGTGTGCCATGTGCGTGAGATACCCGACAGAGCCCTGCGACGGCACCTGCGGGGTAATGTCATGATTGAGCAGTGCCAGCAGATGCTGCACCAGCGCCACCGACACCCCGGATTTACCGTGGCTGAAGTTGGCAATCGCCGCGCACAGAATGGCGCGCACCTGCTCGCGCGGCAGCAGCGGTCCGACGCCGCAGGCATGGCTCAGCAAGGTGTTGCGCGACAGCTGGCTGAGCTGCGCCTCCGGCAGCGTGATATTACACAACGCGCCGAGACCGGTATTGATGCCATAGGCAATCTGGCCGCTGGCAACAATCTGTTCGACAATGTCACGCCCGCGCGCAATGCGCTGCCACGCCGCGTCGCTCAGCGTCAGAGTGGCACCGTGGCGCGCGACCTGCACCACCGCCTGCCAGCGCAGCGGGCTATCGCCCCATAGCACGCTCATAGCGGCTGCTCCGCCTGATGACTGGAGATAAACTGCTTAAAGCGCAGCGATCCGCGATCGCCAAACATCTCCTCCGGTGAGCCCTGACAATCAATGGTGCCCTGATGCATAAACACCACGCGGTTGGATACGTTGCGCGCAAAGCCCATCTCATGGGTGACCACCAGCATGGTGCGCCCCTCTTCGGCGAGGCTGCGCATCACTTTCAGCACCTCGCCCACCAATTCCGGGTCAAGCGCTGAGGTCGGTTCATCAAACAGCATGACATCCGGGTCCATTGCCAGCGCGCGGGCAATCGCCACCCGCTGCTGCTGCCCTCCGGAGAGCTGTGCCGGATAAAAATCCCGGCGGTTCAGCAATCCGACGCGGTCCAGCAACTGCTCCGCCTCGGCAATGCAGCGTTGTTTGTCGCGCTTCAGGACATAGCGCGGGCCTTCTATGACGTTCTGCAGCACCGTCATATGCGACCACAGATTAAAGCTTTGAAACACCATGCCAAGCCGCGACCGCAGACGTTCGATCTGTTTCGGGTTCGCCGCCAGCTGGTGGCCACGCGCATGACGCTTCATTTCGATGGTTTCTCCCCCGACGCTGACCACACCGGTATCCGGCGTTTCCAGCAGATTAATACAGCGCAGCAGCGTACTTTTGCCTGAGCCGCTGGCGCCGAGGATAGAAATGACGTCGCCCTGATGCGCCTGCAGCGAAATGCCTTTTAGCACCTCCAGACTGCCAAAGGCTTTACGGATATCAGTGACGGATAAGGTAACGGGTGAAGAAGCGTGCATATTATTCTCCGGCAAGCGGTTTAATGGCGGGCAGCAGCTTTTTTTCCACGCGGTGCACCGGGGTCAGGCGGCGTTCCAGCCACGCATAAAGCTGGACGATCACCAGGTTCAGCAGCAGGTAGATCGCAGCCGCACAGATAAAGACCTCCATGGTGCGGTAGGTGCGCTGGATAATCTGCTGCGCCACCCCGGTCACATCCCAGACGGTAACCAGGCTGGCTAATGCCGTGGATTTCACCAGCAGAATGGCCTCCGTGGAGTAAGCGGGCAGCGCATAGCGCAGCATCACCGGCGCGATAATGCGCCGCAGCAGCAGCCAGCGCGACATCCCGCACGCCAGCCCGGCCTCCACCTGACCAGCAGGCACCGCCAGCAACGCACCGCGCAGGATTTCCGCCGTATAGGCGGCGGTACAGAGCGACAATGCCAGCACCGCACAGATAAAGGGTTCGCGCAGAAACGGCCAGACAATACTGTGGCGGATGACGCCAAACTGCCCCAGTCCGTAGTAAATCAGGAACAGCTGGATCAGTAGCGGCGAGCCGCGAAACACCAGAATGTAGCCGCGAGCAAAGCCACTCAGCAGGCGCCAGCGGCTCATACGCATCGCCAGAATGCCAGCCGCCAGCAGGCCACCGCAGAGAAAGGCGCTGATAAACAGCCCCAGCGTCACCGGCAGTGCGGCGCTCAGCCGGAGAAAGGTGTCGGTCAGGAAAGCAACGTCAATCATCCGCCAGCTCCTTAATGCTGTGCCGCGGTGCGGCTTTGCCAGGCGCGCCCGAGGCGCTGCTCAGCACGACGAAACGCGTGGTTAGAGAGCAGTGTCAGCAGCAGATAGCAGGCACCGCCAATCAGATAAAAGGTGAAGTAATCGCGCGTTGAGCCGGCGGCCACCTGGCTGGCGCGCATCAGTTCAACGATGCCGGTGACGGAGACCAGCGCGGAATCCTTCAGGCTCATCTGCCAGACATTGGCCATGCCCGGCAGCGCATAGCGCACAATCTGCGGCAGCAGGATGCGCCGGGCAATGCGCCAGCGCGGCATCCCTATGGCCACCGCGGCTTCAATTTCACCCTTTGCCAGCGCCTGCCGCGCCGCGCGGTACACTTCCCCCTGATAGGATCCCGAGATCAGTCCGATAGCCAGCGCGCCAATCAGAAACGGCGGTGCTTCGATAAACCCGTCCGCGCCAAACAGCTGACCGATCAGGGTGATCAGTCCGGAACCGCCAAAATAAAACAGGTAGATCACCAGCAGCTCAGGAATGCCGCGAAACACCACCGAGTAGCTTTCACCCAGCCAGCGCAGCCAGCGTGCCGGCGACAGCTTGGCCGCAGCCACGCCAGCACCGACCACCGAACCTATCGCCAGCGCCGCCAGCGACAGCAGCAGCGTGGTGCCAGCAGCGCTGACAATCAGGCGGCCCCAGCCATCGGCCGTAAAGCTCAGCAGGCTCATCATTTTTTTACCTCGCTTACGGCGTCACGTCCGTCTTAAACCATTTCTCACTCAGTCCCTTCACCGTGCCGTCAGCCAGCGCGGCTCTGATGGCGTCATCCAGCTTCGCTTTCAGATCCTGATCGGCCATGCGCACGCCCATTGCTTCGCCCTCGCCCCAGATCGGGCCACCCAGCTGCGGACCACTGAAAGTGAGATTGCTGTTCTCTTTGCGTGCCAGCATCGACTGCGCAAAGGTGACATCATCAAATACCGCATCAATGCGCCCGGCCTGCAGATCGAGAATGGCATCGGCTGAGGCGGTGTATTCACGGACGTCCGCCACATCTTTAAAATATTTATCGATAAAAGGGGTGTAGACGGTGCCCGACGCAATCCCGATCGTTTTGCCCTTCAGCGCCGCTTTCAGGGGCGCAATCGCCGCATTGATGGTTTTTTCATCATTCTGCAGTCTGACGATGTTTTTCTCTGCTGGCAGCAGCGGGCTCTCTTTCAGGGTGATAAACGTGGCGGGCGTGGCGGCGTAGGGCACGGTAAAACTGACCACTTTTTTGCGCTCTGGCGTGATCACAATCGCATCCATAATGACGTCATATTTGCCCGCATTCAGCCCGGCAATCATGCCGTCCCAGTTCTGCACCACCAGTTTGCACTGCATCTGCATACGCTGGCACAGGTTCGTCATCAGCTCTGGTTCAAAGCCGCCCAGCCGCCCGCCCGGCAGCGTCAGGTTCCAGGGTTCATAGCTGCCTTCGGTGGCAATGGTGATTGTTTTCCACTCTTTGGCCTGCGCAACAGCGCCGCCAAGCAGCAGGCTGGCAAACAGAGTAGTAAGGCAAAAACGGCGAATCGGGGCGCGGTGCGTCATGCGGTTTCTCCTGGTGAGTAATCATGTAAAAACTGTCTCTGTTAACGAGTACAACGCAGATGACATTTCATGTATATACAAGTTAGCGTGCGGCAGATCATTGCTGTCATGAGCTTTTTGTGAGCCAGACAGAATAAAAAATGATCGGCGCATGGCCGTCTTTACTTGTACATACAACTAAGCAAGCAGTGTGCCAGAGTGGTCACGACCGGCCTGTCAGGGGGTTATCGCATCGGGAAAGGAGGCACTGCACTTTTTTAGCGCAGCCCTGCACACAGACAGAGCGCGCGCTTTCAAGCCAGAGGTGGAGAGGCGATCGCCGCAGCGATCGCCTGATTCAGGCGGGTTTTCCTGCCTGCAGATAGGCCTGCAGCAGCGGTTTCAGTACCTGTTGCAGCTGCGCAGCACGCTCCTGCTGCCAGGCAAAAGGAGGGCATTCATCCATATAGTGGCGCTGCGCCAGTTCCAGCTGGATAGCCTGTACGCCCTGCTCTGGCTGGCCGTAAGCGCGTGTGATATAGCCGCCTTTAAAGCGCCCGTTGGTTACCCAGCTGTAGCGCGACTGTGCACGGCACACCGCTTCGATGGCGGCAATGCTGGCCGCAGAGCAGCTGGTCCCGTCATTGGTGCCAATGTTTAAGTCCGGCAGCTGGCCCTCAAACAAACGGGGGATCACTGAGGCAATCGAGTGTGCATCAAACAGCAGTGCATAGCCGTGCTGCGCTTTCAGCCGCGCCAGCTCCTGGCGGATTTGCTGATGGTAAGGCTGCCACAGGGTTTCCAGGTAGCGCTGCCGCACGGACGCTGCAGGCGTTTTCCCTGCGGCAAAGGTGGGCGTGCCGTCAAACAGCGTTTCCGGATACAGGCCGGTGGTGGCCGTGGTGTAGAGTGGCTGATTATCAGGCGGGCGGTTGAGATCGATGACGAAGCGCGAGTAGTGACCAATCAGCACACTGGCGCCCAGATCGCGGACAAAGTCATACAGCAGCGGAATATGCCAGTCGGTGTCCGGCAGGCCGCGTGCGGCGTCGCTCAGTCCGGCCTCTACTTCCGGCGTCAGCTGCGTGCCGGCGTGCGGGATGCTGACCAGCAGCGGCACCGTACCGGCGGTAAAATGAAAAGGTGTCATTGCGCTTCTCCACGGTAGATAACCTGGCACGGCAGTTCACCGCCCAGCCAGTACACCAGCTCTGCCGGGCGCGCCAGCGGCCAGTGTACGAAATTTGCCACTTTGCCTGCTTCAAGCGAGCCGTGTGTCGCCTGCATGCCCAGCGCTTTCGCACCCCACAGGGTAACGCCCGCCAGTGCCTCTTCCGGCGTCATGCCAAACAGCGTACAGCCCATGTTCATCATCAGACGCAGCGACAGGGCCGGCGACGTGCCGGGATTGGCATCGCTGGCCAGCGCCATCGGCACGCCATACTGACGAAACACGCTGACCGGCGGCCGCTGCGTTTCGCGCAGCAGATAGAAAGCACCGGGCAGCAACACAGCAACCGTGCCGCTCTGCGCCATCGCCCGGACATCCTGTTCGGTTGCATACTCCAGATGATCGGCTGAGAGCGCGCCATACTCTGCCGCCAGCGTCGCGCCGCCCAGCGACGAGAGTTGCTCCGCGTGCAGTTTCACCGGCAGGCCCAGCGCGCGGGCGCAGTCAAACACCGTGCGCACCTGCGCCGGGGAAAACGCCAGATGTTCACAGAACGCATCCACGGCATCCGCCAGGCCGGCGGCTTTCACCTGCGGCAGCAGACGCTGACAAAGGATGTCGATCCAGCCCTGCGGATTGTCGCGAAATTCCGGCGGAAAGGCGTGCGCCGCCAGACAGGTGGCCTTAACGTCTGCCGGTACGCTCTGTGCCAGCTCCCGAATGGCACGCAGCATGGTCAGTTCGCTTTGCTCATCCAGCCCGTAGCCGGATTTGATCTCAACGGTGGTGACCCCCTCGGCCAGCAGACGCGCCAGACGCCAGCGCGCCGAGGTGACCAGCTGCGCCTGCGTTGCAGCCCGCGTAGCGCGTACGGTGGCAAGAATACCGCCGCCCTGAGCGGCAATATCCGCATAGCTGACGCCATTCAGGCGCTGCTCAAACTCCTGGCTGCGGTCGCCGCCAAACACCAGATGCGTGTGGCAGTCCACCAGCCCCGGCGTAATGATGCCGCCATCAAACCGGTGCTGCTGACGCGCGGTAAAATCGGGCATATCGCTGCGTGGCCCGACCCAAATCAGCTCGCCGTGGTGCACCGCCAGCGCGCCGTCGGCAATCAGGTTGTAGTGCCCGTCACGCATGGTGACCACATCAGCGCCCAGCCACAGGCTGTCGATCTGCTTTGTTTCTGCCATCCCACTCCCCTTGTCTGGCGATTTACACTGCGTGTTAAAGTATGTATATGTATATACAACTTTCTGCCATTGAGGATCAACCATGGCCACTTTTTTTGCACCCCGCGCCCTGCTGGCTGACGGCTGGCACGATAATGTCACTCTGGAAACCGATGCGGCCGGTTATCTGCATGCCCTGACGCCTGACAGCGCACCCGGTGCGGCGGTGCGCCTGCAGGGTG